>BOKF01000011.1 GCA_016860845.1 Chloroflexota bacterium
TATGGCTTGCGTAACTTAGTACACTTTTTTCAGCGCCTTTTTCTTGATCTCGAAGGCTACCGCCTTTTTACTGCTCCTGGTGCACCCTACTATATCTAGTGGGTATCTCGGAAATTCTGGATGAACCGAAAAGATTTTCTCCCATTGTACCACGCCTTGCTATTCCCGTCTATCTCCAAACAAAAAAGGCAACAATTCCAAATTTGGAAACCGGGTGAGCAATTTTGAGCCAATTTCGCGGAGTGAGGCATCCTCAGATGCCGAACGTTGCCGCATCTGAGGATGCTAGCTCCTCATATTTGGAATTGCTGCAAAAAAGGCCGGCCGGTTAAGCTGGCTCTTTACCTCTAAGCCTTCCTGCTTTGCCGAATTTTGTCCAGCCCAATCGAGATAAAGCCTCACAAATTAATTCCCAGATTATGACGCGTGTGATATACTTCACGCTCAACGATGTTGCCCAATGAACAATTATTTTCCTCCCCCACAAACGCATCTTGAGGGAGAGTCCGCCGCTGTGGCGAACTCGACCCCCCTGGCCCTAATTGAACTGCGCGGCATCACCAAACATTTTCCCGGCGTCGTGGCCAACGACGACATTTTTCTGACGATTCGCGGCGGCGAAATTCAGAGCCTGCTGGGGGAGAATGGCGCGGGCAAATCCACCCTGCTCAACATTCTCTCCGGGATGGTCCAGCCGGATCGCGGTCACATTTTAATGGACGGCCAGGTGGTGGCCCTGACCTCGCCGCACGAGGCGCTCAAACGGGGGATTGGGACCGTCTACCAACACTTCACCCTGGTGCCCACGCTGTCGGTGATTGAAAATGTCATGCTGGGCCGGCCGTCTGGTTTTGTATTAAACCTGCGCCAGGCCGAACAGCGGCTGCAAGCGCTGCTGGATGATGTGGGCTTGGCCGTCTCGCCCCAGGTGGAGGTGCGGCATCTCTCGCTGGGGCAGCAGCAGCGCGTCGAAATCATCAAGGTGCTCTTTCGCGGCTCGCGGGTGCTGCTGCTGGACGAGCCAACCTCAGTCTTAACGCCAGCCGAGGTCAGCGAGTTGTTTGCGATTCTGCGCCGGCTTAAAGCGGCCGGAGTGGCCATTGTCTTCATTACCCACAAGCTGGAAGAAGCGCTGACCCTCAGCGACCGGATCACCATCTTGCGCCAGGGGCAGCGGGTCGGCGAGGTGGGGCCGGATAGACTGGCTCAGCAGGACCGGGCAGCCGTTACGGAACATATTCTCTCGTTGATGTTTGGAGTTGCTTCTTCTCTGCCGCCGTCTTTGGCCGACTCGGAGAGGATGCCCCTTAAAAGCAGGCCGTCCCTCTCGGCCAGGCCTGTCTGTGTTCTGAAGGAGGTGACTGCTTTCAGCGACCGGGAGACGCTTTCGCTCAGCCGGATCAGCCTGGAACTTCACGCCGGTGAGATTTTAGGCATCGCCGGGGTGGACGGCAACGGCCAGAAGGAACTGGGCGAAGTATTGGCGGGACAGCGCCGGGTGAGCGCCGGGCAGATCATGGTCAGCGGGGTTAATATTGCCAACCGTGGAACTGCGGCAGCCCGAAAGGTAGGGGTCGGCTACCTGACCGATGACCGGCTGGGTGAGGCCGGCGTGCCGGCTTTGAGCGTTGCCGAGAATGCGGTGCTCAAGGGGGTCAATCAGCCGCCGTTTTCGCGCTGGACGCTGTTGAATCGAGGCGCTATCGCCGCGCATGCGGCTCGCCTGATCCAGCAGTTTAAGATTGTGACCCCCGGTCCCTGGGCGCGGCTGGGCACGCTCTCCGGAGGCAATATTCAAAAGTTATTGCTCGCCCGCGAGTTGGCGGCGCGGCCCAAAATCCTGGTCTGTAACAAGCCCACCCAGGGCCTCGACGTTCTGACCGCGCAATTTGTGCTGCAAACGCTGCGGGCGCAAGCGGAGCGAGGCACGGCCGTTCTGCTGATCTCGGCGGAGTTGGATGAACTGCTGGCCTGCAGCGACCGCATCGGGGTCATGTACAACGGCCGCCTGCTCGATGTTGTGCCGGCCGCCCAGGCGAATGAAGCGACGATTGGCCGTCTGATGCTGGGGTTGGCGCAATGATGTCTCTTGTGTCAACTCGTTCCCTGAAGCCGCTGCTGAGTTCGACCCTGGCTGTGGTGGCGGCATTTCTCAGCGGGGGTATTTTTTTGTGGCTGGTGGGCAAAGACCCAGTCCAGGCGTATGGGATCTTGTTTAGCCGGGGCATCGGCAGTTCTTTCGGTTTAACCGAAACCCTGATCAAAATGGCGCCGCTGCTGCTGGTCAGCGCCGGACTGCTGGTCGCGCTGAAGGCCAGCGTCTGGAACATTGGGGTGGATGGGCAGTTCCTGATTGGGGCAAGTTTGGTGGGGCTGGTCGCGCCCCGCCTGGCCGGAGTTATCCCTTATTTTCTGATGCTCAGCTTATGCGCCCTGGTTGGGGTTGGCGGTGGGATAGCCTGGGGAGTTGTGCCGGCTGTGCTCAAGGTGCGCTACGGGCTTAACGAGATTATCACCACGATTATGATGAATTATGTGGCCGTCTATCTGACCAGTTGGCTGGTCAAAGGCCCGTTTCGAGACCCCAGCGTTGTGGCCCCGCAAATGCCGCTCATTCCCGAGGCCTTTCGCCTGCCCGCGTTGCCGTTCACCCGGATTCACCTGGGGCTGGTCGTGGGCCTCGCCGCCGTGCTGCTGGTTTATTTGATGTTCCGCTATAGTACGGTTGGTTTTGCCCTGATGGTGCTGGGGCGCAGCCGCAAAGCCGCACTGCACGCCGGGATGCCGGTCAACCGGCTGGTGGTTATGGCGATGCTGGCCAGCGCCGGGTTGGCCGGGTTGGCCGGGGCCAATGATGTCCTGGGAGTCAAAGGATTGTTCCAGGGCGAGTGGAATCCCATGTACGGCCTGACCGGCTTTGCCCTGGTTTTTCTGGCCCGCCTCAACGGTCTGGGTGTCATCCCCCTGGCTTATTTTTTTGCCCTCCTTGATTTTGGCGGGGAAATGATGGCCCGCACCGCCCAAATCCCGGCCTTTTTTGTGCCGATGCTGGAAGGCCTGATGCTTATTTTTCTGGCCGTGGGGGCTTATTTCGAGCGGAAATATCTGGGGGAAGTGGATTAACCTCTCCCACGAAAATTGGCTGTTGATTTGAACCTGGAATCAAGAGTACACTCTGGTCTCCAAGAGGTTGATCATAGAGTTTGCTGGAAATAAAAACTAGACAGGATAAACAGGATTTACAAGATGAAACTTACTTATAATCCTGTTAATCTTGTTAATCATGTCAAAAAATTTGTTAATCCTGATACTGTTTCGTGAGTGGATCACTGGTACAAAATTTTGTTGCCGTTCTCTTAAGCGCCGGGCTGATTGCCGCCGTGCCGCTGCTGCTGGCCGCCCTCGGCGAAACCTTTGCCGAGCGGGCCGGGCTGCTCAACCTGGGCCTGGAAGGGATGATGCTCATGGGCGCTTTTGGCGGCTTTTATGTCGCCCTCAACAGCGGGAGCACCTGGGCGGGACTCGCCGCCGGGCTGGGCGTTGGCCTGATGTTGGGCTTGCTCTTTGGCTGGCTGACCATTACCCTGCAAGTAGATCAGGTCATCGTCGGTCTGGGCCTGACTATTTTTGGGGGCGGGCTGACCGGTTTTCTGTTTCGTGATTTGTACGGGCAGCAGTTTCCAACCCTGGCCGTCAGCGCCCAGAAAATAGCCGTCCCTTTCTTAAGCGGTATTCCGATCCTCGGTCCGGCTCTATTTCGGCAGCAGCTTGTGGTTTACCTGGCCTGGGGGCTGGTCGCCGTTTTTGCCTTTATCCTGATCCGCACCCGTTTCGGCCTGGAAATCCGGGCCGTCGGGGAGAGTCCCCTGGCCGCCGACGCCGCCGGGGTCAACGTAGCCCGGACGCGCTACCTGGCGATTCTGATCGGCGGGATGATGGCCGGCCTGGGCGGCGCGTTTCTATCGGTCGGCGATCTGAACTTTTTCGTGCCCGGGATGACCGTCGGCCAGGGCTTTATTGCTATCGCCGTCGCCATGCTCGGCAAGTGGCGGCCCTACCGGGTTTTTATCGGGGCGGTGCTGTTTGGGCTGCTGCGCTCCCTGGCCAACGGCCTGCAAATCATCGGGGTGAATGTCCAGCCGGAGTTTATTTTGATGCTGCCCTACCTCGGCATTATCGTCGCCCTGGTGCTGCTGGCCGGTCGGACCAGCCTGCCTGCGGCATTGGGCGTCCCGTACACCCGAGGACAGAAGTAGTAAGATAGAAAATCAGGAGTGCAAAAGCTTAGCTTTTGCACAATAACTATTTTCCGAGGAGTCGTCACGAGCTAACGCACACCACCGATAATGAAAATGGAGTCCAAAGCTTGCTTTGGCTTTTTGACAAACCGAGGTTTGCACTCCAGTTTAATTTCGAAGGAGACAAATCTGATGAAATTCCACCAGTGGGTTGGATTGATCGTGTTAGGATTAATTCTATGTACTCTGGCCGCTTGCGGCGGAACGCAGCCGGCAGCCTCCGAGGCTTCTGTCGCCAGCGGTGCGAGCGAAAAAGCGGCCAATGTGGCGGTCTTGCTGCCGGCCAGCCGCACCGACCAGGGCTGGAACCAGCAGGCAGCGGACGCGATGGCGGCGGTGCAAAAGGAACGCGGCTTTAACCTGGAAGTAGCCGAAAACCTGGGTTACGATGACATCACCCCCGTGCTGCGCGACCTGGCCGAGCGGGGCTTTGATCTGCTCATCTGCCATGCCAGCGGCTACCAGACGGTCTGCCCGGAGTTTGCCAACAAGAACCAGGTCAAAGTCGCCGTGGTCGAGAATCCCGGCGCGATTGGGCCAAACGTGTCCGATATCGAAACACAGGCCCAGGAGGTCGCCTACCTGGCCGGGATTTTGGCGGCCCGGTTGACCCAGAGCAAAACGGTCGGCATCGTCGTTTCCGGCGAGCCGCCGACCTGGAATTTTATGACGGTCGGTTTTGCCGAGGGGGTCAAAGCGACCGACCCGGCGGTGAACATCCTCTACAGCGTCATCGGCGAGGCGGCTTATGAGGATGCCGCCGGGGCCAAGCGGGTGACGGAGTCGGAACTGGCCGCCGGGGCCGACATTATCTTTGGTATGGGCGACGGCGCTTCGTTTGGCATGATCCAGGCGATCCAGGAGCACAACAACCAGGCCGGGACAAAAGCCCGCTTCATTGACGTGATCGGCGACAAGAGCAAACAGTACCGCGATGTGCTGCTGACGTCGGTCTTGTTTGACTACAGCGGCCTCTACCGCCAGATGCTGGACGATGTCGAGAGCGGCGCATTTGGCAAGGTTTACACCATGGATGTCGCCTCCGGCGGGGTGCGCCTGCTGGACCTGCCCGGCGATGTTCCGGCAGAGGTCAAGCAGGCCGTCGAGCAGGCCAGGGCGGATATTATCGCCGGTAAAATCAAGGTCTCAGCCATCGGCGATGCCGAAGGGATGCGGAAGCGGTTGGACGAGCTAGAAAAATAAGGGTCCACAGATGGACACAGATAGACGCAGATGGAAAAGAAAAAAGAAGATAGAAATTATCTGTGAGCATCTGTGTGAATCTGTGGACTAAAAATAAGGAGGAATCTTATGGATAATTGGCCAATCATGACCCTTTCCGGGGGACCGGTAGAGCTGACCGAGCGCACGCTGCGCGACCAGTCCCGCCCGGTGTTGTACCACTACGACCCGGCCTTTATCGAGTTATATGAGCGCACCTGCCAGCTCTTGCAGCAGGTTTTTCAGACCCGCTACGATGTGGTCATGATGCAGGGTGAGGCGATTTTGGGCCTGGAAGCGGCGGCGGCCTGTTTGATTTCGCCGGGGGACAAGGTGCTGAACCTCGTTTCCGGCGTTTTCGGCAAGTGGTACCAGCTTTTTATCGAAAAGTATGGCGGCGAAACCGTCGAATTGGCCGTGCCCTACAACGAAGCGATTGACCCGGAGGACGTGCGCCGGGCATTGGCAGAAAACCCGGGCATCAAGTTCTTGTCCGTCGTCCATTCAGAGACCCCCTCGGCGACGGTTAACCCGGTGCAGCACATCGGGCCGATTGCTAAAGAGTTCGGCGTGCTGACCATCGTGGACACCGTCTCCGGCCTGGGCGGCGAACTGCTCAGCCCGGAGGCGTGGGGCATTGACCTGGCCGTGGCCGGGCCGCAGAAGTGCCTGGGCGGCTCGCCGGGGTTGTCGCTGATGTCCATCAGCCCCGACGCCTGGCGGGTGATGGAGCAGAAGCGGCCCAGCCCGGTGCGGGGGAGTTTCATGTCCATTCTGGACTGGAAAGACACCTGGCTGGAGCGGCGCGTCTTTCCTTATACGCCTTCGGTCAGCCTGGTCTATGCCCTGGAGTCGGTTTTGACCCAGGTGCTTGAAGAAGGGCTGGCGCGGTTTGCCGCCCGCCACACGGCGGTGGCGCGAGCCTGCCGGGCCGGAGTCAAGGCGCTGGGGTTGGAGCTGTGGGCCGCGCGGGAGGAGATCGCTGGGGTGGCCGTGACTGGGGTCAAGATGCCCGCAGGGATTGAGGACAAACAATTACGACATCACATGCGTGACCACTATGGGGTCATGATCTCCGGCGGCTACGGCGAGCTGGCCGGCCAGTTGTTCCGCCTGGGGCACATGGGCAAAGCTGCCCACCCGGCTTACCTGGCGGCCCAGCTCGCCATTTTAGAGCGCAGCCTGGCCGACCTGGGCCGGCCGGTTGAGTTTGGTGCGGGCGTTGGCGCGGCTATGGCGGTGTTGGAGGGGTGGGGAGTTGGAGAGTAAACATTTGTGTCTCCCCCTGGCACTTGCCGTGCCAGGGGGAAGGGTGCGATGAATCTGGGGTTGATGGTAGAACAGAACCTAAGCCGCTGGCGGGACATTTTGGTTGAGCCGGAAGAGGTTGGTTGGGTCGTAGCGCCGCTTGATCGCCACCAGCCGGTCCCAGGTTGCGCTGGGGTAGGCTTCGCGGATCCGGGCCTGGCCATCGTTGCCCAGAAAGCCGACATACGCGCTGGAATCGCCCTGGCGCAGCGCTGCCGCAAAGTCAGTAACCCAGGCTTCGTGCTGCGCCGCCTCATCAGGACGCTCATAGAGCGCGGCGACGTTGGCCATAACCCGCCGCTGCCGGTGGGCGAAGGCAGTGGCATCGGCAGGCACGCGGGCCACCGCCCCGCCGAGTACCCGGAGCTGCGTGACTCTCATCGGTGCGGTCGAGGCCTGGAGGTGGTCCATAATCGTCTCCGCCGCCTGGCGATTGATGGCATCAACGAACATTGTCCGCCCTATCGCGACCGGATGGTAGCCCGCCTCGTCCGGTGGGAAAATCTCCGGATAGGGCATCGGCCGGACCATATCGGCGATGGGCGTGGCCAGCTCCCGGAAGGGGGCGATGGCCCGTTCGCCGGCGTCCGCCGCACCGGCGTAGCAGATAAGGGCCATGATGATGAGCCGGCCGTGATGCTCGGCGGGCACGAACGGCATGGGTGGGGCGGGCATAATGTTGGCGATAATTGACAGCTCGTCCGGTGCGGCCTCTGCTTCAGCGACGAATGAGGTGATGATGTCGGCCGTCGCCGGCAGCATCAACATGCCGCCCACAACCGTTTCAAGCTCGTGCAGCCGGAACTGGAAGCGGGTGGCGACGCCGAAGTTGCCGCCGCCGCCTCGGATTGCCCAAAAGAGGTCCGGGTGCGTCTCGGCGTCGGCGCGGAGGAGCTGGCCGTCCGCGGTCACGACGTCAGCCGCCAGCAGGTTGTCAATCGTAAGACCGTGCTTGCGGACGAGGTAGCCGACGCCGCCACTCAGGGTGATCCCCCCGATGCCGACCGAGCGGGTGTCGCCGAACCCGGTCGCCAGGCCGTAGGCCCCTGCTGCAACCGTGTATTCGCCAGCGGTCAATCCGGTCTGGACCCAGGCAGTGCGCTGTTTCGCATCAATATCCAACGCTCGCATGCCCGAAAGATCGAGGACGATCCCTCCCTCAGAAACGCTGTGACCGGCCAGACTGTGGCCGCCGCTGCGGACGGCCAGCTCCAGCCCGGTCTCACGGGCGAGCGAGATAATGCGCGCCACGTCGGTTGCGTCCGCGGCCCGGACGATAACTGCCGGCCGGCGGTCAATGCCCCCATAAAAGACAGTGCGTGCCAGATCGTAGCGGGCATCATCGGGCGCGATTACCCGGCCATTCAGGGCAGCGCGGAGCTGCGGGATTGAAAGGGTGTTGAGATGGGTCTCTGCCGGCGGTGCATAATTCTTTGTTACCATAATATTTCCCCCTTGACTAAGGTGATAAGTGGATACTCTCGCTTCTTATGCAATTCATACCCCTCAATTTTCGCGGCTTTTTCTGCATTTTCGGATGAAAAATTAGGTAGTGGTTAGATTGTAAGTGATGGTTTTGGAGTCCAAAGCTGAGCTTTGGGACTCCATTACTTACTTTGCAACCCCAACCAAAAATTAATTGGGTCAGTCAAGCAAGAGCATCTCCGGTGAGTTTAGCGCAAAGAGGCCATTTATCCATCAGCCAAAAGATTGGTTTTTAACCGTACAAATGTTCTAGGAGAACCTGTCCTTTTGGACAGGTTAAAAATAACAGCCGGGTGGTGAGTACGAAACCGCTTGAATTGAGTTTCACAATATGGTTATTGTGTATTATAATCCGCCTGTTATCCCGAAATTCAAACTGAAAGAAGGCAGGTTCTATGGAGTTAGAACTCAAACAGAAGCGTGCTTTAGTTATTGGCGGCATCATCGGCGCAATTCTGGGAGCGGGCGTGGCTTATCTGTTGGCGACCGCGCCGGCCGATCTGAAGGAGGGAGAAGAAGTCAAACCCCTCTCGGCCCCGGAGCTGATTGCCCTGACCAGTGCGGCGGCAGCGCTCATCCGCCGGCTGGATGATATTCGCCGCAGAACATGACAGGTGACAAAGTAGCAGGGTAGCAGGTAACATTGCCATTACCCTGTTCCTCTGCGACTTGCTCCTCTGCGACCCTGCACCCTGAATCTAAACCTAAATAATCTATCTGGAGAAGAACATGGGAAAAGATAAAAAGAAAAAGGAGCACCGGCTGGCCCTGGATGCTCCCCAAGCAAAAGCAGAGCGACCGAAAGTAAAAAAGGTCGTGCTGGCCTACTCCGGCGGGTTGGACACCAGTGTGATTGTGCCCTGGCTGCGCAACAATTATGGCTGTGAGGTTGTCTGTATGTGCGCCAACCTGGGCCAGGAAGAAGAATTGGACGGCCTGGAAGCCAAAGCCCTGGCCTCCGGCGCCAGCAAATGTTATATCGAAGATTTGCGCGAAGAATTTATCAGCCAGTACATCTTCCCGACACTGCGGGCCGGGGCCATTTATGAGCGCAAATATTTGCTCGGCACCAGCTTTGCCCGCCCCTTGATTGCCCGGCGGCAGGTCGAAATTGCCGAACTGGAAGGGGCCGATGCCGTGTCGCACGGGGCCACCGGCAAAGGCAATGACCAGGTTCGCTTTGAACTGACCTACCAGGCGCTCAATCCCCGGCTGCGGGTGATTGCGCCCTGGCGCGAGTGGGACATCCGCTCCCGCGAAGATGCCCTGGACTACGCCGCCGAGTTCAATGTGCCCGTCTCGGCCACGGTCAAATCCATCTACAGCCGCGACCGCAACATCTGGCACCTCAGCCACGAGGGCGGCATTCTCGAAGATCCCTGGATCGAGCCGGAGCGGGCCATGTACCAGATGACGGTAGACCCGCAGGATGCGCCCGACAAGCCGGAGTATGTCGAGATTGATTTTCAGGAGGGCATTCCCAAGCGGCTCAACGGCGAAGCCAAAGGCCCGATTGGCCTGGTGACCACGCTCAACGAAATCGGCGGGCGGCATGGCGTGGGCCGGGTAGACCTGGTGGAAAACCGGCTGGTCGGCATGAAGAGTCACGGCGTCTACGAGACGCCCGGCGGCACGATTCTGGTCGAAGCGCACCAGGCTCTGGAGCAGCTTTGCCTGGACAAGCAGATGCTGCACTACAAAGAGTTGATTGCCCACAAGTATGCTGAATTGGTCTACAACGGCCAGTGGTACAGCCCCCTGCGCGAGGCGCTCGACGCTTTTGTAGCGGTAACGCAGCGCCATATGACCGGCACGGTCCGGCTGAAACTGTACAAAGGCCATGTGATGCTGGTTGGGCGTAAGTCGCCTTACAGCCTCTACCGCGAAGATTATGCCACCTTTGGCGAAGAGGATGTCTACAACCAGGAGGACGCCGAGGGCTTCATCAAGCTCTTTGGCCTGCCGATGAAGGTGCAGGCCATGCTCGACATCGAAGGCGTGCGCCGGGGGGTACACGAGGAGCCGGATTACAGTAAGTTTAAACGGGATTAATAACGACCACGGACCGCCGACTGCCGAATGACTAATGGGCGGTCGGCGGTCTGCCGTCTGCGGTCATAGGAGTAACAATGACTCAACTCTGGGGGGGGCGCTTTAGCGGGGACACGGACCCGCTCATGCGCCAATTCCAAGACAGTATTTACTTTGATGTGCGGCTGTGGGAAGCCGACCTGGACGGCAGCATGGCTTATGCTCGCGCCCTGGCCCGCGCTGGTGTTATCACCGCCGCAGAGGCCGACGTTCTGCAAGACGGCCTGGACGAAATCCGGGCCGAGTTTGCCCAGAATCGCTTTGAACTGAAAGCCAGCGACGAGGATATTCACACCGCCGTCGAACGCCGCCTGGGTGAGCTGGTCGGCGAGGTGGCCGGCAAGCTGCATACCGGCCGCTCCCGCAACGACCAGGCCGCCACGGATACTCGCTTCTGGCTCAAGCGGCAGATTGTCAAACTGCGGGCGCAGGTCGTCGCCTTGCAGAAGGCCATCCTGGCCAAAGCCGAGGAATATTTTAATGTCATCATGCCCGGCTACACCCACTTGCAGCAGGCCCAGCCGGTGCGTTTCGCCCACTGGCTGCTCAGCTACGGCTGGATGTTGCAGCGCGATAAGGAACGGCTGGACGATCTGACCCGGCGGGTGGACGTGCTGCCGCTGGGCAGCGGGGCCTTGGCCGGCAATCCGCTGGGCATTGACCGCGCCTTTCTGGCCGAGGCGTTGGGCTTTGCCGCGCTGTCCACCAACAGTATGGACGCCGTCGGCGATCGCGATTACCTGCTGGAGTTTCTCAGTTGGGCAGCGATCACCCAGGTGCATCTCAGCCGGCTGGCCGAGGATTTGATTATCTACAGCAGCCGCGAGTTTGGCTTTGTCGCTATTGCCGATGCTTACTCGACCGGTTCCAGCCTGATGCCGCAGAAAAAGAACGCCGATTCGCTCGAATTGATCCGGGGCAAAACCGGGCGGGTCGCCGGCCATTTGACCGGCCTGCTGACGACCCTCAAGGGCCTGCCTTCGACTTACAACAAGGACCTGCAGGAAGACAAAGAGCCGCTCTTTGATACCGTAGACACGCTCATGCTGACCCTGCCCATTACGACCGGGGTGGTCAGCACCCTGACCGTGGATGCCTCCAAAATTTATGACTCGATGGACAGCGCCATGCTGGCGACCGAACTGGCCGACTACCTGGTGAGCAAGGGTATACCCTTTCGCCAGGCCCACCACCTAGTCGGCGAGATTGTGCGCAAGGCCATCGAGTTGGACCAGCCCCTCTTCTCCTTCCCCCTGGCCGCCTACCGGCAGTTCAGCCCTCTCTTTGACCGTGACGTCCACCAATGGCTCACCTTCAACCGCGCCGCCGACCGCCGCACCAGTTCCGGCGGCACCGCCGAAGCCGCCGTGCGGGAGCAGTTGGAGGCGCTGCGGGCGGTAGTGGGGGAGGTAAGTGGTGAGGGCTAAAGAAAATCGTCCCAAATTCGTTTCCAAAGAAGGCAAATTCGGTTACAATGAAGGCAGAAGTTTCCGTGTGGAAGGCTCAGAGAATGAACTTTCCGTCCTAAGTCATCGGACGGAGGCTTCGTCTGCAAATTGTTAGCCTGCCAAGCGTATCGCCTAAAAAAGGAAACAGAACATGACCAAAACATTGATTGATACACAAAAAAGTATAAACGACTTCCTCACCGAAGCGAATACATGTGCATTGCAAAAACTCGGGTTCGCAGCGATGCTAATAGTTTTTCCTGTCATATTGTCGGTTTCAGAAGCGCTTGAACGAGCGAAAGCACCTAGTAGCGCTGGGCAGAGCTACCCTGATAAAGACCTGTTTAAAGAATTTGTGCCGCGTATGGCTGACAACTCCTGGCTTGTGTTACGTGATCCTAATTCTTCGCTTTCTAATCAAGATATTGCTATAGATTTGTCTAATGTCAGAGATGATTTGGCCCATCAATTATCCCTCCCAAAACACATAGGTATGATTAATATCAAGTCCGAAGCCAAAGAATATTTTAAGGATCATCCTGGCATCGCTCGTGTAATAAGCGTATTAGAATTTGTCCAGGAAGTAAGTCGGACGGTAGACAGTGTTATTAAGATGTATCCAACTGTTCCTTTTGATCCAAATCCGAAGGGGAATCCTAGAAGTCCGGCAGAACAAGTGTTTCTATCAAGTACAATGTCCTCCGCGTCTTCGCCGAGACAGGCAGGCTAACAACTCATCAGACTGTGTAAAAACTCAAAGTGACGGTTTACAATTTTCAATACTTGTCCCACTTGGGTTAGTTTGGGAACGAGACTCGTGATTTTTGGAGAAATTTTATCGATAAAGTGGGAGACTCAAATAGTTTTCACACAGTCTGCATTTGCAGCGGACGGCCCGAGCACGGTTTTTATTGAAGTAGTCTTATGCACTTTGAGGCTGCTTGTTATTGGGGGGTTCGTGGCCGCCGCTGAAATGCGGCGTTAGGCCGCTCTCTATCACAACTGCAGTATCCCAGATTTAATATTTGGAAATTATCAACACATTGGATTTTAGAATATGGCGTCAACTGGTATTTCAGAATTCACTTTCGGTTTTGCATTTCTTTTTGAACAAACACAGAGATACTGGGCAAACTTACAGGCTGCACCTGTATTACCTAGTCTGAAACAGGAGGTAAATGACGCTTGGGATGCTCGCTTACCCCTTCAGGGTACAGACTTCTACTATCAGTTCAAGTTGAGCGACTATCTAACAAGACGCAACTCAAAGTACATCGCTGACGGAACATATAACAGCCCATACTATAGGATTTCACTTCATCGTCGGAATGGAAGTCTGCAACATCGACGGTTGATGAGCCACGCACAAAATAATCCAAATACATTTTATGTTATACCCGAATTCAATGGGGAAAGTGCATTCAATAGCTGTTTCCTTGAGCGCCAGATTGTCGACAATTCTCGGCTTATTCCACTTGCTCAGTGTAATCCAATCAATGATGGAGAACAACATCATATCACGTTCCAAATGGGAAATCCCACTTGGATGCAACACTCTGAAGCCAAGCAGCATGATGACTCCATACCTGGCCGAGAAATAGAGTCACTATACAGAGCATCACACGATTTATGGAGGCCAGTAAATATGGGTTTTGCTCAGAACCTATTCGATAGCACAGCACAGGCAGTTAGACGTAGATTAGCAGAAGAAGGGGAATTTGATTTTTCTGTATTGAATCTACTAAACCCGCCCCTCGACCTGGGAAATCGGACGAGATACTTACAAAGAACCGCAGAACTCTTATCAGTCTTTTATGGTTTAACACTTGTAATTGTTGGAAGGGAACAATAAATAATTAATTGGGGTCTATTTCAGCGACAAACAGTAAAGGAATTCTAGTTTTCAAGGTGGTGTGGTCGTGGCCTGTCCAAAATACGGCCTAACCACCGCTTGCACTTGACGCCACGAGCTCGGCATTTTTTGAAGTCACCTTTGGCACTTTGGGGCTACTGGTTATCGAAGTCTGCGTGGGCGCAGCTTACGCGCAGGCGTTATGCGCTCGTTTGACCTTTTCTAATTGTGGTGACACCAACCTAGAATTGAAAGGAATAAAGGGGGCTGGCCTATGGCTGGCCTTTATTGTTTCGGCTAAATTATTGCAAACCGGATGAAAATTGATTACCAGCTATTGGGGGTAGTGCGGGAGCCACGCCAGCACCCGGAGACCTTCATGCGCCTCAATGACAACTTCGAGCGGCTTAAACTGAGGATTCAGGACGAGCAAATGATACTGAGAGGAACTCCCGGCTGGCTGAGTGACCAAAGCGATGGCCTTTTCATGCGGTGAAAAGACCGGGAGCGAGGTCAACTGGCCGGCTGGAGATTGGTACCAAATGGCCGCTTCGTGTTGCTTCAAATCGTAGTAGATCAGATTCCCCTCTCGAAACAGTCCAAAGGCATCCCCGGCCGGCGACCAGAACGGGTCCGTATTCAGCTTGCCTTCCCCGGCTTTGGATAACTCGTGGCTGAAGATGAGCTGCCGTTCTTTGGAGCGCTGGTTATCGGACAGCCAGATACCCAGGTACCAGCAGCCGCCTTTGGGCCGTTCGGCCTGGCATTCTTTCTGGGTAAAGGGTTCGTAATAAACTGTATAGCGCCCGTCGGGCGACATATTGGCCAACTGGCTGCCCGGCGACATTTGGTAGGCTGGGGTGTAGTCCTTTACCCGGTGGAAATAATTTCGAGGCTGGCTGTAAAGGAGGGTATTGCCGGCAGTCCAGCGCAGCTCAAAAATTGAACCAACCGGGACGGGCCAGGTTTGGCGTACCCCCGTGAGCGGAGTAAGCGTCACTAATTTACTCCAAGAGCCGCTCAGGTAATCTGGCCGCAGTTCGCCAGCCCAGGCGGGAACGAGCAGGTGAGGCGAGGATTGGCTCAGTGCTTCTGCCTGGCCTGCTTTATAACCCAGTTGGCAGGTCGGAGCCATCAATCCGGCAGCACACCCCTTACTCCAGGCAGCCGTCACAGTAGGGTCAACCCTGATAGCCGCTGTTTTTCTCTCGCCGGTGACAGCATTAAAGAGGCGCAACTGAAATTTTCGGCTGTTTGCCGCCAAATCCACGTAAGCCAGGTGCAGGCCATCGGGCGACCAACTGAGCGTCGCATCCTCAGCTTCTCCCGGAACCGTTATTTCAGGAGAAGCGCTGTCGCCAACTGAGTACAATTTGGGGCCAACCGCCACCCAGCACGGCGCTTTCACCCGGCCCAGACACCCCGGCGAGGGGAGGATCAAGGCAGCCGCAGCAGCCGGTCCCACCGGCTCCCGCCTGAGGGAGTCAACATCCAGTACATAAATCTCGCCATCCTGCCAGACGAGCAAAGAGCCGGTTTTGGCGGTTGCCGGCTGGTAAAACACAGTTACCAGCACAACCAGCAGGGCGGCGCCCACCCAAAAGGCCAGGTGGTTCCACTGGAATTTCACGCCTGGGCCGCCTCAATCGAGTGCAGAAATTCCTCCACGGCCTCCGGCAGTTCAATCTTTTCTAAATCGTGCTGTTCGCGCAGGGCGGCCTGGTGGCGGATGAGCCACATGTAGAGGTCGCTTTCGGAGCGGCCGGGGAAATCTTTGATAACATCCATCTGCCGCACCGCTTCGAGCATGGGCAAATAAACGTGATCGTACCAATCGGCGGCGGCCAGTTGAAAAGCGGTATCCGGGTCGTCGGCCAGGGGCTGGCCGCGCTCTTTTTCCAGGTAGAAACGATGCAGCTCGATGTGTTTCAACAGCCGCCAGTAACCTGAAGGTTCCGAAAAATCAAGATGGTGTTTAGAATCCGGGCGGGTCCTATCAAGCCGAGTTCTGGTTAAAAAGTAGGCGCACTCTTCCTTGATGAGCAGTTCGTCCGGCTCGACGTCGGGCGCAAGCGAGATGGAGGTGGGCAGCTCGGTCACATGGGCTTGAATCGTCTCCCAGCCCAGCGCCCGCGCCACCGAAACACGGTGGTTGCCATCTTTGACAAAATAAACCTGGTCAATTTTATACACGTCAATGGGGGGGAAGCCCTTGCCGGTTTCGGCCAGGGTATAAATGTTGCGCCAGCGCTCTTTCTCTCGTTCGTTGCCGCTGCGGGGTAGAAAATGGCGGGTAAAATCCTCGTAGCGGCCGGTGCTGCCGGCGATATTCTCAAGAGGAATATCCTGCACGCCCAGGTAGGCCGCTTCCTTTAAGTTTAATTTTTTAATGACCTCGTCGAAAGAAAGCAGATGCATGTTGTGGCCGGTAATCAGCCCCAGCATCATTTCCAAAAAGCCTTTGACTTTGGCCCGGTTAAATTCCGTTTCGCTCCGAATATAGGTGATGGCTTCGGCGCTCAAATGGTTGGAGTCCATTGTTCACGTCCTTGTGATCCAGGAGAAATGCAGATTTTTTGACCGCTCCGCTGGTCGAGGTGATCACCGAGATTACCTTAGCAGTTGAAGCCTTATACATTGAGCAAGAACTTTGCCACGAACGAACCTTCGGCACGAAAACCTTTTAACCTCAGTTCGGATATTTTTTCTCGACAGGACCTCCGGCAAGATTTACAGGACATAAAAGTTCAAAATTCTTGTTAATCCTGTAAATCCTGTCCATTTTACACAAAACATCGAACTGAGGTTTTTAGTGAAAATCAGTGTAATTCGTGGCGAAAAATCCTATATGGCCGAAGGCAACTCATTCCGCTTACGTCTTTGTCCTGCCACCCCCCTCCCCGAAATCCCGGCAAAGTTCCTTTCTCGCTCAACTGGGATGCATCGTTTTAAACTCCAGATTTTTACCTTTTACCTGCATTTTGATGATCGTTCCGGCCGGGGGTTCTTCTTTCAGTAGAAAATCGGCCAGCGGCTCGCGAATGTGCTTTTGAATGAGCCGGCGCAGCGGCCGCGCGCCCCACTCCGGGTGATCGTTTTGTTTGAGCAGCCAGTTTTTGGCCCCCTCGGTCATTTCCAGGTGAAGGTTGCGGCCGGCCAGGAGCTTTTCCTCTTTGCGCAGGAGCAAATCCAAAATTTGACGCATATCTTCCTGGCTGAGCGAGTGGAAATAGATAATTTCGTCCAGCCGGTTCAGAAATTCCGGCCTAAAATGCTCTTTAACGGCCTGTTCAGCCAGTTCACGGGCCGCCGCCTCGCTGAGCTGCGGGTCGGCCAGAAAGCGCCCCCCGGCGTTGCTGGTCATGATAATAACACATTCACTAAAGCTGACCGTTTCTCCCTGGCCGCTGGTTAAACGGCCCTCGTCCATGACTTGCAGAAACACGTCAAAAACTTTGAGGCTGGCTTTTTCAACTTCGTCAAACAAAATAACGCTGTACGGGCGTTTTTTGACCGCTTCGGTAAGCTGGCCGCCCGCCTGGCTGTCCACGTAGCCCGGCGGCGAGCCGATCAGCCGGTTGACCGAGGACTCGTCCATAAACTCGCTCATGTCAAAAGTCAGCAGGGCGTCTTCGGTGCCAAACATGAACTCGGCCAGGGCTTTGGCCAGCTCGGTTTTACCGACGCCGGTCGGCCCCAAAAAGAGAAAGGAACCGATGGGCCGCTTGGGGTCCTTGAGGCCAACCCGCGCCATTTTGACCGCCCGGCTGAGGGCCAAAATAGCCTCGCTCTGGCCGATGATCCGCTTGCGCAAATGATCAAACATGTTGACATAGCGGTCACGCTCATCCGCGCCCAGGTTGGTCACCGGGATGCCGGTCAACATGCTGGTTGCAATCATCACGTCGTCCGGATCGAGCTGATTGTCACTTTTGACCGGCGCTTCCACACTCATTTTGGGGTTCATGCGCAGCATAGCGCAGGCCTGATGCAGTAAATGAACCGCCGCGCTGGGCAAGGGCCGGACGGTGTAGTAGCGTCCGCCCAGGCGGGCTGCCTCGACCAGGCTGGCGTCGGCAATGGTCAAATTGTAATCCGCTTCCAGAGCCGGCCGCTGCACTTTGAGAATCTCGATGGTTTCGTCAACCGTCGCCGGGGGCACGTGGAGCACCTGGCTCTGCTCAACCACGACGGTGGCCTTGCTCAGGCGCTCGTTGAACCTTTCGGGGGTGGCCGTGCCGATGACGGTCACATTATCGCTAAAGAAAGCTTTTTGCAGCTCGTTGCAGGCATCTTCGCGGAAATCGGCCCGCAGGCCGCCAAAGAAGCGGGCGATGTCGGGGACAAACAAAACGCCGCCCTGGGCCTGCCGGACCGCCTGCTGCACCGCTTCCACCGGGCTGGTCAGCAGCGCCTGCTCGCTGATGGGCACGACCCCCTTTAGCCCCGCCGGCCCTTTCCCTTCGGCAATCAACTGGCGCAGGGCCAGCACCAGCGAGCGTTTGCCCACGCCCGTCGGCCCAACCAGGATGACATGCCGCTTTCCGGCCATGGTTAACCGGCTGACCAGCTTGAGCAGCAAATCCTGGCGCATATAAATGGTGGCGGTGGGCCGGCTTTTGGCCGGAGCGGTGGAGTCCAGCGGCAGAGCCGACAGGTTCAGAGCATCCTGAACCGCCTTGGCCGTGATCCCTCGCTTTCTGAGGGCCAGGTCGCTGCGGGTGCCCAGGCCGGCCATAACCGCCAGAGCTTGGGTGCTGTTACACTGAGCCAGTCCCTGCTGGTTGGCCAGGGTCAGCCCCTCGTCGAGCACGACCAGCATCTTTTCACTCAAAGGGACGCGCTCGTTGGCGCTGGTCACAAAATCAAAGCGAGCGTCCTTGAGATCGGCGTTGGCCCCGCGCAGCCAGCGCTGGTCGCTGACCGCTCTTTCCACGTCGCGCTCAAAATCGTTCCAGTCAAAGCCGCGTTCCTGGCTAAAACTCCGCAGCAATTGCTGGGCGGCTGAATCGGGCGTTTTGAGCATGGCTAACAGTAAAATTTCAGGAGTCATCACCGGAATATTGTAGACCCGCATCAACGCTGCCGCCTGGTTGAGGATTTGGGCCAATTCTGGAGAGGATATTTTGGTTGAGAGGGTACCACGATTGGATGCCAATGTTTACTCCCTTGAAAATAGTAGACAGTAGACGGTAGACAGGGAAGATCATGCGACTCTACGACCTCACCCCTTCGGGTGCGCCGCAGGGCGTGCTACCCTGCCGCTAGACATTATAGCACATCGCTCTTATTGGCGACAACCCTAGCGCGAGGGTTGACAATCTGGCGTTTACGGTTATAATCGTGCCAGGTCAGTTGAAAACAGGTTCTCTGCCTGCCTCCTCTGTCACCTCAACCGCACCTGGGTTTACCACAAAAAGCTGTCCGATGTTAGTGGGGTTTCACCAAGTTTTCCTTAGCCGCCGTTTGCGCTGGCTGGACCTTGGTTCTGGTTTCTCATTCCCGTAAGCTCAAAATTTGACACGCCTCAAGGGCGAGGTAAGGCTACTCATTATCAAGTTGCGTTATGTTCACAACCGGTTTCCAATCTGGTTCAATCCTGTTCCCAAACTGAGTCCCAATCTCATTCCAAATTGACGCGAAGCATGGGAAGGGGATTGGAAGCGTGGGAACGAGATTAGAATGGCACAGCCGGTTTGATATTTCAACTGAAAGGGGGGCAGCAGCACTCAACAAGCGGTTGTGTGACCTTCAAACACTGTGGTAGTTTTTGGCGCACCCAACGCCATCCGTTTAGTAGAAGGAGTCCTTAAATCTATTAGCTTTGAGAGGAGAAGCGAAAACAATGATCCGTAAATTTATGGCCGTAACTGTAATTGTTCTCTTTACCTTTGCCCTGGTGGCTGCCCTCAAGATGACCAGTGAAGTTCAACCGGCCCAGGCGGCCCCCCAGGTTCCTCAAGTCATCGCCCCGCAGCCTGCCACCCAGGCGACCACCGCCACCGTCGCCGGGCAAACCCTGGCCACGGTTCAAGAGCGCGGCGTATTGAAGTGCGTCGGCAATCCTAACTTAATTGGGTTTGGCTATCTCGACCCCGACAGCGGCGAATTTTCCGGCTTTGACGTGGACTTCTGCAAGGCCCTGGCCGCCGCCGTTTTGGGCGACGCCGCAGCCTATGAAATTCTTCCAGCCGACGCCACCCAGCGCTTCCCCTTGCTGCAAAGCGGTGAAGGCGACGTGCTCGTCCGCAACACGACCTGGACTATCAGCCGCGATACCTCCCTGGGCTTCAACTTTGCCCCGACCACCTTTTATGACGGGCAGGGCATGATGGTCCGCACAGACAGCGGCATCGAGTCGCTGGAAGATATGGAAGGCGCGACGGTCTGTGTTCAGCAGGGGACAACCACCGAGAAAAACCTGGCCGACGTGATGCGCGGTTTGGGCGTGGACTATGAGCCGGTCGTTTTCCAGGACTCGGTGGATACCCGCCAGGCGTATGATGAAGGCCGCTGCGATGGTTTTACCACCGACAAGTCGGGCTTGCTGTCTGAGCGAACCCAAATGGAGAACCCCGACGACCACGTTATCCTGGACGAAACCATGTCGAAAGAGCCGCTGGCGCCGGCGGTCCGGCATGGCGATGACCAGTGGTTCGACATCGTCAAGTGGGTCACCTTCGGTGTAATTGCTGCCGAAGAGTACGGGATTACGTCTGAAAACGTCGAAGAAATGGCCGAGACTTCCGAGGATCCGGTTATCCGCAACCTCCTGGGGGCTGAAGGCGACCTGGGCGTGGGTCTGGGCCTGGAGAACGACTTTATGGTTCAGGTCATCAAGCAGGTCGGCAACTACGGCGAAATCTATGATCGTCACCTGGGGCCGGATGCCCTAAACGTGCCTCGCGGCTATAACGCGCAATACATAGATGGCGGTCTTCAGTACGCCCCGCCTTTCCGCTAAATCGTAATTGGATCCCAGATACAGCCCGGCCTAAGTACAGCCGGGCTGTATCATCATAAACAACGTGGGACAAGCTGTTAGCTTGTCCTGTTTCTCGCATCTTATAGCGCAGGACAAACTGACAGTTTGTCCTACAGTAAATGTGAGGTGAGAAATGGCCACAACTTCACCCCCTCTCAAACCTACTGGTCCTAAAGAAGCGGCCATTCCCTTCTGGCGTGATGTCAGAATTCTTGGGATTATCGGCCAGGTTATTTTTATAGCCTTAGTCTTAATGGGCCTGGGTTGGCTCATCGCCAACTTCATCGAAAATTCCACAATTCAAGGGCTACAACTCGGCTTTGAATTTATCAACACCACCGCCGCCTTTGACATTGCCGAAGGAATTGCCTACGAGTCAACCGATACCTTTGGCCGGGCGCTGTGGGTTGGGTTGGTCAATACCATCCGGGTTTCGTTCATCGGCATCATTCTCACCACCATTCTGGCGCTTGTTACCGGCATTGCCCGCCTCTCCAACAACTGGCTTATTTCCAAAATTGCCACCATTTACGTTGAAACTGTGCGCAACATTCCCCTGCTGGTACAGCTTTTCTTTATTTATTTTGGGGTGGTGCTAAAGTTACCCTCGGTCAGGAACAGTGTCCAGCCGTTTGGCTGGCCTGTTTATCTCAACCAGCGCGGCGTCGCCCTGCCGAGCCTGGTTGCTACCGCCAGCTTTCCCATCTGGCTGGCTTTTGTGGTGCTGGCCGTTATTCTGGTGATGGTCCTATGGCTGCTGCAGACCTGGCAGGAAGAGAAAACGGGTAAATCCATCAATAAAATTGGCAGCGCTATTGTGGCTTTTCTGCTGGTGGTGGGCATTGGCTGGTGGGTGACAACCAACTTCAGCAGTAACCAGGCCATTATGGTCGCCAGCTCCAGGAAAATCACCAGTTTTGACGATTTTGAAAAAATCTACCTGGTCAAGATTGACGAAGATGCCTTGCAGGAGTTGGGGGTTGACCGGGCAACTATAGAGGGCTTAACCTCAACCGAAGCGGTGGCCGCCCTGCGAGCAGATTTGGAAGCGCAGCTCGAGGCCGTCGAACCGGAAGAAGTGGCAGAGGAAGCCGTGCCTGAGGCTCAAGCGGCCGGGGGAACCGACGAAAACGGCGCTGAAGGCAGTGAAAACGCCGCAGCCAACACTGAAGGAACTGATGAAGCAGTCTCAAAGGAGGCGTCCGAACCCGTTGTCATCGAAGCAGTTGCCGCCCAGATTGATACTTTAGAGGCTAAATTAGAGGTACTGGATGATGCGGCCATTACCGTTTGTGCCCTAGAGGAAACTCCCGCCGCGGCTAATGCCGCCAGCCAGCTTCGCCAGCGTCATGTTCCCATTGCCGATGAAAGCGAAAACACCCTGGCCAAGGCGGCTAACGCTTATGCCGACGGCGACTGCGATTTGTTAGCCGGCACCGAGGCCGAATTGGCCGCCCAGCGCGCTATTTTAGAGGAACCCGACAAGCACGAGATCGTACCCATTGACGCGGCGCCTTTAATCGTCAGCGTCCCCGCGCCTTCCGGGTTTAATATTCAAGGTGGAACCAAGCTCTCGCCGGAGTTTTTTGCCTTACTGGCCGGGCTGGTCATTTATACCGGCGCTTTTGCCTCGGAGATTGTTCGGGCCGGAATTTTAGCGGTGTCCAAAGGCCAATCCGAAGCGGCTCGAGCCCTGGGCTTGAGCGAGGGCCAGCGGCTGCGCCTGATTGTTTTGCCCCAAGCTCTGCGGGTGATTATCCCGCCGATGACCAGCCAGTATCTTAATCTGACCAAAAATTCCAGTTTGGCTATTGCGATTGGCTACCCAGATTTGGTCGCCGTGGGCAATACGGTTCTGAACCAATCTGGCTTTCCGGTGCAAGTTATTATCATCTTTATGGTTTCATATCTGAGTCTCAGCCTGATTATTTCGGCCTTTTTGAATTGGTATAATAAGAAAGTAGCTTTGGTCGAGCGTTAAAGGTATCGGATTTTGCCAGCCTGATGTCTTGGGCTGCGCGGATGGAGCATTAACCTATGGCAACCATAACCCAAACCCAAAAAACCACTGCCGCTTTCGATGAAGGGCCGCAGTTTGACCTGGACGTGGCGGGCTGGTTCAGAAACAGTGTTTTTAACAGCGTCTGGAAAGTAATTTTTGCCGTTATCCTGGTGGTCGCCAATGTGCTTATTGTGCGGGCCACCTATCGGGCCGAGCCGGTTGAGCTATCCTACCATCTGGCCCCGGAAGGCCAACCCACCAGCCTGGGCAACCTGATTCTATTTCTAACGAATGGTTCTTTTTTAACAACGCTCATCGTCGTTTTGTGGTTCGTGGGTGCAGTTCTGGTCGTCTATAGCACGGCCCGGCATCGCCTGCCGGCGCTGATCCAATGGCTCAAGGAGAAGCTATATACCGGTTTTTTCGGCGCCCTGACCACCCTGGCCCTGGCGTTACTCATTATCTTTGCCCTTCGCGGGATACTGGCCTGGACAGTTTTTGGCGCTTCGTTTGAGACCAATCCAGAGACGGTGGACAGCCTCAAAAGCATGATCCCCGGCGCTGTTTGGGGCGTCGTCGGGGCTAACCTGAAGCTCTTTGCTGTCGGCCAATATCCCAACGATTCCATCTGGCGGGTGTGGGCGGCATTAGGCCTATGGCTGGCGCTGGCCGTGCTCAGTGTTTTCGCCTGGAATTTTGGTTCACCTCTTAAAGCTATCCGCAGACCGCTTGTTTGGGCCTGGTTAGCCTCTCTGCCGATTATTTACTTTTTGCTGCGCGGCGTCAGCAGCGGTGGTCCCCTGGACTTGGTTGACACCCGGCGCTGGGGCGGCTTTATGCTAACCGTCTTTATTGCCGTCATTGGCATTGTGGTTTCATTCCCCATTGGTCTGATGCTGGCGCTGGGACGCCGGAGCCAGGTTCGCGGGGTGCCTCATCTCTGGTTGTGGGGCGCGATAGGCCTGCTCATTTACTGGCTGCTGGGTAACTTTCCAGAAAGGCCATTTACCCTGGCTGTCCCAATTATTTTTAGAGACCCGCCGATCTGGACAATTAATTTCTCCCCGATGGGTCTGGCAATTTTTCAGGCCGTGCTCATCGTGGGCTTATGCTGGGCGATTGGCCGCTTCTTCCAGGGGAATCTGATCAAAACGTTCAGCGTAGCTTATATCGAACTTATTCGTGGCGTCCCTTTGATTACCGTGCTCTTTATGGCCCAGGTCATGCTGCCTATTTTCCTGCCCAAAGGGGTGGAGATTAACAACTTACTGCGGGTGGTGGTCGGCGTCATCCTCTTTAGCGCAGCCTATCTGGCCGAAAATGTGCGCGGCGGCTTGCAGGCTATTCCGCGCGGGCAATACGAAGCAGGGGCAGCTATCGGCTTGAGTACGGCCCAATCTATGCGTTTAATTATCTTACCCCAGGCGTTACGAGCAGTAATTCCGGCGCTGGTCGGCCAGTTCATTAGCCTTTTTAAAGATACCTCACTCGTGGGAATTGTAGGTCTTTTCGAACTGCTGGGTATTTCCCAAATTGTCATCGCCCAACCGGATTGGTTTGGCCTGCAGCGTGAAACCTTCGCCTTTGTGGCCCTGGTTTATTGGATTTGCGCTTTCTCGATGTCGTCGGCCAGCCGGAACCTGGAACGCAAACTAGGGGTCGGCAAGTATTAATTTACGATTTACGATTTCGGATTTACGATTGGGGTAGCTAATCGTAAATCTGAAATCGTAAATTGGATTAGGAGTAAAAATCAATGGCCTCATCAGATACAGGTATCATCATCTGCAACGATGTTCACAAATGGTATGGGGAGTATCATGCTCTCCGTGGCGTAACCACAACGGTGAGAGAGGGAGAAGTGGTGGTTATTATCGGGCCATCCGGTTCCGGGAAATCTACCTGGATTCGGACCATCAACCGGCTGGAAGAGCATCAAAAGGGCCAAATCATTGTGGATGGGACCGAGTTAAATAACGACATTCGTAATATCCAGGAAATCCGCCGGGAAGTGGGCATGGTTTTTCAGCAGTTTAATCTCTTCCCTCACTTGACCGTACTGCAAAACGTTACCCTGGCCCCGATCCATGTGCGCAAGTGGTCGCGCGAGCGGGCCGAAGAAATTGCCATGCAGCAGTTGGCCCGGGTCAAAATCCCGGAGCAGGCCCACAAATTTCCCGGCCAGCTCTCCGGCGGGCAGCAGCAGCGGGTCGCCATTGCCCGCGCCCTGGCCATGCAGCCCAAGATTATGCTTTTTGACGAGCCGACCTCGGCCCTTGACCCGGAAATGATTAAAGAGGTGCTGGACGTGATGCAGGAGCTGGCCGAGTCCGGCATGACCATCATGGCCGTCACCCACGAGATGGGCTTTGCCCGCAATGTCGCCAACCGGATCATCTTTTTCGACCAGGGTAACATTGTTGAGGAGAAGTCACCGACCGAATTTTTTGCCAACCCGGAACATGAGCGAACCAAGCTGTTCCTGAGCCAGATACTGCACCACTAAGAAACTCGTTCCTCAATAGAAATTGGACACCGATTAACACGGATAAACACAGATTAGATCAAAAAATTAAAGAAAAATCCGTGAAATCTGTGTTCATCTGTGTCCAAAGATTTGCCTGGTTCATCAGCAACAACTCTAATGAATACTTGGGACTCCGTCAATTAGCAAACTCTACTTTACCCCGCGCCCGCATTTCCAGGGGCAGCAAGCTGTAATAGATAAAGTTATGCAGCGGCGTGGTCACATCCACCTCCCGGCCTAAACGCACCACCGCCCCATTCTGCGAAGCCAATTCCGAAGGGCGGCCCGCCATAATATCGCGCTGCATGGAGGCGGTGCCGTGGGGAGGAAAGGTATCTATAAAAGCCAGGGTTTGGCTGACCACATCCGCCGGCAGCGCGATCTGATGCGCCAGGGCCACGCTGTAAATTTCCTGAAGCGACTGTTCCAGCATCTCGCGTGTTTCCGGCATGCTGCGCAGCACCCCGATGGGCGCTCGGGTCACGGCGCCAACCCCGCTCCAGGTGGCAATCAATAAAAATTTGCGCCACATCGCCGCTTTAATATCGGCAGGGACCTCCACCAGGACTCCTTTAGTGCGAGCAAATACCTGGTGCAGCCGCTCAATTCGCTCGCTGCGGCGATGATCTAACTCGCCAAAATTAATAAAAGGTTCGATGCCCGTATGGCGGATATGTCCCGGCCCGGCTACAAAAGCGATGAGGCCGCATAAGCCGCCTGCCACCGCCTCTTCTCCCAGCACAGCCGCCAATTCTGCCGGCGCGTCCACCCCGTTTTGCAGCGGCACCACCATCGTCTCCGGGCCAACCAGCGGCCGGATCGCCTGAACTGCTTCGGCTACCTGCCAGGCTTTAACGCAGACCAGCACTACATCCACGGGTCCCACGTTCGCGGGATCGTCAGTAGCTTGGGCTGGATTGATCGTGAAATCACCCAGTACGCTCTCAACCCGCAGCCCCTGGCTTTGGATCGCCCGCAGATGGTCCCCTCGGGCAATAAAGACGACCTCTTCCCCCGCTTCCGCCAGCCGCCCTCCAAAGTAACCGCCAACGCCGCCTGTTCCAAAGATGGCAATACGCATCAATACCTCCGTATTTTAGACCGCAGGGGTTTTCCAAACCTCTGCGGTCTACCGAATTACCGCGCCAATTCCTCAAGCAAAGACTTGGCCTCTTGCAAGTCTGCCGTCTCAAAGCCTTCGCTGAACCGGCTATAAATCTCTCCCAACATCTGCCGCGCTTCCTCCCTTTTGCCCTGCGACCCCTGGGAGTGCCATAACCGGCTCAAACTCATCACCGCCCGCAGTTCCAGCGACTTGGTCCCCTGCCGCCGAGCCACCTCAATGGCCTGCCAAAAGCACATCTCGGCCTCACTTTCATCCTTCATCCTTCCGCCTTCATCCTTTAACAGTTGCTCTCCCTTGAGCCGATACAACTCCGCTTCCAAAAAGCGTTCACCGGTTCTTTCCACCCTGGCCAGAGACTTTTCCAGGGTAACAATCCTCTCCGTTCCCTGCTCTATTCTGAGATGCACTCCACCCAGCAGAGCCGTCGAGTGTGCTCCGGTGGCATACCAGGCATCCAGACCTTGACGTATCTGCTCAATCCCCTCTTCTTCCTGCCCCCGTTCAGCCAAGGCCCAACCCCGAAATATTCTTCCGTGCAGCCTCCAGTCTAAAAAATCCTGCCTGGTCGAGAGGCCGATATTTTCCTCGGCCCACTCCAAGACGGCTTGCTCCTCCCGGCGGAAATAGTGAAGCATGCAGGCCACGGCTTGAGTCCCCGCAATACTATAAGGGTGCCTGAGCTCGTGGGCCAAGTTAAGCGCCTGGTGCAGTTGTTCCAGAGCCTGCTGCGGATAGCCCTGAAACCACCTGACCAGGGCCAGGTAACGCCGGCAGTACACGCCCGGATCGGATCTGTAAAGAGAGATATAAGCAGCCTGTTGCCGGGGCTCGTAAAGGGTCAGCGCCTGCTCCAGGTGGGCTTGCGCTGAGGCTAGCTTTTCCCCGTTAAAAAATGAGAGCGTACCCAGGGCTACGTGAGCCCCAATGTGGAGGACCGGGTCTTGCAGGCTTCCGGCCAGGCGCAGGCACTGCTCGGCCAGTTCCCTTGCTGTCTGCTGCGACTCGCCTTGCATCATATAAAAGTTCCACAGTCCCCACAACACCTTGAAGAGGTGAGGCGTTGCTTCAATCTGGCGGCAAAGTGTTCGGGCCCGCATATAGGCACGTCCTACGCCCGGAGCGCCAGCGCCGGTTACGACGATCAGGGCATGGGCCAGCGCAACGCTCAGGTTGAGTTCCTGTTGGGCATACTGTGCCGGATCAGGCAGCGTTTCGAGCAGCTCAAGTCCCTTGTTAAAATGGACAAGGGCTTCCTGATAGGCGGACAACTGCATCGCCCGCTCACCCGCCTGCTGTAGATAGCCAACGGCCTTCACCAGCAATCCGGCCATTTCGAAATGCCAGGCAAGCTGGACCGCCACGTCCTCGCTCTGACCCTCATACAATTGTTCAAGCACCTTGCCTACAGCTTCGTGGAGATAAACCCGCTCCACTTCATCCAGACTGCTATACAAATACTTTTGAAACAAAATGTGCCCGAACCGATAATGGGACAGCCGCTGCCCCCCGACGGCCAACAGCCCGCTGCTCTTACTTCTGACCAGGCGATGCTGCCTGTCCAGGACGCCACTCAACTGCCCGATCACCAGTGGTTCGTCAATCTGCTGCACCCGCGCGATCACTTCTGCTGTAAAAACCTCGCCCTCGACGCTGGCCACTTTCAGTAACTCCAATAACCTTTGCGATAAGCGGCCAACACGCTCCCCAATCATCCCCTCGACCCGAGCCGGCAGGGTCTCCCAATCCAGGGTTCGACCTTCAACCCACCGGCCTTGCCCATCCTGAACCAAATCTCCCCGCTCCTGCATGCCGCGCAGCATCTCGACGGTGAAGAGGGCATGGCCCTGGGCCTGCTGGTAGAGCGCTTCCTGAAATGCAGTCCCCAACCGATTGGGTTGGCTGTCCAGCAAAGTTTGACAAATGAGCGGCCATCTGCCTGGTTCAAGTCTATATGAAGCGGGCCGAAATCTCGCTGGAACTCATTCACCACCGCTTCCAGGGGATGCCGCTCGCCAACGCGGCCCTGGGCCATATCAGCCTGGCGATAGGTCCCTACGATCAAGAGGCGCTGGCCTTTGAGCCTTCGGCCTAGATGAAACAACAGGTTGATGGAACCGTTATCGGCCCAGTGGAGGTCATCTAAAACCAATAAGAGGGGATGCTGCCGGGCCAGCGTCTGCAAGACCTGGCTATATTGCTCAAAAAGAGCCGGCTGCTGTAGCTGAAAGGGGCCTGACCCGGCCTCCTGCCGGGCTATGAGTTGCCTGAGTTGAGTTAGCCAGCCGGCCCCGGCGGGTGCACCAGTTGCCGCTCGGCGGACCAGGGCTGAACCGGGGATAAAAATGTCAAGCAGGTCCGGGCCAGCTTCTATCAAAGCCTGAACCGCCACAGGCATCAACGACCACAGACGACGCGCTTGCTCCTGGCTGATCACTCCCGCAGCCCAGCCAGCTTCGACATCACCGGTCAGCAATCTTAGAATCTCCCGGAAGGGTAGATAGGGATCGCCCACTCCAGTAAAAGCGTTACAATTCCCCCCAGCGACGATCAACTCGGGCTGGGCCTCCTGGGCGCGGCGGCTGAATTCCTGGACCAAGGTCGTCTTGCCGTTGCCGGCGTCGCTAACGACGAAAACAACCTGGCCCTGTCCAGCCAGGGCCAGATTAAGAAACCTGTCCAGTTGGGTCAATTCGTACTCGCGAGCGACGAAAACGGCGCGTTCGCTGGCCATTCTGCTTGCAGCCAGCTCGTCTAATCCTTCCAGGAAGGCCGGGGGGTTGGGTACCATGTCCTGCCGCCGACTGGAGACAGCGATGGCAGGCTCTAATGCCCTGGCCTGGATTTGCTCGGCTAAAGCTCTGGTTTCTTCGGCTGGTTCTGCGCCTAATTCTGTTTTGAGAACGTGGCGGCACAGGTCAAATTGAGCCAAAGCCGCCTCGGGCCGGCCCTGTCGAGCGTAGGCTCGCATCAAGGAGCGATACCACGTTTCCTGCAGATTATCCAGGCGCAGCAATTTATGGGCTGTTTCGACGACGACCAGGTCATCGCCACTGCTTTGACCATTCGCAAGCTGTCGGATCAAAGTGGCTTGATAGCTCGCTTTTAACCGCTCTCGTTCTAAGAGGGTCCACTCTTCAAAACCATACGCGCCTCGCACATTTAGCCCCTCCAGAAAATCACCCCGGTACAGGTCGGTTTGACCCGCTTCAAAATCAGTCACGTCCACCCAAAAATCACAATCAAAGTTGAAGGCGATCTGTTGCCGGTCGGCCAAAAGGTAAACGGGACCGATCGCGCGCCGCAGTTCGGACAGAAGCCAGCGCAGGCTAGCGTTAGGATCAACAGGCCCATCAAAAAGCAAATCAATCAAATGTCTGCGGGTGTGGGACTTGCCAGTCACCAGCAGGTAAGCCAGCAGCGCCACCACTTTGAAGCCGCGCAGAGAAACAAGCTGGTCATCCCGGCTAATTTGGACAGGGCCTAACAGGCGAACGAAGAGGGTCATTTTTAGCCAGCCTCTGAATTTAAAGGATAGGGGAGAAGAACGACTCGAGGCGTGGAAATTGAGAAATGGAGATGTGGCTCAACCTTCCAAACTTGAAAACACAAGCTGCTCCCCTCAATTTTAGGGGCTTTAGGATCAATGTCAAAAAACCGTTTGATACGGACTGGCTTTTATCAAACGTTAGCTTCAACGCTTCCTCAAACGGTCATTTTGTAAACTGAAGTCAGGTTAATATCAAAAATAGTCACATTTTTAACATCAAAACGAAGGGGGGTTGCCGTGTTTAATCAAGCCAAAATGACAAATCTAGCTCTCGCAGTTATTGCTCTAGTTTTCATCGTAAGTTGTGGGGTTAATAAATCTACGGCTGTTCCAATAGCTTCACGACCATTAGAGCAGCCGGTAGAGGTCTCTCAAGACAATGCCTGGGAGGATGAGGTGCTGCCACAACCCCCTCTCGATTTGAGTAGCGGCGCCAAGCCAGCTTCTGAACCAGCGTCCGGTATCACCCCACCGGAGGAGATAGTAAGTGATGCTGTGACTGTTCCAGTTGTCGAAAATAAAGTTGTTTCTAAGAAGCCAATTGAACTTGAGGCGAATTGGGAAAGTGACATTACTCCGGTCGTTGAAAATAAGTTCATCTCGTCCGAACAGGTGCCGAGACATCAGCCCTGGAAGCATAATACCATTCCCACCCAGCAAGAACTTGAGACAGACAGACCGATGATTGATGGATCAGACCCTACAACTCTCACCCACTGGGAGCAAAGGTGGTTGGCCGGAGAGTAGAATCTGATGACATCGAACGCTTCACCGGTCGCGAGTAATCATGAAGTTGGGAAGAAGCTGCACCTGACTCCAGATCGGTTGATCGAGGAACAGCCGTATTTGTCTTTACAAGAAAGGAGAACATTATGCAAAAGTCTACCCTATCCCGGCGAGAACTGCTCGCCGCCGGGGGCGCTACCCTGGCGACGATGGCCCTGTTCAATGCCCGCTTCGCCGTCGCCGCTCCTTTACAGCCGGGCGACGAAATCCTCCCCTGGCTGGATCAACCCGAGGAGAACCCCGTGCCGGAGGTCATTGATAACCAGCTTGTCTGGGAGGAGCTCGATTCGTGGATCACCCCCAACGAGCAGTTCTTTGGCATCGCCCACTATGGCTGGCCCGAAATTGACGCCAGCCAGTGGCGGTTGGCCGTGGATGGATTGGTGGAGAAGCCGCTTATTTTGACCCTGGACGAACTCAAGGCTCGTCCCCGCCAGGAAGTGACCTTCACCATCGAATGTTCGGGCAATTCTGGCCTGCCCTTCTTCAACGGCGGCATCGGCAATGCTCGTTGGGCCGGAACGCCGCTGGCGCCGCTGTTGGAGGAAGCCGGGGTGCTGGCGGACGGCAGTGAAGTGGTCTTCATCGGCGCCGACACAGGCGAAGAGGTTGTGCGCGAGACCAAAATGGTCCAGAACTTTGCCCGCAGCATGGCCTTGGCTGAGGCGATGCAGCCCGAAAATTTGCTCTGTTACGAGATGAACGGCGAGCCGCTGCCGGTGCGCAACGGAGCGCCGCTGCGGCTGATTGCGCCGGGCTGGTATGGCATTGCCAACGTGAAGTGGCTACAGCGGATCGAGGTCTGGAATACCCGCCTGGCCAATCGCTTTATGGCCCGCGACTACGTGACGATCCGTCAAACAGGAAGCGAGGCCGAGCCGGGCTGGACCGAGACTTCGGTGGGGCGGGCGCTGCTGAAGTCAGCCCCGGCGCGGGTGATCCGCAATGGGGACAGCTATCGCATCGAAGGGGCGGCCTGGGGAGCGCCGATTGGCGCAGTAGAGGTGAAGATAGACGAGGGTTCCTGGCAGCGTGCCCGGATGGACCGCAGCCAGCAGGCCGAAGCTGCCTGGGTTTTCTGGACCTTCAATTGGGCCGATCCCGCGTCAGGCGAACATACCGTCACCACTCGCGCCGTGGACACCAGCGGCAATGTCCAGCCGGCCCAGGATGACCCGTTGATTGCCAACAAGATCACCTACTGGGAGAGCAACGGGCAGATCATCCGGCGGGTGAACATTCCCGCATAGTTGCACTCAATGTTGATAACATTCAGGAGTCCAAAGCGCGCTTTGGACTCCTGAATGTTAGAATTGACAGGCGGCGGCATTTCGTTTACAGTGGCAGGGTGATAAAAAATCTTACTACAGAGGTATTGGATGAAAGAACTGCTGCAAGATGCCGCTGCCCGCGCCGGCCATTACCTCGAAACATTGACTGACCGGAGTGTTGTTCCCTCCCCCGAAGCAATTGCCCGCCTCTTTCAATTAGACGAACCGCTTCCTGATGAGCCAACTGGGCCGGAGCAAGTCCTGGCTCTGTTGGATGAAATTGGCTCCCCGGCGACTATCGCCTCGGCCGGGGGCCGCTATTTTGGCTTTGTCACCGGCGGTTCCCTACCGGCGGCTTTGGCCGCCAACTGGCTGGCCGGGGCATGGGATCAGAACAGCGCCCTCTCGGTGATGTCGCCGGTTGCGGCCAAGCTGGAGGAAGTGGCGCTGCGCTGGCTGCTGGAAGTTTTGGGTCTCCCGCCCGCAGCCGGGGCCGGCTTTGTCACCGGGGCGACCATGGCCAATTTTACGGCACTGGCAGCGGCGCGGCACGCCCTGCTGGAGCGGCAGGGCTGGGATGTAGAGGCGCGGGGGCTGTTCGGCGCGCCCCCCCTCACCGTTGTCGTCGGGGATGAGGTCCATGTTAGCCTGTTGAAGGCATTAAGCCTGCTCGGTTTGGGCCGCGAACGGGTCAGCCGCGTGCCGGTGGACGGGCAAGGCCGCATACGGGCGGATGCCCTGCCTCCGCTGTCCCCTGCCACCATTGTTTGCATTCAAGCTGGCAATGTCAACACCGGCGCGTTTGATCCGGCGGCGGAGATTTGCGCCGCTGCGCACGAAGCGGGCGCTTGGGTTCATGTAGACGGCGCATTTGGGTTGTGGGCAGCCGCAGCACCGCAGCGAGCGCATCTCGCAGCCGGGGTTGGGCAGGCCGACTCGTGGGCCACCGACGCTCACAAATGGCTCAACGTGCCTTATGACAGCGGCGTGGCTTTCTGCCGCCAGCCCGAACACCTTCGCGCCGCGATGTCGGCCACAGCCGCCTATCTGGTTCAGAGCGACCAGCGCGAGCCGATGCATTACACGCCCGAAATGTCCCGCCGGGCGCGCGGCGTCGAGATTTGGGCGGCCCTATCTTCGCTGGGCCGGTCGGGCCTGGCTGATCTCATCGAGCGGAACTGCCGCTACGCTGCCCGTTTCGCCGAGGGGCTGCGGGCCGCCGGATACCTTGTCCTTAACGAGGTTGAACTGAACCAGGTCCTGGTTTCTTTCGGCGATGCGGAAACGACGCGCCGGATCATTGCCGGAGTGCAGGCAGACGGGACGTGCTGGTGCGGCGGCACAGTCTGGCAGGGCCACACGGCTATGCGCATGAGCGTCTCTTCCTGGGCAACGACGGAGGCCGACGTAGAGCAAAGCCTCGCCGCCATCCTCAGAATTGCCGGTGAGCACCGTTAGCCCAACCCAAAGGCGGCCAAATCTTCCGGCCGGTCAAAATCCCGTAAAATACCCGCCTCCGCTACCCATACCCGCTCGGCCTGATCTTTATATTTCAACAGCAGCGGCCTGCCGCCCGTGTCGCCGCGGATTTGCCGCAATTCGGGGAAGAGGGCCCAGTCGAAGAGGACCGGGTTGCCGCGCTGGCCCTCAACTTCGGGCCATACCAGGGGCGCGAGCGTTTCGCGGTGGCGCTGGATAAGCTCGTCGAGCAGAGCCGGGGTGACGCCGGGCAAGTCCACCAGTAAAAAGAGGGCGCCACCAACGTTAGCTGGAAGAGATGCCAATCCGGCTTGCATGGAGGTGCTTTGCCCTTCTGCCCAGGCCGGATTGACCACAATTTCTACCGGGCGACTCCTCAACAGCGCCCGGCACTGTTCCACCTCGGCGCCCAGCACAACTACCACCGGGCTGGCCTCACTGTCCAGCGCGCTGTCAACTACCTGCTCGATAAATGTTTTATCCCCCCAGCGGGCCAGTTGCTTGGGCGAGCCAAAGCGCGTTGAGCCGCCCGCAGCCAGGATGACCGCCGCCACCCGGCTGTGGACCTCGACCACCGGCGAGGCCGCCTGCTGGACCGCCCCAATCACCACAGCATCGACTCGCTCACAGGCCAGCAGATTGCCGGCAATCTCTCGCGCCGCCTCCAGATACTCCAGGCGAGCCTTCCCATCTTCCAGCCTTCCAGACTTCCAACCCTCCAGTCCAGTACTCTTCCAATCAACTTTATTCAACAGCGGGGCAACTCGCGCCTGGGCGGGGATGTGTTTGAGTCCACCGTCGGGATGGCATAATAGGGCAGCAACAGTGTCGGGGGTCACGGGTTGACCCAGCACTGTGCCGGTCAACTGGCTAACCAGCTCAGCCCGATGAACGGTATCATCGCCAAGCGGCCGGCCCAGCACATCCAGCCCAACGACCGGAACGACCAGGGTGGTCGCGGCGGGGATGACCGGCTCGTGCGCCGCCGGGGCTTTGAGCGGCCGCATGCGCGAGCCATCAGCTTCGTTGAGGATCACATCAAAGTGACTGCTGGCGGCCAGGCTGTCAATAATTTCCGGCGGCAGGCCAAAAGCTTTGCCGCTGGCGGGGTCAGCCTGGCCGATGAGCAGGACCTGGCCGTGCCTGGCAATTGCATCATCCAGGAGAGGCAGAATATCGGCCAGGCTTTGTTGAGCCGGATTAAAGCTGACGTGAGCCGGGGAGCGCTTGATCTGCGCTGCGAAAATACGGGTGGTGGTGGTAGTCAGCACCCGCATCTGCGGGGCTAACTCATTGGCCAGTAGAAACATAGCTGTCGTCTTGCCGCCTCCCCCCACAAAGGCGACGACATCACCGCTGGTAATTCGCCAAGCGTGTGAAAGGTTCATTTTTCACGCACAACCTCGCTTGCCAAAATCGCTTCCAACACCCCTCCGCCGATAGCCAGGGATTTGTCGCTGATGGTAAAGCAGTGGCTCACTTCGCCGCGCGGGTCGAGGTCGCCAATCTTGAAGCCAGGGGTAACCGGCACGTCGGAGTGCAGCAAGCCGCGCAGCACGCCGGTAAAGGCAGCGCGAATTTCGTGGCCGTCAACGCTGGCAATCAGTTGCCCGGCAACCAGACGGTCGCCGATACGGGCATGAGGAGTGACATGTCCGGCGGCAGGGGCGCGCAGGACGCGATCGCTGGTGACGCCTTTCATCTGGCCGGGGGTATGGCTGTTGGGTTCGGCCTGGCCGTTGCCGAGCAAACCGCCGCCCGGATAAATCACCCGGCCCAGCCAGTGGCCGCGATTGGTTTCAATGACGGCATGGCAATCCTGCCCGGCGGTGAAGCCCGGACCCAGGGCAATGACCAGGGGCGCATCGTGCAGGGTAGTGCCGGTGTTGACCTTGGCCATAATCGCATCCACCAGCACCTGGGGGTTAAGGAGGGGTATCGCTACCGCTTGCGGGTCAACCAAAAGGGGGATCACCGGGCTGGCAGCCAACTGGCGGGCCTCTGCCGAGCTGGCTACCCGGCGGGCGACGATGCCCTCGACGGAGGTTTCGCCGCTGTAAACGGCCTGACCATAGCTAACCGTCCGGCGGACAAACGAGGGGGCGGCCAGTTCAGTCATAATCAACGGAAAGCCGCTGCGTTTGAGGCGATAAGCGACGCCGCTGGCCAGATCTCCCGCGCCTTTAATGATAATAAGAGTATTATTGAAGGGTGAATGAAGGTTCATAAGTTAGGCTAAATTCTACCGCATGGGATGGGTTTGGACAAGCTTGGGTCAGCACCACCCCGCTTGGGAAGCATTTTTATGAAAAGCGAGAGCGTGGTATAATGGGGCAGCAAGTTCAACGGTACAGGGAGGTTGCACTTATTATGCGTGTCTTCAATTTCGTACTCGGGTTTTTCGGGGGAATGATTATCGGTGCGGCAGTAGTTTTGTTAATCACCCCCCAGAGTGGGGATGAACTCCAAGCAGGGATTCGCGGCCGGTTGGATAATCTGATGAACGAGGGCCGCGCTGCCGCACTTGCCCGGCGGGCCGAATTAGAAGCGCGCCTGGCCAGCCTCACCGGCAATTGAGGGTCAGGCTAGGCCAGCGCTTTCTTCATAATCTGGTTGAATATTTGGTTGGCCTGAGCCATATCTTCATCCAAAAATAAATCTCGCCTGGCTTCACGCGCCTTTTTCATCAAGGCCAGGCTGTGCTGTACATTCTCGCCTTCCATTTTGATCTTAGAAGAGATGTGGACTCCGGCCATCAAGAGAGGCAGGTAGAGAAATTCCGGATCTATGGCCTGGCCCGATTCAATACTGGTGGCAATAAAGTCGGTCACAGCTTGACGCTCGTGCAGCGGCCAGAATTGGCGGCCCATGGCCTCGGCCACCAGGCCGAAACTCAGGGCCAGGGCCAGTTTCAACAAGTGGCTGTACCCCGCCGAACGGATAACGTCCAGGGCGTTGGTCGTATCCAGTCCTTCCGCAAACGCCCGCTCCCACATCGGCACTAACAAACCATTGTAGCGATCCGGGCTGCTCAGGAAATATTGGCAGCTATAGGTCAAAATTTTGGCCAGGGTAATCGCCTCGCCAATGCGCAGGGGCAGACCGGCGTCGGCAAAGCGCAGGGTACTTTCGGCGTAAAGCGTGACGTAGAGGCCCTCGAGGGTTATTTCATTTTTTAATTTGACCTGGCGCATGTTAAGTTCCTGGATGGCCTGAGTAAAAAATTCGGCATTCTCTTCAACCCAGATGGTTTGATAAGTGTATTTCATTTTCGGCGCGCGTTCCGGCGGTTCGGGGTCGCCTTCAATCTTGAGTGAAAAGGTTGCTTTTTTAACCGATTTGGCCGTGTAAGTGGCGCCCAGGGTGCTGACCAGATTGAGGCCAACCGGACTATCAATGGGGCCTTCATCCAATTTGCTCTGGGAGTGAGGCGGGCGGATCGTTTGCCCGCGACCCTCGCCCGTCACCTTCATTTCAAGGGTCAGGGGGTGCTCACCCTCTTTGGCGTGTTCAGTAGTGGCGACCGGCAGTGTCAGCAAACCGGCCTCGGCGCCGGCTAACTTAAGCTGAAACATCGGCTCAAGAACCTTAAGGATGGGTTTTCCCCCGCCAAAGAGTCCGCCCGTTTGGGGCAAACCGGCTTGAATGTTGACCGTGAGGGGGACATTGAGTGTATTTTGCACAAATAGAAATAAATTAGCCACCTGCTCCGGGGCGATGGTGGCCGGTTCAAAATAACCGGCGTATTGAAGGCCACCCGTTTCAAATCGTTCCGGATTATTTACATATTCGCCGATGATGTCGGGATAGGAAACGGCCATACCTGCCTCCGTGACTTGTCATAACAAGGTTGTTCTTAAAAAGAATATCACTTCCCCCCTCATTTGTCAATGAGTATCTATTTCATGTTCATAATTTTCCAGCCACTCCCGCTGGCGTGATGCGACCACCACCTGCAACAGGTTGATAACATAATGCGCGGTTAAAGGCACAAGCAGCTCACCTGACCAGATAAAGAGCAGGCTTAACAGGACGTTCAATCCGCCCGCCGCCACCACTCCTAACACGCCCTGAGGTTGGTGCATCAGCCCAAACAGCAGCGATGTTCCAACAACCAGCAGCGGTAGGGAGATTATTTCTTGGAAGGCGCCCAGCCAGAGGGTGCGAAAAAGCAACTCTTCCATGGCCACTGCCGGCACAAGAGCCAGCGCTACCCCCCACCACTCGCCAGGGCGGCGGGGCAGAATGTTGCGGATCACCAGCGGGGAGTAAATATTCCGGCCAAAACGGCGAATGGCCCAATGCATCAGCCCATTGACGGCTACCTGGCTCATCAGGCCAATTACCAGGCCCAACCCGATACTCTGAAGCGGGTAGGCACTGGTCAAGCCCAACTGGCTGGCCGGTAGACCACTCAACCAGGCCAGCCCCAGAAACAGGCCGACGAGCAGCAGCCGCGCCATCAGTTCAGCCGGAGCGAGCAGCAGGTTGAATGAAGGCCGGAATTCTTTGAGCAGTAGATGGCTGCGATAGGTGATCCAGGCCAGCAAGAGGCTCAAGAGGATAACGGCCAGCCGGGCGGAGTTTAGCCAGAAGTGAGCAGAGTCAGTCATTAGCGCCGGGTTACCTGCGACTTTGGGGGTCAAAGGCATCGCGCAGGCCATCGCCGGTGAAGGAGAAAGCCAGCACCATCAGGGTCAGGGTCAGGCTGGGAAAGAAGACCTGGCTCCAGTTGACTTCCAGGTACTCAATTGCCTGGCGAATCATCTGTCCAATGCTGGGGTCGGGCGGTTGGATGCCCAGGCCCAACAAACTTAGCACCGCCTCGTTGACAATGACCGCAGCTACATCCAGGGTGGCGCTGACCACAATCAGCCCGGCCACATTGGGCAGGATTTGGATAAAAATAATGCGCCGGTTGGGCGCCCCAATACTCCGGGCCGCTTCGACAAAATCACGTTCCCTGAGGGACAGGGTTTGTCCGCGGACAAAGCGGGCCATCAGCGGCCAGCTCACCAGGGCCAGCGACCCGGCCACCAACAGCAAACGGCCAATCCCCCCAAATCGCTCCGTGACCGGCTGGCCAAACACCGCCGCCACCAAAATCGCCAGGAGCAGGCCGGGAAAAGCAAAGAGCATGTCGGCCAGCCGGGAGAGCAACTGGTCTACCCAGCCGCCAAAATAACCGGCCAGCAGGCCAAAACCAGCCCCCAAAACAATATTGATCGACTCGACGTAAAAGGCGACCAGCAGCGAGACACGCAGGCCCTGCATGATCCGAGCCAGGGTATCGCGTCCCAGGCTGTCCGTGCCCAGGGGATACACTGCCGAAGGCCAGGCGTTAATCGCATCGTAATTTTGGTGGTTGGGGTCAACCGGATAAAGTACTGGCCCCAAAGTAGCAAGCAGGATGAGTAGAAAAATAAACCAAAAACTGAGCAGCGCCAGCCGATTCCGGGCAAAGTGCCGCCAAAAACTTTGTCCCGCCGACGGGGGAGGAGCAGTGATGGAGGTTTGGGGAGTGCGGTTAGCGGCAATCATCAACTCTTTGCCCGAATGCGAGGATCTAGCAGGGAGTAGGCGATGTCGGTGACAAGGTTCATCAGCACAACGGCGATGGCCAGAACCACGGTCGTGCCTTGAATCACCGGGTAATCCCGCTGGCCGATAGATTGCACGGCGATGAAACCAATCCCCGGCACAGCAAAGAGGCTCTCGACCACAAAAGCGCCAGTGACCAGAAAGGCAACCGATGGCCCCAGGACGGTGACAATCGGCAGCAGCGCATTGCGAAACGCATGCCGGTAGATAATTTGGTTGGGCGGCAATCCCTTAGCGATAGCCGTGCGAATGTAATCCTGGCGCAGCGTCTCCAGCATGCTGGAGCGGGTCAGCCGGGTCAGATAGCCCACATTGGCGGCGGAGAGCACCAGCACCGGCATGACCCAGTGAACGGGTTCACCCCACCCGGCAGCCGGCAACGAGGGCAGATTGTGCTGGTAAAAAACAAAGTAGTTGATGGCCCGGATGATTGGGATGAGCACGAAACTGGGGATGGAAAAAAGGGCCAGGGTAAAAACAGTGACGGCCCGATCGAGCCAGGTATCTTGGTGGAGGGCGGCTATAATTCCGGCCGGAATCCCGAGCAGCAGGCTTAACAACAAGGCGGTGCCGCCGAGTTTTAATGAGACCGCAACCCCACTCTCCAAAATCTGGTTAACAGTTCGATTCTGGTAGCGATAAGATTTACCCAGGTTGCCTTGCAGCAGATTGGTGACGTAGTCGAAATACTGTTTGTACCAGGGCTGGTCCAGACCATAGAGATGGCGCAGGTTGTTGTAAACGACAGGATCACGCCGAGGCCCCAACAGTACCAAAATGGGGTCACCGGGGGCCAGGTAGCCCACGCTGAAGGTCAAAAAAGTAATACTGAAGATAACAAAAACCAGGCTCAACAGGCGGCGGCGAATCAGAGTGACCACGGAATGGCTCGCTGGTGAAGATGATAAGGTTTTTGACGGCTAAAATCGGTCATAAATTGGAAGATTGGAGTGTGGAGTGAGCATCCTCAGATGCGACTCCTGTTCGGCATCTAAGGATGCCGAACTCCTCGTTGTTTAGTGCAGGGTAGGGGCGCAAGGCTTGCGCCCCTACCTCATTAAGCTATTGGACTGACCGGCCGCGGACGGCGGACCAATCGGGAACGATCAGACCCTGGCCGGTGGGAACCACGCCGGAGACGTAGGGTTTGATGAGCACGGTGAAACGCGGCACAAACAGAGGCAGCCAGCCGACTTCATCTACGGCAATCTGTTCCGCCTGCTGGTACAGCTTGAAGCGCTCCTCCGCCGGGCCGGTAAACGTATCGGCCTGCTTCGCCAGCTCATCGAACTGGGCGTTTTCCCAATGCCCGTTGTTGTTGGGTGAGTCGCTCCGCAACTGCTGCGAAACAAAATTCTGCGGGTCGGGATAATCCGCACCCCAGATACTCAGATAAAACTGCAAACCTTCCTCCGGCGTCAGGAAAGTGGTATCCAGGTTCTTGCTAAAGGTGGCCAGTTCCAGCGGTTCCAGAATTACGTCCACACCCAGGTTGTCCTTCCACTGCTGCTGCAAGAAAGTCGCCACGCGCTCGTTATCACCCTCGGCGCCGTAGGTCAGCGTGACCTGCGGCAAAGGATTAGACGCGTCAAAGCCGGCTTCCTCCAACTCGGCCTGGGCCTGCTCGCCGTCAAAAGGCAGACCCTCCACCGGCAGTTGTGAACCGGGGAAGCCCGGCGGCAGTATGCGGCCGGTCGGCCCGACCGAGCCGTTCAAGATTTTTTCGGCCAGCGTGGATTTGTCAACGGCCATGGCGAAGGCCCGCCGCACGTTGACGTTGTCAAAAGGCGCTTTCTGGTTGTTGAAGCCGATATAGCGCACGGCAAAGGCAGCCACCTGGTTAAAATCGGGCGAGGAGTTGACTTCGGGAATGCGGGCCGCCGGAACGGGGTTCTGCTGGCTGCCCATAATGTCCAGGTCACCAGTGCGGTAGAGCTGGTAGGCTGTTTCCGAATCTTGCAGGAAGGGTAGTTCAATTTGGGCCACGCCAACCGGGCCGGCCCAATAATTGGGGTTCGGCTCCAGGATCAGTTTCTGGTTATGCTGCCATTCTTTGACCCGAAACGGCCCCGTTCCATAAGCCTGGTCCGCCCAGTTCGCGCCCTGTTCCTCAATAAACTTCAAGGGCACGGCAAAGGTGACGGGATAGGTCAACTGGGCCATGAAGTAAGGCACCGTATCGTCGGTGGTGATCTCCAGGGTGCGCTCATCTACCACTTTGACGCCGGTGGCGGTTTCAGCCTTACCCTCGGCCACATCGGTAGCGCCGACCACGTGCTGAAGCTGGAATGAAGCGCCGTAGGAAGCGGTTTCGGGCTGCAAAGCGCGGTTGATCGAGTCGGCAAAATCCTGGGCTGTCGCCGGGGCGCCATCGGCAAATTTTAGCCCTTCACGGATGGTGAAGGTATAAGTTTTGCCGTCTTCCGAGACCTGCCAACTCTCCGCGCCGTCCGGAATGACGTTTAACTGGGCATCCAGCTTGACTAGCCCACCGAAAATCAAATTCATGGCCAGGACAGATTGAGCATTTTGCGGATTGGCCGGGTCCAGCCCTGGCATTTCATTGACGCCTTCCACCGACCAGATCAAATTCTGGTCGCTCATGGCGGCCGGCGCGACGGACTCGACGGCTGGCACTTCCTTGATCACTTCCACCGTAACCTCGACCGGCACTTCCACCGTTTCTTTGACGACGACGGTCTCTTTGACGACGACGGTTTCTTTCTGGACAATTGTTTCGGGGGTTGGGGCCGGGTTACAAGCCAGAGTCAGGCTGACCAGGGCTGTCAGCGCGGCCAACAAACTCAACCATTTAAGGTACTGACGAGACATTCTTTTCCTCCTCTAAGAATAGTAGACGGTAGACGGTAGACGGTAGACAGGTAATCTTCACGGGGCTTTACGACCTGCTACCTGTTACCAGGCCTTTTTTTTAGGCAGTTCCAAGATTTAAATCATCCAATTGTTCTCACCGGCTTGATGCGTGATACGTGATGCGTAAGAAATCTTGCCTGGATACCATCACGCATCACGCATTACGTATCACGGACTTTGGATAATTATTTTCTTGGAGTTGCCTTAGTCCAGGGGATTAATGCATAGCTTACCCTCCCTCTCGCTCTTTGGGTTAGACTGGCCCGCCGCCGGGCCGGATAATAATGTCGTTGACTTCGGTGTGGACGACAGAGGCCGGTTTGGCGGCCAACAAATCGTCAAACAGGAGTAACTTGCCGGTTCGGCAGGCGTAGTCCGCGTACAAAAACATCGCCGCCGACCAACCCTGCTGGCTAAACCCCATGGGATGGCCGCTTTCGCCGTGCATCCACTCATTAAACTCCCACTCTTCATCCATGCCCTGGCGATTGGCTTCGGCCAGCAGCACCAACAAATGCTCCGCTTCTTTCAGCCACTTGTGGCGCACCAGCGCCGCCACGTGAAAGCCGCCAATCATGGGCCAGATACCGCCGTTGTGATACTGGTGAGGCAGATTCAAATTGCGGCTGCGGTAATACTCGCGCCAGTTGCTTTCGTTGGGGAAGATGGGCGGGTAGATGGCTTTGGTCGGGTAAGGTTCGGCCATGCCAACCTGGCGCATGTAACGCAGGATATGTTCGGTACGGTGGCCGTCGGCCAGGCCGGTCAGAATAGCCAGCAGGTTGCCCAGACTATCGCACCAGTCCCCGTACTCACGAAAAGCCACCCAGGGCAGGTAGAACGGCCGGCTGGAGATAGTGCCGACATTATGGTACACCATAAACCATTCCAGGCGGATCGTTTTGAGCTTCTCCAGATGCTCGGCAAAGTGCTCGGCCACCCAACAGCGGTCAATCCACATCAGCAGGTTGATTCGTTCGTGGATATTGGCGGCGTCCACGCTGGCATGGTAGCAATCCTGTCCTGGCGGCAGCCGTTTAGCTAATTCCTGGTGGGCCAGGGTAGCGGCGTAGTAAAGCGCATTATCATAGAGGATGTTATAGCGTACGGCCAGCAGGTCCATCCAATTGCCGGCCTCCGGCACTTCGAGCAGGCCGCATTCATTCATATCCTGGCATTCCAACCAAACAAGAGCGTGATCAATGCTGGCCCAATGCTTCAGCAAAAAAGCCAAATCGTCGCTGGCCTGGAAGTAAAGGTAGTGACCCAGGATATACCACAAATTGGCGTCTACCGCCCCGGCGTTTTCGGTGCTGATGTAGCCGGTATCCGGGTTGACGTTGAGTTGAATCAGGCCGCGCCGCGATTGGTAGGCGCTCATGGTTTCCAGGGCAGCCCGGCAGGTGGCACAAAGATTGGGATCGCCGGTGCTGAGGGCGCCCAAAAACATGATCACGTTATCTCGCGTCCAGACCTGGGGATACCCAGCCGGTAAGGCCGAGGCCCGAAAGCCATGCGGCGTGACACAGCGATAGAGAATATCGAGTGCTTTTTGGCGGGCTTCGTACAATAAGGTTTGATTGGTCATGAGCTATTCTCTAACCAAGTGTCTCCAGCCATTCCAGCCAACCTCTAAAGTGAGCACATTCACGACAAATTTCTGCAAGACCAATTTCGAGAGTAGCGAGTGGACCATATAAATTTTTTTCATAACTTGGGAAAAGGGATTTCAAACGCTTTGAGGGCGCTGTTTCAGGGCCATCATCAATTTCTTCAGGTGAGTGAAAAGTAGATTTTATCTGTCTGAGTTCATTGAGCTTGTTTGTGTTTGGAAAATATGTGGCGATTTTTTCGGGAGCGACAAATATCAACGCTTCAAACTCGTGCAACTGAAGATAGGGAAAAAATTTGTGGTGATCAATATCTTTTCCAAATGCTTTTTCAAGATGAGCTACTTTAGCATAACTATCTTGTTTAGGCATCGTATGATAGCCAGGAAAGTCTGAAGGTAAGCCATAGAAATCAATCATAGTGGTAACTGCAACAGCGCTTGTATCATTAAGCAAACGTTTAATGTCATTTTTTATTTTGCCATAAGAAACAATGCCCCCCTTAAAATTGGGTCCACTCTTGACCCGCTTTGTAACAGCCAGGGCAGGAATAGGAACTACTCCTCTATTCTCAAGGTGTGGCTTGAGGATTTCTCCAACAAAAGTTTCTTCGGTTAAACCTTCAACTAAAATCAAAACACGATTCATCGTTGGGGGCGGCCCCCAATTAGATTTTTTTCCCAGAGATCACCCAGGCCATATTCCTCCAACCAACTTTCCATATCGGCCAAAGTGGGTCGTCTAAAAGTTGATTGTTCACCCTCTCGGTCTACAATGATGATGTCTTCTGGGTCAAATTGATTAACCAAAGGTACGGATTGAGTAGAAACAATCACCTGTGTTTTCTCAGCAGCGCCCCGCAACATCGCAGCCAGGAGGGTAATGGCATAAGGGTGAAGACCTAGTTCGGGTTCATCAATTAAAATGGTGGATGGCAAATTTGGCTGTAGTAATAGTGTGGTTAGACAGATAAAGCGCAACGTGCCGTCCGATAAGGAATTGGCATTAAAATAAGTATCGGAACCTTTTTCACGCCATTCAAGCTGAATTTTGTTTGAATTAAGGCGATCTGGCTGAAGGACAAAATTGTCAAAAAAAGGTGCAGCCAAGCGGATAGTTGCTACTATTTTCTGATAATATTCGTGGTATCTTTCCTGTAAAAGATAAAGGAATGCTGCTAGGTTTGAAGCATCTGACTGCAAAATTTTGTTATCACTGATATCACCAGTCTTCTTGATCTTGGCTGTATCGCTGGTATCGTGAAAATGATAAACCTTCCAACTCTGTAGCGCCTCAAGTACATAGCGAGTAACGCGATCTGTGCGCGCTATTTCGTGAAGTTTTGTTTCTTTATGACCACTGCCCAATGGTATTGGATGATGGTCTATATATCGCCCCCTATGAAACCAACTTTTTTCATCAGCAAAAATTAGACTATCATTAGCTGTGGGAACTAAGGTGCATTCATAGCTATTAACGCCGAAATCCAATTTAATTAGAATCTCACTCGTCGTCTTTGCGCCAAAATACAAAAACGTATCAGCACCACCAGCTACACGGACAAATGTTTGCAGGTTTTCTCTGACAATTTCGTTTAAGAGTTTGAAGAGAGAGATAAAATTAGTTTTGCCAGCTCCATTTGCCCCAATCAAAATGTTCAAGGCACTTAGGTCCAAGTCCAACTCCCGAATGGACTTATAACCTTTTACTCCAATCCGGTCCAATTGTCTTCCCACAAATTCACTCCCTGGCAAATTCGAATTCAGTAAAAATAGGGATACTATAAATCATATTGTAACACGGTTTAATTACATCTTCAACCGGGCGGCGTTGTTGAACTGTATCTTTACTTTATCGGTTAGAGGATATGACAAGCCGGGGCAGTTGGTATAGAATAAAAAATCACAACTTTTAAGAAGTTGTTTTAATGTTCTTGCTGGATCTCAATGCGCATACTGATTGTCAATTACGAATTCCCCCCGATTGGGGCCGGTGGCGGCAAGGCCAGCCAGAAAATTGCTGCCTGTCTGGTGGAAATGGGCCACACGGTGCGGGTTATCACCAGCCGGCCCACTCAACTTTATACCTTTTTTGGTAATCTCTGCCTGCTGCTTGGCCTGGGTTTTTGGATTTATCTCGTCTACGCCAAGTTTGCCTACAACGAGGATTTGAGCGATCACGGTTTTACCCTGTTAGGCACGCTGCTGCTGCTGACCGGCTTCATTCTACGCAGCACCGGCTTAACCTGGGAGCTGACCAACCCCATCCGCGGCTTGAAACGGGTCGAGTTTATTGATGGGGTTGAGGTGCAGCGCATTCCGGTGCTGCGCCAACGCCAGGAATATTGCTCAACCTTTGAGATGGGCATCTTCCTGTTAAGCGGCCTGTGGCACAGCTATTTTCAGACGCCCAAGTTTAAACCGGATGTGGTCCATGTCTTTTTTGGCATTCCCGATGGTCCGATAGGCTGGGCGCTCAAACGCCGTTATGGGCTGCCCTATCTCATCTCGCTGCGGGGGGCGGATGTGCCTTCGGATGAGGTCAAACGTTTTGCCAAGCATTACAAACTGCTGCGCCCGTTTGTCCGCTGGCTCTGGCGCGACGCTGATGCCCTGGTGGCGGTTTCCAATGGGCTGCGGGAGTACGCCATGGAAACCACTCCAGACATGCCGATTGAGGTCATTCCCAATGCCATTGAGCTGTCCGTATTCACCCCACCGCGCCAACGCCAACACGATGGCCCCGTCCGGTTGTTGTTCGTGGGGCGGCTTAACGCCTTCAAAAATGTCGAAATGTTGATTGAAACAGCCAGTCGTCTCAAAGCGATGGGCGTAGATAACTTCGAGCTGCAACTGGCTGGCGAGGGAGAGCAGCGTTCTAATCTGGAGCGTTTAGTGGTCGAAAAAGGCCTGACCCGGCAGGTGCGTTTTCTGGGCTGGGTAGACCGCCCTGCCATCATGGAGGTGTACCGCCAAGCCGACCTGTTTGTGACGGCCACCACCTGGGAAGGCATGCCCAACACCGTGTTGGAAGGGATGGCTTGCGGCCTGCCGGTGGTCGGCACCCGCGCTTCCGGCCTGGCCGAACTGGTGCGCGAGGGAGTCAACGGCTACCTGGTTGACATCAACGATGCCGCGGCCCTGGCCGACCGTCTGGCCGACTTGATTGACAACCCCTACGAGCGGCGGCGCATGGGCAAAGAGAGCCGAAAAATTGCCGAACAAGAATTTGCCTGGGATTATATTGCCGAGCAGTATGTCGAAATTTATAAGCGCATCACGGCTGAGAGAGTGAGAGCCAGGCCAGAGAAATTAGAAATGAGAAATGAGAAAGCAGAGAGTAGAAATTAGGATGGCCTTAATCGGTTAAGGTCAACTTTGCTTATGCGCGTACAAACCATCTTGATGCTCAGCCTCACCCTCGCCGGTTTTGCCCTACGCCTCTACTACTTGACCACCACTCACCCTTTTTTTGATGAATACACGACCGTCCTGGCCGCCCGCCAAATTCTCCAACTTGGGCTGCCGCGCTTACCTTCCGGCCTGTTTTATGAGCATGGGTTGCTGGCAAGCTATCTTATTGCGCCATTTACCGCTTTGTTCATTAACCTTCCCCTTGAGGTGTGGCAGTCCGCTCACTGGGGCTTAATGCTCGCTCGCTGGCCGAGCGTCCTGTTAAGCACAGCAACTATTCCCCTGATTTATTCGGTTGGCCGCCGGATTAATAATCCATGGTCAGCGATCAACGATCAATTCTCACCTTCCAACCTTCCAACCTTCCTCTCGCTCCTCGCCGCCGGCCTGTTCGCCCTCAGCCCCGAAGGGATGGTTTGGGGCGGGCGTGCCCGGATGTACGCTCTAGCCACCCTGCTGGTCTTACTCACCGTCTATTGGGCTTATCGGGGAGCCGTTTATCCCGCTCCGGCGCGTTACCGCTGGTGGGCCATGCTGGCCCTCCTGGCGACCTTGCTCACCCAGTTTGGGGCGATGACTCTGGTGCCGCCGTTGGTTGTCGCGATGGTTGTCGTCGGCCGGCTCTCTTTTAAAGAGGCGAAGAGGCGAAGAAACGAAGAGGCGAGGAAACAAGAAAGCGAAGAGATGATAGATGAGCGGGGGAGCGTAAAAAATATACACCACCCAGCAGAGCGCAGCCTCCCCTTGGAACGCACCACGCACCACGCACCACGTATCTGGTTCCTGCGCCCTATCATCATTTTGGAAGTCCTGGCCCTGGCTGTGGTCGTGGGTATCGCCGTTTGGGTCAAACGCTTGGGACAACCGCTCGGTATGGCGGCCCTGGGCAGCGAAGAAACCGGTGCGCTCCCCCGCACCCTGCTTGAGACGGTAACATACCAAACCGCTTTTTCGTTTAGCTGGCCGGCCGTCCTGGATTTTCTGGCCGAACAATTTGGCCCGCCCCATCTGTTCTGGCTGGCGCTGGCTACTGTTTTGGCGACTGCTATCGGCATGATCATTTGGCTCATCAATCAATGGCGAATAAGCCCACTCATCAAGCACCCCTCTCGCTCCTCGCCCCCTCGCCTCGCCTTCTCGACCCTCTTCCTTTGGCTCATCTTCGGCCTCATCCTCCTGGAAATGGTCACCGTATTGGACCCTTTCCGGCAGAATCCGCGCTACCTGGTGATGTACCTGCCGCTTTTTTATCTCATCGCCGCCCAGGCGATTTTGGATTTTGGATTTTGGATTTCGCTTGCGCGCCCCTGGCGGAATTTTCGATTTCACGCCTCACGCTTTTTTCCAACAGTAGTTGCTTTGGCGTTACTAGTCATCTTCACCGTTCTGAGTTTGCCCGATTTGCGGATTGCGCTGGTTACGCCCGAACCGTCCTACGAGGCTGCTTTTAAGGTGGTACATGAGAATTGGCAGCCCGGCGACGCCCTGCTGACCATGAACACCCCCGCTGCCGCGCTCTACCAAAGCCAGGTGGACGGCTTCACCGTCCAGGCAGACGCCGATCAATTTCTGCTCAACAAAGACAGCGTACCTGTAGACCGCTGGACCGGCGCGTCCTGGGTTGGCACGGCCGCCGACTTTAACGCCGCGCTCAATACCCATGAGCGGGTCTGGTTTGTGCTGGACACTATCCGTCTGCCGGTTTACTTTCGCGGGGATTGGCAGGCCGTACTCAACAGCCAGATGGAACAGGTCTGGAGCCAGGATAACGCCCTGGTTTTCCGCACCCGGCCCGACCGGATGCCCCTGCCGGAGCAGCCCGAAACCCTGATCAAGGCGACTTTGGGCAATGCCATTGAGTTGATGGGGTATACGCTGCAAATTTCAGCGCCAGATTTGATGACAGTCACGTCCAATTCTTCTCACTTTGCTCTTACCCTCCCGCTTTCGGCCCTGAACGTGACCCTCTTCTGGCGGCCAAGCAGCGCAGTGACCACCGATTACACGATCTTTCTGCATTTACGCAACCACGCCGGCGCTACCGTCGCTCAGCAGGACAGCTTGCCGCTGGCCGGGGTCTATCCTACCAGCCGCTGGCAGCCCGGAGAAACAGTCATTGATCCGCTCACCCTGTCACTCCCCGCCGATCTCCCCCCCGGCCAGTACACGTTGTGGGCCGGGATGTATCAACTGGACACCCTGGCCCGCCTGCCCGTCGCCAACGATACCTCCGGCGAAAACGCCATTTTGCTGGGGGAAATCAACTATCAATGAGAAATTCCTTCACCAGCCGTTTCACCCAGCCCCGCCTCATCGCGTTCCTGCTCTTCTGGATCGCCCTGGCTCCCCGTTTGCCTGGGCTGCGCCTCTTCTTGACCAGCGATGAGAACACCAATATCTTCTTTGCCGGCAGCGATGTCATTGCCGCCTTCCTGCGGGGCGATTTGCGGGCCACCTACTGGCATTTTTACCCCGGTGTGACCATGAGCTGGCTTGACGCCCTGGGCATGACCGGCCAGTATCTGCTGGATTGGCTCCGGGGCGTGTCTTTGCCCCCCTTTACCGAGTATATCTACAGCGACATTTTATCCCTGCTGGTCGCCAATCGCCTGCCTTATGCGATTTTGACTGCGGCGGCGGTTCCAGCCGTTTATTGGCTCGGCCGCCGGTTGCTACCGGAGCGAGTCGCTGTACTGGGAGCGCTTTTCTTTGCCTTTGATCCCTTTTTTCTGGCTCACTCCCGTGTTGCCCACGGCGACGCTCCGGTCGCCGTTTTTATGAGCTTGTCCGCCCTGACTTTTTTTATCTACACAGCGCAAGCAAGCGAGTCAGTGTACCAACGAACCGCCGCAAGAGCAGTTCCTTCATCCTTCTATCTCATTGCTTCGGCCATTTTTGGCGGTTTAGCCGCATTAACCAAAGCCCCCGGCCAATTCATGGCGATTTTCGTCATCGGCCTATCATTCATCTGGGCAGGGCTGGAAGGGTGGCAAATAGCAAATCACGAGCTTAACGCCTCACGTCTTACGTCTCACGTTTCTCGTTTAACGTTTAACTTCGCATGTCTCACTGTTCGCTGGCTAAGGGCCATCATCATCTGGGGTTTCATTTCCCTGGCAGTTTTTGTTCTGCTCTGGCCGGCCATGTGGGTTGACCCATTGGGCACGCTGCAACGTATGCTGTCCGAAACTTTTGGCAAAGTGGAGGAAGGCCATCTGGTCTACTTCTTCGGCCAGCCGACGCTCGACCCAGGCCCCTGGTTCTATCCCTACATTATTCCCTTCCGCCTGACCCCGGTGGTTTTACCAGGGGTGCTTTTTTCACTCATATTCACAGTTTACCGCCCGGCATTCGTAAGAAAACCCTCGCTTCACGCTTCCCACCTCACGCTTCTTCTCCTCTGGCTCTTCGTCATCTCACTGCTGCTCTTTGGTATCCTCAGCCCTAAAAAACAGGATCGCTACCTATTGCCACTCTTTCCTTTCCTCGATTTGTTAGCCGCCGTCGGTTGGTTCGGCCTGTTCAACCTGACCTACGCCTTTATCAAGCCCAGACCCCCATCGAACTACTCCCTACTCCCTACTCCCTACTCCCTACTCCCTGTTGTCCTCCTCCTGCTCCACATGCTCCCTATTTTCACTTACTACCCTTACTACTTGACCTATTTTAACCCGCTCATGGGCGGTCCGGTGCGTGCTGCGCGAACGACCCTGATGGGCTGGGGCGAGGGCATGGAGCAGGTCGCCGCCTATCTTAACGGCAAAGCTGGCGCCGAGCGTTTATACGTCGCCTCGACCCCTTCCCAGACGCTGTTACCCTACTTTGCCGGCGCCGGCGAAAACTTTTACACCAATGATATTGCTTTTCGGGCCGATTACGTAGTCCTTTACCTGGCCCAGATGCAGCGTCTGGCCCCCAGCCCCGAAATCATTCATTACTTTCAGGCGCAGCAGCCGGAGAAAATTATCACCATTCATGACGTGGTCTATGCCAAAATTTACCCAGGCCCCAAGCTTATCCTGGCGGATATTCCCTCCACCGCCACTCCGGCCAACATTGGCCTGGGAGACATCTTACGCCTGGCCGGCTACAAAATCCAAAATCCAGCCGTCACCCTTTACTGGCACGCCCTGGCTCCTTTGCCGGTCAATTATACGATTTCCGTCCGTGCCCGCGCTGCCGACGACCGGCTGCTGGTCCAGCAGGACAGCCAGCCCGTGGACGGCCTGCTGCCGACGACGTTGTGGCGTCAAGGTGATTATGTCGCCGACCGGCATACGCTGGAAATTTCCCCGGTGGACCGGCCTCCATTACACCATTTTGAAGTTGTTGTCTACCATGCTGACACCGGCGAAACCCTCGGCCCGCCGATCACTCTGCCGATTAATCAATAATGGATAACCATCACGTTTCATCCCCAAACCCTAATCGCATCACTTCGTCTTCTCCCTCACCTCCTGTCGCCGCCGCCCCTGGTGACAAGCCATTTGCTATTCATAATTCACTCTTCATTATTCTTCTTCTCCTGGCCACCTTCCTGCGCCTCTACCAGTTGCCCAGCCTCCCTCCCGGCCTCAACTTTGATGAAGCCGGCAGCGGCGTCGCCGCGTTGGAAATTCTAAACGGCGCGCCGAAAATCTGGTGGCGGCTGGGCGGGGGCCAGGAACCACTTTGGCCCTACCTGGCCGCTCTGAGCACAGCCATCTTAGGCAATGTCCCGCTGGCTCTGCGTCTGCCCGCGGCGCTTACCGGCATTTTGACGATTGCCGCCGTTTACCCGCTGCTGTTGGTTTTCCGCCTGGGAAACCGGCGCGATTCACACCTCGTCGCCCTGCTGGCCGCCCTGGCCCTGACCCTGTCCGAGTGGCACCTGCACTTCAGCCGTCTCGGCTTCCGGGCCATTTTGCTGCCCCTCCTGTCCACCCTGGCTTTTTACTTCTTCTGGCGCAGCTTAGGGAGTAGTCAGAAACCAGTCGTCAGTAGTCAGAAATCAGTCGTCAGTAGTCAGAAGTCAGTAATCAGATATTTTTTATTTCCCAGTTTATTGAATACTTCCCTGGCCCTCTCTGCCCTCTTCACCGCCCTGGCGATTTACAGCTACCTGGCTGCTCGCCTGCTGCCCTTTGTTCCCTTGCTCTACTGGCTGCTCTACGGGCTTATCCAAAAAATAAGGCAGCAACTTGCCTCGCCGGAGAAGTTTCGGCCAACAATGAATCCGTCTCTCTTCCCCCGACTGGCTACCTACTACCTGCTCCTTGTTCTCTTCCTCCTCCCTCTTATCCTCTATTTCAGCTTCAACCCCACCGATTTCGTCGCCCGCTCAACCAGCGTCTCTATCTTTAACCCTACCTGGAATCAGGGTGACTTGCCGGGGACGGTCTGGCGCACTCTCATTACCACTCTGGGAACCTTCTTTGGCCTGTACGGCGACCCCAACCCGCTGGTCAACCTTCCCGGCGCACCAGCCCTACTACCGCTCCTCGTTCCTTTCTTCTGTCTGGGATTGCTCATCAGCCTCTATCGCTCCCTCTTCCCAGCCTTCCAGCCTTCCAATCCTCCATCTTCCCCCTCTCCCCACCTTTTCCTGCTCTGCTGGTGGGTGGTTATGCTTCTCCCGGCCATTCTCGCCCCCGAAGGCGCACCCCACCACCTCCGCCTCATCGGGACCATTGTACCCACCTACGCCTTTGTCGCCCTGGGCGTGCTCACTGTGACCAATGCCTTACGTTTTACGTTTTACGCTTTACCCCTTCACGCCTCACGCCTCACGTCCTTACTCCCTACTCCCTACTCCCTACTCCCTATCTTCTACCTGCTCCTGGGCCTCCAAACCTACCCTAACTACTTCGTCCGCTGGCCCGGCCAGGTTGATTTTACCCTGCCGTTTGATCTCTACGCCGTCCGCTTGGCCGGCGACATCGCCTATGCGCCTCCTGCCGTGGCCTATGTCCTGCCGATGGATATTCGGGCCGGAGAAGAAGCGCGCCATTACACGCTGGATTACCTCCTGGGCCGGCCCGCCACTTACCTGCCCGTTGACGAACAGAATGTCGCCCGCTTACTGACCCAGGCCGCTGACGGCAAAGAGCAGGTGCGGCTGGTGCGCTGGACCGCCGACAAACATCGTGAGGCCGATGCTAAAGAAATCGTTACTTATCTGCTTGAAACAAGCGCCCATTTTCAAGGGCGCGAGTCTTTCCCGGTTTACGATGTCGAAACATACGCTTTGCCCGGCCCCCACACCGTCTTTGCCCTGCCGGCGATCAATCAGCCCATTAGCGCTAATTTTGACAACCTACTCCGGCTTGAGGCAACCTTTGTGCCGGCCTCGGCGGCTCGCGGGGGCTGGCTGCCGGTGGCCCTGACCCTAAGCCCGCTGGCCAAAATGGAGGTAGATTACAAAGTCTCGCTCCGCTTGACCGGCCCCACCGGCGAACGAGTAATTCAAAAAGACCGGATTCTCTTGCACAACTTCCACCAGGGCACGTCCCTGTGGCCGTCTGAGCCGGTCAATGAGTATTATTTGCTGCCTGTCCCCCCCGACACGCCCCCTGGCGATTACACCCTCACGGTGGTTCTTTATCATCCGGAAACCTTAGCCCCACTGATAGCGGCTGGCCTGGCCGAAGTAACGCTGGGTCAAGTCCACATCAAATGAACAGCAGGGTCCAGGATGACCTTTTGCCAGCCCCTTAGCAGCGTGGTATGATAAAAATACGCTCATGACAGCCCGTAAAAGCATCAACCAAGCCGAAAAATCGTTTTCCTTTTCACTTTTTACCTTACTCACGTCTCGCCTCAGCCTTAGCCTCGGTCTTTTTCTTCTGGCTCTCCTTCCTCGCGCTTACGAGTTGCAGCGCTTTGTTACCGCCGATGAAGCCAAGTGGGTTTACCGTTCGGCTCAATTTCTGGCGGCTCTGCTGCGCGGCGATTTTCCGGCTACCAGTGTCAACCTGACCCCGGCTGTGACCACCACCTGGTTAGGGAGTTTGGGGCTGGCTGTCTACTATCAATTGCATGAGACAGCCCTCCAGCAGCCGTTCACCATCTGGCTGACCTCGCTGCCGGAATTTCGAACCGAATTGGATATTCTGGCGGCGACCCGCTGGTCGATGGTCCTTTTAACCTCCCTCAGCATCGTCGCCTTTTTTCTTTTGTTAAGCCGCCTGTTCAATCCCGCCCTGGCTTTTCTGGCGGCGGCCTTTATCGCCCTCGACCCGCACCCGGTTGCTCTCTCGCGTATCCTCGGCCATGATGCCCCGGCGATGGTTTTTATGAGCCTCTCGCTCCTGCTGTTGTTGCTGGCCGTTTTTGGTGAAACGATGAGGCGAGGAGACGATGAAACGAAAGCGCCTCCTCGCGTCCTCGCCTCACCTGTCCCTCGGTGGGGGTCGCCGCTCATCCTCTCCGGTATTGCCGCCGGCCTGGCCTTTCTGTCCAAAGCGCCGGCGCTTTTTCTCATCCCTTTTGCCGGTCTGATTCTTGTTATCTCAGAGATGCGCCTTCCTCGCCAACTTCCTCGGCTCTATGCTTCTACACTTCTTCGCATCTTCGCATCTTCATTTCCTCGTTTCCTCGTCTGGTTGGCTGTGGCTTATCTCACCTTTGTCGCCTTCTGGCCGGCGGCCTGGGTAGAGCCGGTAGGCCGTCCCGTGGCCGTGTTCCAGAATGCCTTCCTTTCCGCCACCGATGAAGAAGAGGCCAGCGAAGAAAGTTACTGGCGCACGCCCGACCTAGGCCCATTTTACTATTTAGTCAATGGCGGTTTCAAACTCAGCCCGCTGGTTATGGGGGGGGCCGGCCTGGCGGTGGCTTTTGCGATTAAAAGGCAACGCAGCAAATCAATGAATGGCGAGCCGGCCAGCAGACAGAGCGCAACAAATCCCCCCGCCTCGTCGCCTCCTCGCCTCCTCGCCTCTCCTCTCTTCTGGCTCATTGCTTTTGCCCTCCTCTTCACCCTCTTTATGACCGCCAGCGACAAGCGCAGCCCGCGCTATATACTGCCTGTTTTTCCTCCCCTGGCGATTATCGCTGCTTATGGTTGGCTCGAATTGTATCAGGTCGCAGGTCGCCGGGATGGAGGAACGCAAAAAGCAGACAGCAAAGTAGTGGCAGAGAATAACATCTCACGCGGCACACAGCACGCACCACGCACCACGCCTCACACCTCCTACCTCACCCCAACGGTGCTCGTTGCTTTGCTTCTCGTTGCTGCCTTTATCATCCTCCTGCCTTATGCGCCTTACTATTTTACCTATTTTAATCCTTTGCTGGGAGGATCTTTTACCGCGCCTCATCTGGTCAAAATCGGCTGGGGCGAGGGCCTGGATCAGGTGGGCCGCTTTTTGCAGCGTGAAGACACTTTCCGGGGCAGCCGGGTAGGGACAGTCTACGCTTCGACCGTGGCCCCCTTCTTTGAAGGGAATCTCTCTCCCGTTACGAAACCTGACCGGGAGTATCTTGTCCTTTATGTAAAACAAGTTCAGTCCGGCGAACCATCCCCGATGTTTATTCGCTACTTTGAGCAAATGGGGTCCCTCTTCTCCGTTAAACTGAACGGCCTCCATTACGCCGATGTCTACCCCGGCCCCACCCTTCAAACTGCCCCCCCCAACCCCCAACTCCCAACTCCCAACTCCCAACCCATTGCCTTTCGCCCCCTCACCCTGTATGGCCACATTAGCGAACCCCTGGAAGTGGACGTTGTCTGGCAGGCTGACAAACCTCTCCCCCCCGGCCCGGCTGTGGTCAGCTTGACAGCTCCTTTGGCCCAAGAAGGGTCAAACCCGGGTCAAGTTGACCAAATTCCTGCTTTTGCCCGGGCTGAAGGCAACCGGGTAGCCCTGGCCCCCGATGTCATTGTCAGCCACCATCGCCTGCTCTTACCGGCTGGCCTGGCCCGTGGACCGTATACGCTCTGGGTGGATGGACAACCGTTGGGCAATATCGAACTGCGTAACTTCCAGGTCGCGGCGGAATTGAACCGGGTCAAAGATGTCGTTTTTGGCGGACAAATTGCCCTGGCCGGTTATCAATTTGAACCCACCACCGATTACCTCGGCGTAACCCTCGCCTGGGAAGCCCAAAGCGGCCAACTGCCCGATTACACCGTTTTTGTGCAAATCCTGACTGCCGAGACCAACGAACGCCTGGCCGGTGTTGACACGCCGCCCCTCAAAGGCGAATGGCCGACCAGCCGCTGGATCAAGGGCGAAGTGGTGGTGGATAAATACCTGGTTGCCATTCCGCCCGACTTCCCGCCGGGATATTACAAGGTTATTATCGGCCTTTATCGCCCAGAAACCGGGCAGCGTTTGACTCTGGCCGACGGCCAGGATTATTGGACATTGCCCTGGACGTTTATTCGGAAGTGAAACACGAGAGGCACGAAAATATGAAGGGTACGAAGAAAGAAAAGAATACAGATATATTTCGAGCCTTTCTCCCGCTTCGTGATTTTCGTGTTTCTTTTTGAGGTTGCAATCAACTTTGGAACAGAAAATGGAACTCAATGAACCCGACGCGGTTTATTCAACCCAAAACTATGATTTCAACGATGGTACTGGTGAGATTATCCGCTGCGCCATTGAGGTGCATAAAACACTAGGTACTGGATTTCGGGAGATTGTTTACCAACGGGCCTTGGCTTTGGAATTTGATACAAACAGAATCAGTTACAACCGCGAAGTTAAAATGCCGATTTACTACAAAGGTAAACAAATTGATACCCGCCGCGTTGATTTTGTAGCGGGTCAGGTGATGGTTGAAATTAAAGCCAAAAGTGAACTTGATCCTCAGGATTATGTTCAAGCCCTCAACTATGTCAAAGCTTCAAACTTTAAGCTGGGCTTGCTGCTAAACTTTGGCGCATCTCGCCTGCAAATTAAACGGTTTGTCAATTGAGATGTTGACCTTGTCTCTCACAAGCCCTTTCGTGAAATTTTTACTTTTCGGTATTTTCGTGTTTCTACAGCCTTCAAGAACTATCGCCTGATCTTTTACTTTTCATGAGGTTCTCAAAGCTCTTGCATTCAAAATTCATCATTTCCCTGGCCCTCTTCCTGCTCGCCCTCATCCCCCGCCTGCCCGATTTGGGCCGCTTTCTGACCGCCGACGAGTTTCTGTGGATTGATCGGTCCCGCAACTTTTTGGCCGGCCTAACCGATCCGGCTTATCAATGTGACTCGGTTGTGGAGCAGTGGCAGTTTGTGGCCCAGGGCCTGGCCTGCACCCTGCGCACCGGCCATCCCGGCGTGACTACCATGTGGACCGGCAGCTTTGGCTTTTTAATGAGCTGGCTGGGGGCGGGGCGGCCCGGCTCCCTGCACGATTACGTCGTAGCCGTTGCCACCAACCCCGTAGATGCCGCTTTCATTGCCCCGGAGCGCCTGGGGACAGTATTGATTACCTCGTTCTGGGTTGTAGCCGTTTACTGGCTGGCCCGGCGTTTATTTGGCCCAACCATTGCCCTGCTCGGCGCGACCCTCATCGCTCTCGATCCTTTTCACATTGCCTTGTCCCGCGTCATCCACCATGACGCCTTGAGCACCACCTTTATGACCCTGTCGGTTTTGTGCGCGTTTGTTTACTGGGGAGAAAGTAGTCAGAGGTCAGTAGCCAGTAGTCAGAAGTCAATAGGTGGCGGTCAGCGGTCAGCGGTCAGCGGTCACTTCTTCCGTCACCGAAGCTGGCTGCTGCTTTCCGGTCTATGTGCCGGCTTCGCCTTTCTCAGCAAAAGCCCGTCCCTATTTCTCATGCCGTTTATCGCCCTCATTGGCCTATGGTTTTTTGTAGAAAATGGCAGACAGCAGACGGCAGATGGAAAAAAATTCATCCTTCATCCCTCATCCTTCATCCTTCTAATATTAGACGGTCTCCTCTGGTTCGCCGTCGCCATGGCCGTTGTCTTCGTCTTCTGGCCGGCCATGTGGGTAGCGCCGGTAGAGACGGTCCAAACGGTCATCTTTATTGGCAGCAAGTATGCGACAGGTGGCCACGCCAAGGGCAACTTTTTCCTGGGCGAAATTTCCCAGGACCCCGGCGCGCTTTTTTATCCTGTTACCTGGCTCTATCGGACTTCCCCCCTGGCGCTCCTGGGCGTGGTCAGTACCTTGATCGCCTGGCCGCTCCGCTGGCGAAAAAATAAAGTAGAGAATGACGAATTGGCCACGGAGCGTGGTGAATCAGAAAATAAATCTTCATCCTTCATCCCTTCGACTACGCTCAGGACAAGCCTTCATCCTTCATCCCTTCCCCGCTACCTGCCTCTCATTCTGCTCTTCATCGCCGGTTTTTACCTGCTCATGACCATCGGCGAGAAGAAACAGGATCGCTATTTCTTACCGGTTTATCCCTGGCTCAATCTCATCGCCGCCGCCGGGATTTTAAGTTTTGGATTTTGGACTGCCCAATTGGGCGTGGATTTTGGATTTTTACGCATCACGCATCACGTATCACGTATCACACCCTACATATTACCTGTACTTCTAGTTGTCGTTCTACTTACCAATGGCCTTCTCGTCTATTCCAACTTCCCCTACTACTTCACCTATTTCAACCCCCTCCTGGGCGGAATTCAAGGCGCGTCCAAAGCGGTGACGATCGGCTGGGGCGAAGGGTTAGACCTGGCCGCCGATTATCTTAACCACCACACCGACCCGGCTCGCACCCGTGTCGCCAGTTGGTACCAGTCAACCTTTGCCCCGTTCTACCACGGCCAGGCGATCAGTTATTCCGAAGAAAAAGGCAAAGCCCTGGCCGGGGATTATGTCATCTTTTACATCAACCAGACCCAGCGCCGTTTCCCCGACGAAATTATCTTTGATTATTTTGAAAGCCGCTTTAAGCCGGAGCAGGTCATCAGCCTGCATGGTCTCGACTACGTCTGGATTTATCCCAGCCTGGCGATAGATCATTACATCCAGGACCAGAGCTACACCGGCATCGCCGCGCTCCTGGCCTGGCAGTGGGTTAAGGGTGACCAGCCGCTAATTCCCGGCCAGGCCGCCGATTTTGACCTGTATTGGGAATATCTGGGCAAGCAGCCGGACGAAGCCTTTTTCTTTCGACTGGTGGACGAGCAGGGCAACCGCTGGGCCGAGGGTCAGAGCCGGCCCGTCGCCGCCGAAAATCCGCCGCAGGAAAAATGGCGACAGGGTGAAATTATCGCCGAGCGGGGTACCTTGACGCTGCCGCCCGATATACCCCCCGGCCTCTACCGGCTGCAAATTGGCTTTTTCACCCAAGCGCCTGCCGTCACCAGCGGTGAACTCCTCTTCACCTTGCCCGAGGCGGAGTCCATCATCACCGTAGGGCATGCCGCTGCCCCGGCAGCCTACCAACTGCCGGCTACCGCCACGCCGGTTGACCGGCCTTTGGGGGATGCCCTCACGCTTTTAGGGGCCACTGCGCCGCCTCGCCTTCCTTTGACCAGCTCAGGCGGCGACTTCGCCGCCTCGCCGGCCATTCCCCTTGACCTTTACTGGCGCGTCGAACGGGTGATTCCGGCTGACTTCAGCCTGCACGTCGGCCTGATGGATGCAGACAAGGTCGCTCGCCAGGCCTGGTTTGATTTAAGCCTGGCCGAAACTCTGAACCCGGCTGAAACACAATGGCAGCCCGGCGATATTATCCATACCTCCTGGCGGCTCGACTTGCTGCCGGAACTCCCCCCCGGTGCCTATCACTTTGATTTGGTCCTCCCTGACTCTCCGGCAGCGGGACAAATGCAGAGTTTGTCATTTGGTAAACTGATAATTGACCGGAACTGAGTTTTTATAAGGCTTGCCCCTTCCCTCCACCGATGGTACAATCAGCCGATGATGACTCCGGCAAAAAAGTTTGATCTGTGGGCTTTGCTGGGCTGTCTCGGGCTGGCTTTGGCCTTTCGTCTGCCCGGCCTGACCGTCTTTTTGACGGCCGATGAGGCCCGCTCCTGGTTCGGCCGCTCGATCATATTTCTGGACTCGCTGCTGCAAGGCCGCTGGGCTAATACTGCCCCCGGCGGCGAAGTTCCCTTTATCGAAAATGTTTCCCTCAGTCCGGCGCCCGGTGTAACCACCAACTGGGCGGGGGCGCTGGGCATTGTGCTTGAATATCTGCGCCAGGGCGCGCCAGGTTCCTTGAGTGAATTTCTGCGGCAGATACCCTTTGACCCTCTTGACCCGGCGATGCTCTTTTCTCTGCGTCTGCCAGGAGTTCTGGTGGCGGCCGCCGCTGTTGGGCTGACCTACTGGTGGAGCCGCCCGTTGTTAGGGCGCTGGGGGGCGCTCCTGGCGGCTGGCCTGCTGGCCCTCGACCCCTTCTCCCTGGCCCTCTCCCGTGTTTTGGGCCACGATGGGTTGGTCAGCACTTTTATGTGGCTGTCCCTGCTGGCCTTTCTTCGCGCCGTCGAAAGTCAGCACCATGGCGAGTCAGCCAATACTGAACCGTTCATAAACGGTCCTCTATCCCCTATCTTCTATCTTCCATCCTCCATCTTCACTCTTTTCTCCGGCGCTTTTGCCGGCTTGGCCTGTCTCTCCAAGTACCCTGCCCTTTTCGTTGGCGTCTTTATCGCCGGAAGTATGTTCCTGATTTACCTGCGGCAACACGGATTAGCCAGAGTTCTAAGATACTGGTTTAAAGATATGGCCTGGTGGTCTATAAGCGCCGCATTGGTATTTATCTTACTGTGGCCGGCCATGTGGGTTGACCCGCTTGGCCCGATCGTGACCATCCTGAGTGATGCGCTGCGGGCGGCGGGCGGCTCACACCCCAAAGGGAGTTTTTTTCTGGGCCAGCCTGTGCCTGATCCCGGCTGGCTGTTTTACCCCCTGGTAGCCCTCTTTCGGACGACACCGGTGGTGCTGTTGGGATTAATTTTGGCTCTTTGGAGTGCAGTGCAAGAACGAGGAGGCGAAGAGGCGAAGAGGCGAAGAGCCGATCCCCACCCTGGGGCGGGTGAAACGGAGTGGCGAATGGCAAATGGGTTATCCGCGGATGCCCGGGTAAGCCCCAACACGCAACACGCAATACGCAATACGCAATATGTCACTCTTATTATTCTCCTGGCTTTCGTGTTGTTCTATACCTTCCTGATCACCTACGGTGGCAAAAAGCAAGATCGTTATCTCCTGCCCATCTTTCCAGCCCTGACCATGCTGGCAGTTAGCGGGTATCTCTACGCTTTACGCATTACGCATTACGCATCACGCATCACACGTCCCGCATCCCGCTCCTGGCTTTTACCTCTGCTCCTGCTGATCGTTCAGGCGGCAATTGTCTTCCCCAGCTACCCTTACTATTTTTCTTTTTACAATCCGCTGGTTGGCGGAGGCCGGGCGGCCAGCCGGTTGGTGCAGGTGGGCTGGGGCGAGGGGCTGAACGAAGCGGCGGCTTATCTCAATACGCTGCCCAACGCTCAGGCGCTCAAGGTGGTTTCCTGGTACAGCACTACCTTTGAGCCTTATTTCAAGGGACACGCCATTTACAAAGTTGACGACGACAAAATCTCGCGCAGCCCCAAACCGGGTCTGGCCGCCGATTATGTGGTCTTTTACATTAACCAGACCCAGCGTCTGTTACCCTCGGAGGGAGCGCTGCAATTTTTCAAAGCCTCGGCTTCGCCGGTCTATACGGTCACGTTGAACAGCCTGGATTATGCCTGGATTTACCCTTCGATCGGCCTGCAGCACGTGTTTACAGGTGAGGTCCGCCTGGTGGGTCAAGCCGAACTGCTGGGCTACAACCTGACCGATGAAGCCCATCAACTGGTGACAACCGCTTATCCTGAAAGTGTGGTCCTGCTCTCCCTGTTTTGGGAGTGGCAGGGGCAGGCCGCCGATGATAAGCTCCAGATTAGCCTGATAGACGACAACCAACAAACGCGCGGCTACGGCAACCCCATCGAAATCGTTGCCCCTGTGCCGCGAGCAGATTGGCAGGACGGCATGGTGGTGCGCGACGACTTTGCCCTGGTCATTTTTTCCGACACGCCGCCGGGTGAATATCGCCTGGCTGCCTGGATCGAGCGGCCGGCCACCGGTGAAACCGTGGGAGTGTTCAACTTAAATGAAAAGCTGCAAGTTGTTCCTCGTGAAACGGTAGCAAGCGGGGCAAATCACTGATCTTAACTATTTTTGGGGATGACCCTAATCTCGGTTAGCTCGGCCGGGAGGTCAAAGATTAATTCTCCTGCTTCTACAGCCGAAGTCGAGAAGCCAAGTTGGAGATGGTAAAGACCGGGGGCCAGCTCAGCCGGGATAAGGACGCCAGCTTTTTCAATCATCAGTTGACCCTCAATAAGACTGTCCTCTAGCTCAGGAGAAAGCCAGGTTTCGCTAACAGGCCGGCGGGCCGAGTCCAGCAAGCGGACAAAAAATGTATCCTGGGGCGCTTTGCCGTGATAAATCCAGAAAAGCTCAAAATGATAAGTTTGTCCGGTTTGAAAGGAGGCTGAGGTGTCTGGGTTGAAGTCGGGCCAATTCCAGCCCAGGAGGGCAGCGATACGGTGGAACCTGTAATCGTCGGGGTCTACCAGCACGGCCAGGGGTGATTCTGGAAGGATAGGTTCCCAGGGGTCACGAGACGGCAGGGGTTCAAAGGCGCTCAAGCGGACGCTATTACCAAAAGTATAGCTATCGGTCAGGGTAGCGTGCGCTCGCAGCCACAATTGGGTAGCGTATGAAAGCTGTTGGTCGTCAAGCGAGTTGGCGACTAACCAGATGCGTCCTTGTTCAGCCGAGGTCTGCAATAATAGGGGCACAGTTTTCAAAATTTGAGACTGGGCGGCGTCGGCAATGAGATAACGCTGGGCCGGCGATTTATCCCTATCAAGAAGGTAAAATCCAAAGCGGTCGTCCGTAAAGATAAGCGAGTCGCCAGCCGCAACCAGCTTGGGTAGGTCGGAGACCAGGGCGCTGTAAGCCGGCCACAGTTCATCCGTTTCCTCAGGCTGCTCAATCGAGCGCGGGTCATTGTAACTGCGAACCAGCATCACGCCCACGCAGCCGAGGACAACCAGCCACGCACCTCCACCCAGCAGTTTTCGGGAGAGAAATAATTCCCGGAAGCGATAGTTCCAGGCCAGCATTACTCCAACCCCTCCCAGGGCCACAATGAGCAGCGCAGCCAACAGGGTCAATAGGTCAAAATGACTCAGCTCGCCCCACTGCCAGCGCCAGATCACAGGAATATGGGCCAGGTCAAAGCGCAGCAAATGGCCCCCAATGGGCCACTGGTCGGGCCGGTCCCAGCGAAGTTCGCCCCAGAGCGAGGGGGCAGGAGGCGGCGTCCAATAATCGCTGGCATCCAGGTAAACATAATCGCGGACAGAAATAGCCAGAAGCTGTAACAGGAGGCTGAGTAAACCGAACAAGATCAGGCTGGCTCGCCACCGCCAGCGATTAGATTGAAACGCTTGCTGGATGAACGGCAACAGGAGGAAGAGGGCCAGGCCGCTGGCAGGCATCAGGAAGCGGGGTCCCCAACTGTCGCCGCCGCCCCAATCGTGCCAGGCCGCAAAGACCAAGGCCTGGCTGATAAACACAGCCGTAATAAGGTACACCTCAAGCGGATGCCGCCGCCAGGTTTGCTTAACGACAAAAGGAATCAAGACCAGGAGCGGAGTATAGAGAAAGATACTCTTATAGGGACTGATGATAAACCCGGCAACGCCGAGCCAGACCGGCGTGGTGAAGCCCGCCTCGTAACCGGTCTCAAACAGGCTGCCGAAGCGCATGAAATTGTAGACGCCAATAATGAGCAAGCCGGCTGTCCAACCAGCCCCGGCAATTAGCAAAGCACGCCAGGAAGATTTTTTGAGCAGCCTCCAATCGAAACTGTTGGCTTCCGGCGCGACCATATACCAGCAGAAAAATGGAACCACTACGATGTTTGCCGCTTTATGCAGCACCGCCAGGCCCAAAACCACACCCAGCAGCGCCGCATCCTTTAAGCAGTGATCTTGCCGGTAAGTTAAAGCGTAATAAAACGACGCAATAAAACACCACAAGATGAGGGGGTCGGCGACGAGATCACGGGTGCGCGGCCAGGCCATGCTTGCCAGCCCGGCCAGCAGGGTGAGGACAGTGGCAACTTTGGGAGCATACCCCAAGCGCCGGGCGCTTAAGTAGACATAGGGCATAGCCAGAGCGGTGCTGAGCGGCATCAAAACCAGGGTGGTTTGGATTACTCCTAACGGGGGCACGGTCAAGGCCAGGAGGACAAAAGGGAGCATCAACAGCGTCGGACCAAGCGGGTACTTGGTATAAGGCTGGCCATCCATCCCTAAAGAAACATTTTCCCAATCTTCCAACTGGCGGGTATCGAAACGCCCATGTTTGGCTACATTTTCGGCCACGGCCAGCATAGATAACCCATCGGTGCTGTGCAAAGTCCCATCAAAAGTGACCATATAAACGCCAAATAAAAGCAAGGCCAAAAAGGCGGCCAGGCTTTTATCAACCAGGGTCAGACGTTGTGGGGCGGATTCTAAAATATTCTGCTCGTTCACTTTTGCCAAACCGCGCTTATCCTACTATAAATCAGTGGGTTCGGCAATCAAGCGAAGCCACTCAGACCGAAGCTGGCCGGGCTTCTACCGTTAAAGTAAAACTTTTGAGCACGCAAAACACACTCCGCACAACTCAAAACTCGCGCGTTTTTTGGCTGGGTTTGCTTATCCTCATCCTGGCAGGGGTAGCTTTACGGGCCAGACTGCTCAACAGCTTCCCCCTTTCACCCGACGAGGGGATTCATCTGATGTGGCTGCGCTTGCTGTCAACCGGGTACCAACCCTACAGCGAGGTTTACATTACCTACCCCCCCCTCTATCCCCTGGCGATTAACGCCGTCTGGCAGCTATGGCCGGCCGAGGCAGCGCAACGCTGGTTTAGTGTTCTCTATACCTTGTTCGGCGTTGTCGGGACTGCCCTCCTGGCTCGCCAGGTGGCCGGACCGTTCGCCGGCCTGGTTGCCGCCGCGCTGACCCTGTTTTCACCGGTGCTGCTGGAGCCATCGCGGGCGATCCTGGCCGAGTTTCCCTCGGTCGCCTGGTCGGTCTGGGCAATTTGGCTGGCCTGGCAGGGATCGGCGAACGAGGGAGTGCATGAGTCAAGGATAAGGCGGCGCATTCTACTAATTCTGTCCGGCCTGTGCCTGTCCGCCAGCCTGCTGACCAAGCTTCTATCCCCTTTTGTCCTCATCTTGATCCCTTTAATTTTGGTGGGACATTGGCTTCAGCTTAATCAGGGTGACGCCTCAGAGGGGAAGCCTTTACGCTCTACGCTTTACGCTTTACGTTTCCCCGTCTCTCGCCTCACCCCCCTCCTGGCAGACTTATTCATCTGGAGCCTGGCCGTGCTGTTGCCGGCTCTTATGCTGATTTCTGCCTTCAATATCAATTCGCTGGTCCGGCAAGTTGTGGCGCAGCGGCTGGAAGCCAGGTCTGCCTCTGTTGAAGTTGAACCTTTCTGGCCGCCGCGCTATGAGCGGGCGGTCATGTTTGTTCAGGAAGATACTGCGTTGGCGCTTCTGGGGGTGATCGGTCTCGGCGTCGCCTGGGTTCGTCGCCAGCAGGGCCGCTGGCTGCTGCTGGCTTGGTTAGTTTTAGCTCTGGGAATGCTCGCTGTTCATAACCCGATCCGTTACAAGCACTATCTCATCCTGATTCCGCCCCTGGCTATCTGTGGCGGCATTGCCGCTGCGCAGTGGGCTTTAGCCTTTAAAGGGCTGCAATTGAAACCCTTCGCCCCCCAGACGGGCAGTCGAAAATCGAAAATGGTTGTTCTGGTCGGCTTGATGCTGCTCATCGAGCTTTTTGCCTGGCAGGTCCCGGCAGCGCTGGCCCTCTGGCGCGGCAGAGCCGCTGTGCCCCAGCCCCCCACCGCCGAGGTAGAAGCTCTGGCTTTCATCGAGTCCGTCACCGCCCCCGGCGATTGCCTGATTTCTGACGACATGCCGCTCCTCTACTGGAGCGGGCGCATGACCCCGCCCGAACTGGCCGAGGTTTCGACCAACCGCCTGGAATCGGGCGCGCTGACCACGCCCGAACTGGTTGCCCTCACCGACCGTGACGATTGCCAGTTGGTCGCGGCGGTGTCTAATCGGATTCCCCAGTATTTGCCTGACTACATGGATTGGGTGAAACAGACCTACTTGGGGCGATTCCACTACGCTGAAGATGATTTGTACTTTGCCAAGCTCAACACGGACCCGCGCCCGGCGACCGCTCTTCAGGCCGATTTCAATGGCCAGATCACTTTTCATGGGTACACCCTATCCCCCTCCCCGGCAAAGAAGGGGGGAACCGTATCACCCGGCGAGCGCATGGCGCTGACGCTTGTTTGGCAGGCTCAAACTCGACTCGATACCGATTACGCCGTTTTTGTGCAGCTTCGCGACGCAATGAATCGCATCCTGGCTAGCGCCGACCACCAACCTTACCAGGGCCTGGTCCCCACCTCGACCTGGCCCGCGGGCGGCGTTATCCAGGAAGTCACCTGGCTGTCTCTGCCGCCAGACTTGCCGCCCGGTCGCTACAATATTTATGTCGGCCTGTATCGCCCCGATAATCTGGAGCGTCTGCCTCTCCGCAACGACACTTCCGGCGAAAATGCGCTTATCCTGAGACCGTTGGTAGTGCAATGATACCTTTCACGCATCACGCATCAGGGCGAAGCCTCCCCTTGGGACGCATCACGCATCACCCCTTCCTTCTCCCGCTTCTCATCTTCGCCGCCGCTCTGCTGCCTCGTCTTTACGCGCTGGGCACGTTTCTCACCATTGACGAGGTCAAGTGGGCCGAAGGCGCAGCCCAATTTCTGTTGGCCCTCCGCTCCGGCGACCTGGCTCAAACCTATTGGCACTTTTTTCCGGGCATTACGATTGCCTGGGGCAGCGCTTTAACCCTCTGGGCCAGATGCCTGGCAGCGCCCGATGTGGGCCAATGCGCTCAAGAAGCCGTTGCGCGCCTGCCCGAGTCGATTGGTTGGCTGCGTCTCACCCCGGTCATCCTCACCTCTCTGGGAGTCAGCGGCGTTTATCTGTTAGGCCGGAAGTTGTTCCCCGGCAAAATTCCTGTCATGGCCGCCCTCCTCCTGGCCTTCGATCCCTTTTTCATCGCTCACTCGCGCATCCTCAACGGCGATGCGGTTGTTGCCATTTTGATGTTTCTCTCCCTGTTGGCCTTCCTGATCTACTGGTTGAACGAATCAGCGAACGGCGAACCCACAGGGCAAGTGTGGCGAATAACAAATCATAAAGGCGCCTTCGCTCATTCGCTGCTTCGCCATTCGCTCCTCCTTTCTGCGGTGCTGGCCGGCCTGGCCCTGCTGACCAAACTGCCCGCGCCGCTCATCGGTTTATTCATCACTTGTTTGGGCCTGGTTGCCCTGGCCTTTGACTGGCCCCGGCGCGGCTGGGGAGCCGTCCAGCCGTGGGTGGGGGTGTTGGCTGTTTGGGGCGTTGTTGCCCTGGCTGTCTTTGTTCTGCTCTGGCCGGCTTTGTGGGCCGCTCCGGCGGCAACGCTGCGGCAAATGTATCTGGACTCATTTGAGGTGGGCGGAGTGGGAGAGGGGCATGATACTTTCTTCCTGGGACAAACCCTCGACGACCCCGGCCCCTGGTTTTATCCTTATGCCCTTGCTTTCCGGCTGACCCCGGTCGTTCTGCTTGGATTGTTCATTGCCATCGGCTGGCTATTATCACGTTTCAGGGCAAAGGCTGCACACCCCACCCATTTCTCCCGGCCCGACCCGGAACTTGCCGCAACCTGGAGCATCATCGCCTTTGTCATTTTTATTATCGTTTTTGCTAATATTAGCCCCAAGAAATTGGACCGCTATGTGATGGCGGTTATCCCCGCGCTGATTTTCCTGGCTGCTATTGGCCTGGGGAAGATAGGGCAGAGGAGCAGAGGAGCAGAGGAGCAGGGGAGAGGTTTTTTTGCTCTTGGTTCAAATATTCTACTAGCCGGGCTTGTTGGCTTTCAGCTTGTCTCGGCTATTCTGGCCGCGCCTTATTATCTGACCTATTACAACCCGCTGCTGGGTGGCCCGGAACGGGCGGCAGCGCAGGTGCCGGTCGGGTGGGGTGAGGGGCTGGAGCAGGCGACCGGCTACCTGAACAGTTTACCCGGTGCAGAGTCGCTGACCGTTTCAGCCTGGTACAGCGATATTTTCTCGCCGTATTTTGTGGGCCAGCGGGCCAGCTTTGCCGACGATGGCCGCGCCCAGCTTGCCGCCGATTACGTCGTCTTTTACATCAACCAACTCCAGCGAGAGAAACCCTATCCCGGCCTGATTAATTATTTTCGGGCCAATGAGCCGGTTTTTGTGGTGAATATCGGGCCAACCGGCCATCCGTCAAATGTGACCGGCGCCCGCTGGGTGGAAGTCTACCAGGCCCCGGCGGCACAGAGCGCCAGCGGCGCACCCAAAATTGAAGGAGTCGCCCAATTGCTGGCTTACAAAGTGACAGGCAACAGAATCATCAGCAACAAGGCCGCCACTGATGTCGCCAGTTCCTCAAATAATAATGAGGTGTTTGTGACTCTTTTCTTACGAATACTTGGCCCTTTGCCGGCGGGCAGCAGCTTTTCCGCGATCCTTGCCCCAATTCACAATCCCTCCTCGGAAATCCACGCCCAAAAGGGCAGTCCAAAATCCGATGTTTGGCAGCCGGCCCCTCTAAAAGCTGAGTGGCGGGAAGGCGCGGTGGTCGAATGGCCGGGAATCCTGACCCTTCCTCCCGATACGCCGCCGGGCGAGTACCGGCTGGCCGTAACTTTACGGGGCCTGGATGGCTCGACCATCGCTGATATTGCCATCTCCGAAAAAGATCCGGCGATTATCCTCAAGTAGTAGGGGCGCAAGGCCTTGCGCCCCTACCGGAACATCCTAAAATCTGAGACAGACCCATCGCCCTCAACCTGCTTGCCTTAATCATGCCTTTGCCGTAAAATCCAATCCTGGTTGTACTGCTCTAATGGGTCTGGAAGACTGGATCAAGAGGCAATATCCAACCTTCCATCCCTCCAGCCTTCCAGCCAGTTTACTTTTATCCAACATGGAGAAACGATTGCGTCTCTTAGCGGGGCAAAAAAATCAATCAGCCTGGCTTATTTGTCTGGTCATTTTCAGTGTGGCTTTTGTGCCGCGGGCGCTGGGGCTGGATTCGTTTATCGCCATAGATGAGGCGCGCTGGGTTTACCGCTCGGCTTTCTTCTGGCGAGCCATCCTTGCCGGCAATTTTGCCCAGGCCAGCGCCGAAGTTGCGACCCCCGATGTGGGCGAAACCTTTGCCTCCGGCGTCCCGGTGATGTGGTTGGGCGGCCTGGGCTTGACCGCCGAATATTGGACCGACACAGCCCGGCCGGTGGATAACCTGCATGATTATCTGGCCCTGGTTCCCCAGAAAACCGAAAAGATTCCGCTCGATTTTTATGCCTGGACCCGCCGCCCGTTTATCCTGCTGGCCAGTTTATTTTTGGTTAGTTTTTACCTTTTGTTAAGCCGGCTTCTTAAACCCGGCGTCTCGCTGCTGGCCACCCTGCTGCTCGCCTTTGACCCCTTTTTTATGGGCTTGTCGCGGTTGGTCCATAATGACATGACGGTTTGCATCGCCATCAATTTATCTCTCTTGACCCTGCTCACCTACCGGAGACGCAGTCCAATGAAGACCCTAAAGGTCTTAAAGACCTTTAGGGTCTGGTCTATTGGGTGGCTGCTGCTGTCGGGGCTGCTGGCCGGGCTGGCTTTGGCGACCAAGCCTACAGCGCTTTACTTATTTGTATTTGCGGCGGTCTTCCTCCTGTTTGAAAAAGGCAGGCCGCGCCATTGGGCCGATTGGCGGCGGGCAGTCACCGAAGGGATCATTTGGGGGGTAGTTGCCCTGGTTACGATCATCGCCATCTGGCCGGCTTTGTGGACTGCCCCGAGGGAAACGCTCAGCCTGGTCTTCTTTCACTCCGGCAGCGGCTTTGAAAGTCTGGATGACCCCTCGCCCTCGCTGCTGCCCTATCTTGATGATCCGGTCCCGCAATTGGGGTTTCTGTTTTACCCGGTCAATTGGCTTTTTAAGAGCACTCTCCCCCTGCTAATCGGGTTGATTGGCCTGATTGTGGGGATCCAACAGGGCTGGTTCAAACAGCCGCCAGGGGATAAACCAGGAGAAGGGCTTGACTCATTAACACCCGCTGCTAATCTCGCCCCGCCAACCTCGCAGTGGACCGTTAAGTGGCTGGCGATTTTTGTTGTTCTCTTTTACCTGCTGCTGGCCCCTGCCGATACCCGCGACCTGCGTTACGCCTCGCCGACATTTCCTGGGCTGTATGCTCTCGCCGCCGTCGGCATCTGGGCGCTGATTGATAAGCTGGGCTTCAAATTAACCGGCGCTGCCCGCCCCCTGCGGGTCTGGGGAAGTGGTTTGCTGCTGGCTATCCAGGTGATCCTGGCAGCGCTGTACTTCCCTTACTATTTCAACTACTTAAATCCACTCGTCGGTGGCAAATGGCTCGCCCCCCACCTGATAAAAGTAGGTTCGGGTGAAGGGCTGGATCACATGGCCTATTATCTCAATCAAAAACCAAACGTGCGCGATTTAACCGTGGCGACCAGCCTGTGGGATACCTTTGTACCTTTCTACATGGGGCGCTATACCAAAGCCCACTATAAAGAAGAGGCCGATTACATCATTATCTACCTCCGCCAGATCCAGAATCGTAACCCCTTTCCCGAATTTTGGCCCTATTTTGCTGCGCGCCCCCCGGAGCATGTGGTTACGATAGCCGGTTTGGATTATGCCTGGCTTTACCCTGGCCCCCAACTGCGCGAGGTGCGGGACGTTAATTTTGACGATGGGCTTATTTTGCGCGGCTATCGCCTGGAGCGGCGGGCGGCGGAACCAGGACAGCCGGCCAACTTAACCCTGGTCTGGGGGGGAGCTACACCCACCACTGCCGGGCAGACAGTCACGGTGAAGCTTAACGACGAAGCAGGCCGCGTTTGGGCCGAAGGGCGGGGGCCGGTGCTGGACCCAAAAGGTCCCTCGGAGGTCGAGGGTCATTATCTTTTGGCAATCCCGGCTGAAACACCGCGCGGAGACTATCAGCTCGGGGTTTCGCTGGATAATGCCCCCGGAGAAAACTCCACCTCTCTGGCCGGAAAAGTCCCCGTCCGCCAGTTGGCTAAACCGCCGGTTGAATTTGCCGCCTCGACCAATTTTGGTAATATGGTCAACTTTGGCGGGGCTAATGTGGCGCTGGCCCCAAAGGCAGCCGGCGCAGGTGAAACTTTCGAGATTCAGTTTGTATGGCAGGCCCGCCAGCCCATCCCTCAGCCGTACACTACATTTGCCCACCTGGTGGACGAAGCCGGGCAGATTTGGGGCCAGGCCGACCGGACTCCACACCTGGGCGGGAGTGAGCTGCCCACCAATCAGTGGGACGAGGATGAGTGGATTGTAGATACCTTCCAGGTTTCGCTCAACCCGGATACGCCGCCAGGCAGCTACAAGCTCCTGGCCGGCCTGTATAACCCGCAAACCCTGGAACGGCTGCCCGTCGTGGGCGGCAATGAGGGGCAGACCCTGGTGGAAGTCACCACCCTGGCAATCCCGTTCGTTGAGGCGTCAAACTAAAGGCGCTTTTTATTTTTTTCAATGTTTGGTTTAGAGGCAACTTATGAATTATGAAACTGTCCAGAGTTTATCTGGTCGAGACGTTGTGCCCGCTTCTCCCGATATCTTTGCCCGCGAGATTGAGTTTCACAATGGCTGGGCAGATGACACGGCTGTCGAAGATATTCTGGTCTCAGAAAGTTTTGAAAGCCCGCTGGCCCTGGAAAATCGCTTTGCCCTCAGCTTGATGGGTGATTTAAAAGGTAAAAAGCTGCTCGATTTGGGCACGGGTTTGGGCGAAACGGCGGTTTATTTTGCCTTACAGGGAGCGCAGGTAATCGCCACCGATATCTCGCCTCATATGATTGCCCTGGCTCAACAGTTGGCTGCCCATCACCACACTCAGATTGAGGGCCTTGTCTGCCCGGCCGAAAACCTTAATCTACCGGACAATTATATAGATATATGCTACACGGCCAACGTTCTGCACCATGTAGCGGACCGTAAGCGTACCCTGCGCGAGATCCACCGTGTTTTGAAGCCTGGCGGCCTGGTCGTGAGTTGGGACCCTCTGGCCTACAACCCAATCATCAATGTCTACCGCCGCATGGCCGACAAAGTCCGCACCAAAGATGAACAGCCCGTTAAATTTGACCTTGTCCGGGAATACCAGGAGGTTTTCGCCCATGTGACGCACCACGAGTTCTGGTTAACCGGGCTATTGATCTTTATCAAATATTTCCTGGTGGATCGCGTTCATCCCAATCAAGACCGCTACTGGAAACGTATCCTGCGCGAGAATCAAACAACCTTAACCTGGCTCAAGCCATTGCTGGCTCTTGATGAGCGCCTGCTGCGCTGGCCTCCCCTCAATTATCTGGCCTGGACTATCCTCGTTGTCGCCCGCAAGAGCAGCGATACGCCATCTGTTGATTAAACCGTCCAACCTGCATGACAAAATCTCTACGCCTGTTTTTCCACTCTAAAATTGAAGATGTCCTGCTTATGGCCGGCCTGGTTCTATTGACGGTCCTGCCTCGCTTGACCCATCTTAACCAGTATCTGATTGTGGACGAAGAGGACCGCTGGCGCTGGGCCAAAAATTTTGTCAGCGCGCTCAGCCGGGGTGATTTGACCGCCACAATTGGCGAAGTTGGCTACCCCGGCCTGGTGCCAATCTGGGCGGAGAGTCTGTGGATTTGGTTAGAGGCCGGACGGCGCTCGCTGCTCGAAGGGCGCTGGATCGGTGAACCCGGTCTCTATCTGATCATGCATGAGTGGGACCGCCCAGTTAATCTTTTTCAACAGCGGCTGCCGGTTGTGCTGCTGAATACGGGATTGGCCCTGTTAGTGGTAGCGTTTGTCTGGCGGCTCTTTGGCAAATGGGTGGCCGTTTTGAGCGGCCTGCTCATAGCCCTTGACCCCTTCTACCTGACCGACTCGCGGGTCAACCGGGCCGATGCTCTCATCACCGGCCTGATGACTCTCTCCATCCTGGCCCTTATCTTCTATGATCGGCAGCGCCGCCGGCGTTGGCTCATCAGCTCGGGTATTTTTGCCGGCCTCGCTTTTGTGACCAAAATTCAAGCAATTGCCATGCTCCCGGCCATCGGCCTGATATTGCTTTTTATTTGGACTCGCCGCGATAACGTCCAAAATCGAAAACCCTTACCCTACTTCCTACTCCCTACTACTTACTCCCTTCTCCTGTGGGGCTTCGCCGCTGCTGTAACCTGGTCTATTCTTTGGCCGGCGATGTGGGTCCGGCCGTTGGAAGCTCTGGGTTCGGTGTACGACCTTGCCACCATGAAAGTCGGGGCAGAAGGGGCCGACCTCTTCTTCTTTGGCCAGGCTCACGCCGACCCTGGCCCGCTCTTCTATCCCTTTGCCTTTGTTATGCGTCTTGCCCCCCTGGCCCTCCTTGGTTTTACATTTTACGTTTTGCGTTTTGTGTTTCAGAGCCAAAAGTTCCTTGGAGGCGTTTCACCCGCCACCCCGAACCCAACTGCCTTGAACCTGAGAAGCGGCGCCATTCTCCTGATCTATATTGTCTTTTACACTCTGGCCATGATTCCCAGCACCCACAAGCAAGATCGCTACCTCATGCCAATTTTTCTGGCCGTGGATATTTTAGCCGCCCTGGGTTGGGTCAATCTATGGGTCTGGTTGAAACCCAAAATTAAAGGCACGGATCGAACCTCTACCCCCTACTTCTTCCTCTCTCTTTCCCTCTTGGCGGGATTCCTCCTCATCCAAATTATCACTGTTCTCCCGCACCATCCTTACTATTACTCCTACTTCAATCCCCTTCTCGGCGGCGGCCAAACTGCTGTGCGCACCCTGCGTATCGGTTGGGGCGAAGGCATGGATCAGGTTGGCGCATATCTGGCGGCCAAGCCCAACAGCCGTGACCTGGTGGTCGCTTCACGCTTTACCCACAACATGTTGGGCTTTAAGGGAGACCAGATTTCACTTCTGCCGGATGGCCGTTGGACCCAGGCCGATTATGTGGTGCTCTACATTCAACAGGTACAGCGCCGGCAGGAACCTAGCCCCGGCTTTATTGATTACTTCCAGGCCCGTACCCCGGAAAAAGTTGTGACGGTCGCCGGCATTGATTATGCATGGATTTACCCTATTCCTTTTACCACCCCCGCCGACCCCCAGGTAAGTGTCCTTCCTGACCAGGCGGCTTTACTGGGATACAGTTGGGAGGCAGGACAGAGCGGTGAGTCTGCCAGCCTTCCAGCCCACCAGCTTTCCCTCCGCCTGCTCTGGGAAAATCTGGGCCTCCCGGCCGGGCGGCAGCTTGTGGCCCGCCTGGCAAGCCAGGCGGTTCAGAATGATTGGGTCGTATGCCAGCCTGATCCCGCTTTTCTGAGCCAGGCTCAAACCGCCGGCGCTTATGTTGAAAGTCTCTGCTCACCGCCGGTTGAGAACTTAGCGCCAGGGTTCTATACCGTTGAATTTGGCCTGGCCCTCTCAAACCCTTCATCGCCAAAGGTCGCATCGCCGGTGGAGTCTTTTCGTTTTCCCCAGGGCCACTATGCGGTCCAGATCTTGCCAGACGGGCTAATCCAGGATACACCCGAAGCTGAACGCCTGGCGGCTATGGCCCGGCAAAGCGTGCCTGCCGAAGCACAGCGGCTGGATCGCATCTATAACGGCCAGCTCAGATTGGTTGCCTATGAGCTTGATCCGGCCGTCCCCACCCCCGGCGAAACGGTGAAATTGCGCCTCTACTGGCAGGCGCTGCGCCCCATCAAGGAACCCCTGCATTTAACCGTCCAGTTGGCCGACAGTCGTCTCATCGCTCTGGGCCGGTATGATGGCGAACTGATCTCGCCTGAGGAGAAGCGCTGGTTCCCCGGCGAAATAATTACGGTTCAACCGCAGTTTGAACTAAGAGCCACGCTAGACCCCCCTCTGGCCGCTCAGGTTGAAATCCAGGTGCTAAATCAAGTGTCAGGGGAGTGGTTGGCAACGGATTCAGCCGGCGCACCGCTTGACAATAAGGTTGTTCGCTTTACAATTGGGCCAGAAATATGGCCGACCTTGACAGATCTCGCCCAAAGTCCGCCTTTTCAGCCAATAAAGGCGACCTGGCCGAACGGGATCGAGTTACGGGGGTATAGTCTGGCTCCGCAGCGAGCGCAACCGGGAGAGACGCTGCAAGTTACTTTATTCTGGCAAACTAGCCAACCCGTAGCCGATAATTATATTGTTTTTATTCATCTACTGGATGACCAGGCTCAAATCAAAGCCCAGAACGACGCCCTGCCCCGAGCAGGGGCCTATCCGGTCCTCTGGTGGCAGCCGGGCGTGGTCATTGAAGATGTTCACCGCCTCGTTTTACCGCCGGATTTATCAAGTGGGGTTTATCAGTTAGTCGTTGGCCTTTATCGTCCTGAAAGCGGCCAGCGTTTACTGTTGGACGATGGGGCGGATAATTTAGCCCTGGGGCGGGCTGAAATTTTCAGAGCAGAAAAGAAATAGGCCCAAGAGGCAAATGAACGGCTTTATCCCAGCATCTACGTGATTGGCCAGATCAGCTTTACAAAATGACTAACCCCTCACTTGGAGGAGGAAGCGGGAGTAGGAACAAACTCCTGTTCCTGAATCCAGTGGCAGGCCGACTCGGCCGTTAAGCGGTGGCCGGCCTGGTTAAAATGACCATCTTCTTCAAAGTACAAACTTGGGCCGCCGGTGGTATCGTAAGCGCGCAGGGACGGCAGTAAATCCAGATAAGGGATGTCTTGCCGGGTAAATAGCTGGCCCATGGCTTGATTGGGCTGGGCGTAGTTCCAGGCGATGTGGGCCAATGAAGGCCCATATCGTTTTGAAAATTGCTGGCAGGTATCCTGATAGTAACGTTGGTGGGCCTGTTCCCTGGCCGGAATAATTAACACCCCCAACCCGGCATTCATTGCTGCCGAAGCTTGCTTGAACTCGGTAAAGATTTTTTGAAGGATAGCCCACGTTTCGCCTACTTCCGGCGGCATATCGGGACCATCGGGAAAGGTGGGAGCGTAGATGACCAAATCAAAATTGTTGGGCAAAGTTCCGCCCGCGGCCCGGGCCGTGGGACGAGCAGGAGGCTGCGGACGGGACAACCAGCGACCCACAGGAGTCTCGTTGAAAGTATCCTTCTGTTGATCAAGCCACTCGGCCACTTTTGAATCAGGATGCGCCAGAAGACGATAAATTCGTGAGGTGCGCTGCAACAGGCGCTGCAGCGGCGAAATTTCTTCGTAAGGGCTGGGGTTGGCCCAATCCACCCAGGTTTTTTTGAGATTTCCAGCCCCGTCCAGTTCGGTCAGTAACCTCCCAGAGAAGCCACCCAACCATCTTCCCTTTTTCTGGCTTCGTAGGCTTCGATGTCGTTCCCCACGTAAAAGGCAACCAGAATGAGATCAGGCTGATACCGCCGCCCTTCGTGTTGCAGAAAAAACAACTCTTCGGCGCTGCTGTAATAACTGACCCCGCTGTTGATAACTTCAACTCGCTGCTGATTTTGCCGGTTCAGGCAGTCGGCCAGCCGGCTGGAGAAATTATCGGCAATGGGCACCTGAACCACCTCGGCGAACGAATCACCCAGGACGAGGATACGATAGACCCCGGCCGGTTTATCATAACCATGTTCGCTGTCGTGTAACCCCTGGGAATTGATCTCAATGAGCAGATCATACTCGTCCCGCTGGTAATGAAATTTTGCTCTGGGCTTGAGCCGCCAGCCGATATCCGGATCGGTTTGATAGAGGACATGACGGATAGGACGCAGGGCAACGAGTTCATTCAGCGTTTGCTCCGGCAGCAGGCGCAACACCCCCTCACTGAAGAGCAGCCCGGCGATCAACCCAAATAAGACCAGGCTGATGTATTTCAAGCAGGCTATCAAAATCGTTTTGATCCTGAAGCTCACCACATCCTCGCTTATCTCACGATCTATTCACCAATGGTTCGTGAACTGATAAATGATGGCCAGCAGGAAAAAATGCAGCGGGTGCCTGCTGGTATAGTAATAACCAATCAGCTCAAGTGGGCTGCGGAATTCAATCGTCCTGAAAGTTTTTAGCTCATCCGCGGCAATGCGGGTGTCTCCCAGGTTATAAAGGCCGACAAAAAAAGAGAGTAAAACGACGAGCAGCGCCAGTTGTCTGAACATTTTTGCTGATAAACCGGACATCTTATCTCGCTTTAGGGAGTGCGCCAGGATACTTTTTGCTCTACTTCAGGCACAACAAAAAACGACTGGCCATCGGCTAACACAACCGGCTGGAGAGTATCGGCTAAAAATCTGATTTCCAGTTTAACGGAAACGGGCTGGCTGCTGGCAGTCACCAGCTCGTGCCGGTCGGTGATAATTTCTCCGGCTTGCCACACCGTCGTCGGTGCGCTCCCCTGCGCCGGTTCGGCGGTTTGCTCGGCCAGTGTGGTGTTGCTGCTGCTATCTACTAGACGTAGATTAACATGATAAGGCTGAGGAGTGCTTCTTTGAGCTTGCCAGTATAGCGTCACCGTCACCCGGACACCATCAGGTGACAGGTCGCCCGCCAGATCGTAACCTAAAAGGGTGGCTACATCACCAAAAACAGCCTTAGCCGGGAACTGCATCGGCGGCACGTCGAAGACAGCTTTACGGGCCACTACATTGATAACCCCTACTTCAACCTTATCCGCCGCAAGAGGGCGACCCGTTGCAGCCTCAGCCAGGCTTAGTTCAAACCGGTACTGCCCCGGAGCCAGTCCCTCCGGCAGCGACAACAGTTGGGGGCCGCGCACGCTGCTGTTGGCCGGCCATGCAGAAGTGGGGTAGGCGCTGGACACAGGCTGGAGATCATGCCACTCCTGCACCGAGCGCCCGGCCGGGTCAAGGAGGCGCAGCATGAGTGCATAATCCCGCTGAATTGAGCGAACTGCCTGCCAGTAAAGCGTTAGCCACAATCTTTCACCCGCCACTACCTCTTCGCTAGAAAGATCATAGCCGCGCAGGTGCAGCTCTGACAACACATGCCGGTCCAGAACGTGGTTAGGCTGGCTTGGTCCAACAGGAACCCCGGAGACAATCAATCTGCTGCCGTCCACCGGCAGGGAAAATTGCCCCACCTCCTCTTTGGCCCTGGCAAAACCTGCCTGCAAGGCATAAGGGCCGGGCGGCATATCGGCCGGCAGAGCCAGCGTCACTGCTCCTTCCACGACGGCCCCTTTTCGAGAAGCAATCGCCTCAAATTCGGGTAAAGGCCGGGCCGCTGCCTGACTCCAAACGTAGCCCGATCCATCCACCACCCGCCACCAAAATTGCTGCTGCTGCGCCTGTCCCTCGTTCTGCCAGTAGACCCGCAGGTTGGCCGTATCCCCCGGCGCCAGCCGGGCGAAATCCTGGCCGGCGGCGTCGTAGCCAAAAAGCCGGGCCACGCCTTCCAGCCGGGCCTCTGCCGCCAGAAAAGCGGGCCTGGGGACGGGATAGAGCCAGGTATAATCCAAGCCGTGATAACGAGCCACATAAAGCGGCGACTGGCGGCGCAGATAAGCCAGCACCTCGGCAGGAAAAACGCTCATTTGCTCCTCGTCAACATGCCATAAAACATAATCGGCTTTGAACCACGCCCCGGAGCGCAGGTCTTCCTGGGGTAACAATTTCCCGGCGAAGAAAGGTTCGCAGCGCGGTAGGTTCGTACCACAGAGCAAAGTCTTAGCAGTCATATCGCTCTGGCTTGAAAGGGACAGCAGAGCGGTGTTGACTCCCTCCCCGTGCCCGATGGGCAAAGCCCATTCCCAAAATTGCGGTGGGCCGCTCAGTGGGTTGAAATAGGTGGAATACAGCGGATGGTAGCGGCTGATGTGCCAGGTGAGAGCCAGGCCAACGAGAAGGATGGTTGGATAGGTGAGTCGTGAAACGGGGAACGTAGAGCGTAAGGTGTAGGGCGTAGTTGGTACTTGTTTTGAGCGATGATTGGCCCATTCCGAAAGCCATTGAATTAGGTTAGCAATCTCGACAGCGGTCAAAATAGCCAGGGCGGGCACAATCGGCGTAAAAAAGCGGTCGAGTTTCTGGTCGGGAAGTGTAATGACCAGCCAGTACACACTCGTATAGACAAGCACGCCCCCGATACTTAGATCAAGGCTGGCTCGCCGGCGGAGGGTTGACCAGAGCCAGCGTCCAACGGCTATGAAACTGCCCAGTAACAGCCAGGGGGTCAAACGCAGTCCGGCGAGCACCGGGTAGAACCACGGGCCGGGGCCAGCAGGACGGACCGCTCCCCAAAAGTAAAGCTCTGCCCCTCCCTGGCCGGCCTCAACGGCGTGGAACAGGCCCTTATTCCAGAGGAGATCGAATGTTGCCACGGGCCGGAACCACCAGGCCGGCCACAGGCCAAAAAAGATGATCGCTGCCGCGAGCGCCCAAGTAAGGAAGGCGGAAGGATAAAGGCGGAAGGATGAATTTGAGTTTTCCACCTTCAACGCCTGCCCCCGCGAGGGAGTTATGCCGTGTGCCTTTCGCTGATTTAGCAGAACCATTCCGTACAGCAGCGCGATCGTGATCACAATCGCCCCGCCGGAGAGCTTGGTCAGCAGGGCCAGCCCGGCCATGGCCCCCGAAAAAAAATTGTAGCCGCGCTGGCCGGTCTTCAAAAAGGCTAAAGCGCCGAGAAGGGACAGAATCATAAACCCGGCCAGCAACGCGTCGCCCCGAATGATGCGGGTAAAGGCCAGCAGGAATGGCTCCAGGGCCATCAGCCCGACGGCAATAGCGGCAATTTGCTCACTCCAGATACGTCGCAGCAGGGGCCACGCCGCCAGGATTTGCAGGCCGCTCACCAGGGTCAGGAACAGGCGCCGCTCCGGCCAGACCGAAAAAGGTCGCTCCGGGGCCACAACCTGCTCGAATGGGCGCGGGTCGCCGCTTAGGTGCAGCCAGAGCCATTTGCCGGTTACACCCAGGGTATTGATCCACATCAGCGTCACTGACGGCTTGCCGTCGCCAACCAGCGTTCCGGCCAGGTCGCCCCTGGCCAGGGCCAGGGCAAAGTTGTTATCCCGGCCCAACTCGGCCATTTCGTCGGGACCAATGAAGATATCGAGGGTGAACAGGCGTGGCAGCATGACCAGAGCGACCAAGATGAGGCCGAACAGAACACGCTTGAAAAGCCGTCTTCTCTGGCGATTATCCTTTTTTGCGCGAATAGTGGAAACAGCCATGGGCAGACAGCTATTCGGAGGTGGCCAGGAACGGAGTATTCTCGGCCAGGTAGCGCCGGATCGTTTGGGCAGCCAGTTCGTGCCCGGCTTCATTCCAGTGAGCGTCAAAGCGGTAGTAGAGCTGCTTGCCCTGGGAGGCTTGCCCGGCGAAGACCGGGGTCAAGTCCAGATAGGCGACGCCGTTCGCCTCACACCAGGCTCGAACTTCGTCGTGCGGCCAGTTAACCTTAAAAGCAGCGGCATCCTCTACCAGGGTTGAAGCGATGGGCCAATAAACCTGTTCCTTAGAAGGAAAAAGGAGGACTACCAATTCCGCATTCACCTGCCTGGCGGCGGTATTGGCCTCGGCCAGTGCTTGCTGAGTATAGACCAAACCCGGCCCGGTGTATTTGTCGCCGGGGTCAAGCCGTTTGCCCCAATAGGAACGCAGGACAAAGGTCAGGTCAAGGGTGGCGTCGCTGTAGACCAGGCGCTCATATTCTTCATTATCGTCTGGCTCGTCAAAGGGGCTGACCAGCCAGGTGTAAGCGACGGAATAAATCCGCAGCTCCCGGTCAAGAGTTTCCGTCCAGGCAGGCGACGCCTCGGGCTTGGCCAGCTTGGCCAGCCGGCCGGTCTCTTCTCGCCAGGCAAAGTGGCCGGCGTCGTAAAAATCGTTGGGAAAGAAAGCCCACAGGATCAGCCGGGGCTTGAGGGGCAGACCGTACTTCTGCAATAAACGCAGAATTTGCTGCGACCCGTAGCCGCTCATTCCCAAATCAACCACATCGCGGCCGCTTTCCATTTCCAGCCGCTCGACCCAGGTTTTATTATTGTCTATGCCATCGCCCCAGGTAAAAGAGTCGCCAACAGCGATGATGGGGGCAGGGTCACTAACGCCGTCATCACGAAAACCGATCCCTTCGTACCCCAGGGAATTGGTCCGCACGTGAAAATCATAGTCAGGATGCCCGGTAATGGTACGGTCAATTCCGGGCACGCTCTTTTGCCACAGATAGGGGTCGGGCACGTAGATGCCGTCCATCTGGGCGTGGAACTGGGCCAGGCCAGCCCGGTAGCGCAGCCCTTCGGGCAGCAGGCCGCCAAACCAACGCAGCCCGCCTTCGGCCACGAGGAGACCAATGACCAGGCCAAAAAAAATTAACAAAATACGTCGTAACATCTAGAAAATTTGTGCAATTATCTAAGACATGGCAAAGTATAGTTTCAATCAAGCCCTCTTGAGGACGGCAGCTATTTTGCCATAGAAATGGGTTAGATGCGAATCATTCCGCTTGAACAAAATAAAATCAAAACAGCTTCACCTATCCTGAGACGAGTAACAACGAGTTGGTCTGGGGCATTGCTTTTTGCGGCAGTGTTCATTTTAGCCGCGCTCCCCCGGCTAATCTCACTGAACGCCTTTCTGGCTCACGATGAAACTCAATATTGGGCCTGGTCGCATGACTTTTTCTTGGCCCTGTTACAGGGTAATTGGCCGGGTACCATTGTGGGACCGGGCAATCCCAGCATTACCATTTTTCTGAGTCACTCGCTGGTTATGGGTCTGAAATACGCCTGGGCCTGGGTCAACGGCCTCCAGGCGGCAACTCTGTCCACCTGGCCCGACTTCCAACTTGAGCCGGTGCTTGATCTGCTCATGCAGCGCCGCTGGCCCATTGTTCTCTTCAACACGCTGGCGGTGGCGCTGGCCTATCGCTTGGTCGAGCGCCTGTCTGGGCGCTGGGTGGCCCTGGCAGCGGCGGTGCTGTTGGCTTTTGACCCGTTCTATCTGGCCGACTCCCGGACCTCTCGCGGCGAGGGCTTAATGGCCAGCCTGACCCTGTTGACAATTCTGGCCTATCTGAATTACTGGATTTACCGCCGCCGCCGCTATTTGATTTTCTCAGGAATAGTAGCTGGCCTGGCTTTGCTAACCAAAATCTCGGCAGTCAGCCTGTTCATCTGGACAGTCCTCGCGCTTCTGCTGCTGGCTCAACGGAATTGGGGGGAACTCAAGAAAACTACAGCCAGCACTGATGCGCCCCCAATTGCTTTTTTTCAGCAGCCATTCCGCCGGATGTTGGGTACGTGGCTGGGCTGGGCGTTGTTGGCTATCGCTACGTTTTGGTTATTATGGCCGGCTATGTGGGTTTCGCCGCTGCAAGCCCTCCGTTATATGGGCAATTTTGTGGCCGAAGTGGGTGTTAGCGGACGCCAAAATTATTTCTTCGGCCAGGTCTACACCGATGAATGGTTGCCCTTGTTTTACCCCGTCGTCTTTATCTTGCGGGTAACGCCTCTGGTCTGTTTGGGGTTAATTGCCAATCTGGTGTACCTTTGGCAAACTCTTGCTCGCCGACGCAAAGGCGACGACTCAGCCTTGAATGGGCCGGAGCGGTTGCAACTTGTCCTGGCCGGCCTGCTGTGGCTATTCGTGCTAATTTACGGCGCATTGATGACGGTCGGCACCCTCAAGCGGGACTGGTATATTCTGCCGATATTCCCGACGCTTGACATTATTGCTGCTATGGGCCTGGTTTGGTTGGGCCAGCGCCTCTGGCAGCGCCCGGTGATACCCCCTATTTCTGCCGCCGCTGCCGCTTGGCTGGGCGTCACGGCCATCCTGGTTTTGCAGATGGCTACAACGCTGCCCTCTTACCCTTACTACTATACTTATTGGAATCCGTTAGTGCTGGGCGACCGCTGGGCCGCGGACGCAGTACGAATTGGCTGGGATCTGGACCTGAGCGCCGGGGCTGACTACCTTAACCGTAAAGCTGATGCCGAAAAGCTGAAGGTCGCTACCCGCAGTACCCGAGGCTTTACTCAGATTTTCAAAGGCCAAACCATTCGTTGGGTGTCTGAGCAGCCCTGGATTCAGGCCAACTACCTGCTGGTGCGTCGCAATCATCTTCAACGCGAAAAACTCGAACCCTATCAGCTAGATTATCTGACCCACTTGAAATTGGAGCATGTGGTCAACCTAGACGGGGTAGATTACTTGTGGATTTACCAGGGACCACGGGCGCAGTACTTTGCCGGACCAAGCACCCTGGCCGGCAAGGCCATTTTGATGGGCTATGATGTGAACAGCCCGGAGGTTATCCTGGGTAACACCCTGCCGGTTAAGTTTTACTGGCAAAATCAGGGCATGACCCCGGCCGATAACTTCTTTTTGCAGTTGGTGGACGCTAACGAGTATGTTTGGGCCGAGACCCATGCTGCCCCTCTGCCCGGTTTTGAGGAGGCTGCACTGGTCCCCTATCAGATTGTCGAGAGCAAGGCCGACCTAAGGATCCCGGTAGGTACGCCGCCGGGAACTTATTTTCTGCGCAGCGGCGTTTACAACCAGGCGCGGCAGGAGAATTTGGGTTATTTTACTTTAGCGGGCGGCGGCGATAAAGTAACGGTCGCTCGGCCGGCTACCCCTCTTTCTGCTACCGACCTTACCCTGACTCATCGGGTAGGGCAGGCCATCGCGCCGCAGCTAACGCTCTTGGGGTTCAATATGCCGGATGAAACCCTTTTCCTGACCCGTCCCAATTGGCTCACCCTCTACTGGCAGGCGGGCCAGACTCCCAAACAAGATTATGTTATCGCTATGCAGTTGCTTGACCAACAGGAGCAGGAGGCCGCCTATTGGTTAGGCCGCCCCGTCTTCAGCGGCTACCCGACGACGCAGTGGACCGCCGGGGAAATTGTGGGCGATCCCTGGCGCTTGGAACTGCCGGCTAACCTTGTTCCTGGCGACTATACTTTGCAAACGACGGTATTTGACGCCGAGACGCAGGCGCAGGTGGGGCAGATGAAGCTGGGTGCGCTGACCGTAAGCCAACGGCCACAGCGATTCGACCTGCCTCTATTGCCTCACTCCATCAATGCTCAGTTGGGCGATGAAATAACTTTGCTGGGCTATGACCTGACGACCGAGCCGATTATGGGTGGGGGTCGCCTGCGGTTGATGCTGTACTGGCAGGCCAACCAAGTGGTCGCTGCATCCTATACTGTGTTTGTTCATCTGCTCAACGCCAATGGCCAGGTGGTCGCTCAGCACGATGGCCTGCCGGCGGAAGGAACAATCCCCACCCCTGGCTGGGCCGCCGGTGAGGTCATTGCCGACCGGCACCTGATTGACTTTCCTGACCTGCCGGCGGGCGATTACCGATTAGTGGCGGGCATGTACGATCCAGCCACCGGCGAGCGCCTGGCCACCTCTAACGGCGAGACCGCAATTTCGCTGCAGGTTGTTCCCCTGGATTGAGTATGACCACTCTCGCCTCTGTCCGTTCCCTGGCTCATTCGTTAACCCGTCCCCTGGTAGACTCGCCCCTGGTCCTGGCGATAGCCATCTTGGCCTTGGCCCTTATCCCCCGCCTGCTGGCTTTGGATGTTTTTGTCGGGCCGGACGAGTTTACCTGGGATCGGCGCTCCGCCAATTTTGCTAATGCCCTTACCAGCGGCAACTGGGCCGAAACCTACCAGGACGGCTACCCCGGCGTCACCTTGATGTGGGTCGAGACAATGGGCGCCAGGGTACGCTACGGGTATCACCGCCTGATTGGCGACCCGGTTGATTGGGCGTCGCTTATCGGCCCGGAAGACTCGATGGCAAATTTGAGCGGCAAACGGCAAATCCTGGCCGGCTTTAATGCTTTACTGTTAGCGCTGGGGGTTGGGCTGGTTTACCGCTTGTTTGGCAGCGGCGCAGCCTGGCTGGCCGGTTTCTTGCTGGCTTTTGACCCTTTTTTGCTGACCGAGTCGCGGGCGCTGCGCAGCGAGGCGATTATGACCGGCTTTTGCATGCTGGCGCTCATGGCCCTGCTGCTGTACCTGCGAGAACAAAAGTTGGGTTACAGCGCCCTGGCCGGAGCCTTGACCGCCCTGGCTGTCCTGAGCAAGATTTCGGCGGTGGCCCTGCTGCCGGTGGTCGGGCTGATGATGAGTGGGGTAACGCTGCTTGACCTGCGCCAACCTCTGACCAAGCGGTTACGAGTGACCGTTATTGCCCTGCTGGTTTTTGGCGGCGTCCTCCTGCTGACTGCTTTTGTGATTTGGCCGGCTCTCTGGGTTAGCCCCATTGAGGTTCTGCAAAAGATGTTCGCCTACGTCAGCGTGCGCGTTGAAGAGGGCAACGAAGGCGGCAAGAACTTCTTTTGGGGCCAAGAACTGGCCGATGAGCAGGTTGGCCCGCTCTTCTTCCCGGTTGTGCTGCTGTATCGAACCAGCCCGATCTTGTGGCTGGGCCTCATCCTGCTCTTCATGGCGGCCATTTGGCAGTTCAAGGGCTGGCGCAGCCACCGGGCAAAAGCCTCCATCGAGAAACAATTAGAGAAGCTCATCCCTGGCTCTTCAGTGCTGCTGGGCGTTATCCTGCTTTTTTTGTTGGTTTACCTGGCCTCAATCACGCGCTCGACCCTCAAATACGATCGCTTCATCATCCCGATGCTGCCCCCACTAAATCTGTTGGGCGCTTTGGGGATGGTCGCAGCCTGGCGCTGGCTAACAGCAAGAGATAGTCAACAATCGAAAATCGCAAATCCAAAATCTAAAATCCAAAATATGGCCTGGCTGCCTGCTCTGCTCATTTTGGGGCTGCAAATGGCCGTAGCTCTTCCACACCATCCCTATTACTACACCTACTGGAATCCTCTCCTGGGCGGCCTGCAGCAAGCGGTCCATATTCTGCCTGTAGGCGTAGGGGAGGGCCTTGATCAGGCAGCGGCTTATCTCAATGACCAGCCGGAGGCCCAAAACATAAAGCTCGCCCTGGCCAATTCGACTAAAATTGATCCCATCTTCAGCGGCCAGACCATCCCGCTGGACAACCAGGATGGCCGCTGGGTGCAAAGCGATTATACCCTGATTTACATTTCCCAACTACAGCGTGGCAAACACGATCCCAATATTCTGAATTATCTCGACCGCCGGCCGCCGGTCTTTACAGTAACCTTGCATGGCCTGGAATATGCCTGGCTTTACCCCGGCCCGGCGGCCCAGTATTACGGCGGCGGCTATAAACTGGAAGGGCGCGGCACGCTCTTTGGCTACAATTTCTGCCCGGTCCCTTCTTCTTGCCCGAGAGGAACCGGCGAGGTCGAAATTGCGGCCGGCGACACCCTGCCGGTCACCCTGTTCTGGCGCAATGAGGGCCAGCTTGAAACGGATCGCTTTTTCGTGCGGTTAATGGATTTGGACGGGTATGTTTGGGCTGAAGCCACCGCCCAGCCGCTGCCCGGCTTTGAAGAAGCCAACCGCCAGCGCGAGGCCATTGTCGAAAGCGAGGCCGCTTTAACCTTGCCGGTCGGCATGCCGCCGGGAGATTATTTCTTCAAACCCGGTTTCCGCACCGACAGCGGCGAAATTATCGGCTACTTTGAGCTGCCGGAGGATACCAAACCCATCCACGTCACCCGCGCCGCAGCCTATCCCCAGACCTTCCAACCGCCCCACTCCTTCCACCTGGCAATTAACGATGATCTGGCCCTGGCCGGGTACAATCTGGAGCCGGAAAAGATGGCGCCGGGGGCCAGCACATGGGCTACGCTCTACTGGCAAGCTTTGGCTAACATCACCCATGACTACGTCATTTTGCTGCGGCTGCTCGATCAAGAGGGGCAGGAAACGGCTTACTGGTTGGGCCGTCCGGTGCGGAGCGGTTATCCTTCGACCGAGTGGCAGGCCGGGCAAATTGTCCAGGACCCCTGGTTACTGGCCATTCCGGCTGAGGTCAAACCAGGGCTTTACCAGCTTGAAGTCGCCGTGTTCGATGCTGCGACCGAGGTGGAGGTCAGCCGGCAGGGCCTGAGCCAAATCAAGGTGATTGCCCCATGAGTGGAGCAAACAGCCCTTGAGTTTGCTCGCGGGGTTTGAATAATCATTCATCTGATGGTAAAATGGCCCCTGTTTTGGCCGGGTGTTGCTCACTCCTGGTCAGAAGTAGCCGTATCAAAGCGCCGGAGGCCGCAAGTTGGGAGGGCAGAAGATCATCAGGTAATTCATCGGGCCTCACCTCTACCCCCCTCTGCCGGATATGAAGAATAGCAATTTGATCATTCTGGGAACGAGCGCCATCCTGCTGCCTTTGCTCGTCCTGGTGGTGCCCTGGTATCCCTGGCAGTTGAGCGCCGGGTTGCTGCTGATTGCCTTTTTGCCGGGCTATGCTCTGCTGCTGGCTCTCTGGCCGCCGCCCGAACATCTGACCCGGCCAGAACAATGGCTTATCGCCGTGCCGATAAGTTACAGTTTAACAATGACATTACTGCTCCTGATGGCCTTTGCCCGGCTGCCTCTCAACGCCCTTTCCGTCGGCTTTGGCCTGGGAGGTTTGACTCTGCTCTTTATCCTGATCGCCTGGCGGCGCGGATCAGCGTATCAGCGAATGGCGAATGATCCAAAACAAGAGAAGCTTTCTTCCTCGCCCACTCGCCTATTCGCTTATTCGCTTATTCTGATCCTTCTTCTGGCTGCTTGTTTCCGCGTCGTCAATATCCACTATTCTGATTACCAGGGTGACGAGGCCGATATCCTGCTGCGGGCCGTCTCGCTGGTTTATGGGCAAGTGGATGCCTTGTTGACCCATTCCAAAGGCCCCGGCGAAATTTTGTTGCTCAATGCCGTCGGCGCTTTGACCGGCCGCTTTGACGAACAGGCCGCGCGGCTGCCTTTCGCCCTTGCCGGAACAATCGCCGTCGGATTAATCGCTCTGCTGGGGTGGCGCTTATTCAATCACTGGGTGGGCCTGATCGCCGGCCTGTTGGCTGCCGTTGACGGGGTTTTTGTCTCCTACGCCCGCACGGCCCAATATCAAAGTGTGGTGCTGTTGTTGACCCTGGCCGCCATTTATGGCTATTATCGTTTTTATCAAACCGGCAGCCAATCCCGGCGCTGGCACAGCCTGGCGACATTTTTATTGGCCGCTGCCTGCCTGTTTCATTTTGAGACGATTTTGCTGTTACCCGTCGTGGCTTATCTGACCTTTGCCTCCGCTGAGCATGGAGGAAGCGAGGAGGCGAGGAAGCGAAGAGGCGAAGAAAAACCAAAACTGCCCCCCCTCCGCCTCACAAATCACAAATCACACATCACACATCACACATCACGTTTCTGGCCCTCTATCCTCCTTTTCATTGTACCGGTCGCCCTATTTTACATCCCCTTCGTGCTCAACCCCAACCTCAAAAGCACGGGGACTTACCTGGAAAACCGGATTGGCGGGGGCAGCAGTCCGCCCTTTAACAACCTGGCCCACTTTTTCTACTACGAGGCGCTGAAGTATAACTCGGCCTATTATGTGGCCTTGTTTGATGGGTTGTTGCTGCTGCTGCTCGCAGCAATTCTTGCCGGAGGTTTAAAACTGAGGAGTGAGCATCCCCAGATGCGAACGGGACCGGAAAAACCCGCTGCGGCATCTGAGGATGCCTCGCTCCTCCGCTTGGTCAAGCTTGGAATGCCTCTACCCTTTCAGGTAGGGACCGGCTTGTTACTTCTGGGTGGAGCGGTCCTCTGGCTGTTGGGCTGGGTTCAACTGGCGGCGGGGCTGCTGGCCGTCGGTCTGGCCTTATTTTTTGGATGGGTCATTCTTTCGCCACAGACAGACATGCCGCAGAGAATACTCTGGGTGTGGCTGGCGCCGCCCTTTTGGGTGTATGTCTTCCTGGTCAACCGGCCGGGCAAGCACCACTACCTCTTTTTGGGCGCGTTGACCCTCTGGGTCGGCTGGATAGCAGTGCAGCTCTGGCAGTGGAGTACAGCCCGCTGGCCGGGTCTGCGCCGACCGGCAGGACGCTGGTTAGCCGCTGCGGCAATCACCGGCCTGCTGGCGATTTTTGCCGGACATACGGTGATGCTCTTTCTGCGCAGTAACCTGGAATATGTGCTGACTTATCCTGAGCACAAGAGCAATTTTTACCCGACGGACGCCGCTTATCCCTATGGCACGCGAATTGGGTTTGGTTATCCCTTTCGCCTGGGCTGGCAGCTTGTCGGCCAGTTGCGGCGCACCGGACAGTTAGAGGGAAATTGGGCCGGCAACGACGACGGCAATGCGCCCCTCTGGTATATGTTGGGCGCTCGCTCGACGCCATGCTACCCGCGCTATGTGCTGCAAGGAGAGATTACCTACAAAGGGGATCCTGATTTTAAGGTCCCGTTCGATCCGGCCAATTTTGGCTACAGCCCGCGTTATCGCCTGTGGGGGAACGGCCGGCTGCGGCTGACTGTTTTGGAATTTCAACCGCTCCATCCCACCGGGGTGATTAACCTGGTCGAACCGGCCTCTTTTGAGCCGCCTGTCACTGCCGCCGATTTTGCTCCAGCATTGACGGCTCAACCCGCAGTTCCGCAGGTTCTCCTGGAGCCGGCGCCGGTTCTGGGGGAGGGGTCGGAATTAAAGAATAATGCTCCGCCGGAGTACCTGGAGCGGGCCGGGCAGTTGGCGGGCCGGGTAGCCCTGACCGGTTACGATGTTACTCAAGATTATGCCCGGCCGGGTGGGATCGTCCCGATTACTCTGTATTGGCAGGCGCAGAGCTTACTGAGTTTGCGTTATAAAGTGTTCATCCATTTACTCTCCCCCTCTCAAGAGGGAGGGCCAGGAGGAGTCGTGGCCCAGGCCGACGACTTCCCGGTTTGTAGCACGTCTCATGCCAATACCTGGGCGCCTGGCGAAACGGTTTTGGATCGGCATTTGCTCAAGCTGCCGCCCGACTTACCCCCTGGCGAATATACCCTGCTGGCCGGCATGTATGAGCCGGATTTGAATTTACGCCTGAATTACTTCGACAGTGCCGGCAATGAGCAGGGCAATAGTTTAACGATAGGAAAGTTAAGCGTTAAACCTGACTCCTCTCGGGAGTGAAAAAGTGCACTTTTTCACTCCCGAACTCAGCAATTATTAACGAGATCTTGAAATGGATTAATGGCAGATCAACTTAAGCAAGATCCAATCGAACTTAAAACCGATGTCGTCATCATCGGCGCGGGGCCGGCAGGATTGACCGCAGCCTACCAGTTGAGCAAGGTGGGCAAACAGACGATTGTTTTTGAAAAGGGATCACTGGTAGGAGGCATTGCTCGCACCGAGAATTACAAAGGGTACGGGGTGGATATCGGCGGGCACCGCTTTTTTACCAAGGTGGCCGACGTAGAGGCCATGTGGCGCGAGGTGCTGGGCGATGACTTTCTGCATCGCGCCCGGCTGTCGCGGATCTACTATAAAAACAAGTTTTTTTATTACCCGATCCGCTTTTTTGATGCCTTACTCAAATTGGGCCTGGTCGAGAGTATTCGCATCGGCCTGAGTTACATCTGGGTGCGTTTGCGCCCCTATCCCAAAGAGGAAAATCTTGAAGAGTGGGTTTCTAATCGCTTTGGCAAGCGGCTGTACCAGATTTTCTTCAAAACCTATACCGAAAAAGTGTGGGGCGTTCCCTGCACCGAAATCAAGGCTGAGTGGGCAGCCCAACGCATCAAGGGCCTCTCGCTGACGACGGCAGTCAAAAATGCCCTCTTCAACTCCGAGAGCCAATCGGTCAAAACGTTGATTGACGCCTTTGACTATCCCCGGCGCGGGCCGGGCATGCTCTGGCAGCGAGTCCAGGAGTTAATCGAAGCTCAGAGTCATCGTGTTTTTTTGGAGAACGAGGTGGTCGAGCTGCAAATGAACGGCCGGCGGGTCAAGCAGCTTGTTTCGACCGGCCCCAACGGGTCCACGATTGCCAGCGGCGATCACTTCATCTCCAGCATGCCGCTGAGCGAACTGATTTTAAAGATGAAGCCGGCGCCGGCCCCGGAGATTGTCGCAGCAGCCCGTAAGCTGAGTTACCGTGACTTTTTAACGGTGGCCTTGATTGTGCGGCGGGATGACCTTTTTCCTGATAATTGGATTTATGTTCATAGCCCTGAAGTTCAAGTGGGCCGGATTCAAAACTTTAAGAACTGGAGTCCTGACATGGTGCCCGACCCCGGCACATCCTGTATCGGTCTCGAATATTTCTGCAACGAGGACGATGCCCTGTGGCGGATGTCTGATCCTGATTTAATCGCGCTGGGCCGGCGCGAACTGGCTCAATTGGGCCTGGTGGAGGAAGCCGACGTGCTGGATGGAGTCGTGTTCCGCCAACCCAAAGCCTACCCCGTTTATACGGGCGAGTATAAAGTCTATCTGGAGGTGATCAAAGCTTATCTTAACTCCATTGAAAATTTGCAGACAACCGGGCGCAACGGCCTGCATATGTATAACAATCAAGATCACTCCATGCTGACTGCCATGCTGGCCGTTAAAAACATCCTCGGCGAAAGCCACGACCTCTGGGTGGTCAACACCGAACGCTCGTACCACGAGGAAATCCGTATTCCTGCTTCGTCCCCCTTTCCGGGGGTAACGCCGCAGGCGAAGGAGGGTGTATGACTACTCCCTGCCCGGTTATTTCGGTGGTAATCCCGCTGCTGAATGAAGAGGGTAACTTAAAGCTGCTCCACCAGAAACTGACTGAAGTTTTGGCGGCCATGGGCCAGCCTTACGAAATTATTTTTATTAACGATGGCAGCACTGATGCCTCGGCGCACATCTTAAACGAGTTATTTCAAGCCGACCCGGCCGTCCAGGTGATCCACTTTCAACAAAATTTTGGCAAAACGGCGGGCCTGGTGGCCGGCTTTCGCCACAGCCGGGGCGAAATCATCATTACCCTCGATGCCGACCTGCAAGACGACCCGGCTGAAATTCCGGCCATGCTGGCCAAGCTGAACGAGGGTTTTGATCTGGTGGCAGCCTGGCGTTATGATCGCCAGGACCCGATTGATAAAACCTGGCCGTCGCGGATTTTTAATTGGGGCGTGTCAACCTTTAGCGGCGTCCGTTTGCACGATTTTAACTGCGGCTTCAAAGTTTATCGCCGCGCCGTGACCGAACGAATTCCGCTGTACAGCGATTTCCACCGCTTTATCCCGGTGTTAGCCGTAGGCCAGGGTTTCCGCGCCGCCGAACTGCCGGTGCAGCATCATCCCCGCCATGCCGGCGTATCCAAGTACGGCGCGGGCCGGACGATTCGCGGCTTGTTAGATTTTATTACGGTGCTGTTTCTTACCACATATCTCAAGCACCCCCTGCGACTATTTGGGCTGGCCGGCCTGACCATGTTTGGCCTGGGGGGCCTCATCGAATTCTATCTGGCCGTCGAATGGCTCCGGCGAACTCTGGGTCTGGCCGACGTTGAGCCGATTGGCACCCGCCCACTTTTCACCGTTGGCATTTTGGCCATGATCCTGGGAATTCAACTTTTTTCGACCGGCCTCCTGGGCGAAATGATCCGTTATTTTACCTTTCGCCCGGAGCAGGAATACGCGATCAAACAGATATTGCAGCACGATAGCTGACTTTTTTATTTCTGATTTCTTATTTTTCTTATGGACCGACACGGCAATCGTCAAAAACATCTCAATCCAAACCCCATCCAGCGGACCTTGCTGGATAAATTTCATCGGCGCATTACGGCCCTAACTCGCCAGACAGGTGTCACCTGCCTGCTCGACGCCGGCTGCGGCGAAGGCTTTGTGCTGAAACATTTGCAGCAGGAGCAGATCTCCCCCCTCACCCTCATGGGAGGGGACTTTAGCGCCGATGCCCTGCTGTGGGGACGCAAGCATCTGGAGCACCATGCGCCCTTGACCCAGTTTGATGTTCACCACCTGCCCTTTCCCGACAATCACTTTCCGCTGGTCATTTGCCTGGAAGTGTTGGAGCATCTGCCCGATTCGACCGTTGGGTTACGCGAACTGGCCCGTGTTTCGGCGGAATACGTCTTGTTGAGCGTCCCGCATGAACCGTTTTTCCGGGGAGCTAATTTTTTGCGAGGCAAACATCTCCGCGCCCTGGGCAACGATCCTGAACATTTCCATAACTACAGCGGGCAGAGCTTTAAGCGCATGGTCAGCGGCGTGGTAGATATTGTCTGGCACGGTTACTCTTTCCCCTGGCAAATTGCCCTGGGCCGCAAGCGAAAGTGAGAAAATTGTGAATGGTCCCAGAGGGATACCCTTTCGGTATGAATCGCCAATTGTGAATGGCTAACGTTCACAATTCACAATTATTTATCCCATGTCAACCAAACTCGGTTATTTTCTCATCCTAATCCTCCTTCTGGTCGCCTTTGCCCTGCGTCTCGGGCACTTACTGGCCGGTATTTTTCACATTGACGAATACATCAGCATGTTAGCGGCGCAGATGACGGCCCAAAAAGGCGCACCCTTTCTGCCGTCGGGTCTGTTGTATCACCAGGGCCTGCTTTTGTCCTACCTGGCCGCACCCTTGATCAAATGGGCCGGATTCCGGGAGGAAATTGCGCGCTGGCCCTCTTTGCTGGCCGGCGTGCTGGCCGTGGCCGCTTTTTACCAGGTCGGCCGGCGAATTCTGTACCTCCCCCTCGCTGGCCTGTTGGCTTTAACCCTGGCCGCCTTTGATCCAGAAATGATTCTCTGGTCGGCCCGGATGCGCATGTACGCCCTGGCCAGCTTACTGATGCTGCTGGGGTTCTATTTTCTGCTGCAAGGTGTTCTTCTGCACCCTAACCGCTTTGACCGTCTGCTGGGGGTTGCGTTTTACCTGGGTGCGATTCTGGCCCACTCCGTAGCGGTCGTGGCGCTGCCGGTCTGGAGTTTGGCCTTACTGATCGGCCTGTGGCTGGGCCAACGGAAGTTCAAGTTTAACTGGTATCGCCAAAAACCGATTATCCTGGAACTGGTCATTGCCGGGGTGCTGCTGGCCATTGGGATAGCTTTTGCGGTGGGAGGACAGATCCCGTTTTTGTCTCCTGGCGCAGCCGCCGATAGTGGTGGAAATGGGGGTGGCGGTGGTCTACAGGGAGTCTTTAATAAATTCCTGGACCCCGGCTTCAGTTGGCAGCGAATTGACGATTTTATTTATATTTACACTACCGCTGAATATTGGCCCATGTTGATTTTAGCGGCTCTGTCTTTTGGTCTGGCGCTCCTGGCCGTCATACGCGGCCGGCTGACCCGGCGTGACCTGGCCGTTATCTGCCTGGGTTTGGTTTTTTTGCTGACCATCGCCGAATTGGGCCTGGCGCTCACTTCAACCTGGCGCAAAACCCGCTACTTGTTCATCCTTTGCCACCCTCCCTTTCTCCTCCTCGCCGCCGACGGCCTGACCCGTGTATTTGAAAAATTGCCTCGTCTTTTAACATCTCGACCACCGACCCATTCGGCAAGCTCAGGGCAAGCCACCGACCGCCGACCGCTGAAAGGAATTCCCCTACTCCCTACTCCCTACTCCCTACTCCCTGTCTTTCTCATTGCCATCTTTTGGGCCAGTCCAGCCTTGAGTGTAGCCCTGGCCAAGGGGACGGGCGGGTACCATACCATTTTCAGGTGGGTGGGGTCGCAGTGGCAGGAAGGCGACCGGGTGATGACCGTCCATCCTTCCGCTGCTTATTTGTACCTGGGCCGCTCCGATTATTACGCGACGCAGGGCACAGCGCGGGTGTTCGCCGATGATGAGTCGGAAGAGTTAGTGGACCGCTATGTCGGCTCGACCCTGGTTGATTCAGTCGAGGGTCTGGATAAGGCCCTGGCGGAGTCATCCCGGCTCTGGTTTGTGGTGGATAATAATCGTTTGTTTAGCCGCTACGAGCCGCTCTTTATCCAGCAAGTCTTTGCTCAAATGAATGTGCAGCGCCAGGACAGTGGCGTGCTCGTTTTTTTGAGCCAGCCCTACCCGCGCCCGCTCCCAGCCGAGCCGCTGGCCGAACTTCAGGCCAACTTTAGCGATTTGATAACATTAGCCGGTTATAGTCTTAACCCGGCAGCGCTCGCCCCGGATCGAACGGTTCAATTGGCTCTGTACTGGCGGCCTCAAACTGCTCAAATTCAAAAGCCCTACAAAGTCTTTGTCCAACTGCGCGACGGGCAGAATCAAACGGTGGCCCAGGCTGACCATTTTATCTACGAGGGCCTGCTGACCGGCAGTATGATGGGCCAGCTCAAAAATCAGGGCGAATGGCTGCGCGACAGCGCCGATTTAGTCCTACCGGAGAACCTGCCGCCCGGCAGTTATCGTCTGTTTGTCGGCCTGTACGATCCCACCACCCTGGAACGGGTTCCCCTTACTGCCGATACCAGCGGCGAAAACGCCGTCCTCTTGGAGACCATTTCCAGCCCATGAGCCAGGCGCGGCAAGGGTTTGCTCCTAACGGATTAACAAATCCGCCCATGCCCTGGTGGATACGCTCCATATTCTGGCTGGGGCCGCTCTTGCTCCTGGCTTTTTGGCTCCGCCTCGCTTACCTCCTGGGGTCCGTATACTTTTTCGACGAATATATCAGCATGCTGGCCGCCCGGATGGTCGCCCAACGCGGCCTGCCGCTCCTGCCCTCCAGCCTGTTTTATGATCACGGCCTGCTGCTCTCCTTTCTCTCCGGGGGACTGCTGGCCCTGGTGGGCTTTAAGGAAGAGATCGCCCGCTGGCCGGTCCTGCTCATGAGTGTCGTCAGTGTGGCGGCTTATTACCTGACCGCTTGGCGGCTGTTTGACTCGCGCCTGGCCGGTCTCTTGGCGGCAACGCTCGCCGCCCTGGATGAGTGGTCCATCATTTGGGGCAGCCGGGCGCGCATGTACACCCCGGCTCACCTGTTTGTCCTGCTGGGATTGGTCTGGCTGCTGCTGGGTACAGTCAAGCGTCCCAGCCAGCGAGCACGTTACCTGGGATTGGCCTTCCTGACGCTGGCCTTACTTTCGCATACCATCGCTTTCCTGATTGTGCCGCCGCTGGCGCTGCTGCTCTTCCTCTTAACGTTAACCTACCGCCGCGACTGGCTCAGCCAACCCCGCTTATGGCAAGAAGGTCTTGTCGCGGCGCTGTTGTTGGGCTTGGTCTTGGCTGTTGTGGCGAGGGGACAGATGAGCAGCACCAACACATTGCAGGACATGTCGGCCCAGGCCTCTGCTCCGCTGGGGTTGGAGTTCCTGCGCGGCTTTTTTTTGCCCGGCCTGGAGTGGTCCCGCTTTGACAACCTGCTCGGTTTCTTTGAAACCTCGGCCTATAATTGGCTGCGGCCTCTGATTGGCCTGTCTTTGTTGATTACCCTGTACCGGCTGCTGCGGCGACGCTTCACCTTCGCCGATATCACCTTTCTTTTTCTGGCCTCCTTTGGGCTGCTGGTCATCTTTGAGATGGGGGCGCTGCTAACGGATACGTGGAGTAAGAGCCGCTACGTTTTTATTCTGGCCCTGCCGGCTTTTTTGCTGTTGAGCGCAGGCAGTCTGGCTCGCCTGCTGGACGGCCTGGCTGCGCTCCTGGCCAGGTTGGACCAAAGGCGCTGGCTCGTAGCCGGGTCAAGGGGGGTAGCCGCCCTGGCCGGAGTGGCCTTGATTGTGGTTCAGTGGGGTTCGCCGGCCTGGGAACTGGCCCAGGCCCAGGGAACAGGGGATTACAACACTGCTTTTACGTACGTCCGCCAAAATTGGCAGCCCAGCGACCGGGTGATGACTGTCCATCCGGCGGCGGCCTATCTCTACCTGGATCGCTGCGATTATTACGCTAACCAGGTCACCGCCCTGGTTTTGTCCGAAGGCGACGAGAGCGACACGCCCGTGGACCGCTACACCGGCAGCCCGCTGATTGACTCCGTCGAGGAACTGAACGCCGCCCTGGGGCGGGGCCAGCGCGTCTGGTTTGTCGTAGATCAAACGCGCCTGTTCGAGCGCTTCGAGCCTTTCTTTACCCAGCAAATCCTGGCCCAGATGGACTTAATCCACCAAACCGGCACGACCCAGATTTTCTTGAGCCGGCCTTACCCCAGGCCCCTGCCCGCCGAACCCGCGGCCAATCTCGACGCCAACTTTAGCAATGTGATTCACCTGGGCGGTTACAGCTTTGACCCTACGACGATTGCCCCCGATGGCACACTTTCCCTGGGCCTGTACTGGTGGCCCACTGGCACGCCGGCCCGCCAGCTTAAGGTTTTTGTGCAATTACGCAACGGCCAAGGCCAAAGCATCGCTCAATCGGACCACTTTTTGTTGGAAGGGTTACTGACCTTGGAGGGGTGGCATGCCTTGCAGCAAAAAGGGGAGTGGCTGCGCGACGCTGCTCATTTACAGTTATCGCTTCCCTTGCCCGCCGCTGGTCAGCCCTACCGGTTGTACGTGGGCTTTTATGATCCAAACACCCTCGAGCGCCTGCCCCTTGTTAACGACAGCAGCGGCGAGAATGCGGTGGTCATTGATTGGCCCACACTTCCCTAAATTCACAAGGGAACCCTACTCTCCGTTCGTTTGGCCATGCCTCTCCGCGCCGACAAGAATACCTGCAAAGCCTCCATAAACGTGTCGGTGTTTTTTAATTGAGGCAAGAATAAATTGTTAGCAGCTACCGTAGGGAGATCAAAAAACCAGTAAAGCGACATAAGCGGAGAAATCCAAAGGCGGCTGCCCTTTGTTTTATCGGTCAAGTGGAAGTTGCCGTAGTGTCCCTGAACGGCTGAGATGATAGACGAATTGATGACACTGGGGTCTTGCACCGGCTGGCTCTGCACATACAAAACCGCCTCCTCATAAGCTCGATAACTATCCATCTGCGGGGTTAAGGAACATGCCCCCAAAAATCCACCCACTTTTGTCAAAGTAGCGATATTTTCAAAAATGTGAGCATAAGTTAAATCCTGCTCGGCTCCAAGACCCAAACATCCGATCAGCCGAACAGGGATGTTAGTTAACTCGTTCACGACGAACAGAGAAGTAGCATCCTCAATCAAGGTACCCGTTTGCCCCTCATCACCTTTAATTAAGCTGTCTACGCCGCCATCAATTAACAAGATCCCATCAATTGACAGGTGTTCAACCAGAAGACGGTAGTTTTTCAGCAGGGGCCGGGTTCCAGTTTTTTGAAAGCACCAAATTTTGACCGATTTGTTGCGCTTTTTCTCAAACCACTGCGCCAAATACAATTCAGGAAAATAGGGCACGATGTGTTCGTATTCTGCATCAACTCCAACCAAAGTGTTGGTCAGGCGCATCCCGCCCGTGAATCGCACAATCTCGGAGAAGCTAAAGTTAGCGAGATGAACCGTTTGCCCCCGCTTTTCTAATTCGAAGTAGATCGGCAAACCGCAAAAAAGATCGAAGCCCCCGCCCATTCCGGCAATGAGTAAATTTTGACAGCCAGCAACCCGATCGAATATGGGTAAATTTAGATCCATGGCCACTTCTTATCCTTGTTCTTTTTCATCGAAGCTTTTCGCCGCTTATCAAAAGTTTTTGAAGTTACAGCGCCACTTAATTTTTTCACGTTTGTTCAGGAGTGAAAAAGTGCACTTTTTCACTCCTGAATTGGAAATTCGGCAAACGGCCAATTCATGGCCGGATCATTGACAAAGCGATACTGCACCGGGTGGGCGGCCTGAATCAACTCGATGTAACGGCGCGGCTCTAGATCGGCTGGAGGGAGGCCGAGGTGGTGATACAGCCGGGCAATCTCGGTGCGAGCCGCCGGGACCAGGGCCTCGTCGTCGCACAGAATCTCGATTTCAATAAAGTGGCCCAGGTGCTCCACCTCGTTCAGTTCTACGTTGGCCCGCTCGATGCGGTAGACCCGCGATTTTTTGCGCTTGACCACAAACGGCTCAAAGCCAAATCGGTCGGCAAATTGGAAAAAGGCATGGGCGTCATCTACCCCAAATTCGACCTCGTCATTCACCTCAACGTCCCCGGCGATGGCTTCCTGCTTAAAATTGACAATGGCCCGGCCCCCCTCTCGCCGCAACCGGAAGCGGTCGGCGGGCACAGGGGTCTGCTCACCGCGCCGCCGGAAGTAGATGTCTTCCTTAAGGGTCTCCCCTTTAAAAGCACCCAACTGCGCCGCTTTTGCTTCGATCACCTCAGGCTGGCGCAACCAGGCTTTTAGTTCGACTTCAAAGGCCATTACTTCGTTCTCCTGCCGTTAGTATAGGAGAATCCAGAGGGTTGTCAATCAAATTGCTGTCTCTACTCTTTTGTGCTATTGTCATAATCTACTTACTTGGAAAAGAGGACCCGTCTATTTATCGCCAACCACGCCCCGCGCCGGTGCTGACCCCCAACATTGCCGCTGGTTCGGTCAAATGGGGGTTATTTGTAGCCAAAATCTACTATTTGCTCTTTTTTGGAGCAATTGGCTCCCTGGTGCCATTTTTTAATATCTACCTGCAAGGGAAGGGGCTGAGCGGCATCGAGATCGGTTGGCTGGGCAGCATTGCCCCCTTCATTGCCCTGGCCGCCAATCCTTTTTGGGGAGCTGTAGCCGACCGCTGGCAGATTCACCGCCTGGTCCTGGCCCTGTGCGCTTTTGTGGCCGGATTGATTGCCCTCCTTTTTCTGGGTGTGAGCAGTTTTTGGCCGCTCATGGCCCTGGTTACGGCGCTGTCCTTTTTTCGCACCCCTATTGGTTCGATTGTGGACAGTGCCGTGATGGATATGACCAAACGCACCCAGAGCAGCTACGGCCAGCAGCGGCTGTGGGGCACGGTCGGCTTTGTCCTGGCCACATTCGTCCTGGGCCAACTGTTAACGCCCGCCAAGTTGAGCTTGATCTTTTGGCTGCATGGGAGCTTGCTGGGGTTAGCCTGTGCCGGCTTGAGTTTCTTGCTGCCGATTAGCAGCGCCCCGCACCGGGTCGGGTTGCTGGAGGGGCTGCGGACCTTGATAGGTCAGGGGGGATATTTGAGCTTTTTGATCGCTATGACCCTGCTTGGCATGGGAATTTCGGCTTATATCGGCTTTTTGGGCCTGCACATTTTGGCGCTCGGCGGCACTGAAGCTCAGGTAGGGTTAGCCTGGACGGCCAATTCTCTGCCTGAAGTTGTTTTGATGTATTTTGGAGCGAGCTGGCTAGCTCACTACAGCCATAAGCGGCTGATTGTCATCGGCCTGCTGGGTTTTGCGCTCGTCTGGACGCTGGTTGCACTGGCCTCCACGCCCTGGCTCATCATTACCGTTCTCCCAGGGATGGGCCTTTGCTTTGGCTTTTTTTGGGTAGCGGCAGTCGGCTATGCCAGTGAAGCCGCTCCGCCGGGCCTGAGCGCTACGGCCCAGGCGCTGGTGGGGGCGGCTCAAAGCGGTCTGGGGTGGAGTCTTGGCTCGGTTATGGCCGGCTATTTGTGGGATCAGACCAACGGGCACGTCGTCTTCTTTTTTTCAGCGTCCACCTTTTTCCTGGCCGCTTTTATCTTTTGGCTGGGTAATCGCAGCCAAAAACGGATTGATTTACCCGGCCAAGTGTAGTATAATAATGGTAGGGGATTAAGTAAATAGGATTGCAAATGTCATCACCGTGCGCTGATGCACAAGGCCAAGCTTATCCCTGGTCAACTCGATAAGCCAAAGATTGATTACTTGGGCGGCTGTCAATCTCCTCCGATGCCAAGCGCATTTGGGGAGATTTTATTTTTGACATGAGACAATATCCCTTCAAAGGAGATTAATTCAATGGCACTGTATCAAAAAATTTTAGTTCCCCTGGATGGCTCGAAGCGAGCCGAGGCAATCATGCCCCATGTTGAGGATTTGGCCCAGTGTTATCAGGCCCAGGTTGTCCTGCTGCAAGTCATCGAGCCAAGACCGCTCCTCATTGACGGTACTTATGCGGTGCCGGACCTGGTAGAACACGAGCAGCACCTCAAAACTGCCGAGAGTTATCTGCTGGCGCTCCAGGGAAAATTACGTCAAAAAGGGATTGAAGTTAAAACACATATTGCTCAGGGGCCGGTTGTAACTGAGATAATAAATGCAGCCGAACGCGAAAATGCGGACCTGATTGCTATGGCCAGCCATGGCCGGACCGGCCTGGCCCGGGTCTTCTACGGGAGTGTGGCCGCCGGTATCTTGCATCGGGTGGATCGGCCTTTACTCCTGGTTCGCTCAGAAGGTAACGATTAGAGTCTCCGCATCATCTATAATTAAGCGAGGAGGTTTGAACGATGAGTACTGTTCAGCCTTTGACCCCGGAAGCACTCTGCCGGCGCTGTGACCCTAACCAGTTCGCTTTTGCGACAACGGCAGAATTGGATGATCTGGCCGAAATCATCGGGCAGGCCCGCGCCGTCGAGGCGGTGCGGTTTGGCATTGGCATTCGCCGGGACGGGTACAATCTCTACGGGCTGGGGCCGCAGGGGGCCGGAAAATATTCCGCTATCCGCCAATTTTTAGAGCAAAAGGCCGCCACTGAAACCGCTCCCGCCGACTGGTGCTACGTCAACAACTTTGAACAGCCCCATCGCCCGCATTATCTGAAGCTGCCCCCCGGCCTCGGCCTGACCCTGCGCCAGGATATGGCCCAATTGGTCGAGGAACTGCGGACAGCCATTCCGGCCGTCTTTGAAAGCGAGGATTACCGGACGCGGCGGCAGGTCATCGAGGAGGAGTTCAAGGAGCGCGAGGAGAAAGTTTTTGAGGAACTGAAGCAAGCAGCCCAAAAGCGTGATGTTGCGCTGATTCGCACGCCAGCGGGGCTGGCCTTTGCTCCCAAGCATGAGGGGCAGGTTATCAGTCCGGAGCAGTACCAAAATTTACCCCAGGCCGAGCAAGACCAGGTACAGGCTGACATCTCCGTCCTGCAAGATCAACTTTTAGCGACGATTCAGGAATTGCCTCGCTGGGAAAAAGAATTGCGCGACCGGCTCAAGGCGCTCGACCGGGAGATGGCTCTTTTTGTTGTGGGCCATCTCATGGACGAGTTGCGCCAGAAGTATACGGCGCTTGAGGAGATTGGGCAGTATCTCCATGCCGTGCAGCAGGATGTGATTGATAATGCAGACGATTTCCGCAACCCGGAAGAACCCATGCCTGTTCCCTTTGCCGGGTCGCCGCTGCCCCGATCGCTGCTGGGGCCGCCACCCTTTCGCCGCTACCAGGTTAACGTTCTGGTAGACCACAGCGCCGCCCAGGGCGCCCCGGTCATCTATGAGGATTATCCCACTTATCAAAATCTCATCGGCCAGGTTGAACACATGGCCACCCAGACGGGCGCCTTGATGACCGATTTCAACTTGATCAAACCGGGAGCTTTGCATCGAGCCAACGGCGGTTACCTGATTCTGGATGCTCGCAAAGTATTGCAGCAACCGCTGGCCTGGGAACAATTCAAGCGGGCTTTGACTTCCCGCGAGATTCGCATCGAGTCGCCGGGGCAGATGTTTGGCCTGGCCAGCACTGTGTCTTTGGAGCCGGAACCCATCCCGTTGGAGGTCAAGGTGGTACTGTTGGGTGAGCGCTCACTTTACTACCTCCTGTACGAATACGATCCTGATTTCGGCGAACTCTTCAAGGTTGAGGTAGACTTTGAGGACGAAATGGAGCGCAGCCCGGAGAATAACCTGCTCTATGCCCGCCTGGTCGCAACCCTGGCCCGTAAAGAAGGGCTGCGCCATTTTGACCGGGCGGCAGTGGCTCGGACGATTGAGCACAGCGCCCGCCTGATCGGCGATGCAGAAAAGCTCTCAACCCGCATGCAGAGCATTGCCAACTTGCTGCGCGAGGCCGATTACTGGGCCGGGCAGGCCGGCGATGAAGTGGTCAACGCCGCCGCTGTGCAGCGGGCCATAGATGCCCAAGTTCAGCGGGCCGACCGCATGCGCGACCGGATGCAAGAGGAAATTGGGCGCGGCACTATTCTGATTGATACGCAGGGCGAAAAAGTGGGGCAGATCAATGGGCTGTCGGTGTTGATGCTGGGTAGTTTTGCCTTTGGCCGGCCCAGCCGGATTACAGCCCGCATTCGCCTGGGCAAAGGTGAGGTGGTGGATATTGAACGCGAGGTCGAACTGGGCGGCCCGATCCATTCCAAGGGGGTCTTGATTCTGGTCGGTTTTTTGGGGGCGCGGTTTGGGCGGGAGCGGCCGCTGTCCCTGTCGGCCAGCCTGGTTTTTGAGCAGTCCTACAGCGGGGTCGAGGGCGACAGCGCCTCATCCGCTGAATTGTACGCGCTGCTGTCGGCCCTGGCAGAAGCGCCCATCAAACAAGCGCTGGCCGTGACCGGGTCGGTCAATCAGCACGGCCAGGTACAGGCTATTGGGGGAGTCAACGAAAAAATCGAGGGTTTCTTCGATGTCTGCCGGGCGAGGGGTTTGACCGGGGAACAAGGGGTATTAATTCCGGCCTCCAACGCGAAACACTTGATGCTCCGCCAGGACGTGGTCGAAGCCGCTGCCGCCGGGCAGTTTCACATCTACCCGGTGGAGACCATTGACCAAGGGATTGAAATCCTGACCGGCCTGCCGGCGGGTGAACGGGATACAGCCGGTCATTTTCCGGAAGGAAGTATTAACCAGCGAGTTGAGGCTCGTTTGGCGGCGCTGGCGGAAAAATGGCAAGCCTTTAGCGCCCCGGCGGGCCGGGGGGAGGCTAAGCCATGAACGAAGTGGAGCGTGAACACACAGTCAAGCGGATCTTGGTGGCGTTGGATACTTCCAGGCACAGCCTGGCCGCCCTGGCAGCAGCCGTCGAACTGGCAACCTTTTTGGATGCGGAATTGTTGGGCCTCTTTGTCGAAGATATCAACCTGCTCCGGCTGGCCGGACTGCCCTTTGCCCAGGAAATATCCCCCTCGGCGGTGGCCCGGCAAATGGACAGCACCCGGCTGGAAGAGGAATTGCGGCTACAGGCCAATCGGGCCAGGCGCGCCCTGGCCGAGGCCGCCGAACCGTCGCAGGTGCGCTGGTCGTTCCGGGTAGTGCGCGGCCAGGTAGCGGCTGAGGTGTTGACCGCCGCTCTGGAAACCGATTTACTCAGTCTAGGCATTGCCAGCCGGCCCTTAATTCGGCGCATCCGGCCGGGTTCGACGGCGCTGGCGGTGGCGGCCAAAGCACCCCACGCCGTGCTTTTGCTGCAACACGGGGAGCGGCTGGGCCAGCCGGTGATGGTCACCTACAATGGTTCGGCGGCAGCCAATCGGGCCCTGGATATGGCCGCCCGGCTGGTGCAAAAGATCAAACCGGAGCGCCGGCTGCCTTTGACGGTATTGATCCTGTCCGAAACGGAACAACCTGAGGCGGGTCAACATTTGGAACGGGAAGCGGCCGCCCGGCTCTTGGGCCAGGTCGCTCAACCCAAGTTCCGGCATTTGACTCAGGTCAACCTGGCCAATTTGATCGAGGTGGTTCAGGCTGAAAAAAGCGGCTTGCTGATCCTGGGCGGCGAGACCCCGCTCGGCGAGGCCGACCCGATTCAAGCCTTACTGGACAACATTGCCTGCCCGGTTTTGCTGGTGCGGTAGCGTCAGATCAAGAACGCCAGGATGAGCTGCGCCAGCAAAATTTTGGTAATAGTGGCAATCGGGTAAACCGTCGCATAGCCGATATTGGGCAGGTCGTTTTCACTCTGTTCCAGGGCAAAGCCAAGCACTGCCGGCTGCGTTTGAAGACCGGCCAGAATGCCGCTGAGCAGTCCCATCGGGATGTGCAAGAGATAGTGACCGACAGCCAACACCGCCAGGGCAGTCACACAGGTGATGATCGCCCCGGCGACAAAAATAGCGCCGCCGCCGCTCTGGGTAAAGGTGGTGAAAAAGGCGTAGCCGGAACGAGTGCCGACCCCGGCCAGGAAGAGGATGAGCCCAAACTGGCGCAAAACCAGGTTGGCGCTGTACGGCATGGCCCAGACCAGCGGGCCGGTCCGGCCTAATTTACCCAAAATGAGCGCAACCACCAACGGCCCGCCCGCCAGGCCCAATTTAAAGATCACCCCGCCGGGTAGGGGAATGGGCACCAGGCCCAAGAGCAGGCCCAGCGCCAACCCCAGGCTGAAGGTCAGAATGTCAATCTCGCTCAGAGCGCGGTAAGAGTCGCCAAAAAATTTGCTGACGGCAGCCATATTTTCCGGTTTGGCCACCACACGCACCCGGTCGCCCGGTTCCAAAACAGTATCGGCGTGAGGCAGCAGCTCCACATCGCCGCGCCGAAGCCGGGTAACGATGGCCCCAAATTGCTGCGGCAGGTCAAAGTCGCTTAGGCGATGGCCCACCACCCGCGGGTTAGAGACGAACATGCGCCGGAAGTCATATTCGCTGCGGTCCAGTTCAAGCCGTTCGGTGCATGGCTTGCCCAGGTAGGCCATCACCCGGTCAAGCTCTTCTTGAGTGCCAATCATCGTAATCAGGTCGCCTACCTGCAAATGGGTCTCGCTCCCAACCAGGGCCAGCGGTTTGTCCGCATGCTTCATCCGTCCAAAGATGACTTGCCAGCCGTGTTGTTGTAGCAAATCCCGCACCGAGGTCTGGACGACATCGGGCCGGGTAATGCAAATGGTCCGGGACTGGAGCTGCATATGGGTTGCGCCCAGGTCGCCGGCCTCTTTGGCCTCGCGGGCATAGTCAATCTTCCAAAGGCGCTGCATGGTAAAAATGGCGGCAATCATCCCCACAACACCCATCGGATAGGCAATTGAATAACCAATGACCGGCTCATTAATCATCTGGTCCAACAAATCGGCGGGGGCGGTGCGTTTGACCTGCTCCAATAGGCTGGCCAGGGTCGGGGTGTTGGTCAGGCTACCGGCAAACAGGCCGGCGGTGAGGGCCGGCTTGAGATTTAAGACATAATAGGCGGCCACAGCCAGCCCCGCCGCTAACATGAGCGCGCCGACGACCAGGAGGTTATCCCGCAGCCCTTTACGCCGGAAGGAGGCAAAAAAACCAGGACCACTGCTCAGGCCGATGGTGTAGACAAACAAAACCAAACCCAAAACGTAAATGATTTCGGGCAGTTTAAGGTCAGGGTGGAGGGAGCCGATGGCCAGACCGACAAACAGCACTGCCGCTACCCCCAGGCTGCTCCCCTTGAACTTGATATGCCCCAAAGGATAGCCGATGGCGGCGACGATGAACAGCAACAGCATGGGATTGTCAAGTAATAATTGAATCATAGGCATCTAAACCGGTTCGTAAAGGCTTTAATCCGGTTAGCCTGGGTTACAACTAACTGACTGATTCGTTTCCATTGCCACCAAGGCCAAACCGCCACCGCTCGGGAGAACGCCACAAAGCAGAGAGGATCAGCTCGCGGATAAAGATCAGTTCCTTTGGCAGGCGGTCGTACAACTTGAAAAATAACTCCTCATGAGACAGCACTTCCTCCACCCATTCCTCTCGGTTTACCGCCATTAACTCTTGGAATTGTTCGTGCGTGAAATCCTCCATGCCGCGCCAATCAATATCCTCATAGCGGGGCACCCGGCCAAGGGGACTTTCAATGCCAATTGCGCGCCCATTGACCCGATCCACAATCCACTTCAGCACGCGCATATTTTCGCCAAAACCCGGCCAGATAAAATTTCCGTTTTCATCCTTGCGGAACCAATTGACTCCAAAAATGCGGGGCGGGTTGGGAACCATCCGCCCAAAATTCAACCAATAGTTAAAGTAGGAGCCCATGTGGTAGCCGCAGAAAGGCAGCATGGCAAAGGGGTCGCGCCGGACCACGCCAACCTGACCGGCGGCGGCAGCCGTCGTTTCCGAACCCATTGTGGCGGCCAGGTAAACGCCATAATTCCAGTTGAAAGCTTGATAGACCAGCGGGATCACACTGCTGCGCCGCCCCCCAAAAATGAAGGCTTTAATCGGCACGCCGCGCGGATTTTCCCAATCCGGGTCAATGCAAGGGGCCTGGTTGGCCGGGGCGGTAAAGCGGGCATTGGGATGGGCCGCTTTCCGGTCAGAGTCGGGTGTCCAGGGCTGGCCTTGCCAGTCAATCAACTTGGGCGGTTTAGCCTCAGTCATGCCCTCCCACCAGACATCGCCATCAGGGGTAAGGGCCACATTGGTAAAGATGGTATTACGGCTACACGCCGCCATAGCATTGGGGTTTGATTTGTCGGAGGTGCCGGGGGCGACGCCAAAATAACCCGCTTCGGGGTTGATGGCATAAAGTTGACCATCCGGACCGGGCTTAATCCAGGCAATATCGTCACCAACGGTGGTCACTTTCCAGCCATCAAAAGCAGGCGGCGGAATGAGCATGGCGAAATTGGTTTTGCCACAGGCGCTGGGAAACGCCGCCGCTACATAAGTTTTCTCGCCTTGCGGAGACTCTACGCCTAAGATGAGCATGTGTTCGGCCAGCCAGCCTTCATCTCGGCCCAGAACGGAGGCAATTCTGAGGGCAAAGCACTTTTTGCCCAGCAAAGCATTGCCGCCGTAGCCGCTGCCGTAGGACCAGATAGCGCGTTCTTCCGGAAAGTGGACAATATATTTGTGCTCTTTGTTGCACGGCCAGGGCACATCCTTTTGACCTCGCTCCAGGGGCGCCCCCACTGAATGTAAGCAGGGTACGAATTCCCCTTCCTCGCCTAACACCTCCAGAACCCGCCGGCCCATACGGGTCATGATGCGCATATTGACCACCACATAGGGAGAGTCGGTTAGTTCCACCCCAATATGAGATAAAGGCGAGCCAATAGGCCCCATACTAAACGGCACTACATACATGGTGCGGCCGCGCATGGACCCATCAAAAAGCTTGTGCAGAATGGTCTTCATTTCCCTGGGGTCCATCCAGTTATTAGTTGGACCGGCGCTGTCTTTGGAAACGGAGCAAATAAAGGTGCGGTCTTCTACCCGAGCCACATCGCTGGGGTCGGAGCGAGCCAGGAAACTGTTGGGGCGTTTGGTTTCGTTGAGTTTGATAAATGTGCCCGCATCAATCAAGGTCTGGCACATTTGATCATACTCTTTTTGTGAACCATCACACCAGTAAACCTGGTCGGGCTGGCAGAGGGCAGCCAATTCCTGAACCCATGCCTTCAATTTTTCATTTCTAACATATGTTGGGAATTCCATGATGCCTCCTTCATGTGGCTCTCGTCTGCAAACAAGAAGTACAGGATATATTATTATAACTTAACAGGATTGTTCGGGGAAACTAGCCGTGATGATAGGGGTATGCTACAGACTAATTAAACAATATGTCAAAACCAGATTTTTTGAAAGTGTTACATGTCATAAATTAGCCAGGTAGTTTGTCACTTTCTAGTGAATTAATTCACAATATTAACCTTCATTATATCCTTTACTACTTTGCATAACGGTGGTATAATAGGCTCAATTATTTTAATACTGATTTTTGTCGAGGCAAGCCTTGAGCCGGGTCCAACAGCTTTACCAGTTGCAAATGCTTGATAGTGAAGTAGATAAAACCAACCAGCAGTTGGCTGAAATTGCCTCCCGGTTGGGTGAAAGTGAAGGGTTGAAACAGGCCAAAGCCCAGGCTGAGGCGGCGGAGAGACAGCTTCACCAGGCTCAAGCAGCCATGCAGAATCTAAATTTGGAGCTACAGAGCCTGACCCAGAAAATAGCGCAGCAGGAAAAAACGTTGTATCAGGGCAAGGCGCTCAGCCCCAAAGAAGCGACGAATTTACAGGATGAGATTGCCTCACTCAAGCGCCGCCAGAACCAGCGCGAGGAACTTTTATTGGAAGCGATGGTCGGGACAGAAGAGGCCGAACAGCGTCTTGAGCAAATGCGCACCAAGTTATCCGCCGTCCAGACCGATTGGCAGTCTGACCAGGAGCATCTGGCCGAACAACAAGCGGCTCTGAAAAACAAACTCCATGACCTAAAACAACAGCGCCCGGTCATGGTCAAGGTGATTGACCCAGATGACCTGGCCGAATATGAAGAACTGCGCCCGCGTAAAGCCGGCCGGGCTGTAGCGGTGGTTAAAGATGGCATCTGCCTGGGGTGTGGCGTAGGCGCCTCCAGCAGCCGTATTCAGCATGCCCGTGCCGGGACGGAGCTAATTTATTGCGGTACTTGTGGCCGTATTCTATATGTAGCTTAAGGAGCCAGTCATGCCTCTGCGAACCGTACAAGTAGACGTGGACGACGCCATTTTCCAAGCAGCCCTCAATCGAGCTACACGAGAAGGTAAGGCCATTGGCCAGGCCATCGGCGAGTTTTTGAACCAGTATGCCCAGGGAGCCGCCGCCGGCGCCCCCACCAGCTACACCGTTCAACGCGGCGATACCCTGGGCCGTATTGCCCAAAAGGTTTATGGCAACGCCCATCAGTACCCGCTCATCCAACAGGCCAATAATCTGATTAATCCTAGCAATATCTGGGTAGGACAGGTATTAATCATTCCACCTCTGGATTCTACACCTGTACCCACTCTTACCCCCGCACCCAAGCCCGTGACCGCCGTGCCGACAACTTCACCCATCACGACAGTACCTGTCGTGACGCCCGAACCTACCCGAATCACGACCCCACCCCCCCAGCCGCCTATCCAATGGGTCGGCTCGCCCAATTTCAACCAGCGCCGCAGCCCCACCGATATTACGGCGATTGTTATCCACTCAACAGCCAACAACCGGCTGCAAGGGGTGATTGATTGGTTCAACAATCCCAATGCCCAGGTCAGCGCCCATTACACCATTGGCAAAGATGGCAAAATTGTCCAGCATGTCCGGGATACGGACCGCGCTTGGCATGCCGGTCAAAGTGTTTGGAAAGGGCGTAATTCGGTCAACGATTACTCCGTCGGCATTGAATTGGTCAATCTCAATGATGGCCAGGACCCCTATCCCGAAGCGCAGCATCAGGCCAATGTTGCCTTATGTGCCCATTTGTGCTACATTCATAATATTAAAGTTGACGATATCATGGGCCACCTTGATATTGCCCTGCCTCCAGGCCGCAAGTCCGACCCGCGGGGATACGATCTAAATCGTCTCCGCCGGGAAGTGGCGGCAGCGTTAGGAGAAAGTTGACGACAATGGTTTTTATGGTTTACTCACTCCGTTGGCTACCCATGCCACGGGCTATAGGTTGCTACACTTAGCGACTCCAGCCTGCATCTCTTCAGCAGCATTCCGGTACATCCTGCCGGAACGATCTGGATTTGCGTCTTGGCGGGCGTCTGCATGGCGCTTGAAGCCGGACCGCTCCGATTAAAATTATCCACTGATTAAAATCTATAGCGTTGCCGTTAGCTGCACTTCAGGTGCAGAGCTTGTCGCTCTGTTTATTGGCCTGTACTTCTTTTACTCTAGCGGCGATTTGGGAGAATAGAAATGACAACAACATTATTTGAAAAACAAGGAATTCAGACGCACGCCACTAAACTCGGAACAAAAGAAGACGGGCACTCACCCCGGATTATCACCGACCTACCCGGCCCCAAGGCTCAGGCTCTGCTGGCCCGTGACAAGCAGGTGGTTTCACCCTCCTATCCGCGTGACTACCCCTTTGTCATGGATTATGGCCGGGGCGCGGAGGTGTGGGACGTAGACGGCAACCGTTTCATTGACTTCGCCGCCGGCATCGCCGTGACCTCCACCGGCCACGCTCATCCAAAGGTGGTTGAGGCGATCAAGTCTGCCGCCGATAAATTCCTGCATATCTCTTCCGACTACTATCACGACCTGCAAATCCGGCTGGGCGAAAAGATGAGTGACATCGCTCCCTTGAACGAGCCGGCCATGAGCTTCTTTACCAACTCCGGCACCGAGAGCGTCGAAGGAGCCTTGAAGCTGGCCCGTTTTGTGACCGGCCGGCCTCGTTTCATCGGCTTTTTGGGCGGCTTTCATGGCCGGAGTATGGGTTCGTTGGCTTTTACCGCCAGCAAATACACCCAGCAGGCGTCCTTCTTCCCGACCATGCCGGGTGTGACCCACGTGCCCTTCCCCAACAATTACCGTCCGGTCTTTGTCGGCGCTGACCAGGGTCAGGCCGTGCTCAATTACATCGAAAATGTGCTGTTCCAGAGCAATGTGCCTGCCCAGGAAGTCGCCGCCGTGCTGCTTGAACCGATCCAGGGTGAAGGCGGCTACCTTGTCCCGCCCGACAGCTTTTTGCCCAGCCTCCGCGCCCTGTGCGACCGCTATGGCATCCTGCTCATTGCCGACGAGGTCCAGAGCGGTATCGGGCGGACCGGCAAAATGTTTGCCGTCGAGCATTGGGACGTACAGCCAGACATCATCACCACCGCCAAAGGGCTGGCCTCAGGCATGCCCATCGGTACGGTTACGGCGCGCAAGTCGTTGATGGAGCGGTGGGCGCACGGCGCACATGGCAATACCTATGGCGGCAATCCCCTCTGCTGTGCCGCCGCCCTGGCGACAATTGAACTGGTCGAAAATGAATACAAAGACAACGCTGCCCAGGTTGGCGAATATCTGCTGAGCAAAATGCATGATCTGGCAGCCCGCTATCCGCTCATCGGCGAAGTGCGGGGCAAGGGCTTGATGATTGGCCTGGAGTTTGTCAAGGACTCGGCCAGCAAAGAGCCGGCCAAAAAGCTGGTCGAGCAGGTTATTCACGAAGCCTTCCATAATGGTCTGTTGCTGCTGTCCTGCGGTGTTAGCACCATCCGCCTGATGCCCCCCCTGATGGTTAGCCAGGATTTGGCTGACGAGGCGGCAGAGATTTTGGAGAAATCCATCCAAAAGGTGGCCGTGCGGCAATAATTTTGAAAATTCTGGCGAATTGATTTATAATTTTGCCATACTGAAACCAAACTTCAGAGCGTTCAGTTTCCCGGCTGAGTCAACATGTCGGTACAAACAGACGAACGCTCTTTCATTTTGCTCAAGGAGGCAGTAACCATGACCCAAGAAAGAACCGATACTGCCCAGGTTGAGTTTCGGGCAGAAATCCAGCAACTTCTCAATATTCTGGTCCATTCGCTCTACACCGAGCGGGAAATTTTTCTGCGTGAGTTGATTTCCAATGCCTCGGATGCGCTCAACCGCATTCAGTTTGAAATGTTAACCAACCGGCATGTGTTGGACGAACATGCGGAATTGGGCATCTGGCTGGAGGCGGATGAGGCGAACCGCACCCTGACCCTGCGCGACACCGGCATTGGTATGACCGGCGATGAACTGGTCGAAAACCTGGGAACGATTGCTCGCTCCGGGGCCAAAAGCTTTTTGCAAGCCATAGAAGAGGCCGGCAAAGAGGGCCAGAGCATTACCACGGATATTATCGGCCAGTTTGGGGTTGGCTTTTATTCCGTCTTTATGGTGGCCGAGGAAGTTACCGTCACCTCGCGCTCCTACCGGCCCGAGGCCGAGGCGGCGGTATGGTCTTCGCAGGGCCAGGGGACCTACTCTATTGGCCCGGCTGACAAAGCGGACCGGGGGACGACGATCCAAATCAAGCTGAAAGAAGACGCCAAAGAGTTCGCTGCACCCTACCGGCTTCGCCAGATTGTCAAAACTCACTCCGACTTTGTGGCTTATCCGATTTACCTCAAAGAGCAGAAACCCCCGGCCGAGGGTGAAAAAGAGGGCAAAACCGAGTTTACCCAAATCAACCAGCAGACGGCCATCTGGCGGCAATCGCCGCGCGAGGTAGACGAGGAGAAATACGAGTCCTTTTACCATCAAACTACCCTCGATTTTGGCAAACCCTTATTACGGCTGCACACGTCCGCCGACGCGCCGGTGCAGTTCTACGCCCTGCTCTTTATTCCCTCGAAAAAAGATTACCGTTTGTTCGGGATGAAAGAAGACCACGGCCTGAAGCTCTACTCGCGTAAAATCCTCATCCGCGAAAACTTCAAGGAGCTGCTGCCCAACTACCTGCGCTTTGTCGAAGGGGTCGTCGACTCCGAAGATTTGCCGCTGAATGTGTCGCGGGAGATGATCCAGGCCACGCCGCTGCTGGAAAAAATCAAGAGCATTTTGGTGCGCCGCCTGTCGGGTGATCTGGCCGAACTGGCTAAAGAAAAGCCGGACACCTACCGCACCTTCTGGCAGGAGTTTGGCGGCTTTATCAAAGAGGGGATTGCCATTGACGCGGACAGCCGGGGCAAATTTACCGACCTGCTGCGCTTCCCGTCCAGCAAAAGCGAGAATGCCGATGACCTGGTGTCGCTGGCCCAGTATGTCGAGCGGATGAAAAAGGATCAGAGCGAAATTTACTATATTCTGGGCGACGATTACAATACAATTTCGCGCAGCCCGCACCTCGAATATTTCAAAAAACACGAGCTTGAAGTGCTGTATCTGACCGACCCAATGGACAGCTTTATGCTGGTCGGCCTGCATGAGTACAACGGTAAGCCGCTCAAAAATGTGGATGACGCCGGCCTTAACCTGCCGGAAGATGACCAGGCGGCGGAAGCCAAAGAGGGCGAAGCCGCCATCCCGGCAGACAAATTCGAGGCGTTGATCAGTCGCTTCAAAGAAACGCTCAAGGACCGGGTCGAGGATGTACACGAGAGCAAGATTCTCACCGACAGCCCTTGCCGTTTGGTCAACCCGGCCAACGCGATGAATACCAACATGCAGCGGGTCCAGCGGCTGCTGGGCAAGGATTATCAAGTGCCCAAGAAAATCCTGGAGATCAACCGCAGCAGCCCGTTAATTCAAAACCTGTCCGCTCGTCTCGTGGCCAATCCTGACGATGCTTTGATTAATCCCTTGATTGAGCAACTGTTTGAAAGCGCCCTGGTCCTCGAAGGCATTCATCCCAATCCCGCCGATATGATCCCGCGCATTCAGCAGCTTATGGAAGCGGCAGCAAAACTATAGTAAGGAGGCATGGAGGATTGGAGGAATGGAAGATTGGATTGGATAAGTAAGCCTTTTTTCCAACCTTCCAACCTTCCAACCTTCCAACCTTCCATGTTTAAATCCCTCCCCTTCGCTCTCGGTCTCTTCCTCTTCTCGATTTATCTTCTCACTTTTTCCGGCAAGTTCCATGTGATGGACGAACTGGCGGTGTTTACGGCCGGCCATAACCTGGCCCAGTACCAGCGCGCCGACATCAACCCGCTCATCTGGACCAACCACTGGACGCCCAATCCGCCCGGTATTTGGGGCAGTGACGGCAATCTCTACACCAAAAAGCCACCCGGTATCTCCTTTATCACTGCGCCGCTCATCGGGCTGGGACACGCTTTGCCCGGTCTCAACGCCGTTCACACCGGCCTGCTGACCAACGCCGCCATCACCGCGCTGACCGCCAGCCTCCTTTTCATCTGGCTGATTGATCTCGGCTTTACGTCTCCTGTGGTCGCCCTGACCACTTTAGGCTACGGCCTATGCACCATTGCTTGGGTTTACGCCCGCATGTTCTGGGAATCATCGCTGCTGGCCTTCTTTTTTCTGGCAGCGGTCTGGGCCGCTTACCGCGCCACCCACCTCGCTCAGCCGCAGCAGCGTTGGTTGTGGTTATTACTCTGCGGCCTGGCCATTGCCGTCAGCCTGACCCTCCGCTTTGAGGCGGTAATAGCCCTCGGTCTGATCGGCTTATATCTGACTATGGAGAGGGGAGGCGAGGAGACGAGGAGCAGGGGAGCAGAGGAGCAGGGGAGCGAAAACGTCCATGCATCACGCATCACGTATCACGCATCACGCATCACACTTTATCTTGCCCCTTCTCTCCTCATCGGATTAGGTCTGCTGTATTTTAACTACCTTCGCTTCGGCAGTTTTATTGAGACAGGCTACAGCCAGGAGATTTTATTCAAGGAGCCGTGGGTGGGCGCCTACGGCCTGCTCTTTAGTCCTGGCCGGGGCTTGTTTATCTACTCACCGCTGCTATTACTGCTTTTTTGGGGGCTGCGTCCAGCCCGCCGCCGACTTCCCCCATTCTATTTTTGGTTGATTGTGGTCCTCTGCCTGGGTTACTGGCTCTTTTATGGTTCGTGGTTTGCCTGGGGCGGCGCGTGGGGTTGGGGTCCACGTTTCCTCCTGCCGATTTTACCCCTGCTGATGGTTTTTGTGGCTGAGACGGTGGTGCGAGGCGGTGAGGAAGCGAAGAGGCGAGGGATAGAGGAGCAGGGGAGCGGAGGAGCAGAGGAGCAGGGGAGCGAAAATGCTCAACTACCACGCACCAGAGCAACGCCTCCCCTTGGGACGCATCACGTATCACGCAGCACGCAGCACGCATCACGTATCACGCTTTACGCCCTCATCGTTCTCAGCCTCATCGTCAACCTCCTCGGCATCCTGGTTGATTTCAACGAACATTTTCTGCGGCTCGGCGCAAACGATAATTTTGTTTTTAACTGGGCTGCCTTTCCCCCGCTGGCCCACTGGCAGATTTTGCAGGAGGGCCTGGTGGATTTGATCTGGCTGCAACCAAGCCCGGCCGGACTCCAAATCCAGTGGCCGGTGCTGCTGCCGGCGCTGGCTTTGCTTGGGTTGGCTACAACCAATCTGGTTGTTTCTTATCGGGAAGAAATAAGAAATGAGAAGTTAGAAAATATCATGCAGGACGTAGGACGCAGGACGCAAGATGCACGACGCTTCATGTTTCACGCTTTACGTTTTACGCCTCACGTTTCCGCCTTCATCCTGCTCTTCCTCACCATTGCCCTGACCTACCTGATGATGCGTAACACAGCCGGGGTGACCCTGGCCAATGACCAGGCTCGCTTCGATCTGCCCCTGCTGGAACAGCTCAACCGCACCGCTCGCCCCGGCGACGTCCTGCTGCTGCCAATGCCTCCCTTTGCCGATGTCCAGGAAATCTCGACCCGGCTGATGGCCTATCTGCGCCGGCCGCTGCCCACCTATGCCTGGATTGAAAGCGATCCCCGCGCCATCCAGCCGGCCGAGCGCGAACACGTTTGGCGGGCAGTCGAGGCTGAGGCGCAGCGAGTCTGGCTCTTCGAGCGATGGCTGGCTCAAGGCGACCCGCCGACGGTCACGGCGATCCATCTCAACCAGCATGCTTTTCCGCTGCAAGAGCAGTGGGTTGAGCAGAGCGGTCGGTTAACTCTCTACGCCCTGGCCCAAACCCCTCCGCCGGCCCCAACGCCCCTGAATGTTTCTTTCCAGGGCGGGCTAACTCTGCTGGATTTTACGGGGGTGGGGGATACACTTGTACCGGGAGGGGTGTTGAAACTGCGCTTGACCTGGCAAGTCCCTGCTGCCGCCGACTTGGCCGGGCAGAGTCTACCCCCGGACAGCGTTATTGTCTTTGTTCAATTACTGAGTAAAACTGGGGGACAAAAAGTGGCGCAGGTTGACCGTCTGCTGGTTGACCTGCAAAACTTCAAGCAGTCGCCGCTGCTGCCGGGCCAGACAATCCAGCAAGGATACGGTCTGCAATTGCCTGCTGACCTACCCTCCGGCACATACTCGTTGATGGTCGGGTTGTATCAGGCCGGCAATGGCCAGCGCCTCCTCCGCACCGACGGCAGCCCCGACGATTTTGTGTACTTACCTATGAACGTAGTCATTCCACTTCAGCAGTAAAGTATCGTATCCTCGCCTCTTCGCTTCACCCCTCACCCTTCAAACCGGTAGCCAATGCTGCGAATGGTGGTGATGCGCTGGGGTTTGGAGGGTTCATCTTCAATTTTTTCCCGCAGCCAGCGGATATGCACATCCACCGTCCGCGACTCGCCGTAGTAATCGTAGCCCCACACTTTGGTTAAGAGGAGATCACGGGAGAGCACGATTCCCCGGCTGCGCATCAGTTCGGCCAGCAGGTCAAACTCTTTAAAGCTGAGATTTAGCTCCGTTTGGCCTTTGTAAGCCTTGCGCGCCACCAAATCCAGCGTCAAATCGTCTGAAACGAGACGCTCTGTACTGCTGGGCGGGGGTTGGCGGCGCAGCGCCGCCCGGACGCGGGCCAAAAATTCACCCAGGCTGAAGGGTTTGGTAATGTAGTCGTCCGCGCCCGAGTCGAGGCCGATAATTTTATCCACCTCGCTGGAGCGAGCGGTGAGGATGATAATCGGCACATCCAGCTCCCGCCGCAGAATCCGGCAAACCGAGAGCCCATCGAGTTGGGGCAGCATGACATCCAGCACAATCAAATCATACGGCTGCGACCGGGCCACTTTCAGGCCGGTCTGCCCGTCCGCGGCGACGGAAACAGCGTAACCTTCTCTTTCCAGGTTGTAAGCCAGGGTTTGTTGCAGAGTTTCGTCATCCTCGACAATTAAAATGGATTTTTGTTGATTTTCTAACATATGGACTTAAGAGTATATTTTGTGAGGTAGTGTTCTTTTTTGAAGTCCCATTATAACAATGAGGGCGCGAATGACCAAAAGCGGAACCTGAACCGGGTCTGAGATCTTAGGTAGACCGCAGAGGTTTTTGAAACCTCTGCGGTCTCATTCCTAAAAATTGGGACGCATCCACTTGCTACTCCTGGCTTAAGGGTAAAGAGACGTGAAAGGTAGATCCTTCGCCGACCAGGCTTTCTACCCACACCCGGCCCCGGTGCAGTTCCACCAGCTCTTTGACTACGGCCAGGCCCATGCCCATTCCGGTCTGCACATCTTTATTTTGATCCTTAAGCTGATAAAAAGCATCAAAAATTCGTTTCTGCTCGGAACGAGGAATGCCGACGCCATTATCGGCTACGGCCAGATGGAGGCGGGGGTGGAAGGTATTGCCGGACCGCTCCTGCTCGACCTCAGCCCACAGCGTCACCTGGCCGCCGGGCGGGGTGAAGTGGCAGGCATTGACCAGCAGGTTATCCAGAATTTGGCGGATCTGCCTGGGGTCGCCGGTAATGGGCGGCAGGTCACCGGGTACATTTCGTCCCAGTTTCAGCTCGCGCAGTTGGACTAAAGAAGTGATCTCATCCAGGGCATCGTTGATAATTTGGGTCACATTTATCTCTTCAAAACGAGGTAATAACTTGCGCCGATTCTGCGCGCTGATCTGGATGGCGTTATCCAACACAGCAACCATCCGGTCGGCGCTGCTGTGGATAATCTGCTGGACATGCAACTGCTCTGGGGTATAATCGTTCAGCATGCCCTGGAGGATCAGGTCAGAGTAGCCTTTGACAGAAGTCAACGGCGTGCGCAATTCACGGGAAAGCGCGGAAATAAAATCATTTCTGGCCCGGTCGGCTTTAACCTCGCGGGTAACATCCCGAAACACCGCCACAATCCCCAGCCATTCTCCCTGCTGGTTGCGCCAGGGAATGAGCCGGCCCTGAATCGCTCGCTCCTCATTCTCAAAAAAAGTAGGTAAAGGTTGATTGCGGCGGGCAAAAGCCACCGCCAGGTCCTCGATGGGTTCGCCCGAATCAATCTCGCCGTAAATGGTGCCAATCGGCTGGTCCAGCAGTTCCCAGCGCACTTTTCCCAGGATTCGTTCCGCCGCCTGGTTGACCAGCTTCACCCGCCCCTGAACGTCACTGACAACCAGGCCATCGCTGATCGTTTCCAGGATGACCAGATTTTCGTCGGGCGCTTGCGCCTGTTTTTGCACCGTTTCGGCCATCGCTTCGGCCTCGGCCTCAAGTTCCAGGTAACGGCGGCGATGCTCGACGATAGTGGCAATTTGGGGAGCCAGGTTGCGGCAGAGCCGGATGTCGCTCTCCCGAATGGGGCGGCTGGTGATCGGATTGCCCAACAGCAAGGCGCCCACCGGCCGGCCTTTGATCAGCAGGGGTTGAATCAGGGTAGGACCTGACCGCTCTTCGCGCCACAGTCCATAGAGACGGTTTAATCCGTTGGTATGCTGCTGCGGTAATAACAGCGGCTCCTGGCTTTCAAGGGATTGCTGTAAAGGGGGACAGCTTTCCAATCTAAAAACAATCTGATCCTGCGGCGAGAGATGGAGGGGACGCTGCGGGCTGTATAACGTGACCAGGCGGGCCTGGCCGGGGACGTGGGAGTCCAAAATAAAGACGGCGGATTGGTCGGCGTGGGTGACCTGGGCCATGCTGCGCACGATGTGTTCCATGCTCTGGCTCAGGTTGGGGATCGCGTTGAGCAGTTCGCTGACCTCCAGCCAGCGCTGGTGCTCGCGATCCCGGTCAACGGCCTCCTGGACCATGGCTTCGGCGGCCTGCTGGCGCTCGGCATAGCGCCGCCGGTAGGCCAGGATACTCTCCCCGTGAATGGCGCTGATGAAAAAAACATAAGCCAGCAAATTGACCAGCCAGGCCGCGCCGGTCAAGCCCAGGAGATTTAAAAAATTAGCCAGAGCCAAAATGAAAGGGGCGGCCAGGTGGGACCAGCGCACCTCGCCGGCGCTCATCAGGATGAATGGGGCGCTGCAAACGGCAATGATCAGGCTGTGAAACTGAGCCGGGGCCGGCCAGGCGGGGATCGCCGCCAAAACGGTGAGAACCTGGGCCGCAACACCCCCGGCCCAGGCCAGGAGGTTCCAGCCAGCCGGCCAATGGGGAGGTAAATCAATGAGCGCCCAAACGATGCAAAAGGTGCTAAAAACCTCCAACATGCCCAGCAGCAGGTCAACCTGGCTGGAGTCCAGGGCTGTCAAGGAAATGATCAGGCTAAATGACCGGCTGATCACCAGCAAAAACAGGGGTAATAAGCGCCAGCTACGGCCTCCCCCCATAAAACTGCCCAACCCCAACAGGAGGGCCGCCAGGGCAAAGAGGTTGGTGGCAAGAAGATAAATTTGCATCGCAAGCACTCTTCAAAAGTGGTAAAGTACAAAAATAGCAGGATCGAGCTGACTGACACTTTCCGCGCTATTGAAGTCTCACTTAGCAGTATAGCAAATCAAACAAGGCGAGACAATGGGCTTTTGGGGGGGTACAGCAATATTTATAATAAAAGTTATAAAAATTGCTTCTCTTTTTATCCTGTGTTAGACTCTGGGGGGAATGTGGAGGGCAGGAAAACTGGAAGGCTGGAAGGCGGGTAGGAATTTCCATTCCCATTTCCATCCTTCCAGTCCTCCAATCTTCCATCCTTCCTCAGGAGGACACCCATGGAAATTCGCAAAATTGTACTTATTCATCCCGGCCGCGAAGGCCGTATTTTTGGTAAAGCCACTGCCGTTCCTTACACGCTCATGCGTCTAGCCTCCCTGGTGCCCGACGACATTGCCGTGGAGATTTGGGACGAGAACTGGGAGTACCTGGACGACAAAATCCGCACCCTGGGCAAGCATGACCTGGTCGGCATCACCTCCAAAACTCTGGCTATCGAAACCGCCGAGCGCTACGCCCGCATTGCCCACGAGGCCGGCGTGCAAACGGTCGTGGTCGGGGGAGCGCACGCCACCCTATTACCCGAAGATGTGGCCCGCTGGGCCAACGTGGTCGTCACCGGCGAAGCCTACTACACCTGGCCGCAAATTATCCGGGATTTCCAGAACGACACCCTGAAGCCGCACTACAACGACACCGAGTGGGCCGACCTGACCGGCGTCGCCCCGCTGACGGACCGGGTCATCGCCCAGGTAGATGAAAAAAGGCGCTACTGGACGCCTTTGATGGAAATCACCCGCGGCTGCCCGCGCAACTGTTCTTTCTGCACGGCCATCCGGGTCAGCGGGCAGAAGATGCGCTTTCGCCCGGTTGAAGAGGTCGTCGAGGAGATCGAGCGCCGCCGGATTGACCGTTTCTTCCTGACCGACGACAACTTTGGCCTGGCCTTCGCCATTGACCCGGACTACACCGAGAAACTGTTCCTGGCCCTGGAAAAACTGCCCCTGCGCGGCTGGACCACCCAGGCCGAAATGATGGTCGCTAAGTATCCCGAACTGCTCAAGCTGGCCAAGCGCGCCCACCTGGATAAGTTCTTCATCGGCTTCGAGTCGGTCAACCCGGAGAACCGGCGTGAACTGGGCGGCAAGAGCAAGGGTATGATGAAGCAGTATCAAGAAGCCATTGACGCCATCCATGCCCAGGGCCTCGGCGTGGTCGGCCTGTTTGTCTTTGGCTTTGACGCCGACACACCCAAAGTGATGTGGGACACCTGGGAATTTGCCAAAAACTCCGGCCTGGACAGCATGAGCGCCACCATCCTAACCCCCTACCCCGGCACGCCCTTCCGCGACCAACTGGTCAAAGAAAATCGGCTTATCCCCGGCAAAAGCTGGCGTTATTACGACACCGCTCACGTCACCTACTACCCCCGCCAGATGACTGTCGAGGAGTTTGAGCGCGAATACGACCGCGTCTGCCGGACTATCTATCATCCCGTTCGTATCGCCCAGCGCGGCCTGCGCGCCCTCAGCCGCCATCCCATTCCGCGCATGCCGGCCAAGGTCTTTGGCAGCTTCAGCACCGACTACGGCTACCGCCGCACCTTCGCCTGGCGGCACGCGTTTTCTTCGTAAAAAAATAGGAGTCAGTTTGTCTCAAGACCCAGCTAGGTATACGGCTGGGTTTTTGTTCATTGTTTATAAAGTGGCCTTGTGATATACTTTACGTCAGAGGTCTTCTCACCGGGTCAACCAAAGGATGTTAGAATTGTGGCGCAAATTGAAGCCGTTATCACCCTGACCGATATTCAGCATATTGTTAAGCAAATTGTGGCCCGCTTTCAGCCCGAAAAGGTAATTCTATTTGGTTCTTATGCCCGGCAAACGGCAGTTACAGCGGATAGTGATGTGGATTTACTGGTTTTGATGGAGACCGATGAACAGCCCCTCCAGACTGCGGCGCGGATTGCTGCGGCTGTTGACCACCCTTTCCCACTCGACATCATTGTTTCCACGCCAACAGATTTTGAAGCGTCGTTAGCCCGCCGGGGAAATTTTGCTACTCAGGTAGCAAAAGAAGGCGTTGTTCTCTATGAAGCCTGAGACTCAAGAATGGATTGACAAGGCCGAGGGAGATTGGAAAGTAGCCAGGCGTGAGATTCGCACCAAAAGCCCCGTCTGGAATGTGGTCTGCTTTTTGGCCGAGCAATGCGCCGAAAAATATCTGAAAGGTTTTTGGAAGAGCAGAATATTGCCTTTCGCAAAACGCACGATTTGGTGGTTTTGCTGAACTCAAGCGGCGGGCTGCTGTCTGAATTAGATGTTTTGAAGCCGGAATTGGCCCATCTCAGTACCTTTGGTTTGGCTATTCGTTATCCAGGCGCAGAGGCAGACCGCTCAGCCACAAAAGAGGCAATGACAACGGCTGAAATAGTGCGCTCTGTGATCCGGGCCAAGCTGGGCCTTCCCTGAGCAGAAAGCCTACTCAGAAGTAACCGGCACAAGGCCAAGATAATTAGCCCAATCTTATTGACCAATGCCAACTATGCGAAAATAAGCTACCCTTTCGACTCTGGGATTTGGACGCCCCCACACTTTGGCTGTTTCAATCCATTCCTCGATAACTACTTCTACATTAGCAAGGGCTTCCTGGTATGAACTCCCATCGGCCATAGAGACCGGCAATTCAGGTCCTTCGGCAATAAACGCCTCGTCTCCCTCACTCCAATAGATAATCACTTCATACCGAATATCTGACACAAGTATATCACATTTCTCGTAACTTAAACCTTTGAATCTTCCCCGTCGCCGTTTTCGGCAGCTCCTTGACAAACATAATCCAGCGCGGGCGTTTGTACTCGGCCATTTTCTCCCGGCAGTACTGAACTAACTCCTTCGCCATCTCATCAGAGTCCGGGTAGCCTTCATTTAGCACCACAAAAGCCCTGGGTTTAACCAGGCTGGCCTGGTCTTCCTTGCCGATGACGGCACACTCCAACACCGCCGGGTGGCTGATCAGGGTGCTTTCGACCTCCACCGGCGAGACCCAGATACCACCAACCTTGAGCATATCATCCGAGCGGCCGGCGTGCCAGTAGTAGCCATCGTCGTCCACGTAATACTTGTCGCCGGTAAAGAGCCACTCCCCCTGAAAGGTGCGCTGGCTGCGCTCGTACTGGTGCAAATAAAACAGCGCCGCCGTTTCCCCTTTGACCAGCAGGTTGCCGATTTCGCCCTGGGGAACCTCGTGGCCGTCAGCGTCCACAATCTTCAATTCATAGCCGGCAAAAGGTTTGCCGCTGCTGCCGGGGCGAATGTCGCCGGGGCGGTTGGAGATAAAGATGTGAAAGTTCTCGGTCGAGCCGATACCGTCAATGATATCCACCCCCGTTTTTTCCTTCCAGGCGTGCCAGATGGGGGCCGGCAAAGACTCGCCCGCCGAGACGCACAGCCGCAGCGAGGATAAATCGTATTTGGTCGTAAAATCCGGCACGGCCATCGTTGCGGCGTAGCCGGTCGGCGCGTTGTAGAGAATGGTCGGCTTGAAGCGGTCAATCATCTCCAGCATGTTGGTGGCAATCCGCGGCGGCCCGGCAAACAGCACGACACTTGCCCCGGCGTACCAGGGAAAGATCAACCCGCCGCCCAGGCCAAAAGTGAAAAATAATTTGGCGGCGGAGAGGGTCCGGTCACTTTCACGCAAGCCCAGCACGTTTACTCCCCACAATTGTGAGGTCAGCGGGTAATCTTTATGGGCGTGTAAAATCCCTTTCGGCTCGCCGGTAGTGCCGCTGGAGTAATTGAGCGAGCAGAAATCGTCACGGTGAGTTGGAGCCGCCTCCAATTCGGCCGGCTCGCCGCTGAACCAATCGGTATAGGCAATTAGACCCCCACCCCCAGCCCCTCCCCCTGACAGGGGGAGGGGAGTATCATTTTGCCCGATGACGACGACGTGCTCCAAAAACTCCTGCCCGGCCCGGATGGCCTCCAGCGCGGGCAACAGCGCCTGGTGAATAATCAAAACGCGGGCGCGGCTGTCGCGCAGGATATAGTCGTACTCGTACGGCTTGAGCAGCGTGTTCATGCCCACGGCGATGGCCCCAATTTTGAAGATACCAAAGAAGGACGTGACCCACTCCGGCACGTCGGGCGAGAGGATGCCGACAAAATCACCCATGCGTACCCCCAATTTCTTGAGAGCATGGCCCACCTGGCTGGCTTCATTTGCCACCTGCTGGAAGGTCATTTCCCGTTCCAGGCTGTACAAAGCTACCTTGTTGGCCCGTTCAGCCAGGTTACGCTCCAAAATATCCACGGCATTGTAATAAAGGGGAAGGTCTGCTACACGCATCATCGTTTGCCTCCTTTGAAAATAGTAGACGGTAGACGGTAGACAGGAAATGATACCCCTGCAACCTCACCCCTTCGGGTGCTGGCCGCGCCCCTTCGGGCGTCCCCGAAGGGGGAAAGGGCGTGCTACTCTGCTACCTTTTCATTACCTGTGCCCGCCAGGGTATCACTGGACTTCGCCTCTTCGCCTCACTTCTCTTCGCGCCCAATCACCTCCCGGGCAATGACAATCCGCTGGATGTGAGAGGTCCCTTCATAAATCTGCAAGCCCTTAATGTCCCGGTAATGGCGCTCGACCGGATACTCGTTGGAGTAGCCCCGCCCACCGTGAATCAACACCGCCTCGGAGGCGGCCCGCACCGCCGCTTCGGTGGCAAAAAGCTTGGCGATGGAGGTTTCGCGGGTGGTGGGTCTGCCCTGCTGCTTCAGCCAGGCCGCCCGATAGACCAGCAGGCGGGACGCCTCAACCTCAGCGGCCATGTCGGCGATGGTTGCCTGGATCATCTGAAAATCGCCAATCCGCTGGCCGAACTGCCGCCGCTGCCGGGCAAAACTGACGCAGGCGTCCAGGCAAGCCTGGGCCACGCCCAGCGCCCCGGCGGCCACCCCCAGGCGGCCGTGATCCAGCGCCGACATCGCCACCTTGAACCCTTGCCCCGGCCCGCCCAGCAGCGCACTTTTGGGCACGCGGCACTCTTCGAGAATAATCCGGGCGTGGTCGGAGGCGCGATGGCCCAACTCCTGGCCGGTCATCTTCTCGCGGCGAAAGCCCGGCGTCTTTGGTTCGACCACAAAAGCGCAGATACCTTTGTGCCGGGCGGCGCGGTCATGGCTGGCAAAAACCAGGGCTACATCGGCCAGGTTGCCGTTGGTAATCCAGATTTTCTCCCCGTTGAGCACATAGCTGTCCTCCTCTTCACGGGCCGTGCTTTCCATACCGGCCGCATCCGAGCCGGCGTTCGGCTCGGTCAGGCAGTAGCAGCCGATCCACTCGCCGCTGGCCAGCCGGGGCAGGTAGCGCTGCTTCTGCTCGGCGCTACCCCAATCGGCCAGGCACAGCGAAACCAGCCCAGCATGAACCGCCAGAAACCCCCGCACCGACGAATCCACCCGCCCCAACTCTTCATAAACCAGGGCAAAGCTGACATAATCCATCCCGGCGCCGCCGTACTCCGGCCCAATCGGCCCCGCCAGAAAGCCCAGTTCTCCCATCCGCCGCACCAGATGGGCTGGAAACTCCCCTTTTTCGTCCGCCTCGCGGGCCAGCGGCGCCACCTCTTCCTGGGCAAACTGCCGCGCCCGCGCTTGGATCTGTTGTTGGGCGGGGGTAAGTTCAAAGTTCATAGGTGTCTCCAACATGACGGCCGACAACCGGCCACAGCTAATAATTCGGTGGTCGTCGGTCAGTGGTCAGCGGTCGTTTACCTTCCGCTAAATTTTGGCTCGACCTTTTCTTTAAATGCCTCGTAAAAAATCCGGTGATCCTGGCCCATCAGCAGCAAGGCCTGGGCCTGGGCTTCGCTTTCAATGGCTGAAACCAGGTCCATATGCCACTCGTTGTTGACCAGTCGCTTGGTCATCGAAATGGCCAGCGTTGGGCCGTGCGCCAGGCGGCTGGCCCATTCCAAAGCTCTAGGCAGGAGTTCGGCGGGCGGGACGACGCGGTTAACCAAACCGTAACGTTCGGCAGTGGCCGCGTCAATCGCGTCACCCAACAGCAGCAGTTCCAGCGCCCGTCCCTGGCCGACCACACGCGGCAGCAGATAGGCCGCGCCCATATCCGCCCCGGTCAGGCCGACCTTGGTGAACAGAAAGGCGAATTTCATTCCCTCCGCCGCAATCCGTAAATCCGAGGCCAGGGCAATGACCGCCCCCGCTCCCGCCGTCGTGCCGTTGAGCGCCGCAATGATCGGCTTGTCCAGCAGCCGCATAGCCTGCACCACCGCCCCGGTCATGCGGGTGAAATCGAGATGGTCTTTTACATCTCGCTTGAGCAGTTCGCCAATGATGTCGTGGACATCCCCACCGGAGCAAAAGCCGCGTCCCTGGCCGGTCAGGACTAGGACCTTGACCGCATCGTCATAGCGCAGCGCCTCCAGCAGGTCCCGGAACTGGGCATACACCTCAAAAGTCAGTGCATTGAGCACATCGGGGCGGTTAAAGGTCAGGGTCGCGACGCCGTCATTCACTTCATACAGAAAATCGTAACTCATATCTCTACCCTCTCCCCTTTGATTATTTCAAGGCCCTGGTTTCGCCGTAATCACAACCCAATAATATAAATACTCACTGTTTGGGTTATAAGCATAACCAATGCCGTATTCGGTCTGCTCGGCAAAGAAGGAATTCAGGCCAAGCAACTGCGTCCGGTGGGGGATCGAACCCATCCACTGCTGCCAGGTGGTGGCAGCAGTCGGGAAACCTGCTGCAATCGACTCGATGTTGTTGCCATCAAGCGCGGGGCTGTAGTAAGAGGGCAGCACATAACCAGCCTGGCGAACCAGATAATTTGGTCCGAAACCCTCCGGAGTGGTATGGTCAAAGTAGTCCCGCTGGGCCATATCCGTGGCTCTTTGACGGGCGACTTGAGCCAGGATCGGATGGCAGGAGAAAGAGACACGCTGTTGATTGGCATCGTTTAGCAGCAGGTTGGCCAGCGCTTGTTCTTCAGGGCTTAGCGGACAAGCCGGCTTGATGATGATAGGTAAGAATAACTGTTTATCTAAAGAACCTTGCGCGATCACCCGCTCAGCCAACGAGGTGGCGCTTACAATCACTGCCCCCAGGAGGGTTAGACAGAGAAATAACTGCTGGAACTTATTTCTGTTCCATGGCTTGATCATCAAGTGATATAGACTCCTTATCCTCAAACGTTTTGCGTGTTGCGTCTTTCGTTAATTCTTACGAAAGACGCAGGACATTCCACATCTCACCTTTCAGGCCATCACCGTTCCCCCATCCACATTGATGGCCTGGCCGGTGATGCCATAACTGGTATCCTGGGCCAGAAAAACGACCAATGCGGCAATCTCGTTCGGGTTAATGAGGCGCTGCTGCGGACTCGTCTTCTCTAACGACTGTCGAGCTTGGGCCTCACTCATCCCGGTCCGGGCAACAATGTTGTCAATCGTCGCCTGGGTCATCGGCGTATCCACGTAGCCCGGACAGACGGTATTGACCGTAATCTGGTAGGGGGCTAACTCCAGGGCCAGGCTGCGGGTCAGGCCCAGCACACCATGCTTGGCCGCCGTATAAGCGGCAATATAACGCCCACCAACTTTGGCCGCCGTCGAAGCGATGGTCATAATCCGGCCCCAGCGCTGCTCGACCATTGCCGGCACAAAGGCTTTGGTCACATAGTAAACGCTGGTCAGGTTGAGCAGCAGCATGCGCTGCCACAACTCGTCGGGATGGTTGAGAAATTTGTGGCTCGCGCCGCCACCGGCATTATTAACCAGGATATCAATCCCGCCTAAACCCGCCTGCACCGCCGCCGCCAGCCGCTCGACCTGGATCGGGTCGGTCACATCGCTTGATACGGCCAGGCTGCGCCGGCCCAGCGCGCGAATTTGCTCGGCGACCTGCTCCAGCTCGGTCTCGCTACGAGCCGTCACCGCCACATCGGCCCCGGCCTGAGCCAGGGCCAGGGCAATGCTCTGGCCAATCCCCCGGCTCGCCCCGGTTACAACAGCCCGCCGGCCGGCCAAAACTAATTTGTCCATATTATCTCATTTACCTCAGGTCCACAGATTGACACGGATATGCACAGATAATTTTTATCTGCGTCTATCTGTGTTCATCTGTGGACCCTTAAGCTGTGTAACCCATCTGCGCTTCAACTTCGCCATTCAGGCGCAGCGAGTCCCCAGCAATCGGCATGGGCAGCGGAACTTCAACAACTGCCGTATTGGATGGCTCGGAGCGATTTCCGGCGAAGTCATAGGCTTTGATCTGGTAGGCGTAGGTGTTGCCGGCCAGGGCATAATCATCGGCGTGGCGGGTCGTGGTCGCCGAGGTGAGGTGAACAAAACGCCCGCCATTCACCGCCCGGAAAATTTCGTAGCCGTAGACGCCCTGCGGGTCCACCGCCCGCTCCCAGGCCAGCAGCACCCGGCCGTTGACCTGCCGGGTCGCCTGGAGCTGGCCGCCGCGGGCCCAGGTGGGTGGCGATTCATCCCCCACCGCGGGTGGGTCTGGCGGGTGCAGCCCTTGTTTCAACCAGAGAGTACACTTGACCTGTTTGAAGTTCTCGTCCAGGGCCTTGCAAACATTGCCGTAGACACAGCGCACAATCCGCCCCTCTTGGCCCAGCCGGGCCTTCTTGGGCCAGTCGGGGTCGGCCAGCAGGGCGCGGGCAAAGCCGGCGATGTCGGCCTGGCTTCGCTGCAAGATTTCTTCGGCGGCTTGGGGCATTGGGATTTTGCCGGTCGTGACGATGGGGGTTGGGTAGCCGTGGGCATTGACAAAGGCTTTGATCCCGGCAGCCAGATAAACATTCGCCCCGTCCTGGTACTCGGCAGGTGGCATGGTCCGGTCGCCGCTGTAGCCGGTGTAGGGATAGAGCGGCTCACCCTCCTTTTTGACCGCATCCTCGAACTTGCCTCCGGCGGAGATGCTGATGTAATCCACGCCAAGCTGAGCCATGCGCAGGGCCATGTATTTCGACTCTGACAGCCCGTAGCCGCTCTTGATACATTCCTCGCCGTCAAAGCGCACGCCAATCGGAAAGTCAGGCCCAACCTGCCGGCGCACCTGGAGGATGACCTCGGTCATGGCCCGCATGCGGGTTTCCAGGCTGCGCCCTCCGTATTCGTCGCTGCGGGCATTGTGTTTGGAAAGGAAAGAGGACATGGTGTAGGCATGGGCCATGTGCAGTTCGACGGCGTCATAGCCAGCCTCACGCGTGCGGGCGGCGGCCTCGCCGTACTGCTGCACGATCAAGTGGATGTCGTCGTGGCTCAACATATCCACCGTTTGCCGCCAGCCGCTGCGGGCAATTTTCAAGAAATGGATGATTTGGAGAGCGACCTTGCTGTGGCTTTCGGCGTGGATGCGCCGGGCCAACTCCTGATGGCCGGGAACAAAAGAGGCGTCGCTGAGCCGCAGCAGCGGCCCACTTTTGGCCCCGTGGACCGCTGTTGCCTCGACGACAATCAAGCCGGTTTCACCCCGGGCAAAGCGCGTGTAGCGGTCAATGATGGGCTGGTTAACGTAGCCATCCTCGCCCGATAAACGCGTGACCATCGCCGTGAGCAGAATCCGGTTTTCGAGCCGCATCGTGTTAATTTGGATGGGTTCGAATAACTTGAAGCCTTCCAAATCCCCCTCAACAATCATTTCATGGCCGGATCGCACCCGGTGACTCCGCGACCGGGTGACTGGCCTAGCGTCCCTGTCCAGACAATTTCACCCTTTTGAAACAGTTGCATGGCCTGGCCAAAAGGCAAAGTCTCCGCACCCCCTTCAAACCGAGCGATGGGGTTTTCACGAATCAGGGCGAGCGAACCGCCGCTGTATTTGAACAAAACATTATCGCTGCCCATCACAAAATCCCCGGCATGCGGCCCGACCACATTGCCCTCTTGCAGCGCAATCAGATTATTAATCCCGGCATGAGAGGCGCAGGTAAAACTTTGCGGATTGTGCAGCACCAGGGGGATGAGGGTGAGCACCTCATTGACCTTGGGATTGTTCACGTCGAAGGGCAGCGCTGGCGCTTCGACCACCGGCAGGCCGGCCAACTGAGCCTGGTCAATTTTTACCAAAGCTGCATCAGCCGTCACCCAGACCTGCTCCGCGGCATTAGACTTTATCCGCAGCCAGGTGCTGTCCTCAGTCCGGCCAATCACCGTAACCTCGCTGTTAGCCGGCACGCTGCCGACCACAGCATAGAACGTACCCGGTCCACTGCGCAGATTGACCTGACTGAGGGTCGTCGCCTTCATTTCGGCGGCGGGAGGTGAGGCAATCGCTTCCGTCGTCGCCGGAACGGGCGGCTTGGCGATGCTACACGCTTTTGAATTGAACAAAACGAGCAGCAGAACAATCAAAACCAGAGCCACAATGATACCAACGGTCTGTTTCTGTTTCATGGGGTCCTCCTGAAAAGGTAAAAGTAATTTGTAGAAACTCTGATAAAGAAGGAGTGATTTTTAGGCCAAAGATGCTTTGACCTACCGACGGAAACGATTCAATTGTCAGGCCAGAGAAAAGTGGGGGTAACTGCTCCTTTCAGAAACGAAAAGACTTCACCGGACTACGCAAACCTAAATTAAATTATACCTAAAAATTGGCAGAGGTGAATTGCCGGGCTAAAAATTTGCACCCAAAACCGCTGCTGGATTTCAGTCGCCAAGAGATAAAGGATGCATAAGACACAAGTCGGCCCGCCCGGCAGCGAGGATAGTATTGACCTCGTCGGTGGTGGTTAAATAGCCGCCGACCATCGTCGCTATCCCGGCTTTGCTGTGCAGCCAGTCGCTGAACGGGGTCAGAAAACCGGGACTGTAGGCAAGGTGAGCCTCCGGCGTTGTCTGGCCGGCCAGGACCTCAATCAAGTCACAGCCCTGGGCCTTGAGCGCCTGGGCGGCCTGGACCGCCTCAGCCAGCTCAAAACCTCCGGCCAGGCCATCGGTCACATTCAGGGCAACACTGAGCGGCTTATCCTCCGGCCACACCGCCCGGACAGCGGCGAACAGCTCAAGCGGGAAGCGCAGCCGGTTTTCCAAAGAGCCGCCGTACTCGTCCTCACGCCGGTTGGTTAGCGGTGAGAGGAAGCTGGCCAGCAGATAACCGTGGCCAAAATGGAGGTGCAGCCAATCGAATCCGGCTTCGTGGGCCAGTTGCGCCGCCCGCACAAAATCACTACAAACCTTCTCCATGTCCGTCCGCTCCATCGCTTTGGGGAGTTGGTTATGCGGCGTATACGGCAGCGCCGAGGCCGACAGCAGCGGCCAGTTACCGGCCCGCAGGGGCCGGTCGAGGCCCTCCTGGCGAGGCCGGGTGGAACCACGGCGTCCAGCGTGATTCAATTGGAGCGCCACTTTCGCCGGGGAGTTGGCGTGGATGAAATCCGTCATCTGCCGCCATGCGGCCCCATGTTCAGGGCGATACATGCCGACATCGCCAGGAGTAATTCGCCCTTCGGCTGAGATGGCGGCGGGTTCGGTCATGATCAGGCCTGCACCCCCCAGGGCCAGACGGTGAAGTTGGGCGGCGAGGGTTGGGCTGAGCAGGCCGTCAGCAGCGGTATAGGTTGGTGAGGGCGACAGGACAATGCGGTTAGCCAAAATCAGGTCGCGCAGTTTGTACGGATTAAAGAGCGGCGGGGGCGCAATCAACCTCCCCCCCCCCTTCTCCCCCCTTAAAGGGGGGGGAGTTGAGGGGGGGGTCGCAAACCAGCGGTCAACTGCTTCCACAAAGTGGGGGTCGCGCTGCCGCAGATTGTCATAACCCAGCCGGCCGCTGCGGCTCATCAAATGGAAGGTGAACTGCAACGGCTCAAGGTTCAACGTGCGGGCGATGTTTTCAAAGTAGACCCGGCTCTCGCGGGCCGCTTCTTGCAGCGCTTCGACCTTGGGCCGGCGCTCCAATTCGTACTCGGACAGCGCCGTGGTGACATCGTCGTGCTGCTCAAAGGCATTTGCCAGCGCGATAGCATCCTCCATGGCCAGCTTGGTGCCGGAACCAATCGAAAAGTGGGCCGTGTGGGCGGCATCGCCCAGCAGCACGATATTCCCGTGCCGCCAGGTTTTATTTTTGACGGTGAGAAAATTGACCCAGAGCGAGTGGTTGGAAAGGAGATGCGCCTGGCCCAAATCCTGGGCAAAGAGCTTTTCGCAGTAGGCAATACTGTCGGCTTCGCTGGCCCCATCCAGACCGGCCCGCTGCCATACTTCTTCCTCACATTCAACGATAAAGGTCCCGGTTGTACCATCGAAGGGATAGGCGTGAACCTGGAACAGGCCATGCTCATTTTCCCTAAAGATGAAGGTAAAGGAGTCCAACACTTTGGTGGTGCCAAACCAGATAAATTTCGACTTACCGATATCCAAATCAGGTTTAAAAACGTGGGCATACGTTTTGCGGGTCAGGCTGTTGACGCCGTCGGCGGCCACAACCAGATCGAAATCGTCGGCGCCTGCTACGGCGGGCAGTTGGGCCAGGTCGGTTATGTCGGACTGGAAGATCATTTTAATGCCCAACTCCCGGCAGCGTTCCTGCAAAATGTTCAACAGAACACGTCGAGACATCCCGGCAAAAACGTTGCCGCCGATGCGGATGACCTCATCCTGATAGTGAACGTCAATGGCTTCCCACAACACAAACTGGTCGGTGATCTCTTTGTAACTCTTGGGGTCGGCCTCGCGGAACGAGGCCAGAGTCCGGTCAGAAAAGACAACTCCCCAACCGTAAGTGGCATTGGCCGGATTTCGCTCGATGAGGGTAATGTCGTGGGCGGGATGGGCTTTTTTGAGCAAGATACCAAAATACAAACCGGCGGGGCCGCCGCCGAGGATGAGGACTTTCATACATAATCTCTCAGTTTTAGATAATTGTGATATGTGATGCGCAAAATCTCTCACGTATCACGCATCACGCTATGGCTTCTGCTAATCTCTCCAACTGGCTCAACTCCGGCACAGTGGGGAACAGCACCAACTCGTCACAGCCGGCGTCGGCGTAGCCGCGGATGAACTGGGCCACAGCCTGAGGAGTCGTCAACAGACCAGCGGCAATCTTTTCGGCAAAAGAGCCGGTGAAGGCATAGTAATGGCGCAAGTAATTTGCCCCGGCCTCGGCTGCTTCACCACCCAGAGCATAGTAACCCATAGCCCAGAGGCGCGGCTGACCGGGCCGCCCCGCGTCGAGCCAGGCCGCCCGCGCTTTCTCGGCGGCGCGAACAAAGGTTTTGGGCGGCCCGCCGCTGTGGACATAGCCGTCGGCGTAGCGGACCATGCGCGCAAAAGCCTGGTCGCTGCCGCCGCCGACCAACAGTTCCGGCCCATTAGACTGAACCGGCCGGGGGCCAAAAGCTTCGTCTTCCCACTGTGCTCGCAGCGCCGCCAGTTGTTCGGTCAGGCGCTTGCCCCGCGTGGAGTAATCCACCCCGGCTGCGGTGTAATCATCCGGCCTGGCCCCAACCGCCAGCCCCAGGGTCAGCCGTCCGCCCGACAGCGCATCCACACTGGCCGCTTCTTTGGCCAGCAAGGCCGTATTGCGCAGCGGGCTGATGACAATGGTCGTGGCCAAACGGATACGCTGGGTCATCACCGCCGCCGCCGCCAGTACGGTCAAGGGGTCGTAGCTGTCGTAAACCAGGCGGTCGAGCACACTCAGATTTGAAAACGGCCCCTCATCGGCCTGCCTGGCCCAATTGATGAGCAGATCCCGGTCCGCGCCGGGGGTAGTGTTGGGTAAGCCAATACCAACTTGCATCCTGACTCCTCTCGTTGGCAATTAATAATTGACCACTGATTATTGACAATTGTCAACGGCCAACGATCAATAGTCAATTTAGACGCCCAAATAGCGATGTCTGACCTCGGCCTGCTCGCGCAAATCGGCAGGCGTGCCTGCAAAGACAATCCGGCCTTTGTTCATCACATACACCCGGTCGGCTACACCCAAGGCCAGGGCCAAATTTTGCTCAACCAGGAGGATGGACAGACCATCCTGCCGCAATTGGCCAATGATCCGGCCAATTTCGGCCACAAACAGCGGGGCCAGACCCTCCGAAGGTTCGTCCAGCAGCAGCAGCTCCGGATTGGTCATCAAGGCGCGGGCCAGGGCCAGCATTTGCTGCTCGCCGCCGCTCAGTTGAGCGCCCAAATTTTTGAGCCGGCCCTTGAGGGGAGGAAAGGTTTCCAGTACCCGTTCAAAGGTCCAACCTCCCTTCGCCGTCCCACGGGCGGCCAGCATAATATTTTCGCGCACCGTTAGCGCCGGAAAAATCGAGCGTCCCTGCGGCACCAGACCAACCCCCGTTTGAGCGATCCGGTACGAGGGCAGATGGGTAATATCCAGCCCGGCCAGGGTAATCTGCCCACGCTGCGGCGGAGTAAAGCCGATGATGGATTTGATGGTAGTGGACTTGCCGACCCCATTCCGCCCCAGCAGGGCCACTGCTTCGGCCTGCCCCACCGTGAGCGAAACGCCTTGCAGAATGTGACTATCGCCGTAGTAGGTGTGGATGTCATTGACAATTAGCATGGCTTAAATCGGCGAATGGCGAACGGCGAATAAGAAACCTATTCCCCATCCGCTTATCCGCTTATTCCTAAATAGATTTCCTGTACCAATGGGCTTGCCCGGACCTCGGCCGGCGACCCTTCGCTAATAACCTGGCCGTAATGCAGCACGGTAATCCGCTCGGCCAGGCTGAAGATCACATCCATATCGTGTTCCACAATCAACATGGTCAGCGAGCGGGGCAGCTTTTCAATCAGGCGAGCCATCTCGCCCGTTTCCGCCGGCGACATCCCGGCAGTCGGTTCGTCCAACAGCACCACCTGGGGGTTGGTCGCCAGGGCCAGGGCCACTTCCAGGGCGCGCTGCTGTCCGTAAGCCAATGTTTTGACCACCTGATCGCGCTGCTCGATTAATCCCACCTGCTCTAACAGCGCTTCGCTGGCATGCATCACCGGCTCAAAACTGTGGACCGCCCGAAAAAGACGCCGGGCTACCCGCTGATGGTGCTGGACGGCCAGCCGGACATTTTCAAAAGTGGTCAAACCTAGAAACAGGTTGTTGCGCTGAAAGGTATGCCCCAGGCCCAAATCAGCCCGCTCGTAGACCGGCAGCCTGGTAATGTCCCGTTCTCCCAGGTAAATTTTGCCGCTGGAAGGGGGCAACTCGCCGGCGATGAGGTTAAAGAGAGTACTCTTCCCCGCCCCGTTGGGGCCGATAATCGCCCGCCGTTCGCCGGGCTGAACCTCCAGCGTTACGCCAACCAGAGCAGCGATGCCTCCGAAATTTTTGCTCAGGCGCTCGATTTTGAGGCGGGTCATGGGAATGTGCCAGGAAGTAGGGAGTAGGGAATAAGAAATAAGAAATAAGAAATAAGAAATGAGAAATGAGACATAAGGAACTTTTGTAACCTGTAACCTGTTAACGATTTTTCTCTCGTTTATGCAACAGGCCCATAACCCCCTGGGGGGCAAACATGACAAACAAAATAAAAACCACCCCCATCAAGGTTTGCCAGCGGTCAAGGTAGGTACTGGCAAAGTTGGGCAACAAACGCTCGATGGCTGCGCCAAAGATTGGCCCGGTCAGCGTACCTGCGCCGCCGATGATGAGCGAAATGATGACCTCGCCGGAAGTAGTCCAGTAGAGATTATCAGGGGAAGCGATCCCGAAAAAATGCACAATCAACGCCCCGGCCAGACCGGCAAAAGCCCCGGCAATAACAAAAGCCGTCATCTTGAAATCGAAGGTGCGATAGCCCAGGGCAGCCATGCGCTGTTCATTCTCGCGGATGCCGCGCAGCGTCCAGCCGAACGGGCTGTTGACAATGCGGCGTAACACCCACCAGGCCAGCAAAAAGAAGGCCAAAACCAGATAATAGTAGCTCTCGCGGGTGTCGAACGTGTAACTGAGCGGGCCGAGGCCCAACGCGGGCCGGGGTACCCCGGCCAGGCCATCGGAGCCGCCGCTCACTTCGGACCAGCCGATGGCGATGCTGAAGAGCATCTGGGCAAAGGCGAGCGTGACCATCAAAAAATAGATACCGCTGGTCCGGAGGGCAAAAAAACCAATCACCAGGGCCAGCAGGGCCGTGCCCAGCATCACCAGCGGGATAGTCAGCAGGAGATTGTTGGTCAGATTGAGGGCTAATTCACTGCGGCTGGCGGTATAGGCCAACAAGTAAGCCCCAAACCCGTAGAAGGCGGCGTGGCCAAACGAGGGCAGCCCGGTATAGCCCAAGAGCAGATCAAGGCTCATGGCAAAAATAGCAAAGATCAGCACCTCGATCGCCAGGCTGAGGAAGTAGCTGCGGACGATGAAGGGGTAAACCAGCGCGACCACGCCCAGGAGAGCCAGCAGCCACTTGCGGCGCTCGGCCAGCCACGCCCGTGAGCCGGCCAAACCTTCGACAATTGCTCCCATTAATTAAAGCTCCGTAATATCAGTGAAGGACACCAAGTAACACAAGGTCTTCCGCTTCTTGCTCAGAGCCTGTGAAAGACTAATTCCCGCATGTCATTTCGACCGCAGGGAGAAATCTCGGCAGACTCTATAGGATTTCTCGCTATCGCTCGAAATGACATGGTAAAATAGCTGCCTTTCCTGGGTTCCCTTAACTTCCTTTCAGGCCAAACAGGCCGGATGGACGCAGCAATAAGACCAGGGCCATGACGGCAAAGATCAAAAAGAGCGAAAATTGAGGCAGTAGAGCCTTGCCAAACGTATCGGCCAGACCGATGACCAGGCTGCCAAAGAAGGCGCCCTTTAAAGTACCGAGACCACCCACGACCACGACGACCAGGGTCAGGATCAAGATTTCCGAATCCAGCCCTGGATACAGATTAAGCACCGGTGCGCCGATGACCCCGGCCAGAGCGGCCAGAGCGGTGCCCAGGGCAAACACGCCGGCAAACACCCATTGGATATTGATGCCCAGGCCGCTGACCATCTGCGGGTCAAACACCCCGGCCCGGACAATGGCGCCCAGGCGGGTGCGTTCGATGAACAGCCACAGCGCGGCAGCAAGAACCAGGCCGAAACCAATCAAGGCCAGGCGATAAACCGGGAAGAGAATGCCAAGCACTGCCACCTGCCCCTCAAGCAAGGCCGGGCCGGGCACCGACTCGACGTAAGCGCCCCAATTCCAGCGGGTCAGGTCGGTGACGATCAGGGCCACACCAAAAGTCAGCAGCACCTGGTCCAGGTGACGATGGCGGCCATACAAGCGCCGTAGAAAAAAGTACTCCAGGAGCAACCCCAGCCCGCCAGCCAGCAGCGGGGCCAGGGCCAGGGCCAGCCAGAAATTGCCAAACTGTCGGACCATAGTCAAGCCAATGTAGCCGCCCAGCAGGTAAAACGCCCCGTGGGCCAGGTTGATCACGTCCATCAAGCCAAAAATCAGCGACAGCCCGGCGGCCAGGGTGAATAACAACATACTGAAGACCAATCCATTGAGGAGTTGGATGAGAAAGTTGTCCATTTTGGACTGCCCTTCGGCGTGGATTTTAGATTTTGGATTCCGGATTTCTTACTGAATCTAAAATCCAAAATCGTAAATCGTAAATCGGTTCAGCCTTTCGAATCGTCCCCCGGATCAACAATTTCGCCCAGGTCTTCGATGACCACATTGTGCAGCGCCCCCTCTACCGTCTGCACTTCACGCAGGTAAATGTGATGGCGCGGGGCTTGAGTGGCGGCATCCAGGGCAAAGGGGCCGCGCGGGCTGGCAAAGCTGGTCCCACCCAGCGCCTCGATCATTTTATCCACATTGCTGGTATCGCCCTGAACTTTATTCAACATCTCGACGATGGTTCGCCCGGTATCATACCCCTGGACCGCAAAAACATTGGCTTCTTTGCCGGTTCGCTCTTTGTAGGCTGCCGTAAATTTCTTGTTTTCCGGGTTGTCCAGGAGCAGCGACCAATGCAGGCCGCTGCGGATGCCCAAGGCTGCATCTCCCTGGGCCGGCAGCACATCCTCTTCGACCATGAAGCCGGAGCATATCAACGGGATTTTACCGGCCAGGCCGAAGTCCCCGTAGGCTTTCATAAAGGTTACGGCGGCGCCGCCGCTGTAAAAACAGTAAATCAATTCGGGTGCGGCGTTCGATAACTCGGTAATAAAGGGGGCGGGATCGCCCATATTGGGGAAGGGGGTGAGCTGCGTCCCCATCACTTTACCGCCGCCAGCTTCAAAACTATTGGTAAAAGAATTGACCGTATCTTTGCCTGCCCCGTAATCGGGCACGCTGATATAGGCGTTTTTGCCCACGTTATTGGCTGCCCAGGTCCCGACCGGCCAGTTGGGCATCCAGTTGGTAAAGGAGGTCCGCCAAATGTACGGCGTTTTGGCCTTGCGACTCAAGGCATTGGCCCCGGCATTGGCGCAGATCAGCAGCTTTTTGTTTTGGTCCAGATAATCGCGCAGCCCGGCCAGCACCCCCGAACTGACCACCCCCGTCAAAAAGGCTACCTCGTCCTGTTCCACTAACTTGCGCGCCTTTTGCAAGGCGGTGTCCGGCTGGGTACCTTCGTCCTCGGTGATGATTTCGATTTTCCGTCCCCCGGCTTCGTTCTTGACTTCATCGAAATACATCTTAATGGCCTCGGTGATGCTCTCCCCCAGAACGGCATAAATATCCGAGTAGGGTAACAGTACTCCGATTTTCAAAGGGCCAGAGGCCGCGCCGCCGCCACAAGCGCCCAACAGCGGTCCAGCCGCCAGGGTCGCTGCCGCTGCCCCCGTCGCCTTTAAGAACTCACGCCGGCTAAAATAAAAACTTTTGCTGGAAGACATTGCCCTTACACCTCCTTTGGTTTTTTAGAAACAATCCTTCAATAAATTTTTCGACTAAGAACCGGGTGCGCAGCATCGTCGCGCGGGGATGGTGAGCAGTGAGGGGAGAATAACAGGTCGAAACTAATCTGGAAATTTCAAATGATGAACGCCGTTTAATCCAGGGAACGGTGGCGCGATTGTAACATCGGCCTAGACTGATGTCAAATTGAATTAAAGCTGTCTTGATGGGTCTTGTCCCAATTTTTTAGGCGTAAGGGCGCAAGGCCTTGCGCCCCTACCGGAACATACCTAAAATCTGGGGCAAACCCTTGTCCTGATGACGCGGTTGAGTCACGTCTGATCTTATGTTATAATTTTATCATTCACTCGCCCCACCGGAGTTTGCGCCATGAGCAAAGCCCAAGCCAAAGACGCCGTTGCTGCCCTTGTCGCCAAGTTTCAGTATAACCTGGCCGATTACAAGCGAGTTAGCTATAACGAGACCTTAACCCGCATAGATTTCATCAATCCCTTTTTTGAGGCGCTGGGCTGGGACATGACCAACCACCAGGGTTTGCCCGAAAACCTGCGCGAGGTCATCCACGAAGATAAGCTAGACATCAAAGGCCGCAAAAAAGCGCCCGATTACTCCTTCCGCCTGCCCAACGGCCGGGTCGAGCGCAAATTCTTCCTGGAGGCCAATAACCCGGCGGATAAGCAGCTCTACCAGCGCCAAATCGCGGCCACGGATAAGGCAATTGATCGGCTGGTGTATGCGTTGTATGAGTTAAGTGAGGCAGAGATCAAAATTGTGGAGGAGAGCCGGGCATGAAACCTATCCGTTTATCTGCCCATGCCTTGAGCTACCTAACAAAACGAGGCTTCACAGTTGCAGAAGTAGAGCAAGCCATCCATAATGGTTTATGGGAGCCAACTGAGTTGGGACGGCTTCAATGTCGTTGGGACTTTCCCTTCGGTCGGGACTGGAATGGCAAAATTTACGCTACCAAACAGGTCCGGCCTATATTTGTCGAAGAGTCGGCAGAAATTGTGGTGGTAACGGTTTATACTTACTATTTCTGAAAGGGGTTATAAAGATGAAGATCAGTTATGACGCAGAGGTTGACGCTTTGAGTATCACTTTTCGTGAAACTACAGTCACCACCCAACATCTAGCTGAAGGTATTGCCGCCGATTACGATAGCGAAGGACAATTAGTTGGGCTAGAAATTCTGGATGCAGTCAAACGTTTTGGCGGCTCCGAGACACTTCGCCACGTAGTGCTGGAAGGAATTGGCCCCTCGCTGCAATCTTCTCCTGCTTAGGATATGTAAGTTGATTCTACTTTCACCCTGCCCAAGCGGTGACTCGAGGTTACCTTATGCGTAAGCTATGCATGACCTTATGCATAAGTCATGCATGATCCAGGCGAACGCAAAGGAAAAAAGGTGGTTCCCCAAAGCACACCGCTGCTCGAACAAAGTATCTGGTGGCTTATCCCTTATATCGTGCTGATGCTGGTCATGCTCCACGCCATGATGGAGTTCACCGTCAGCTTACTCGTTAAGCGGCCGCCTAACCATAAGCCTGTAGCCGGCGAGGAGCTGCGCCGGCGTCTGCTGGCCTTGAACAAGGCCGGCCGGACCTATCCCCTGCTGGAGGGACAGGACTGCGACCTAGAGATGAAATGGGGGCAGGAAGATTTCCGCCGCGGGCGTTTCGCCGTGTCGCGGCAGGCCAGTTCCCACCATCTGCGCTTCCTGCTCGACGAGCAGCGCCACGAACTGCGCATGCACCAAATAGACAGCGGCTCCAGCTTTTTTGTCGGCCTGGACGGCTGGCTGCCGCGCCTGCAAGGGGCCGCCGGGATGGGGGCCGGTCCGCCCGGCGAGGGACTGACCAAAGATATCGAGCAAGTGGTCCGGCGCAGCGGCTGGACCGCCCGCCCGGTGCTGTGGTGGTTCCAGGCGACTCACTCCGGCTATCGTTTTCTGCAAACCCTGACTCCGGCCCCACTGCGCCGCTGGCCGGCCCGCCGCTTCTGGGGCGTCCTCTACCCGCTGAGCTTTTTTCTGGGGATGGGCTACCTGGTCGCCATTATCTGGCCGCTGGATGGGTATAATTTATTAATAATTATCGGCGTCTGCGCGGCCTGGTGGGGCGTTTGGGGCTTTCTGGTGTGGATGCTGCTCGGCTTCCCTGCTTTTTGGCGGCGCAGAGACCGTTAGTGGATCACAGCTCCGGCAAAAAATTAACCACAGAGAACGCGGAGGGCGCAGAGTTTTTCTAATATAACCTGAATTTGACGTTTCTATCCAAAATGGACAGGATTAACAGGATGAACAAGATTTTGAGCCTTTTTATCCTGTAAATCTTGTTAATCTTGTCAGCAAATAGAAATAACCCACTGACGTTATTTGCCTAGCGGTGTATATCCAGCTCCTCCACATTGACCTTGGCCATCTTGACCCGCTCAAAGGCGCGGGGACGGGGATAGGGCGCAGTGGCGTCAAGCCCCAGTTTCATCCCCAGGCCGCGATCCGTCGAAGGGTTGAGTTCGTGGCCGCGCGCTGCCGGGATCTGGATCAGGCCGGTTTCGGGCCGGAAGCGGGTGGCCAAGGCCCATTCCACATCCTCGGCGTTGGTTATATCCACGTCCTCATCTACGGCAATGACCATTTTGAGCGAGGGAAAGGCAGCAAAGGTCGCCAGAATGGCATTTTTGGCCGTGCCTTCCATGCTTTTTTTGAGCTGCACCATCGCGTGATAAAAACCGCAGCCGCCGTGGCTGAAATAGACTCCCTTCACATCGCGCACCTGGCGCGACACCAGCCGGAAGACGGCCGCTTCCCCAACCAGCCCAACCGAGTTAAAAACTTCTTTGCCCGATAGGATCGTCTGCCAGATGGGATTTTTGCGCCGGGTAATCTTCTTAACCCGGACCACCCAGCGCTGATCCTGGGCGGCGTAGTAGCCGGTCACTTCGGCAAATGGCCCTTCCGGCTCGCGCGTTTCCGGCAGCATCTCTGCTTCCAAAACAAACTGAGCGTCGGCCAATCCCTCCACGCCCACCATCTGGCTGCGGATCAGGCGTAGCGGCTCGCCGGTCATATTTCCGGCGATGCCCAATTCATCCTTGTCAATCGGCGCGGCGGAACTGGGCACCGCCGAGGCGATATGCACCGCCGGGCCAATACCGTTGTTCAAGGTGACTTCCAGCGGCCGGCCCTGTCTCTCCGCCCGCTCGTAGTAATCGCGGACGTGCCGGCCCTCGTCAAGCTGGACGGTCAGCCGGTCCGGCCCGGTGACCAGCGCCCGGTAGATCGAAGCGTTGCGCACGCCCGTATCAGGATCGCGGGCAATGACAACGGCAGAATCAATGTAAGGGCCGCCGTCGCCCAGGGCGTGGGTTGGAATGGGCAGTTTGCGCAGATCCACTTCCGCTTCAATAACCTCGTTAGCCGGGCCGGTGTCGCCCACCTCCGGCTCAATGGGCCGGGTCTGCCACTCCTGGACCGCATCGGCGACCACAAACGGCAATTGGGCGGCGGGACAATCAAACAGGCGGGCCAGGGCCGCCCGGTTCCAGTACAGCCCAACCAGCACCGGAAAAGCGTGCCCCTTGACCCGCTCGCACAGCACTACCTCCCGGCCCTCAAAGTGATAGGCCACCCCGGCCAACTCGTGAACCGGGTCCACCTCGCTCCGCACCCGCACCAGATCGCCGTTGGCGGCCAGACGTTCGATGCAGGCATTTAAATCAATCAGGTGTTTACGTGACATTGAATAGCTCCCCCTAAGAAAATAAAGATGCGATGACTCGTGAAGCGAGGACGCGAGAAGACTCTTCGCGTCCTCGTGTCTTCGTCTCTTCGCGTCCCTCTCATCATTGCGACGTTTCTGTTGTTTTTACCCCGTCAGCCCTTTGTCCAAAACCTTTGCGGATCGAACTGCCGCAGCATCGCCAACTCGGCTTCAGTAGGTGCGAGTGTTTCTGTAACTTGCGGGGCCACAGCCAGCGGCCAGCCGGTGTTAGCCAGGACCTGCGCTACCGTTACCCCCGGATGGGTTGAGGCCAGCGTCATCTCCCGTGTTTCAGGATCAAAACGCAGCACGCCAAGCGTCGTGATGACTGTGGACGGTCCGCCGCTCGGCAGGCCGACTCGCTCGCGCCAGCCGGCCCCGTCGCCGTAACCGGGCGAGGTGATGTAATCCACCCTGGGCACAAAGCGCCGTTTCTCGTGGGCCATGATGATGATGTGCCGCTGGGCCAGGCTGGCCAGGTCGCACGCCCCCCCGCTGCCCGGCAGCCGCGTTTCAATTTGACTCGACGGCCATGTCTCATCTCCGCTCTTGTGCCCTGCGGCGGTCGGCGGTCCCAAGGGGAGGCTTCGCACTCGGTGGTTGGCGGTCAAAATGTAAGTGGTATTGAGGTTGCCAAACCGGTCCACCTGCGCCCCACCGATGAAGCTGGCATCCACCCGGCCCTGCTGAAGCAAGCCCATCAGGTCGGCGGTGTCGGCCAGCCATTGGGCGCGGTAGAGGTTGGGCAGGTCGCCCATCGTCAGTATCGGGGCAGGAGCAACGGTTTCACGAATGACGCCCAACTCGTACACGCCGACGGCATTCGGCGCGTGGGTGCTCTTGGCCAGCAGGAAGCCCAACAGCGGCAGCCGCATACCGACAAAGATAACCTCGCCGTCGGCAATCTCGCGGGCGGCGGCGGTGACCATGAGTTGAGAAAGAGTGTAGTTAGAATTACCCATCATCATCCTTTTCCGCTCGTGGTACGTAGTGCGTTCATTTACAGACCGCGCACCACGCACCACGATTTCAATACCCATAATCCACTGCCGCAGACCAGACGTGGGTTTTCAGGCTAAGTTCTTCCTGCCGCTCCAGGCCGAGTAGAGCTTGGTAATCCTGACTGCTGCGGACGCTATCTACCCAATAAGCCTGCCACTGGGCGAAGCGTTCAGGCGTTCTGCTGCTCTGCTGGTAATCAATAAAAGCCTGGTGATCGCGGTTGTAATGGCCCGGCACCGGCGATGGGTGCGCGCCCCACGGCTTATGCACCACCGCGCTGACTCGAAAGCCAGGGGTAATGACCCGGTTGGGGTCGCTGTTGATCACCTCCGGGGCAACGATCTCTTCGGCGGTGATGATGATGTGGCGGCTGGCCAGGCAGGCTTCGCGGGTGATGCCGAAGTTGCCCCAGGCGTGAGCGTTGCCGTTTTCATCGGCCCGCTGCACATGAATGAGGGCCACGTCCGGGTTAATAGCCGCGACCGCAGTTAAGGTAACGCCGGTGAAAGGGCAGGTGATGGTTTTGAGAGTGGGGTTGGTTTTATAGAGGTCACTGCCCAGGGCGGTCCGCGCCGGCATGAAAGGCACGCCCATCGCTCCGGCGCGAAGGGCCATGGCCAGGGTCAGGTTGGAGTGGTCTTCCATCTCGATGGCCCCGCTCTCGACAGCCTGGCGGAAGTTGTAGCTGGAACCGGTAATCACATTACCGACCCAGGCCGCGCGAATTTTGCGCACACAGCCGCCCCCAATAAGCTGGTCAAACAAGATATCGGAGATAGGGCCAATCAAGGTCAAATCCCGCCTGCGCTGGCGGATCAATTCGTGGCCGGCGGCGAAGGGAATCATCGTTTCCTGGGCCAGGCCCAGGGCTACGGCGCTGCCATCCGGCACAAAACGGGCGACGGCTTCGGAGAGGGTCAATAGTTTCATTCTTTGGGTTTGATCCCCAGCCGCTCGTGCTCGCCAGGGTATTCCTCATAAGCATGGACGGCCTGCCGCAACCGGTCCGGGATGGGATGCGGCGCAAAGGTGTCTTTGTGGGCGGTGACGGCGACAATATGGCCGGTGGCAACCAGCCGGCCATCGGCCTCGGCCCTGACCTCAAACTCAAAACGGAGACTGCGCCGGCCAAGATGGCCCACCCGCACATAAACCGCCAGCCACTCCGGCCATTTAGCCGAGGATTTGTAGGCGCAGTGAGACTCGGCAAAAAGCAGGTCCGTGTTATCGGCCTGCATAGCCTGGTGATCATAGCCAATTGCCTCGAAGTAGTGGGTCACACTCTCGTCAAAGTAAAAGTAATACTGGGCAAAATTGACATGCCCCTGGAGGTCAGTCTCATTGAAACGGACCCGGAGGCGGTTATAGAACTTGAAGGTTTGGTTCATAGTCCCGTACTTATTGAGGAGTGTCAAAGTGCACTTTGACACTCCTGACTCTTCAAATCAGTCCCGGCGTGCCGACAATAACTCAACCGTAGACTGAATCAAGGTTTCCCGCCAAGCCGGCGCATCTAATCCGGCCTGTTCCATACCCAGCAGCACTCCCCCGACCACCGGCGGGGCGCTGAGTGGCATAAAGCGAGCGCCCGGCGCCACTGTGTGAATGGTCTGGCGCATCGCTTCGACCAGAAGCGGGCTGCCCTGGTAGAGGCTGCCGACCAGCACCGTATCAAACTCCAATGTCTCAAAGTTTAACTGGCGAATGACTCCAACGGCCAGGCTGCCCAGCTCACGCCCCGCCCAGAGGATGGTTTCAATGGCCACCAAATCACCCTCTGCCGCCGCCCGAAACACCAGCGGCGCAGCGGCAGCATCCAAATGAAGGCGTTCCAGGCTCAACCCCTCCAGCAAATCTTCGATATCACGCGCCCCGGTAAATTCAATGAAGGCCTGGGTCAGGCGGGTGGCTGGACCGCGCCGGGTCCACTCCAGGGCCACTGCCTGGACTGCCTTGCCGACCAACTCAAGCCCGCCCGCTACTTCAGCCATGCGCCAGCCATAGCCGGTCAGGCGGCCCATCCGCCGCTGCTGGTCCCAGCCCCAGCAGTTAGCCCGGGTTCCGGCGATGACGGCAATCCCCCAGCCGGAAGGGGATCCAGCCAGCAAGCCAATAATCGTATCGTTGACCAGTCCCAGGCGAGCCTGGTTCAGTCCCAGGGGACGAATGGCGGCCAGGTGAGCCTCGCGCTGGGAGGGCCAATCATACCCGGCAATCCCAAAGCCAGCCCCTCCAATCTGCTGTTGAGCAATTCCGGCATCGGTCAGGGCACGCTGCGTCACCAGGGCCAGGGTCGCGGCCAGCCCCTCATAGCCAACATCCTCGTAATTGCCAGGCCCGGCTTCGCCAAAACCCACCGCCCGGCCGGAAGCGTCGGCCACCAAAGCGTGGCTCTTGGTTCCGCCGATGTCTACGCCAAGAAAGAAAGCCATTATGTCTTGCCCGTGAATATCGTTGCTAGAGAAGGTCAGACAGTATTTTGATGGAACTTAAGCAAATCGTTCGGCCAAGAAATTGCACAGAGAAACGCGGAGAAGACACAGAGGTTCACCGAGATTTCTCTGTGTTCCTTTGTGTCTCCTCTGTGACACTCTGTGTTCCTATTTCCAGCATCGCCACAGCATCCGCCACACTGGCATCCTCATGAACGATCGCACTCACCGCTCGAATCATCTTCGCCGGGTTTTCCGCCCCCCACAAATTGCGGCCCATGGCCACGCCAATGGCTCCGGCGGCAATGATATCCCGCGTCATCTGGAAGGTGGCCTCCACCGTTTTGTGGCTGCCCCCGGCCACCACCAGCGGAGCCGGGCAGCTTTCGACCACCCGGACCAGGTCGGCCCGGCTGCCCGGCCAGGCCGTCTTAACGATCGTCGCCCCCAGTTCAGCCCCCGCTCGGGCCGCCCGGCGGATAGCCTCCACCTTGCCCACTTGATCAACAAATCGTTCAGTGGGGTACATCATCAAGAGCGATGGCATGTTCCATTCCTCGCACGCATCCAGCACCGGCGCGGCCTGCTCGATCATCTGGCCTTCAGTTTCCGCACCGACCAGAACTTCGAGAGCAACGGCGTCGGCGGCCCATTTGACTGCACGCAGCACGCTGCCAAAAAGGGCGGCATGCTCCACCGTGCAGCTATTGGTCAGCATATGGATGGCCGGAATTTTGGTATTGTATTCAGAGAATAAAACGCCAGCCAAGCCCTGGTTGAAAATGACGGCATTTGCGCCGCCGGCCACGGCCCAACGGACGGTCTGGCGGGGGTCGGTGATGCCGGGAAGAGGGCCAAACGGTAAGCCGTGATCGAAGGGCAGCAGCACAGTTTTGCCGGTTTGGGGGTTAATGATACGGTCATAGCGAGCCTTCAGCCCTGGATGCATGCTTATTCACTCCTGCCAGAGATATATTGTAGCGTTATTTGCCCACACCACAGCTCGGAGCAGCTTTTGAGGAGAACAGGAGGTAATCTGGAATGGCGGAATTATGCTGTTCCAGTTAAAAAATGTCAAAATTGATTTTTACCCCACTGAAAATTCTCCAATCACTTACAAAGAGAAAACTGCCAGGGCCTGCTCATATCATTGACAAATGAGCAAACACATGCTAACATTGCGACGAATTAAGCAGTGACAGTCCTGCCCTGAATAAGGCATGCTCTCTTCCTCATCTATAACAACCTGGTCATGGGGTCAAAGATGACAACCGCTCGCCAGTTGAAAATCTTGCAGCATCTCACCCAGCATAACAGCCTGGAGGTAGGCCGGTTGAGCGAGTTGCTGGATGTTTCCCCTTCAACCATCCGGCGCGACCTGCGCGTGATGCAAAAAAGCGGCCTGCTGCAGCGCACTCACGGCACGGCCCAACTCCCCACCCCTATTCGTTATGAGCTACCCTATGAAAATCGAGCCGCGCAGCATGTCGAAGCCAAACGTAAGATTGCGGCGGCGGCGAAGCAACTGATTGAACCGGAGTTGGTTATCGGCCTCAGTGGAGGCTCCACTTGCACCGAATTGGCCCGCCAGTTGCGGGCCATGGAACACATTACCGTCGTCACCAATGCGGTCAATATTGCCCTGGAATTGCAGGGCCAGTTAGGCAAAAGGGTCATCGTTACCGGCGGCCTCTTAAATCAGGACTCGTACGAGCTGGTCGGCAATCTGGTAGCCCAAAGTCTGCAAAATATGCATCTTAACCTGGCTTTCCTGGGCGCAAGTGGGGTGGACCCGGACTTTGGTTTCTCAATGGCCGACGAGCCTGAAGCAGTGGCCAGCCGGGCGTTCATGGCTGCCGCCGAGCAGACGATTATCCTGGCCGATCACTCCAAGTTGGGCAAGGCTACGTTTGCCCGGCTTTGTCCTTTGGTGGATGTGGATTTATTAATCACGGATGCTGGTATCAGTCCTGAGCAGCACCTGGCGCTGCAAAATACCGGCTTGAACGTGCTGGTGGCTGAGGGATAATCCGCAGATTTCGCAGATTATACAGATTTTTAATTTTTATCTGCGAAATCTGGGTAATCTGTGGACTATTTTTAGGAGGACTTCTATGCCCGGACCTGGGTTTGATCTTATCGGTGAAGAAGAAATCGCCGAAGTGGTTGACGTTTTGCGCGGCGGCTGGATTTACCGCTACGGCCAGGAGGATAACCCCAATTTTAAGGCCAAAGTCTGGAGCTTTGAGCGGGCTATGGCCGAACAGGCGGGCGTTGACTATGCCGTTGCCGTCAATTCCGGCTCGACGGCGCTGTGGATTGCCTTGATCGGCCTGGGCATTGGCCCCGGCGACGAGGTAATTGTGCCCGGTTTTACCTTTATCGCCAGTATTTCGGCCATTATCTACGCCCGCGCCGTGCCGGTCCTGGCCGAAATTGACCGGACCTTCAACCTCGACCCCGCCGACGTGGAACGGAAAATTACGCCGCGCACTAAGGCCATTATGGCCGTGCATTTGATGGGCAACCTGGTTCGCCTAGACGAACTCAAAGTCATTGCCGAGCGGCATGGGCTGCTTTTGCTGGAGGACTGCGCCCAGGCGTTCGGTGCGTCGTACAAAGGGCGACCAGCCGGCAGTATCGGTCACGCCGGCGCGTTCAGCTTTAATTACGCCAAAGTGATTACCGCCGGCGAGGGTGGGGCGATTACAACCCATGATGAAACCCTTTACAAACGCCTTTTTGCCCTGCACGACCAGGGCCACGCCCCCTTACGTAAAGGTCGCGAAGTTGGGCAGCGGCCTTTTGTCGGCCTGGATTTCCGCATGACCGAACTGCAAGGCGCGGTGCTATTGGCTCAATTCCGCAAACTCGGTTATATTAGAGAGCATCTCCACACCAACAAAAAGTTGTTCAAATCTCTCATCAGCGATATCCCCGGCCTGGAATTTCGGGAGTTGCCCGACCCCGAAGGAGAGTGCGCCACGCTGCTGACCGTGATTTTCCCCTCGGTGGAGATTGCTCGCCGGGTGACCGCCGAGTTGGGCGGTAAGCGCCTCTGCGACTCGGGCTGGCACGTCTACAGCAACATGGAACCCCTGCTGGAAAAACGGGTGCCAATAGAGCGCGGCTGTCCTTTCCACAGTTCGGGCGCTTATGCCTCGGAGGTCAATTACTATGCGGGCATGCTGCCCCAAACCGACGACCTGCTGGCCCGTTCATTTAACATTGGCATTGGCATGCAAGACAGGGGCCTGGCGACGTATGGCCTGACCATCCACGCTACGGCTGAAGACGTCGAAGCCAAAGCCGCTGAATTTCGGCGGGTGGCGGAGAAGCACCTTCGATAAAAAACTGGAACATACAGAGCATAGAGTTACATCGAAATTTTTGAGAAATTCTATGTTCCCAAACCTATATTTTGAAGGAGGGCAATGAAAAAACTGTAGGGTAAAGGTCGAAAACCTTGAGAAAGTAAATTTTAAGTCACCGGCTAATTTTATGGTTAATGGAGGAGAACTATGAAAAAAGTAAACTATCTTATCAGTCTGTTGGCGCTGCTGGCGCTCATCTTGACCCTGGCGCCAGCTCCCGTGTTAGCCCAAAGTGAGGTCGTCTGCGAGTCAGATGTGATTGTCCAGGCAGATGATTGGCTGTCGAAGCTGGCCGACAAATTTTACGGCGACCCGCTGGCCTTTCAGGCCATTGCCGATGCCACCAACGCCATGAATGCGACTGACAGCAGCTATGCCAAGATTGATAATGTCAACGTCATTGAAGTGGGCTGGAAGCTGTGCATTCCCACCGCTGAGGGCGCTCAAGCCGCATTAGGCGCGGAACGGCCCGTTCAGGTTTCGATCCTGAACCAGGAAATGACCAAAGAAGAAATCGCGGCAGCCATCGCGGCTGAGGGCAGTGTGGTGGTGGGTAACTGGACTTACACTGCCAACGACACCCTGGTCGAGCAGTTTCAGCAGTATGTTAAAGACACCTACGGGGTGGATGTCACTCTGACCTACGAAGGCAGCCAATCGCCCAGCACCTACCTGACCAACCTCTACGCTGCCCAGAAAGCCGGCAATCCTGCGCCTTATGATGTGCTGGCAATTGAGGAAAATTACTGGGCCGATGCCATGAAGCAGGATGCTGTCGCCGAGTTCCTGCCCTCCGGATTGGTGCCGAACCAGGCCCTGGTTTCGCAGAAATTCCAGCGTGTACCCACGGCCATTGCTTTCCAGGCGACGGCCTTCCCGGCAATTATCTACAGCAAGAGCCGCGCCGGTGAGCTGACCAAAATCGCCGACCTGGCCGACCCGCGCTTCCAGGGCAGGATCACCCTACCGCTGCCGGGCGACATCACTGCCGGCGGTTTTTTAGTAACCGTTGCGACCGAAATGGGCAAGGATTACAAAGACCCGCAGCAGATGGTTGAAGTGGTAGATTGGGTAGTGGATAACCTGGGGCCAAACGTGCTTAAATATACCAGCGACAGCTCCGAGATGCAGCAACTGCTACGCTCCGGTGCGGTTGACGCCGTCGGCTTCTGGAACTCGCTGGCCCGCCTGGAATACCTCGGCGGCAATGACGATGCGGCCATGCTGATCCCACCAACCGGTGTTTACCCGGCCAACGGCTACCTCTGGATTGCCAAGGGCGCGCCCCATCCGGTCCTGGCCCAAATTTTCATCAACTGGCGCATCAGCCCCGAAGTCCAGTTCCCCAACAATTGGGGCATTGAGAATGGCCCCTGGGCGGAGCTGCAAGAAGGTTTCCTGGGGCCGGGCTATGGTGAGGAGCTAATTCCCGCCTGGATCCAGGATAATTACTACGACTTCTACCCCACGTCTCAACAGATTGACGAGCTATTCTTGCCCCTGGATTGGGAAGCTTATAACGGTGGTTTTGACACCTGGATGAATCACTACGCCGAGCGGTTAGGACAATAGTTGAATGAGTGAATGGCGAATGGCGAATTGTGCAGCTTCATCTGGCTATTCGCTCATTCGCCATTCGAAGGAGCTAACAGATGGCCCAAGACCTTGCCCCGGCCATTACCGATATTTCCAACACCGATACTGCTGAGCGACGCTGGCAGCTAAAACCGGCGTTGTTGTTACTGCCTGCCATTCTGATTACGCTGCTGTTCCTCTTCTATCCGCTGGCATTTATTGTGTTGATGAGCTTCACCGAGAAAGACAGCTTTCTTTCACTCGCCGGACCCACTTATACCTTAAAAAACTATGCCGATATGGTCGGCCGCTATGCCCCCAATGTCGGCGTAACCATTCAATTGGCCGGGCTGGCCACGCTGGTGGACCTGATTTTGGGCTTTCCATTTGCCTACATTCTGGTGCGTAAGGTGCGCTACCGTGACATTGTGCGCGGTTTTATGGTTTTTCCGATGTTCGGCGCGCTGTACATTGCCTTTGGACTGCGCTTTATTCTGCTGCCCGGCGGCTGGCTGTCGCCTCTACTGGATTTATTGGGCTTGCAGGGGACACAGCTTCTCTACGGCCTGCCCTCGGTTGTTTTTGCCATGGCTATCTTCACCTTTCCCTTCATGGTCATGAACGTCGGCGCGGCCTTGAGCAATGTGGACCCAACCCTGGAAGAGGCTTCAGTTTGCCTGGGCGCTAAACCCTGGCAGACCTTTTGGCGGGTGGTGCTGCCACTGACCCGCTCCGGCCTGATTGCCGGGATGCTGATGTGCTTTGGTTGGAATGTCGGCGCTTTTGCCGAACCGCTGCTACTGGGCTCATTGAACGAGCAGCGCACCCTGGCCTGGACGCTCTACCAGCGCGGCGTGATTCAGCTTGACTACGGCCTGTCCACAACCATGGGTGTCGTCCTGATGATTCTCGCCTTTACCGTTAACTATGCCTCGCTGCGCTACTCGCGGGGTGGTTTGGTGTAGAACAGTAATCAGTGAACAATCTTCACTGGCAACTGATTACTGGCAACTATGTACTCCCTTGAAGGAATGTACTAAAAATGACAACTACAACATTACACCCAACTTCAGAGAAGCGTAGCTCCTGGCTTTCCCGTCGGCGGTTGGGCGATATTTTGAGCCATGCCTATATCTGGCTGTGTTTGTTTATCTTTGTAGCCCCATTTCTGGCCTTATTTAACTATTCTTTGCAAAGAGGCACTACGGGCGTTTACACTCTGAGCAATTACAGTTATATTTTCGGCAGCTTCGTTGACAATTTGCTCACCAGCCTGAGAGTGTCGGCGTTGGCCATCAGTTTGAATTTATTGATCACGCTGCCAGCAGCGTATGCCCTGGTCCGCTTTGAGTTTCCAGGCAAACGCATCATTTTATCGGCCTTGACCTTACCCCTGTACACGCCAGCGCCCGTCCTTGGCCTGGGCCTGGTTTTGGCCTATAACTTTACCTATCGTTTGACCAACTCGATCTGGGGCTTGGTCTTTGCCATGGTCGTCGGTACGTTCCCATTGATGCTCATTCCAATTGTGGTGGCCATGAAAGACCTGCCACTGGTTTTTGAAGAAGCCGCCCACTGCCTGGGTGCGACCCGCCTGCAGACCTACTTCAGAATTGTCCTGCCTTTGATCGGGCCGGGTATTAGCGCCGGCATTTTGCTGTCATTTATCATCGTTTTTAACGAGTACCTGGTTACCCTCTTTGTTGCCGCACCTGATGTGACCACTGCCCCGCTGCGGGTGTTCAATCTGGTTCGCACCGCCGGTATCCAGAATACCACAGCAGCCCTGGCGGCTTTTATGCAAATCATTTCCTTCACCGCGGTTATTCTTTTCTTCCGTCTTTTTGGCTCGCGCTATTTGAAGGGGACATATCTGATTTAGAAACGGATTTGGATTATTACACCGTATAAGAATGCGTAAAACGTAATGAATTACGCATCACGCATTACGCATCATCATTTTGCTTTAAAAATTGCAGTTGTCTAAATCCTTACGTTTTACGAGGAAAAACAATGTCTCGTGTTCGTCTGGTAAATATTAGCAAGCATTACGGCGCTACGGTCGCCGTTGAGCACGTCAACCTGGATGTGGCCGAGGGGGAGTTTGTCACACTGCTGGGGCCTTCCGGCTGCGGCAAAACGACTACGCTGCGGATGATTGCCGGGCTGATTGAACCGACAGCCGGGAAGGTCTATTTTGACGATCAGGATATGACCAATCTGCCGCCCAACGCCCGGAATATTGGCTTTGTCTTTCAGTCGCCGGCCCTGTTCCCCCACATGAGCGTCGCCGATAATATTGGCTTTGGCCTGTCGGTGAAAGGCCGGTCCAAGGCGGAGATTAAAGATAGGATTGCCGAAATGCTCAAGCTGGTGGATTTAATCGGCTACGGCGACCGGCTGCCCCGCCAGCTCTCCGGCGGCCAGCAGCAGCGCGTCGCCCTGGCCCGTGTTCTGGCCACCGACCCGCGCGTCCTCCTCTTCGACGAACCCCTTTCGGCCCTGGACCGCAACCTGCGCGAAACCCTGAAGTACAACATTTTGGAGTTGCAGCGCCGCACCGGCAAGACGGCCATCTACGTGACCCACGACCAGTCTGAGGCATTCGCCATCTCCGACCGGATTGCGGTGATGAATCACGGCTTGATTGATCAAATCGGCACGCAGACCGAAATTTATCTCCACCCGCAGAGCGATTTTGTGGCCGAATTTATTGGGGCCAACAACCGCCTGGAAGGCCAGATTACGGCGCTGAGCAGCGAGGTCACGACCGTGCAGACCTCGACTTTAACCATGCAATGCCCTACCCGGGTCGGCTTAAAAATTGGCGATGCTGTTGTGGCTTATGTCCGGCCAGAAGACATCAAAGTGCTGCCCAACGGCGACAGCAGCGCCTATCGCAATATCGTCGAGGGCACGGTTGAGCAGATTATTTTTGAAGGCGCCACCGCCCAACTTCGGGTTGAGGTGGGCAGCGAGAGGTTGCGGGTTGACGTGGCCGGCGGCGAGCGGCTGAAACTGCTGGATCATCGCGGCCACATTCGCCTCGGCTTCAACGAAGTGACCCTCATTCCCGCCAGTGCTTAGGGTTATGGGCTGGTTGACCTCAACCTCCTGGTTCATGTCATTTCGAGCGATAGCGAGAAATCCCCGATACGTCGTCTTATGGCCAACGTTCAAAGGGATTTCTCCCCGCTTCACGGGTCGAAATGACATGCAAAAAATATTAGAACGTCAACTGCCCGCCATCAATTACTAACTGGTGGCCGGTGATAAAACCGGAATCGGTCGAGGCCAGGTAGGCCACTGCGGCAGCAACTTCCTCCGGCTCGCCAAAGCGATTGAGCGGAATTTTTTTGAGATATTCGGACGATGCGGCCGGGTCAGCCCACAACGGCTGGCTCAGGCGGGTCTTGATCAGGCCGGGGCAGACACTGTTTACCCGGATATTGTAGGGCGCCAGGTCAATGGCCATGGTCATGGTCAACCCGACCACCCCAAACTTGGAGGCATTGTAAGCGGCATAATCGCCTTCGCCGACCAGCCCATTGGTAGAGGCCATGTTGACAATCCGCCCGGCAAGCCCCCGCTCGACCATGTGCCGGGCCACAATTTGGGAGCACAGAAAAACGCCGGTCAGGTTGATGTTCAGGGTCCGCTGCCACTGTTCATCGGTCAGGCGCAGAAAATGCGCGGCAAAGCCGGTCCCGGCAATGTTGGCCAGCACATCCACGTGATCGTATCTCTCCAGGGCAGCAGCTAACATCTTTTCGATGTCTGCCCGGGAGGTCACATTCACCGGCACGGCCAGGGCCTCACCCTTCTCCGCTCGAATAGACCCCACGACTTCTTCCGCCGGTTCCCGGTCAATATCGGCGACGACCACCGCCGCCCCTTCACTGGCCAGCCGGCGGGCCGTAGCCGCCCCGATGCCTCGCCCGCCGCCGGTCACTATTGCTACTTGATTCTCGAAACGCCGCATGCTCTTCTCCTATTTTGAATATAGCGCCCTAAATTATAGTCCTACGCCCGTAATTCAACCAACCTCTTGACAAAATTCAGATTTAGTCGTACTATATAGAAGTTGTCATACAACCATACGACATTACCTTTCCTGCCGTGCTAAAACGCAGCCCTTCCCTAACTGAACAGGCCAAATCTTACCTCAAGCAGCGCATCGTTAACGCTGAATTTGAAGACGGCCGGATTCCCTCCGAAACCGACCTGGCCAACGAATTAGGCGTCAGCCGGACCACTATCCGCGATGCCCTGAGCCGGCTGGAATTGGAAGGGGTGATCTATCGCAAACAGGGCGCGGGAACCTTTGTCAACGAAGCCGGTTTGCAGCTCAAATCCCGCCTGGAAGAAATCTGGGGCTACGAAACGATGCTCGAAGCCCACGGTTATACCCCCACCACTCGGATTATCAGGGTGGACCAGCAGCCCGCCGATTCTAAAATTGCTCAGGAACTCAACCTGCCGCCCGGCGCTCCCCTCCTTATCATCCAAAAGCTCTTTCTGGCCGATGATCAGCCGGTCATTTTTACCATCAATCACCTGCCCGTTGACCTGATCAAGCTGCCCCACACCCGCGCCGATTTCAACCTGCCCATGTACCACTTTCTGCCCGAATTTTGCCAGCAGCACCTGGCCTACTACCTGAGCGAAATTGTGCCGCTGAACGCCTCGGCTGAACTGGCCGAGATGCTGCATCTGCAGCCCACCAAGGCTTTGCTGTGTTTTGAAGAAATCGGCTATAACCAGGACAACCTGCCCATCCTCAAAGCCTATTCCTATTTTAGAGATGATTTACTGCGCCTGCGCCTGATCCGGCGAGAAACGTAAAAAAGGAGTAGGGAGTAAGGAGTAGGAAGTAGGGATATGTCCTTTACTCCTTACTCCCTACTCCCTCATTATTGAAAGGAAAATTTTTATGATTAACTCTTCCCTCACCCAAAAATTACACAACGAGGTCGAAAAACGGCGCGAAACCATCATCCAGTTTTTGCGCGACATCTGCGCTATCCCCAGTATGGACAGCCAGATTGGCCCGGTCGGCGAGCGAATAGCCGAGGAGATGCGCCAGCTCGGTTTTGACGAGGTCCGCTTCGACAAGATGGGCAACATCTTTGGCCGGGTTGGCCACGGTTCTACGATCATCGTCTACGACAGCCACATTGACACCGTCGGCGTCGGCGACCCGGCGGCTTGGCAGTGGGACCCGTTCCAGGGCAAAATCGAAGATGGCGTCTTCTACGCCCGCGGGGCGTGCGATGAAAAAGGTTCGACCCCCGGCATGGTTTACGGTATCGCCCTGGCCCGCGACCTGGGCCTCTTCTCCCCCGACGAATACACCCTCTACTACTTCGGCAACATGGAAGAGTGGTGCGACGGCATTGCCCCCCACAGCTTTGCCGAAGCCGATCCCAAAGTCAAGCCCGATTTCGTGGTCATCGGCGAGCCAACCCGGATGCAGGTCTATCGCGGCCACAAGGGCCGGCTGGAGATGAAAATTACGGCCAAAGGCAAAAGCGCCCACGCTGCCTCCAACCACCTCGGCGATAACGCCATCTACAAGATGCTGCCGATCATCGAGGCCATCAGCAAGCTGGAACCGGAGTTGGGCGATCACGAATTTCTGGGCCACGGCAAAATCACCGTCAGCGATATGAAGGTCAGCACGCCCTCGATCAATGCCGTGCCGGATGAATGCACCATCTTTATTGACCGGCGCATGACCTTTGGCGAGAGCAAGGAGAGTGTCAAAGCCCAACTGGAAGCCCTCATCCCCGCCAACCAGAAAGACAAGATCAAGCTGGAAGAGCTGTTTTACGATGAACCTAGCTACACCGGCTTTGTTTTCCCCGTAGACAAATATTTCCCGGCCTGGGCTTTTGAGGAAAGCCATCCGCTGGTGGTCGCCGGGCAAAAGACCCGCCAGGCCATCGGCCTGCCCGAAGCCCCCAGCAGCAAGTGGAACTTCAGCACCAACGGCATCTACTGGGCCGGCAAAGCTGGGATTCCCTCCATCGGCTTTGGCCCTGGCGACGAAGTCACCGCCCACACCACCGAAGACAGCGTCTCGTTGGAGGATGTGGTCAAGGCGACGGAGTTCTATGCCCTGCTGCCGGCGATGTTAAAGGAAGGCTGAGTCTAAGGCTGAGGCTTAGTAATCATTTTCTTAGCCTTAGCCTCTCATAAAATAAGACACACAATAAAGGAGAACAAACTATGCAAACGCATCTACGCGGTCGTGACCTGATCACGACCCAAGAATGGACCCGCGATGAAGTGGACACAATTATGGATTTGGCGCTGGACCTGAAACGCGCTCGCGCCGTTGGCCGCGACCATGCCTATCTGCGCGACAAAGCCCTGGCCATGCTCTTTTTCTTCAGCAGCACTCGCACCCGGGCCAGCTTTGAGGCCGGCATGGCCCAGTTGGGCGGTCATGGCGCGTTTATTGACAGCGACACCACCCAGATCAGCCACGGCGACACGGCCAAAGAAATCGGCGAGATTTTTGGCCGCTACTTCGACGGCATCGCCATCCGCCAGTGCGACTGGGGCTTTGGGAACAAGTACATCCGCGAGGTCGCCGAGGCCAGCCGCGTCCCCGTGTTGAACATGCAGTGTGACGTGTACCACCCCTTCCAAATCCTGGCCGACTTGATGACCATCATCGAGAAAAAGGGCGACCCGCGCGGCAAAACCATCGCCGTCAGCTATGCCTACGCCAGCAGCTATCAAAAACCGCTCAGCGTGCCGCAGAGCCTGATCCTGCTGATGACCCGCTACGGCATGAATGTCCGCCTGGTCCACCCGCCGGAGTTCAAACTGATGCCCGACATCGTTCAGCAGGCCAAGGATAACGCCCGCAAGCACAACGGCAGCTTTGAAGTGATGGACGACATGGACGCCGGCTTCAAAGACGCCGACGTGGTTTATCCCAAGAGCTGGGGCTGCTGGATGACGACCGAGGACGTGCAAGAGAGTGTCGAAATTGGTCGAAAATACTCAAGCTGGATCACCGACGAGCGCCGCATGGCCCTGGCCAAACCCGACGCCATTTACATGCACTGCCTGCCCGCCGACCGCAATATCGAAGTGACCGACGGGGTCATTGATGGCCCGAATTCGGTGGTCTACGATGAAGCTGAAAATCGCCTGCACGTGCAAAAAGCCGTCATGGCGCTGACCATGAGCTAAGAGGTAAGGAGTAAGGATTAGGGAGTAAGGATTAGGGGAAAAAACTTCCCCTTACTACTTACTCCCTACTACCTACTCCCTATTCCCTACTACCTGAACAGGAGAGATTAATGACCAGCAAAGTCGCCGTTATTGCTATTGGGGGCAATTCACTGATCAAAGATGAGCAGCACCGCAGCGTTGAGGACCAGTATCAGGCAGCCAAAGAAACCTGTGCCCACATTGCTGCGATGATTAAAGATGGTTGGAATGTGGTGATTGGGCACGGCAACGGGCCGCAGGTCGGCTTTATCCTGCGCCGCTCCGAACTGGCCGCCCACGAACTGCACGAAGTACCGCTGGATGCCTGCGGCGCCGACAGCCAGGGCGCGATTGGCTATGCCTTGCAGCAAAATTTGTACAACTTTTTCCACCAGATGGGGATCAACAAGCAGGTTGCTACGATTGTGACCCAGGTAGAGGTCAGCCGGGACGATCCTGCCTTCCAAAATCCGACCAAACCCATCGGCTCCTTTATGGACCAGGCCCAGGCCGAGCGCCGCCGCCAGGAAGGCTGGGATGTCGTCGAGGATGCCGGGCGCGGTTGGCGGCGGGTTGTGCCTTCCCCCCTGCCGATGCGCATTGTCGAAGAGGGGGTGATTAAACAATTGATTGCGGCAGGCGTGATTGTAATTGCAGTTGGCGGCGGCGGTATTCCGGTCGTAGCCGACAAGAATGGTAATTTGAAGGGCACTGCCGCTGTGATTGACAAGGATTATGCCTCATCCCTGCTCGCCAGCAGCATCGGCGCGGATTTGTTTATCATCAGTACCGCCGTTGAAAAAGTAGCCCTCAATTACGGCAAAGCCAACCAGCAGTGGCTCGATCACCTGACCCTGGCCCAGGCCAAGGAATATCTGGCCGCAGGCGGTCACTTTGCCAAAGGCAGTATGGCTCCTAAAATTCAGGCAGTGGTCAACTTCCTGGAGCGCGGCGGTAAGGAAGCCATCATCACCAACCCCGAAAATCTGGAAAGAGCGCTCGCTGGCAAAACCGGAACGCGCATTACTAAATAATTTACGATTTACGATTTGGGATTTACGATTGGGGATAAACCGTGGCCTACAATCGTAAATCCAAAATCTAAAATCCAAAATCTAAAATCTATGGCCCACATTCTCCACCTTAAATGTCTGATTTGCGGCAAAACTTACCGCGCTAATGAAATTGACTACGTCTGCCCCGATCACGGCGACGAGGGCATTGTTGACGTGCAGTATGATTATGAGCGCATCGGCCGGCGGTTCAGCCGGGACGACCTGCGCCGCTCGACCGACACCACCATCTGGCGTTACAAACCCCTCCTGCCGATTGAACCCGACGCGGCTGTGCCTCCCCTGACCGTTGGCTGGACCCCACTCTACCAGACTGACCGCCTGGCCGCCGAGTTGGGCCTGAAACGCCTGTGGGTTAAAGACGATGGCCGCCTGCCGACGGCCTCCTTCAAGGACCGGGCCAGCGCTATCGCCGTGGTCAAGGCGCAGGAGAAGGGGGCGCAGGTGATCACCACGGCCAGCACCGGCAACGCTGCCGCGGCCTTGAGCGGTCTGTGCGCCAGCGTCAAGCAGCCTAACGTCATCTTTGTGCCTGAAACTGCGCCTCAGGCCAAGGTTGCCCAATTGCTGACCTTCGGCTCGACGGTGATGCTGGTCAAAGGCACCTATGACGATGCCTTTGAATTGTGCATGCAAGCGGCCCATGCTTACGGCTGGTACAATCGCAACACCGGCTACAACCCTTACATGAGCGAGGGCAAGAAAACGGTCAGCTTTGAAATCTGTGAGCAACTGGGCTGGCAAGCGCCCGACCGCATTTTTGTCAGCGTCGGCGATGGCTGTATCATCGGCGGGGTGCACAAAGGGCTAAAAGATTTGCTGGCTCTGGGCTGGATTGACCGCATGCCTAAATTGATAGGCATTCAGGCCGAGGGCAGCGCCTACCTGTACCAGGCCTGGCGCAGCGGCGAAAACGTTCTCACCAAGCCGCCTATCGCCGCCCAGACCATCGCCGACAGCATCAGCGCCGGCCTGCCCCGCGACCGGATCAAAGCCCTGGCGGCCGTAACCGAAACGAACGGAGCTTATCTGACCGTGACCGACGAGGAAATTTTGGCCGCCATTCCGGCCCTGGCGCGCGGCTGCGGCGTCTTTGCCGAACCCGCCGGGGCAGCCGCCTTCGCCGGGCTGGTCAAGGCGATTAACCAAGGGCTGGTCGCCTCCGACGAGCGGATTGTGGTCATCAACACCGGCAATGGCTTGAAAGACATCGCCAGCGCCATGAAAGCCGTGAATTGGGTGGGCACGCAGCCCTACCATGTTGGGCCAAGCCTAGACGAGGTACAGCAAGTTATGGCTTCTATCCCAACTCCGTCACTATGAACCCGGCAGAGGCGGAACGCTATCAAGCTGTTATTGCGGCGGCCCGCATCTACTTGGATACACTGGCTCCGCCCTTGCGAGCCGTAACCCGGCCCTGGTTTGACCGGCTGGCGCAGAGCGAATTCAGCCGCATTGTCGTCTTGTTACCCGACCTGCTGGCCGACCTGCTGCCCGTTTCGGCGGAGGTGAGCCGGCAGTTGAGCCTGGCCCACTTCTACTTTTGGTGGTACTACTTCGTTCAAGATGAACTGCTGGACGGCGACGCTTCACCCGCCGCCCTGTTGAGCGGCCACCTGGCCCTGCTCAAAATGATTGAAACTTACGCCAGCCTGGGGGTCACTTGCGCCCCCTATTGGCCGGACTACCTGCAACTGGCGCAGCGCTCCGCCGAGGCGCATGCCCAGGAATGGCAAACCCGTTTCACCCGGCTGGACGAGGTAACCCCTGACCGGCTTGAACGCTTCACCCTTGATTTTATTGGCGACCGGGCAGTCCCCTTCTCTTTCAATACCCTTGCCCAACTCCACCTGGCTCAGACCCAGCCCGGCGACTCGCGCTGGCGTGACCTGCCCGCCGCCCTGCACTGCTTTATCCTGGCCCGGCAGATTGGCGACGATGCCAGTGATTGGCTGGCCGACCTGCAAGCGGGGCGGCTAAATTATGTGTCGGCCCGCCTGTTGCAGCGATTTTTCCAACACCATGCATCCCTTGACCTGGAGCGATTGACCGGCTGGCAACTGGCGCAGGAGGCTTTTTGGGCTGAGGTTGAGCAAACCACCCAAACCCTCCACCGGCAAGCTCGGGATCACTTAGCTCCCTACGGCGATTGTCGCCTGCAGGCGCTAATCACACAGCAAATGGCCCAGCACGCCGCCGCCTGGGCCGCCGACCGGGCCAGCCGGGCCAACCTGCGCCGATGCTTGGGGGTGGCTGAGGCGAAAACGTAACATGTCTACCTCCTCGCCCCTCCCCTTTGACGCGCTGCGCCCTTTCAAAAGCAGGCCGGAGGAATTCACCCCCAGGGATACCCTGCCCTGGGCGGCCCAGGCAGAGCAACTGTTGCGTTGTCGCAGCGCCGCAGGATTTTGGCCTTTTAGTCCGGCCCGCGTGATCGAGCCGCGAGTAGACTGGCTGGCGGAAGACTTGAGGCTGCCATCCGGCGCGGCCATTCTGGATATTGGCTGCGGGCCGGGGCTGTACAGCAACCGCCTGGCGGCGCGGGGGTTTCGCCTGACCGGCATTGACATTGCTCAACCATTTCTGGATTACGCCCAAGGCGAGGCCGACCGGCAGGGGTTGGCCTGTGTTTATCGGCATCTGTCCCTGTTTGACCTGACCTTTGAGGCCGAATTTGAGGCTGTTCTGTTAATTAATGCCGTCACCGACCGGCTGAGTCTGGCCGAACTGCCATCTGTGCTGGCTAAAATTTGGGCCGCGCTCAAACCCGGCGGTCACCTTATCGCCGAATTTGCCGTTCAACCGGCCAACTTCAGCGCCGCCCCACCTACCATAAGGGAGTCGCTCCATTTCCTGGGCCGCTCCCCCTGGAGCGAACAGCCTCACGCCTGGCTGGTACGGGAGCTAACCTTCCCCACCAGCAGTGAGCGTGTCACCCATCACCTGATTTTGGCGGCAGACGGTCAGCCCCGAGAGTATTGGTCGCGCTTTGCGCTGCATCCTCTCTCGGAGCTAACCGATTTACTGGCCCGGTACGGCCTTCAGACATTGCAGCTTTTTGGCCCGGCGTTGGGTCAAGTGCACCGGCCAACGGACACAATCTGTTTTATCTGGGCGCAGCGCCCATGATAACGCACGGCGAATGACGGCTATCGTTTTTGCCGGCCATTCTTGATCTATCTGTTGAGCCTTGCTCCTTAACAATTGAATCATTCTGCCCAAATTTTTGACAAAGCAACCGTTTTGATTTAACTTACAACAAATTTAGCTTTCCAAGTACTTGATGTCACAGAGGAGGGTAACACGATGAGTCCTGATTTGGAACGTCTGGTAGGTCGGGCCGTGATGGATAAGGCCTTCCGTGACAAGTTACTGGCCGACCCCGAAGGAGCGGTAAAAGAGGCCGGTTTTAAGTTAACCCCGGAAGAAATGAGCAATCTCAAGGCCGGAGTTGAACAGATTAAAAATGAAGCCGCCTCCAAATATTTTGACCAGCAGCTTGTAGACGCCCTAAAGGGTTGGTAACCAGGCTGACCCTTTAAGAAGCCCAACCAAATTCTGATCACGAGCCTCATCCAGTGGTGAGGCTCTTCTAATTATCTATCCTGTTAACACCGCATTTTTAGCCATGCAGCCCGAACTCAATAGCTCCATCGCTCAAATAGGTTTCAAGACCGATCAGCGGCGCAAAGCCAGCTTTCTAAACTGGTTGGTCCTTGGTATTCTGGCGTTGCACCTAGTTGCCCTGCTCATTATCCTGCTGGTAGAGCCGCTTTTTCTTTTTTGGAGCACAATGGGTGCGAGTTTAGGCTTGAATATCATCGTTTATATTCTGAATCAACGCGGTGCGACTCAACTGGCAGCCCATATTTTTTGCTACACTTTTAACTTACTGATCACCTTCTATATCTTTGAAAACCTGTTTTTAGAGCACGATGTACAAAACGCAGCGGCGATGAGCTACCTGTTGTCGCTGAGTGTTTTGTTGGCGGGACTGCTGGTCAGTCCCAGGGCAACCTTCTATTTCGCGGCTATTGATGCGGTCCTGATACTGGTCCCATTTACACTCTATCTGAAACAGTTTAGCAATGCCCTGCTCATAGCCTTTCCGATCATTGTCTTTATGTGCCTGATTGCCATTGTCTCCTGGCTGTATCAGACCACCTTGAATCGCGCTTTTGCCAGGGCCAGCGCAGCCCAGCAGCAGTTGTTACAGGCACAACTGGCCCAACGGGAGTTAGAAATCGCCCGTGATTTGCAGCAGCGGCTCTACCCGGCGCCGCCGCCTATCGGCCCGCAGTTGCAAATTGCCTCCCGTGCCAAATCGGCCCTGGAAACCAGCGGCGATTTTTACGATTTCATCCCGCTCGGTCCAGATGAGTGGGGCGTGGTGGTGGCCGATGTGACCGGCAAAAGCGTGGCTGCCGCCCTGGTGATGGCCATGACCCGCAGCACTCTGCGCAGTATGGCCGGCCGTTTCCGGTCGCCGGCGGCGGTGCTGACCCAGGCCAACCAGATTCTTTCGGCGGATACTTCGGTTGATCAGCTCATTACCACCTTTTACGGAATTCTGAACAGCCGCACCCTGACCCTACACTTTGCCAATGCCGGTCATTTACCACCCAATCTTAAACGTGATAGCCAGGTTGAGGATTTGGAGTTACCCGGCTTGCCCCTGAAAGCAATGCCAAACACCCAGTACCGGGACCAGCAGGTTCAACTCTGCCCTGGTGATCAGCTCATTTTATCCACCGATGGGATTGTCGAGGCGATGAATTCCAACCGGGAGATGTTTGGCTTTGAGCGACTGGCCGAGACTATTCGCCGGGTGAAGGCCAGTCACCCCCAGCAGATTTTGCAGGAAATCTGGCAGACTGTCGAAACCTTTCGCGGCGAAGCCCAGCAAGAAGACGATATGGCCCTGATTATTATTTGCGTGGGTGATAAGGCCGCCCCACCAGTTGAAAGTAGTTAGAATCAAAAAAGTAGAAAAGGACAAAACCATCATGATAGATTTAAGCATCCAGCCCGATCGTCTCGCCCGGAGCCTTCAGCGAGCGCGGGAGCAAAAAATTATTATCCCCACCCTCAAACAGCAGCGCAATCCGAAATTGATTCCGCCAGCCATCACGGCCCAGTTGAAAAAAGTGGGACTGTGGGATCTCAACCCGCTGAACCTGTTCCGCATCACCTGGCACAACAAGCCGACTCCCAGCGGCGGCGGCTTTGGCCCGGTCAATTTTATTGAATTTCCCCAGGCCCTGACCGGCGTCGAGGCCCGGATTCTGGCCCCTGTCGGCAAGTGGTTTCCGACCGGCGCGCACAAAGTCGGCGCGGCCTTTGGCTGCCTCGTCCCGCGCCTGGTGACCGGCCAATTCGACCCGACCAGCCAAAAAGCAGTCTGGCCCTCGACCGGTAACTACTGCCGGGGCGGCGCGTACGATTCGGCCTTGCTGGCCTGCGAGTCCATCGCTATTCTGCCCGAAGGGATGAGCCAGGAGCGCTTCAACTGGCTGGCCTCGGTAGCCGGGGAGATCATCAAAACGCCCGGCAGCGAAAGCAACGTCAAAGAGATTTTTGACAAGTGCTGGGAGCTGCGCCAATCCGGCCAGGATTTGATGATTTTCAACCAGTTCGAAGAGTTTGGCAACTACCTCTGGCACCACGAAGTAACCGGTCCGGCCCTGCTCGAAGTGCTGGAGCAGGTTATGGGTCCCAAAGATACCTATCGTGGCTTCATGTCGGCGACCGGCTCCGCCGGAACCATCGCCAGCGGTGACTTTTTGAAAAGCCGCTTCCCGGCCAGCAAGATTGTCGCCAGTGAGGCGCTGCAATGCCCCACCCTGCTCAATAACGGCTTTGGCGCGCACCGCATCGAGGGTATCGGCGATAAGCACGTCCCCTGGATTCACAATGTCAAAAACACCGATATGGTCGTGGCGATTGACGACGAGGCGACCATCAGCCTGATCCGCCTGTTCAATGAACCGGCGGGTAAAAAATATCTGGCCGGCCGGGGCGTCGCCGAAAGTTTAATAGACAAGCTCTCCTGGGCCGGCATCTCCGGGGTCGGCAACCTGCTCTCGGCCATCAAGTTTGCCAAGTATTATGAGTTGGGCGAGCACGACATTGTTTTGACCGTTTTGACCGACTCGATGGAGATGTACGGGAGCCGCCTGCACGAACTGAGCCAGGAGCGCGGCGAATTTACCGAACTGGATGCCGCTGCCGCCTACCACCAATACCTGATGGGCGTGACCCTTGATTACATGCAAGAACTGACCTACTACGAGCGCAAGCGGGTCCACAACCTGAAGTACTACACCTGGGTGGAGCAGCAGGGTAAAACCTTCGAGGAAATCCAAGCCCAATGGTACGATGCCGACTATTGGAGCGACATCCCCACTCACGCCGAGCAGATTGACGCCCTGATTGAAGAATTCAACGCCGAAACCGGATTACTCAAGGAACTGTAGAGCTAAACTCTTTACCTTCCTGGGAACCTCACCATTTAGCCTCCACGAGATTTGGAAGGTTGGAAGATTCATTCCTCTCCAGCCTTCCAATCTTCCATCCTTCCAACATATCCCATGCATCTTTGTGTTTAAATGATTTGCGTGATTGGGCCAAGTATGGCAGAGTCACGCGTTATGAAATATTCATTTTGCCCCAAATGTGGCGGTCGCCTGGCAGTTCGACTTCTTGATCAGCACGAACGGCTTGCCTGTGGTGACTGTGGCTTTGTCTTTTATCAAAATTCCAAACCATGCGCGGGGGTCTTGGTGGTGGATCAAAACAAGTTACTGCTGATCAGGCGCGCTATAGAGCCATTTAAAGGCTGCTGGGACATCCCCGGCGGCTTTCTGGAACCGGGCGAACACCCGGAGATTGGGGCGGTGCGCGAAATTCTTGAAGAAACCGGTCTCCGGGTTCAACTCGGCGAATTGCTCGGCATTTTTATGGATGTCTACGAAACCACCGGCGATCCGACGCTTAATATCTTTTACACCGCTACTGTCGCCGGGGGTGAAGCCCGCGCCGGTAGCGATGCCGCGCATTTACATTGGTTCGATCTCGACGCCCTGCCGCAGCAGATTGCTTTTAAGTCAGCTCATAAAGTTCTGGCCCTGCTGCGGAATGGGCACCAGCAAACCTGAAGGAGGTCAAACGATGGCTTTTGAACTGACAAGCCCTGCTTTTGTTTCCGGACAGCCAATTCCGGCCAAATATACCTGCGACGGCCAGGACATCTCGCCGCCCTTGCAGTGGTACGACGCGCCCAAAGACACGCAAAGTTTTGCCCTCATCATGGATGATCCCGACGCCCCGGCCGGCGACTGGGTCCATTGGCTGCTGTTCAACCTGCCCGCCGACTTGCAGGAAGTAGCGGAAAAGGCCGCCTTGCCCCAGGGAAGCGAGACAGGCAAAAACAGTTGGGGCCGGTTCAAGTATGGCGGTCCTTGCCCGCCGAGAGGTACGCATCGCTATTTCTTCAAACTTTACGCCCTAAACACAACCCTAGACCGAGCCGCTGGAAATAGCAAAACACAACTGCTCAAAGCCATGGAGCGGCATACCCTGGCTCAAGCGGAGTTGATGGGAACATACAGCCGGCAAAAGTAGCGCCATGCCGACAAATCGCCTGTACCACTCCATTGCTTCAATAGGAAGTAAAAGCGGCCTCATTTTATTAGGGCTGGTGCTGGCCCTGCTGCTGGCTGAGTTTGCGGCCAGGCAGTTACCGGGCCGTCCTTATATCGAGGACAATGGCAACCTGTGGGAGTGTGACCGGCTGCTAGGCTGGCGGGGTAAACGGAATGATACGGCCATTGTCAACACAGAAGGGTATATCCACAAGGTTCGTAAAAATTCAGCCGGTATGCATGATGGGGAACATTCATTCGAGAAAGGGGATAACGTTTTTAGAATCCTGGTGATGGGCGACTCTTTTGTCGAGGCGCGCCAGGTTGAAGAAGCCGAGACAAGCCACCAGGTCCTTGAAGAACTTCTTAACCAAACCGCTCCGCCGCCCCTCAGATTCGAAGTGATCAGCGCCGGTTCAATTGCCTGGGGACCCGCCCAGGAATTTATGTATTTCCGCAGCGAGGGTAAATATTACAAACCCGACCTCATTTTGGGTTACTGGTACCCGGCCAACGATTTGATGGATATTTTGCCGGATCATCGCATGACATTCGACGGTACCAACTGTTATGCGCCCTATTTTACAATATGCCACGACGAGTTTGACCCCGAACCCTGGTTTTCAGCGCCGGGTCTGTCGCCCACACTGGGAAATTGTTCCCCCTTTAAAAAGGGATTTGCCAGCATGCTGAACTGGTTCTACTTCAACTCGCGGCTCTACCAGCGCCTGGAGCCTTTGCTGATGAAACGTCAGCCCAGGATAAAATATGCCCATAATTTCTCCCCCTGGCTCGAAGATTCCCCTGATCCGACGCTGGCTGCTGCTTATCGGATAACGGATGGGATCTATACCCATCTGGCCAATGAAGCGAATCAGGTCGGCGCAAAGTTTGCCCTGGTCATCGTCCCCCTAAAAGAAGCAATTTATGATGAGATAGACCCCGCTTTTCACCAAGAGCTTGAGACCAAATATCCAGAGTTGAAGAACGGTAATCCACAATTACCCAACCAAAAGTTGGCCGAGTTGATGCCTGCCAGAAACATTCCGCTGCTGGATTTGCAGCCCGCTTTTGTGGCCCATTTGCAGGGCGGGGGTGGGGTGTTATACGGCCATATTGATAGTCACTGGAATGTACCCGGTAATCAACTGGCCGGAAAATTGATTGCGGAGTGGCTGATAGCTAAACGCCTGGTTCCCGCAGAACCTTAAGATTCTCATTCGATCAACAATCGTGAGAGGAAAGATTATGACTTCCGGCTAAAGGACCGACCGGATTGTATCTTGAAAATGTTGAATATGCTGCCGCATCAGCTCCTCCGCGCCATCGGCTGACCGATCCTTGATGGCCTGCAAAATCAGGAAATGCCGGTTCGTATCCAGGTCTATGGGTTTTATTTTGGCCAGTGACAGATGCCACAAACGCAGAGACAGATTATAAAAGTGTTCAATCTCGCCGATGATAAACCGATTGTTGGCTGCCCTGGCTAACAAATGATGGAAATAGCGGTCCATTAGAATGAGCGCCCGCGTTTCCAGCGTCTCCGGCTCAGCCATTTGCTGGCAAAAATTTTCCATTTCGGTAATCTGTTCAGCCGTGGCTCGTTCAGCCGCTAACCGGGCGCAAAGTCCTTCCAGATACCGCCTGATCTCATAAATTTGCTGCAAGTCGGTAATTTGCACCTCGGCCACAAACGTCCCCCGGTGAGGCGCGGCAACCACCAGTCTGTCTGCTTCCAGTTGTTTGAGCGCCTCGCGAATCGGTGTCCGCCCCAGGTTAAGTTGGGCCATTAGTTGACTCTCTTGAATGAGGGAGCCAGGCGGCATCTCGACGGTGATTATTTTTTCTTTGATAAGTTGGTAAGCAACTTCGGCATTCGTTAAGGCCATAATTTCTTTTTATCTTTCTCCGCAGAATCATTCTATCACAGGTACCAAAGATTGACAATTTTTCCTGATTGTGATATATTAATAATATATTAAGGATATATAAATTCCTCGAAAGACGTTAAAGGGGGGCTTAAACGATCTGACTCGAGAAGAGAATTTATAGAGCGATCCATTTCACAGGTCTGCAATGGTGCAGTCAGACAAAGTCTATTGTGTTTTAGCATTCTATGACCCCCTTAATCGGTGTTGGAACACCAACATTGATTTGCCTTTGAATTTGGGAGAGTTCAGTGAATAAAAGCCGCCGAGGTTCTGGTGCGTTGATGCACCGGCCTCGGCGGCTTTATTTAATCCAAGTTGCTATCAGGGTGAATAAATAATGACTATCCGTAGTAATGACTGCTTTTTTAACAGCACCCAATTTCGGCGGCTGTCGGATGAGCAGTGCCGCAAGCTGTATTGGGCCTGCCTGGAGATTTTGGAACGGACGGGAATACGTCTTTACAGCCAGGAAGCGCTGGATTTGCTCAAAAAGGCGGGGGTATCCGCCTCCGATGGGAACCGGGTCCGGCTTCCGGCTGGGCTGGTCGAAAAAGCTTTAACGACCGCCCCTCACCGGGTCACGCTGTGCGACCGGTATGGCCGCCGGGTGATGCCGGTAGAGGGCTACCGCACCTTTTTTGGCCCCGGCTCCGACTGTTTGAATATCATTGATCACCGCAGCAGTGAACGCCGCAAAGCAGTGCTCCAGGATATCGTCGAAGCCATGACCGTAGCCGATGCGTTACCCCACATTGACTTCGTGATGTGCATGTTCCTGCCGGAGGACGTGCCGCAGGTTGTGGTAGACCGCTACCAGATGGAGGTGATGCTTAACATGACGACCAAGCCGATCATCTTTGTCACCACCGATTTTTCCGGCTGTGTGGATGCCGTGGAGATGGCCGAAACGGTCGTCGGCGGGCCTGAAGCGCTGCAGCGAAATCCCCTGGTCGCGCCCTACATCAACGTGACAACCGGGCTGGTCCATAACGAGGAAGCGGTGCAAAAATTGCTGTATATGGCCGGCAAGGGTCTGCCGGCCATCTATGTCCCCTCCACCCAGGGCGGGGCGACAGCCCCGGTCACACCTGCTGGCGCTTTGGCCATAGCCCAGGCGGGTGCGCTCGTCGGTGTCGTGTTGTCTCAGCTCAAGCGGGAGGGCGCGCCGATCATTATGCCCGGCTGGGGTGGAAACATGTTGGATATGCGAACGACCGTCCAGCCATATGCCGACCCCGACAAACGTACTCTGGCCGCTGATTATGTTCACTCCCTGGGACTGCCCATGTTTGCCCTGGCCGGTTGCAGTGAGTCAAAGGTGGTTGACCAGCAGGCCGGGATCGAGGCGGCGCTGACGCTGATGACCGACGCCCTGGCCGGGGCCAACATCGTCCACGACCTGGGGTACCTGGAGTCGGGCTTAACCGGCTCGCTGGCGCAACTGGTTATTTGTGATGAGATTGTGGGCTGGCTGTCGCACTTTGTGGCCGGGGTCGAGATCAGCGACGAGACGCTGGCGCTGGATCTGATTGATGAGATCGGTCCCGACGGTCATTTTCTCGACACGGATCACACCTTTAAGCATTTCCGCGAGCGCTGGTATCCCAGCCTGTTTGAGCGGGACAACTATGAAGGCTGGCTGGCGAGCGGCGGTCAAACCCTGGCTGAGCGGGCGGCCGCACGAGTAACCACGATCCTGGCCGAGCACAAGCCGGAGCCACTACCCGACGACGTCGCCCAAAAAATCCGGGCCATTGTTCGCCGGGCGGAAGTAGGACAAGCTGTTAGCTTGTCCCAGCCCCGGACAAACTAACAGTTTGTCCTACAAGTTTATTTTCAAAGGAGAAACCAACCATGAGTGAAATATTATCAAAACTCTCCACTGCTGTCATTGAGGGCAATTTTAAGGATATGACAAAATTGACTCAAGAGGCCATAGACGGCGGCCTGGACGCCCAACAAATTCTCAACGAGGGTTTAATGCCCGGGATGGATCACATCGGGGTCCAATTCCGGGCCGGCAACGTCTTTGTGCCGGAAGTCTTGCGCTCGGCCCGGGCCATGCAAGCCTCGATGGACCTGCTCAAGCCGCTGCTGATCCAGAGCGGGGTTAAGATGCGGGGCAAAGTCCTGTTGGCCACGGTCAAGGGCGATCTGCATGACATTGGCAAAAATCTGGTCGGCATGATGTGTGAGGGCGCTGGCTTCGAGGTCAAAGACCTGGGCAAAGACATCGCGCCCGAGGACTTTGTCAAAGCGGTCAAGGAATTTGAGCCGGATGTGGTCGGGATGTCGGCCCTGCTCACCACGACGATGCGGTCCATGGAACAGACGATCAAGGCCCTGCAAGAAGCCGGCGTGCGCGACCGGGTGAAAATCATCATCGGCGGCGCGCCTGTAACCGGGTCATTTGCGGAGCAAATCGGGGCCGATGGCTATGCCTCGAACGCTGCCGCCGCTGTTGAGATGGTCAAGAAATTTGTGGGGGTAGCGTAGCAGATAGCAGTAGCACAAACCTGGGAACTCGTAGGAACTCTAGGAACTCAGCTCATAAGTTCCCTTGAGTTCCCACAAGTTCCCACAAGTTCCTACGAGTTATTTTTAGGAGGTTCTTGATGAGGACGAACTATCGTATCAATTCCGGCGTGCGCTTTCAGATGCTGTCAAACGACCAGCTACAAGAGTTGTTCGAGGGGGTGCTTCACCTCCTGGAGTATACCGGCCTGGAAGTGCATCATGACGAAGCGCGCGACATTTTAAAGCAGGCCGGGGCCTGGGTAGACGGCTTGCGGGTGCAGCTCCCCTCCTACCTGGTCAAGCGCTCGCTGGCCCTGGCCCCACGCAGCTTTACCCTCTTTGCCCGCGACGGCAACCCCAAACACAACATTCATATCGGCCCTGGACGGGCGCATTTTGGCCCCGGCCCCACCTGCCCCAACTTCATAGACGTCGAGACGATGGAACGGCGGCCCTACCTCAAGGCAGATGTACCTCTCGTGGCCAAGGTGGTAGATGCGCTGCCCAATATTGACTTTTGCGAGTCGCTGGGCACAGTCGGCGACGTGCATTACAGTTTGGGCGCTACGTACGAGTTTGCAGGGATGTTCCCCAATACCAGCAAACCGATTGTGGCCTGGTCTTATGACCGCTTCGATTCAGCGGACATTCACAAAATCGCCGTGACCGAAGCCGGGGGGCAGGCAGCCTTTGAAAAACGCCCCAATTATGTCCATTACTGCGAGCCGCTGTCGCCGCTGGTCAGCACCTTTGAGGCCATAGACAAGCTCATCTTCGCCGCCCGGCAGCGCGTCCCCCTGGTCTTTACCCCCTGCCCGATTGCCGGCGGCACCGCGCCGGTAACCGCCGCCGGGATTATTACTCAGGCTGCTGCTGAGTCGTGGATGGGGCTGACCCTGGCCCAGGCGATCCAGCCCGGTCTCCCCTTTATCATGGGCGGCGTCTTGTCCGTGCTGGATATGAGCGCCATGATCCTCGCCTATGGCGCGCCGGAACTGTCGCTCATGATGGCCGGCCTGACCGAGTTGGCCCATTACGCCGGCCTGCCCCTGTGGCAAACGGGCGGCTGCACCGACTCCAAAACCTTCGACGAGCAGGCCGCTATCGAAGGCTCGCTGTCCTGCTTCTTCTCCGCCCTCAGTGGCGGCGACCTCTGCCACGATGTCGGCTACACCGAGAGCGCCATGACCGGCTCGGTCTTTCAATTGGCGCTGATGGACGAAGCCATCGGCTACTCGCGGCGCATCACCCGCGGCATCGAGGTTAACGAGGACACCCTGGCCGTGGACGTCATCCATCATGTCGGCCCTAACGGCCACTACCTGCGCGAGCCGCACACCCGCCGCTACTTCAAATCCGAATTCTGGTATCCCAAGCTGTGCGACCGGCGCAACTTTGAGGAATGGGATATGATGGGCCGGACGACCATGCGGGACCGCGCTATTGCCCGCGTCCACGATATTCTGGCCAGCCATCAACCCTCGCCTATCAAGCCGGAAACGGAAAGAGTCATCCGGGAAGTCCTGGCAGCGGCTGAGGAGCGGGTTCGAGAAAGCGCATAAACCAGTTATCAGTGACAGCCCTCACCCCGTCGCTGGGGCGACTCCCCTCTCCCAGTGGGAAGAGGGGTTGGGGGAGAGGGTTATCTACGAAGGAGAAACACCATGAGCGAGATATACGCCCAACTAGCCACCGCTGTTCTGGAAGGGAATAAAGAGCGCACCCCTCCCCTGGTTCAAAAAGCCCTGGACCAGGGGCTAGCCCCCAAAGACATCCTGGATAACGGCATGGTGGCGGGCATGAACGAAGTGGGTGCCCGCTTTAAGCGCGGTGACATGTTTGTGCCCGAAGTGCTGATGTCGGCGGAGGCGATGCAGGCCGGATTAAGCGTGCTGCGCCCGCATTTGACCGCCAGCGGGGCGAAACTTGTCGGCAAAATCGTCATCGCTACGGTCAAGGGCGACCTGCACGATATTGGCAAAAACTTGGTCGGGATGCTCTGTGAAGGCGCCGGCTTTGAAGTTATTGACCTGGGCTTTAACATTGAACCGGAGAAATTTGTGGCGGCAATTAAGGAGCACCAGCCGGATATTGTCGGCATGTCGGCCTTGCTCACGACCACAATGCGCTCGATGGGCTACACGATCAAGGCCCTTGAAGAAGCCGGTTTGCGCGACAAGGTCAAGGTTATGGTCGGCGGCGCGCCGGTTGACGCAGAGTTTGCCAAACGCATTGGCGCCGATGGCTATGGCTCCAACGCCCCTGCCGGCGCTGAATTAGCCAAGCGATTTGCCGGGACGGCGTAGTTCAGTCATTCTGAGGCCGAAGGCCGAAGAATCCCTGAGAACGTGTCTGGCAAGCAGCGCTTTTAGGGATTCTTCGCGCCCGCTGGTCGCTCAGAATGACCCAAAAGGAGGCACAGGTGTCGTCACCCGAAAAACTGCCGGTTGTGGTCATCGCCTGCCGGGTGCTGCAGAGCATGCTGGAACAGCTCTTGCCCCCCAACCTGGCCAGCCAGGTGACTTTTTTAGATTACGGCCTGCATCGCGTCCCCAGCAAGTTAACCTGGACCTTGCAGGAGGCGATTGACAGCATCGAGCAACCGAGTCTGGTGGTCCTGGGTTACGGGCTGTGTGGCAACGGCCTGAACGGGATCAAAGCGGGCCGGCACACGCTGTTAGTGCCGCGCACGGACGACTGCATCGCCATTTTGCTTGGCTCTCGCCGGGCCTACATGCACGAGTTTGAGACTGAACCCGGCACCTACTACCTGACCAAGGGCTGGCTGGAGTCCGGCAGCAACCCGCTCAAGGAGTACGAGGAGTATGTCCCCAAGTATGGGGCCGAGGATGCCATGTGGATTATGGACCAACAATACCGGCATTACCAGCGCCTAGCGCTGGTCGCCCACAGCCAGGAGGACATAGAAAAGTATCGTCCTCAGGCCCAGGAGGTCGCCCGCTTTTGCGCCCGCTGGGGCATACGCTACGAAGAGATCCTCGGCTCCGATCATCTGGTGCGCCGGCTGGTTGAGGTAGCGGCGGCGCTGGACCAGACCGACGACGACTTTGTGCTGGTCCCCCCCGGCGGCGAAATCAGGCAGGAAATGTTTATGCGGTGAGGGAGTTGAGTATCCGGGAAAGCTTGTTATGAATTCTCGTGGTGCGTGGTGTGTGGTCCGTCTCTTTACGCACCACGCAATACGCACCACGAAGTTATTCAAAAACATACTTCTCTTTAAAACGACTCGACCGTTATAATTAACAGGAGTCTATGATGCAAGTTAGAAAAACTAATTATCAAGTCAATGCGACGCCGGCTTTGCAGGTGCTCAGCGAAGATGAAGTTGAAGCCATCTACTATGCTGCCCTGCGAGTGTTATCTGAGACCGGCGTCCGGGTGTACGACAAAGAAGGGGTAGAAGTAGCCTACTCCGGCGGGGCTATCGTCGAAGGCGCCAGCGAGGACAGCAGCCTGGTGAAGATGCCACCCTGGATGGTAGATCGTGCCCGGGCCACCCTGCCCCGTAAGGTAGATGTGATTGGCCCCAACCGCAGCTATCGGATGGAACTCTACAAAAACCAGATTTACTTCGGGGCCGGCTCCGACACCCCTTTCACCCTCGACCCATACACCGGTGAACGGCGGCGCTCGACTTACAAAGATGTCAAGAATTTCGCCCGCTTGGCCGAGGCGCTGCCTAACATTGATTTTCACATGTCCCTGGGCATCACCCAGGATACCGCCGTTGGCACCTACGACCGCTGGCAGTACCTGGCCATGCTCGAAGGCACTAACAAGCCCATCAACATCACCGCCGTAGACCTGGAAGGCATCCGCGACCAACTGGAGATGGCCTACATCCGCCTGGGCGGCAAAGAAGAGTGGCGCAAAGGGCCGTGCTTCTCGCTTTACATCGAGCCGGTCTCACCCCTGAGTCACTCGGCCGAAGTGGTGCAGAAGCTCATCTTTGCCTCGGACCACGACATCCCCTTTGTCTACACCCCCTGCCCCATGGCCGGCGGCACCGCCCCGACCACGCTGGCCGGCTTGCTGGTCCAGGCCCTGACCGAGAGCCTGTTTGGCATCGTCCTGAGCCAGTTGCGCCGGCCCGGCGCGCAGCTTATCATCGGCGGGCTGCTGTCGAATATGGATATGGCCACCACGATTATGGCTTATGGCTCGCCGGAAATGGCCCTGCTCAGCGCCGGTTACACCGACATCACCAAATGGTTGGAAGTGCCGATGTATGAAACGGCCGGCTGTTCCGACGCCAAAATTTTTGACGAGCAAGCCGCCATGGAGGCCACCATCAACATTGCCACGGCTGCCCTCATCGGCGGCAATATGATCCACGACGTGGGCTACATCGAGTCCGGCCTGACCAGCTCGATGGAGATGATGGTCGCCTCCGACGAGATCATTGATATGGTCAAGCGCATCCTGCGCGGTATCTCTGTCACCGACGAGACGAAGGCCCTGGATGTGCTGGACGGCGTCGGCCCGGGCGGTCACTTCCTCGACCACGATCACACCTACGAGCGCTTCAAGACCGAAATCTGGCGGCCCCGGCTGCTTGACCGCCAGAATTGGGAAAACTGGGTCTTAAGCGGCAGCAAACGCTTTAACGAGCGCGTCCACGAGCGGGTTATTGAGATTCTGGAAACCGAGACCGAACCGCTGTTGGACGAGGCAATGTATCGGGAACTTCGCCACGTCTGCGAGCTGGCCGATGCCCGCCACAAGGACGAAGAATTGGATGTGAGAATGTTTGTGTAAAAAGGAGTAGCCAGTAGTCAGTAGTCAGAATTTGTCTTCCCCGTCTACTGTCTACTGTCTGCCGTCTACCCTATGAGACTGCGCCTTGAATACAAACACCAATCCTCCACCCGCCCTGGTCCTCGGCATTGACACCGGCGGCACTTATACCGATGGCGTGCTGCTGGAATATCACTCCCGGCAAGTCCTGGCTTCTCACAAAAGTCTGACCACCAAGCGCGATTTCTCCATCGGCATCGAAAAGGTCATCGAGGGCATCCGCATCGAGGATCCGGCGGCCATAAAAATGGTCTCCATCTCGACCACCCTGGCCACCAACGCCATCGCCGAAGGCAAAGGCAAGCGGGTGGCCCTCTTCCTGATCGGCTACGACCCCGAGCTGATTGCCTCCTTCAAAATGGAAAGCCGCTTTGCCACCCCAACCTACTATTACTTCGCCGGCGGGCATGATCTGTATGGCCGGGAACAAACTGCGCTCGACCTGCCGGGGCTCCTGGCTAAAGTCAACCAGGTCAAAGATCAGGTAGACGCTATCGCCATCTCCAGCTACTTTAGCCCCCTCAATCCGGAGCATGAAAACCGGGCCTATCAGGCTGTCTCCAGCATGTGCGACCTACCCCTCGTTTTGGGGCACCAGCTTTCGACCAAGCTTGGCTCGGTGGAGCGGGCCACGACCGCTGCGCTCAACGCCTCGCTGCTGGCCGTGCTGCAAGATTTTGTCATCGCCGTGCGGCAGGCAATGGAACGACGCGGGATTGACGCGCCGCTCATGGTCGTCCGAGGTGACGGCACGTTGATGAGCGACGAATTTGCCGCTCGGACTCCGGTCGAGACGATTCATTCCGGCCCGGCGGCCAGCGCCATCGGCGGGCGCTTTCTCTCCAATCTGGACGACGCCCTGGTGATCGATATCGGCGGCACGACGACCGACATCGCCCTGGTTGAGCATGGGCAGGTGGCAATCAGCGAAGATGGGGCCAGTGTGGGCAGTTACAAAACTGCGGTCAAGGCAGCCAACCTGCTCTCCATCGCCCTGGGCGGCGACAGTCACCTGGCCCTCAGCCGCGAAAAGGAGCTGGCGATTGGCCCGGAGCGGGTCGCACCGCTGGCTTACCTGGCCTGGCAGTATCCGCAAGTTAAGCAGCGACTCAACGCCCTGTCGCGGCGAACCTGGGAACAGGCCAGCCCGGATTGGCTGGAATACTGGTATCTGCTGCGTGAGCCGCAGAACGAGGGCCTCGTCAAAACAACCCAGGAAAGAGAACTGGTTAATATTTTGCGCGACGGCCCCCAACCGCTGCCGGAAATTCTCAAGCATCTCAACCTGCTACACGTTGCCCAGCTTGGCGGCCGCGAACTGCTGCGCCAGGAAGTCATCGGTAAAGCGGGCCTGACTCCGACCGACCTGCTGCACCTCGAAGGGAAGTATGCACCCTGGGAGGTTGAAACGGCAGCGGTAGCGGCCAATATCTTTTGCCGTTTTCTCTTCCGTGACCTGGCTGAACTGCGCCGGCAGGTCTGGTCGCAGATGACCGAGATGATCGTCCAGGCCATCGTCACCTTTCTCAGCGGCAAGACCCTGCACCCGCCAACCCTACCCAGGGATACTGACCTGGGCCGCTGGTTCTTTGACAATAGCCTGCGCCCGACCCATCCTCACCTGGAGACGCAGTTTCGGCTGCGCCAGCCCATCATCGGCATCGGCGCGCCGGCCGATATTTTTTTGCCGGCGGTAGCCGAAGTCCTTCACACCGATCTAATTCTGCCCGAGTATCACCAGGTGGCCAACGCGGTCGGGGGTGTGGCCGGGAGCGTCATGGTCACGGAAGAGGCGCTGGTTTACCCGCGCCTGTCGCGTTCAGGGCTGGAGGTGATTGGCTATTACGTGCAAATGGGTGAGAGCCGGTCCAAGTTTGAGGAAGCCAGCACCGCCCTGGCCTACGCCCGCGCCTTGAGCCAGGAGCATGCCCTCGGCGCAGCCCTTCGCGCCGGGGCCGACAATCCCCAGGTTGTGATCGAAGAGCTGACTGACGGCCTGGACACTTACCGCATCCGGGCCAAAGCTATCGGTAATCCACGTTTGACGAGATAGAAGAGGAAACACCAGCAACTTTCCCCTTCTGGAAAAGTTGGACAAAAGATCCCATATTGCGCCCTTGTAGCGATGATGGTAGACTATGCCCTTATTGGTTTGCGTTTTCTTAACCGGCGGACCTAGCAAAAACAATTTCAGTACATAGTGTAAATTTAATCCAGATATACCCTGCTAACCCTTATAGAATAATTATGAGTGATTATGCGAAATTTGATCCTGACAATCCTCCTCCCCCCTTGATGACCGGCGAACCTGGCTCATTTGCCAATCACACGATGACAACCCGCTTTCCGGTCATCATCCAAAATGTGTTGAACGACCATAACGGGCAGTATCCAGACAGCATTGTTCAAGCGATTCAAAGCCTGTACAATGAACTTGTCTTCAATCATCTTGTTCGTCCCCTGGAAACGGTGGCCTCGGATGGTCCCAGTTGGACTGAGGCCTGGAGACCTTATCAAGGCCGAACATGGCTGGATATTCCCTGGTACTTTGCCGAGGCCTTCATCTATCGCCGGTTAGTCGAAGCAGCGGGTTATTTTGGGGGAGGCGAGGAGACGAAGAGGCGAGGAGGGGAGGATTTGAAAAGGTGGGTTGGTGTTGACCCCTTCCTGCCGCGTAAAGAAGCAGAGCTGCAAAATCGGGCCACGTGGCAGGTGTTGGCGGCCGCTCTTAACCACGCCCCCGACAACTCAACCGAGAGCTTCGGTGCACTGCTGCACCACTGCCTGTGGGGCAATCGCGCCGATTTGAGCTATACCAAAGTGGCCGAAGTGGCCGGCGGGCAGATTGTCATTGTCAGCGAGCAGGAGAATTTGTTGGTGGACGATACGGAGACAGTTCTGGAATACTTGCAGGGGAGCAGGGGAGCGGGGGAGCGGGGGCGAAATATTCAATCTCCCCTGCACCCCAGCCCCTCTGCCCCCCTGCCAAGAATTGATTTTATCTGTGACAACGCCGGGACCGAACTACTGATGGACCTGGCCCTGGTTGACTTTTTGCTGCGATTTGACTGGGCCGGGCAAATCACCCTGCACGTCAAGGCCCATCCCACCTTTGTCTCCGATACAACGCTGCCTGACGTCGAATTGACCCTGGCGGCGATCAAAGCTCAAGGTGTTTCCGAGTTCAGCGTCCTGGCCGAGCGTTTGGAAAGCTATCAGGTCCAAGAGCGCCTGCACATGCGGCCCGATTTGTTCTGGAACAGCAGCCGCTTTTTCTGGGAAATCCCTGCAGAGCTGCAAGCTGAATTGAGTCGAGCCTGGCTGGTCATCATCAAAGGCGACGCCAACTACCGGCGGCTGCTGGGGGACAGCCGCTGGCCGACAACCGTGCCGGTAACGGCAGCGATTCCCTACTTCCCCGCGCCGTTTGTGGCCCTGCGCACCCTCAAATCCGATCCCATCGTTGGCCTGCCGCCCGGCCTGGCCGAACAGTTGGATCGGGAGGACGCTGAATGGCGAGTCAATGGCAAGCGGGGAATGATTCAAGCCATCCTGACAAAAAAACAGGGGCAGGTCTGAGGCCTGCCCCTGCCAAACATCATTATCCTCTATTGGATTAAACTCAAAAACCGTTGGTAAGCATCGCTCCAGGCCGCTGTTTCCTGGGGTTGGTAAGTTTCGACCGGGAAAGATTTACGCACCAGCTCCCGGCCCTCGGCTAGCGAACCAATCTGCCCGACAGCCAGCATTTGCATCAAAATGTTGCCAATTGCCGTTGCCTCAACCGGCCCGGCGACGACAGGACGGCCGGTCGCATTAGCCGCAAACTGGTTGAGCAGCCGGTTCTGGCTGCCGCCCCCGACGATATGGACGGTCGTAATCGGCCGGCCGATCAACTCCTCAGCCCGGTCAATGACCCAGCGATATTTGAGGGCCAGGCTTTCCAGGACGCAGCGCACCAAAGCGCCCTTACCGTCAGGTGGGGTCTGGCCGGTACGGATACAAAAGTCGCGAATACGAGCCGGCATATCGCCGGGCGGGAGGAACAAGGGGTCATCGGCGTTAATCAGTGCGGCAAAAGGCGCAGCCTGCTCGGCCAGGCGGGTCAGGTCGGCATAGCTTATTTCCTCGCCGGCCTGCGCCCAGGTGCGGCGGCATTCCTGCACCGGCCACATGCCGGTCACGTTTTTCAGCAGCCGGATCGTGTTAGCCACCCCGCCCTCGTTGGTGAAGTTGTAGGCCAAACTTTGGGCGTTGATGACCGGTTCGGTCGTTTCCACCCCAACCAGGGACCAGGTCCCGGAACTGATATAGGCCGAATTCAGTTCTGCCCCTTCAGCCATCGGCACCGCCGCCACCGCACTGGCGGTATCGTGACAGCCGGGAGCGATAACCGAAATCTTGGGGCTGACCCCCACTTCATCGGCCACATCGGGCAGCAGGTAGCCCAACTCGGTGCCGGGCTGGACGATAGCCGGGAAGATATGGGTGGGCAGGTTCAACTTTTCTAGCAGGGGGTAGGCCCAGTTGCCCCGGCGCGGGTCGAAGCACTGGCTGGTGGTGGCATCCGTATATTCACACACCCGCCGGCCGGTCAGCCAATAATTAAACAGGTCAGGCATCATCAGCAGGGTGGCCGCAACTTCCAATTTGGGTGACTTGTGCAGCGACATGGACAGCAGTTGATAAAGGCCGTTGATCTGCATAAACTGGATGCCGGTCTGCTCAAAAATTTCCTCGCGGGGAACGATAGCAAAGGCTTTTTCAAGCATGCCATCGTTGCGGCTATCGCGGTAATGATGCGGGTTTCCAATAAGATGGCCAGCCCGGTCGAGCAGGGCAAAGTCCACGCCCCAGGTATCCAAACCCAACGAGGCCAACTGCCCGCCGCTTTCAGTATACGTTTTAGCCAGGCCGCGTTTCATTTCGGTATATAAGCTCAACACATTCCAGTACAGGCCGGGCGGCAGCCGCACCGCCCCATTGGGGAAACGATGCGTTTCGCTCAGCGACAACTGCCCTCCATCAAAACGACCTAACACGGCCCGGCCGCTCTCCGCCCCGAGATCAAAAGCCAGAAAATTTGTTGTTTCGGTCATTGCTCTATCCTTTCACCTGGTGAATGGCGAATGAGCGAATGGCGAATAGTTTTTATTCGCCATTCGCCTATTCGTTTATTCGCTTAGTATTTTCCATACAGCGGCCCAAAATTGGCACAGGCCCGGAAATCAGCGCCTTCCAAATCCCGGGTTCCGAAAGCGGCCCAGGTGCTCGGTCTAAAAATACGCTCTTCGGCCACATTGTGCATATAGACCGGGATACGCAGCATAGAGGCCAGGGTTATCAGGTCTGCCCCGATGTGGCCGTAGCTGATAGAGCCATGATTCGCACCCCAGTTATTCATGACCGTATAAACATCTCGGAATGGCCCGCTGCCGGTGACAGTGGGGGCAAACCATGTCGTTGGCCAGGTGGGGTCGGTGCGCTCATTCAGCACCTCGTGAACTTGGGGCGGTAGATCAACAGTGTAGCCTTCGGCAATTTGCAGAGCCGGGCCAAGGCCCTTAATCAAATTGATCCGGCACATCGTGACCGGCATGTCGCCCCGGGTTAGAAAACGGGTAGACCAGCCGCCGCCCCGGAAATAACCCACATTCGAGGTATGCCATGTGGTTGCCTCAAGGCAGGCCGCCGCTTCCCCCGGTGTAATCTCCCAGAACGGTTTCATCACCGGTTGGCCGTCTCTCGACTGCTGGCCGGCGCCATCCAGCGCCGCCGGGCCGGAGTTAATCAGGTGGAGAATTCCGCCCGCTGCTCGACCAGTCAGGGTATGGCCGGTGACCCGCTTAACCGACTCTGCGCTCCAGTAGGTTCGCACATCGGCAAAAATTTGGGCGGTACCGCTGAGCAGGTGGCCCAAGAGCATGGAGACGCCGTTGAGGTGGTCGTTCTCGGTGGCCACAATGAAGGGCTGGCGAATCCCGTTCCAATCGAACGAAGAACACAGAATCGCTTCCATAAAGTCGCCGTTGGGGAAGTGGTCGGTCCACTGGCGCTGGCCCTGGAAGCCGCTGGCAATCGCGTTGTGGCCCAGGGCCTCCTCGCCAAAGCCCAGTTCGGCCAGGCGCGGGTTGCCAATCATCAGGTCACGAGCAATTAGAGCCATCTTGACCGAGGTTTCCCACGATTTATCCTTTTGCTCGCGGCTGTGCTGCTTTTCGGGCGGGTTGTAATCCTTACCTTCCCGGCAGTTCTCTTTGACCCAGGCCAGCGCCCGCTGATACTCTTCGGGGTCGTAGATGTTCTCTTCCATGCGGCGGGTGAACTCGCTCATGTCCACGCTCTCGGAGCGCATGCCCAGGTAGGCTTCCAGGAAGGCCGGGTCAACGATAGAGCCGGCAATGCCCATCGAGGTGCCGCCCATAGCCAGGTAGGATTTGCCGCGCATGGTCGCCACGGCCAGTCCGGCCCGGGCAAATTGGAGCAGTTTCTCGGCCACATCCGCCGGAATAGAGGTATCCCCCGCATCCTGCACGTCTCGCCCGTAGATGCTGAAGGCGGGCAGTCCCTTCTGGCTGTGCCCGGCCAGCACCGCCGCCAGGTAGACCGCACCGGGGCGCTCGGTCCCGTTGAAGCCCCAGACTGCCTTGGGTATAAGCGGGTCGGTGTCCATTGTTTCCGCGCCGTAGCACCAGCAGGGCGTTACGGTGATAGACAGGCCGACGCCCTCTTTTTTGAATTTCTCGGCGCAGCGGGCCGCCTCGGCTACCCGGCCAATGGTGCTATCGGCGATGACACACTCGACCGGCAGACCGTTGGGATGGTGCAGATTCTCGCTGATGAGGCGGGCCACTCCCCTGGCCATGGCCATAGTCTGTTCTTCTAACGATTCGCGGACACCCCCCAACCGGCCATCAATGGCCGGGCGGATGCCCACTTTGGGCATGTCGCCAACAAGGCGATTGGTGGGGAGAGTCATTTTGAGGTTTGATATGTTTGCCATAGTATGCTCCTTGAAAATTGTGTAAATTGTCCGAGGCTGAAGCCGTCGGACTGAAAGGGCGAAGGACGTTAAAGCGCCCTAAAATTATAGCTTAGGTTCTAAACGTTTTTTGAGTTCTTTAAGGACACGTTGCCCTCGACATTCAATGAAAGTGTAGTAATCATCATTCCAGATACCGTAGGCATCTATATCGTCTATGAGATGGGTCTTCATGGTGTTGGAAAGCTCTCTGTTCGTCGTCTTAAATGTCTTCATATACTTGCTTGGCGCACTCGCACGGATATCGCCTTTATTTAGCTGTTCATCAACAATAGTAATATTGAGGATAGAGTTGGCTTTCCAATCCTCATACTCTTGCTTCTTTAAGTAACTTTTCGGGAAAAAGTGATGATAGTTTTTACTGTTAGAGCGAATCAGCCAAGAGTTGTCTATCGTAGTGGGGCTATTATATTTAAAGGACATTGGCCGAAAATAAGCATAGAGGCACAAAATTGCTTTACAAAAGGCGTCACCAGTACTAAACCAATACCATCTCAAATCATCCATTGTTAGCTTTACTTCCTCACCTCGGTAACTAGGCGGCTTTTCTGCACGAATGTTATCCATTCGCTCCAAGTCCCGTGCAATTTTACTATCTGCGGCTGATGAGAAGCGCCCTGAAAGTGAGGCCCACCAAAAATATTGTCTCAGAAGCTTGTCTTGCAGAACAGAGGGAGCTTTACCACCATTACGGATGAAAAAGTATGTGAGTGGAACGAGTAGGGAATTGTAAGGCAGTAATTGAGAGACTGGAATACGTAAATGTGTACGGATGTAATCTACGGCATGGAACAGACCGTTTTTAATGGTACTCCAATTATCTATAAAATCCGATTTATTTAGCTTTAGAATATCTTTGCCTCGTACTTGTTGGCATAGATACGCTGACATACACTGAAGAACAGTTGAGGAAGGAATAGTCTCAAAACCTACATCCTCCAAATCCTTTTCAGCCCCTTTTTTGTTATCTATAAGCCGCTCATATTCCCTAGCCAAATCAAATTTACGCTTTTCATCGTAAGTTTTGGCCACCATAATTTCAAACAGGGTGAGTTCTGTCCCACCTTTGTTGATGCGGGTAAATACTTCACAAGCAACGTCAATCGGATAATCAGCAATGACAATGGTTGAAAAATCGTAGCCAGTCAAACGTGTCCGATATATGTCTATTTTTTCGATAAGATCAACATCTTTACCATACTCTTTGGTTAATTCAGTTAGACTTCCATTTAGAAGTTTGTGAACAGAAATTGAAGGGGCATCCTCGGGTGGTTCTACAACCACTACTTGCTCATCAGCATCAGGATCAAGAGCCAAGTTAATTGAAACATCTTTGTAATTTATCTCGTAGCCATCTTCACGAGTCCAGAGTACTCCTTTCCGCACCGCATAGAGAGAAGTTATTCGCTGCTGACCATCCAAAATGTAAGATACAATATGCCCTTTTAGAGTATCCGGCAAAGGAGCATTACCTATATTCTTAATATAACGCAATTCGTCACGAGTTTCCCAATAAATGAAGGTTCCGATGGGAAAACCTTTGATAAGACTGTCAATAAGTTTGGCTGTTTGCTCCTTACTCCACACAAATTCTCGCTGAAATTTGGGAATTTTAATCAAACCTCTATCAACATCGGTGAACAAGTCGTTATACTTCTGATTACGGTTTTTCGGTTGTAACATCGGAATCCCTCCTAATCCTTACTACAAGAGAGGTGCGGGGCTGAAGCCACCGCACTCAGAAAGCAAAGCTCTTCGAGCTAAGATAGATTCAGCCCCCAGGGCTTCGCCCTTTCAGGCCGATGGCTTCAGCCTCGGCCATTATTGCTTCAGCCTCGCGCTTCCTTAGCCTCAACACATTCTAAAAACGGAATAATTGTTCCTGCCAGATGATGTTGTCGTTGGTTCTTGACATACTTCACGACCACATCGAGTTGTTTGCCGCCAAATGAGACGATCCCATATTCTGCTTGCCAACTGAAATGATAGGGCAAGGATAGTTTATGGTTTACCCAATGCGAACTGTTACCCTTCACTTGACCGATAAAATCGGCCAAAGCAATTCGCGGTGGTACTGAAGCAGCCAGGTGAACGTGGTCTTCGATACCACCAACGGCATAAACAAATGCGCCCAACTCTTTTCCCTTGGCAACCATAACATTATGCAAAGAGTTCTCAAATTCAACTTGAATGAGAGGTTCACGGTTTTTAGTTCCCCAGATCATGTGATAAAAGAGCCGGTAGTAGGGCATAAATTCGTTTCCCGTAAACATGCGAGAGAGCGCGGGGCTGAAGCCGCCGCGCTCAGAGAGCAAAGCTCTTTGAGCTAAAAGTCCAGCCCGTTAGGGCTTCGATCTTTCAGACCGATGGCTTCAGCCTCGGTCTTCAAGGGTAGCTTGAGAAACTTACCAACAGATCTGAAGAAGCACGGCACTAACTCGCCGTCCAGCCGCCATCAATCAACAGGGTTACCCCGGTAATCAACGAGGCAGCAGGAGAGGCCAGAAACACCACCGCCCCGGCCACGTCCACCGGCTCACCGACGCGACCAAGCGGAATCCGGGCAATGACGCTGGCCCGAAAATCGGGATCGTCGAGCCATTTTTCTGTCCCCGGCGTTTTGATAAAGGTGGGAGCGACGGCATTGACGGTAATATTGTGCGGCGCCCATTCGAGAGCCAGGCACTTGGTCAGGTGGTTGATTGCGGCCTTGGTCATACAGTAGACCGACTCGGTTGGCAGGGCGACCAAGCCGGCCTGAGAACTCATGTTGATAATGCGCCCGTACTTTTGAGCGATCATCTGCCGGCCCACGGCCTGGCTGGCAAAGTATGTCCCCCTGAGGTTGACCCCGAGGGTAAAATCAAAATCCTCTTCACGGACCTGCTCCGCTGGGTTGGGCGGCCCAACCCCGGCGTTGTTGAGCAGAATATCAATCCGCCCAAAATGAGCCGCAGCCTGCTCCACCGCCCGGCGAATCTGGTCGAGGCGGGTCATGTCCATCTGCAGGCGCAGCACCCGTCGGCCCAGCGCCTCGATTTCAGCGGCCAAGTCAGCGGCGGTATTGACATCCCGCAGCCCCAAAGCAATATCGGCCCCGGCGTGAGCTAAAGCCAGGGCGCAGCCTCGGCCCAGTCCCCGGCCAGCGCCAGTGACCAGGGCAATCTGTCCAGCCAGGCTAAAATTTGGATAGTCGTTACTCATAGTGACCTTCCTCCAAATCAATCAATATTTTGGTAAATTGACCGGGCGCTGCATCCCAATCCTGAAAAGCGTGGGCTGCCTGGGAAAAAGGATAAACCCGGCTAATCAGGTCGTCAAAGGGAAATTGGCGCTTCTCCATCATTTTGATCACCGCCGGAAAAACATGCAGGGCATTGCGTGAGCCTAGCACGTCCAGCTCTTTGCGTACAAACAGGCTCGTATCGTAACTGACTTCCTTTTTGGCGTAGCCAATATAAACCACCCGACCGGCAAAAGCGGCGGCTTCCACCGCCAGGCGGAACGTGTCGGGTAAACCCACGGCTTCGATAGCCACATTTACGCCCTCGCCACCGGTCAGTTCGTGGACCGCGGCCAGCACGTCCTGTTGGGTCGAATTAACCGTAAATTGAGCGCCGAATTTCCGGGCGGTTGCCAGCTTGGCGTCGTCAATATCGGCCACGATGACGGCCGCGCCTTTACGAGCGGCCGCAGCAATCACGCCGATGCCGATCGCACCGCAGCCGATAACCAGCACCGTATCCACCTCGGATACCCTGCCGCGATTGGCGGCGTGATACCCCACGCTCAGCGGTTCAACCAACACCAGTTCCCGCAGGGAGAGGTCCTGGGTGGCAAAAACCTTGCTGTAATGGATGGCAAAGCGGCGAGTCAGCGCGCCATCTCGCTGGACGCCCAGGGTTTGGTTGAACTGGCAACAGTTAAAGCGTCCAACCCGGCAGGCGGGGCAGAGGCCGCAGTGGGTATAGGGCGACAGCATGACGATGTCGCCTTCACGGACAGCCGGGGGAACCTGCACTCCTTTAGCCACCACTGTCCCGCTAATTTCGTGGCCGGGAACGCGCGGATATGTGACCAGGGGCATCAAGCCCCGGTAGCTGTTCAGGTCGGTACCGCAGAGACCCACATAACGGACCTCAATCATGACGTCCTCAAGGCCGAGTGAGGGGGAAGGAATATGCACCATTTCAATATGGCGAGGCGTAGTCAGGCAGGCGGCTGCCTGCTTGGACTTATTATGGGTCACGATTGTTTCTCCATCGCGCCGGGATCGTAGTTTTCCGGGCGACCTTCCTGCCAAGCGATGTTCGCCACCGGTTTGATCAGGGCCAGCACTTCGGCCAGCAGTTCTGGATCGGGCGTAACACCGACCGTTTTGAGGTTTTGATCCACATGTTTGGTCTTGCTCATGCCGACCAGAGTCGTCGCCACAACGGGGTGCTGCAATACAAACTGCATAGCCAGGTCGGCAATGTCCACGCCCCGGCTGCGGCAAAAAGCCGCTGCCTGCCGGCCCGCTTCGACGACGCGCCTGGGGGCCGGATGCCATTCCGGCGCGCCCTGCTCGGTGAGGACGCGCATATGCAGCGGCGAGGCGTTGATCAGGCCAATCCTTTTTTCGCGGGCGAGTGGGGTCAGCACATCATCCATCGAAGTGTCCATGAGGTTGTAACGGCAGTACGAGAGGATGGTATCCACCTCGGCCACCTCGGCGATTTCTTTGAGGGGATAAACAGGATAACCGGTGATGCCGACAAAGCGGACTTTGCCGGTTTGCTTTAACTGCTGCATCGCCGGCAGCGTTTCATTGATGATCTGCTCGCGGGGGCCAAATTCAATATCGTGAATCTGGAACACGTCAATGTAATCGGTCTGCAAGCGGGCCAGGCTTTCATCCACCGATTTGAGAATACGCTGGGTAGAAAAATCGAAACCGGTGGCCAACTCTTTATCGTAACGGCCAGCCTTGGTCGCCAGGATGACCTTGTCCCGATAGCCAAGCAGGGCTTCACCCAGGCGGGTTTCGGCCAGAGTACGCCCGTAATAAGGCGCGACGTCAAAGTAATTGATCCCGCGTTCAATGGCGTAATGCACCGCTCTTTTTCCTTCAGCCGGGTCAATGACGCCAAATTCCTGGCCCAGAGGGGAAGCCCCAAAGCCAATGATCGAAACTTTCAAACCGGTTTTACCCAAAACCCGGTACATCATCTCAGACATTTTGTTCGTCCTTTGTTGACGCTCTAATTCGTCACGATTTGGTTGATTTTTTGTTCCATTGCCTTGGCCTCATCCGGCCTCAAGGCCCCCACTTCCAGATCAAAGTGGAACTCGCCGCCGGGCGGCAGAACTTTGACATTACCTTTGAACTTCTCGGCGGTGTACCCTTCCGGCTCGGCGGTGGCAGGCAGGATAATCCCCAGGCAGTCCTGATCGGCGGTGCGGCTGATCCAGCGCACACCGTGATCCAATTCGGCCGGGCGGTGGCTGATGAAGTCGGCGGAGCCATCGGGGTGGACCTGCATGCTGTGTGCCCAGCCGGCCGCGTCGGACAGGTAGTCAATAAAAAAGACAACTTCCGGGTCAAAAGCCAGGTCCGGGCTGAGGAGGTTGTGCTTTTCGGGCTGGGCCTCCAGCTCCTGCAAAAACTCACGGTAGCCAGGGGCAGGGCGGATGTGGGAGGGAATACTGCTCCTCACCCGGACGTGCTGCGGGTCGCAAAACGCGCTGTAAACCAACCGGCCCTGATCTACCGGGCGGAAATTGACGTGCGCCAGATACATCAACTCCATCGGCGAGCGTTTCAGGTTTTTAATCGTCAACGAGATGGATATTTTGCTGGAGTCCGAGTACAGCTTGACCACCGGTTGGGCGACATAGTTGTGATTGAAAGCAACGGTGTACTGGTAAGTTCCGGTCAAGCCCAGGTAGGAGCCGCGCTCGTCCTGGCCGATGAGCAACTGGGCCGTTTGGTAGGGGGCATTGGGCAGCTCACCGTGCAGGGGATGGCTGTCGTTTTCCGTCGGCACGCCCATCGCCGTGGCCCCGCAATGGATCAAAAACCCACCGTAAGTATTCAGATAAACCTGGGTGGGGTAAGGCTGGTCAAACATGGATTTCATCGTCAGCGTGCGCCCGTAAAATTCAGCCTGCCAGATTTGCTGGCCCTGAAAAGGCAGCAGCGTAATTTGGCCCACTTGATTGACCAGGCGCAAGGCGCAAACGCCGCTCTCGTAAAGAAAAGTCGAGGTGGTAAGACCGGCAAATTCAGCCAGTTTTTTCTCGGCCTCGCGAAAAAAATAAGGTTGTAAATTGATTTGAGTTTCCCAGGACATGTTTCCTCACTTGGCGCTTTAGCCAAAGCCTTTATCTTCTAATTAAATTGAGCACAAACAACAGCACGAGGGCGCCGACAAAAGCAACGATAAACGGAGCTATCAGACTAAGTAAGGGGGCTAAGCGCAGGATATCGAATAACCAGCCGCCGATAAAGGCGCCAATGATACCAATAACTAAATTACCAATGAGTCCGAACCCTCGCCCGCGAAACACCCGCCCGGCCAACCAACCGGCAATCAGGCCGACGACTAAAAACCAGATCAGATTTTCGATCATTTCCCGACTCCTTTCAGGTTACTTTATTTTCAGGACTTACGCATGTCATTCTGAACGAAGTGAAGAATCCCTCAAAGGTTCGCTTGCAAAAACACGTATTCAGGGATTTTTCGCTCCTTCGTTGCTCAAAATGACATGGTTTGCGTAAGTCCTGTTTTTAACTTTTCATGACAACTCGAGTACACGCCGAGCCTTTATGTCATCCCTCCCGCCCAACCAGAAACTCGGCCACATTTTGGCCAACCAGCCGGTCAATAACAGCGTCGTCAATGCCTTCAGCCCGCATCCGGGGAATAAGTTGGTCGGCCAAGACAACCAGCCCCGGCTGGCCGCCATAGTGCCGCCACATCGAACTGGAAGACATATCCAACCCGACGGCCACGTGTCGCCCCAATCCCTGAACCGCCATCTCTTTGAGCAAAGGCCAAACACCACGCTCCGGCTTGTACTTGGGCCGGACAAAGGTGTCGTAGCCCAGCAGGATTCCGGCCTGGGCCAGTTCGCGGTGCAGGCCGAGGTCGGGCCGTTTATCCATATGGCAAAAGTACAGACGCCGGCAGGCCACCCCGCGATCCTCAAAAAAGAGCGGCAGAACCTCGACATTTTGGCCCTGTTCGGTGTGGAACAATAGGGGTGCGCCCGTCTGGCGGGCAGCTTCGGCGGCGGCTTCCAACAGCACCCGGTTCTGCTCCTTCATTATGCCATCATAACCAACCTTGATAGTTGTGGCCGGTACGGCCCCATCCGTCTCTCGCATGCCGGTGGTCAGTTCTTCGACAAAATAGGCCGCAGCCTCTTCCTCGGTGGCGGACCAGAGCCAAAAGCCGGCGGGATAATAGCGGGGTAAATGAAAGCCGGTGGTGGCGGTGATGTATAACTGGGTTGCTTCGGCCAGTTTGACCAGCATGCGGGCGTCGCGCCCACAGCCGCCGGGCATGCAGTCCACAATCGTATCACCGCCCGCCGAGCGAAAATCTTTCAACTCGGCTTCGATAAGCTTGGGATTATCCAAGTCCAGGCGAGCATCTGGGTGGACTCCCTCCGGCGGACTGATCCAGGCGTGACCATGCCCATCGGCAATTTTTATATTTTCAAGTGGAACCCGTCCTGTGACCGTTTGAATTTCCATACCCATATGCAGATAAGCCGGAACCAGATAGGAACACAGAGTTTCACAAAGGATACACGGAGATACACAAAGAGAATTCTAAAATTTCTCTGTGCGCTTCGCGTCTGCACTTCTCCGTGTAACTCTGTGTAAATTCTCTTATTCAAGATACCCACATCTTAATAAATATTACACACCAGCCTCGGCCAGCATGTCGTAGATCGGGGTTAGAGCGTGATAAGTGGCTTCAAAAATAGGATAGAGCTTCTCATAAGTCAGCCGGGTCGTTGGGTCAGGCTCAATGACCTCGACCACCTCATTCATCGTTTTGGCCATTGAGAAATCCGGGTATAGACCAACGCCAACCCCACCCGCCAGCGCCGCGCCCATTGAAGTGGCTTCTTCTAAAATCGCCAGGCGATGGATGGGCAGGCCGTAGACATCGGCCATAATTTTGTTCCAAAATCGCCCTCTCGCCCCGCCGCCAATAACCCGCATCGCCTCTATTTGAGCGCCCTGGGCGGTAAAGGCGTCGAGAATGACCCGCAGATTCAGGGTGATGCCTTCCAGGGTAGCCCGGACCATATCCGCCCGGCTGTGGCGGACCGTCAAGCCAACAAAACCGCCGCGCGCGCGTGGATTCCAGCGCGGGCTTCGCTCGCCCAGCAGATAGGGCAGGAATAATAAACCCCTGGCCCCTGCCGGCGATTGTTGGGCGCTGAGATTCATCAACTCATAGGGGCTGAGACCCAAAGCTACCGCTGCTTGCGTTTCAGCCGAGCAAAGTTGGTCGCGAGTCCATTGGTAGGAAGCACCCGCGGCCTGCATGGTCCCACACGGGCTGAACATACCGGGCACTAAATGGGCGAAACTGAAGGTTCTATATTCCGGGTCGTAGATGGGCTTTTGGGTGGCCAGGGCAATCCATGAAGAACTGCCAACATAATTAAAGGCGTCACCCTCGGCAACCACCCCAGCCCCGGCTGCAGCGCACAAACCATCGCCGGCCCCAATGACTACCGGCGTCCCGGCCACCACGCCCACTTCATCAGCCACCTCAGCCCGGACGTGGCCGACCACGTCAATGGAACGGCGCAGGGCCGGCAACTGGCCTGGGTCAAGTTGGGCCGCTTCCAGAATTCGTCCCGACCAATCACCCCCTTCCAAATGATAAAGGTTGGTACTGGAAGCATCGGAGTGATCGGTCACAAATTCGCCGGTCAGCCGGGCCACCAGGGCATCTTTAGCCTGGACAAATTTGTAGGTGTCTCGATAAATATCCGGTTGGTGGTCGCGCAGCCACAAAATTTTGCAAATCGTATAGGAGGCGCTGAGGCGATGGCCGGTAATCCGGTACATTTCGGCGGGGGTAACCCGCTCGCTCAGCCAGCATTCCTGGGCTACGGCGCGCTGGTCGGCCCAGATGATGGCGTTACGCAAAGGCCGGGCCGACTTATCCAGCGGCACACAGCCCATCATTTGTCCGCTAAAAACAAGGCAAGCGATATCTGTGGGGCTGACTCGTGCTTGTTGGAGGAGCTTCTGGGTGGAGGCGCAGACCGCCTGCCACCAATCTTCGGGATTTTGTTCGGCCCAGCCGGGCTGAGCGTACTCAACCCCATAACCGACAAAGGCGCTGCTCAGCAGACGCCCCTGAGCATTGTAGAGAGTAGCCTTGTTGCCGGTTGTACCCAGATCGTGGGCCAGAATGAATTGCTTTTGTGACACACGAGCTCCCACTTTAAAATTTGGATTTTAGATTTTAGATTTTGGACTGCCTCTCTGACGAGCGGGGACTAAAATCGCAAATCCAAAATCAGTCGGGGATTTTATCCAAAAGGGGCTGCCCTCTTTTGATAGGACAGCCCCTCTTTGTCCCATGCTTGGACGATATTTGATTAATCGTACAGGAGAGGTTTCATCTCTTCGGAGTCAACGTTGGATTTGTCATACCATTTGAAGCCGGTGTCAATATTCTTCTCTACTTTTTCGCCCTTGATGGCCTTGACCGCGGCCTCAACACATTTGTAGCCAATGCCAACGGGGTCCTGGGTGATGGCCCCGGCGACGGTCCCGGCGCGGATTTCATCCTTCAACTGCTTGCCGGCGTCGTAGCCGATCATCACAATCTGGCCTTCTTTGCCCATCTCTTTGACGCCGTTCATGACACCCTTCATCGAGCCTTCGTTGGCCCCAAAGTAACCTTTGAGGTCCGGATTGGCGGCGATAACGGCCTTGACAATGTCAGTGGACTTTTGGGGGTCACCAGCGCCATACTGCGTGTCAACAATGGTGATCTTGGGATATTTGGCCTTGATCTGGTCGGTGAAGCCCTTAACCCGGTCAATCCCGGTGCGGCTGGTCTGGTCGTGGGCAATAATCGCCACTTTGCCTTCGCCGACCAACTCGGCCATCTTGTCGGCGGCATAAGCAGCAGCGGCAATGTTGTCCGTGGCGGCGGTAGCGACAGGAATATCGCTGTCTACGCCGGAGTCAAAACCGACCACCGGGATATTGGCCGCCTTGGCCTTCTCTAACAGGGGGACGGCTGCTTTACTGTCGAGCGCGGCAAAACAGATCGCAGCGGGTTTCTTGTCGAGCGCGGTTTGCAGCATTTCAATCTGCTTGTCAACCTCTGACTCGCTGCCAGGGCCTTCAAAGGTAATATCTACATTTAAGTCCTTGGCCGCCTGCTCCGAACCCTGCTTAACCGCTTGCCAGAATTGGTGCTGGAAGCCCTTGGAAATCACCGGGATGTAGGGCTTGGCCCCCGCGGCACTTTCGCCGCCCGATGGCTGGGCAGGCGCGGCCGCCGGTTGAGCGCCACAGGCGGCGATCAGCGCTACCACAAGCAGCAGTCCTAAAAGAACAAACAACTTTTTGGATTTCATTACTAAATCTCCTCTTCTTAAAAAAATTGATTTTATTGTTAAGCTCCAAGTGGAGCGATTAACCAAATCAGCTTTGATCTCGTTAATCTCGTTCCCACGCAAAGCGTGACGCGAAGCGTGGGAACGAGATTGAAACACGTTATTTTTGACGGCGACGGATAATATCCAGGTACACAGCCAGGATCAGGATGACGCCGGTAATGACGATTTGCCACTCTTGCGGCACCGACAGGATACGCAGCCCGTTATTCAGGGTACTGATGATAAACGCGCCAATGATCGTCCCCAGGATAGTGCCCTCCCCGCCGCTCAGAGAGGTGCCGCCAATGACTGCCGCCGCGATGGCATCCAACTCATACCCCTGCCCTAGCGACGGCTGGGCCGAGTTAATGCGGGCCGAAACAACGACGCCGGCCAGGCCGGCAAACAGACCGCCGAGCGTGTAGACGATAATCTTCCAGGTGCCGGTATTAACCCCGGAGAGACGAGTCGCCTCCTCGTTACTACCCAGGGCAAAGGTATAACGGCCCAAAACTGTCTGGGTGAGAACCAGGCTGGCAATGATGGCAGCACCGAATAAAACTAGGACGGCATTCGGGATCTCAATACCGGGGACAATCGAACCCATAGCAATCATCCGGTAGGCAGGGGTCTCATCGAAATAGATGGGCTTTAGGCCGGAAATGACCAGGGAAAGTCCCTTGGCTACATACAACATACCCAGTGTGGCCACAAAGGGCGGCATATTCAGCTTGGCAATAATCACCCCATTGATCAAACCGCACAGCGCGCCGGTAGCTAACCCGGCCAATACCCCCAGGGGCACCGGCAATCCCCAGAAGGTGATAAAGACCCCGGCCATAACCGAGGCCAGCGTCATCACCGTTCCGATGGACAAATCAATACCGCCGGTGATAATAACAAACGTGACCCCCAGGGCCAGCAGCCCGTTAACCGCCGTAGCCAGGAAGATACCAATGACGTTGTCGAAGGTAAAAAAGTATGGCGAAGCTATTGAAAACACAACGAACAAGAGAATTAAGGCTCCAAATGCCAGCAGCCGCTGCATCGCATCCGAGCGAAGCATAGATCTTTTTGGGGCGACAGTAGTTTCCATAGTTAGGCACTCCCTGATGCCGTAATTAGCGTGGCTTCACCACGTTGGGTGGCATAAGTCATAATTTTTTCTTGAGTGGCCTCAGCACTGCTTAGTTCACCGGTGATGCGGCCTTCGCACATCACAATAATCCGGTGACTCATGCGCAGGATTTCCGGCAGTTCTGAAGAAATCATGATGACTGATTTGCCCTGCTGGGCCAGATCGTTGAGCAGCCGATAAATTTCGCTCTTGGCTCCTACATCAATCCCGCGGGTCGGTTCATCAAAGATCAGGATGTTGCAGTCACGGGTCAACCACTTGCCAATAACCACTTTCTGCTGGTTGCCGCCGGAAAGGTTCTTGACCCGCTGCTGCAACCCCGGTGTTTTAATGGCGAGCGCGCTGACAAAATGCTCCGCCGTCGTGCGCGTCTCCCCTTGATTGACCCAACCCAGAAATCCCAGGAACTTTTTCAGGGTCGCCAGTACGATATTGGTTTCCACATCCAAACCCAGGGCCAGACCGTAGCGCTTTCGATCCTCGGACAGATAGCCGATGCCGTGCTTTACTGCATCAGTCGGACTCTTAATCCGAACTTTTTGACCCTGGACATAGATTTCACCTGTATCAACGCTATCCGCCCCAAAAATGGCCCGCGCTACCTCAGTGCGCCCGGCTCCCACCAGTCCTGAAAAGCCGAGGATTTCACCCTTTTTCAGATTAAAGCTGACATTCTTGAGAACATTACCCCGGTTAAGATTTTTTACCTCAAGCACAGCTTCCTGGCTGGGGTTTTCTGGGACTTCGGGCGCAGACTCGTAAATGGTTCGGCCAACCATCATACTGATGATCCGGTCAATGGTGACCTCCTGAGTAGGCACAGTATCAATATAGCGGCCATCCCGCATGACCGTGATCCGGTCGGAAATTTGTTTGAGTTCTTCCAGGCGGTGGGAAATATGAATAATGCCCGCTCCCCGATCCCGCAGTTGGCGGATGATACGGAAGAGTTCGTCTATTTCCGTATCGGTCAATGCTGCTGTCGGCTCGTCCATAATCAGCACTTCGGCATTTAAAGACAGAGCCTTGGCGATTTCTACCATCTGCTGCATGGCTACGGTCAGATTTGCCACCTTACTGCGCGGATCCAACTTCAGGTGCATCATATTGAGCAACTGCTGCGTCTTTTCGTTGATGGCTTTTTCGTCTAACAAAAAATTGCCTTTGCGCGGCTCACGCCCGATGAAAATATTCTGGGCCACCGTGAGATGGGGCATCAGGTTAAGTTCCTGGTGGATCATGCTGATACCCAGGTTTAGGGATGCTCTGGGGTTGGGAACTTCGACTTCTGTGCCCTTATAAAGGATACGGCCTGCATCTTTAGGGTAGATACCGGTGAGCACTTTCATCAATGTAGATTTGCCGGCCCCGTTTTCACCGACCAGGGCATGCACTTCGCCAGGGCGGAGATCAAAACGGCATTGGCTGAGCGCATGGACCCCGGGAAAACTCTTTTCTATCCCTTCCATCAAAACTAAGGTTTCAGGCATAGGTTATCTTCCACCTCCTCAAGATAATTTACACTTCATGCGGCCACTTTTAAGGGAGCGTGAGCTGACAATTTAGCGCATGACTCTCTGATGATTAACTCGACCGGTAAGGGAGAAGGATTCTCAAATTCCTGGTGGTTGATCATTTTCAGCAATAGCTTGGCTGCCGTTTGGCCTAGTTGATAGGTTGGCTGACGGACCACCGTCAAGGGCGGCGCAAACAGAGGCGCCCAGTCGTGATCGTCAAAACTAACCAGCGAGATATCCTCAGGGCAATGAAGTTTTCTTTCTTTAAAGGCGTGCAACGTTCCCAGGGTCATTTGGTTGTTAGTGACAAACAGGGCGGTGGGCCGGTCCGGCAAATCCAGTAGTTTTTGCAGCGCCAGAAAGGCATTCGGCGTCATTTGCAAATTGGTGATAGACCCCCACAGGAGCGAGTCGCTTGGATAGAGCTGGTTTTTGTGAAAGCGAGGATCGGCCCGGATAATCAGGGCTTCATCAATCGAGATACCTGCCTCTTGTAAGGCACGCCTGTAGCCGCTGACCCGCATCCCTAAGGTAGAGATGGTTTCCATGCCGGTGAGAATACCGATGCGGCGATGACCCAACTCAATGAGGTAGTGGGTGGCTTGATAAGCGCCCCCTTCGTTGTCCACATGAACCAGGGGAGCCGTAATACCCGGCGCGGCGCGGTCCAACAGGACAATGGGTATCTCAGCTTCAGCTATCTGTAAAAGACGATCTGAATGGACACCGGTAGGGGCAATAATTAAACCATCAATTTGGTGGGCAAAAAGTAGGCGGAGATATTCATCCTCGCGGGCGGAGTCTTCGTCGGTGTTGCAGAAGATGGTGTGGTAGCCAAACTGGTTAAATTCATCCTCAACACCACGAGCCACCGCCGTAAAAAAAGGGTTCGTGATGTCTGAAATTATCAGGCCAATTGTTTGAGTGGTATTGGTGGCCAGCCCACGGGCAATGGTGCTGGGGTGGTAATTGAGGGCTTCAACCGCTTCCAACACTTTTCGTCGTGTTTCTTCGCGGACGAAACGAGTCTGATTAATAACATGCGAGACAGTCGCCGTCGAAACCCCGGCCCGGTCGGCCACATCTCGAATATTTACTCTAGCCATTGAGAGACTACATCCTTGTAGTGTTTGCTTAAGCGTTTAATAGCGGGAGGAGGCCAGTTAATATTGCGCAACCGCTTACGTAAGCGGTTGCGCAATAAGATAACACAAAAGCGGTAACTTGTCAAAATTTCAAGGGCTAGTTGAATAAATGCAAATCCAAAAATCTCCTTGAATTAAAAGTGGCTACCACCACGCCAACCAGCAGTTGTCAGGGCAACATCAACCGCAAAAATTCCTGCTCCGCCTCCAGGGTCCATTCCCGGCCTTTATTCAATTTAGCATAAACGGTGGGCAGTCTATCATTCAACTGGGTTAAAGGAGTCAGCGGAAATTCTTTAATATGGGGAAAAATAACGACTTTCCCCGGAAATGTAGCCTCACGAACCGCCTCATACCCGGCCCGCGCCGCTTCGAGCGAGCCAACCGCCGCCACCGTGTGATTAGGCGATAACCGGCCGCTTTCTACATGTTCCAGCATCAAACGCATATCGGGAATGGTTGAACCGGAGTGACCAATAACGCGAATATCGCGCTGGCAGACCAGGTTTAAATCAAGCGTGACCATTGTGCCCCGCTTGAGGCCGGCAAAAACATTCATGACCCCGCCTGGAGCCAAGTAGGCGGCGGCATCGGCCACGGCCTCAGCAGAGGGAGCCAGGACAATAATATCGTCAAAGCCGTCGCCGGCCACCTCGGCCAATCGCTCCCGGTAAGCGGGGTCGTCGGCGCTGAGACAGGTAAAATTTACATTCTCGGTCCTGGCTCTGGCCCAAAATTCACTTTCGATGGTCTGCAAGCGGTGCCAGGTGAGGGCTGTACAGAGCAGGGCCGCCGGCGGCTGGTCCAATTGCAGCACCCACTGGACATGCATATGGCCCATCGGTCCCCCGGCGCCAACCAGCCAGGTCTTGCCGCCCGCTTTTAACTGGGAACGGACGGGCTGGCGGCGATAGACCTGGGCAATATCAGGGCCAGAACCGCCGATATAAAGCGAGCGGTGATAGTGAACCTGGCCAATATCCACCTGCACCAACCGGGGCAGCGGTGTATCGGCCATGATGGCGACAATACCAAAGTGGGCCAGGTGCGGACTGGCCGCCTCGATGATATCGGGGTCGGGGCCGAGGATAATGATATCGTCAAAACCGGGCGGCAGTGGGTCAAAATGAATCGTCTCAGCTTTGTGGCGCAGCCGCTCATCGTAACTCTTTTGCCGTTCCAGCGGTAAGTCCACCACTTCGATGGACAGCCGGGCCGCCTGCTCGCGCAGATGGGCGGCAAAAGTGGGCGGCACATTGCTCAGGACCAGCCGGGCCGGGTGGTTCGCCTCGTCCAGGCCGGCGCTGAAAAAGTAGTCATCCCTGGCCTGCGGCGTGCCGATGATCCAGGTAACGCCGCCCGGCTTCAACCCGGTCCGATAGGTCTGGTTATAGGTTGCCACTACACACGCCCACGGCTCGACCAGGGCGCTTTCGGCATAACCGGTCTGCGGCTGCACCGGGATAAGGTAATTGCCCTCGTCGCCGTGCAGTACCCGCTCGCCAATTACACTATAGTGGGACATGCCGCCCTGAATCATATAGCCGTAGGCATAGTTGATTCCGCCATAGTAAACATCAGCCTGGACAATAAAACGATCCCCGATCTTGTATTGACCGGCTAAATTTTCGCCCACGCCGACGATAGTCAGGGCCACTTCGTGACCCAGCACTACCGGCTCTTTTTTCATATCACGAAAGATACGCGGATGCTGCTCCCCGGCGTTAATAACTTTGATATCGGAAAAGCAAATGCCACAGGCATCGTGCCGGACCAACAGTTCGTCCGGCCCGTAGCTGGGTATATCTACCGCAATCGGCCGGCCATTACGGCCCAGATTTTCAAAACCGGCCCCATAGAGCGGCCATAAGCGATTCTCGCTGCTCTGGATTGTGGCCCGGCGGTACAGTTCTAATTTGTCAACCATATTGGCAGATTCCCCCACAGAGAAGGTTAAACAAGGACCACCGACCACCGCGACGGCCGACCGCCATTCAGTCCCGTCGGCGGTCGGTGGTCATCGGTCGGCGGTCGAGTTAGCGCATTTCCTGGCCGCCGGTGACGTTGATCGCCTGGCCGGTCATGTAGCTGGATTGGTCGGAGGCCAGGAAGACGACGACATTACAGACATCTTCATAGGTACAGCCGCGTTTCATCGGCACCTGGTCAACATATTTCTGGCGCACCTCGGCTTCGGTAATACCCCATTTCTTGGCGTATTGGCTGTACAGAGAGTTTACCCACAGCGGCGAGTCGAGCAAATTGCCGGGGCAAACGGCATTAACCCGAACCCCAAACTCGGCCAAATCCAGGGCAATACTCTGGGTCAGGCCGATGCCGCCAAATTTGCTGGCCGCATAAGCTGAATTTTTGAAACTCCCCTTTTTGCCCGATTTGGAGTTGATTTGAATAATCACCCCGCTTTTTTGGGCCTTCATCGGCCGGGCAACATGTTTGGCGATCAGGAAATAGCCAAATAAATTAACATTCACCACCGCCCGCCACTTTTCCGCTGGAAATTCGGTGATCTCTTCGGCAATGAGAATGCCGGCGTTAGACACGGCAATATCCAATCGCCCGAACTTAGCCAGGATTTGGGCGACCATTGTTTCAACTTGGGCCTCGTCGGTCACATCTACCTTAATGCCCATGGTTTGCCGGTCGGTCGCGGTCGCAATTTCGGCAGCCGTGGCGATAGCCGCTTCCCCGTTCAAGTCTGCCACAACCACGTGACAGCCTTCAACTGCCAAGCGCTGGCAAAGCGCCTGGCCCAACCCCTGCGCTCCCCCGGTGACGAGGGCGATACGGTCTTGTAGTAGTTTGGTCATAATTTCTCAAAGAAAGGCTGGAAGATTGGAAGACTGGAAGGATGCCATCCTCCCAATCTTCCAGCCCTCCAACCTTCCAATCCTCCTTCCTTACGGCAGCATCAACTCCAAAAATTCTTTCTCCGCTTCAATCGTCCATTCATGGCCATCTTTTAGCTTGGCATAGACGGTCGGCAGTTTCTCTTTCAATTCCGGCAGGGCGGTCAAGGGAAATTCCTTGATGTGGGGGAAGATAACTATCTTGCCAGGGAATTTGGCATCGCGCACGGCCAGGTAGCCATCTTTCGCCGCTGAGAGCGACCCAATTGCAGCCACCGAGCGATTGGGCGAGAGGTGCCCTGTTTCGGTTTCACGCAGCATCAGGCGCAGATCTTCGATGGTTGAGGCGGTGTGGCCGATGAATCGCTTGTTTTGCAGGTACACAGCGCTCAAATCAAGCGTGACCATCGTGCCGCGTTTGACTCCGGCAAAAACGTTCATCACACCTTCCGGGGCCAGATAAGCCGCCGACTCGCTGATCACCGGCGGGACCGGCACCAGGCCGATAATATCGTCAAAGCCGGCTCCGGCCAGCTCGGCCAGCCGCTGCTGATAGTCCGCCTCTTGGGCCGATAAACAGACAAACTCGATCCCTTTGGCGCGCGCCTCCGCCCCGAGCATGTCGTCCAGCGCCTGCAGCCGCTCCTGGACCAGATCGGTGCAGAGAATGAGAGCGGGCGGCTGCGACAGTTGAACGGCTCGCTGGGCATGCATCTGGCCCATCGGCCCGCCCGCGCCGACAAACCAGGTTTTACCACCCGGCTTCAGTTCCGCCCGGATGCGATGGTCGCTGTAGGCAAGGGCAATATCCGGCCCCGGCCCGCCGACGTAAGTCCAGCGGTTATAATGCACCCGGCCCATATCCACCTGGACCGGCCGAGGCAGGGGTTTATCGGCCACGAGAGTGACAATACCAAAATCAGCCAGGTAGGGGCTGGCGGCTTCGATTACTTCAGGGTCAGGGCCGAGAATGATGATGTCGTCAAAGGATGAAGGGTCTGCTTCTCTGCTTTCCTTTAATCTTTCTAAAGGTATTTCGACAACCTCGACCTGCAGCCGAGCGGCCTGCTCCCGGAGGCGGGCAGCAAACGCTTGGGGGACATGGGTGAGAGCCAGTTGGCGGGGATGAGCTTTCTCGTCGAAACCGGCACCGAAAAAGTAATCGTCCCTGGCTGCGGCAGTACCAATGAGCCAGGTGACACCGTCCGGTTTGAGGCTGGTGCGGTAGCGGAGGTGGTAGGCCGCAATCACACAGGCCCACGGCTCGGCCAGAGCGCTTTCGGCATACCCGGTCTGCGGTTGGACGGGAATGAGATAATTTCCATCATCGCCATTAAGCACGCGCTGGTCAATGACGCCGTAGTGGGACATACCGCCCTGGATCATATAGCCATAGGCGTAGTTGATCCCGCCCGACCAGACATCGGCCTGGATAATCAAACGGTCGCCAATTTTATACTGGCCGCGCAGCTTTTCACCCACGCCGACCACGGTCATGGCAACTTCGTGGCCCAGGACGACCGGCTCTTTCCGCATATCCCGAAAGATACGCGGATGCTGCTCGCCGGCGTTGATGACTTTGATATCGGAAAAGCAGATACCGCAGGCGTCGTGACGAACCAGTAATTCATCCGGGCCGTACAAGGGAAAGTCTACGGTAATCGGTTGGCCATCGCGGCCCAGATTTTCAAAGCCAGCGCCGTACAACGGCCACAGGCGGTTTTCTTTAGAGATCTCTTTAGCCTGGCGATAGCGGCTTAATTTGTCAGACATGCTCATTCTATCCTTTGCAGCTCGGTCAGCTAAAACCTTTCACTGATTAAATTCCCCCTTTGAATTCTCGAGTCCATGACTAATTTTCAATGTTCAATGCGCTGATTATTTGCTTCAGCCGAGCCTGATCTGGCGTCCCCGGCTCGATTTTCCGGCCCAATTCGGTATAAAACGCGTTCCGCTCGCGGCGGCCGGGCAGGTGGGTTTTGGCCCACTCACTTTGATAACCCCACCCCAGCGCCCGCTGGGCCACGGTATGGCCGTAAATAAAGGTGGCTCCATCCATAAAGGCAGTTCGGACCGGAGCCAACTCCGGCGCGTCAAAGTCGTCCACCAGCTTTTGACCGTAAGCGTTCATCTCGGTCCCGACATTGAGCGGCAAATCCAGCTTTTGGGCCAGTTCAACGACCTCATAGAGTTTTTGCACTTTGAGCCGTTTTTGGTCGGGGTCGGCGATGTTCCAGTTGCGGTCAGGCACAATATTCAGAGCCACCACCCCCTTAGCGATCAAAAGCTCCAGCAGTTCCTCAATGGCCTGCTCGCCCGCTGACAGGCCATCCAGCCAGGTAGCGCAGGGCAGCGCGCCGCAGGCAATAATTACACGGTGAAATTCCTCGACGGTCGGGAAGGTAGCCGGGCCGGGCTGGACATAGCCAACCCCACCTTTTTTCATCAGCTTGGCCCGCACCAGGTTTTGGAACCTGGGACCGTCGCCGATAAGGGCGGCTATCTGTGCCGGCTCTTGGCCTAACTTATCACTCCAAAAAGCCACGGGTTCTGAAGCCAGACGCTCGGCGGCCTGGACATAAGCTTGCAGCATATGCCGCTCGGTGGCGTTACTCCGAGGAGTCAAGGGCAAAACATCCCGCTCGTAATCAACCCTTACCGGGGCCAAGTAGTCATTGATACGGGCCAGCATATCCTGGTTGCGTTCGGAGGCCCGGCGGCGCATGTCGGCCAAGATAGAGACAACGTCAGCCGGAGCCTGGCTGGAGGTAAAGCCGATGCCCATGTGGTAATAAACGCCGGGTTCGCCGGGAGAGTTGATTTCGCGGGTGGCAAATTCCGGGATAAAGACACGCGTCTCAATCCCGGCGCTGGCCTTTACCCCAACCGCGTCACAAGCGGCCAGAAATTCGTCCACCGCATCCAGCACATCAAAGTCAACCATGCCGATCAGTTTGAAGCCGCGCCGCCGGGCCAGCCAGGCCAGCCCCGTAGGTGAATAACCATAGCCGTTGAAGGAGAAGAAGGTGTGGCAGTGCATGTTGGCTATGGCGGCGGCGGGCGGGAGATCTATGTGGCCCTCTTGAACTAAAGCCAGCAACGCTTGCAAGGCTTCCACACGGATAGCGGGATCGAAATCGTTTAAGCTTGCTTCAAGGGCCGTAACTTTTTGATTCGTCTGCATCATTCATCATTATGAGGTGAGGAATCGTCTCCAAGAGGAGCCTGGCACTGAGGCAAGAAGGCGAAAGGGATGATCATATTTCTTGTCCTCACGTCCTCGTTTCTTCGCCTCATCCTTTCCCTATAACCCACTGCCGGTAATGTTCATCAGGGCGAGTGTGAATCCGGGCAACAGCCTGGGGAGTCATAAAACAGGGGCCGCCGAGCGCATAAGCGCCGACCAAAATACGGGCCGCTTTGACCGCCATGGCCGTGATATTTTCAACCTGCTGGGCGGTGGGAGCCAGGGCAATAAAGCCGTGATTCTGCATGTAGATGGTTCTGGGCCGCTCACCGTGGGTATCAATGTAAGTTTTGATCCGGTGATAAACCTCACGGGCCAGAGGTAGACCGGGATCAACGTAGGGAATCACCACCGGAGCCGGGCCGCACAGCACAATTTCGTCGGGGAAAAGGCGGCCGCTCAAGGCCGTTTCAAAAGCGGTAGAACAGGTAATCATATTGATCGCAGAGGGGTGCGTGTGACCCACAAAGTTGACCCCGGCCAACTTGAGACACATGGCGTGCAGCGCCGTTTCAACCGAAGGATGGCCCTTGGTTTGCGGGTCTACTTTGGCGGCAACGAGGGTTTGTTTGACCGCCTCATCGCTCAGATCAGAGCCGTGGAGCATCGCCAAAATTGGTTCAAAATAAACCTGTACAAACCCTTCGGGGCCAACAGTGCGTAATTCTGTCCCGCTGGCTTTGACCCAAAAAGTTTCATCGTCAACCTTAACGGAGGTATTACCCTCCCCTAAAATTACATAATCGTTGGTAGGGTCACCAAGGTTATTGGACAGGGTAATAAGCTGGGTGAGTAGTTCATTTGTCATTTTTAGTGGTCAATTGTAATACAGCTAATTGTTTTTGCTTATAAGAGGGTGTGGCGCACAGATGAATTGTACGCCACACCACATTTTAGATCGAAGATTTAGAATTGGAAATTGTCAATGTTGCTAGGATCAAAGACGAAAGGCGGCCCAAGTAAGACTTCACCGTTTTCGTCAATAGTGTACGAGCCTAACTTGCCGGCATCAAAGGTGTCACCAGGCTTGCCTTCGATCTGGCCACTCGAAATTGCATTCAAGGTGTAGATGGCCAGGTAGCCCAGGTCTTCCGGATTCCACAGGGCGAAAGCCGGACAAGCGCCACTCTTGACATATTCACGCATCTGGCTGGGCAATCCCAAACCAGTCACCGCAACTTTGCCAACCATGCCTTGATCCTGAACCGCGCGAGCCGAAGCGGCGATACCGACGGTCGTCGGGGCGATAATAGCCTTCAGGTCAGGATAGGTTTTCATTAGGCCCAGGGCTTCATTATAGCTCTTCTCATCGTCGTCATCACCGTAGACCGTGGCGACCAATTTAACATCGGCATATTCAGGCTTGGTCAACTCGTCATTCATCCACTTGATCCACTCATTTTGGTTGGGCGCAGTGGAGGTAGCACTGAGGATAGCAATTTCGCCTGCGCCGTCAATGAGCTTGGAGACTAACTCAATCTGACCGCGGCCAATGCCTTCGGCGGTAGCTTGGTTGATGTGAACGGTCCGGCCACCGGGAGCAATCGCTGCATCCCAACTAACCACAGGGATACCCGCTTCAATGGCGGATTTTCCCACCGGCACTAACGCATCGGAATCATTGGCCGAAACAGCCAGGCCATCCACTTTTTGGGCAATCAGCGAGTTGAGTAATTGAATCTCCTCGGTAGCATCAGCAGTAGCGGACCCTTGATAGGTCACGGTTACACCCAATTCCGCAGCAGCGGCCTGAGCGCCAACATTGGCTGCGTCAAAATAGGGGTTGCCCAGGTTTTTGGGAACCAAAACGTAGCTCTTGCCACCACCAGCCGCCGGGGCCGCTGCCGGAGCTTCGGCAGGAGCTGCGCCGCCCATCATCACCTGAGCATCGTCCGCACTGGGAATGCAGAGCTTCCAGCCGGGTTCGATCAGGTCGGCATTGGCAATCGTCGCGTAGCTGCTGTCACTCTTGGCGGCAGCATTGGTGGCGTCGAAGATGGCCGGATAGGCCAGTACGTCGCCATAGAATTTGTCGGCCAGCTTGCTCAGCCAGTCGTCGGCCTGGACGCTGTAATCCTGGTCACAAGCCACCGCTTCTTGGGCCAGCACGGCGGTTGCCGAGGGAACCAACAAAGCCAGCAAGAGGACAATGGCCATTACTTTGGTTAAACTTTTAAGCATTTTAGATTCTCCTAAATTTCATTCTGGATTTTGGATTTTAGATTTTGGGCATTGCGCCCTTTGGGTATTTTGATTTTTCCATAGACTCTCCTTAGCAATAGGCAATCCTCCTTGTTTCATACTTTTATAGATCGCCGGCCACCAACCGTTGCGAGGGATCGCGCCGCGGCCAGCAGCCGGTCGTCAGCAGTGGTACTACCTCACACAGCGGAAACCCAGATCATCGTTGGCCGAGTCGGGTGCTGCGGCAGAACGGTTAGCCGAGCGCACCTGCGGCTCCTCGTCAAACCAACCACCGCCGCGCGTTACTCGAAGCTGGTCACTGTAGAATTTATCCTGATAGGTGCTGTTAGGGTAAGGCTGATAAGGGTCAGCCGTCCATTCCCAAACGTTCCCGGCCATATCCTCAACTCCATAGGCGCTGGCCCCGCCGGGAAAGCTGCCGACCGCTACGGTCCCACGGATGCCACTGGCTTTCAAGTTGGCCTTGCTGGCATCAAAGGTGTTGCCCCAGGGGAAAAGATTGCCCTGATCGCCACGAGCCGCCTTCTCCCATTCTTGCTCAGTGGGCAGCCGCTTGCCCAGCCACTCACAGAAGGCCTGGGCATCATTCCAAGTGACCCTGACCACGGGATGATTGCCCTTACCTTCGACATCACTGCGCCACGTTTTCTTGGCCCCTTTCTTTTCGGCTTCAGTTTGGTAGCCCGTAGCGTTCACAAACAGCATAAAATCGTCATGGGTCACTTCAAAGTGATCAATCTGGTAGGCCGGTAAATTAATGGTCTGGGCCGGGCCTTCGTTGGGTTCCCCGGTGTCATCGCCAAAAGTGAAGGGGCCAGCCGGAATTCCGATCATATCCTCAACCGGTTTGGGCGGTTCGGTTGGGGTCGGAGTCGGGGTCGGCATGGAGGTGGCTGCTTCAACCTGTTTCTGTACTGCGGCAGCGGTGTTTGTGGGGGCAGGTGTCGGCGTTAAGGTTGGGGTAGGGCTGGGACGAGGAGTCGGGGTGGGCGGCAGCTTGACCGGGGTCGGCGTTGGTTTCAAAACCACGGCCGGCAGCGGCGTGGCCGTTGGCGGCCGTGGCGTCGGCTCCGGCGTCACCAGCACCAGGTTGCGGGACCAGGTAAAAAAGTTGCCAAACAGGACAGCGACAAGGCCAACCACCACAACTCCCCCCATCGCGCTGCGAGTCAATTTGAGGCCGCCGCCCGATACCAACCGGCCCAGACGGGGCAGCAAAATCGCCAAAATCAGCAGCAGGCCGATAATGATACCCTGCACCTGGCCCTGGATGTTGACCAGGCTCATGCCAAAGCGCAGCACGCCGATGAGGATCAGCGACAAAACAGCGCCAACCATCGTGCCGGTGCCGCCGGCAATGTCCACCCCGCCCAGGACGGTGGCGGTGATGACATCCAATTCCAGGCCCAACCCAATATCCGGGCGAGTGCTGCCAAAACGGGCCGCCAGCACAATACCGGCCAGGGCGGCCATGAAGCCGGACAGGGTAAAGATAACCAGCTTAATCCGGTCAACCGCTACCCCGGAGTAGCGGCATGCTTCTTCATTGCTGCCAATAGCGTACAACATGCGTCCGAAGGTGGTTTTGTGCAGGACCAGGCCAAAAATAAGGGCCATCACCCCAAACAGCAGCATCGAGAAGGGAACCGGCGTATTGCCCAATTTGCCCTGCCCCAGATAGGTGAAAGCCTCAGGATAGCCCCGCGCCGCTTCATCGCCGAGCAGGACATAAGCAATGCCCCGGTAAAGAGCGTAAGTCGCCAGGGTCACTACCAGCACCGGCAGTTTAATCCGGGTAATGAGCAAGCCATTGGCTAGCCCCGCCAGCGATCCCAGCACCAAGGCGGCTGCGGCAGCCGCCCAGATATTCCAGCCGTTATTAAACAGCCAGCCCATAAATGAAGCGCACATGCCCAGGTTTGAAGCCACCCCCAGGTCAACGCTGCCCGTAGCGATGATGATAAAGGCCATGGGCAGCATCATCAACCCCAACTCCATAAAGTCCGAGGCGGTTCTAAACAGGTTGTTAGCCTCCAGAAAAAAAGGAGAGAGCCGGGTATTGATCAGACTGGTCAGGATGATCAACAGGACCAGGAACCATTCCCAGCGCATAAAAATTGAGGCCAGAGAGCGCGGCGGAGTAGACCAGACTCCTTCAGCTTTGGCTGCCCCGGTTGTAACCGATACGTTAGATTCGGATGGCATCGTCATGCTAGTTTCCTCACCGTCAGGGTTCGCTGTAAGCGGCGCAAAATCAAGGAGTCAACCACAACAGCCAGCAAAATCAACAACCCCTGGGCCGCCAACTGCCAGAAGGGTGAAATCCGCACCAGGGTTAAGGCATTGTTGATGATCCCCAGCAGGAAAGCTCCTAATAACACCCCGGTGACTGTCCCACTGCCGCCAAAAATATTGACTCCACCCACCACCGAGGCCGCCACGGTCTGTAATTCAAAGCCCAGGGCGGTATTCGTCTGGGCCGATTCAAAACGTGAGACCCACAGCACACCGGCCAGGCCGCACAACAGGCCGCATATTAAATAAACGCTAAAGATGATCCGTTGCACCCGGATACCGGCTACTTCGGCCGCGGCAGGGTTGCTGCCGACGGTATAAATATCCCGTCCCATACGGGTGTAGTTGAGAAAATAGTAGATAATGGCTGCCACAATCAGGGCAAAGATGACCAGATTAGGCAGCCCCAAGGGGGTGCCTTTAGCCAGCACTTTAATGCTCTGCGGCAGCTCAAAAGCATTAATCCAGGTGCCCTCGCTGTAAAGAAAAACGGCCCCACGGTAGATGCTCAACGTGCCTAACGTGGCAATAATCGGCGGCACCTTGCCGACCGTAATCAGCAGCCCATTGAAACTGCCCAGCACACAGCCCAGAGCCATCCCCAGCAGCAGCGCCAAAACCGGCGAAAGTTCGGGATTGGCCTTAATCACAAAGGCGACCATCATCGCCACCAGCCCGATCATCGAACTCACCGAGAGGTCAATACCCCGCGTGATAATGACCATAGTCTGGCCCAGGGCTACAATCGCCAGGATCGAGATATTCAGCAAAATATCGCGAAAATTTTCCAGGCTTAAAAAGGCCGAGCCGCTGCGCAGACCGACCAGGATAACCAGCAGAATAATAAAAACAATGATCCCGGTTTCACGCAGGGTAGCTAACGTAAATAGCACATTTTGTTTAGGCGCTTCTGCCGCTTTTATGGTCACAACTTAACTTCCTTCTCCATGATATTTGGCAAGCTACATGGCCATTGTCGCGGCCAGCATCACTTTTTCCTGGGTGGCCTCACTCCGGCTGAGTTCACCGGTCAGCCGGCCTTCCCGCATCACCAAAATACGGTCGCTCATGCCTAGGACTTCCGGCAGTTCAGATGAAATCATGATGATGGCCATGCCTTGCGCCGCCAGTTGGCTCATCAGCCCATGCACGGCTGCCTTGGTTCCGACATCAATCCCGCGCGTTGGCTCGTCCAGAATGAGGATGCGCGGCTTGGTGGTCAGCCATTTGGCCAACACCACCTTCTGCTGGTTGCCCCCCGACAGCTCCCGCGCTTTCTGCCACAACCCGGCTGCCCTGACCTCCATCTGAGTCGCAGCCTGGCGGGCCGTCTGCTGCTCACCCTGGCCAATTAACCAACCCATCCGGGCAAATTCTGACAGGATAGGCAAGGTGATATTTTGCGAGATCGGCAGCGGCAGAATCAAGCCGTGATGCTGCCGGTCTTCGGGGACGTAAGCCAGCCCCAGACGCATGGCCTGTTCCGGACTGGTAATTTTGACCGGCTGGCCATCAATCTTTATCACCCCGCCGGTAGCGGGGTCTATGCCAAAGATAGCCCGGGCCACGTCGGTGCGGCCCGCTCCGACCAGGCCGGCCATCCCCAATATCTCACCCTGACGCAGTTCAAAGGAAACATCGCGGAACAAGCCCTCCCGGCTCAACCCCTCGACTTGCAGAACGACCTTGCCGGCCTCCACGTCGAGCTTGGGGAACATGTCGGCCAGGGTGCGGCCGACCATCATCTGGATCAGGCTGTCGGTTGTGACCTCGCCGATGGTTTTGGTGCCGACATAGGCCCCGTCGCGCAGGACGGTTACCCGGTCGGCCAGTTGGAAAAGTTCTTCCAAGCGGTGAGAGATAAAGACAATGGCCGTACCGGCCTCACGCAGTTGGCGAACGATACGAAACAGATCGTCTACCTCGGCCAGGGTCAGCGAAGAGGTCGGCTCATCCATAATCAAAATCTTGGCATGAACAGAGAGCGCGCGGGCAATCTCAACCATCTGCTGCTGGGCCACACTCAGGTTGCGCGCCTTTGTTTTTGGCTCAAGCTCCACGCCCAGCGAGTCAAGCAAAGCAGCGGCATCCTGGTGCATCCGGCCCCAGGCAATCTGGCCAGCCCCGCGGGTCGGCTGGCGGCCCACAAAAATATTCTCAGCAATATCCAAATCCGGAAAGAGACTCGGCTCTTGATAAATGGCCGCAATCCCATGCTGGCGTGACTCCAGCGGGTTATGAAAGACTACGGGTTGGCCATAAAGCCGGATTTCACCGCCATCGGGCTGGTGGACGCCGGTGATTACTTTGATCAGGGTAGACTTGCCGGCCCCGTTCTCGCCCAGCAAGGCATGTACTTCGCCGGGCCGCAGGTCAAAGGAAACATCGCGCAGGGCATGAACCCCGGCAAAACTTTTGCTGATATGCTCCATTTCGAGAATGGTGTTGTTGGTCATAGTTATCTATTACGCCTTTGACATCATTAAACGAGCAAGACTTCAATCCCGCGCTGCCGCATTTCATTAACCATCGCTATGGGCGCATCGGAGTCGGTAATAAGCAGGTGGATTTGCTCCGCCGCAGCGAAGGTGGCCGTTGCAACATTGCCCCATTTACGGGCATCAATGACTCCAACTACCCGACGGCAGCATTCAACCATAGCTCGTTTCATCGTCACTTCACTCAGGTTGACATCGGTCAGACCTTCACTGGCGGTCACTCCACGCGCGCCAAAAAAACCAAGCTGGACGTTGATGCCTTCCAGGGAATTATCTGGCGGCTGGCCCACCACCGAAATGGACTCGCGCCGCAGTTGACCGCCCGGCAAAATTACGTGAATCTGGGGTGAGTCGAGCAGACTCAGCGCCGCTTTGAGGCTGTTGGTGATGACGGTCAATTCGGATAACGGTTTAAGATAGGGGATCATGGCTTGAGCAGTGGTGCTGGCATCGAGGAAGATCGTGTCGCCATGAGTAACCAATGTGGCCGCAGCCTGGCCGATGCGCCGCTTTTGGGCGGCCTGCTGCTGCTGGCGCACATCAAAGGAAAATTCGGGCATAACGGTGGTGGCAAAAGCCCGGCCTCGCGTGCGCAGTAACAGGCCTTGATTGCTCAAAGCCTGCAAATCCTGGCGGATCGTCACTTCCGACACGTCGAAGCGAACGCTCATATCTTCTACAGAGAGTTCGCCGGCCTCTTCGAGGGCAGCCAGGATATTTTGCCTACGTTCCACCAGGCGGTGTTCTTTGCCCAAGCGGCCACCTCTTTGTAGCTTTCGGAATAAATCAGGAAGGGGATGTTTCGTAAGAAATCGAAAGTATTATAAGGCCAAAAAAATTAGTTGTCAAATTAAATGGAAGAGCTGACAGGTTTTGAAAACCTGCCAGCTCTCAAATTAGGCTACCTGCTTCTCCTTCAACTCCGCCAGCAATTGCTTAGCCAGCCGCACGCACGAACTGGCATCAGGGGCGTAGCCGTCTGCGCCGACCACCTCGCAGTACTCCTGCGTTACCGGCGCGCCGCCAACCATAATTTTGACCTTGTCGCGGAGACCGGCCTCTTTAAAGGCTTCGATATTCTTCTTGAACATAGGCATGGTTGTGGTCAAAAAGGCGCTCATGCCGACCAGTTCGGCTTTGTGTTCTATCACCGCAGCCACATATTTCTCCGGCGGGCAGTTAACCCCCAGGTCTACCACTTTGAAACCCGCCCCTTCGAGCATGATGTTACACAAATTTTTGCCGATGTCGTGAATATCGCCCTTCACCGTTGCCATCACATACGTCCCAATTTGAATATTGGCATTGGATAGCAGCAGCGGCTTGAGGATGTCCATCGCCCCCTGCATGGCGCGGGCAGCGATGAGCATCTCGGGTACAAAATATTCACCCTGCTCAAATAGGCGCCCAACTTCTTCCAGGGCCGGAATCAGCGCATCAAAGAGTATGCTGATCGGCTCGATACCGAGTTCCAGGCCCTCCTTGACCAGCGCCTTGACCGGCTCCGCTTCCCCATCCAGGGTATGTTCATACAATCCATCTAAAATTTCTTCACGGCGACTCATCAAATGTTATTTGACTCCTTAAGAATTAAGAATGAAGAAACGAGAAATAAGAATTTGGGCATCGGTAGGTGAGTAATTAATTTCTTATTTCTAATTTTTTTATTTCTTTTGAGTGTACCACATTTCCCTCACGAATAGCAGTTGACGAGATGTCCATGCGAAAACCCGGAATTTCTTCAAATAATCCGCGATACCTCTGTGGCAGGTCCAAATCTTGCAGGGTAAGAAAATGATTGCCGCGCAGCCGGCCTGCTACCAGAAAGCGACAGCCGGCCGTGCGAATAGTTTTGAACGAGGCCAGCATTTCGGCCGGATCGTTATGATAAAAGCGCGGCTGGATCAATCGTTCGACGGTATCAATCCCCAGGACAAAAACGCTGTGCGGAAAAAGCTGGGCCTTCTGGCTAAACAGAGGGGCGCGAGTCAGAATGACCGTACCCAAACCGGCAAACTGGGCTGCCCGCCGCTGGGCTTCTTCCAGACTAATCGGCGCTTTATCGGCATTGACCAGGGCCAGCTCAAAGTAAACCTCCTGCCCCAGGATCTCCGCTGCTGCCTCGGCCAGCCGCCGATGGGCTTCGTGAAGCGGGTTGAAGGCGCCCGACAGCAGGGCAATATGGGGTAGAATCTCGCCGGCGCTCATCTGGCCATCCGAGGCTACGGTAACCCACTCAACTTCCTGGGTCAGCAGGCGAGAGATCAAATTAACCGGCTCAAAATGCTCGACCAAAGCCTCGTCGCCGGATAGTATAGGCGCAGGCAGCCCCTTGACCCCGCAGACATCGGCCACCGCCCAGAGAATGAGCAAGCTGACCAGATTCTCTTCCTGCTGGCGCGTCCGCAAGCCCTTGGTCAGGGTCAAGGCGTAAGAGGTTATACCGCAGGCGTCACAGACCGCCACACAGCAGCGATGGTCGCCGCGCTTGGTCCGGTCGGTAGCAATGGTCGCCGTAGAACCAATCCCGGCCACGGACATCCCTGGCTCGGCTAACTGCCGCGCCCGGATGAAGGCCTTGGTAGCCATGGTCCGGGCCACTTGCGGCGAGGTAAATTGAGCTGGCTCAGAGCCTAGCAAACTAATGAGCGAATTTGCCGCGTAGCGGTCGGTCGCTTCCAGCACTGTCCGTGATGAGCCGGGCACGCCGTGCAGCCAGGCCAGCGCCTGCGCTCCGGCCCCCGCAAATTCTATCACCACCATCGGTGAAGCCGCATGGATCGCTCGGATCGGTTTTTCCAGGTCTGCAAGAGAAATATCCAAAATCGAGGCTCACTTTTCCGACTTGGCTTCTTTCTCAGCCTGAACCTCAGCCTTGGCCTCGGCCTTCTTTTGTTCGTAGTCAGCCACCATCGCCTGGATTTCGTCGGCCACACTGTCCAGTTCAGCCTGCATCTGGCTGACCGAAACTTTATTGATAGCCCGGCAGGCCGGACAAACGGCCTGATAATAGCTGGGCTTTTTCTTGTTCAGCTTGCTTAGCTCAAACCCAACAAAGACAGGGTCTAATTCAAAGCGCCGTTTGCACTTGAAACAGGTATGATTGATCAAAGTAACCTCCTCATTATTGACATGCACGTTCAAAGTAAAACGTTACACATCTGCGGAGGATTGTACCGCACCCGTGCTATCTCGTCAATTGCATTTTAATGCTTAATTTTGACAAGCCCCCAGGCCCTGTCTATAATAGCATTCCCTCCCCTTAAAAGGGCTGTCTTGGGGATTTCTCAACACAATACCTTTTGGGTATTCCTTCCAGTCGTCTCAATCAACACCTCAACCGCGTCAATTTTAGCTTAAAAACATTTTTACTATAAAAAGGAGAGTTTTAGCCATGGCTTTTGAATTACCTGCTCTGCCCTATGCTTCTAATGCATTAGAACCGCATATTGATGCCCGGACGATGGAGATCCATCACGGTAAGCATCATCAGGCTTATGTCAATAATCTGAACACAGCCCTGGAAGGCCACGCCGATTTGCAAAGCAAAAGTATTGAGAATTTGATCAAAGGGTTAAGCGCTGTGCCCGAAAATATCCGCACGGCTGTCCGCAACAATGGCGGCGGGCATCTGAACCACTCGATGTTCTGGCTGCTGATGGGCCCCAACGGCGGCGGCGAGCCAAGCGGCAATTTGGCGGCGGACATCAATTCAACCTTCGGCTCCTTTGCCAGCTTCAAAGAGCAGTTTGCCAAAGCAGGCGTGGGTCGTTTCGGTAGCGGTTGGGCCTGGCTGGTAGTCAATGGGGGCAAGCTTGAAATCTGCTCCACGGCCAACCAGGATAACCCTCTCATGGGCAAGGCCATCGCCGGCTGTGAAGGTACACCGATCCTGGGGATTGATGTTTGGGAGCACGCTTATTATCTCAACTATCAAAACCGGCGTCCCGACTACATCGCCGCCTGGTGGAATGTGGTCAACTGGGACCAGGTGGCTAAAAACTACGCTGCAGCTAAATAAGCGGCTTTCCTAAGATAATAGATGGCATCATAGCCGGATCAGCGCTGATCCGGCTATTTTTTGTCTCAAAAATTAGGCTTAAAGGCTGTTGACATTTTTTTTCGATGGGACTACAATGGCCTTGTGAAATTTGTACCCAATAAATTATGAGCGAGCGCATTAAAGTTGCCCAAACCGACCAAATCCCTCCCGGCAAAAGCAGGTTGGTTAAAGCCAAAGGGCACGAAATCGCATTATTTAATGTGGATGGCTCGTTCTACGCTATCAGTAACGTTTGCCCGCACAGCACAGGCCCCCTGGCCGAAGGACGTTTGTACGGCAAAATTGTCATCTGTCCATGGCACGGCGCTCAATTTGATGTGACCACGGGGCAGTATTGTGGCGGCCAGGCAGTTAAGCCGGTCTCTACTTACCCGGTCCTTATTGAAGGTTACTCCATTTTTATCGAAATAAGTTAGCTCCAACCCTTTAACAACTTTCAAATCAATTTTAGGAGGATTTTAATGACCCACACAATCACTGCACTTTGCACTCGCGAGGGCGACTGCGTTGAAGTTTGCCCGGTAGATTGCATCATCCCCGGCCCCAAGGGTGATCCCACCTGGGGCGACCTCTTCTTTATTGACCCCGACACCTGCATTGACTGCGGTGCATGCGTCCCGGTCTGCCCCCCAGAAGCCATTTTCCCGGAGGAAGATGTCCCTGCCGAATATGAGGCCGACACTGCCCGCAACGCCGCTTATTTCTCTGAAGGTCCCGGCTACTGGGATTATGATTTGGACGAACAACGCCATTGAGAATTGCGCCATTCTAGCCTAATAGATAACAAAAAGCGGACTGCGCTGCTTTAGAGAGCGAGCCGCTTTTTATTTCTCTGGAACCGAGGTAATAACGTTGACTCCACCTATTCCCGACCGGGTCATGGTTATCATGGCCCATCCTGATGACCCCGAATTTTTCAGCGGGGGGACTATTGCCCGGTGGTGCGCCGCGGGCGCGGAAATTATTTATCTTATTTTGACCAACGGCAACAAGGGCAGCGATGACCCCGACATGACTCCCGAAAATTTGGTGGCGGTTCGCCGGGAGGAACAGCAGGCTGCGGCCCATGTGCTGGGGGTCAAGCAGGTCATCTTTTTTGACGAGCCGGACGGCGAACTGCAATCTACCCTCATTTTGCGTAAACGCGTGGTGGCCGAAATCCGCCGCTTTAAACCCGATGCAATTATCACCCTCGACCCCACCCGTTACTTTTACCAGGGCATGTATATTAATCACGCCGACCACCGCGCCGCTGGCGAGGTCGCCGTTGACGCCGTTTTCCCGGCCGCTCGCAACCGCATGTACCACCCCGAACTACTGTACGATGGCCTGGAGCCGCACGCCGTCAAAGATGTTTACCTGGCCGGCACCATGCAGGCGAATCGTTGGGTGGACATTACCGACATGTTAGAGACCAAACTCAACGCCATTCGCTGCCACGCCAGCCAGATCAAGGACGTGGAAGCCGTGACGAAACGAGTTATGGAGCGCAGCCAGGCGGTAGACATGTACGGCCGCCAGGTTTATCGCGAAGAGTTTTATGTGATTACGCTGGGGTGATGGAAAGGTAGCAAGTAGCAAGGTAGCAGGACCCCAAAGTCGAAGGTTCCCACAATCTTCCTGTCTACTGTCTACCGTCTACCGTCTACTATCTTTCAAGGGAGGTAACATGACAAACTACCGTATTGAAACCGATACTATGGGCGAAATTCAAGTGCCCACCGATAAGTACTACGGCGCGCAAACGGCCCGCTCGTTGATCCATTTCAAGATTGGACACGATCGCTTTCCGCGCGAAATGATTCGGGCGATGGGCATTCTCAAAAAAGCGGCGGCCCTGACCAACAAAGAGTTGTATCCTAACTTCGCTGAAAAAGCCGACCTGATTATCCGGGCCGCCGATGAAGTCATCGCAGGCAAGCTGGACGAACATTTTCCGCTCTCGATCTGGCAAACCGGCAGCGGCACTCAGACCAATATGAACGCCAACGAGGTCATCTCCAACCGGGCCATCGCGCTGGCCGGGGGCGTCATGGGCAGCAAAAAACCGATCCATCCCAACGACGACGTCAACAAAGCCCAATCCTCGAACGACACCTTTCCGACGGCCATGCACATCGCCGCCGCCGAGGAAATTAACCGCCGCTTGCTGCCGATGGTCAAACAGTTGCGCGAGACGCTGGCAGCCAAGTCAGAGGAGTTCAAAGACACCATCAAAATTGGGCGGACCCACCTGATGGACGCCGTCCCGCTGACCCTGGGCCAGGAGTTTTCCGGCTATGTCCAGCAGCTCGACAACGACCTGAAGCGAATTGAATTTGCCCTCGACGGCCTGTATGAACTGGCTTTAGGCGGCACCGCCGTTGGTACGGGGCTAAACACCCACCCCGACTTTGCAGTCAAAGCCGCCGCCCACATTGCCCAGATCACCGGCCTGCCCTTCCGCACCGCCCCCAACAAGTTCGAGTCGCTGGCCGGTCACGATGCCGTTGTTTTTGCCAGTGGGGCCATGAAAACGCTGGCTGCCTCGCTGAACAAAATCGCTAACGACGTGCGCTGGCTGGCTTCCGGCCCTCGCTGCGGCATTGGCGAACTAACCATCCCCGAAAACGAACCCGGCAGCTCGATTATGCCCGGCAAGGTCAACCCGACCCAATCCGAGGCCATGACCATGGTCTGCGCCCAGGTGATGGGCAACGATGTGGCCGTCAACATCGGCGGCATGTCCGGCAATTTCGAGTTGAACGTCTTCAAGCCGGTCATGATTTTCAACCTGCTGAATTCCATCCGTCTGCTGGCCGATGCCTGCGAGTCGTTCAACGAACACTGCGCCGTTGGCATCGAGGCCAATACAACCGTGATTCAGGGCTATCTCAATAACTCGCTCATGCTCGTGACTGCTCTCAATCCCCACATTGGCTATGACAACGCGGCCAAAGTGGCCAAAAAAGCCCACGCCGAGAACAAGACGCTGCGTGAGACGGCCATCGAGCTGGGCTTGTTGACCGGCGAAAAGTTCGATGAGGTGGTCCGCCCGGAAAAAATGCTGGGACCGAAGTAATAGCGGCCCAAGTAAGACTGGGCCAAAAGGGGGCCTTAACATTAATACCGCGCGAATTAAAACCGAATTTCCCTATAAAATCCGGGAAGTTGAAAATGCCTGGATTCCCCTGGCCGATGGCGCCCGGCTGGCGGCGCGCATCTGGCTGCCCCAGGATGCCGAGCGCCAGCCGGCGCCGGCGCTGCTGGAATACCTGCCCTACCGCAAAAACGATCACACCTCCGTACGCGACGCCCTGCGCCATCCTTACCTGGCCGGGCACGGTTACGCCTGCCTGCGGGTAGATATCCGCGGCAGCGGCGACTCCGACGGCATTCTCTATGACGAGTATTTGGCCCAGGAACAGGATGATGCCCTGGAGGTCATCGCCTGGATCGCTGCTCAACCCTGGTGTAACGGCAACGTCGGCATGTTCGGCATCTCCTGGGGAGGGTTCAACAGCTTGCAGGTGGCCGCACGCCGGCCGCCGGCGCTCAAGGCGGTCATTGCCGTGGACTTTACCGACAACCGCTATGCCGACGACGTACACTATATGGGCGGCTGCATGCTGACCGCGACGATGCTGCCCTGGGCTGCCTTTATGTTTACTCTAAACCCCTCGCCGCCCGACCCGGCCCATGTGGGCGAACGCTGGCGGGAGATGTGGCTGGAACGGCTGGACAAAAACAGCCCCTGGGTGGAGCCATGGCTGCGCCACCAGCGGCGCGATGCCTACTGGCGACATGGCTCGGTCGGTGAGGATTACAGCGCCATCACCATCCCGGTCTATCTAGTTGGCGGCTGGGCCGACAGCTACAACAATTCGATCCCCCGCATGCTGGCCGGTCTGTCCGGGCCGCGCAAGGGACTGATCGGCCCCTGGGCGCATACCTATCCTGAGCAGGGGATTCCCGGCCCGGCTATTGGTTTTTTGCAGGAAAGCCTGCGCTGGTGGGATTTCTGGCTTAAGGGTATTGACACCGGCATTATGGCCGAGCCAATGCTGCGGAGCTGGATCCAGGACAGCGCCCCTCCGGCCACCTGGTACGAGACGCGGCCGGGTCGCTGGGTAGCCGACCCGGCTTGGCCCTCCCCTTACGTGACCAGCCAGGACTATTACCTGAACAGCACCGGCGCAGCCCAGACCTTAGACACCACAGCCGGGCCGGAGCACGACCTGACCTTTAAAGGACTCCAAAGTCACGGCCTGAGGTGCGGCGAATGGGGGTCGTATGGGGGGCGGGGTGAACTCGCGCCCGACCAGCGGCCGGCCGACGGGGAAGCCCTGACCTTTACCAGCGCGCCGCTGGCCGAAGCAGTAGAGATTTTGGGCCGGCCGGAGGTAGAGCTGACCGTGGCGGCCGACCAGCCCCTGGCCCTGCTCGGCGTGCGGCTGTGCGACGTGGCCCCAACCGGAGCCTCGACCCTGGTCACCTACGGCCTGTTGAATCTGGCTCATCGGGCTGGCTCCACCGAACCCGCGCCGCTGGAACCCGGCCGGCTTTACCGGGTCAGTGTGCCGCTGAACATGATCGGCTATCGTCTCCCGGCCGGCCATCGCTGGCGGGTAGCTGTTTCCCCTACCTATGCCCGCCATGCCTGGCCCTCGCCCCGGCCGATAACACTGACCCTGCAGACGGGGGCCGGCAGCCGCCTCCGCCTACCGGTTCGTACCCCCCAGCCAGCCGATGCCAACCTGCCTCCCTTTGCACCCGCCGAAACCTCGGCGCCCATGCCTATAGAGGAACTGCGCCCCGCTGGCCGCCGGCACACCCTCCAAACCGACCTGGTCAGTGGGACGACGCAGCTAACCATCGTCAGCGATGACGGCCATGTACGGCGGCCGGATAACGGGCTGGAATGGGAGGGCTTGACTACGGAAACATTTACCATCCGCGAGGACGACCCACTCTCTGCCGCCCAGCGGCTGCAAGGCCGCCTGGTCTACGGTCGGGCCGGCTGGCAGGTTTGCCTCGAAACCGACAGCCGGTTGACCTGCGACGCCGATACCTTTTACCTGGTTCATACCTTGACCGCTTACGAGGGCGAGAGCGAAGTGTTTAGCAGAAGTTGGCAGACAGTCATTCCTCGGGATCACCTGTAAGAACAATTCTTTTCAATTAAGCGAAGGAGTACTCACGATCCGGGGCACGCCACCCATCAAGAAAAGATTTGGAACTCGTAAGATCTTATTGGAATGCACTCGGCGAGTTCCCTCAGTTCCTTTGAGTTCCCACGAGCTATTTTAGTAAGGAGACCGACCATGATACTTCGTCCCAAAATATCCCTGCCCGAAGACCGTTTCTTTGGCCCGGAGGCCAGGCAAAAAGAAATTGCCCAACATTTATACGCCAGCGTGGCCCAGCTTCCCCTCATTTGCCCTCACGGTCACGTGGAGCCGCGCCTGCTCGGCGACCCTGACTACTCCTTTGGCACCCCCACCGACCTGCTGCTCATCCCCGACCATTACGTGTTCAGGATGTTGTACTCACAGGGCATCCCGTTGGAACGCCTGGGTATCCCCCGCCGTGATGTTCGTGAATCTCAGTCGAACGCTGAGGCCCAGGTAGAGCAGGACCACCGCCACATTTGGCAAATTTTTGCCGAGAATTTTTACCTATTCCGGGGAACGCCGACCGGCATCTGGTTTACGCACGAACTTCATAATGTGTTTGGCGTGGAGGACAAGCTGACCGGCGAGTCGGCGCAGGACATTTACGACCAGATTGCGTCCTGCCTGGCCCAGCCGGAGTTCCGCCCGCGTCGCCTCTACGAACGCTTTAATATCGAAGTTCTGACCACCACCGATGCGGCCACCGACACGCTCGACTATCATCGCGCCATCCAGGAGTCAGGCTGGCCGGCCCGCATTTTGCCCACCTTTCGCCCTGATAGCGTGGTCAACCTCAATACACCCGGCTGGGGCAAGCATATTGAGACCCTGGGGGAGGTCAGCGGCATCGAGGTGGTTGGTTATCAAACCTTTATCCAGGCTCTGGAAAACCGCCGCACCTTCTTCAAAAAAATGGGGGCCACCGCCACCGACCACGCCGCTGTCACCCCCTACACCGCAGAATTATCGCCACAAGAGGCTGAAGTGATTTTTCAACGCGCCCTCAAAGGCCAGGCCACCGCTGAGGATGCCACCCGTTTTACCGGGCATATGCTCATGGAAAATGCCCGCATGAGTCTGGAGGATGGCCTGGTGATGCAGCTTCATCCCGGCTCTTATCGCGACCATAACAGCCAAATCTACGAACGGTTTGGGATTGCCATGGGAGCGGATATACCTGTTGCGACCGAGTACACCCAAAATCTCCATCCTTTGCTGAACAAGTACGGCAACGATACCCGCCTGACCCTCATCCTGTTCACCCTCGATGAAACCACCTACTCGCGGGAATTAGCGCCGCTGGCAGGCCACTACCCCGCTCTCAAACTAGGCCCGCCCTGGTGGTTTTACGACAGCCCCAACGGCATGGTCAGATTTTTGGAGCAGGTCGTCGAAACTGCCGGCATTTACAATACCGCCGGCTTCAACGACGACACCCGCGCTTATCCGTCTATCCCGGCCCGGCACGACCTGTGGCGGCGGGTTACTTGCAACTGGGTGGCCGGTTTGGTGGCGCGTGGTCTTCTTGATATGGATGATGCCGGCGAAATGGTGCTGGATTTGGCCTACCGTTTAGCCAAACGGACCTATAAATTTGAATAGTAGAAGCAATTCGGTCAGGCAAATCTAAGCGACTTGCCTCACTTCGCTCTAATTCGCTTCCTTATCAGACCATGATATACTGAGGGAAGCATGTTAACACTGTGTTGAGGCAAGATAGGATGACTGACCAAACCCCCTCATCAAAGACCCGGCTGTCGTGGCCCCTGGTCGTGGCAATAATAATATTGGTAGGAGCCTTGTTAGCCCTCGCTTATGCCTGGAACCAGGCCCGGCAGGCGGCGCTTCGGACGGAAATGGCTCTGGCCACTGCCACTGCCAACCTGGCCAATGCTGAGAGGTCTCAAGTAACCGCCTCAGCGAGCCAGACGGCTGCCGCGGCCACTGCTCAGGCTGAGATAACAGCAGCCCAGGTTACAGCCCAGGCTGATATGGCAGCGGCCCAGGCTACCGCTCAAGCAGCTCTGGCCACTGCCACCGCCGTCGAGGCGGCTGCCCAGGCCCGCCAAACAGATGCTTTGTCGGCCGCAGCCGACGAAGCTGAGGCCCAGGCCCGTCAGGCTGAGATTTACCGCCAGGCCGCAGCCGCCATGGCCAACCTGCCCGGCAACCCGAACCAAAGCCTGCTTCTGGCGACGGAGGCTGTTTCAGCCAGCTTAGCCGCCGGCAACGGAGTTCCCCCGGAAATCATCGCGGCGCTGCGCCAGGCCGTCTGGGCGAATCGCCTGGACAGCCGGTTAGCGGCCGGCCATACCGGCCCGGTCAATGACGTGGCTCTCAGCCCTGATGGTGACCGCCTGGCTACCGTGGGCGACGATGGCACGGTTCGACTCTGGGATGCCGCTTCCGGCGGTGAGATCCTGACCCTGACCCACTCCCCTGCCGGACTTCCCGTCTACAGCGTCGCCTTTAGCCCGGCCGGCGACCGCTTGGCCACGGCCAGTTTCGATCAAACAGCCAAAATCTGGGATGCCAAGACCGGCCAGGAGCTGCTGACGCTGACCGGCCACAAGGATTGGGTCGTCGGTGTAGCTTTTAGCCCGGCAGCGGTCCAAAACAGTGAGGGAATGATTGCGACCGGCAGCCAGGATGGTACGGCCATCATCTGGGACGTGGCCACTGGAAAGCTCTTGCTAACCCTGGACTCCTCCTCCGGCGGGACAATCGGCCATACTGCTGCCATTAATCGCCTGGCCTTTAACCCTGAAGGAGACCGCCTGGCCACAGCCAGCGACGACGGCCAGATCACCATCTGGGACACGGCTTCGGGCCAGGCCCTCCTGGCGCTGGAGGGCCACGCTGGGGCGGTGTACGACGTGACCTTCAACCCCGACGGCGACCGTTTGGCCTCGGCCAGCATTGACGGGACCATCAAGCTCTGGGAGAGCGACTCAGGCCGGGAAGTGCGCACGCTTCGTCACAGCCGAACCGGCTGGGCAACCAGCGTGGCCTTTAGCTCAAGCGGAGCCTGGCTGGCCTCGGCTGGGGAAGACGGCCGGGTGGTCATCTGGGATGCAGCTACCGGCCGGGAGCGGTTTAATCTACCTGGACATACCGGCGCGGTCAACGGCCTGGCGATTTCTTCCGTTGAGAGTGCCGGCAATACCAGAAGTGATCGCCTGGCCTCGGCCAGCGCCGATGGACAGGTCCGCTTGTGGCAAATCACTGGCAACGAAGCTTCGCTGATCCTGCCCTCCCTGGCCAACCATCGCGGATCGGTCTACGGCATTGCCGTAAACCCTTCCGGGAGCCAACTGGCTACCTCCGGCGGGGATGGCGTTATCAAACTCTGGGAGGTCGCCCCGGATAAAAACCGCCTGGTTCGCACCCTGATCCCCACCGACACCACCGGAGCGCTCTACGCCGTAACCTTCAGCCCTGACGATGACAGCCTGGCCGCAGCCGGTGAAGATGGCATCGTGACGCTTTGGGAGACGACTTCACCGGCCACTTCTGAAAGTGGGTCCACTGCTCGCCTCCGCCTGACCGGCCATACCGGCCCCATTTACGCCCTGGCCTTTAACCCCTCCGGCGACCGGCTGGCCAGCGCTGGCGAGGATGGCACGGTTCGGTTGTGGGATAGTACGAGCGGTGAGGACATCGCCGTCCTGCCCCCGTCCGCCGCAGAGGCAGGGGGGAATGCCGGGCCGATCTACGGCCTGGCCTTTAACCCCGCCAGCAATTTTCTGGCTACGGCCGACAGAAATGGCTCCGTCAAAATTTGGGATGTAGATTCGAGCGAACAGGTTTCTTCTCTGCCCAGCAGTGGGACGCCCGTGCGCGCCCTGGCCTTTCGCCCCGCCCTGCCCGACGACTCGGGAGGGGAGACAGGCGACATGCTGGCTATTGGCGGAGATGATGGAACGGTCCGGCTGTGGACTATCCGACAATCCCTGCGCCCGCTGCCGGGGGCCAGCGCCGCTATCCAGACCCTGGCTTTTAGCCCCGATAATAACCGCCTGGCGGCCACTGCGGCTGATGGCACCGTGACAATCTGGAGCCTGGTTTCCGGCCAGGTCTTGCTGCGGCTGGCCTCTCCCTCTGGGATAATGGCCGGCTATGGTCTGGCCTTCCTCCCCGGCGAGGAATTCCTGGTAACTGGCAGCCAGGCGATTTCCACTGAGAGTAAAGGCACTCCGGCTGAAAATGTGGGTGGAATGGCGCTGCGTTGGGACATCGGCGTGGGCGAACTGCTCGATCTGTACAGCCCGGCCCCAATCAAGGACTTGGCCCTGGCCCGCTTCTCTGGGAGTACAGGCGCTTCCATCAAAGGAGACCACCTGGCCACAGCCGGGGAAGATGGTGCAGTCCGGCTGTGGCAAATCGAGCCGGGGGCCAACCGGTGGTCGGCTGTATCTTCCGGCAGGAGAGACGGGACAGCCGGAGTGTTTCCGGCCGGCGAGAGGATCATTCTAACCAGCGTGACCGCGGCAGGGGATTACCTGGCCGGCGGAGACGACAGCGGCTCGGTCCGGCTGTGGTCGACCGAGTCGGGTGAATTGTTGGCCACACTGGCTGCTCATACCGGCCCGGTGAACAGCCTGGTCTTGGTCAGCTCCCCGGAAATTACCAGAGCGGATCGCTTGATCACGGCGGGCCAGGATGACACGGTGAAGGTCTGGGCGATTTCCCCCACAGGCACGCTTGATGACCGGCCGCAGCTAACCCTGCGCAGCCATACCGGCGATGTCGTCGCGGTGGCATTCAATCCGGACGCCGGGGCAGCCGGGCTGCTGGCCACAGCCAGCCACGATGGCACCGCCCGGCTGTGGGACTTGCAGGGGTCAGGCGGGGAACTTCTGACCCTGACCGGCCACATTGGCTGGTTGAATGATGTGGCCTTTAGCACGAGGGGTGATCGCCTGGCCACAGCCGGGGAGGATGGCACGGTCCGGGTGTGGGATACGGCTTCGGGGCGGGAACTGCTTCGCCTGGCCGCTGCCGAGGGGCTGGACGGGCCAATCAAACGAGTGGCTTTTAGCGCCTCGAGCGCCGGGGTTGAACGGCTGGCTGCGCTGACCGGGGATGGTGCGGTACGGGTGTGGTCGTTGGAGCCGGGGCAGAATGGCGACCTTTCTGTTCAACCGCTGTTTCAGTTGGCTCCATCCTTCAACAGCAGACCGGGCAGTTTGGCCTTTGACTCTACCGGCCGCGCCTTAATTACTGCCGGGGACGATGGCGTGGTGCGGTTTTACGCGCTGGAAGTAGAGGATTTGTTGAGTCTGCGCTAGGGTCTGTTGACATTTCACCTGGTTGGTCCAAAAACGCCGCTTCGATACGGCTGACGCCTACTCAGCATGCGTTTTTGGGCCGATTTCGCATGCTGAGTGCCCGTTAGGGCGTATCGAAGCAGCGAAATCAGCAAATGTCAACAGATGTTAGTGATTACACGAATGATGACTATGCAAACGTATCTTACCCAAATCTTAGCTGAACTACAGACAACCCTCCCCCAGGTATCCACCGAGTCAAGCGACCGCTTAATCGAGGCCATCATGGAGGCCGATAAAATCTTTGTAAGCGGAGCGGGCAGGTCGGGTTTGGTTCTCAAAGCCTTTGCCATGCGGCTGATGCATCTGGGTTTTCAAGTCCATGTGGTGGGAGAAACAACTGCGCCCAGCATCACCCCCAATGACCTGCTCTTGATCGGCTCCGGCTCCGGCACAACCAACACCCTGGTAGTGATTGCCAATGAAGCGCGGAGGGTCGGGGCGAAGGTGGCCCTCATTACCAGCCGGGCCGAGTCATCCCTTGGCCAGGTTGCCGATATTGTGCTCACTATACCCGCTTCAACTCCCAAGGTAGCCAACCCGATTTATCCTCAATCTATTCAGCCGATGGGTTCATTATTTGAACAGGCGATGCTATTAACTTTAGATGCGCTCGTTCTAAGGTTAATGGCTAAAACAAATCGGGACTCTGAGGCTATGTTCATGAGACATGCCAATTTGGAGTAGCTTAACCTGTGCTCGCACTCCTGTCATTTAGCTGTCAAAAAAGTCCGGGCCTGAGTTAAAAGCCGCTCCACTTGTTCGGAGCTTGCATTGCCACCCCCCTGAGCCAGCCGGTCATCACCACTACCGCGACCCCCTATCTCGGCCAGACAATGATCCAATAACTCTCGAGCATTGATCGCACTCCCTATGGCACAACTGGTCACAACGGTCAATTTTTGACCATCGTACCCGGCTAATACAGCCACCAGGTTATCTTGCGCTTGCAACTGTTTGGCCAGTTCCCGCAGCTCGCCGATGACCCGGTTTGGATAGAGCTTTATCGCCAGACGGACTGTCCCGTGAGGTTCTGCCTGGGCGCTCAACTGCTGGGTTTCAAAAGAGAGCAGCTCGGCGCGCAGACCGCTGATCTCCCGCTGGGCCGCTGCCAGTTGCTCTGCCTGCCGGCTGACCACCCTCGCCACCTCCCCAGGATGGGTGCTTAGTTGACGGCAAAGATCCGTCACCACCTCGTGATCCTGTTGGAAAAAGGTCAAAGCCTGCTGCCCGGCAACAAAGTGGAGCCGCAGCTTTTTGTTCTTCCGCTCGGTTTTCACGATTTTGATGAGTCCGATCATCCCTGTGGTTAGGCAATGCGTTCCCCCACAGGCCGAATAATCAAACTCAGCCACCTCCACCACGCGGATTTGCCCGCTCACCTTGGGGGGGCGGCGCAGCGGCACCGTGCCCAACTGGTCGGCGGTAATAAAATAGGTTTTGATCGGCCGGTTCTCGAAAACAAGCTGATTGACCAGACCCTCGACCTGCTGGATGTCGGACCCACTCAGCTCGACGTCAGGCACATCAATGGTTGAGGGCGAGTCGGCGCTGATTTTGGCCGAGAGCGTCTCTAAACCCAGGCGTTGTTCCAAAGCACGAGAGATGATGTGCTGGGCTGAATGGTGCTGCATGTGGCCCAGACGCCGGCTGCCGTCAATCCGAGCAGTGACCAGCGGGCCGGAAACATCGCCCTCAACCCGGTGGACAATCATGCCATCTTCATCGCGAAAAACATCAACCACCCGCGCTTGGCCCAAGATCCCGGTATCATGGAGCTGACCGCCTCCGGTGGGGTAAAAGTAACTTCTTTCAAGAATCACCTCAAATTGGCCATTTCCCAGCCTTGTTTTTTGGATGATCCTGGCTTCAAATTCCCAGGTGAGTGGCTCTGCCCAATAAACTGCTTGCGTTTCCATTATTCATTCTTCCTCAATTCCAGTTTATTTCGATTCAAATGATCGCGCAATTTTGCGGTGTTAGCGGGTTTGTAGGACAAGTTGACAACTTGTCCTACACTGCCATAAAATTGGGACGCCCCGCTGTCAGCCGATTTCTTGACAAAAAAAGGGGGTTATAATAGCATGAGCGTGGTGACGCCACATCCACATTTATATTAAAGAAGTATCACCACATATCAGGTAACGCAATGACGCGACCTCAAGCAGCAAATGCCTCCCCGCTGAATCAAAACTCCTCACCCATAAACTCCCTGGCCCGTATCCGCAGCCAAATCCCAACCCTGGTCGCCTCTGAAGCCAGGGTAGCCAACTGGGTCTTGCGGCAGCCTGAGAAAGTTATGCATCTTTCGATGGCCCAAGTAGCGCGGGCCTGCGGGATCAGCGACACTACCGTTTTACGCTTCTGCCGCAACGCCGGCTTCCAGGGTTATCTGGACCTCAAACTCTCCATCGCCCGAGATTTGACCGGCCCAACTCAAATCATCCACGATGACATTGTCGAAGGGGATGAACCCGCCACTATTGCCCGTAAAGTCTTTATGTCTAACATTCAGGCTTTGTACGACACGCTGGAAGTGCTGAATGAAGAGGCCCTTAACCAGGCGGTCAACCTGCTTGATCAGGCTAAACAGATTCTGATCATTGGCGTGGGGACTTCAGGGCCTATTGTCCAGAGCATGTACAATATGTTCTTTCGTTTAGGTCTTAACTGTAAAGCCCAAACCGACTCCTACCTGCAACTCATGGAGGTGGCCCTGCTCGGTCCCGGCGATGTCGTTGTCGCTATTTCCCAAACCGGCAGTTCGACCGATCCGATTTTAACCCTGGCCGAAGCCAGACGAAACGGAGCCAGCACCATTTGCATTACCGGCAATGCCCAATCTCCCCTCACCCAACACGCCGACGTGACCCTGCTCAGCGTCGCTCGTGAAACTCGGGCCGAGACGATTGCCTCGCGGATTGCTCAACACACCATCGTTGACGCGCTCTATGTGATTGTTTCGTGGCGCAATATGGAAACGGTAGTTCAAAATGAACGGCGGATCTGGGATGCCGTCTTATCAAAGACATATTAACAGCCAATCCATTAGTATTACAGCGCAATGTTGACCACGGCTGAGAGACCAAGTTGAGCCAATTTGGATTTACGATGAGACAGATAAGCGACATGATTGCGTTTTTGATAGTAGCGCACCAAGTGCAGGGCGGCCGCGGCAT
>BOKF01000012.1 GCA_016860845.1 Chloroflexota bacterium
TTCGGGGGCTTTCAGTTCAGCCGGTTTTACTTGGGGCAGTATTATCTGTAAACGCATCTTTCTATCCCGCGGGAATCAATGTTTCTCTTATTTTACCCCAATTCCTACCAATGACTGAACGATCACGACTTTGACGCTCTATCCATTTTTCAAGTATAATGACGACAAGAGACAGAAGTGATGATCCCCTCTTATGATTCGGGTAGAATCCGTATACTCCTGACCGAAGGTTTCAGTGACGAAGAATTGCGCGCACTGGCCTTTGATGTACCGGGTTTCAAGCCGGTTTATCATCAATTGGCGCACAATTCCGGCAAAGCTGAAATTATCAGCCGGCTTTTGGAACACGCCGAGCGCACCCGCCAGCTTGAGCAATTGCTGGAGTTAGCGAAAAGTTCCAACCCGGCCCAATATGCCCGGAACGAACCTTATGTTTACGATCACGCCGCCGCTTCGCCTTACCCCGGCATGCAGTATTTCGACGTGGGCGACGCTGACCGCTTTTTTGGCCGGGAGCTGCTGACGGCTAGGTTGGTTGGGCGGCTGACCCCCTCCCCAGCCCTCCCCCTAGCAGGGGGAGGGGGTGAAGGCAAGGGGCGTTTCTTGGCTGTTGTTGGGGCGTCGGGCAGCGGTAAATCGTCGGTGGTGCGGGCGGGATTGGTGCCGGCTTTGCAATGCGGCCAACCGCTGGCCGACGGCAGTTTGCCACCCGAAGGCAGCAGCCAATGGCCCATCCACGTGATGACGCCTACGGTCCATCCACTCGAAGCGCTGGCCGCCAGCCTGACCCGTGAGGCCGAATCCGTGACCGCCACTGCCACCCTGATTGACGATATGGCCAAAGACCCGCGCAGTTTGCATTTATATGTGCGGAAGTTGCTGGCGACCCCCTCCCCGGCCCTCCCCCTAAGAGGGGGAGGGAGTTTGCTTTTGGTTGTTGACCAATTTGAGGAGCTTTTTACGCTGTGCCGGGATGAAGCGGAGCGGCGGGCTTTTGTGGATAATCTACTGACCGCCGTAGCCCCGGAGACAGCCGGCCCGACGCTCGTCGTTATCACCCTGCGGGCCGACTTTTATGCTCACTGCGCCCAGTATGAGACTCTGCGGGAGGCGCTGGCCCGGCAGCAGGAATACATTGGCCCGATGTCGCGGGAGGAGTTACGCCGGGCGATTGAACTCCCGGCCCAGCAGGCCGGCTGTGAGTTTGAGCCGGGGCTGGTTGAGCTTATTTTGCGTGATGTCGGCGACGAGCCGGGCGCGCTGCCCCTGCTCTCGCACGCCCTGTTGGAAACGTGGCGGCGGCGGCAGGGCCATCTCCTGACCCTGGCCGGTTACGCCGAGTCCGGTGGGGTGCGGGGAGCGATTGCTAAGACTGCAGAATCAGTTTTTGGGCGCTTGACCCCCGAACAGCAGGCCATTGCCCGGCGCATCTTTTTGCGCCTGACCGAATTGGGCGAGGGGGCGCAGGATACGCGGCGGCGGGCCAATCTGGCGGAACTCAGCCCGCGGCCGGAAGAGGAAACCGTTACAGAGCCGGTCTTGAAAGTGTTGGCCGATGCCCGCCTGGTCACCACCGCCGAGGAGACGGTTGAGGTGGCGCACGAGGCCCTTATCCGGGAATGGCCCACCCTGCGCACCTGGCTAAATGACAACCGCGAGGGACTGCGGCTGCACCGCCACCTGAGTGAAGCGGCCCAGGAATGGCAGCGTATGCACCGCGACCCCGGTGTGTTGTACCGGGGGGCCAAGCTGGCCCAGGCGGGTGAATGGGCCGAACAGCAGCCGGGGGAACTGAACGCCCTGGAGTGGGAATTTCTAACCAGTAGCAAGCAGGCCGAGGAGAATGAGCGGCTGCGCGAACTGGAGCAGGCGCGGGCACTGGCCGAAGCAGAACGGCGGCGGGCCAAAGCCGAACAGCAGCGGGCCGAGGAACAAAAACAGGCCGCGGCCAGGCTGCGGAAACGGGCGCTGATTGCTACCGCTGTTGGCGTGATTGCTCTTATTGCGGCTGCTGCTGCCGGTTTCTTTGGATGGCAAGCCAGTAATAGTGCTGAGTTAGCGGCCACTCGTGAAGCAGAAGCCAGGCAGCAAGAAGCCATTGCCAGGGAACAAGCCGACCGGGCGACCGCGCATCGGCTGGCGGCTGAAGGGCGGCTGCAATTTGAAGAGAAACCGCTGTTGGGGCTGCGCTTGGCGCTGGAAGGCTGGGCGCTGTCTTCCGCGTACGATCAAATTGATCAGTTCATCCGCGAGATGGCGCAGCAGGGCCGGCTTTTGACGTTAGGCCAGGGGGATGTCGAAGCCATTTATGCCCCTGATAAAAACTCTTCAATCTTTATTCTTGACTGGGCAAACGCCCCCGGCGAACTGCGCCGCAGCGCCGATGGGAAGGTCATCGCCACCCTATCCGGCCCACTCTCCCTTGATGGGGTGACCTTCAGTCCGGACAAGACCGCGGGCTATGTCGTGATTCGTTACGACGATGACACACCCACCGAACTCCGCCGTACCACCGATGGCACAGTCGTTGCAGTCTTGTCTGGCCCACTCCCCCAACCTTATGGTGCTGCAACCTTTAGCTCGGACGAGGCCGCGAGTTACTTAGTAGTTAATTACTCCGATAGCACACCCACCGAACTCCGCCGCACCGCCGATGGCACAGTCGTACCTCTGTCCGGCCCGGTCTCTGATGTGGTCTTCATTCGGGACAAAGGTGCGAACTGCTTCGTAGTTGAGTACTCCGATAGCACACCTGCCGAACTCCGTCGTACCGCCGATGGCACAGTCGTTGCGGCCTTGTCTGGCCGGGTCTCTAATCTGACCTTTAACTCAGGCGAGGCCGCGAGTTACTTCATGGTTGACTACTGGGATGGTACGCCTTCTGAACTCCGCCGTACCGCCGATGGTACAATCTTGCCTCTGTCTGGGTTGGTTTATGATGTGATCTTCGGCCCGGGTAGGGCTGCGAGCTACTTCGTGGTTAAATATCGTGATGGCACACTTTCTGAACTCCGCCGCACTAGCGATGGCAAAGTCGTGCCTCTGTCCGGTAGCCTAGTCCTTGATGTGACCTTCGCTCGGGATAAGGCCGTGAGTTACTTTGTGGTTAGCTACGATAATGGCACACCCACCGAACTCCGTCGTACCGCCGATGGCACAGTCGTTGCAATCTTGTCCGGTCTGTTCTCCTCTCGTGATGTAACCTTTAGCCCGGATGAGGCCGGGACTTACTTTGTCGTGGATTACGCTGGTGGCACTCCCGGCGAACTGCGCCGCAGCGCCAATGGCAAGGTCATTGCCACCCTATCCGGCCCGGTCCAGTCTGTAACCTTCAGCCCGGATGAAGCCGGGACTTACTTTGTCGTGGGCTATGCCGATGGCACTCCCGGCGAACTGCGCCGCAGCGCCAATGGCAAGGTTGTCCCTCTATCCGGCCCGGTCCAGTCTGTAACCTTCAGCCCGGATGAAGCCGGGACTTACTTTGTCATGACTTACGATGATGCTCAACGTGAACTCTGGCAAGCTCATGATGAACCACGCCGCCTCGCTGAGTTGGGGCTGGGTTTGGGAAATCCCTCTCAGGAAGGATTCCATTTTGATATGACAAATGACCGGCTCATCACCCGATATAGCGATGGGCGAGCTTACCTGCTCGACTTGGCCTGGCTGCGGGCGATGGGGGGTAAAGCAGGAGCGATGCCCATCGGAGAACTGGTGCGGATCGCGTGCGAAGGACCCTTCGCCAGCGGGCTGTTTGACGAGGCGGAATTGAAACCGTATCTGGGGGAGCGAGAGCCGCAGGTATGTAAGTGAAAACGTGATGCGTGATGCGTGAGGTACAACGAGTAGAGGTGATTATAGGTAGTGGTTGGGGTTATCAGCGGCCAACCCTTCGCTCCGAACCGCCGCCAGGAGATCATCATCGGCGGCGATAAAGGTCAAGCTGGGGAAACCGGCGTCTATGAGGACTTCGTTCGTCGCCAGGGCAGTTGCCAGTTGAATTGCATCGTAACCCCGCAGTCGGTAAGTTTGAGTCAAATTAACCGCCCGACTGATGATTACCGGGTCAAGTGAGGCAATTTGATACTCGGTATCATAGTGCCTGAGCAGCAGGTTAAGGGCATCGTCACACTCGCGGCGCGAAATACCGCCAGAGGCCCGATACCGGGCGGCAAAGGCTGCCGCCACTTCAACGCGGGTGATTTCGGCTACTACAATTGTGTTTCCGGCGGCCGGATCCATACAAGCCAGAACCCAGGCGCTCCCAATCTCAGTTAGATAGCGTTTGACCAAGGCGCTGGAGTCGAAATAGAGATAACTCATTCCTTTGGCCCGCGCATTTCCAAAATCAGTTCGCTGAGGGGTTTGCCTCCGGCTCTATCGAGGGCCGCCCGCACTTCTTCCAGCGTTGCCGTACTCTGGGAAGCGCGTTGTTTTTCCTCCGGACTGAGTTCGGCCAACAGCCCGGCGGAGCGCAAAGCGGCGATGGCTCGCTCCCGCTCCAAAGCCGGCGAGGCTAATCGTTCGGCCAGCAGCTTTTGGGCCAGGATTTGCATTGACTCGCCTCGACGCTCTGACTCCAGGCGCAGGTCCTCATACAATTCAGCCGATAGTTCAAGGGTTAGGATGGTCATGACAAAAATCTCTCATTACACTATACTGACTAACGATTTCTGGATGATATTGTAGCACAAGGCCAGACTTCGAGGTAATAACAGCCTTATCGCTGGAAAGTTTGGCTTTTCCTCGGTAATCTTGAGATCAAGGTCTGCAGGCATACCAAAAATGGCCTGAGACCGGTGTAGCAGATAAGGAACAATCTTTTATGAACTACGACTACGATGTGATCGTTGTTGGCAGCGGGCCGGGCGGAGAGGGAGCGGCGATGCAGGCGGCCAAGGCGGGCAAGCGGGTGGCGGTGGTGGATGACTTTCCGATGGTGGGCGGCAACTGCACTCACCGGGCGACGATTCCCAGTAAGGCGCTGCGCCAGACCATCCAGCAGATGGAGGATACGCGGGATTTTCGCCGGGTGGATTATCCGGCGCTGCTGCAATCGGCGGCCTCGGTGATCAGCCAGCAGGTCGAGCTGCGCCAGAGTTTTTACGACAAGAACGGGGTGGAGGTGCTGCATGGCTGGGCCGCTTTTACCGATCCTCACACTATTTCGATTAGAGCGCCCAGCGGCCTGATCCATACCTGCACGGCGGCCGGCTTTGTGATTGCCACGGGAGCCAGGCCCTACCACCCGCCCGATGTGGATTTTGACCACCCACGCATCCTCGACAGCGACTCAGTGCTGCGGCTCGACGTGACGCCGCGCTCGATGACGATTTACGGGGCGGGGGTGATTGGCTGTGAATATGCCTCTATCTTCCGCGGGCTGCGGATCAAAGTCAACTTGATCAATACCCGCGACCGGCTGCTGGCTTTTTTGGACGACGAAATTGTGGATGCCCTGAGTTATCATCTGCGCGAACACGGGGTGCTCATCCGGCACCACGAGGAGTATGACCGGGTGAAAGCCGATGATGAGGGTGTGACGCTTTATCTCAAATCCAACAAACAGATCCGCAGTGATTATCTTTTGTGGGCCAATGGGCGGACCGGCAACTCCGATAACATGGGGTTGGAGGCAATTGGCGTGGAGCGCGACAGCCGGGGCAATATCGTCGTCAACCAGAATTACCAATCGGTCCAGCCGCACATCTATGCCGTCGGCGATGTGGTCGGCTATCCCAGCCTGGCCAGCGCCGCCTATGACCAGGGCCGTTTCGCCGCTACTCACCTGATTTCCGGCAAATGTGAGGAACAACTGGTTAAATATATTCCGACCGGCATCTACACCATCCCGGAAATTAGTTCAGTCGGCCTGACCGAGCAGGAGCTAACCGAGGCCAAAGTGCCTTATGAAGTCGGCCATTCTCTGTTCCGCAGCCTGGCCCGCGCCCAGATCAGCGGGCGGACGACCGGCATGCTCAAACTGCTGTTTCACCGCGAGACCCTGGAAATCCTGGGGGTACACTGCTTTGGCGCGCAGGCTTCGGAGATTGTGCATATCGGCCAGGCTATTTTAGCCCAAAAGGGCGAAGCGAATACCTTGATGTATTTTATCAATACCACTTTTAATTACCCGACGATGGCCGAAGCGTATCGCGTGGCGGCGCTGAACGGCCTCAACCGGGTGCGAGGACGAGCAACTTCAGATGAGTAATTTTCTAAAAGACAAAAAAACAATCATTGGGATGATCCATGTCGAGCCACTGCCGGGAACGCCGAAGTTCAAGGGCAGCATGCCGGACATTATCGCCAGGGCCAAAGCGGAGGCGCTGCTGTATAAAGAGGCCGGGATTGACGTTATTGCCATCGAAAATATGCACGACATCCCCTACCTTAATAAAAAGGTGGGGCCGGAGATCACGGCGGCCATGGCCGTAGTCGGGTACGAGGTCAAAAATGCGACCGGACTGCCCTGCGGGGTGCAAGTGTTGGCCGGAGCGAATAAAGAAGGGCTGGCGGTCACGCTGGCGGCGGGGTTAGATTTCATCCGGGCAGAAGGGTTTGTGTTCGGCCATGTCGCCGACGAGGGCTACATTGACGCCTCTGCCGGCGAGGTGCTGCGTTACCGGCGGCAGATTGGGGCGGAGCACGTCCTGGTGCTGACCGACATCAAGAAAAAGCACTCTTCGCATGCTGTCACCGCCGACGTGGATATTGTCGAGACGGCCCACGCCGCCGAGTTCTTCCTGAGCGATGGGGTCATTGTCACCGGCGTGGCGACCGGCACGGAAGCCAGCCTGGAGGAGTTACAGCAGGTCAAAGCGGCGGTACAAGTTCCGGTGCTGGTCGGCTCCGGCGTGACCGTGGATAATGTGGAACGTTATCTGGCCGTAGCCGATGCCCTGATTATTGGCTCCTATTTCAAACAGGGCGGCCACTGGACCCAGACGGTAGATTTTGAGCGGGTGAAACAGTTTATGGAGAAAGTGAACAGGCTGAGGTAAAGGAACTAGGAGGAGCTGAGAATTTGTAAGTCATTCTGAGCGCAGCGAAGAATCCCTATAACGGTACTCTTGAGGGACGCTTCGCTGGCGCTCAGCGTGACATGGCAATTTTAGCTCTCGGTAATGACCACTTCGTTCATCACATCCCCGTTTTTGAGAGAATTGACGACATCCTGGCCCTGGGTGACTTTACCAAAGACGGTGTGCTTGCCGTCGAGGTGAGGCTGCGGTCCGTGGCAGATGAAGAACTGGGAACCGTTGGTATTGGGACCGGCATTGGCCATGCTCAGGCTGCCGGTCTCGTGCTTTTGGCGGGGATTGCCGCGCGTTTCATCCTCAAAGCGGTAGCCAGGACCACCCCGGCCATCGCCACCGGGGTCGCCGCCCTGGGCCATAAAGTTAGGGATGACCCGATGAAAGGTTAAGCCATCATAAAATTTATCACGGGCCAAAAAGACGAAGTTGTTAACCGTTTTGGGCGTGTCTTTGGCAAATAGTTCCAATTGAATATCGCCCTTGTTTGTCTTAATGGTCGCCTGATACTTTTTGTTGGCATCAATGACCATATCCGGGTATTTACTGTATTGTTTTTTTGTCACAGCATTCTCCTTATATAAATTTGGAAGTAGGGAGCAGGAAGTAAGGGAAAGAAAACCTACTCCCTACTCCTTACTGCCTACTCCCTTTTTAATTCCAAAGGCGCACCCAGGCGCACGATTTTATGCCGGTTTTCCACGATGTGGCGGGTAGCATTGACCGTATCCACCACCAGCGCCGACTCGTTGACAACCCACTTGTAATCAATATCCCGGTGCCCGGTGACAATGACGGTACAATCAGCCTGGCTGAGGGTGGTGGTGGTCAGAGGGATATTGGTGAAGGCCAGCTTATCCTTGAGCACAATATCACCGCCGACTCTGAAGTGGGGCACATAGGGGTCGTGGTAAGATACCTTTGCGCCTTCGCGAATCAGCAATTCGATGACCCGTTCGGCGGGGGAGTTGCGGGCGTCGTCAATATTGGGTTTGAAGGCCACACCGAGAATAAGAACGCTGGCATTGCGCAGGGTTTTGCCGGCCTGGTTGAGTACCCGCCCGATGAGTTCGACCGTGTGGTAAGGCATGTCCCCATTCACTTCGGCGGCCAGCTCGATAAAGCGGGTGTAAAAATCGTACTCCCGAGCTTTCCATGAGAGATAGTAGGGGTCTACCGGAATACAGTGACCGCCGACGCCGGGACTGGGGTAAAAAGGCATAAAGCCAAAAGGTTTGGTTTTAGCTGCCTCGATGACTTCCCAAAAATCAATCCCCATCCGTTCAGACAGAACTGCCAACTCGTTGACCAGGGCGATGTTCACGCTGCGGAAGATGTTTTCCAGCAATTTGGTCATCTCGGCCGCGCGGGGGGAAGAAACGACGTGAATGTGGGGGGTCAAATAGGCCAGCAACTCGCCGGTAAGCGTAGCCGACTGGGGGTTGATACCACCGACGACTTTAGGTGTGTTTTCGACGGTGAAATCGGCACGGCCAGGGTCAATCCGCTCCGGTGAAAAGGCTAAAAAGAAATCTTCTCCGGCGGTCAAGCCGGTTGCTTCCAAGATGGGTTGGACCACCTCTTCGGTGGTGCCAGGGTAGGTTGTGCTTTGCAAGACAATGAGTTGCCCGTGATGCAAGCGCGGGGCGATACCAGTAGCCGCCTGGCGAACATAGGTCAAGTCGGGCGCTTTCATCGAGTCAAACGGAGTGGGGACGCAAATAAAAACGACGTCAATTTCATGCAAAGCATTGTAATCGGTGGTTGCGGTGAGGAGATTTGCTGCGATTAGTGCGGCGACGTCGGCTGACGGAACATCGGGGATATAGCTAGAGCCGCCGTTGAGGGCGTCAACTTTAGCTTGACTGGCATCCAGCCCGGTAACATAATAACCAGATTTGGCCAGGCCGGTGGCCAGAGGCAGGCCCACGTAACCCAGGCCAATTACGCCGACGCGGGCAGATTTATCTTTGATTTTGGTCAGTAAGTGGTTGTACATTGAGGAAATTTTCTCCAAAATTTAACCGGCATTGGCTAAACGGTTCTCGATATCGCTGATAAATTTTTCCCAATTGGCGGCCTCTTGGGCTGGGGCAACGGTTTGAGCTTGCTTGGCCGCGTTGAGAGCCTCCTGCAACTGTCCCTTTTGCTGGTACAAAATAGCCAGGTTCTTCAGGCTGTCATAATCTTCGGGCTTTTGTTGCAGCACCTGCTGGTTCGCCTGAATAGCTTCGTCTACGCGGCCTTGCTGCGCGTAAATAAAAGCTAAAGCGCTGTTGGCCTCAATATCATTGGGATAGATCTGCAAAAGGCGCTGGTAGAGGGAGAGAGCTTGATCAAATTGTTTGAGGCTCAGGTAAAGATTGCCCAACTCGCGAAGCGTTCGATCTGACTCATCCCCCAGGGTGACTGCTTGCTGAATAAAGGGAATGGCCTGTTCGGGTTTGCCTTGCAGGTTGTAAGCATGCCCAATTGCCCATTTCAAGGTCGTATCGGTGGGCCTTTCCGATGCAGCCTGCTGCATGGTTTCCAACAGACTGCCCATTTTACCGGCTGAGACGTAGAAATTAAAGCGTTGATCTACAAATTGATCAAAAATATCACTCGATAGGGTGATGGCTTTACTATGAGCTTTGAGAGCTTCGTCAACATTCTGCATGGCGGCGTAAGTATCGCCCAGCAGCACCCAGGTGGGGGGATACTTGGGGTCAATCGAGATGGAGACTTGCAGGCGCTCCACCGCTTTGGGATAGTCGGACAAAATATAATAGGTTTGCGCCCATAAGTTGTGGTAAATAACATTCGAAGGGGCCAGGATGGTCGCTTTTTCAAAGTAGTTCAAGGCATCCTGGAAGCGTGCCCGGTCGAAAACCTGGCCGAGCGTGAAATAATAACGGCCCATATTGCCGGTGTTATCCGGGTTGTAGCCGTTAATGCGGCGGGCTTCCAGGGCAATGCGTTCTCCCTCTTTCCAGGCTTTCTCGCGTTGAGTCTGTTCAATGCGATTATCCTGGGCCATCAACTGATAATCAAGGGCTAACATCAGGTAGTAAAAGTCCTCGTCACTGTCAATGGAGCGACCTTTTTCATGGAGGGCAATAGCCTCATTCCACTGGCCGCTGCCGCGATAACGTTCCCCTTCTTTTAAGTAAATATCAGCCCGAACGACATCAACATTTTTGAACCAAATCACGGCGATCACAGCCAAAGCCAGAGGCGGGTAAAGCCACCAATTTTCGGACCGCCAAAACGGGAGCCGCCTGGTTTGGCCCCACGACAGAATTACCGCAAAGAGCACCATCAGAAGAAAGAGGAACACGTAAAAAAGAACGAGACCATTCGTCAAGATATCGGCTGCGGCAATGACATCGGTCAGACCTGCTATCGTAACTCGCTGCCCAAATTGAATTTGATGGGCCAGTGTGTAGAAAAAGAAGTAGCTTAGAGAGATAACCGCATAAAGCGCCGTGGCCCGAAGCCAACTAATCGGGCGATCGTTACTGGTCCGCCGTACCGCTAAATCCGAGAGGGCAATCGCCAGCCCCACCAGCCAGGTAATGACCAGCATCCACAGCAGGCTCATACTATCTTGATCGCCGGCGGTGAATTGAAATTGGGGCGTGAAAAAGTCAAAAGCCAGGATCATCAAGATGATAGCCATCACCAGGCCCTGCCCCCCCACCCAGGTATCTAACGGTTCGCCTCGGCTCAGGGCTTCACGGGTTTTGCCTTGATTCACGGTAGCGGTCACAGCAGATCGCTTGTTGAGGGTGGCTTTGCGCTGCCGGTTTCTTCGTTGCCGCCGGGTTTCGTAAGCGGCTTCTTCCACGGGTGTTGATTCTACGACTGCTTCGCTTGGCTCGACTTCCCTGGCTGGCTCACTTACAGTCTGAGAGGACAACTGCGCCATGCGCGATACCGCCACCAGCAGACCAGCGTAGACCCAATAATAAGTATAAGTGGCGGCGATGGAGAAGACGAAGTGAACCTCGATAAAGTGGCCGATCAAAGCGCCCAGCAGGCCGATCAACAGGATGGCGTAGCTGAAAGTTTGGAGCTGATTGCCCGGACTATCGGGTTGAGAGATGAACCCTTGCCAAATTAGGTGAATGACCACTCCGGCGATCAGGCCAAAGGGCAGACCCAAGGGGGCAAAGGTCATCCCGCCATCGGCAAGATAGGCAGTGACCGCCCCGGTGATACCGCCCAGGATAAGCAGCACAACCAGACGGCGTTTTGCTGACACATTTGGCGTCCAGCCCAGCCAATTGAGGACATAGTAAAACAGGCTGATCATCAGAAAATAAAAAGCTAAAAAGCCCAAAACGCCGGTGATGACCAGGCTGTCCATCGTTTCGTTATGAGAGCGGTCGGCAGAACTCCCCCGATTCTCCACGTAGGCCAGTTCTGGAGGGTAGACGTAGGCAAAGGCGTTAAACATAGATTCGGGGCCATAACCAATGATGGGTCTAATGGCATTAAATGGATCTAGCGGAGCGATATCGTCGCCAGGGACACCCAAAGGTGGATGGGGCGCAACCAAGCGCATGGCCGCATCCCAGATGAGGACCCGAACCTTGCCTGTGCCTTCTGTTTCGATCACGTTGCTGAGGCGGTCTACATAAGGCAGCCCTCGCAGGGGGTCCAGATAGGGGTCCAGGCTGGTGCCGCGCAAGTTTAATGCGACCACAAAGCCGATAGCCAGTACAGCCAGGCCAAACCAACTCAGCCACACCCAGCGCCAGCCAGTATCGCTGGCCACCATAAAAATGTATAAACCAAAAAAGCCAAGCAGGCCGCCAATAGCTGCACCGAGAAGGGGCACCATCTCGCCTTGATAGTTCAGGGCAGTCAGAAGGTTTTGTATGACCAATCCAATCAAAAAACCAAGCCCGCCCCCCGCAGCAGAAGCAATCCCCAGCGGGCCTAGCAGGCCCAGTCCCAGGCCAATTTCCTTGAGCGAAAGACGGCTTCGATCGGAATGCTGCTGGCGAAGCAGTAAGAAGATGAGCAAGCCCATTACAAAAGTAGCCCCCAGGATGCCCAGCATGGGGCCGCGGCTTTGGCTGAAGATGATGGTGATGATTTGAATCGCCAGGGTAAAGATATAAACTGCGGCCAGAATCGTGTGTCCCCAGGAAGCCTGTTCCTCTTTGATGATGGCTGTCATAGATTGGATGAGTCGGGTCAAGGTAAGCGGGACAACCATAATCAGGTACGAGGCAACAAAGATGGCGTTGCCCATGTTGGCAGCCACGCGGGTGGTCACATCGCCGGCCCAGGGCAAGGGGTCAAGGCCGTATTTTTGTACAATACCATACAAGCTGATGGGAACGCTGGTAACAATGATGGTGGTAATCAGCCGTTCGACCTGCTCTTGGGTCCGTAAATTGCCGGCAATCAGGGCGAAGACCACCATGTAGGAGAGGGCTGAGTAAGTGCCTTGCATGCGCTGGTAGGAACCCCACAGACTCACAGTGGGTGAAAGAGAAAAAATGGTACTGACCAAATAGACCAGGATCAGGATCGTGGTTGATAGAAAGAAGGGAATTTTGAGCCATTGCCGCGCCCGCTCACCTATAGATAAGCCCGCCTCACCTGGGTCGCTCATCCCCTTCTCAATAACTGAAATCATCCAGGCCAGGATCATGACAAGGACAAGGGAACGAAGTAAAGTGATTTTATCAGGCTCAAAGGTGCGGGCAGAATAAATGTTGAAGTAGAGGGGTACGGTAATTACTGCGGCCAGCCAGCCGGCTTCGATTATCTTGTCACAAAAAGTGGAGAGCTTTGTTCTCATAATTTGATAGTAATTCGGTTATCAAGTAATTTACATTTACATGGTTTGTTTGCAGGAGATCATGCAAAACTTTAAGTAAGGGCTAATCTTACCGTATCCAGAAGATAAAATCAAATGTTTTTAGTCCGGCGTGTGGTCAGCAGTTCCTCATAGACTCGCATTACTCCGTCAATCATCACTTCCTGAGAAAATTCTGTCCTGACTCTGACCAAGGCAGCTTGGCCAAATTGTTGGCGTAACCCTAAATTAGTCTGAAAAGTTTTGATAGCTTCAGCTAGGGCAGCAGGCTCGCGCGGGGGCACGATCAATCCTGTAACTCCATGTTGCACTACCCAAGAAGTGCCTGTACCCAACTCAGTCGTAATACAGGGTAACCCTGAAGCCATAGCCTCCAGCAGAACCGTCCCAAAGGCTTCAGCGCGAGTATTAGCTGGAAGAACGAATAAATTCGCCCGCCGATATTGCTCGGGTAGGTCAGTATCATCAATTTCACCTACAAAGGTGACCCGGTCGGATAAAGCTAATTCCTGAGCAAGAGCCTGCCAGCTCGCCTGCATCGGTCCTGTTCCGACAATAGTTAACCGGGCTTGGGGAACATCAATCAAGGCATGGAACAAGGTGTCCAAACCTTTATAGTAACGTAAACGTCCGACAAAGAGTATTTCGAGTGGCTCGCTGTCAGAGTGAGAGGCAGCAGGGCTAAAGCGAGTTACATCTATGCCTAGTGGAACCACTGTGCATTTCTCACGAACAGATTGTAGCCAAGGTGAGGTATTAATATAGCTGGGACTGGTTGCAATAATCCGGTCGGCGGCTCTCAGAACACGTCGAAATAAAGGGGCATAAAAACGCAACAAGGTACGCTGGCGCACTACATCGGAGTGATAGGTGATGACCGTAAAAGCTGAACGGCCTAACAACCAATTCGCTGCCTCACCCAATGGATAAGGCGTGTGGATATGAATAACGTCAGCCCGCAGTTGAGTCAGAGCTAGAGGTTGAGCTATACTGAGGGGCATCGAGGCCAGGGTAATAAGACGACCTGCTTTGAGTATTCTAACTTGATTGATGATTTCGGTACAAGTACTGAGGCCAGGGTTACAGGCCAAAACTGTAACTTGATGATTGGCGGCAGCTTGAGCCTCGGCTAAAACCTTAATATAGTTCTCAATCCCGCCCACGATAGGGTGGTAATCTTTGTACAGGTGGAGGATGTTCATTTACTCTGGCCAATGCTTTGGGGCAGTTTCTGCGCTCGACGAGTATGCCGCCAGATTTGAGCCTGCACAAAACCATACCCGGCCAGCATCATTAGATAAGGCATGGTGGGCAGGCGGTAGCGGCCTGTACCTATAGGGCCGGTTACGACAAAAAAGTAAGCGATAATGACGAGCAGGAGTACCACCCTAACGCGATGCTGATTTCTCAAGCCTACAATTATCCCGACTGTCGCTAGAGTAAGGGTGACAAGGACGACCAATATTTCCGTAAATGTGGCAATTAGAAAGAGAGTCCGGTCGGGCGATCCGGCCAGGTAGTGACGACTAAACTCTGAGAGAGCCTGAATATTTTCGCTCAAACTACGAGCGCGCATATTGGCAATAAGCCCGGTCGGTTGATCGAGAACCCCCAGTATATTTGCCAAGAAATTGGTATTTGGGAGTAGTAACGTCAACCCCATACTTTTAAGGTAAAGAAGTACATACTCTCCTGGATGCTGCTTAAGCTCGGCGATGGCTTTGGTCTGGATGAGTTGTTCCATTTCGGCGGCGCTGATTGTCCGCTCACCTAGCTCATGCCGTATTTCTTCCGGGATAAGAGGTTCTTCTTCGGCCAGGGTGGTATGGTTCAATCCAGCTCGAACATAGCTGGCGTGAATATTAAGGGTCATTGATTGCGCAGCTAGGGTGATATTTGGTGAGCCAAAAACCCGCCAGTTACGATACGACCAGGGCGACAGGAACAACAAATAGGCCGCCAGCAGCAATACAACAGCAATAGTTCGTTTAAGCCAGAGGTCACGAATGGCCCACCAGATAAAAGGTAACAGCAGAAAAGGTAGGAAGATAGCGGCAGGCCGGACAAGTGTTGCTAATCCAAATAATGCTCCTGCCGCAGCCATCCAGCGCCATCGGTGTGGTGAGTCCAATCCAATAAACAAGCAATATGTTGCCGGCACAAACAGAGCCATAAACAACGTTTCCGTCAACATGACATTCATCAGAATAATGGTCCCCACATCCACTGCCATCAACGTCGTAGCGATCAAGGCTTCTTTCGGACCAAACAGATGTACAGCCAATCGGTAGGCGACATATAGTGTGACCAGGCTGAGAATATTTTGAACCAGAGTAACTATCTCAGGCCGGTAGCCAACAATCTGGTAGATTCCCAGGATAAAGAGTGGATAACCCGGCGTGCGTAGCATGTCTACTTTATAGGGTGGCTCCACCTCCATCGAATAACCATTCCCTTCGATGACATTCCGTACAATTTGCTCATAACCACCTCCATCGCCCACAATCAATAAAGGAGGATTCTGGGTAACCCGTAGCCACAGTCCAAATCGGCACAGAATGCCGACGATGATCAACACTACCGCCCAGTTAATATTCCTCGCACGTGGATGGCGTAACACAGTTATCCAGGCTCCTTTCCGAGAACAGTTCAATCAAACTGAACGATAACGAGATGTGTGCGAGACAAATTGCATGGAACGCCATATCCCGGCTCGATGCAGGCTGTACCGGAGCAGTAGCCACAAAATACCCAACCCGTAGATGATGCTGTCCAATAAATCCGCCGAGGAGGCTTCGGGAAAGTAACGTACCGGGACAGGTACTTCGGTAATACGTAGGCCACATTCAACCATTTGAGCCACAATTTCCTGATCAAAGATAAATTTATCCGAATTGGCCCGAAAGTCGACTTGTTCAAGCACTTTTCGACTGTAAGCCCGGTAGCCGGTGTGAAACTCCGACAGGCTCAACTCAAAAATCCAATTTTCTACAGCCGTCAAGAATTTGTTGGAGATGTATTTCCACCAGGGCATCCCTTGCTGGAAGGCTGAAACGCCCATCATCCGCGAGCCGAAGACAACATCAGCTTTATCTTGATCAATAAGGTGGATAAGTTCCGGCAGGAGGGTAGGGTCGTATTGGTAGTCAGGATGCACCATAACAATAATGGTCGCACCTGCTTTGAGGGCTTCGGCGTAGCAAGTTTTCTGGTTCGCTCCATAACCAAAGTTACGGACGTGGGTAAACACCGTCAGCCCCAATGTTTTAGCAATTTCAACCGTATCGTCGCGGCTGCCGTCGTCTACCAGGATGATGTCGGTGACTTCTTGCCGGGGTAATTCATCTACAGTCTTTTTGAGGGTTTTGGCCGCGTTGTAGGCCGGCATCACCACAATGACTTTCCGTTGAAGATCGGGTTGATTAGGGATTGTAGACGCCATAGATTATTACCTGATAACCAAGTAGAGTTTTGAAAAACTGGGCCAGGTTAGCCTGGAGATGATGTAACGGCCACAAGAGCCGGCCTTCTTCAAAGAGAGGATTTACCAAGGCCAGAGGAACCGGGGTTGTGGCCACCTGGTTGACTGTGATACCACATCCCTGGACGAGTCTCAGGGCGCTGGCCAGGGTAAAAAAGTGAAAATGAGTGCGATCCAGGATGCCCCGTTCGGTGTACTCAAACCGTCCCATCAGCAGCGACAATCTGACGTAGAGATGAGCTACATTTGGCAGTGAAATCACGACCACAGTTCCCGGAGTGAGGTAAGTGCGGCAAAGGCGATCCAGGCAGTGAGCCGGCTCTCGGGTGTGTTCCAGTACATCGGCCAGCACCAAAACGTCAGGTGGTTGAGGAAAGGAAAAGGTTAGAGGTCCCTCAATATCGGCGTGGACTGCTTTCTGATAAATCAGGCCAACCCGCTGAACCGCAGTCATATCGGCGTCAACGCCAAACATAACGAAGTCGCTTGGTTCTAGCAACTGCCCCAGGAGACCCTGAGCACAGCCAATATCGTAAATCACACAAGGCCGAGCGGGGATAACTTGTGTTTTGTAGCGTTTCAACCAAGTAGCAATTTGAGAATGGGAAGAATAGGGGTCGGATTTAAGGGTGTAACGCATGGTTTTAGCTGATAGGCTTTGTTTTAATTGGTAATTATCCATTTTTGACAGTTAAAATCCTGTGATAAATACTGGATATCGCCTCAATCATCCGTTCGCGGGCTAGAGCAGTGCGTGCCCGCTGCTGCCCAGCGAGACCCATTTGGTGGCATAGATCAGGGTCTCGAAGCAAGCGTAACAACGCTTTAGCCAATAAATCGGAACGGCATTTGGGTATGACTAATCCTGTCTGTTCGTGTTGAACAGCTTCTCTGGAACCACCGGCATCGGTTACAACAACAGGGACACCGGCTGCTTGTGCTTCAAGTGTGCTGATAGGATAACCTTCCCAACCATAACTGGTCAAAACATAAACTCTGGCTAAGGCCATCAGTGCGGGCACATCATCGCGAAAACCAGTAATACGCACTTGATCGGTCAAATCCAACTGACGTATTAAACGTTGGACATCAGTTCGTTGAGGGCCATCACCAACGATTAGCAGGCGGGTAGTGGGAAGCTCGGTTATTATCTGTTTAAATGCGGTCAGTAAAGAAACAAAATCGCGAGGTACATTCAGACGGCAAAGGGTTAATATGAGAGGACCATCCCCAACATCTAATGTTTCACGCAAACGAAGAGTATCTGTTGGGGGTGAAGCAAAACGAGCAACATCAATACCGTAGGCAATAACACCGGTCTTACTGGCTGGGGCCAGGCCTTTAGACAGAAATAGATTGGCTTCGGCTTGAGCAACACAAATAGTGTAATCAGTTACTTGTTGTAAAGCATGCTCTAACCCCAAGTAGATGGTGCGCTTGGGAAAGGAGTAAAAAGGTGCGGCAAAACCGTGAATGCTAAAGATAACACGCGGGCGAGGTTGTAATCCTATTACAGCCAGTCGCCCATACATTGCAGCTCTAGCCCCGTGGAGATGAATCAAATGGAAATTGTGGGTTTGTAACAAGCGACGCAGAGACCATACTTCTTGCCAAGCAAAACCTTTGGCAATATCCAATGGTATAAATTCAACCCCCGCAGCCGTAAAGTCAGTCGCTGAAACATTGCCACCATCCAGAGGCATTCCTACAGTAATCCGGTAATGGTCATGGGGTAGGCCCAGAGCCAGATCGCGTACATGCGTAGCGCCACCGCCGTGAGAAGAGGCAACCAAATGAAAAACGGAAATCATGAGATTACTGCACCTAGACGCTTACTGCGACGGTACCACCAGGTGATAAAAGCATCACTGCCTAGTTGGGGTGTTCGCACGGCGTGGGTAAAGGCCAGACACCCGTGCCACAGACCGGCCCTAAGCTGTCTCTGCGCCAGCAAAGCCATCGCTACCGCCCCGTGATTTCGAGCATAAGCTTCGTGTCGAGCCATAGAGTGTTGGCGCATCAGATGAGGGTAAAGGGTGTCCAATTTTGTCAATACTCGCAACACATGTAACCGTAGTGTCGCTATGTCCTGACTAATACTCTCTCGATGACGACGAATAGCGGCGACATCGCCTGGTACATAAACTATCGGAATTTGGGCAGCAGCAATACGTAACCATAAATCGTAATCCTCTACGGCAAAAAAGTCGGGTCTCTCATCGAATAATCCTGCTGTATCCAGACAAGCTCGCCGGATGAGGACAGTCGGCGGTGCAAGAAAATTACCACGTAGCAATTCAGCAAATATATCACCAGAAGGAGTGGGCAAACCATCGAGGACATGACCTGTTACTTGCCGAGGGTCATCTCGAAAAAACTGTCCATTAGAATAAACCATGCCCGCTTCTGGATATTTTTCAAAAGCAGTCAACTGAAGGGTTAATTTGTAGGGGAGGTACAAGTCATCTGAGTCTAAAAAGGCGATAAAGTCACCTTTAGCTGCCCCAAGCCCTGCGTTTCGGGTAGCGGCTGGTTGACCACGGTGCGGTAATGAAATAAAAGTGACAGTTTCTTCAAATTGAGCCACTACAGCCGCCGTGTTATCAGTTGAGCCATCATCGGCCACGATGATTTCAATATCAGAATGAGTTTGAGCTTGCACACTTCGAATAGCGTCGGCAATGTAGGCTGACCGATTATAAGTGGGGATGATAACACTAATCTTGGACATAGTCAGGTACACCTGTTTCACGAATGAATGGCTTATCCTTCAATATGGCTTCACAAATCAAATCAAGTTCAGGCCAACGGCCAGGGCGCAGGTCGTCGAGTGTGTCAAAATTGAAGCGTAAACGCCCCCGCGCCAGGGTAGTGGTTAGTGGAAAGGGCAACATGTAGCGAAAGAAAAACAGGTAGGCGTAGCGTCGCGCTTGTTCCACCATTGTAGCTGAGAGGGCGCCCAGGTTTGTTAAATCGTTGAGCAAAGCTAAATATTCATCCCGGTTAGCTACATCATAAGTAAAGCCTTTGCCGGCGTAGTGAGTTTCGCCAGCTACAATAACCGGCTTGCCATCCAAGGCCATTTCCAATCCGACCGTTGAGGTATAAACTAAACCCACGTCGCTCATTCGCATGAGTATATAGGAACTTAAACTGCTTTCGGGGGGAACAATCTTAATATGAGCCGGTAAGTTGGGATAACGCGAGGATAACACCTGGGCTACTTGCTCTCGTGTTTCCTGCATTGCCAAACGGATTTCGGCGGGATGGATACGGATCACGAGTTGAGCATCGTCACGCGAGATAAAATGTTGAATTGTTGTATCCAACCAGTCAATCATATTGGTGAAAGCGCGGTCGCGGTCGAGAATGGCGCTATCCCATAAAATATTAGTGAATGCAGTAACAAGTGTTTTATTTCTTTCCAGGCTCAATTGAGTTATGATGATCTGCCAGTCTTCCTCAAGAGAGGGAAAATATCTAACTGCGTCACCCCTTCCTTTTTTACGGAGCAAGAGATATTCATCTAATTGGTCTACTTCGGCTGGTAACAGGGGAATATTGGCATAACGGGGCCAAAATTCATCTGGTTCATAATAGGCGGCAATACGCTCGTGAGCAAAGACAAGTGTGCCGGGTATGAAGCCAACTTCGTAGGTTACTAGCGGTAGGGCGCGTAATCGCGCTAATTCCATCATAATGCGTTCGGCGAAGAATAACCCATTTAGCAAAAACAACTTATCTGGTTTTATGGTATCCAGCAACCGCGCGCCAACACGAGCCATAATTGCAGCGCTCAGAAGAAAATCATGATAGGATTGGCGGGCTAGTTTATCGTCACCAATCGTGCCGCTGCAAAGGAACCAACGTACTGAAGTTGTTATCAATTTACCAACAGGTAATCCTTCGGCCATAAATTCACCATATTTTTCATACGGTAAAGCGGCAACCTGCTGCCGTAAATTGGCTATCTCTGCCGGGGTAGTAAAGTCAAATAGACGCTGCGTTGAGAAACCCCAGGCAGCCAACGCTCGATTGACATAGGTAGCGCAGAAATCACATGGGGTGGGGGGTGAAACATGATGTGAAGCGATATCACATAACGGCAAGCGTTTCCCACAGGTGTAGAAACTTGCTTCCGCACCCCGGAGCCGGAGTGCGGCCGCTATAATCGTCTCCCAGGCTATATGGGTTGACCAGCCGCGCATACTAAAGAATAAAACTTTAGGTCCCTTGCCTGGCGAAGCCAAGATGTTAGATGACGTTTGTCGGGCTATAGTTTCCATCTGGACAAGTTCAGATGGATCGGCTAGTAATTTCCCAATACCTGGTTTACTCCAAAGTGTGTACTTGAAGGCACGTAAGCGGGCATACAAACGAGGGTTACGGCGGAGAAGTGAAAGTAGCGAGTCAAACATTACTGCTCCCTTGAAACCAAATTAGCCAGATTTTTAAACAACATGGGTGAAAAATTTCTGAGAGTGTGATGCCACACCTGGATTTCGTCTGGCGTCCAAAATCTCAACAGGGCCAACCAAAGTGGGTAAGTCAAGATTATTCCGGTTTTAAGTGATAACCCTACCCACACTTGAGTCTCTGGAAGATTAATATTTACATAATAGAGAGCAATACCTACTGCAACCAGCTTGACTGCTCGTGAATATTCGTAGGGCATCCAAAAAGCTCTTTGGGCTAAGAAGTACATAACAATCGTTTGAAAAGTATAGGCGATAAAAGTGTTTACTGCGGCGGCCATATATCCGTACTTTGGAACAAAAAGCAAATTTAAACCAATATTTAAAGCTCCGGCGATTATTGTAACTAACGGCAAAACTTTTACGCGTTTCTGATAATAAAGAGCAGAAACAAAGATGAAGTAAAAGGCTCGCGTTGTTAAGCCTAATATTACGATCGGTACCATCTGGTAGGCTACTCGATATTCAGGTTGAGCAGGTATAATCATCAAAATATCTTTAGCTGTAATGGCTAAACCCGTGCCAACCATGATAACTACTAACCAATAGTAGGTGCTCATACGGCTCAGCACTACGGGACCGTCTTGAGTATTAGCCATTTTGTAATAGAAAGGTCCCCAGGCATTTGCAAGTGAAAATGCGATGAGTTGAACAATTGAACTGAGCTGATATCCTAGATTATAAATGCCAACTTGATCTAATGAAACATATTTTTGGAGTACTATACGATCAGACAAATTTAAGACCCACAGCGATAATAGGTGCGGTATTAACGGCAAAGCAAAGGCCAAAGACGCTTTGGCTTGGGTCCAGGACCACTGTAGTTTAGCGTTTCTTAAATAAATGACGGTGATGGGGACAGCCAGGATCAGGCTACCCAAAAATTTGCCTAGCAGACTGCCGAAAGCACCTTGTCCTTTATCGGCAACAAAGTATATGACTAAGGTTATATTGACTAAAAATGTTGCGAGGTTAAGCGTAATATAAGCAAATGGTCTCTCTTGAACTCGTAGGACTGCCAGCAATAATACCAGTGAACTGTTTGTAATAAAAGTAGTCCAGACAACCAAGCTGAGATAGGGGGTATACGGAATATTTGTAAAGAGGAGAGGAGCTACTTGATTACCGATCCCGGCCAGCAGTAGAGAGGTCACTAAAGTAAAACCAACCATCAATATCCAAACTGTGCCATAGTAACCTTTACGACTTACCGGGTCTGAATAATCGTAGTGAAAGCGAGTAATTGCTCCTTCTAAAGACTGGAGATACAAGACACTTAAGACAGAGGCAACGGTGGAGGTTATGGCGAGAATGCCATAATCGGCTGGGCTTAAAAAGGTAGTGTATAGAGGAATCAGGAGAAAGACAAAGCCAAGATTAAGTATATCGCCGACTGCGTAGACAAGTGATTGGCTGGCAAGTGTTCTAAACTTGGTGAACATTGATCAAGCTATTATTTTCCAATCCAACGGAGTTCCTCGTTCAATATACCTGACTGCTCGACGTCCTAACACTTCAATTAAATGACGTGGATGCAATCCATAGCCAGGCCGGATAGAACGGATATTCTCCTCAGTAAAGACCTCACCTTCTCTAATATCCTGCACTACAAACAGCGACCGGCGAAACACCCGGCTGGCTCTTTCTTGTTCGGTTACTTGATAGGACACCTGCCCCAGAGCCTTCTCGGTCACACGCATAGCTTCAACCATCGCTTTGAACTCATGTGGCTCCAGAGAAAAGGCACTATCAGGACCAGGGATGCGGCGAGATAAGGTAAAATGTTTTTCCACAAGACATGCCCCTAATACCACTGCCGTTACTGGAACCGCTATTCCCAGCGTATGATCCGACAGGCCAACTGGAACCTGGTACGCCTCGGCTAAATGGGGAATAGTCCGCAAATTCATCTCTTCTGGCAAGGCCGGATAGGCGCTGGTGCATTTCAGCAGGGCTAGCTGACTATTGCCTGCTTCTCGAATAGTTTGCACCGCCTCGTCAATCTCGGCCAAAATAGCCATGCCAGTGGACATAATAATAGGCTTGCCGGTCTGAGCAATTCGCCGGATGAGGGGTAAGTCTACCAATTCAAATGAAGCAATTTTGTAAGCTGGTACATTCATCTCTTCTAGAAAGTCTACAGATGTGTGGTCAAAGGGAGTTGAGAAAAGGTCTAAGCCTAAACCATTCGCAATCTCTTTTAGTTTGGGCTGCCACGCCCACGGCGTATAAGCCTCGCCATAAAGGTCGTAAAGATTGCGGCCTTCCCAGATGGTGCCTTTGCCAATCTGGAAATAGTTGTTGTGACAATCTATAGTCATAGTATCCGGTGTATAAGTTTGGAGTTTGACGGCATCTGCCCCCGCCTCCTTAACCGCTTCGATAATACGGACTGCTTCATCAAAATTTTGGTTATGATTAGCTGACATCTCAGCAATAATATAAACCGGCGCTCCAGGTCCGATTTTCCGTCCGTTAAGTGTAAGTTGTTGTAACATCTCTGTCTCCCGTGAAAATAGTCCTGCCAGACAGGTTCAACCTCCCCTACGCCGCCATTAATGGATCTCGCGGACTAACTCAAATGCTTCGGCTGCCTCTAATCCGACCACGCTGCCCCAACGTTGTGCTATAGCCTGTAAGGCTTGAGCTGAACGTGGATGAGGAAATTGACGAATTTCACTCTCATACATTCGCATAGCTTCAAGTTTTAGGTTCAAGGTCTGGCTAATATCCACAAAAATATTAGGATGAAACACTGGACTAAAGCGTTGGAAAGCCCATTCCGTCGATGAAGCTACTTCATAGGCATAAACTGTCTTAACAGATGTACCTACCATGGGCCGAGTGGCTGTTAGAGTGGCCCGGTAAAGTAAGTTGTGGTCAATATTCAAATCACCTCCGTGTTGGGTGTAAATGACCTGGGGAGTAACACTTTCTACTAACTCCTCAATAATTTTGACAATTTCTAGCAGGGGAACTGTGTCAAAGCGATTATCGGGCAAGTTATACATGAATAACTCTTTGGCTCCTAGCAAATCGGCCACTTGTTGGCTGCGGTTATGAAGCGTTGCCAAAAGCGCAGGGTCTGCGTGATCTCGCTGGGTGTAACGTGAGGTGATACCTTCCCCTAAAATGGCAATATAAACCTGGTGTCCTGCCTGGGCCAGCCGGACTATAGTTCCCCCACACCCCAAGACTTCATCGTCTGGATGTGCAGCTATAACTAGGACATTCATAATCGTTAATCCTCCTGCTGGGTAATGGTCACATCAGCTACGATGCGACCATCGTACAAAGCCGCCCGGCTAAATTCGTAACGAAAACCCTGGTAGACTAAAAAAGCTTTTGGGTAACCATCTGCATCTAACATCCGTATGAAATCTTGTAGCATTTGTAAGGAGGCGATTTCTGGGATTTCGCTCTGGGCTGGAGTCCGCCGTTTGAAGAGAACAGCTTCACCGGATTGTGGTACAGGCTGGGGACGTTCGCGAATAATATATTCAATCATCTGAGCGGAAAGATAGGTGGCTCTGATGTAAATTTCTTCGGCATTTCCTTCCAGGCATAGGTCTTTCTTTAAGTAAACAGGTCCGGCATCTAAATCTCGAACCATCTGTAACGCAGTTAACTTGGTTTCTTTATGCCCCCGGGAAACCAAATTTTGCAGGGGACTCCCACCTCGCCCATAGGGGACGTCGGCCATATGGAAGCAAACACACTCGTAATTCTCAATAATTTCCTCTGGTACCAGCCATGACCAGTGTAAGAAGAAGATGTAACGAGGGGATATTTGTTTGACAAGATTGGGTTTAAGCTCGTCTTTGGTGTCTATAAAAACCCAGTTCCCTGAATAGTGCCGGATGACTTCATCAAAAATGCGACGGCTCCATGTCTTCGTGCCGGCAACAAGATATGTAATATCTGATTTATTCATCATCTTTCTTCCATATCAAATGAACACAAAGCTGTTCTTTTACCAACTCAGAACCTTGCTGGATGAACCCGGCCTTTTCAAAGGCGCGTATAGATGCCTGGTTATCAATTTTGACGAAAGAATGAACACAGGTTATTGAAGAATTACCTGCCAAGCTGGCTACACCCTCTTTAATCAATAAAGCGCCGTAACCTAACCCACGCTTACGTTTATCTATGCTTACGTCTATCTCTGCCTCTTCATTATTAGCAAGATCAAACCGAACCTGCCCAACTGCTTCATTTTGCTCATTAAACGCCAAAAATTGAAAACAGTGGGAGTCTTTTAGTTTTTTAGCAAACCACTGGACATGATTTTCCCAGGGAATATATTGTGAATGAAATGCTGATTTCCGAACCTCAGCCTCATTAGCCCATTGCCAAAGTAGTTCACAGTCCGATTCCTCAGCCGGTCTTAAATTCAACTTTGTTTTAGACATAGCAACCAAAACTCGCTGTCTGCCCTGACCGTCTACAAGTTGTTGCCCTTTTTGCGACATAGAGGCTCGCTGCTCCGACGAGAAAAGCAGCCGGTTTACCTGTTGCTCAAAGTTAGAAATCTGATTATACCACCCTAAATTGAGGCCCCCCCCCCTTGCTGCGATCCCTTTGGCCACGGCGGCCTGGTTATCCGCCAGGATGAACACCAGGCTGGGCACGCCCATAAATGCTAACTCCCAACATGTGCTACCTCCGGCTGAGATAGCTATATCAGCCCAGACCATTAGTTCCGGCATATTTGTTGCCGAATTCAAGAGTTGGACTTGGTAGGGAGCATGCTCAACGGCATGCTGCAGCACAGCCAGGTGAGGATTGGCTGGACCAACTACAACCATTACTTCCAACTCCAGTCCTGTGACTTGCTTTAAAGTTTGCAGTACCTTTAAGGTAAAATTATCCGGGTCACCGCCGCCGAGTGTGACCAACACTTTCCAGGCCTGCGGCGTGATCTCTCGCTGCCAGCCGTGCCAGGGCCAAAATTCGCGCCGCAACAGGACGTACTGAGTACCCAAGAGTAAGTCAGTGTCTGGCTCACGGTTAATATATAACGACGGCTCGGCGTAAATATTCTGGTTGAGAACCAGGTCGGCATAATAATGGCCGGCGTGGCCGTAATCGTCTACCACCAATAGGCGCAAGTTAGCCCGTTTGAGCGCCTGTTGGTAATCAGCATCAAAGTGATAACTATCTGCCACTACCCAGGCCGCCCCTGTTTGTTGGGCCAGTTCGATGGTCTGTTTAGCATCCTCCCTACTGCCCGGCAGGCAGGTAAGATGATGTAAATTCAAGCCCTCGCTCCGCAGCCGTGTTTCTAATCCTGGCGTTATTTTAGCTAAAGCAATGCTGGCTGAACCGCCTGTTTCTTGCCAGGCCTGGGCTAAAGCCAGGCAGCGCATAACGTGGCCGGCACCGATCTGCCTGTCTCCGTCGGTGCGGATAAGTAAATGGCTCATCGACTCGGATCCCATGTTTCGACATGAGCGTTTATCTGGCTTAGATTGGCATGTGTCCGCACGTAAGCCAATATTTCATGATAAGGCGCAAGGTGTTGGCCTAAATCAAGCGCCTCATACAAAAGGCGAATAAGTTGTAGGTCGGCCTCAGTATCCACAGTCCAGCGCAAATCACTGTTGTTTTGACTATCCACTACAGAACGGCACAAAAAAAGTTGGGGCTGTTCGGATCGAGGCACAATGGTCACGTGCTCACGAGCGGCTTGTGATTGGGCTAAACGATCAATGCGCAGCAGGGTGTCCCAAAAAAATGCTTCAATGTCGAGACCGCGCGGATAGGTGCGTTCCAGAACATTGCTGGCGTAATCACACTCAGCCGCGTGCTCGGTGAGGTCGTTAATAACCCGATCGGTGATGAGGGGGTCAATAAGGGGACAATCAGCCGTCACTCGTACCACCACATCGGCTTGAGCCTGCCTGGCCGCACCGACAAAACGGGCTAAAACATCACGGTCGCTGCCGCAAAACCAGCCCACGCCCTCCTGGCGGGCCAGTTGGACAATGGGCTGATCGGTCAGGTTGGTGGTGGTGGCAATAACAATCTCGTCGACGGCGCGGCACTGCTTGAGACGTTGAAGCTGCTGGGCCAGCATGGGCTTGCCGACAACTTCAGCCAGGACCTTGCCCGGTAGCCGGGTTGAGGTCATGCGCGCCTGCACAATAAGAACTCGTTTCATAGATTTTGGCCCCGCTAGAGTTAGGATTTCTCAAACAGCCAAAAAGTAACATCATCCCAGCCTTCGGCGCGGTTAAGAAAACCTTGCCGGCGTAATTGAAGCTCAGGGAATAGTTCTTGATAAACGCGGCCGTAATCCCGTTTGAATAAGGCCCTAGTTTGACCTCGATAAGCTACCTCGGTTGGCTGTTCGGCATAATATTCGCCGCAGAGGACATAGCGACTGGAGCAGCGCACAATTTCGGCCATAATAAGCGGCAGCGTGCTTTCCGGTTGGTGGATGAGTACCCCCATCGTAAAAACCAGTTCAAACCAACGATCCCGGAAGGGCAGCTCTCGTGCCGGACTCCACAAGGCATTCACATGAGGCAAGTGCTGATGGAGTTCATCCAGAGCTTTGAGATTGATATCGACGCCGTATACGTATTGGGGTGGAATACATGAGGCAATCCAGCGTAGGTTAGTACCTACATTGCAGCCCACTTCCAAAGCGCTTTGAACCGGAAATTCAGTTAAAAGAGCCTGCCAAAACGGCGCGCGGATTTCTCCCGCCGTTCGATTACGATCTACGTAAGCATTACCAAATTCCTCAGCCCAGAGCTTTTCCAGCCGGATGGCTTCGGACTCAACATTATTTGGTTCTACCATTAAGCCTCCATTCTCAGAAACTAATTACAAACGCACCCTAAAACCCTGCTCGTGCAGGTAGTGTTTGGCCTCCAGGGGTGTTTGTTGGGTAAAATGAAAGATGCTGGCGGCTGCCACTGCTGAAGCTTTTCCTTCCCGCAAAACTTGGACCATATCTTGATAATTGCTGGCCCCGCCGGAAGCAATGACCGGAACAGAAACGGCCTCGCAAACTCGCCGAGTCAGTTCGATATCGTAACCGGTCATCGTTCCATCGCGACCGACAGAGGTGAGTAAAATCTCCCCAGCTCCCAATGCTTCCACCTCTTGGGCCAGGGCTACGGGGTCTTTACCGGTGGCTAAGGTACCGGCGTGGGTGTAAACCTCATAATTCCCATGGGGGTGGCGGCGGGCGTCAATGGAAACAACCACACACTGCGAGCCAAATTGATCGGCCGCTTGCCGGATCAACTCTGGCTTCTCAACGGCAGCGGTATTGATGGCTATCTTGTCTGCTCCCACTTGAAGCAGATGGCGCACATGCTCTAAAGTTTTCACTCCACCGCCAACTGTCATCGGCATAAAACACTCGTCGGCCAGTTCATCCACGGTTTCGTAGTCAGGCGGCCGGTTATCACGCGTGGCGGTAATGTCGAGGAATACCAATTCATCCACCTCACGCATATTGTAAACTTTGATGGCCTGCATAGCGCTGCCTACTCGTCGCCAGGATTCAAAACTGATTCCTTTGACCAGCCCTACATCTTTGAATAACAGGGTCGGCATCACCCGAATCTTGAGCATGATCTGTTTCTATAATGACAAAAAATTCTTGAGAACCTGGAAACCCAACCGTTGGCTCTTCTCTGGGTGAAATTGAACGCCAAAAATCCAGCCTCGTTCTACGCCCGAAATGAACTCACCGCAGTAAGGCGTCCGCGCCAAAACTTCCGCTTCATTGGCACAGCAAACATGGTAACTGTGGACAAAGTAGAAATCTTTGCTGGCTGGAATGTTTCTGAACAGGGGCGAATCGTGGGTAAAATTCACTTCGTTCCAACCGATATGAGGAATACGGGTTTCTTGATCGAGCGACTGCAAGCGCCGTACTTCGCCTTCAATCCAACCAAGGCCGGCCGTTTCCTCAACTTCCCAGCCTTTAGTGGCTAACAATTGCATCCCCAAACAGATGCCCAGGAAGGGAATTTGTTTGCCGATCACCTGCTCGGGCAGAATTTCATCAAGCCCACGCTGCTTGATATTGCGCATGGCATCAGGAAAGGCGCCCACGCCGGGTAAAATAATCCGGTTCGCCTGCTCTATATCTTTGGCTTGATCGGTCACTAGGGGGCTGCCGCCACATTCTTCGATGGCACGGGCAACCGAGTCGAGATTACACATGCCATAATCGATAATAGCAACGGTATTCATAGTTAATTTTCTGATCCGGTTACATTATCATAATTGATTTTTGTTAAATTTCCTTCCCTATCTTTGCACAAGTTGCCCCGCGAGTCGCACTCGAACAATTTCTTGTTGGTAAAGCGGTCACACACCCGGATAAATTCGTCCAGGGTCAGATCAATTTCTTTGAGCACTTCCTCAATAGGAACGCCGAGGTAATACCAGGGAAATTTGCCGTCGTGCATTTTCACCATCTTGATGGCGTCTTGCCGGGAGAGGCGACCCCGCCGCACATGCAAGCAGGCCAGGTCGGTGGCCCGGCCAAAGGCGTATTTCAAAAACTTGAAGTAGTCGTGAATACCGGTCTGGACATTATCCAGGTTTTCATAGTTGACCAGCGAACCTTCCACGGGCTTGTGATAAGTTTTGAACCCGTGCGCTTGCGAAATCAGGGCATTACCATAGCCATCCCACGGTAAATAGTAACCGAGGAAGATGCCGGTCACTCCAACCCGCTGTAACTCTTCATCGGAAGGGTAGGTATACTGGATCAGATGTTTGGCTTCAATGCCCTCCTGCCCCACCAGATCGGAAACGCGCAGCCCCAATAGGCCGCCAAATTCTTCCAGCCAGCGTCGGGTCAAGACGTTGTTCTCAGCCGCCACGGCAGGACCGCCATATTCATTTTGGGAATTCTCGCCCCAAACCAGAAGAGGAATATTCATTTGCACGGCGATACGAATTGGAATCGTAAAAATCGTTGCATGCTCCGGCCAGGAAATATCGCCCACCTGGGTCAAGGCCAGCCGATTGATTTTACGCCGGACAATCGGATTGGCGGAAACTTCGATGTAATCCACGCCGAGCCGTTTCAGATTTTCAATATTATGCCGGCCTATATCAGACAACATATCGGTAGTAGCGGTCACACACAGAGGATTCATGCCCAGTTCTAACATGCGGATGGCTTGATAATGGCTATCTTTACCGCCACTAACCGGGATAAGGCAATCATAATTGCTGCCATTTTTGGAGCGATAGCGGTCGAGAACGGCTAATAATTCGTGTTTACGTTGGTCCCAATTCATCTCTCGACGACGCTCAAAACTGCGGCAGGCGCTACAAACGCCTTCGGCGTCAATGTAGAGGTCGGGTTTCGTTTCGGGCATCACACAGCGGTGGCAGTATTGAATATAGCGTTTGGCCATAGTTGTCTCCTTAGAGGTCTATCTACGATAGGCAGTGATGACTTTGTGGCAAGCAGTAATAACATCCTCCACATCTTCATCGCGCATAGCTGGAAAAATGGGTAAAGAGATTATCTGCTCATAAGCAGCCTCGGCTACCGGGCAGTCTCCAGGACCGGTGTTGAAACGCTGGCGATAGAAGGGATGGAGGTGAACGGGTATGTAATGGACATTGACGCCAATCCCTTCGGCTCTTAGGGCCTTGAAGACCATAGCCCGATCAACCCGTAACTGCTCCAGGTCGAGCCGAACAACGTAGAGGTGATAAGCATGATGGATATTTTGAAGCCGTTTCAGGGGAAGAATGGCCGGGATTTTGGCAAAGGCAATATCGTAGCACCGGGCAATTTCCTGGCGGCGGATTACCCAGGCGGGTAACTTGTGTAGTTGGCTTAAGCCAAGAGCGCATTGGATATCGGTTAAGCGGTAGTTGTAGCCCAGGTCAACCATCTCGTAAAACCACGAACCCTGCGCCTCGCGCTGGCGGTGGTCGCTGGTAATCCCGTGATTGCGGAAAATCCGCATCCGCCGGGCCAGTTGAGGATCATTGGTGGTGATGAGGCCGCCTTCGCCGGTAGTAATAGGCTTAACCGGGTGTAGGCTGAAGGTACTCAAATCGGCCAATGATCCAACCGGGCGTCCTTGATAACTCCCCCCCAAAGCATGGCAGGCATCAGCCACCAGGGTCAGGCCGTGTTGTTGGGCGATGCTCCATAAGGAGTCATAGTCGCACGACTGTCCGGCATAATCAACGGCAATAATCGCTTTAGTGCGGGGAGTAATTTTGGCTTCTACTTGGGTCGGGTCGAGTAAAAGCGTTTCTGGATCTACATCGGCAAAGACAGGGACCCCGCCCTGGAAAACCACACAGTTGGCGCTGGCGGCAAAGGTCATGGCTGGCGTAATCACCTCATCTCCCGGCCCGATGTTCAGAGCGTACATGGTCGCATGCAGTGCCGCAGTGCCGTTGCTCACTGCTACTGCTTCCTTTACACCAACGAGCTCAGTAACGGCTTGTTCAAATTCAACTACAGTAGGACCGGTGGTCAACCAATTACCTTGTAGCACCTGAACCACCGCCTCGATATCAGCCTTATCCACTTGCTGGCGACCATAAGGAAGCAAGGTCGAACGGATTGGCGTACCCCCCTCAATCGCTAGTTGGGTCATCATGTCTCATCTATCATTTGCTGAAGTTCATCAGCCCCAAGCCACCAGCTATTTGTATCGCTAGAAAACTGGACTCCCTCGGCCATAGGCCGAGCTTGTTCATAAGCGGCCTGCTCCCACCAGGAATGAACGGGTTGTACCAGGTACATATCATCAAATTCCAGGGTGTACCGCGACTCATCGAGCGAAATCAACATCTCGTGCAATTTCTCCCCTGGTCGAATGCCGATGATTTTTCGCTCACATTGGGGGGCCATCAAGTCGGCCAGATCTGTCATACGCATGCTAGGAATTTTGGGTACAAATACCTCACCGCCGCGCATAAACTCAATACATCTGATCACAAAGCGAACCCCTTGCTCAAGCGTAAGCCAGAAACGAGTCATTCGTTCATCCGTTAGGGTGATGACCCCTGTTTCTCGCTGCTGTTTAAACAAAGGGATCACGCTACCCCGGCTCCCGACCACATTCCCATAGCGGACACAGCTAAAGCGAGTACCTTCCTGTCCGGAATAGGAATTGGCCTGCACAAAAAGCTTTTCGGCTACGAGCTTGGTTGCGCCGTACAGGTTAATCGGATTTACGGCTTTATCGGTGCTTAAGGCCAAGACCTTCTTAACCCCAACATCAATCGTTGCATCAATTATATTTGTTGCGCCGTTGATATTAGTTTTGACGGCTTCTATAGGATTATACTCGCAGGCCGGTACCTGCTTAAGCGCAGCGGCATGTACCACAATATCAACCCCGTTCATGGCCCGGCAGAGGCGGTCTTTATCGCGTACATCACCAATGAAATACCGAATACGCGAGTCAGGCTGCGCATCATCGTAGATTTGGCGCATTTCGTGCTGTTTTAATTCATCCCGACTATAAATAATGAGTTTTTTGAGGGGATAATCATGCAATATAATTTCGGCAAATTTCTTACCAAAGGAACCAGTACCACCAGTGACTAATATCGTTAGGTCTTGCCAGTTCATAACACCTCACCAAGTTAGAAATCACTTGTTATTTTGTTGATTTAGTTCCAATTTATCTCCCGGCCAATCCAACACTGTCTTAAACCCTTCCACCCTGAACACCGGATAAACCCGATCTATCTCCGACTTGACCTTAACGTGCGCCTCTAAACAGGTCAGGTGAATAATATCGGCTAGGTCGTTATCGCCTTCAATACAGACGGTATCGTACCCTGCTTGCTTAACCTGATCGAGTAACTCTTTTGAGGTCTCCCGTGTCTCTCGATACCAATGCAACGAGGCTTGCATAAAAGAAGTCGTTAAGTGAGCCTTTTCCGCCAGTCCCTTGGGTGTGAGCAGGTAACGCAACCGGCGGCGCTGCATTTGAGTCACCTTGATATAGCCTTTGTTAATCAACCGTTTGAGATACCAATTGACGCTGCCAACCGCCACTCCTAATTGAATAGCTAAATCGGCCTGGGTAGTATCTGGATTTTCTTCGATGTGATTTAGAATCTCTAAGTCGTAATTTTTGGACTGTTTCACCATATTTTCGGCAGTTATAATTCAAGAATTGAATTTCATTACTTGAATTATAAATGATAATAACAGAAAAACAAATATGACCAAAGGACTATACCCGTTGTACAAGTAAGGGAGGTTGGCGAGTAACTATAGAATACAACAAAAGGAGCAATGAAGAGAAGAGGCAAAAGTCACTAACCAAACCAGTCATAAGCCCTCTATGGCTTTCCCTAAAGTCACATTCGATGAGGGCGATAGGTCAACTAGGAAACCACCGTAAAGGTCTGGGAACATGGGGGCAGATAATACTTTAGCCAACCCTCCAATCTCTCAGGCTGTTATTCTTAAAAAGCTAAATTCAGTACCACAGGTCGGGTTTATATTGTAACCAGGTATTTCAAGCCGGCCTCAAGCGTGACTTGAGGCTTCCAACCCAGGATGGCCTTGGCTTGGCTGGAGTCAGCGTAGGAGTGCAAAACATCGCCGCTGCGGGCGGGGCCGTAGGTAGGTGTCACCTCACACTCAAAAATCTGGCGCAGCGCTTCAAAAAGTTGCCGGATACTGACCGGGTAACCTGTGCCAATATTCAATGTGTTACCAGCGGCCTGAGGTACTGTGGCGGCCAGAAGATTGGCCTGAACCACATCTTCCACAGACACAAAATCACGGGTTTGTCGGCCATCGCCGAAGATGGTAGGAACCGCTCCTTGCGATAATTTATCCACAAAAATAGAAATAACCCCAGAATAGGGCGAAGAGGGATCCTGCCTTGGCCCAAATACATTAAAGTAGCGTAAGACCACTGTTTCCAGGCCAAAAGCCTCCCAAAAAATTTGGCAATAGTGCTCGGCGGCTAATTTGCTGACTGCATAGGGTGACTTGGGCTGGGGACGCATCGTTTCAGTTTTAGGTAGGGTAGGGTCATCGCCATAAATCGCACAGGTAGAACTTAATACCAGGCGGCGAACCCCGGCTGTTCTCGCGGCTTGGAGCAAATTCAAAGTTCCCAACGTGTTGATCAGTTCCGTCTGGGCCGGCTCAGCCATAGAGTGGGGCACAGAAACGATGGCGGCAAGATGGAAAACAACCTCCACCCCGGCGACCGCTCGCGCGACGGTTGCTTGATCTTCAATAGTGCCTTCAACAAATTCAATCTGATCCATGACCCCGGCCAAGTTAGCCCGGCGCCCGGTTGATAGATTGTCCAGCACCCGCACTTGCTGCCCCTGCGCCAATAACACCTCAACCAAATGCGAGCCGATAAAACCTGCACCGCCGGTAACGAGACAAAACGCCATCTTAAAAATCACCCTCCTTGTTCAATTGCTTGGCTAAAAATTGAGGCATCTCGGATGCCGAGTCGAATTTCTCGACCACGCCGTAAAGTTGCCCACCCCGCCCTTTGACCTCTGGAATGATCCAGACTTGGAGGGGCGGTTGAATGAAAATGAAAACACCGGCCACCAAGATGAAACCTAATGCCAGCCCGTAAAGCGGCAAGGCTGGGTCACGATAGCCGAGCACCAATAGATTGGAGTTAAGAGACATGATAATTGTCAATCCTTCAATGATGAAGGGTTTTCCCGCCTGGACCTTGATTTCTTCCATGGGGGCCGGCTCTGAGCCATGCCGGACTTTGACCTCGAAGAGTTCCGGGTTGTTGGGATCAGGCACAATTTGGAAGGCCAAACCTGCCGCAGGAATTAGAAAATAAACCGGTGTGTCAGCTCTAGCCAGGGGGAGGTGCAGTCGCTCGGCGGGAAAAAGATTTTCTTGAGAAGGGATCAAGCGCAGGAGTGTGCCTGTTTCATCCCGCGCCTCGATGGTCAAAGCCGGCTCCATCGCCCGTGGCCAGAACAGAGTATTCCTGAAAAAGGTGGGCAGATAAAGCCGCCAGGTTAAGCTCGATGGCTCCGCACCTTCAGCCGTAAAGTCCACCTGACCAATCCGCTGGTCGGGGTCAACTTCCTTTAACTCAAACTGGCCCTCAAGGAGAGAGTTGCTAATAGATTCAAGCGGCCACAGTGTTAAAGTATCACTTTGCAGAAAAAAATGACTAACCACCAGGCCGCTAATCCCGACGAGCAGGCCGGCGTAAAAAAGGGCCGGTCCAAACCAGGCCCAGCGCCGCCGCGCTGCGCCGATCAAGCGTGGCTCTGCTTCGAGGGGGGGATAGAGGTAAAAACCCTGGGTGGTCAGCGATGCCCTGAGTTCATCCAAAAAGGTATCGGGAGATTTGGGCAAACGAGTGGATTGCTCAACCCGCCGGGCCAGGGGGTGCTGCCGGCTAAGGCTGGGCATGCGGGCTTGCAGCCGCGGCCAGGCGGCGGCTCCGTAATCGGCCAGAGCAATTAAGCTGTTCAGCAATAACAGCCCCAGCGGCAGCCAGAACCACAGCGAGTCAAGTAGACGAGCAAAACCCAGTGAGTAGAACAGTTCTCCCCATGACTGCACTGCTGCTGGCAGGTTGGACACCCAGGCTTGACGGGTGGCAGGGGTCGTTACCGGGTTGGCCTGTTGGGGAATAACCAGGCTCAAACCTGCCACTGCTCCTAAAACTAGCAGCAATATCCCGGTCGCACGCGGACTGCGCAGACCGTACCAGATAGACATGGTCAGGTTGGAGATTTGCCCGTGAAAGCTAGAGACAAAAGCTTTCGAGTTTGGAATTAACAAGCTGTAAATATCAATCGAAAATCTAATAAGCGCCCAATTCTTCCAGCCGCTCATCGCTGATGCCGAAATAGTGGGCAATTTCATGTTTGACCGTTTGCTGGACTTCAGCAACGACTTCTTCCGGCGTATCGCAGACCTCGGCGATGCAGCCGTGGTAGAGGGTGATTGTATCCGGCAGGACCATCCCGTAATCACCACTGCGCTCGGTCAAGGGGATGCCTTGATACAATCCCAACAGCAGTTCATCTGGTTCAAGCCCGGCCTCTTCTAACTCTTCCTCTGTCGGCCAATCAGCAATGAGGACTTCAATATTTTGCAGCCGGTCTTTGAAAAATGTCGGCAGTTCCTCCAACGCCTGTACTACCAGGGCTTCAAATTTCTTGGCGCTGATTTTTACAGGCATGCGGCTATCCCTTCTTTTTTGCTTGACAGTGTGCCGGCCGAGAGTTGGAAAGTCGCCGGGAAGGGGCGGAAGGAGGCGGCGAGTGGGGAATAATTTGGGTTGATTTGAGAGCCACCCGTCGGACTTGAACCGACAACCTGCTCTTTACGAAAGAGCTGCTCTACCGATTGAGCTAGGGTGGCAAAACTTATAGCAGGTCGCTATGAACGAAGCATCTTGATTATATCACGGCTCATTGAACTGTCAAAAAGTATCGAGAAAATAGCCCTTTGGCAACACAGGCTAAATTTTGTGCATTTTCCTCCCCATGAGTTATAATAACAGCCCGTGTATACGGAGTTGATATTTTCACAGCAAAAAACGGCCTTAGACATCCGTCCCCAAGAGAGACCCTCTTGGGGACTTTATTTTTTGGCGAGTTGGATAGACCTGACAGGTTTTCGCAAAGCGGACCTGTCAGGTCTGAATTTATACCAAAATTAGGAGGAGATTTATGACCAAATATATTTTCTGCACGGGCGGCGTGGTTTCATCTCTGGGTAAAGGGGTCACGGCGGCCTCGATTGGCCGGATTCTCAAGAGCCGGGGCTTGGCTGTCACCGTCCAAAAGTTAGACCCCTATCTCAATGTGGACCCCGGCACGATGAGTCCTTATGAGCACGGCGAAGTGTTTGTGCTGGAAGACGGGGCCGAAACCGACCTGGATTTGGGGGCCTACGAGCGCTTTATTGACGAAAACCTGACCCGCTCCAGCAACTTGACCAGCGGCCAGGTCTACCAGCAGGTGATCAACCGCGAGCGCCGGGGCGACTACCTTGGTAAAACCATCCAGGTGATTCCCCACGTGACCAACCAGATCAAAGCCAGCATCACCCACGTGGCCCGCGACAGCGGGGCTGACATCGTCATCGTCGAAGTGGGCGGCACGGTGGGCGACATTGAAAGCCTGCCCTTTTTGGAAGCGATTCGCCAGATGCGCAAAGACGCCGGGCGCGATAACACCTTCTACATCCATGTCACCTTGCTGCCCCATTTGAATGCCACCAACGAACTCAAAACCAAGCCGACGCAGCACAGCGTTCACGAGCTGCGCGGCATCGGCATCCAGCCCGATATGATTGTCTGCCGGGCCGACCTGCCCGTGCCGGATGAGCTGCGCGAAAAGATTGCCCTCTTCTGTGACGTGGATTTGCAGGCGGTTGTCCCGCTGACCACCGTCGAGACGATCTACGAGGTCCCCCTGATTTTGGAGAAGACGGGCGTGGCCGACTTTATTTGCGAGCGCCTGCACCTCGACTGCGCCCCGCCCGACCTGGACGAGTGGCGCCGGATGGTCGAGCATATCAAAAAACCCAAGCCGGCGGTCACGGTCGGCATTGTCGGCAAATACATTGACCTGGAAGACGCCTACATCAGCGTTTATGAGGCGCTGAAGCATGCGGCAACCGCTCAAGACTGCGAAGCCAGGATCGAGTGGATTGCTTCCGAAGATCTGGAGAAGGGCCGCGGCCTCGGCCGGCTGGAGGAGGTGGACGGCATTGTCGTTCCCGGCGGCTTTGGCGAGCGCGGCATCGAGGGCAAAATTATCGCCGCCAAGTTTGCCCGCGTGCGCCGGGTGCCTTACCTGGGCCTGTGCCTGGGCATGCAAGTCATGGTCATTGAGCTGGCCCGCGAGGTGTATGAGAGTGACGCCCCCAACTCGACCGAATTCAATCCGGCCACCCCTCACCCGGTGATTGACCTCATGCCCGACCAGCGCGACATCGCCGACCTGGGTGGGACAATGCGGCTGGGCAGCTATCCCTGCCGCTTGCAGCCGGGCAGCGCCGCCGGCCGGGCTTATGCCGCCGAGCTGGTTACGGAGCGCCACCGCCACCGCTTTGAGTTTAACAACGAGTACCGCCAGGTATTGCAGCAGGCCGGCCTGGCCCTCAGCGGCCTTTCACCCGATGGCCGGCTGGTGGAGATTGCCGAAATCAAGGACCACCCCTTTATGCTGGGCAGCCAGTTCCACCCCGAATTCAAAAGCCGCCCGACCCGCCCCCATCCCCTCTTCGCCGCCTTAATCCAGGCCGCCCGCCAGCACGCCGGGCTAACCGAGACGGTGGAGACATTAGAAGTCACGCCAGTGGCACAGCCGGTCAATTACAAGTAAGCCGGATGACAGGTTGGCAGAAAGGAAGAGTTCCATCTCGTTCCCAAACTGAGTTTGGGAACGAGATGGCTAAGACCATTGGAAGCTTAGAAGATTTTCCAGCCTTCCACCTTCCGTTCTTCAACAGCGGTTGGAGAGTGCTATCACCCAGGTAGTTAGTTAGGAGTCTGTTACGAGTCTGTTACGAGTCTATTAGGAGACCGCTGCGAGGCTGGTGAAAGATTCGTTACCCTGCACAAGGCAATTCAGCCCAAAAGATTAGACAGGATTAACAGGATTTACAAGATTTTTCTGAAAATTATCCTGTTAATCATGTAAATCCTGTCCATATTTTGCCACTTTCAAGTAGGTGTAATGCTTATTCTGGCCGCGCAAAAAGCGTCATTACTTCGATGCGGGCGGCAGGGTTGGATGTGCCTACAATTTGCAGACCGGTCAGAGTAAAAAGAATCTGCTTGCCTATACGTGTTGATCTAGCAGAATCGGGTTTCCATCTGGATCAACTATCATAAAGCTGGTCGGGCCAGTAGAGCCTTCGTCTGCTTCTGAAACCACGGTGATGCCGCGCTCTTTGAGCTGGCGCTGCAACTCTCGAACGTCCGTGAATTCTTTGAGTGGCTGAGCATCGCTGCTCCAGCCCGGGTTGAAGGTGAGAATGTTCTTATCGAACATGCCCTGAAACAGCCCAATAACGTGGTCGCCATTCTTCATAATCAGCCAATTCTGCGCTTGATCTCCCGCGAAAACTGTAAAACCCAGCTTTTCGTAAAAGAGCTTCGACGCCTCGATATCTTTTACAGCCAAGCTAACAGAGAAAGCCCCCAGTTCCATAATTTCCTCCTGCATTGTGTTCTCGTGACGCTCACCAGCTCATCTCCTGCACCTGGGCGAAGGTGTGGTCGAGGACGCCCAGCGCCTCCTCGACGTGCTCTTTCCTGGCAATCAGCGGCGGGGCGATGCGCAGGACATTGCCGTACATTCCCCCTTTGCCGATGAGCAGGCCGCGGGCGCGGGTCTGCTCAAAGACGGCGACCACTGCTTCCGGCGCGGGTTCTTTGGTTTGGCGGTCCTTGACCAGCTCGACCCCCTGCATCAGGCCCATACCGCGCACGTCGCCGATGAGCGGGTACTTCTCTTGGAGCCGTTCCAGCCCGGCCCGCAGCAGCCCGCCGGCCTCGGCAATATGCTGCGGGGTAGCCTCGCTCTCCATCACCTCGATGGTCGCCAGCGAGGCGGCGGTGGAGAGCGGGTTGCCGCCAAAGGTGCTGATGGTCAACCCCTGGCCGACCATGCCCATGGCAATCTCCTCGGTGGTGATGGTGTTGCCCAGCGGCAGGCCGTTGGCGATGCCCTTGGCCATGGTCATAATATCCGGCTCGACCTCCCAATGCTCGATGCCGAACCACTTATCGCCGGTACGGCCAAAACCGGTCTGAACTTCGTCGCAGATGAACAGCCCGCCGTAGTTGTGGACAATCTCGACCACAATCTTGAAGTACTCCTTCGGCGGGGTAATAAAGCCGCCCACGCCCTGGATCGGCTCGGCCAGGAAAGCGGCGATGCGGCCGGAGGTTGAAGTTTTGATGACCTCTTCGACATCCTCGGCGCAGGCCGCCCCGCACGTTTCCGGGTTCATTTTGAGCGGGCAGCGGTAGCAGTAGGGGTTGAGGGCGTGCTTGATGCCCAGGATATGCGTCCCGCCGATGCGCCAGCTTGCCTGGCCGGTCAGGCTCATGCCCAGCGGCGAGCGCCCGCTGTAGCCGTGGCGCAGGGCAATCACTTCCTGATGGCCGGTGTAACACTTGGCCAGCATGACCGCCGTTTCGTCGGCCTCGGTGCCCGAGTTGGTAAAGTACGAGGTTTGCAGGCTGCCGGGGGTCAGTTCGGCCAGCTTCTCGGCCAGGCGGACGTGGTTTTCGTTGGGGTAAAGGGTCGAAGTATGGAGCAGTTTGGCCGCCTGCTCCTGCACCCGCTCGGTCACTTTGGGGTGATTGTGGCCCACGCTGGTGGTCAAAATCCCGGCGAAGAAGTCCAGGTATTTTTGACCGTCCACATCCCAGACATACATGCCGTCGCCGTGATCCAGCGGCATTGGCTCCGTGTAATAAAGCATATGATTGGGCCACAAATACTTTTTCTGTTTTTCTAAGATTTCTTGTTTGTTCATGATGCCTTCTCTGGTTATGGTAGCAGGGTAGCAAGGATGCAGAGCCGTAGGCCCTCTATGGGTTAATTCCCTGTCTACCGTCTACTGTCTGCTGTCTACAATTTTTTTGGGAGGCTATTGTAAATCAGCTTGGCGCAGGGCACAAAATAAGACCTTACAGCTTTGCCAAACCTGTAAGGTCTTACCCAACCACCGGGCGCTACTGGTGAACCATTTTGTCTACTTCCAGGGTGTAAAATTGGTAGGAGTTTTTACCTTGCTGCTTGCAGCGATAGAGGGCATTATCAGCCATGGACAGCAATTCATCGGCCCGAGGGCTGTCGGTAGGATACAGACTGATGCCAATGCTGATTGTCACCCTCAACTCTTGCCCTCTAATGATAAAGGGCGTTGTTGTGATTTCAAGAATCTGCTCGGCTATGATGGCGGCGGCACGGGGACTCTCCAAGTCAGGCAGCACGGCTGCAAACTCGTCTCCACCCAGCCGGGCCAGCGTGTCCTCCTCACGCAGACACCCTTGCAGGCGCTCGGTGACTTGCCGCAATAAGGCATCGCCGGCAGTGTGCCCTAAAGAGTCATTGACCTGTTTGAACTGATCCAGGTCCAGGTACAGCAAGCCAACCAGACAGTCATTGCGGCGGGCGTGAGCGATAGCCTGCTGCAAGCGGTCTTCAAAAAGAGGCCGGTTAGACAGCCCGGTCAGGGCATCGTGCTGGGCCTGATAGACCAGTTGTTCGGTGAGTTGGTGATGCTCAATGGCGATGCCCGCCAGCCGGCTGGCCATCCTGACCAGTTGGCGTTCCTCCGGCGTTGGCTTATTGGGCTGGCGGTAGTAACTGGTAAAAAGACCCAGCAGCGCTCCATCACTGGAAAAGATCGGCGCCGACCAGTAAGCCCGCAGATTGTGTTGGAGCGCCAGTTCACGGTAGCCATCTTTATTCGATTTATCGGCCATATCGTTAACAATCAAAGTTTCACCCCGGTAAGCGGCCATATCTTGTGTCTTCAAAATGGCGCTGAGGGCCAGCCCATCAACCAGTTGGGTGAAACTTTCGGACAGACTCGGCGCAGCGCCGTGGTAAACTTGACCATCGCGCAGGAGCAAGACCGAGCCAAGCAGTTCAGAATATTGGCGCTCGACTAACTGGACCAGGGCGTTCAGGACAACCTTGAGCGGCTTGTTCTGGCTGATCATTTCCAGCACCCCGTTGCGATCCTTTTCCAAAAATTCAGCCCGTTTCCGTTCGCTAATATCAATAATCGTGCCCAGGTACCCTGTTATTTCCCCTTTCTCATCGCGTAGGGGGGTAGCCTTTCCAAAAACCCAGGTCACTGTTCCTTCAGGCGTTTGAAAGCGATATTCCTGAGAGAACTCGCGTCCCGCTCTGGCCGCCGCCTGCCATTCGGCCAAAACCGCCTCCCGGTCGTCGGGGTGCAGGACCTTAGTCCAGCCGCGGCCCATGGCCTGAACGGACGAGGTTCCGCTAATCTCGACCCAACGCTTGTTGACAAAGATACACTCACCCTGGGCGTCAGTCTGGAAAATACCCACCGGCGCGTGCGTGGCCAGGGTGCGAAAGCGAGTTTCGCTGGCGAGCAGGGCCTGCTCAGCTCGCCGGCGGTCCGTGATGTCGTTGAGCGTGCCCGACATACCGGTGATTGTGCCATCATCGGCCAGAGTTGGGCGGGCGTAAATTTCCAGCCAGCGCAGGCTGCCCGTTTTGGTAACAATGCCGGGCATGTGCCAGTAATATTCTATTTCTCCTTGCAGCAAAACCTGATACAGCTCCACGACTCGCGGGCGGTCCTCAAGCTGAATATAATCCAGGAAGTTTGTGCCCAGGCTTTCTTCAATGGAGAAGCCGGTAATTTCAGTCCAGGCAGGATTGAGGAATGTCCATAAGCCGGCAGGATCCACCTGGAAAATCACTTCCTTAACATTATCAACGACGGAACGGTACTGGCGTTCACTCTCCCGCAAAACCTCCTCCGTGTGTTTGAGGGCCGTGATGTCCGTTGCTACGCCCAGGACCTGATTCGCGACCCCATGCTCGTCCAGCAACGGGCGTTTGATCACCTGCAGCCAGTGCGTCTCCCCCTGCACGTTGATCCGGCGTATTTCGGGACCAAAGTCTTTGCGCGAGTCCAGAATACTCAGGTCTTCTTTAAGAATAGCGGCTGCTTCTGCGGGATTTACCATAAAATCAGCGTCGGCTTTGCCTAATAACTCTTCCACGCTGGTTTGGTAATAGTTGGCACCGGTCTGGTTAATCAAAGTAAACCGGCCCTGGCGGTCGCGGGCGTAGATGAAGCTGGGGCTGAGATCAATTACCTGGCGGAGGAAGGCCCGCTGCCGGCGCAGCGCCTCTTCTTCTTGTGTTTGCCGGGTAATGTCGTGGCTAACGCCAATCGTCGCTACCTGTCGGCCGTCCTCATCATACACCGGCACAACAACCACCTCACACATGCCGGCGCTGCCATCCTTACGTATGAAGTTAATTTGGCCCGACCAACGATCGCGCTCTTTTAGGCCCTCGATAATCTCCGCGGTCAGTTCCGCGGACTCGGCCGGCCGGTGCCAGACCCGGGGCGGCTGGCCCAATAACTCCTCTTTAGCGTAACCAAACATCTTTTCCGTAGCCGGGTTACAATCAATAATGCGCCCGGCCTGGTCGGTCAGGATAACACTGTCATAAATATTCTCGAATACTTGGGCTTGCTGGCGGAGCATCTTCTCCAGCCGCTTCCGGTCGGTTATATCGCGGATAGCGCTGATAATTAAAACACCCTCCTCGGTTTCCAGGGGGCTAAGATTAATCTCAACCGGAAATTCACGGCCCTCTTTAGAGCGGGCATAGAAATCAAAACCAGCGCCCATGGGGCGAACATAAGGTCCGCCGATGTAGCGCAGACGGTGTACCTCGTGGCTGCCCTGGAAGCGTTCGGGTATCAGTATTTCGACAGATTGGCCGATCAGCTCTTCACGGGTATACCCAAACATCTTCTCTGCCTGTGCATTAACCAGAACAATCTCACCGATTCCATTGACAATCACCATGGCGTCAGGCGCAGCCTCTAACAGCCAGCGAAATCGTTGTTCCGATTGTTCAAGGCTTTCATGTACATTTTCCATAATTGACCTCCGACCAAGATGTACATAGAATATGATAGTTCTACCCATGTAAGAAGCAAAAATCATCAAGTGTAAAGGTCTAAATCATTGCCCTTCTTCCAAAAGTTGCCCCGCCCAGCCATAGATACCCTGGGTTTGGTTTTTGTTGGTTGCTTTTTTCTCTTTTTTTTAATCCTGTTATCCGCCTGCCAGTTAGCCAATGACACTGCGGCTTTTGGCAGCACCCCTGCTCCCCTTGCTTCCGTGCCGGCGGCCTTACCCGTAGAAAAAACGGGGGAAGCTGCGCTTTATGCGCCCACCGTAGACGTGGCTAAGGTTATGTCCTCACCCGATTACGGCATGCAGGTTTTTCTCTACTGGCGTGAGGAGGTAGCCGACCGAGACCTGAAACTGGTCAATGAGGCCGGGTTTCGCTGGGTCAAGCAGGAAATACCCTGGCGCGAGATCGAAGGGCATGCCAAGGGGGCCTGGCATTGGGATATTCCTGACCGGATGATGGATCAAATTGACGCTCATGGCTTAAAAGTGGTGGTGCGGTTAGGCTCACAGCCGGCCTGGGCCTCTCGCACCGAGCTTCCGGCTATTAGCCCGCCCGATAACTTGCAGGATTTTTACGATTACGTTTATGCCGTTGCTAGCCGCTACCGGGGCCGGATCGAAGCCTACCAGATTTGGAACGAGCCAAACCTGGCCCGCGAGTGGGGGAATCGCCTGCCCAACCCGGCCGAGTATACCGAACTGCTGAAAATCGGCTATCAGGCGGTCAAAGCCGCCGACCCCCAGGCCGTCGTTATCAGCGCCGGGCTGGCGCCAACCACCCGCCATGACGCGGAAGCCGTGCCAGATATTTATTTTGTGCAGGGAATGTATGAAGCGGGAGCGGCAGCTTATTTTGATGCTCTGGGTGTCCACGCCGCCGGTTACAAAAGTCCCCCGGAGGCCGACCCGGCGGAAGTCGCCGCCGATCCAACCTTGACCAACGGCGACAACGCCCCCATAGAACTACGCCGGGTCTACAGTTTTCGTCACGTCGAAGATATGCGTGCCATCATGGTCCGTAACGGTGATGCGGCTAAAAAAGTGGTGGTTCTTGAAGTGGGCTGGACGGTTGATCCTCGCCACAAATCTCCGTACCATTGGCATGCAGTTACACTTGAACAGCAGGACAAGTACCTCCAACGCGCCTATGCCTATGCCCAGGCCAACTGGCAGCCCTGGATTGGCCTGATGAGTCTCATTTACATTGCCAATCCGCAATGGGATTGGCATGATGAGCAAACTTTCTGGTCTGTTGTCTACCCGGGCTATCCCCAACTACAAACCGCACCGGCCTACTATGGTCTGCTGACCATGCCCAAAGTTCCCCCCGTCGAAGCCCAACACTAACTCTCCGAACTCAGATTACTACTCCATATTCAACACATCAGTGATATGCCCCAGCGCCCAATCAATTTCCTCGCGCTTGATCACCAGCGGCGGGGCAAAGCGGATGACATGCCGGTGCGTCTCTTTACACAGAATGCCGCGCTGTTGCAGCGCCTCGCAGAAGCGCCGCGCCCCGCCAGCTTCCGGCTTTAATTCCACCCCGATCAACAAGCCCTTGCCACGCACCTCCTTCACATGCGGGCTGGGGATTTCGGCCAGCCGCTCCTGGAAGTATTCGCCCAATTCGCGGGCATTCTCAATCAACCTTTCCTCGGTCAGCACAGCCAATGCCTCAATGGCGACTGCCGCCCCAAGGGGATTGCCCCCAAAAGTGCTGCCGTGGTCGCCAGGACGAAACAAGCCCAGCACTTCCTGGGATGACAGCACCGCCGAGACCGGATAAAAGCCGCCGGCCAGGGCCTTACCGATAATCATCACATCGGGCCGGACTCCTTCGTGATCGCAGGCAAAGAGCTGGCCGGTGCGACCCAGCCCGGTTTGGATCTCGTCGGCCATAAAAAGCACCTTGTGCCGGTCGCAGATTTGCCGGACTTTTTTGAGGTAACCGGCTGGCGGAACAATCACTCCAGCTTCCCCCTGGATCGGCTCGACCAAAAAGGCGACGGTATTGGGGGTAATCGCTGCTTCTAAGGCGTGGGCATCGCCGTAAGGAATGAGCTTAAAGCCGGGTGGGAAGGGGCCAAAATCCTCCCGATACTGGGCTTCGGATGAAAAGCCGACAATGGCGATGGTCCGCCCGTGGAAATTCCCTTTACAAACAATGATTTCGGCCTGCTCGGGTTCAACCTGCTTTACGCGATAACCCCATTTACGAGCTACCTTAAGAGCGGTTTCGACAGCTTCAGCCCCGCTGTTCATCGGCAGGGTCAGCTCGTAACCGGTCAGATGGTGCAGGCTTTGGTAAAGCTGGCCCAGTTTGTTGTTGCGAAAAGCGCGCGAGGTCAGGGTGAGGCGTTGGGCTTGCTCGATCATCGCCTGGGTCAGGCGGGGATGGCAGTGACCCTGGTTCACCGCCGAATAGGCGCTGAGGCAGTCCATGTACTTATTTCCGTCTACGTCGTATAGCCAGATACCTTCACCACGCTCCAACACTACATCAAGAGGGTGATAGTTGTGAGCGCCGTACTGTTCTTCCAGCGCAATGTAATCCGATCCTTGCATTTATCAATTGCTCCTCGTGGAGATGAATTAAACAGCCCTATTTAGGGCGGTATTGATTGTACCACGCCCCTAGCCGCAAAGCGATTCAATTACAGGAGTTACGCAGTCATGTCATTTCGAGCGACGAAGGAGCGAGAAATCCCTCAAAGCGGCTCTTGCAAGACGAGGCATTAGGGATTTCTCCCTCCGCTCTGCTCCGGTCGAAATGATATACTTAAGCTCACCGCGTTCCTGTCAATTATAGCTGGTTTCGTTGCCAAAACGGGTTGTTGATGGTACAGTAATAAATTGCGTTTTTTTATGAAGACCATACTCCCCTGACCCTCTCTTTGTTTGGAGGAGGGTAGGGGAGGTCTGGCGGTCAAGGATGGTGAAATGACCCAAAAGAAACTCATCGTGCGGGGTGCGCGCGAGCATAACTTAAAAAACGTCAATTTGGAATTACCCCGGGACCAATTGATTGTCATCACCGGCCTGTCCGGCAGCGGCAAGAGCAGCCTGGCCTTCGACACCATTTACGCTGAAGGGCAGCGCCGCTATGTCGAGAGTCTGTCTGCCTATGCTCGCCAATTCTTGGGCCAGATGAACAAGCCTGATGTGGACCAGATCGAGGGCCTCAGCCCGGCCATCTCGATTGACCAGAAGGGCGCCAGCCACAACCCCCGCTCGACGGTCGGCACCGTGACTGAAGTGCATGACTATCTGCGCCTGCTGTATGCCCGGATTGGTACGCCCCATTGCCCCAACTGCGGGCGGGAAGTCAACATCCAGACCACCCAACAGATTGTGGATGCAATTTTGGACAAACCGGATGGCAGCCGGGTCATGCTCCTGGCCCCCCTGGTGCGGGAACGCAAAGGAGAACACAAAGCGGTTTTTGACGACATCCGTAAGGCCGGTTTTGTCCGTGTCCGGGTGGATGGGGTGATCCGCGACCTGGATGAGGATTTTAACCTGGAGCCGCATAAACTCCACACCATCGAAGCTGTGGTGGATCGTCTGGTGATCCGGCGTGACCAGCCTGACGGGAGCGATGCGGTCCGCCTGGCCGACTCGGTCGAAACCGCCCTGAAGTTGGGCAACGGCGCGCTCATCGTCCAGGATGTAACCAACCAGGATAAGCCCTGGGATCGTCTCTTTAGCGAGCATTTTGCCTGTGTTTACTGCGGTATCAGCCTGCCAGAGATCGAGCCGCGCCTGTTCAGCTTCAACAGCCCGCATGGCGCTTGTCCAGTGTGCGGGGGATTGGGGGTCAAATTGGAAGTTGACCCTGAACTGGTCCTCAACCCCGACAAGAGCCTGGCTGGAGGCGCGATCCGGCCGTGGGCTAAGCTCAGCCAGAGCAATAAAGATGGCTATTATGCCCAATTGATTGCCGCTGTCGCCAATTATTACAACCTGCCGCTGCAAACACCCGTCTCCGAATTTGGCCCGAAGCAGCGGGATATTATTCTTTACGGCGGCAAGGCCGGCGATCAAATGACACTGCGTTACCACAATGCCGAGGGTGAACTGCGCAGCTACACCACTGCTTTTGAAGGCGTCATTCCTCATTTACAGCGCCGCTATAAAGAAGCCGCAAACACTAACAACAGTTATGCCCTTAGCGAGATCGAGCAGTATATGTCTACCCGTATCTGCCCCGCCTGTAGCGGCCACCGGCTGCGCCCGGAAGCTCTGGCGGTCACGATTGCCAACCTGGGCATCCATCAAGTCAGCGATCTGGCAGTGACCGAAGCCCTGGCATGGTTCAAAACGCTGGCCACGGGACAACCCCCCACGCTGCCGCCCAATGGTCGCTCCGCGCTGGCAGAACCAGATGGGCTAAGTGAGCGACAACTGCGCATTGCCGGCCAAATCTTCAAAGAGATTATCGCCCGGTTGCAATTTATGCGAGATGTGGGCCTGGATTATCTGACCTTAAACCGGGCAGCGGCCACGCTTTCCGGGGGAGAGTCGCAGCGAATCCGTTTGGCTACCCAAATCGGGTCCCAATTGATGGGCTGCCTCTACATTTTGGATGAGCCGAGCATTGGCCTGCACCAGCGCGATAACGAACGCCTGATCGAAACCCTCAAGGGGATGCGTGATCTTGGCAACACGGTGCTGGTGGTTGAGCATGACGAGGATACGATCCGCAGTGCCGACTGGATTGTGGATATGGGGCCGGGCGCGGGCAAATATGGAGGGGAAGTCGTCTGGTCCGCCGAGCGCGACTCTTTTTTGGCCGAGAGCACTTCGCTGACCGCCCAATACTTGCGCGGCGACAAAGCCATTGCGATTCCGGCACTGCGCCGGCCAGGCAACGGCAAGGAGATTGTCGTCCGGGGAGCCAGAGAAAATAATCTCAAAGGTATTGACGTAAAATTCCCCCTGGGTAAGTTTATTTGTGTCACCGGAGTCAGCGGCAGCGGCAAAAGCAGCCTGGTGGTAGACATTCTTTACAATAAATTAGCCCAGGTGATGTATCGCGCTACCACGAAACCAGGCCGTAACGACGGTATCAGTGGTATCGAGCACATTGACAAAGTAATTGACATTGACCAAAGCCCGATTGGGCGCACTCCGCGCAGCAACCCTGCTACCTATACCGGTCTGTTTGGCCCGCTGCGCGACCTTTACGCCAGCCTGCCGGAGAGCAAGCTGCGTGGCTACAAGGCCGGACGCTTTAGCTTCAATGTCAAGGGAGGCCGCTGTGAGGCGTGTGAGGGCGACGGCATTATCAAAATTGAGATGCAGTTCCTGCCGGACGTATATGTGCCCTGTGAAGTCTGTCACGGCCAGCGGTACAACCGCGAAACACTACAAATCAAGTACAAGGGCAAAAATATCAGCGAGGCGCTGGATCTGACGGTGGCCGAGGGTCTGGAATTTTTCTCCAACATTCCGGCCATTCGTAATAAGTTGGAAACTCTGCACGCCGTCGGCCTGGGCTATGTTACCCTGGGCCAGCCGGCCACAACTTTGTCCGGTGGGGAGGCGCAGCGGGTCAAATTGTCCAAAGAGTTGAGCCGGCGTTCTACCGGGAAAACAGTATATATCCTGGATGAACCCACGACCGGCCTCCATTTTGCCGATATTGAGCGCCTGTTAGCCGTGTTGAGCCGCCTGGTAGATGCGGGCAATACGGTGATTGTCATTGAGCATAACCTGGATGTAATTAAATGCGCCGATTGGGTCATTGATCTTGGCCCGGAGGGTGGGCAGGGCGGTGGCTACATCGTTGCTGCCGGCACCCCGGAACAAATCGCCGCCCATAAATCCAGTTATACTGGCCATTGGTTAGAACGGACCTTGCTCCCTACTGCCAGCCACTCCTAAATGACCAAACTGATTTTGTTGGTACAGATTCGCTATTGCTGGTAGCTTATCCCTGTGTTATGCTGTGACAATAAAAGTTGAATAACCTCCGCAGGAGGAGTTGAGGCTACTTTCAGGTCACTTTAGCTAAACCTCCTGCGTTGCTCTTTACCAACCCAATTAGTAGTGGTTAATTCGATGAGTCCTGTGACTCCACCAGAACCTGTTGCTTGGGATAGCCGTCCAGCGGCTGCAAATTTTACCACCTTTGAGGCTTTGCAGGATCTATTTAGACTAAGATTACTGTTTAAGGCCCTCTTCTTTATTACTGCTATTTTGGGTTGGCCTTTCCACCGCCCCGCCGTCTTTTTTCCCTTTTGTAATAATCAAAAAGTGTGTTCTGTATTCAGTTTAGCTAACTGTAGGGCAGGGTATTCGTATAGTTATAAATTACCTCAAATTTCTTTACTTCTCTTTTTACTCAACCTCTCTTTTATTCCTGTTACTCTCCAAGTTTCCCCAATAGCCAGCGCTGCTTCGACTATTCCTACCCGGCTTGTTATTCCTGGCATTAACCTGGACAGTGCTGTTGTGCCTGTTGGTTGGAAAAAAGTTGAGGTGAACGGCCAAACCTATGGGCAATGGGAAGTAGACAATAACTTGGTTGGCTGGCACAACCTTTCCGCGCCGTTGGGGCAGACCGGTAACAGTGTCTTTAATGGTCACAGTAATTTATATGCTCAAGTATTCAATGATTTGGGTAAGGTAACCATTGGCGACAGAATTCTTGCTTTTGCTGGCGATCAAGTCTACTTCTACGTTGTGTCGGCAAAGTTTCTTGTTCAAGAAAAAGATGTTTCTATTGAAAAACGGCTCGAAAATGCTAAACTAATCTTACCGACCTCAGATGAACGGCTGACTTTGATTACGTGCGCCCAACCCGGCGCCACCCATCGGCTAATCGTTATCGCTTATCCAGAACATTCGTATAGTAAATAAATCTATCCCCCAAAACTCGGAAAACAATAAGATCGTTTTTTCCCTTCAGAACATAGCAAGAAACTACAGCCAAATGTAGAATAATCTCCAACGCCAACCCCTCCTAATCAATCCAAGTCACACAAACCACCCCCGCTCTGAATTACACTATCTATTTCAAGAAATACCTTCCGTTACTCCTGGGATTGCTCTTGGTAGGAAATTCTCCGGTATTGGTTCATCTTACGCAACTTATCAGAACCATTCTTTGCTCCCCTCCCCCATAAAATTTATCCCCGATCAGCCCTCTTGTGCTATAATGGTCATATAGGGTGACAATCTATGCCAAAACCCGTCATTATTGGCGTAGCCGGAGGCACGGCCTCCGGTAAAACTACCGTCTCAAAAAAAATATTGGAAGCAGTTGGCCCTGCTCGTCTGGCTTATCTACAGCACGATGCTTATTACCGCGACTTGAGCCATCTCCCCCTGACCGAGCGCCAAGCGCTCAATTTTGACCATCCCGATGCCCTGGAAAACGAGTTGCTCATTAACCACCTGGAACAATTACTCCGCGGTCAAACTATACAGGTTCCCGTTTACGATTTTGCCCAATATATCCGGACAGATCAACTCAGGTTGGTTAAACCCCAGCCTGTCATTTTGGTCGAGGGGATTCTCATCTTTGTGGATAAGGCTCTGCGCGAACTGATGGATATAAAGATTTATGTGGACACCCCCGACGATTTGCGCTTTATCCGGCGCTTAAAGCGCGATGTGCTAGAACGGGGCCGTTCGGTAGACCACGTGATTGATCAGTACCTGGCAACGGTCAGGCCCATGCACCTGGAATTTGTTGAACCCAGCAAGCGCCATGCCGACGTGATTATTCCACACGGAGGCCAAAATTTAAAAGGTATCCAGATGGTTGTCGCCCAAATTCAACGAATGTTGGAGGAAGCCATCACGAGTTAACGTCCAATACCTATGGGTGCAGGGAATGAAAATTCCTTCGGTGATCTGCGGTCTGCTGTCGGGCGGTCCATCTTCAAAAAACCGGATGCCGGTGACAGTTCTAACTTATCTTTGAACACGTTTTTTGGCAGCCCGCAGACGAGCTATGGTATCGTCATCGGTGGGAGAAGCCGGGGGAGGCGATGAGGCGGCAGATGGAACGGAAGCAGTTGAGGCAGACTCGGTCGGCTGGCTCGTCCGTGTGAAGGGTGAATCAGAATTATTGGCCGGAGGCCGCGTGCTGGCGGGCCGCCGGACCCGCCGCTGGGCCTGACGGAAGGCTTGTACAGTCGGTGTGACCGGTTCAAGCGGAACGGTCGGGGTTGAACGTTGGCTGAGTAAGTGTTCCCTCAACCAACCCTGAGCCTGTTTCCACTCCCGCTGCCCCAGCCGCAGCCGCCGTAGAGCCACGTCGAGCGGAAAAAGCATAGCCGCTGCTAACAACAGCCCCGGCCAAATCGGCCAGGTTTGCCGGCCTACGGCTAGATTGTGAACAAAAGCCTGGCCTGGGTCGCTTAAAAGCTGCCCTCCCGTCGCCGTGACAAGATCGGGCAACACCGTCCCCTCAGGCGCCAGATGAGCATACTCGGCAGAATAAGAGGCGACCAGTCCGGCGGTCTGGCTGGCGATAGGTGTACCGGTCTCATCTGTGCTGGTTGAGTCTGAAGTGTAGGCAGTCACCTGGGCCAGGTAGACCCCCTCACCGGGCAAAGTTATCGTCGCCTGGTAACGATTCGGGCCGCTGGGTCGCAGCTCAGTTTCAACAGCCTCGCCGGTTGGGGTCAACAGCTTGGCTTTCACCTGTATTGAAGAAGCCGCCCGAATCTCATTACCCAGAGTCGCGCTTAGAGCAGCCCGATTGCCACTCACCGCTACATCTAAATCAAGCTGCTCATCGCCAGGCCGGGGCAAAGTCCAATTGACCAGTTGGCCGACAAAGCGAGCAAAATCAGGCCACTCCAGCCAGTTTTTAGCCCAACGCCCGCTCAAATCTGTCGTCCAGGCCGCGGAGCGCCCCAGCCCATACTGCCAGGTTGCCAGCAACGGGTCGCCCCGCGGGGTCAGCGCAGCCAGACGAGCCGCCGCTTTGGGAGTGGTGCCGTTGTAACCGAGCAAGGGCGGTGAGTTCGCCAGGTCAAGTCCGGCCAAAATAGGGCTGGCTGCCTGCCCCTCCGTATTGGTAAGCGGTACGGCGGTAAACGGCTCCTCGATAATGTAGCTGCCGACCGCCCGTACCGTTTCTTTGAGAAAAATTTGTGGGACATCGCTCATGATGGCCGCCGGGTAATACTGCCCGCCGCCTTTACGGGCCAGATCGGCCAGGTACTCCGCCGACCCCCCGCCCGCGGCAACAACCGACAGTGTAATTCCCTGCTCGGCCAGGCGAGCCGTGAGTTCATCGTAAGCCCCGCTGTGCGACCAGCCATCGGTCAAGAGGATAATGTGTTTGAGCCGGGCCGGAACAGCCAGCAACGACTCCTCCGCCGCTGCTAACCCGGCGTAGATGTTGGTCTGGCCGTTAGCCGGCATCTGGCCTATCGCCGCCTCCAGGGTGCCGGAACTGACGCCGGGGCTGGGTTCCAGGTCCCAATGGGCGCTGCTGTCGAACGAAACCACGCCCAGGTAATCCATCTCGCCCAGCACCGCCGCCGCTTGAAAAATGGCTTCTTTGGCAATATCTATTTTGGGCAGGCCGCTCGGCACACGGGTATAAGTCTGGCGCAAATCCGGGTTGTCACAGTGGCAAGCGCCCATACTCCCCGATTTATCTACCGCTAACACCAAGGCAATGTTAGGCTCGCGGCTGCGGCTGCGGACCTCCATCTCAACCGGGAGGGCTTTTTCCAACGGCGAACGGAGATAGCTGCCGGCGCCAAAGCTCTCCGGTCCGCCTACCATCACCAGCCCGTGTCCCAAATCGCGCACAAAAGTGACCAGCGCCTCCTGGGTGGAATCGGGTAAAGCTTTAGCCGGAACGTTACTCAAAATGACAGCATCGTAGGCGGCCAGACCGGGCAGCGTACCAGGGAGCGCTGGCGAGGTCAGGGTTGACTTAATCCCGGCAGCCTCCAACGCCGCGTTGAGGGCGTCAGCTTCGCCCGGCTGGCCCTCGACCACCAGCACGTGAGGCGGGCCGTAAACAGTGGTAAAGGCAGCTCCCCAGTTATTTTGCGGGCGCGTATCAGCGGTCGCTTCGATTTCGGCCCGGAAGCGATGGAAGCCGGTTTCAGGCGCCGGAAGATTGAAGCCAAAACGGTTGCGCCCTGGCACCAGCCGCACCACCCGACTTTCCACGAGGGTTCCATCGGCCAGCAGGCGCAGATGGACCTCAGCCGCCCCACGAGCGGCAACCACAACCTCGACCGGAATGACCTGGCCCTGCCGGGTCTGGCCTGGCGCAGTGACCTGCTCCACCAGCACTTCCGGCTGCCCGGTTCCGCCGGTCAGCCCCAACGAATAGACGCTAACTTCTACCTGCCGGGCAACAGCCAGATCTAGCAAACGCCGGGCCTCCCCCTCAGTTTCCTGGCCATCGCTGAGCAAAACAATACGGCGGCCGCCCTCATTCGGCAGCAGGGCCAGGGCCAGACGCAGGGCCTCTTCGATGTCAGTCGCGTTTTTGAGGGGAGTCGAGGCCAGGGCAGGCAGGGCCGGTTCAGGCCGAGGCAGCCGCTCGACTAGGGCATCACCGCCAAAGAGGATCACCGCCGCCCGATCTCTCTCCGGCTTCTGGGTCAAAGCCTCACGGATAAAGGCCTCAGCCCGGCTGCGATCCTCCCCCCGAACACTATCGGAGGCATCCAGGACAAAGACAGTGGTGATCAAATTGGCGGGGCGTTCAATTTGACTTCCGGCCAAGCCCAGGATCAGGCCCAGGAGGACCAGCAACCGCACCGCTACAGCCAGCCAGTGCTGCTGCCGGTCAGGGGCGTGGCGAGGCGGCCAGCCCACTGCCAAAAACAGCGGCAGCAGAAGCAGCAGCCAGAGAAAAAGCGGATAAAGGAAAGAAACAGAGAAAAAAGAACTCATCACCGAACTAAAGACCCCAAAAACCCAAAGACACCAAATTATACAGTCTGCTAGAGAAATTCGCCGGGATTTGGGGATTAGAGGATTTTTCCCTATCTTTCATCCCCAAATCTCCTCATCGCGGTCCAAACATCGGTTAGCTGGCAAGCCGCCGAAGTACCGTCCAACACCTAAAAACTGCACTGCGCTGGTAAACCAGCCATTCGATGACCAACAAAACCAACGCTCCAAACGCCAGCGGACGCCACCATTCTTGATAAGCCGGGGGGAGGGAGGTCAAGGTAGAACCAAGTTCAGCCGGATTGGTTAACTCGAGTTCAGAGCGGGGGGCAATGGCCGACTCCACTGGGTCGAAGAAATTGACGGTAAAACGGGCTGAGTTGACTGCTCCATCGGTTGACGCGAAGACTACAGTATATAATCCAAGCTGAGACAGCGGTGGCAGGCTGGCCCGTCCCGCTTGAACCGGTAGAACGATATCAGGACCAGCGGGGGGAGTCAATCGAACCTGCTCTACCGAGGCCGGGATGGAGAATGACAGTGCTTCGCCAGGAGCTAAGGCCGCAGGGATCAGCGCGCCGGGGCTGGGAGCCAGATAATTGACCAAATTCGCCATTAAGATGGGGAAGCCCGGGCGCAAGGGCAAATCGGATTGTTGCAGACTAAATGCCAGCACGACGACGCGACGGCCTTCCACTTCTCCGGCCAGGAGCAGGGGGATGGAGGATGAAGGGTTGGAGGAAATTTTGGCGGCAACAACAGTCCGGCTCCAGTTGGTTGGAGATAAGACTGCAGTTGTGAGAATCTGGGTTGCGGACAGCTCCACATTTTGCAGGAGCGGATCATCCGCCTGGACAGGTTGAGGCGCTGGGTTGGCTGCCTGGCCCATCACCTCAAACAAGCCGGGGACGGCTGCGGATGGGGCAATGAAGAGCAAATGGCCGGGGGGGAGGTGATCAGGCACGGTGGAGTCGAAGATATGGAGAGTGAAGGATTGGAAGGTTGGAAGGTTGGAAGGTTGGGAATCGGGTAGGTTGGCTGCCCGCCAGTCTTCGGGGCTAATAACGGTTAGCTCAAGCCCAGAACCAATCTGTTGATCCTTTAGCAAACCGAGTGCGGTTTGCAGGAAAAAATTGCCGGGGGTAATCAAGGTAGCATGAACCGGCTCCGTGGAACGCACGACAGCCCAGGCCCGGTCATCCAGGATGAGCGAGTCGGTTTCAGCCGGGGCCAGAGCGGCCTCGACGGTTTGGGCCGCAGCGGGTAAATTTTCGAGGAACTGCTCGACATGCCCGCCGGGTGGTACCGTCAGATCAAAGGCGGTAAAGAGGCTGCCATCTACGTAAAGAGCCAGCCGCCGCTGAGCCGGTTGCTGGCTGTAATTGCTGACCTGAACAAAGACAGTTGCTGCGCCCCCACGATCTGGCGTAATGGAGAGAACGCTGATAGCCTGGTTGGCTCCGCTCTGTCCTAACGGGACAAACCGCACCGGCGCTGACAGGCGCTCCGGCAACTCCACCACGCCATCAGACAGCAGCACAATTTCCGCGCCCGGCTCGCGGGCGACGATGGCCTCGGCCAGAGTCAGGACTGGGTTGAGGTTGCTGTTCAGAGCCGTAACCTGAGCCGCCGTAAGAGCTTCTAACACCTGCCGCCGGTCTTGGCTGGCCGAGGCCAGGGTTTCCACTTCACCCCCGGCAGCAGCAAGGACCGTCACCCGGGCATTATCCGGCAGGTTGGCCACCAGATCACGGGCAGCGGCTTTAGCGGCATCGAGACGAGTCTGGCCGTTGTTTCCACCATCGGTGGCGGCCATGCTGGCGGAGGTGTCAAGAATAAGCACGACTGCCTGCCCGGCTACCCCCTCTGTCGGGGTGGTCGGGCGAGCCAGGGCCAGAATGACGAACAGCAGGAATAGGATCTGCAACAGCAGCAGGAGATTGCGGCGCAGTTTTTGCCAGGGCGCGTTGGCCTCGATATCGCGCACAAAACGCTGCCAGAGATAAGTGCTGGAAACGACGTGATCCTGACGGCGAAGTTTGAGCAAATACAGGGCAATAATCGGCGGAATGAGGGCCAGCAGAAGCAGCGCCAGGGGAGATAAGAGGGTCATTTCAAAATCCCCTGCTGGCGTAAAAAGGCAAAGATAAATTCTTCAAAAGGAACATTGGTAGTGACGGGCACGTAGGTGATGCTGCGCTGGCTGGACCAGTTGCGGATTTCCCCCTGCCAGGCGGATAAGCCAGCTTTATAGCGGGCTAACGCCTCATAATCGGCGGTGATCTCCACAGCCTGGCCGGTTTCGGCGTCGAGCAGGCGCAGGTCGCCGGTGAAGGGTGGATCTACTTCGTCAGGCGCGAGCAGGTGGATCAGGCTGATTTCAAAACGACGGGCCAGGAGGGCGGTCAAACCGGAGGAAAAGGAGGGTTGGAAGGTTGGAAGGTTGGAAAATACGGCAGAGTCGAGCAGGTCGGAGAAGATGAGAAGGGGGCCGGGTTGGCGGGCCTGGGCGGCGTACTGGGCAAGGGCTTGCGCAAGATTGGTTGTTCCGGCGGCGGATAATCCGGCCAAATAGTCGAATAAGGCAAAGGCTTGCTGGCGGCCGCGATGGGGTAAAAACGGAGTCTCCCCTGCCCTCTCGCCAATGGTCGAAACCGTGACCCGATCCAAGCTGGCCAGGGCAATATAGCCAAGCGCCGCCGCCGCCCGGCAGGCATAGGTAAATTTGTGGGTAGATTGGCCTGTATTTTCTGGGGGCCAATTCATAGAAGAGCTGACGTCTATGAGAAAATGAACGGTCAGGTCTTGCTCCTCGACAAAGAGCTTGAGAAAAAACCGTTCCAGGCGGCCATAGGCGTTCCAATCCACCAGGCGAAAATCATCGCCGGGAACGTAGTTGCGGTAATCGGCAAACTCCACCGACTGGCCCCGTTTGGGGCTGCGCCGCTCTCCCTGCCACTGGCCGCGCTGCGCCTGCCGGGCCATGAGAGTGAGGGTTTCGAGGTGGCGGAGGAAAGAGAAGGAGAAGAGGGAGGAGGGTTGGAGGGTTGGAGGATGGAGGAGGAGGGTTGGAGGGTTGGAGGGTTGGAGGGTTGGATTAGACGTCATAGACCTCCTGATCCTCTTTGAGAGTGCGGTTCCAGGAGCCATCAAGTTTCTTTTCTTGAAGTGATGCAATGAGCGCACCAACAGTGTTCCAGGTATGATTGTATAAATCAAGCAACAGGCTTTCATCTGTGGGTTTTAGAAATTCACGCTCTTGCGAAAATTCGATGTAACTCCCCAGTTCAGAATGAGCCAATTGTTTGGCTAATTGATAGGCACGGAGAGTACGTAGGCCGCGAGGGTAGAGTATAGCGGAAGATTGTTTCACGGTGTTTACTCCTTTTGCTCGGAGGGTTGGAGGGTTGGAAAGTTGGAAATTATCGCCCAGTCCTCCAATCCTCCAGCCCTCCATTAATCCACCTTATTCAAAATCGCTTCCACTATCCTATCCGCCGTGACTCCCTCCGCCTGGGCCTCGAAGCCGAGAATGAGGCGATGGCGCAGGACCGGTTTGGCAATGCCGTGCAGGTCGTCAACGGCGACATTGTAGCGGCCGTCGAGCAGGGCGGTGATTTTTCCGGCCAGAATGAGGGCCTGCACGCCGCGCGGGCTAGCTCCGTAGCGCACGTAGCGGCGAACCTCCTCCGGGGCATTGGGATCGTCGGGGTGGGTAGCGCGGGTGAGGCGGGCAGCGGCTTCGGTGACGTGCCGGGCAATGGGCACGGCCCGCGCCAGTTCCTGCATGGCGACAATGGCCGCTCCATCGGCCACCGGGCTGAGGCGAGCCGCCGTGGTGCCGGTGGTCCGGTCGGCAATCACGACCAGTTCCTCGATGCTGGGGTAAGGCACTTCGATCTTGAAGAAAAAGCGGTCGAGTTGAGCTTCTGGCAGGGGATAAGTCCCCTCCATTTCCAGGGGGTTTTGGGTGGCCAGCACAAAAAAGGGTGCTTCGAGCCGATGGGTGGTCCGGGCGACGGTGACGCTTTTCTCCTGCATCGCTTCCAGCAGGGCCGACTGGGTTTTGGGCGTGGCCCGGTTGATCTCGTCGGCCAGGACCAGGTTGGCAAAGATGGGTCCCGGCTCAAAACGGAAAGCCCGCCGCCCGCTGTCGTCCTCGCTGATGATGTGGGTACCGACGATGTCGGCCGGCATCAGGTCGGGGGTGAACTGGATGCGGCTGAAGCGGCAGTCAATCGCCTCGGCGATGGTGCGGACGAGGACGGTTTTACCCAGGCCCGGCACACCTTCGAGCAGGGCATTGCCCCCGGCCAGCAGGGTGACGAGCGTCCCCCGGATCAAATCACGCTGGCCGACGATGACCTGGCCGACGGCTTCTTCGATGGCAGTGGCAGTGGCGCGGAATTCGTCGGGGGTTAGATTTGGGTTGGACATATTAGAAAAACTCCTCACTCCGGCGCGAGCTGCGAAAAGTAATCTCGCACCAAATCCCGCATTTCCGGGGGGATACGCTCCTGTTCCACCGCTTCGGCGGCGGCATCCGCATAATTCTGGTAGACCTCGCGATACGGAACCAACGAGGGATTCGTTGCGCCTCCCAGGGGCGACTGCTCCTGGCGGATGATCGTTTCACCTTCCACACCTTCCTGGCCGGCCACAAATTCAGAATTGCCGGTCGTCTGCTGGCCCTGGCCGGGGGCGTAAACTATTTCTGCGTCGCTGACGGTAGCCGACTTGTTGGGCTGGGTCGGCGTGTTAGCCGCGCCGGTGCGATTCGCGGCGGGGAGTTGGTCGGCGTTTGAGCCGCCGCCACCGCCCACCTGCTGCCCCTGCCCTTGCCCCTGGCCCTGCGTTTGGGACTGTCCCTGTCCTTGCCCCTGGCCCTGCCCCTGATTTTGAGCCAGAGCGCCCTGCTGGGCCAACTGCTGGCGGCCGTTTTCCAGGCGAGCCTGAGCCGCAGCCAGCGCCTGCTGCAAATCATTGGCCTGATTAGCGCGAGCCAAGGCCCTTTGAGCCGCATCAGCAGCCTGGACGGCCTGGCCGATATCTCCAGCGCGGGCCGCCTGGGCCATATCGAGCAGGCTCTTGGCCAGGTCGGCATCGGTGGGGGCGACCTGAGCGGCCATACTTTCGAGAGCCTGGGCCAATTCGGCTTGACTGGCTGCATCCATTGCCCCCAGAGCAGCCGCCAACTCAGTCAGGGCGCTGCCGGCTTCGTTCAAATCGGTGCTCTGCTGGGTTTCGCCGCGAGCCAGCGCCGTCAACTGGGCGGCAAGTTGGGCGGCGGCATTTTGGCGCGCGGCAGCCTGGGGGTCTTGCAGTTGGCGGAGTTGCGCCTGCGCTGCGGCGAGATCGGCCAGAGCTTGCTCCAGGTCGCCGGGGTTGGCGGATAGTTCTTTCATCAGTTCGGCCAATGCCCGCAGCGCTTCGGCGCGCTCTTCAGCAGTCGGATCGGTTGATTTCTCTAACTCGCGCCGGGCTTCCTCGACAGCCCCGGCTTGTTTCTGCGCGGCGGCCCGGATCGCCGCTTGTTGGGCCAGGATCGCGTCCATCGGGTTGGGGAGGACAGCCAGGAGCAGCGTGACCGCCAGCAGCCCCGCCGCCCACCAGAGCGGTCGCCGGGGGATATGCCAGGGAAGCATGGCGGGCGTCAGGCGTTGGGCTACGGATAGGGCATCGGCGAGTTGGAGGGTAAGGAGGTTGGAAGGTTGGAAAGTTGGAAGGTTGGAAGGTTGGAAAGGATAGGTTTTTGCCCGGTCTTCCATTCCTCCATGTTTCCACTCTTCCGTTCTTCCACTCTTCCGTTCTTCCAGTGCCAGGGCTGTGGCTAAACGATCTTTCAAGCGAAGCTCGCGATCCAGGCGGCGGGCGATTTGCCAGGCGGCCAGCGGGCGCAGCAAACTATAGAGAGTCACACCCACCAACCAGAGTTCGAGGGGCAAAGCGGCCCAGAGGTGACGGTCGGGTAAGGGCCACCAGCGAGCTGCCACCTCGATACAGGCGGCCAGGAACAGGGCCGGTCCCAGGGTATAAACGGCCAGCCGCAGGGCGTCGCGCCAGCGCAGGCGACGGCCCAGGCGGGTTAAGTGAGAATGCAACCGGTGGCTGTCACTCATCGGCGGGTTCCTCCGTGGGGATGGCCGCAGGTTCGGGCGGAACGACCGGCACGGCGGGCGCGGAGAAGAAAGAAGGTATGGGCGTGGGAGTCGGAACGGGAGAAATCGGGGAAATCGCTTCACGGATGTCTTTGAAAAAGATGGTTGTACCCAGAATAAGGTAAAGGCCGGCGATCAAGATCACCAGACTCACCCCCCGCCAGCCAATGCGCCAGGGCTGAACCGGCTTGACAAAGCGCGTGGCCAGCAAATAAAGGCCGGTACTCAACACCAGGTCAAAGGCCAGGGTGTAATGCCACAGCGGGCGCAGCGATTGAAGCTGGGTCGGGTCGCCCTGAATGATGCTTGGCCCCCAACCGGCCAACAGGCCAAAAAAGGTAGCTACGCCTGCCTGGCTGCCACTGCTCGAGAGGACCGAAGCCAGCGCACTAAACGGGTTTACCACCAAAATCCAACGCGGCGGGAAATCCTGGGTGATGACGCCGACAAAGATATAAACCACATATGTGCCAATGATAAAGAGCAAAACCGCCAGGTAGCTTAAGACAATGGCTTGAATCGTCCGTTTGCGCCAGGCCGAACAAAACAGGCCAATTATGCCAAAGGTGACAGCCGTGGCCCAGACAATCAGGGCGGCCAGAAATAAATCAACCGGGGCGACCCCACCAAAGATAAAAACCAGACTGACGATCGGAACAGCGGCAAATAACAGCAGAAAAATGTAGCCGGCGGTCGAAATGAGTTTACCAAATAGGATGGTGTGGGCAGCCAGCGGGGTAGCTTGCAACATTTCCAGGGTCAATCGTTCCTGCTCGCTGCTGATGGCCGTGGCCGTGAGGGCCGGGGTGAGGAAGACCACAAAAAACAGGCTCAAATTGACGATGGCGGCATACAGCGCCTGGCCTACAAACGGACTGAGCGGCATACCGCCGGTGTAAGGCGGGGTGATAAGAATGAGCCGGTAAACGCCGTAGCTGAACAGGGCCAGGAAAACCAGGTAAGCCGTCAGCACGGCAAAGGCGCGCCAGCCCCGCATCCGCGAGCGGAATTCTTTGACCATGATTGGGTTGGGAGTGAAGTAATTTAATTTCACTGGATCACCTTATGCGTGATGCGTGATGCGTGAAATTTTCTCACGAATCACGTATCACGCTTCATTTCACTTCTCCGCTCGTAATTTGCATGAACACCGCTTCCAGGTCGTTGATTTCTTCGCTGAAGTGGATGACGGGCAGCTTGCGCTCTACCAGGTGGGCCAAGAGGCCGGCCAGGGCCGTGTCGTCGCCGCTAAAGTTGACCTGCCAGCCGTTGTTTTCGTCGAGGCGATAATCAGTTACACCTAGATAGGTTTTCAAAGCAGCTTCTACCGCTTCCGGGGCGGCCAGGGTGCGCAGGCACAGCCGGCGGTGGCCGTGCTGCTCCTGGCTGATTTGCTGCGGCGGGCCATGGTACAGCAGACGGCCATGTTCGATGATACCAACCTGGTTGCACATTTCGGCCAGTTCGGTCAGGATATGGGAGCTGATGATAATGGTTTTACCCAGGGCAGACAACTCTTTGAGCAGTTCGCGCATCTCGATGCGCGCGCGGGGGTCCAGGCCGGAGGCTGGCTCATCCAGGAGCAAAATCTGCGGGTCGTGGACCAGGGCGTGGGCCAGGCACAGGCGTTGGCGCATCCCCCGCGACAAACTCTCCACCCAGGCGTTGCGGCGCGAGGCCAGGTCAACCAGCTCCAATAACTCGTTAACCACCCGCGTCCGCCGCTTGGCGTCGAGACGATAGCAGCGGGCAAAAAAATCCAGATATTCCCAGACCTTCATGTCTTCGTAAACGCCAAAAAAATCGGGCATATAGCCGACCAGCCAGCGAGCCGCGCTGACATCATGGCTGATGTCCTGGCCGTTGAGGCTGATCTGGCCGCTGCTGGGTTCCAATAAGCCGGCCAGCATCCGTAAAGTGGTTGTCTTGCCGGCCCCGTTGGGGCCAATAAAGCCAAATAAAGCACCTGCTTCAACCTGCAAGTCCAACTGATCCAGTGCGGTGAAACGGCCATACCGTTTGGTCAACTGGCGCGTCTCGACAACGCGCTGAGGGGCAGCCGTCGGGGTCATAAGCGCTCACCTTCCAGGGCCAGATCAAGAAAGAGACAGCCGCCGGCATTAATGCCATTGTTGGAAATACGCACGCGCAGCGAGGCGTCCTCAGCATTGTAAAAGCGGGCGATTTCCTCAATAGAATTAAAGCCTGTTTTGGCGTTTTTCAAGACGACCCAGCTCTGTTCGGTCCGGTCATAGAGTTCGATGGAAGGCAGCGCCGGCCAGCTTCCATCGCTGCGAATGTACAGATCGAGCCGGCTGGGTTGAGTCCCATACAATTGATAGGGCAGGGAGAGTTTAGTCTCAGCCGTGCCCTGATAAACATACGAGCCATCGAGACCGGCCCCATAACTGCATGGGCTGGCATCGCCGCTGGTCGAGAGCAGTTCCATCCGGCCAAAGCCAGGCGGGACGACGACCTGAGCGCCTTCAAAATCGAGGGAGAGCGGGTAATACAAAAGGCTCGTGGCCTGGAGGTTGACCTTTGACCCCTCAAGACGGATGGCTAAAGGGCTGTTATTCTTTTGCCAGGCAATCAGGAGAGGATTGTCATTTAAATCAGGCCGGTTGCCATTAAAGATAATGCCGTCGAGTACACTTTGCTTAAAGGTAATCTCCCGGCTAAGTTCACCGGCCGGGTTAGATTGATCCTGGTACAACATGTAACTGCCAAATCCGATCACCATTGTATTTTGAGCATCAAGGCGAATGGGGACAGTTTGCCCAGGCATAAGATTGCCCAATTTTTGAAACTGGCCATTGAAAATAAAGATGACATCCTCCCAGATGACGCCGCTTTGATTGCTCACCTGCCCGCGCAGGCCATCGGCCTCGGCGGCAAGGTGGACAGCTAATCCCGGCGGTTCTACCTGGCTCGTTTCGGCGACGAAGGACTGCATGGACCACTGGTCAACGGCCAATCCCTGCAAGAGGGTGGGGTTACTTTCGACTATGCGCAGGCTACCACCGGTATTCATCACCTCACTCCAGGGGTCGTAGGCATTTTGTCCGATTGGGCGGACTAGGGTCTCGGCATCAATTTCAACCCCATAGCTTTGCCGGTGCGGCGAAAAGATGCCGGCGTAGGTATCAGCCCGCTTGACCCGGCCCGCCTGCCCCATTTCGATAATCGAAATCTGGTTGATAATGATATCACTGCCGCGCAGACTAAAGCCGAGGCCATAAGCCAGGCCGGTGAAAATAACGGTTAAAAGCGGAATCGTAACCCAGGCCCAGGCCAGGCGATCCCGCCAGCGTAACAAAAAATAATTCACCGGCCCCACCAGCAAGATGTAGCCGATTAATAACAATCCCAAAAAACGAATGGAGGGCAAATCCAGGGAGGGTAAATTGGTCAGGGCGTAATAGATCTGGCTGTCGCTCATCTGCTGCGGCGCCACATCCATCGGCAAATGTTGCGGCCAGGCTGCCCCCGGCGAGAGGATCTGCTCGGCAAAATCAGTGGCCCCGGCCCAGGCATCGAAGGGGGATTGGCTCAAGTCCAGGGCGATGAAGTCCACATACCCTGCCCCAAAAGGCAGTTCGACAATGAGGGGGAGGGTTGAGTCTGAGGTGGAGGCTAAGGCTGAGATATCTTGAGTTTGCAGCTTGGCCGCATTGTTAAGCAAGACAACGGCATGAGCGACAGGCTGCGATGCGGCCACCAGAAACGGGCCGGGCACCAGAATAGTTTTGCCGGTGTAACGTTCCAGGCCGGGCAATGCCGCCGCTTCCACCTGATGAGCCAGCGTCACCGGCTGCACCTCGGCGGGTAAGCCGACCAGGGTCCGCCCCGCCCCGCTGCCGCCGCCTACCACCAACCGGCCTCCTTCGGCGACCCACCGGCTGAGGGCGACGCCTTGGGCGGGAGTTAACCCACTGGTATCCACGTCATTCAAAATCAAGGCATTCAGCATACGCCAGCCCTGGTGGCGTTCGGGCAAATCGGCCAGGGTGAGCTGGATGAGATCAACCCGCTCCCGGCGTCCGCTAAGCTGAGGGGGATTCACGGCAGCCAGCCCTTCCGCATGGGCCATCACCGCTCCAACGATGTAGCGGTCGTTGGGAATCACCGCCAGTTTGATCGTGCGGGTCAAGCGGGTTTCGCCGGCGGCAAATTCAACCGTGGCCGAGCGGGAGAAATTGTTGGGCAGGATGTAAAGGGTGAACCGTTTGCGCGCGCCACTGGGCAGTTCGGCGGGCAGGGCAAAATCGAGACGTCCGGTTGGGTTGATCACTGTAACCTGGATTTCGCCCAGCAGGTCAGGCCCGGAATTGGCCATATCCACAAAAACCGGCAGCCACTCGCCGTATTTGAAGCGGCCGCCAAAGGCGGGCTGGGCCGTCATCTCCAGGGGGGAAGCCGCCCCCAGCGGACTGGGCGGGACCAATAGAAACAATAAAAAAATTAAAGCGGTGAAGACAACTTTACGCAGCATACAGCCTCATGAGTGGCAGGAATCTATTGAGCGGCGCATCGCCGCACCTTTTTGACGTTCCAACCGGGAAATTCGTTCCGCTAGAAAAGGATTATAGCACAACTTGGCTAACTTTGTTCCGGTCAGTTTGCCAGCGTTTGGCCTACATGCCGAGATATGGTAGACTCGGACCAAAAGTGGTAGTGGTTATACTCGTTTAGGGGAAAAACTGGCATTTCTTCCAGGGAGAAATGCACCAAAAAATGTAACTTTTCCTCCTAAATCAGTATAAATTGTAAGTGACGGTTTAGGAGTCCAAAGCAGAGCTTTGGGACTCCATCACTTACATTGAAGCATTGACCGGCCTTGTTTCAATGCCTGGGCGTGGGTTGGCCGTCAGGTAGTGAGTGAAGGTAGACAGCCTCTCGCTTGTATCATCCGGCAACAAACAGAACTCCAGGATTTTTATTAGGAACTCCCCTATGAACCAACCTGCCCGCAAAACTCTGCTGATCGTGATTGCTGCCTGGCTGGGAGCGCTGGCTTTGACAATGCCGGCCCTCGCTAATTATAGACCGCACCCCGACCCTACTCCTCCCCTTACTGGAAAGAGGGAATTTGCAGCCGTGCTGACCGGCACGCTGCCCTTCACCACCGAAATCCGGCCTACTGGCTATGTCAAAGGATTATATATTACCTACTACGGCCTGGGGTCGGCGTCACACCGCACCCGCGTCCAGGAACTCCTGGAAAATACCGAACTCAACGCCCTCGTCATGGATGTCAAGGGAGACTTTGGCTGGCTGCCTTACAGCAGCACCGTGCAGACAGCGTTGGACATTGGGGCCGGCAACCGGCCGATGATTCAGGATTGGGCGGCCTGGATGCAGTGGTTCAAAGCGCGCAATATCTACACCATCGCCCGCATTGTGGTTTTCAAAGATGAGCCTCTGGCGGCAGCGCACCCGGAATGGGCCGTGCTGGATTCGGCCAACGGCGGCGTCTGGCACGACCGGGAGGGATTGGGCTGGGTAGACCCCTCTCGTGAGGAGGTCTGGGATTACAATATTGCCCTGGCCGTGGAGGCGGCCGGGTGGGGCTTCGACGAAATCCAATTCGATTATGTCCGCTTCCCGACCGATGGCCAGATCAGCCAGGCGACCTTTGCCGTCGAGAATACCCAGGAAAACCGGTTAGCCGCCATCAGTGGGTTTTTGGCCAAGGCCAGGGAGGCGCTGGCCCCCTACCCGGTCAAAATTGCGGTTGACGTGTTTGGTTACACGACCTGGCGCGAGGATGATATGAATATCGGCCAGCAGATCGAAACGCTGGCCCCTTACCTGGATGTTCTCTCCCCGATGCTCTACCCTTCCACCTTTGCCGACGGCCTGCCTGGCCTGCCCATGTACCAGCAAGCGATTGCCTTTCCTTATGAAATCGTCAACAAGAGCACCTTCAAAGCCGTCGAGCGGCTCAAGACGGCCCACCCGGAGTTGGAGCTGCGGCCCTGGATTCAGGATTTTTCGGATTATGCCTTCGACGGGCGGACCTATACCCCGGAAGAGATTCGCTTGCAGATGGAGGGAGCGCGCCAGGCCGGCGGAAGGGGCTGGCTCTTGTGGGATCCACGGGTCAAATACACCGGTGAGGCGCTCGTTTCGGCCCAGCCGATTTACCCGCCCCAGCTCAACGGGCAGGTGCTGGTGCTGGAATACCATCTTATCGGCGAGCCGGAGGATCGCTGGCAGCGCACCCTCGCTAATTTTCGGGCCGACCTGGAGCGCCTGCGGGCCGAGGGCTACTATCCGGTTAACCTGCGCGACTTGGCGGCGGGCGATCTGGGCATGGTTCCGGCCGGCAAACGGCCGGTCGTCCTCACTTTCGACGACTCTTCGATTGAGCAGTTCCGTCTCCGGCCTGACGGCAGCGTTGACCCGGACTGCGCCGTCGGTATTTTGCTCGATTTCCACGCGGCTCACCCCGCCGATTGGCCGCTGCGCGCAACTTTTTTTGTGCTGCAAGATGTGGATGCGCCGGAGCGGATTCTGTTCGGCCAGCCGGAGTTAGCCCAACAAAAATTGCAGATGCTGGTCAACTGGGGCATGGAGGTGGGCAGTCACACCCTCAGCCACGCCAACCTGGCCGAAAGTTCGCCGGGGGAGGTCAAGCGGCAGTTGGCTTTGAGCCAGGCCCAATTAGAGGAGCTGTTACCGGGCTATGAGGTCGTGTCGCTGTCCATCCCGTTTGGAGCTTATCCGCAGGATGAACGGCTGCTGGTCGGCGGGCTGTACGAGGATGTTCTCTACACCTATAAAGCCGCGGTCGAGGTCAGCGGCGGGCTGGCCCCCTCGCCTCACGCGCCGGAGTTTGACCCGTTCCATATTCCCCGCGTCCAGGCCATCCAGAGCGAATTGGACTACTGGCTAGACTACGCCAACCAAGCAGGTGTGTCTTATGTGTCGGCGGGGGAGTAGGGCAGCCTAAGTTTGCCCTACCAAAACCTCGTGATGGGTCACGGTTGGCTCGAATTCGAGCAAAAAATCCTTATCTTCAGGGTAATAGTGGGCCTTCTCCGGTTCCGGGCCGGCAAACTGCTTGACCGCGTCCAGCGAGTCCCATAGCGAGATCAGGGTAAAATGGGCCACTTCCCCTTCGATCCGGCGCAGAACATACACGCCGTGGTTGCCCGGCGTCGCCTGATAATCAGGCACACCCGATTGGTTCAGAAAATCAAGATAAGCATCGGCTTTCGCCGCCGGGGTTATCCCATGCCAAATTCTTGCAATCATCGTGTCTCCTTTATTTGTTGGACTCGTCTTCAACGACAAATCTTTAAACCATTGACCGCGGACGGCAGACCGCCGACAGCCGAGGAAGTTGGCGGCGGTCGGCGGTCATCAGTCAGCGGTCCTCCGCCGGCGCGTCGAACCAATAAGCCAGGTACTGCCACCTGCCCCAGGGCGCGTAAATGCCCCGCATCTCGGCCTCGCCGGCGGGCTGGCCGCCGAAATATTTTTTGGACACGTGGCTGACCAACTCGGTATCAACCGCCAGATGCTCGTAACGGCCCAGGATCATCAGCAGAGTCGCCGCGGCATAGGGACCGACGCCCTTGATCTGGCGCAGCCGCCGCATCAGTTCCGCTGTGGGCAAGGCAGGGTCTTCCAGGGTAGATAAATCCAGCCGGCCCTCGGCTACGGCGCTGGCCAATTCCCAGATGTAGCCGCTGCGATAGCCCAGCCGGATTTCCTGGCGCAAAACCTCCGGCCCGGCGGCGGTAATCGCCGCTGGCGTGGGAAAGGCCCGCCACTCGTCCCGGCCCGGAAACGGCTCGCCCAGCAGAGCCGTAAGCCGCTCGACCAGACGCTTGGTGCCCGCCCAGGTGATGTTGGTCGTGCACAACGTGTAGACGATGTCTTCAAACAAGGTCGGGCAGCGCAGCAGCCGCCCCCCGCCCGGCTGCACCCGCAGCGTCCAGCCCTCGGCCTGGGCGCACAGCTCATAAAATTCGCTAAAATCTTCGTCCAGGCGGACCATCCGGCGCACCGCCCGGCGAATTTCAGCTTCCTCGCCGGGGGTGAGCAGTTCAACCGTTTCCACCTCCACCGCCACAAACGGGGCTGCCCCATTGGGGTGGCCCTGGCACAGGTGCAGGCGGACCACCTTGCCGCTGCCCTGGAGCCGCTGAACGCGGGAGAGGGTTTTTGTATCCGCGTCCCAGGTGAAAGGGGCCAGGGCCGACCAGCCATGCGAGCGGGCGGCCGCTTCAAAATCAAAGGGTATTGGGACCGGTTCGGTCAGTGAAATGGTCAGCATCTTAGAGCATGGCCTCGATCCATGCTTGATGTTCGGCATAGTGCTCGTAAGTGTTGCCGATGATCCAGCCGATAATGGGTCGTGTGTCGTCGCCGGCTGCTTCACCGGTGTAGTAGGCATAGGGTTTGAACAACTCCGCGTCAGAAAGGCCGTCCAGCGCCGCCAGCAACTGCCGGTGGGCCTCGTGAAAATCGGCCAGAACCTCCGCCAGGGAGCGGTCCCTGTTCTGCTGATAGATGAGGTCATTGATACCAGCCTCATCGTAGTTTGAAATGGCGGCTTCGTCCAGCCCCATCGCCGGCCAGCGCGGCCGGCGCTGCAGCAGCGCGGCGATGCCTCGTTCCCAGGCGGCCAGGTGGGCCAGGTGGTCTTTGATTGCCCAGCCGCCGCCGGGACCAGGCCTAGTCAATTGCGTCTCGCTGAGTCGGCCCAGGGCCTGTTCCAGGGCGGCCCGCGCCTGGGCCATCTGGGCCAACAGGTCTGCTTTGGTTTGGGGTAGCACCTCTTCGCTCATCTCAATATTGCTCCTAAAAAATAGTAGACAGTAGACAGTAGACGGTAGACAGGGAAATCATACAACTCTGCGACCTTGCTACCCTGTTAGGCAGTTCCAAGATTTAAATCATCCAATTGTTCTCACCGGCTTGATGCGTGATACGTGATGCGTAAGAAATCTTGCCTGGATACCATCACGCATCACGCATTACGTATCACGGACTTTGGATAATTATTTTCTTGGAGTTGCCTTACCTTTTCATTATCGGTAGTGTACAGCACCCTCATGAACACTCCTCTGAAAATAGTTACGCCGCCCGGCTGCTCCAGCGAGCTACAAAGATGCCGGCCAGGACAATAATTCCACCCACCGCTTGCCAAAAGCCGAGCGGCTCGCTGAGAATAATCCAGGCCAGCACGGCGGCAATCACCGGCTGCAGCAGCAGGCTGACGGATGAGAAGGGCGCGGGTAAATGGGCCAGGGCAAAGGTGATTAACCCCTGGCCGCTCACCTGCGAAACGAGAGCCAGACCGAGCAACACCGCCCAGCCTCCCAGCGTCGCTGCGAGCAGCGTTTCGCCGGACAGCACTGTGACCGGCAGCAGGACGATACAAGTGACCAACCCGCTCCAGCTCATAATCGTCGCCGTCGAAAAGTCACGGCGGAGGCGAGCGACCGCCAGCATGTAGCCGGCGTAAAGCACTGCCGCCGCCACGCCCAGACCATCGCCCAGCAAATGCTGGCCGCCCAGGCTAAAGCCCGAACCAATCAAGATGGCTGCGCCGGTCATGGCCACAATCATGCCCAGGTAAAACGACAGCCCGAAACGCTGCCGGAAAAATAACCAGGCGCCCAGGGCCACAAAGACCGGGCTAAAATTAGCCAGCAGGGTCGCATTGGCCACCGAGGTAAATTTAATAGACCAGTGCCATACTGCCAAATCTCCGGCCAGACACAGGCCGACCAGGGCGAGATGGCTGTAATCTGCCAGATTGGCGGGCCGGCGCGGTGCAACCGGCCCGCGCCCTTCGAGGTAGAGCCAGAGCCACAGGACTGGCAGCGCCAGGGCCAAACGCCAGAAGCCAGTCGCACTGGGTCCCACTTGGCTCAAGCGGACAAAGATAGGAGCAAAACCAATCGCCACGGCGCCGGCAAATAAAGCGGCCAGGGCCAAGTGATTCGCTTTCTTAGCCGGGGTTGCAGTCAGAACAGGAGGGTTACCCAAAGTCGCGCTTTTCGCCATATCTGTCAGATCTCGCTTTCAAGATGTCCTTGGCCAGAGTCAATGCGGCAAATATGGCGCTTCCGTATCAATATTTCCCACAAATTCGGGCAGCTCGGTGTGGCCCAGCATCTGCCGGACGGCCATATTCTCGCCGGTGTGATACCAATAGTGGTAGATAACCCGCTGGAGCAGCGAGCCGGCGGTGTAATCGGTTCGTTGGTTGTCAAGAAAAATTGGCTCCTGCAACCTGGCGGTGGTCAGGGTGTCAAGAAAAGGGTCAGCCGCGGCGATGATCGTCTGCCAGGCCGCCCACATCTCAGCAAGGGGCGGCGTGCTGGCCGGCTGGCCGTAGCCGACCAGTTCATTGAGGTCAGGTAACAATATTTGACCTTGCAAGCGTGTCAACCAATAGCGCTGCTCCTGCCAGGCCAGATGGCCGATGTTCCAACTGATACAGTTCAGTGGGGGAAAGCGGCGGCGCGCCTCGGCGTCACTCAAACCAGCCAGGGCGCGCTTGAACTCACTGCGAGTAAAGCGAAGTTGTAAAACAAGTGGATGAGGCATAGATTTTTTAGTCACCTCCCTGTTCACAGATGGCCCACGGGGATTGGGGATTCAATTTACATCCCCAAGTAATAAACCAATTGCCGACCTGCCAGCGGACTCTTTGACTGAGGCTCGGCTGCTGGCTTTTGATCAGACGTACCAATCGCTCCTGCCTCGCCTCGGCTAAAAACTCCTCATGCCTCATCTGGGCATATTTCTGCAAATAATAGGTGTTCACCATGGACAGCTCCACAATTGCTTGACAACGCCTTATAACCTACTATAATTAATATAGTGGTTAGAGTATAGCACAAAAATTCTAACCTGTCAATAGATATTTAGTGGTTATAGAAAAGTTTAAATCCTGGATTTATCCTATCTCGATGAGAAAATCTATGAGTGAAATACATCCCTATCCGAGCAACCCCGATCTAATCGGGGGGCAACCATGTTTGATCTTTGCCAATACCGTGGGGGGCAGCCGCCCGGCGACTGAGCGCGAGTATCTCCATGATTATACCGACCTCCTGGCTTGGAGCCGGCACGCGGGTCTGATCACGGCCAGCGAGACCCAGCGCTTGCTGGCCGAAGCCTCGCGCCGCCCGCTGGAGGCGGCCCGCGTATTTGAGCGGGCCATTTGGCTGCGGGAAACGATTTACCGGATCTTTTCGGCGGTTGCGGCGGGTGGAGCGCCGAAGAGGGCTGATCTGGAGATTTTGAATGATGCTCTGGCGGAAGTTTTGGCTAAATTGCAAGTGACTCCAACCGAAACTGGTTTTACCTGGAATTGGCGGAGCGAGCCTGAGGCATTGGATAGCATGCTCTGGCCGGTTGTCCGCTCGGCGGGAGAGTTGCTGACCTCAAATGAATTACACCGGGTGCGTGAGTGTGCCGGCGATGATTGCGGCTGGCTTTTCATTGATACCAGCCGGAATCACAGCCGCCGCTGGTGCGATATGAATGATTGTGGGAATCGGGCTAAAGCGAGACGGCATTATGCCCGAAGCCGGAGGGCTAGAATTACCGAGAAGGCGTAAGAAACAAACAGCAATAACTTATCTCTTTGATTTTTTATTCTTCTTTGGCGTAATCTCGCGCTTTTTCTTGGCCTGTCCAATTAATTTTTGCACCGCAGCGACAATATTTCCGTCGCCCAGCCGCAGCAGCCATTCACGTTCTTGAGCGTGAGGCCTGATCATTATTTGAATATTTTGTCCCATCGTTTATCTCCGTCTTTTCTTTTTAGATACATGCAAAACCTTGGTCCATTTTTGCCATATAGCAAGTACCAATTTTACGCGCATTGCCATACCACCCTTCATTATTAGAGCGAAATACCTGGTTGGGCCGGTTAGCCAGAAAAACGCATCAGGGTTATACTTATGGCCTCCAAGGAGCTTGTGCCGATGCCCCAACCTGCCGACCTGATTATTACCCAGGCCAGAGTTTACACGGCCGACCCGGCTTATCCCCACGTCGAAGCTGTCGCTGTCCAGGGCCGGCATATCGTCTTTGTCGGCAGCGCCGCCGATGCCTATGCCTGGCGGGGCCCAGCCACGCGGGTGATTGATGGCCAGGGCGGCACGCTGCTGCCCGGTTTTATTGACAGCCACTTTCATCTCCTCTGGGGTTCGCTTGAGCTGGCCGAGATGCAACTGGGTGAGGTGACCTCGCTCGACAGCCTGGCTGCCGCTGTCAGGCGCTTTGCCGGGGAACACTCCAACAATCCCTGGCTGGTTGGGCGCGGATTGAGATACAGTATTGTCCCCAACCAGCAATCCCTCACCCGCCACCACCTTGACGCGATTATAGCCGACCAGCCGCTGCTGGTTTTCGCCTACGACGCCCATACCGCCTGGGCCAACACCGCCGCCCTGCGCCAGGCCAATATTCTTACAGACGGCAAGACGGTCGGGCCGAACAGCGAGATTGTGCGGGCTGCCAACGGCCAGGCCAGCGGCGAGCTGCGCGAGCCGGGCGCGTACCGGCTTCTTTTGGAGCTGATTCCCCAACCGGATGGGGCCAAGAAGCGGGCGATGCTCCGGTGCGGTCTGGCTGAAGCGGCCAGAGTGGGCGTGACCAGCGTTCACAACATGGATGGGGACATGGAGCAGTTAACGCTTTACGCTGCTCTGGAAGATAGGGGGGAATTGACCCTGCGCGTCTACTGCCCCTACAGCGTTGAGCCAGAAACCTCCCCGGAAGCCCTGTCTGAAGCCGTAGCCATGCGCCGGGCGTTTGGAAGCGACATGGTGCGCGGCGGCTGTGTAAAATTTTTTATGGATGGGGTGATTGAAAGCTACACCGGGCTGCTCCTCGACGATTATGCCGGGTTGCCCGGCAACTGCGGCGGCGCCTTGTTCAGCGCCGGGCATTTCAATGCTATGGCGGCTGAGGCCGACCGCCTGGGTCTGCAAATCTTTGTCCATGCGACCGGCGATGGGGCCGTTCGCCGCGCCCTGGACGGCTTTGAGGCGGCCCAGCGCCAGAACGGCCGGCGGGACAGCCGCCACCGGATCGAACACATCGAGTTGATCCACCCCGACGATGTGCCTCGCTTTGCCGGGTTGGGCGTCATCGCCTCGATGCAGCCGGCCCACGTCCCCTTGCAAACGCCCGATGACCCCGACGTCTGGCCGGCGCGGGTGGGGCCGGAGCGGTGGGGGCGCAGCTTCGTCTGGCAAACCTTGCGCCAGGCCGGGGCCAGGTTGGCCTTCGGCAGCGACTGGCCGGTCGCGCCGCAAGACCCGCTGCATGGCCTGTATGCCGCCCTCAATCGCCGTCCGTGGCTGCCCGGCTTGCCTGAGCAGCGCCAAAGCCTGGCCGATGCCATTGCCGCCTATACCTGCGATGCCGCCTACGCCGAATTTCAAGAGCAAGCCAAAGGCCAGCTCAAGCCTGGCATGCTGGCCGACATGGTCCTGCTGTCCGCCGACCTGTTTGCCACACCTATAGATGAAATTGACCGAGTTCATCCTATCGTTACGATATGCGATGGGCGCATCGTGTACGAGGCTTAAATCGAGATAATATGCACAATCCAGAATCCCCACCCAACGAGGCAGTCGAAAATCCAAAATCGGCAGGCAGCCAGCGTGAAGTTTTTGGCTGGGGCATGTACGACTGGGCCAATTCGGCTTTTAGCACCATTGTCGTCACCACCTTCCTGGGACCCTACTTAACCGCCCTGGCCGAGGCGAATGGGGGCACAGTTAACCTGCTGGGGTATCCGCTGGAGGGAGCCGGGTTTTATCCGCTGTGCGTGTCTATTTCGGTGGGGTTGCAGGTGTTCGTTCTGCCCATTCTGGGGGCCATTGCCGACTACTCTCATTTGAAAAAAACGCTGATGCTGGTCTTTGCCTACCTCGGCGCGATTGCGACCCTCCTGCTGTTTCTAGTCACGAGCAACCTGATTCTGCTGGGCGGCCTGCTCTTTATCATTGCCAACCTATCGTTTGGAGCCGCCCTTGTTTTTTACAATGCCTTCCTGCCCGATATTGCCGGCCCCGATGAGCGAGATGCGGTCAGTTCCAAAGGGTTTGCCCTGGGTTATGTTGGCGGCGGATTGGCCCTGCTGCTGACCCTAGTCTTGCTGTGGTGGGTTAGCGAGGAAAATCGAGGGTTAGCCGTGCGGCTCAGCCTGGCAGGCGCCGGCTTGTGGTGGCTGGTTTTTACCATCCTTTTCCCCCAACGCCGCCTGGTGCAGCGCGACCCGGCCCACCGCTTGCCGCCCGGCGAAACGTATCTCTCCCACAGTTTCAAACAGTTAAGCCGCACCCTAAAAGAACTTTTCCATAAATACCCCACGACACTGCGCTTCCTGATTGCTTATTTGGTTTACAACGACGGAATCCAAACCATCAATACCGTCGCCACCATTTTTGCATCCAGCGAATTGGGCCTATCTACCAGCACCCTGGTGCAGGTGGTGTTGATGATCCAGTTTGTGGCAGCCCTGGGAGCTATGTTTTTTAATTTTCTGGCGGGTCGGATGGGCGCGAAAAAAGCGATCATGATCAGCCTGGTGATCTGGTCGGGGTTGGTGATTTATGCCTACGGCTTTTTATACACCGCCCTGCAATTTTGGATTTTGGGGGCAGCATTGGCCCTGGTCCTGGGCGGGTCGCAGGCACTCAGCCGCTCCCTGTTCTCACAGATGATCCCTAAGAACAGGGAGTCTGAATACTTTAGCCTGTATGAAATCAGCGAGCGGGGCACATCGTGGCTAGGGCCGGTGGTTTTTGCCCTGGCCTTACAATTGACCGGCACACAGCGCGTCTCGATGGTGATGCTGATTGTCTTTTTTGTGGTTGGGTTAGTGCTGCTTTACCTGACCGACGTGAAGAAGGCGATTGTCGAAGCGGGCAATGAACTTCCCGCGGTGGTTTAGAACTCATAGGAACTCAGAGAGTTAAATTCTTGAGTTCCTATGAGTTTCCCTAGTTCCCTTGTTTTATCCTCTAACCCAGCGAATATCCATCTCTTCCCGGCCGCCCAGGGCCTGGCGCAGCACGGCAACCAGACCGGGATCACCGCCCTGCCCTTCCAAGGCGTCAACGGTAACTTGATTGAGGTAATAATCGCGATCCTCCAGCGATTCTTCCTCAAAATGATCGTGCAGAAATTGAAACTGGGCTTCGGTCAGCTCGCCGACCGGCATATTGTTGTTCAGATCATAAATTTTTATCACTTCAACCTCCACCATTGTAAATCTTGCCTGGTATTTACCACCTTACCACCGTTTAGCCTGCTGGTCAAAACCACTGCCCCGGCCAGAAGGCTTTGCCCCTGACATTATTCCGTGCTATGCTAGCCCAGCAAGCTGAGTAGGTCAAACTTAAGTTTGACCTACCCTCATCCCTTTTGGAGAAAGATCTATGCCCATTGATTTTGCCCAAATCATAGCCGCCGAACTGGGCATTCAGCGCCCGCAAGCGGCCCGCTCGATTGAGCTTTTTGACAGTGAAAACACGGTGCCTTTTGTGGCCCGCTACCGCAAAGAAGTCACCGGCGGGCTGGACGAGGCCCAACTGCGGACCATTTTGGAACGGCTGACTTACCTGCGCAATCTGGAAGCCCGCAAGGAAACCGTGCTGCACAGCATCGCCGAACAGGGCAAGCTGACCGACGAACTGCGCGGCCGTATTGAAACCGCCGACACACTGCAGGCGGTCGAAGATCTGTACCTGCCCTACAAGCCCAAGCGCCGCACCCGCGCCACCATCGCCCGCGAGCGGGGTCTGGAACCATTGGCCCAGGCGATGCTGGCCCAGGAGTTGACCCAGGGCAGCCTGGCCGAAATTGCGGCGGCCTACCTGAGCGATGACGTGCCGACGGTGGAAGATGCTTTGGCCGGAGCGAGCGACATTATTGCGGAAACCGTGGCCGAAGATGCAGACACCCGGGCCGGTGTCCGCGAGCGCACCCGCCAGGAAGCCTGGCTGGTGGTCAGCCTGGCCGACAAGACCAAAGACGAGCGCGGCGTCTACGAAACCTACTACGACTACCGCGAGAAGTTAAGCGCCATTCCGCCACACCGGCTGCTGGCCATCAACCGGGGTGAGCGCGAGGGTATTCTCAAGGGCAAGCTGGAGGGGCCGGACGAGGCGCTAGTCCAGAGTATTCAGGCCCGGCTGGTCAAAAATCCCAAATCCGTTTTCACCGACCATTTCCGCCAGGCCATTGCCGACGGCTACAAGCGGCTGCTGGCCCCCTCCATCGAAAATGAGCTGCGCGGCGAGCTAACCGGTACCTCCGACGAGCACGCTATTGGCACCTTTGCCGCCAACCTGCGCCAGTTGCTGCTCCAGCCGCCTATCCGGGGTAAAACGGTCATCGGTATTGACCCCGGCTTTCGCACCGGCTGCAAGGTGGCCCTGGTTGACCCGACTGGCAAGTTTTTGGGCGGGACGACCATTTATCCGCACGAACCCCAAAAAAAGTGGGCCGAGTCCAAGACTATCCTGCTCAGGCTGATCGAACAGGGCGCAGAGGTACTGGCTATCGGCAACGGCACTGCCAGCCGCGAAACTGAAAGCCTCGCTGCCGAGGTCATCGCCGAAGCCAAATCGAAAATCGAAAATCGAAAATCCGAAATTGCCTACGTTATGGTCAACGAGGCCGGCGCTTCCGTCTACTCTGCCAGCGATCTGGCCCGGGCCGAGTTTCCCGACCTCGACGTGAGCATGCGCGGGGCTATCTCCATTGCCCGCCGTCTGCAAGACCCGCTGGCCGAACTGGTCAAGATTGACCCCAAATCCATTGGCGTGGGGCTGTACCAGCATGATGTCAACCAGAAACAGTTAGCCACAACCCTGGATACGGTCGTCGAAAGTGCGGTCAACCACGTGGGGGTGGATGTCAATACGGCCAGCGCGCCGCTGCTCAGCTACGTGGCCGGGGTCAGCCGGCGGGTAGCCGAGGCGATTGTCAAGCAGCGCGAGGCGCATGGCCCCTTCCGCCGCCGCGAAGAGTTACGCAAAATCAAGGGGCTGGGGGATAAAACCTACCAGCAGGCTATCGGCTTTCTCAAAATCCCCGGCGGCGACCATCCGCTGGACAACACCTTCATCCACCCGGAGAGCTACTCCGTGGTCGAACGACTGTTTGACTATCTCAATGTGCGAGGGGACGAAAAAGAGCTGCCTGCCAAAATCGAGGCCTTGCGCAAAGGCAGTCTGAAAGAACTGGCCCAGAAGCTGGACGTTGGCGAGCCAACCCTGGCCGACATCCTGGAGTCGCTGGCCAAGCCGGGCCGCGACCCGCGCGACGAACTGCCACCGCCGTTGTTGCGCCAGGATGTATTGAAACTGGAAGATTTGAAGGAAGGAATGGTCCTGACCGGCACCGTCCGCAACGTGGTTGATTTCGGCGCGTTTGTGGATATTGGGGTCAAGCAGGACGGGCTGGTCCACATCAGCCAACTGGCCGACCGCTACATCAAGAATCCGTTTGAGGTGGTCAGCGTGGGTGACGTGGTCAAGGTCAGGGTGGTTAAAATTGACGCCCAGCGTGGGCGTATCGGTTTGAGCATGAAAGAGGTTTAAATGGGCCGGGTGGGAGTCGAACCCACACGAGGGTACAAGCCTCGGGGGATTTTAAGTCCCCTGCGTCTGCCATTCCGCCACCGGCCCGTTCAATCGGCTGAAATATTACAACAATTGGCGCAGATAGTCAAAGAAGAGGCGAGAGGTGAGCATCTGCGCTTCCTTGCTTCATGCCTTTTCGCCTCATGTGGCTAAAAAGTATCGGCTGCCACCTTGACAGCGGCATGGACCTTATGATAGGATGGAGTGCGACCCCTATTCCTTACCTTTCAGGAGCAGACATCTATGGAAAGTTTGCAGGCGCTCATTGGACAAACCCTGGGCCAGTATCGCATCATCGAGCAGATTGGCGAAGGTGGCATGGCCGCCGTTTTCAAGGCTTACCAGCCGGGCCTTAATCGTGAAGTAGCCCTCAAAGTTTTACCCCCCTACTTTGCTCAAAAAGAGGATTTTGTCGAACGGTTTGTCCGCGAGGCCCAGGCCATCGGCAATTTACACCACCCCAATATCTTACCCGTTTATGACACCGGCCAGGATAAGGGGTACAGCTACATCGCCATGCGTTATATTCCCCATGCCCGGACCTTGAGTGATGAGATGAAGTTCCCTCTCAAAATGGAGCGCATTATCGAGGTGATGGGCCAGATTGCCGGGGCGTTGGATCAAGCGCATAAGGCGGGGATTATCCACCGCGACGTGAAGCCGAGCAATGTCCTGCTGGATGGGCAGTGGGCTTTGTTGAGCGATTTTGGCCTGGCCAAAATGGTCGAAGGTGCATCAGAGCTGACCGGCACCGGGGTGGGCATGGGCACGCCGGCTTACATGTCGCCGGAGCAGGGCATGGGCAAAAAGGTGGACCACCGCACCGATATTTATGCCCTGGGCATCATCTTGTATGAAATGCTGACCGGCTCTGTCCCTCACCGCGCCGAAACGCCCATCGCCACTGTGATGCGCCGGATCAACGAGCCGCTGCCCCTGCCTCGCAGCATTAATCCCAATATCCCGGAGGCAGTCGAACGGGTCTTGTTAAAAACCCTGGCGACGGACCCTACTCACCGCTTCGACAGCGCCGGCGAGATGGCGGCTGCCCTTAAAGAAGCGTTTGGCCCCAATCCCGACCAGGTTCTGGCCGGCGTCACCCCGGCTGTTGTGTCTTCTCCCAAAACGACCCCAGCGCCCCCACCGGAGCCAACCCGGCTGTCCAATCAACCCATGGCCAAAGCTGAGAGCAAATCCGGGCTGCCGATTAACGCGCTGGGGTTCGGGGCAATCGGAGTGTTGATCTTTCTGGTGTTGATTGGCATCGGCGTCCTGATCTTTTTGCAGCTACGTTCGCCGGCGCAGAATGATGTGACTCAAACTACGCCGTCCCCCCAAACCCAGGAGGCAGTCAGCGCGGCTACGGCCACGCCCGCGCCGACAACCACACCGACTGAAGCCCCATCCCCTACACCTCTCCTTGAACCTACTCCCACGCCCGCAGCCGAGTCGGATTCGATCGCCATCATGACCACCCCGGAAGCGGCTTCCACCCAAGCCATAACGCCGGAGGTTAGCCCGGCACAAGTGAATACGCCGGAAGTTGCGCCCCCTCAGGCGGCCGCCGCTCTGACCGGTCAAGAAGCAGCGGACCTGGCTCTGGCCGAAGCGCAAAAGTGGCAAGCGGATGCCGTTCTCAGTGAAATTGCGACCAGCGGGCTGGGACCGCTCGACGCCGAAGGTAAATCTACTGATTGGATCCTCAAGTTCTGGTCGCCTTCGAGCAAAGGATTAAACACTCTAATGTTTATGAATGGGACATTTACCAGTTCGCCAACCAATCTACCCACCCCAAAGACTACTATCCTGGAGGGTGTGATTCTGGACACAAAACGTCTCTATGACATTGGCGAAAAGGCTGGGGCCAGCAAATTTACAGCGGAAGGCTACCGGCCTATGGCTGCCATTGTGCCGTATCCCCTGGATGAAACCAAGTTGACCTGGTATCTAAACTATGCCGGTGGTGATTTCCGGGTGGTTTATACGGTCATCATTGATGCCAGGAGCGGTGAGGTTGTTCAGGCAATAGCGCTGGAGTGACAACAAAAAGGGGCTGGTCTAAACGACCAGCCCCTTTTGTTATTCAGGGGTTTTGTTTGAAAAGGATAAAATCCCAGACCCATTTTTCCGGGTCAGCCGAGTAGCTTAGCGGCACAACCGCCGAAATCCGCGCACCGTTCTGGTCAGCCAGGTAAATATTCCACACCCCATCCTCAAAAGTTCCCGGCTCAAACTTAACATTACCCTGTTTAACATAATCACAATCGAGACAGTTGACCACGCTCCAGTTCCAATCGCTGAGGCCGCTTTCAGCGTGCATGCCAGAAGGGGTGTGATCGCCGATGACCTTTAACCCGCCAATCGGAATGTTGCCGGCGCTCACCGCTGCAATGTAAATAGTGATAACGTGGTAGTTCGTCCGTTGGAATTCACGATTACCCTGTTCGGCCACCGTGAAAGGAAATTCAGGAGCAGGTGGCGCTGCCGGCGCTGCCGCCGTTGGCGCGACCGCTGCCGGAGCGGCTGCCGGTGGGTTGTTTATGGGTGCTTGGGCCGGGGCAGGCGGAGCCGAGGGAGGCACTGGCGTAGGTTCGGGCGTATCGGTGGGCAGGGGGGCTTCAGTGGGAAGCGGTGTGGCGCTGGGAGTCAAAGTAGGTACTGGGGTTGGGACTTCAGTGGGCAATTCGCCGGGTGTCGGTAGATAAGTGGTGCTATCAGTAGCGCCCTCGGTGAGCAACGCTCCGTTTGGGCTGGCGGCGGTAGGAGTAAATGTCGGGCGAAGCGTTGGAATAACCAAATTACCGGGATCCACGTAAGCCAGGACCGTATCCCGCTGCTGCCGGGGATGTGTTTTTACGTAAGCGGCAAAAATGATCGAGCCAAACAAAAAAACCAGGCCAATAAAGGCAATCGTGGCAATCGCATCTTTGGTAGATTGCGACAGGTGTGAAAATTGCCAAAACGGAACCTTGTCCTTTTTCTTTTTGACAACTTTCTTTTTGACAGGCGGGGTTGCACGAGTTCTATCCGCCTTCACCATGCGCTGCAATTCGGCTTCAAGATCATTAATTTCGACAATGACGGGATAGGGGGTATTGGGACCATAATAGGCTTGGTACTTTTTTAACTCTTCTAGGCGATATATTTTTGCCTGAATAAGTTCATCTACCGACATAAGCCCGTCCGTGCTTGCTGTTTAGAGAACTCAACATAACACTACTTTTCATCATAGCACAAACCTGGCAAATATACAAAAACAACGCGACATAATGTGACCATATAGCAAACCGTACTAGATATAGTAGTAATATTAACTATAACCCACTGTATCCGGTAGTCCTCCATTCATTAGGAAAGGTTTGTCATAGCGATGTGCTCTTTTCCAAGCACCATCAGCCCTGTTCCGACTCATCCCTGCGGATCTGAAACTAATCATCATGGTTCCATTAGTCGAAAAATCCTGTTGCGACCCCCGTTAGCCCGTGCTATACTTGTTTATTAACCGCACTTTTTCTTTTACCGGCCCGTATTGAAACAGAGGGTGAGGTTGGGATTGTGGTTTCGAATGTAGCCCAACAAGATTTTCCGTTCATAGCGCCTGGACAGGGGGAGCAGTCAAGCCAAATAATCTTAATTGACAGCGACAAGCAACGGCTGCGGCCTTTGCACGAGGCGCTGAAATTAAGAGGCTATCCCGTCCGGTTGTTTTACAATACTGACGAAGCTTTGGCGCATCTCTCTAAAATTGATATACTACTGGTAGACGCCGCAGTAATGACCCGCTCCAAAGCCGGTGAATATGCCAAGGCGGCTAAAGTTTTGGTGCTGACCGAAAAAAAGACGGTGAAACTTCCACCGGAATTAGCTTTAGACCACATTTTTTTGCTCCCTTACCCTAAGAATATCCATAAACTTGTTGACCGTTTAACCGACGATATGGTTCCACCCCCCCTTGATGCTGCTGCTAAAACGGCGAATATCCAACACCTGGCTCTACTATTTAACATTACCCAATCTTTAAGTGGGCACCTGGAAGTCAATGCACTTTTTGAATGCATCCTGGCCCTCGCTCCTGATCTCAAAGCCGATTTTGCTGCCCTGCTGGTGCAAGAAGGCGACGAAACAATTTACTATCGCAGCACCCAGCCGGGACGCGAAGAACTCATCGGCTTAACCGGCCGGCGCTTTGCGCAGAGGTTACTCAAAGATGGGATAGAAGGCTGGGTGCTGCGCCATAATCAGGCGGTGGTCATTGCCAATACGATGAATGACTCGCGCTGGTTTCGGGCCTCTTATCTGCCGGATACGGAGCATTGTGTGGTTGCCCTACCCTTTACTTTGGAACGAGTTGGGGCCAGAGGAGTCTATCTGGTTGGGCACAAGCAGCCCAATTCCTTTACTAGCGATGATTTGGCCCTGCTGGAAGCAGTCATCATCCAGATTAGCATGGCCATTGAAAATGCCATGCTCTTTAAGAATCAATCGGAGCGCTCTATCCAGCTTTCGCTTATCAATGAAGTCAGCCGGGCAGCCACCTCTATTCTCAACCTGGATGTGATGCTGCGCACAGTGGTGCAGGCCATTCGGCGCAGCTTTGGTTTTTACAATGTCTCTATCCATTTGTATAATGCTGCCACGCATCAGGTGGAGCTACGGGCCAGGGACACTTTGGATCGCTTCAGCCTGACCGCACCGATTCCCCATATCACCCACAAACTACGGCAGGGATTAATCGGGTGGGCGGCAGCCACAAATAAAACAATTGTAGCCAATGATGTGACTCAAGACCCGCGCTATATCTTCAATAAAAATAATAAAGAAGTACGCGCGGAGCTGTGTATGCCCATCAGGCTGGGTAACAAAACCATCGGCGTTTTGGATATTCAGAGTACCCAATTGGAGGCATTTGATAAATATCATGTCTCGGCTCTGGAAACGCTGGCCGACCAATTGGCGATCGCCATTGAAAACGCCCGCCTCTACGACGAAATTAACCAGCGGCTGAAAGAACTGCAATCGCTCAACGACATTGGCCAGGCGATTACCTCAACCCTGGATCTGCAAAAGACGCTGACTTTGATTACCGATCACACTACCCGGCTCATGAATGTGGCCGCAGCCTCAGTGGTGCTGCGTGACGACGAAGCCGGGGAAGTTTGGTTTGCCGCTGCATCGGGCGAAGGCTCGGAAGCGGTCATTGGACTGCACATGGCGCTGGGACAGGGCCTGGCTGGCTGGGTAGCTCAGAAGGGCGAGCCGGTCATTGTGCCGGATGTTTACGCCGACGAGCGTTTTTTTTCCGATATGGACAAATCGAGCGGTTTTACGACCCAATCTATTTTGTGTGTCCCCCTGCAAACCAAGGGCCATACCATCGGCGCAATTGAAGTAATGAACAAAAGAACCGGCACTTTTAACAAGGAAGACCTGGTTCTCCTGCAGGCCCTGGCCGCCCCGGCCGCGGCCGCTATCGAGAATGCCCAACTATACGAAGACCAAAGCCGGACCATCAAGCGGCTGGCCGAAACGCAGCGGCAGTTGATTCAGAGCGCCAAGCTGGCCGGCGTCGGCGAGTTGGCAGCCGGCCTTGCCCACGAAATCAACAACCCTCTGACCACCATCATTGGCCTGGCCAGTTTGTTGATGGACACCAGCGTCCCAACCGCGGAAGACGAGCGCCTCGAAGATTTGGGCATGATTAACCAGGAAGCCCGGCGTGCCCGTGATATTGTGCGCGGCCTGCTGAACTTTGCCCGCGCCGATACGCCCAAACGGGAAATCACCGATTTGAACCAACTGATTGAAGAGTGCATCTTTTTGGTTTATACTAAAAACGTCAGTTACAAAATCGAGCTGCACAAGTCACTGGAATCCCTGCCGGAAATGCTGCTCGACGTCAACCAGATGAAGCAGGTCATTGTCAACTTGCTCAACAATGCCATCCAGGCCATGCAAAACAACCAGGACCGGCCCGCTCTCCTGACTGTCACGACATCACTCGTATCTCCAGTCGCGTCGTCTCAGACCGGTTCGTCTCAAAATGGCAACGCCCGCAAAAAGAGAAAAAAAGTCTTGACCCAAACCAGCCCTTTACTGGCCAAGAAAAGCAAAGGCATCGCCACCAGTGGATTGAAGACTGAAGATGAAGGTGAATCAATCGTTATCTGCAAAATTAGCGACACGGGTCATGGCATCCAGCCCCAGCATTTGGATAAAGTGTTTGACCCCTTTTTTACAACAAAAGAAGTGGGGCAGGGTACAGGTTTAGGCTTATCTATTAGTTATGGTATTATGGAGAAACACGGCGGCCAAATCACGGTAGAAAGTATCCCAGATGTAGGTACAACCTTTACTTTAATTTTCCCGGTCTCGGCTTTAGCACCAGGCAACATCCAAATTTCTTAAAGACGCAAGGACGAACTCATCTCTCGAAAAGAAGCCAGCACCAGAAGGGTAGGACAACGTGATCAACCAAAGAATTTTAGTTGTTGACGACGAAAAAGGGGTGGTCCATTCCTGTGTCCGCATCCTGGAACGACAGGGTTTTACTGTCTCAGGTTTAACCGACAGCCAGGCCGCGCCGGGCTTGCTCCAGCAAGAGAGCTTTGACCTGCTGCTAACCGACATTAAAATGCCCCGGTTGGATGGGCTGGAACTGCTCCGCCTGGCCAAAGAGATTGATCCCCACTTGACCGTGGTGTTGATTACCGGCTACGGCACGATGGAAGACGCGATTAATGCTATTCAACTGGGGGCGCAGGGTTTCCTGATGAAACCTTTTGAGCCGAAAGAGTTGGTCGCTACGATCAAAGATAATCTGGCCCGGCGGGAGCTGCTGCGGGATAGTTTACGGCTGCAAACCTTGCTGCCCCTGCTAGAAATCAACCAGATTTTGCAGGTCGCCGGTAGCGAAGCCTCACTTGTCCACCGGGTTCTGGAAATTGTCCAGCGGGAAACCGGAGCAACTCGCTTGGCTTGGTTAAGCCGCCCTCATCCGGCTTTCTCCGCTTTTGCCTCAGGCGCTGGCTCCCGGTCAAAATCCGATATGATAGAAATGGCGGTGGTTTGCCAAAATGGGTTACAGTGCTCGGGCCTGGCCCAGTCTGCGCTTGAGACAGCCGTGAGTGAGGGAGAGCCTGTCTGGATTTTGGGTAATGGGGCTACCGTCAAAACGCTGGAAGGTCAATCCAATATTGTTGGCGCCCTGCTGCCATTGATTATTAACGGGGAGATAGTTGGTTTACTCACTGCCGAAACCGGCAGTTCTGGACGCAATGCCCCCTTCAACCAAATCAGCCTTGATCTCCTGTCAGTGCTGGCGGGGCAGTTGGCTATCCTATTAGAAAATGTGCAGCTTTTCCAGCAAACCGAAGCGCTGCGGACTTTTAATGAAGATATTATTCAAAACATGAGCAATGGTTTGATTGCAGTTGATCAAGAAGGTTATATCACTGCTTTTAACCCGGCTGCTTCGCAGATGTTGGGCTACCGGCAGGATGAAGCTCTCCACCAACCCCTGACCCGGATTATTCAACCGTCCACAGAATTAATCAAGATATTTAACGAAACAATGACGACCGGGAAATCTTACACCCACCAGGAGATTACACTCCACCATCGGGAAGGACAATCCCTCTCTATTTCAGCCAGCACCGCGCCGCTTGGCGGAGTTGACCGGACCGGCCGGCCGATTGGAGTGGTGGGTGTTCTGGAAGATTTGAGCGAAATCAAAACGATGGAGGCCGAACGGCGGCGCCTTGACCGGCTGGCGGCTCTGGGTGAAATGTCGGCGGTAGTGGCCCATGAAATTCGTAACCCCATTGCCGGGATCGCCGCCGGCATTGATTATCTGACTCGCAACGTAGCCAAAGACTCGCCAGAATTTGAGGGAGCGGTCATGATGCGCGGCGAGATTCAGCGGGTCAACCGGATTTTAGAGGACATCCTTTTTGTGGCTCGCCCTGCCCGGCTCAAATTGTCCAATGAAGATGTAGCCGAAATTATTGAAGACGTTCTGCAGCGTTTTCGCGCTCAGGTTGAAGAAAGTCGGGTGATGATAGTAATTGACTATGCGAATAACCTACCTCGCCTCAGTGTAGACCGGCAACGGTTGGAACAGCTTTTCACCAACTTGATTATCAACGCGACCCAGGCTATGCCTAATGGGGGACAACTTTCGCTACAAACCCGGGCTGCCCCCTCTCAAAACGGCAAACCGGCCGATGAGGTTATCGTAACCATTGCCGACACCGGGCCAGGTATCCCGGTTGAAACTCAACAACATATTTTTGAACCCTTCTTTACCACCAAAACCCGAGGCACCGGCCTGGGCTTGACCATAGCGCGGCGGATTGTTGAAGAGCATGGGGGAACTATCAGCATCGAAAGTGAAGCGGAGCATGGCACCCGTTTTATCATTCGTTTACCAGTCGCCAGGAGGGCCACTGTATGACAGGTCGAGTTTTGGTGGTAGATGATGAGAAAACCCTGCGCCACTTTCTACGGCTTAATCTACAAGAACAAGGTTATGAAGTTACCGAAGCCGCCGATGGACAAACGGCGCTGACTTTTATTGAGCAGCAACGCTTTGATGTCGCCCTGATTGATTTACGTCTCACCGATATGAATGGTCTGGATATTGTCCGCCGCTTGCGCCAATTCGCCCCGACCACCAGTGTAATTATCTTGACCGCTTACGCCACCCTCGACTCAGCCGTTGAAGCTCTGCGCCAGGGCGCCCACGATTATCTGACCAAACCCTTTGACACCAGCGAACTACTGGCGAGCGTGGCCGACGGGCTGGCCCGCCAATCGGCGGAAGAACCCACCCAGGTCAAACCGACCGAGTCGGTTCTGGAAATCAAAGACCTAAAACTCAACCCTCACAATCGCCAGGTAACTCGCCGGGGTGAAGTGGTCAACTTGACTCCGACCGAATTCGACATCCTGGCCGTGCTTATGGCTCAACCCAATGTAGCGATGGACTCTATTACCCTGATCAGGCACGTCCGGGGTTATGAAGCTACGGAAGCCGACGCGCGCGCCATTGCTCGTGTCCATATTCATCGCCTGCGCCATAAATTGGAAACTGATCCAGCCACCCCCCAATATGTTACCACCATTGCCGGAGGGCGATATTTAATCAGTACTGATTAATCCCTGCCCGCCAGTTTTTTAATAATTGTAACCATCCTGTAACCACAACTTAAATCATTTTGTGCTATATTAGCAGGAGTAAGCAACTCTTAGGCTAAAGGAGCAGATTATTATGGCAAATCAGCATAGCCGGCCTAAACGGATTCTCATTGTAGACGATGAACCGACCCTGGTCTTTTTTCTCAAACAGGGGTTGCAGGATGCCCCAGGGGCTTACCTGGTTGATGGCGCGTCGTCAGGTGAAGAAGCGCTGACCAAGCTGACTTACAATCTGTATGACCTCCTGATAACCGACCTAAAGATGCCCGGCATCAGCGGCTTTACCCTGGTTGAAGTAGCCCGTTCCCTGCACCCCACTATCAATGTCATTTTGATGACCGCTTATGGTTCTCGTGAGGTCCAGGATGAAAGCGAACAGCTTGAGGTCAACGGCTACCTCATTAAACCTTTTCCAACCATCCAATTACAAGAGATGATTCAGGAAATTTTCCTGGCCGCTGGCACCCCTTCCCCCAATTTAGTTACTGAACAGAACCTGCCTCCCCTTTCCGCCCGATAGGGAACAATTATTTTTTGTTCGTAAGGAGATGCTTTATGGGCAAAGCCAAAATCCTTTATATCGAGGACAATCTCGACAACATGACCCTGGTCAAGCGAGTTCTGGAAATCGAAGGGTATGAAGTCATCGAGGCCGGTAATGGCCGTGATGGCCTGGCCAAAGCGATGAGCAACCGCCCCGATATTATCATCACCGATATCAATTTGCCCGATATTGATGGTTATGAAATTACCGATACGCTCAAAAAAGCCAGAGAAACAGCCCATATCCCGGTTATTGCCATGACAGCTAATGTTATGAAAAAAGATCGAGAGAATGTGCTCCAAGCCGGCTGTGATGGTTACATTGCCAAACCGATTGATATTGATGAACTTCCCAGTCAAATTGAAAACTTCTTGAAAGGTAAACCCCGATGGCACAAATAATTGCGGATGCAAAACAAAAAAAAGCGATTGACCCCAAAGATGCGTACGTTCTGGTTGTAGAAGATAATCTCCAAAATTTGGTTCTCATTGCCCGGCTCCTGGCCTTTATTGGGGTGCGTCGCTATGAGTGGAAAGCCTCTGGCTGGCAAGTGCTAGAATTTGCCGACACTATGCCCCGCGTTGATTTGGTCTTGATGGACCTTCATCTCCCTTATGAAGATGGTTATGATGCGCTGGCCAAACTGCGCAGTGACGCTCGCTTCGCTGAGACCCGAGTGGTCGCCGTCACTGCCGACTCCAATCCCGGCACGATGGAAAAGGCTAAAAAGGCCGGGTTTGATGGCTTTCTGGGCAAACCTATTGACCCTGATAAATTCCCTGAGCAAATTATTAGCATTTTACAGGGTAATATGGTTTGGGATCTGGGTTACTAAAGCCACTCCCTCATCCTGACTGTGATTAGGCCCGTTTAGACTCCTGCTAAACACATAGGGATACACTTCAAAGTACAAAAAGGGGATGAAGGATGACCAATACCGAAACCGTCGCTCCGCACGACTGGATGAGTCTGCTTCACGAAATCACTGTAGCACTGAATGCCGATCTTGATCTCGACTCTATCCTCAGCACTGCTGTAACATTTGCCGACCATCTGGGGACCGGCTTCTGTGAGATTTACTTGCAGGCTGAAAACGGTGATGTCTATTTCAAAAGTTCTCATCCTAAAAAGAATGATCTTACCGGCGTCGAGCGACAAAGCCTCGTTCGCACCACTTTGACCAGCGGCTTGGCCGCATCAGTTTTACAAACTGGCCTGGCTGTTCTGGTCTTGGATGCAAACACCGACCCACGCTGGCTCTCATCAGCGCCCTTCCCAGCAAACCAGGGTACAAATGGGCATGCGACTCCCGCCCGTTCCATAATTTGTGCGCCCCTCGTGGTTGGAACGAATCAACTCCGGGGAGTTTTCGCCATTCTTCACCCTCAGCCCAATCAGTTTGACGAGCAAGACTTGTTCTTATTGAAAGCGATTGCCATGCAAATTGCCATCGCTCTCAAAAACACCACCCTGCTGACCGACCTCAAAAATAGCCTGCACGAAAGCCATCTTATCCTTGATATTAGCCGCAGGCTCTCCGGGGCGTTAAGTCTCGATGATGTTTACAATGTCCTGATCCAGAGTGTGATCACCATCGGCGCTGAACGCTGCTCGCTGCATATCTGTGATGAAATTGACCTCAACAATTTACCTACCCGCAGCGAAGTTGTTGCCGTTGGTGATGTTGATCCAGCCAGCCGCAACGAGGACATAGGCTATCGTTTCTCCATTATTGACTATCCTGCCTTGTATGACCTGGTTTGTACTCAGGAAACCCTCATCATTGAAGATGTTACTTCAGACGAACGTTTGGCTGTTGCCGAGCGAGAGTTTCTCCAAAAATTCGGGGCGTACAGCGTAGTAGTTAATCCGCTGGTTACCCGGGGTCATGTGGTTGGGTTGATCTCTATTGAGTACAGAACCCACCATACCTTTAGTGAGCGCGAGTTGGCGCTCTATCGCACGATTTGCAACCAAACGACCATTGCTATTGAGCATGCCCGCCAGGTTCAACGCACCGAGGCCGCCCTGGCTGAAACGCAAACTCTCTACCGCGCTGGCCGAGTTTTGGCAGGTGCGGCTGATTTACAGGAAATTTTGCAGGAAGCTTTGGTCGAATATGTTTATAGTTTGGGTCTGGATCAAGGGGGAGTTACCCTGGTTAGCCCCGATAGACAATACGGCCAATTAATGGCTTACGTTCAAGAGGGCCAACTCCAAAACGTTGAAAAGTTAAAGTTTCCCCTGGATGAGAGTATTCCCTATCAACAGATTCTTCTTTCGGGCCGTCCCTTTGTCAGTATAGATGCGCCGAGTGATCCCAGCCTGGTGGGATTTTATAGCTTCAATAAACAAGGAATGCCCAAGTCGCTGCTGGAAGCCCCCATGATTATTCGAGGTGAAACCATTGGCTGGATTGGCGCTGACTCGGTCAAAGAGTATCGTAACTTTAGCCAACAGGAAATAGACCTGGCCCGGGCAATGGCCGATCAAATCGCCATCACCATTCAAAATCGCCGGCTGCTGGAGCAGACCGAGCGCCGGGCGACCCGCTTAAAGACTGTCGCCAAAGTGGGCGAATCGGTCTCCAGAATGCTTGATCTGGGGGAGATTTTCAACAGCACGGTAGACCTGATTCGAGACCGTTTTGGTTTCTATCATGTTTCTATCTTTTTGTTGGACGAAGCCCGCGAGTGGGCAGTCGTCCATGCTTCAACCGGCGAAGTTGGTAAAATAATGGTTGAAAAGCCGCACAAGCTCAAAGTGGGCAGCAACTCGATTGTGGGCTATGTGACGGCTAACGCCCAGCCGCGAATTGCCCTCGATGTGGGTGAGGATGCGGTTCACTTTCAGAACCCACTTCTGCCTGATACACGCTCTGAAATGGCGCTACCGCTGCTAACACGCGGCATCGTCACCGGCGCCCTGGATGTGCAGAGCACCGAAGTGAATGCCTTCAGTGACGAGGACATTGATACCTTGCAGATTATGGCTGATCAACTGGCCAACGCCATTGAAAATGCCCGACTCCTGCAAACGGCCCAGGACAGCCGGATTTTTATGAAGAGTATCATTGACCAGATCCCTGACCCAATTTTCATTAAAGATACCGATCATAAATGGGTTGTAGTGAATCGCGCTTTTGCCGAAGGTTTATTGGGGCTGCCGGAGGAAAAAGTTGTTGGCCGCACCGGCTATGATTACTTACCCCAAGAAGAAGCCAATCGGTCCTGGACGCAAGACGCTAAACTGTTTCAAACCGGTGAAACTCAAGAAACCGAGGAGTCAATTACTGATGCCAGGGGTAATATACGGATTCTTTACACTCGTAAAATTCCTTTGGTCGGAGCTGACGGTAAACCGGAATATCTCATTGGAATTATCAACGACATAACAGAACGGAAGCAAGCGGAGGAAGCATTGCAGGCAGCCTTCGCCAGAACTCAATCGCTTTATCGCATCAGCGGCGCCCTGGCTACGGCGACCGATCAACGGACGGTTGCGGAAATCGTCCTGGGTGAGTATCTTAATCTCCTTAATTTAAACCAGGGCGCTATTTTACTGCTGGATAAGACCGGCCAATCCCATGAAACGAAGGCCTTGTATGTTAATGGACAGGCAGTTGAACTCCAGGTGATTACCCCTGCTGTGCCAGATGCTATCCTGCAACATTTACAGCAAGATCCCAGCCCCTTGATCATTAACGATACCCATGAACATCCGCTGACCAAAAACATGCTGGAGGGTCTGCATGAGACAGAAGCGATGCTGGCCATACCGTTAGTTTTTGGCAAAAAGGTAGCCGGAGTGATTACCGTTGGCTCAACTGAAAAAGGACATACCTTTTCGCAGAACAACATCGAAATTGGCGAGGCGATTGCCGACCAAATGGCGATATGGCTGGAAAACCGCCGGCTCCTCGCCGAAACGCAATATCGCTCCGAGCGTTTGCAGACCGCAGCCGAAGTTTCTCGCGCGGCCAGCTCGATCCTCGATGTCCAGCAGTTGATCAACACCTCGGTCAATCTTATCCGCGACCAGTTTGACTTCTACTATGTGGGACTATTCATGGTAGATGAAGCCAGGGAGTGGGCTGTTCTCCGGGCCGGTACAGGGGAGGCCGGGCGCATTCAGCTCGAAAACAAGCACAAACTCAAAATTGGCGGCGGTTCGATGATCGGCTGGTGTGTCGAAAACCACCAGGCTCGGATTGCGCTGGATGTCGGCCAGGAAGCAGTCCGGTTTCAAAATCCGTACCTGCCCGATACGCACTCCGAGATGGCTTTGCCCCTCATCAGCCGGGATGAGGTGATTGGCGCGCTGACCGTGCAAAGCACCGAGCAGGGCGCTTTCTCGGCTGAGGATATCACCTTGCTCCAAACAATGGCCGACCAACTGGCCAATGCCATCCAAAATGCACGGTTGTTTGAGCAAACTCAAAGAGCTCTGGCCGAAACTGAAAATCTTTACCGCATCACCCAAGAACTACTCTCGGCGCATGATGAAGAAACCGTTTATCGGCTGGCAATGGAAGCGATTGCCCAATCTGGGGTTGACTCAGCTTCTGTCTACACCTACCTGGATAGTCAAACCACAAATGTGGCCGGACAAATCCTGGAACAAAAAGCGATTTGGGCGACTCCCGGCCATCCTACTTTGCCCAACGGCACCCGCTTCAAGGCCAGCGACATGGTCATTGAAGGCATCATCCCTCAGCATGGGGCGTTAGTTATTGAAGATACAAACAGTGACGCCCCTTACTTGACGGAGCAACTGCGGCGAGAGTTAACCCGGATGAACATTAAATCCCTGGTAGCGCTCCCTCTCTCTACCTATCAAAGCCGGCTGGGTTTCTTATTGGTCGCTTACCGAACCCAAAATAAAACTTTTACGCCCCAGCAGGTCAAGTTTTACACGACAGTTGCCCAGCAGATGGTTGCTTCCCTGGAGAATTTGCGACTCCTGGACGCGTCACAGCGGCGCGCCCGGCGCGAAGAAATTATCCGTGAGATTACAGGCAAAATCAGAAGCGCGACGAATGTCGAAGATATTTTGCAGACGACGGTGACGGAACTGAGTAAGGTTCTGGGCGCGCCACGCGGTGGAATTACTCTCGGTATCCACTCCCCGGAGCGTCAAGCCAGTGAACACCACCCAACTCCGGGACCTAAACCCGCTTTAGCCGGCAGTAGAGAAGGCAAGAATCATGGTCAATAAAACCTTGCAAAACATTCAAGCTAAACTTAAGAAATTGGCGCTGACTCTGCCCCAGCTTCAGACAACCGGGCAGTGGACTGAAATCCTGCACGAATTAGAGGGGCTGTCGCAAAATACCCAGCGCCAAGAATTGTTGCTGGAAGCAGTAGCAGCCATCTCCGATGCAGCCAGTTCGATTTTGGATGTGGATGACCTGCTCCGGGTAGCGGTTAACCTGATCCAGGATTACTTTGATCTTTACTATGTCGCCATCTATCTCGTTGATGAGTCAAACCAGTATATCAAGCTGCGAGCCGGCACCGGCGAAGCAGGGAAACTCTTGTTACAACAAGAGTTTCCACAAAAAATTGGCGAGGAGTCAATGGTTAGCTGGTCTGTTCAGCATCGCCAATCATTGATTGCTTTAGATGGGGGCGCGGGCGCCGCGCATTTTCAAAATCCCTATTTGCCGGATACTCGCTCCGAAATGACGTTACCTCTCATCAATCGGGGACAGGTGATTGGGGCGCTGGATCTGCAGAGTTCAGAACCAGGCGCCTTCGCGCAGGGCGACATTACCCTGTTTCAGACTCTGGCCGACCAACTGGCCAATACCATTCAAAACACCCAACTCTTCACCGCAAATGCCCTCTTACTCGATCAGGCGGAGAACAGCCGGCGCTTCCTCAAGACTGTCATCGAGCATATTCCCGACCCCATCTTTATTAAAGATAAGCATCACACTTTACTGGAAATGAATCAGGCCAATGCCCAGGTGATTGGCCGCCCTCAACAGGAACTGATCGGCAAGACAGATCGTGACTTTTTACGCCCCGACCTGGCCGAAAAATTTTACCGGCGCGATAAAGAAGTCTTTACTAACAACCAAATCTTCGAAGCTGAAGATAAAACAATCTGGGGAGATGGCCGGGAGCGGATAGGTCATACCCGGCTTATTCCAATTCCCAACGCTGCCGGCAAGCCCGAGTATCTGCTGGGCATCACCCAGGATGTCACCGAGGTTCGGGCGCGGGAGGCTGAACGTGAACGGATGTTGGCCGAAACGGCAGCCCTCTATTTGGGCAGTCGGGCCATCGCCAGCGCCATGAGCGAGCGCCAAATCTTTGAGGCGATCTTTGACCAGATTCGCCTGGCTGATCCCTGCGAAATTTCGGCCTTTCGCTTTAATCTGGTTGATAATGAACCTGTTTGGGCCGAGTTGAAATTTAACTGGCAAAAACGCAATACCCCTTCTTATGCGGTCGGAACGCGTTTTTATTTGCCGGAATTTGACCAAAGCAAGTTGCTCACCAGCAGTGTGCCGCTTTTTATTGACGACATTGCCACTGCCGAGGAGCTGTCTGAGGCGGAACGGGCCAGTTTTGAACCCACCGGGGCCTGTTCGGCCGCCATTCTGCCTTTGGCAGCAGCCAATCAACAATTGGGCGCTATCCTGGTTTACTTTACCCGTCCCTATACCTTTACCGAAGAGGTACAGCGCCTCTGGCTGGCCATGGCCGACCAGGTCTATATTGCCCTCATTAACCGCCAGTTGATCGAGGAAGCAGCCTACCGGGCCACGCGCATGGAGACCGCCGCCGAGGTAGCCCGGGCCGCCAGTTCCGTTCTAGAAGTGCAAGACTTGCTTGATTCAGCCGTAGCCTTGATCTGTGACCGTTTTGAGCTGTATTACGTAGGCGCTTTTTTGGTGGATGAAGCCAAAGAATGGGCTGTCTTAAAAGCCGGCACCGGCCAGGCCGGTCAAATTCAACTGCAAAAAAGGCACCGCCTGAAGATCGGTGGAGAGTCGATGATTGGCTGGAGTGTTTATCACCGCCAACCTCGGATTGCCCTGGACGTCGGCAAGGAAGCTGTCCGCTTTCAAAACCCGGATTTACCCCAAACCAGGTCTGAAATTGCTTTGCCGCTTATTTATCATAATGAAGCCATCGGCGCTTTGACAGTTCAGAGCGATGAGCCGGCCGCTTTCAGCCGAGAAGATATTATCGTTTTGCAGACCATGGCCGATCAATTGGCCAACGCCGTCAAAAGTGCGCAACTATACGAACAGGCCCGCCAGGAGCTTGGCGAACGAAAGCGAGCCGAGGAAGCGCTGCGCGCTTCCGAAGTCCTTTATCAATCGTTGGTGGATAATATCCCCCAGAACATCTTGCGCAAGGATCGGGCCGGCCGTTTTGTCTTTGGCAACAAGAGTTTCTGCAACAGCCTGGGCGTATCCCTAGAGGAGCTGATCGGCAAAACCGACTTCGATTTTTATCCTCCCGAATTGGCCCAAAAGTATCAACAGGATGATCGCAGGGTCATCGAAACCGGCCAACCGTTTGAAACTGTGGAAGAGCATCAAACAAAAGCCGGGGAGAACTTATTTGTGCGGGTGGTGAAGTCACCCATTTTTGACGCCTCCGGCGTAACTGTGGGTATACAGGCCATCTTCTGGGACATCACCGAGCGCAAGAAAGCCGAAGAGGCCCTGCGGGAAAGCGAACAGCGGCTTGAACTGGCCCTGCACGGCGCGGATCTGGGTTTGTGGGATTACAATGTGCAGACGGGCGTGGATATTGTTGATGAGCGGGCAGCCGCCATGCTAGGCTATCTGCTCGATGAAGTTGAGCCGTGTGTGGAGTGGTGGGACAGCCGGACCCACCCCGATGACCTGCCCCAGGCGCAAGTAATCTGGAATGACCATCTTGCCGGTAAAACGGCTTTTTATGAGTGTGAATATCGCCTGCGCACCAAGGCCGGCGAGTGGATATGGATTCTGGATCGCGGCAATGCAGTGGGGTGGGATGAAGCCGGTCAACCTCTCCGGGTGGCCGGGACGCACCTGGACATTACCGAACGCAAACATGCCGAAGCTTTATTAACCGGACAGCAGCGAGTCTTTGAAATGATTGCCAAAGGCGCCTCACTGCAAGCTACACTTAACGTTTTGGCCGAATTTATCGAGGGTTTATCTGATAAAACCTTCTATGCTTCTATTATGCTGCTGGATGGCACTGGCACTCATTTGCGCAGTGGGGCAGCCCCCAGCCTGCCTCAAAGTTTTATTCAAGCCATAGATGGCCTTGTTATCGGGCCGAAAGTTGGCTCGTGTGGCACGGCAGCTTATCGTGGGGAACAAGTAATCTCTCCGGATATTGCTGCTGATCCGTTGTGGGTAGATTACGCCGAATGGATCACTTCCACTTATGGCCTGCGCGCCTGTTGGTCCACCCCTATTCTGGCGACCGATGGCAAGGTATTGGGCACTTTTGCCATGTATCATGCCGAACCTCATACTCCGGTTGCAGCCGATCTGGAGCTGATTGACATGGCGGTTCAGTTAGCCGGGATTGCCATTGAACGCAAACAGGCTGAAGAGGCTTTAGAAAAGGCTTTGGCCAGAACGCAGCTCCTCTACAACATTAGCGAAGCTCTGGCTACGCTGATCAATCGGCGGGCTGCTTTTGAAACGGTGCTGGGTGAGTATCTCCTCTTGCTCAACCTCAAGCGGGGTGGGATCATGTTACTCGATCCAGCCGGTGAGAACAATATGATGGAAGCGCTTTACATTGATAACAAGGTGGTTGAGCCTGACCTCGTTTTCCCGGCTAAAGAAGATTTGGTGGCTCAACATTTGCTAAAAAATCCCTTCCCCCTTGTCATCGAAGATGTACCAGCCCATCCTTTAACCCAACACAATCAGACCCTACGGGGCCGGGTTGAAGCGATGCTCCTAATTCCCATCGTCACCCGCGGCGAGGTGGTGGGTATCGTTGGGGCTGATGCAACCGAAAAAGGCCACATCTTTACGCCCGAGGATATTGAAATTGGTAAAGTACTGGCCGACCAGTTAGCCATCTGGCTGGACAACAACCAACTGCTCACCGAAGCCCAATACCGCTCAGAGCGTTTGCAGACCGCAGCCGAGGTTTCTCGCGCCGCCAGTTCCATTCTCGACGTGAACGAATTGAGCAATACTTCGGTCAACCTGATCCGGGACCAGTTCGATTTTTACTATGTCGGCTTGTTCCTGGCAGATGAGGCCAGAGAATGGGCTGTTCTTCGGGCCGGCACGGGCGAGGCGGGACGGATTCAGCTTGAAAACAAGCACAGACTCAAGATTGGGGGCGAGTCAATGATCGGCTGGAGTATTCAAAACCGCCAGGCTCGCATTGCCCTGGATGTGGGTCAAGAAGCGGTCCGGTTTCATAACCCGCATTTGCCCGACACCCATTCGGAAATGGCGCTGCCCCTGATCAGCCGGGATGAGGTGATTGGCGCGTTGACGGTACAAAGCACCGAGCGCGGCGCTTTCTCGGCTGAAGATATTACCCTGCTGCAAACTATGGCCGACCAATTGGCCAACGCCATCGAAAATGCCCGCTTGTTTGAAAGCGTTACCCAAGCTCAATACGAGGCTGAAGCCCTTCTGAAAGACACCCAGGCTTTGCAGCAGTTCAGCCAAATGTTGGCGGGCACTCTGCAAGTCCAGGAAATTATGAACATTTTCTTTGAGGCCTGCGAGACTGTTTTGGGTTTCGAATATGCTCAATTTTGCCTGGTAGATAAGTATCAGCACCGGGTTAAAGCCGTGGCCGGGTTCGGGGTGTCCGAGTCTCAAATTAAACAGGCCAACCATTCTCTGGATAGCCAGGATATCATGGCTGATATCATCAGAACAGGCCAAACCGAAATTATTACCGGTTGGGACGACCGTTTTGACCGCGAGCTCTTTGAAGCGGAACAACATGCCAATTGGATCAGAGTATTTACACCGGTAACACTGCGCCAAGAGAATATTGGCCTGATTGAAGCCGGTTTTAACAAAAGCACCGAAAAATCCATTGAAGAGGCTCAGATCAGATTACTGCGGGCTTTTATTGACCAGACCGCCCTGGCCCTGGATAATGCCCAACGTTATGAAGCCAGCCAAAAAGCAGCCCGGCGTGAGGCTCTGATTAAAGAGATTACCACCAAAGTAAGAGCTTCGACCAACGTGGACACGATCCTCCAGACAACGGTCAAAGAACTGGGAGATGCATTGGGCAGTCAACGGGCTTATGTGCATCTCGTCGCCCCTGCTAACGGCGATACTCATTAAAAGGTCAAGATTCTTGGGGGCAAGATCGTCCCTTTTAAGGGTGAGACCTGATCCGCAGCTACGAGGAAGAAGTATGAGCAAATTACAAGTTTCGGCGACTAAATTTACCGAGTTTACCCCTAAATACGCTCGTCAACTTGAAATAATTCAGAAGATTAGCCAACAGGTCAACGCTGATGAAAAAATAGAACGGGTGCTGGAGTTGGCGCTGCACGCTCTAACCCATTTACTGGGTTTTCAGGCAGCTCAAATCTACCGGGTGTCGCCTTCCGGGAAAGATTTGTGGCTCTTTGGCAGCCAACCTGCGGCTCAAGCCCCGCATCCTTTTTCTATTGACGAAGACAGTGTTGTAAATCAGTCTTTCAGGCAGAGGGAATTAATCTATCGTCCTGATATTACTCAGGGAGCGTCCTCATCCTACCTTCAGCCACAAAGCGAGCCACCGGCAATCGTAAATTCAGAGATAGCTGTACCCTTGCAATCAGCTCAAGTCTGTTTGGGTGTCTTACATGTACAGAGCTGTAAATTAGACGGGTTTGACAAAATTGATATAGCATTTCTCGGTAGCCTGGCTGACCTGCTGGCAGCGGCGATTAAGGGTTCTCAAACCGTGCAGCAGCTCCAAGACGATTTGCAGGGGATGAGGATTTTATATAACCAGCAACCCCATGAAGACTTAGGCAAGCAGGGGGAGATGGCCGCTGAAACGGCGCTGGGTTATGAGTATGACCAGACCAGGATTTCAGAGATAGGAAAGCTGTCCCCTTCAACTAAATTAGCTCTGGCGAGAGAACAGGTAGGCACCAGCACCGTCCAGGAGGGAGAAGTTACGGAATTAATAACCCCCATCAAGCTTTACGGGGAAACGATTGGGGTCATTGGGATTGAAGAAACTTCGGCAGGGGGGGACTCGTTAACTGACGAGATCAGTCTGCTGGAAGAAGTGAGCGCCCAGGTGGCTTTAGCCATTGAAAATGCCCGCTTGTTACAGCAAACCCAGGCGCGAACGAAAGAACTCTCCGTTCTCTTTGAAGCCAGCCGCCAGCTCTCTGAAACCATTGATTTGCAGCAAATCTATGAGATATTGGCCGACAATATCAAGAATTACCTTCGAGCCGATACGACCACGATCTGGCTGGTCAATAAGGCCAGGACTTACTTTGAACAGGTTGTGTCAAAGGGAGAAAAGAGCGATCATAAACAATCGGTTGAATTTATAGAGGACTCAACTTCGCTCCGGCAAATCTTGAAACAACCAACCCTTGTGATCGAGTATCTGGCCGACCCGGCGCTGCCATTCTTAATGACCCGCAGGACTTCAGATCAGGCCCCGGAGCAGGCAGAGACAAGCGTATTACATACATTGACCACTTTTCCGCTGATGATCCGCAACAGACTCATGGGTATTTTAAGAGTCAAGCATCATAATCAACGGCGTGAGTACACCAAGAATGAACTGCAATTGGCCGAGGCGATCATTGCGCAAGTCACCGTCGCTATTGAAAACGCTCAACTTTTCCAGCAAACCCAAACGGCTCTCTCTGAAACGCAAAAGCTGTATGAAATCAGCCGCTCTCTGGCCGAAAGCACCGATCTGGATGACATCTTCGCTGTGATCGTCGAAAGTGTAAGGGTGTACGATATTGATCGGGTCAGTATTTCATTGCTGGATCGGTCTGGATCAGGCTCAATTGAAACAGTAACCATCGTAGCCAGTTGGGATCGGGAGTCTGACCAGCTCTTACCCGTTGGTTCTAAATTCTCGGCTAACGATTACTCGCTGGTCCACGCTTTTACCCAGCCCCCCTTTGAGCCGCTCGTCGTGGAAGACCTGAGCCGGGCAGAGGGCCAAGACCCGCGCATGGATGATGCTTTTCGGCGCTTTATGCAAGAGAAACTGAAGGCAGTGACCCTCTTCTCCGCGCCGATGTTTTTGGGAACCGAATACAAAGGGCTTCTCTCGATTTCCACCCGCCAGCCCCATCATTATACCAAGCAGGAAATTCGGATTTATCAAACTCTGACCGACCAGGCCATCACGGCTATCGAGAATTTACGTCTTTATGAAGCGACCAAGCAGAGCCTCTATAACTCGGAAATATTGTCTCACCTGAGCCAAGATTTGCTCGTGGCCGACACCGCTGAAACGATTTACAACCTGACACTACAAGCCATTGCCGATACCAACCCCGACCGAGGGGCAGGGATTTTTATGTACGATCAAATCGAGGGCGGGGTTGAATTGGAATTAGTCGCCTTGTGGGATAATCCCCAGCAGCAATGGCCTCCTATTTCACCTGGCGCGCGTTTCTCCACCGAGGAATTGGGGTTAAACCCCTTATTGAAAACAGGGCAAACCGTAGTTTCAAATCGAGCGACCGCCGATGAACGCTTTTCTGACCTGTTGCGCCAACTGCTGATGATTATGCAGATTAATACCCTGGTAGCCGTGCCGATTTGGCTTAACCGGGAGGTGGGCGGTTTTATTTTAATTGGCAACCAGAAATTTGAACCCTTCCCTGCCGAGAGGGTTCGCCTCTATGAAGATATTGCCCGGCAAATTTCCGGCGCACTGGAGAATCGGCGTTTGTTTGAGGAAACCCAATACCGGGCCACCTTGCTCCAAACGGTAGCCGAAGTTTCTCAAGTGGCCACCAGTTCCCTGGAACTGGAGACATTACTGCCCCAAACCGTGGAACTGATTCGGGACCGCTTTAGTTTTTATCATGTTTCTATCTTCCTGGTAGACGAGTACCAGAAACATGCTGTTGTCCATGCCTCCACCGGCGAAGTGGGCCGGCAGATGCTGGCGAATAAATACACACTCAAAGTGGGTGGCAAGAGCATCGTGGGGACGGTCACAGAAACGGGTAAACCCCAAATTGCCCTGGATACGGGCAAAGATGCCGTCTCTTTTGATAATCCTCTTTTGCCCGATACTCGCTCGGAAATGGCCTTGCCCCTGATTGCCCGGGGTCGAGTCATTGGCGCACTTGATGTCCAAAGCACCCAACGGGCCGCCTTTACGGAGAGTGATATCACCATTCTGCAATCTCTGGCTGATCAGTTGGCGAACGCTATCGAAGCCGCCCGGTCTTACCAGGCTTCACAGCAAGCGCTGGAAGAGGTACGCAAAACTCATGAGTACTACCTAAACGAACAGTGGAGTGCTTACCTCAACGAACGGCAAGCGGCGCATCGTTATCGCCTCACCGAAAAGGGCCTGACCAGCCAGGATGAAGCAGTCGCCTGGTCTAACGATGAAATCAATCGAATTATCGAAATGAAGCAGCCGGTTCTGCTTCCGCCCAGCACACCCGAAACTCTCTTTGAGGCGCAGGGGCCAAACGGCAAAAGTGATGTCTCCAACGAGCCAAAGGAAGCATCCGTACTGCTTGCTCCTTTAACACTTCATGGGCAAACCGTGATTGGGGCCATTGATTTTGAAGTACCTGTCCCGGATAAGGTTGATGAAGATGATTTGGTGCTTATTGAGGCCGTAGCCAGCCAAGCGGCCCAAGCGATTGAAGCAGTGCGCCAGTTTGAGCAAACCCAGGCCGCCCGCCAGGAAGCAGAAGCTTTATATCAAGTCGGTCGCACCCTGGTCGCCACAGCAGGTGAGCAAGAAATGTTATACACCGTCCTGCGGGAAATGTTAACTACCCTGGGGTTACTGCAAGGCGGAGTACTCTTCTTTGAGGAAGACCGAAAATTTGGTAAACTTCATGCGCTCTTCATTAATGGCGAACCGGCTGAACCTGGCCTGCGCTTTCCGGTTGAGGGTAATCCCTCTTATGAAAAACTGATTGCCACCAAGCGCCCGGTAGCCATAGAAGATGCGGCAAATGATCCTTTATTGGCAACCGTGAGAGAGATCAATATTCCCCTGGGGATTGCTTCACTGCTGCTGGTCCCAATTATCATTAACGACGAAGTGATTGGGGCTTTGGGAGCCGACGCCATTGGCAAAAAACACGTTTTTAGCGAACGAGAAATTAACCTGGCCATCGCCATGGCCGACCAGCTCTCAATTATGCTCCAAAATCGCCGGCTCCTCGAAGAAACTCAGCGGCGAGCCGTGCAATTGCAGACCAGTTCAGATGTGGGCCGGGTGGCGACCTCTATCCTCGACCAGGAAACCATGCTGAGCCAGGCTGTCGAACTGATTCGGGAACGCTTTGGCTTTTATCACGTCCAGATATTTCTTATTGATGAAGCCAGGCAGTTTGCTACACTTTACAAAAGCACGGGTGAAGTGGGCCGAAAGCTGCTGGCTATGGGTCATAAGTTAGCTGTTGGGGGTCAAAGCGTGATCGGCCAGGTAACTTACCGGCGCCAGCCTATCGTCGTCCGCGATACAGACACCGTCGAAGCTGGCACGATCCATCACCGCAACGAATTTTTGCCGGAAACCCGGGCCGAACTGGCTATTCCACTCCAGGTAGGCGATATGCTCATTGGCGCATTGGATGTGCAGAGCACCTCACCCAATGCTTTTCCCAGTGAAGAAATTTCTGTACTGGAAACTCTGGCCGCTCAATTAGCCGTTGCTATCCAAAACGCGCGCGCCTTTGCCGAACAACAACAAACTGCCGAACGCCTCAAAGAGATTGACAAACTGAAGACCCAGTTCTTGGCTAACATGAGCCACGAGTTACGCACGCCGCTCAATTCGATTATTGGCTTTTCACGGGTAATCTTAAAAGGCATTGATGGACCTTTAACCGAACTGCAAAAAACGGACCTGACCTCGATTCACAATAGCGGGCAACACCTGTTGGGTCTAATCAATAACATCCTTGACCTCTCCAAAATTGAGGCCGGTAAAATGGAGCTGAATTTTGAAGAGGTTGAACTTGAACCCATTATCAAGGGGGTCATGTCAACAGCCATTGCCCTGGTTAAAGACAGGCCGATTATGCTGCACCAAGATATTCCCGAAAACTTACCGTCGGTCTGGGCCGATCCAACCCGGATCCGGCAAATTATCCTGAACTTAGTGTCTAATGCCTGTAAATTTACCGATGAAGGGCGGGTCACAATCTCGGCCCAGGCCGATCAGGAGAAAGTCACGATTACCGTCAGCGACACGGGTATTGGCATCCCTGAAGAGAATTTGACCAGTATCTTTGAAGAATTCACTCAGGTTGACTCCAGCACAACCCGCAAAGTAGGCGGCACCGGTCTGGGCTTGCCCATTAGCCGCCACTTTGTTGAGATGCACCAGGGCCACATTTGGGTCGAAAGCAAACTTGGTTACGGTTCTACCTTTAACTTTTTCATTCCGATCAAACCGGTTGAACAACAAGAGGCCGAGGCCCCAATGATACTAACCGCCGACACTCGAAAAGACGGTAATGGAAAATTAATTGTCGCTATAGACGATGATCCGGGCGTGATTACTCTTTATGAGCGCTTCCTGGAACAACAAGATTATAAAGTGGTTGGCATCAATCACAGCCATGATGTCTTGCCGCAAATAAAAGAGCTCGCTCCAGCCGCGATTCTGCTCGACGTGTTGATGCCCGAAACAGATGGCTGGGGGGTTTTGAGATTGCTCAAAGATGACCCCACCACCAAGAATATTCCTGTTATCATCTGTAGTATTGTCAGTGATAAAAATCGGGGCTTCTCGCTGGGCGCTGCCGACTACTTGGTGAAGCCCATTGTCGAAAATGAACTGGTCAAAGCTCTTAAACACCTGGAAACCCAATCTAAAGAGCAGGTCAAGGTTTTAGTTGTTGACGATCAGGCCGATGATATTTTGCTGATCCGCCGTATCCTTGAGGCCCAACCCAACTACAAAATCTTTGCCGCAAACAATGGCCGCGAGAGCCTGGAGTTGGTCCAACGTGTCGAACCTGATCTTATTATTCTTGATCTAACCATGCCCGAAATGGACGGTTTTACGGTAGTTGAGGCGCTCAAGCATAACGAGAAAACACGGGGCATTCCGATTGTTATTGTCAGCGCTAAAGAACTCACCCCAGCCGAACATGTAGCTCTTACGGGGCAGGTTGAAGTACTTCTGCGGAAAGGTATTTTCACTGAAAATGAATTGTTAGAAGATGTCAGTCAAGCTTTAAAACGTATCCACGAAGCGACTATCTAATATTACCCTGGGATAAAGGCGAGTAAGTCTGTGACCAAATCTTTCTCCTATAAATGTACTTCTTGCGGCTACACCGATGAGTACACAAAGCTAGTGGGAACTTGCCCCGAGTGTGGCGGAGAATGGCTTGAGCTAATCTACAATCTTAATGAAACAGCTTACATTTGGCGGCATGAACTGCCTCAACGTGACCGCACGATGTGGCGCTACTGGGAGTTGCTGCCCATCCTGGACAAGAAGCACATTGTCTCGATGGGCGAAGGCGGGACCCCTTTACTTCGGGCCGAAAATTTGGGGGCGATGTTGGGGCGGCGCAATATCTTTATTAAAGATGAGCGGCAAGGGCCAACCGCCTCGTTTAAGGATAGACAAGCCTCGCTGGCTATCTCCGTATTAAAAGAAGCCGATATTAAGGAGTTGGTTGTCGCCTCCACCGGAAATGTCGCTATCTCCTACTCCGCCTACTGTGCCCGCTCCGGGATCAAATTGTGGGCCTTTTTAGACAGTAATGTTCCTCACGAAAAAATGCGTGAGGTGACGCTTTATGGCACCGAAGTCATTAAGGTATCCAGCAACTACGATCGCACCAAACAGGTGGCGGCTCAATTTGCCAAGTACCGCAATCTTTTTCTGGACAAAGGGGTTAAAGGAATTTCGGCGCGGGAGGCGATGAAAACGCTGGCTTTTGAGATTGCCGAGCAGATAGGCCGGATTCGCGGGGTTGGCTGGGCTGCGCCGGATTGGTACATCCAGGCAGTCAGCGGCGGGATGGGGCCGATTGGGGTCTGGCAAGGCTTTTATGAATTATATCGCATGGGTCTCATCAAAAAAATCCCCAAATTGGCCATCATTCAGACCGAGGGCTGCGCTCCCATGGTCAACAGCTTCCACAAAGGGCTGGAAAGCTGTGAAATTGTCCAAAATCCTGCCAGCATTATCAATGTTCTGGCCACCGGCAATCCCGGTCCCGCCTACCCCTACCTGCGCAATCTGGTCCTGACCTACGGCGGCGCCTTTGTCAAAGTAGACGATCAGGCCTCTTTTAGAGCGATGCGGGTGATGGCCCAGATGGAGGGCCTATCTATGGAACCGGCAGCCGCCGTGGCTTGCGCCGGATTGATCAAAATGGTGCAGGAGCAGTTGATTAGCCCTAACGAGACAGTAGTGATCAATGCCTCTGGTCACACCTTCCCGGTAGAAAAGCAAATTCTGGAAAACGAAATCGTCAGGAGTCACATTCGGGTCCAGAATCTTGAAAAAGAGGTGGTCGAAGAGGATAACAAAGCTGAGCCTCGCCAGCGCGCCAGTGAAGCGCTGCCCCAGGAAGGTCTCCTGACCGCGTTACGGCGACTAGATGACCGCGTTCAAAGTATCGTTATTATCGAAGATGAACTGGATGCCCGCGTTTTGCTGCGCCGTATTTTACAGTACACCCGCAAATATAATATCTTTGAAGCGGCTGACGGCAACAGCGGCATCAACCTTATCCGCACCGAAAAGCCCGACCTGGTCCTATTGGATTTGATGCTGCCCGGGATAGATGGTTTTACGATTCTGGATATGATGAAAGCCGACGTAGAATTGCGTGACATTCCGGTCATTGTCATTACGGCTAAAGACCTAACCAGCAAGGATTATAAACGGCTTTCCGGGCGGGTAGAGTCTCTCCTCCAAAAGGGCGAGTTTATGGAGGAGGAGTTATTTGAAAGTATTCGTGATGTGCTTAAGTAACTGTTTCTTAGCCAACCCTATTCCATATCCTAACTTAAATTAGCTCATCAAATTGGAGAAGTTACTTTGCCTGAAACTCCCTTGACCAATCCCAAAATACTATATATTGATGATGACTCGCTCAACAGAACCCTGGTCAGAAGAGTGCTCAGCGGTTATAATTTTGAGGTCATCGAGGCAGCCACGGGTCTGGAAGGATTAACCATTGCCCGCAACGATCCGCCCAACCTGATTCTCATGGACATTAATATGCCCGGCCTCGACGGTCATGAAACCACCACCCGGATGCGCACTATCCCGGCGCTGGAGCGCGTCCCAATTATTGCCCTCACCGCCCGCGCCGCCCGGGGTGAGCGTGAACTGGCCCTGGCGGCCGGCTGCGATGGGTACATTACCAAACCTATTGACATTGATGATTTCCCGCACAAGATCATTTCCTATCTTAAAGGTCGCCGGGATACCATTTCCAGCGATGAGCGGGAGCTTTATCTGGGCCACTACAGCCATAAACTGGTGGAGCGGCTGGAAGCCAAAGTGCTTGAACTGGAAGAGGCGAATGGCCGTTTGCAAAAAATAGACAAGGTCAAGTCGGACTTTATCACAGTAGCGGCGCATGAACTCAGAACACCCCTAACCCTGGTTTACGGCTACGCCCGCCTCTTGCAAATGGTTGCCCAGGAATCAGAACAGACTGAGCTTGTTGAGGGAGGCGTGTCTGATTTGGCCGGCAGAATTTACCGTTCCGTCCAGCGTCTGAACGAGGTGGTGAACGATATTCTCAACATTTCGCTCATCGAAGCTAATGAAATGCGTCTGCAGACAGAAGTAGTCAATCTGGCTGAAATCATCAATATGGCCTTGCAAGAGTTAAATCCGGCCAAGAATGGCCGCCAGCTTAACATCTGTATAGATGCCCTGGACACTTTGCCTGACTTTATGGGTGACAAAGAACGATTACGCCAGGTTTTTTGGAATATTTTGAGCAACGCCATAAAATATACACCGGATGGGGGCTTTATCTGGGTTAAGGGCTGGCTCAATGGCTCCGCCCCTGCCGATGCCGAACTACCCGCTTCATCCTGCGCTACTGACGAAGAGGGAATCATCATCTTGGTAAAGGACTCTGGGATGGGGATTGATCGCCTGGAGCAAAAAGAAATCTTCAAACAATTTTATGTGGTCGGCGATACTTCGTACCACAGCTCCAGCAAAACGGCCTTTGGTGGGGGCGGCATTGGGCTGGGATTACCGATCACCCGGGGGATCATCGCTGCGCATGGGGGGCGGGTCTGGGTGGAGAGTGAGGGGCGCAATCTTGCAACCTACCCCGGCAGCAAATTCTACGTTTTCTTGCCCTTAAAATCCCCGCCCCAGCAGATGATGTGACAGCTTCTCTGGCCTTCTCACAACCGATCATCCTTGCTTCCGGCTCGCCCCGCCGCCAGGAATTGTTAAAAAGCCTGGGGTTATCATTTCATGTCGTCACACCGGCCCTTCCCTCCACTACAACGCTGGGCCATACGGGTGTAGACGAAACTCCTCTCCCCGGCGAAACTCCCGCCGCCCTGGTACAGCGATTGAGTCGCCTTAAAGCCGAAACTGTAGCGGTCCACCTGGATTGGCTGGCCCCGTCCCTATCGCGCTACCTGGATAAGCCTAAAGGCCAGCTTATCATTATTGCCGCCGATACGGAAGTCGCGTTGGGCCGCCGAATTCTAGGCAAACCGGGCAGCCCGGCAGAAGCCGTTGAAATGCTCAGGCAGTTACGCCGGCAGAGCCATCACGTCTACAGCGGTTTGACCGTGGCCCTGCTCTCCGCGGATCGAACCAGCAGGTTTGTGACCCGCTTGCACCGGAGCACCGTCTGGATGCGACCCTACACCGACGCCGAGATTGCTGCCTACGTGGCCAGCGGTGACCCGCTTGATAAAGCCGGGGCCTATGGTATCCAGAACCAAACATTTGCCCCGGTGCTGCGTTTGGAAGGTTGTTTTGCCAGCGTGATGGGTTTACCTCTCGGCGAGTTAGCCGCAGCTTTTCAAGAGTTAGGTTTATCGCTGCCCAACATCGCTCCCCACTGCCACACCTACACCAGCTATCCATGCTGCCAGACCAATCAAGCCGATAACAGCTAACAAGTCGCCGGTTGCCGAGCCGCAGACTGTCTAACGAAATTTGACAACCAAATTCGGTAATGTGTTGGAAAGTTGGAGGATTGGAAGGTTGGGTTGTGCCTATTTAGCCAGCCCTCCAGCCTTCCAATCTTCGAGCCGGAGGTCCCGTGGGCAGGTTACTACCGATTTTGAAAATCAAAACTCATTAGGCAAAATGATCTGGCTTCTGATTACTGGCTACTAAAATACTACTTTCGCAGGAGTTTACCTTGACCCCAATAACCCCAGCGGTCTCGCTGCCAGGGAAATTCAAAACATTCTTCGGCATCAGCCTGCAAGTGATGGGTGTGGTCTTTTTTACCCGGCTTATTCTGGATATCGGCACGCGAGTCGTCTTTCCTTTTATTCCACAACTGGCCGCAGGCTTGGGCTTGACAGTTGTCGGCTTTAGCTGGCTGCTTTTCATCCGGGGCATCATCGGCGTGGTGGGGCCTGTTTTCGGGGTATGGTCAGACCGGTACGGACGGCGTAAGGTAATGGCGGTAGGGCTGCTCTTCCAGGCGCTGGGTATGGTCGGCCTGACTCTCTCCTGGCAGTGGTGGGCCATCCTGCCGATGCTCTTTTTTGGGCTGGGTCTGACCGCCTTTATCCCGCCCCAACAAGCCTACATCAGCGACCAGGTCGCCTACGAGCGGCGCGGCCGGGCCCTGGCGATTGTCGAAGCCTCCTGGGCCATTGCTGCCATCGTCTTCCTGCCGATTATCGGCTGGTTGATTGACGCCTTTGGCTGGCGTGTCCCCTTTTTCATCGTGTCATTTTTCAGCCTGCTCGGCGCGCTGGTGGTCTGGCGCTACCTGCCCCCCACGGCGCACCACACCCAAACGAATTTATCGTGGGCAGAAATGCGCCGGCTTTGCCTCAGGCCGAACATCCTGGCTTCGATACTCGTCGCTTTGCTGCTTTTTATTACGGTGGATTGTTTTATTTCGGTCTGGGGGATCTGGCTTAGCGCCGATTACGGCCTGGATGCGGCGGCCCTGGGCCTGGTAGCGACCGGCATCGGGCTGGCCGAGCTGGTCGGTTCGGCTTCGTCCAGCCTGTTTATTGATCGTATCGGCAAGCGGCGCGGCAGCGGCCTGGGGCTTTTCCTGACGGCGGCAGTTTTATTACTTCTCCCCCTGACCCAGAACTTCTTTTTCCTGGCCGTCGCCACGCTCGTCATTGCCGGCGCTTTTATCGAGTTCACCATTGTCTCGCTGATCCCGCTCTACTCGGAGCAGGCCCCCGAAGCGCGAGGGACAGTGTTTTCGCTCATTTTGCTGGGCGCAGCCATCGGCGGGGCCATGGGCACGCCCATTGCCGCGACAGGCTGGGAGAGATTCGGCCTGGGGGGCGTCTGCGCTATTGCCGCCGCTTGTCTTCTGGCTGCTTTAGTCTTGATGGGGCGCTTTTTGCGAGAAGAGTCGCACCACTAATGTGGTCTACAAATCTTCCGGCCTCAACCCATTGTAGCTACAGCCTCGCCATGTTCAAGCCGGTCGGCCAGTACCCGCAAAGCCAGGGCTTCCACCCTGGCGATAGCTTGCTGTGCCGTCTGCCCATAAGCAAGGACACCGGGTAATTCTAGCACTTCGGCCAACCAGCGCCCGTCTTCTTCTTGTTCATACTCAATAGTAAATTGCATCCTGAACTACCCCTTCTCTCCGCGACTCCTGAACACCAGCTTAAGCGGCGTGCCCAGAAAGCCGTACTGCGCCCGCAGGACGTTCTCCAGGTAGCGCTCATAGGAAAAGTGAACCAAAGTCCGGTCGTTGACAAAAAAAACAAAGGTGGGCGGGTCAACTCCGGCCTGGGTCATGTAGAAAAATTTGAGGCGCTGGCGCTGCCCCCCTTTGGGCGGATTTTTGGCAATGGCCTCGCGCAGCAGCCGGTTGAGTTCGCCGGTGGGAATGCGCCGCAGCCGTTCTTCCTGCACCTGCAAAGCCAGCGGCAGCACTTTTGAGACACGCTGGCCGGTTTTGGCCGAAATAAAGAGCACCGGCACGTAATCGAGAAACTTCAATTCATTGCGGATGCGGGCGGTGTACTCGTTGATGGTGTTGGTCTCCTTCTCGACCAAATCCCACTTGTTAACGATAACCAGCACGCTCTTGGCTTCCTCCAAAATGTAACCGGCGATATGCGCATCCTGGGCCGTCACCATATCGGTAGCGTCAATCAGCAGTAAGCACACGTCGGCCCGGCTGACCGCCTTGAGCGAGCGCAGAAAACTGTACTTTTCGACCCCTCCCTCAATTTTGCCGCGACGGCGGATCCCGGCGGTATCAATTAAGACCAGGCTCAAGCCCTCGTACTCAATTTGCATATCAATGGCGTCGCGTGTTGTGCCCGGCACATCGGAGACGATAACCCGCTCCTCACCCAGCAGTTGATTGAGCAGCGACGACTTGCCGACGTTAGGCCGGCCCAGGATGGCGATTTTGATCGCCTCATCCTCGGCCTCGTCTTCGGCCTCGACCGGCGGCAGCGCCTCGACAATTGCATCCAGCAGGTCGCCGGTGCCCGTGCCGTGCAAAGATGAAACCGGGATGGGATCGCCCAGGCCCAGGGCATAAAAATCTACCGCTTCATTACGCCGCTTCGGGTTGTCGGCCTTGTTGACCGCCAGCAAGACCGGCTTATCGGTCCGACGCAGCAGGGCGGCCACATCCTGGTCCGCACTCGTCAGGCCGGCCTCGGCATCCACCAGTAACACAATAACCTCCGCCTCGGCGATGGCGATCTCGGCCTGTTCGCGGATCTCCCTGAGAAACAGGCGGCTGGCCACACCGGCCTGAAAGCCGGTCACCTCCCCTTCCCGCTCCCGCAAGGGAGCAGCATCGAACTCCAAGCCGCCGGTATCTACCACGATAAAATCGCGACCGGCCCAATCGGCGTCGCCGTAGAGCCGGTCGCGGGTGGTGCCGGCCAAATCTTCGACAATGGCCTTGCGCTGGCCGACCAGCCGGTTAAAAAGGGTTGACTTACCCACATTGGGCCGGCCCACCAAAGCAACAATCGGTTTTTGACGGCTCATCTAAAACTCTCTTTCAGCTATTCTTCATCAGGAACAGGGGTGATTCTTGGGGGCGGTAGGGTGGGGGTGCTGGTAAGGGTAGGAGAGGGTGTGGGTGTTGGCGCGCTCGGCGTGGGGGTTATTATTGGCGAAACGGGGCTAATCGTCAACTGCGGATTCAGACTAATGGTAATTTCAATGGTATCGGGCAAGAGCGCCTCCAGCCGCAAATCATCAGGCAAAAATACCGTCGGGCGAACTGTATGAATACCCGGCTGGAGTCCAAACAGGTCAACTACAACTTTCACATCGTCCGGCTGAAGCGTCTGCAGCCGGGGGATCGGCCCGGATAAAATCACATCGGTTCGTTCGGGTGAAGCGCTCCAAACATAGTTTGGGTCAATTCCCTGCTGGGTGATGGGCCGCTGTACGGTTTGACCGCTTTCAATGGCGGCGATCTGAACCGTGACCTGCACGCCGCCGGCTGTACCACTTTCATTCTCCGCTGAGACAACCGTCACGCCGTCAGGTAGATTCAAAGGAACCGATTGAACAATAGCGGCGGTGGCTTTACTGACATTGATGGGGGTCGTCTCGATAAAACCGGGGATAGAGCCAAGCACCTGCGGGTTGCCAACAACGGTCAGCCGCGGTGGATTGACCAAAATATTGCTGACCCAATACCCCGGCGCTGGTTGCCCGCTGATCACCGCGCTCACCGACACGTCCTTGTAACCAAAACGCTGCTCAATGGGCAAAGTTATCTGAATCTTGGCCGGCTCCACCTTAAGCCCGTTAATAACCTGCTCATCACGACTGCGGATGGACACATCAGTGGAACGATTAATCGTCTCTTTAGCATTGCGAATAAATATCTCACTGACCGCTTTGTCTACCTGCCCAATGAGTGTGGCCGGCCCGGTCACGGTCACGGTGATCGGCGTTGCCGTGGGAGGGCGATTGACATAGCCCAACGGCGGCTCATCCATCACGACCGTCGTCACCGTAAGAGCAATGGATTGTTCGGGCTGCACATTGACCCCGACATCCCTGGGATTTTGCTCGACAATTTTCACCTGGGGATCGGAAATACCCACCTGAATCGGAACTTCGTTGAGTCCCTCCACCAATTGGGAAAGGTCAAGAACGGCCTTAAACTTGGAGGGGGTCAGGGTTGCCCAACTACTCTCAGGAGCCAGCAAGCGCAGCCGGACCGTTTCGGGCAGCCTATCGGTTGTCACCAGGCCAGGAGCCGGCGGAATTACCTGGATAGATACGGTCTGCGGATAATCGGCTTCACGCGGCGGATTTTGTTCTCTCACCGCTGCAATCCAGACTAACGTGGCTAGAATGAGGGATAAGATGAGACTGCCCAGGTTTCTAAAGAAATTTTGCACCCTGTGATCCTATCAGTGCTTGGATTGAGAACGAGCCTGGGGGATAGATTTGGCCGGCTTGGCCAAGCCCAAACGTCTGAGGAGGGCGTGGCCCGTTTGCCCCCAGCCAGCGGGGCTAACGCCCAATTGGGTTCTGTAAAAGGCAATCAGAAGTTGTTCAAGCCGCTTTTTATCCAGGCCACGAATCAGGTGACCATCGTGAGCCACAGAAATCGTCCCACTCTCTTCGGAAACAACCACGGCAATGGCATCGGTAAGCTGGCTGATGCCCAGCGCCGCCCGGTGGCGAGTCCCCAGGCCCTGCTGCCCCTCCAGCAGACTCTCGTCAACCAAAGGCAAAACCACCGTAGCTGCTATAACCCGGTCATCCCGAATAATCACGGCCCCATCATGCAGGGGAGTTGTTGGGGTAAAAATAGTTAGTAACAAATCCGGGCTAATCAGCGCCTGTAGCCTCACCCCTGTTTCAATGTAGGCTTCTAGGCCCGTGTTGCGCTCAAACACAACCAGGGCCCCCCGCTTCATCTGCGACATCGGGATGACCGCTTCACTGACAGCAGCTATCGCTTTTTCGATTTGGGTATTAGGACCAGGTGAAGCGAATATTTTTGTGCGGCCCACACGGTCGAGAGCGCGCCTCAATTCGGGTTGAAAGATAATGGGGATAGCCACCAGCAAAGCCGGCAAAACTTTGCCAATAAGCCAGCTAAAAGCAATTAAACGACTAAAAGCGCTGGCCATAATCGCCGCCAGCACTGACAGAATTAAAACACCCCTCAACAGTTGGACAGCTTGAGTTCCCTGGATCAACACCAAGATCCAGAAAAAAATCAAAGCCACCAACAGAATGTCAATGATGCTAATTAAATCTAAACGTGATAGAATTGGCAGGATGTCAGACATACGATCTTGCCTGGCCAGGCAAGCCATTAACTCAAGTTGGTTCTCCTCCCGGCCACAAGCGGAAGTTTGAGCTTGATTGGGTCAAACGGTGATGAAGTTGCGGCCACACAAAAGCAAACGCCATAAGTTAAAGCTCTCTGGCCTACACCCCGGCTCCCGGTTCAGGCTGCTCCGCCGCTAATCTGAGACAACAGCCGGCGATATCCTTCCAAATCGTCAGGCCCCAGATTGATGATAGCTTGAATGGTTTGCATCGCCTGGCTGCGGAGGCCATTTTCTAGCTGCATTTCGCCCAGTGTATCGTATTCCTTGATGGCTTCGCGCGTCATGCCATTTTGGGCAAAGGCCACAGCCAGTCGCTGGCGCAAGAACATATCATCAGGATAAAGCGAGATGAGTTCCTTCAACAACTCCAAAGCTTTTAGCGGATTATATCTCTGATAAACTGCAAGGAGACCATCTAGAGTTTTTGTAGCTTGGTTAACCTTATTTTGCTTATAATATAGATCAATCAACTGGCGCTGGGTTCGCTCGTCTTGCGGATTAATTTTTAGCAGATCTTCAAGAGCCGTCGTTGCCCTGGCCCAATCAAAGCGCTGGCTATAAATATCGCCCATACGGCTTAAAATGTCAGCCCTCCAGGTTAAGGCGTTGGACGAACTGGCCGCTAGACGCAACGCCTCATTGTATTTTTCCAGAGCACGGTCTACTTGAGCCAATTGATAGTAAGAGTCAGCTAGAATCAGATATTGTTCCAGCGCCTGTTCGGTATTCTGGTGATAAATATAAAGCTCAATCAACTTGGCGCGAACAGTTACATCCATCGGGGCCAGGCGTAATATCCTTTGATAAATGTTGACCGCCTGGTCAGGTTGGTTGCGCATGAGGTAAACGCGGGCAATGTACAGATACTTGTTTATCGCCTCATCCGTGTGCTCCTGCTTGAGCAGAATATCGGCCAAACGGACATGGAGAGGCAGATAAGTAGGCGCTTTTTGGATGGCACGCAAACATTCTTCGGCAGCGGTCATCAGGAAGTTGCGTTTGAGATATTCTGAGGTCAGGGCCATCGCAGTGATGACTACTTCGGTTTCGGCAGATTCCAAAAACTCAACAAGGCTCATGGCCGCGCCGTCTTCGGTCACGCTGTCCATCCGCGCCCGCGCTTCGGTCGCTTTCTCCTGCCAGGCTGAATTGGCAAAGAAGCGTCGGACTGCCGTAATAAAGCCATCGGCTTTGGGGGCATTCGGCTGGGACAGATACTGTTCGCTCAACTCCTCATAGGTTTGCAGCAGCTTCTCGGTTTTCTCACTGCTGGCATTTTGTAAATCAACAATCTTCAACGTCTCAATGTAGTGTTTTAAAGCCAATTCGAGGTTATTAGCGGCCTGATAAGTTTCGGCCAGGGCAAATTGCGCGCTCACTTGATAAGCTCGCTCCTGGGCCGACATCTTGAACATCTTGGCCGCCTCGTTGAATTGCCCCAAATCTTTGTATAAAACACCCAGGTTAAAATAGAGTGACGGGCGTCCCGCCCCCGCTTGAGTTACCTGACGATAATTATTAATCGCATCGGTCAGCTTATCCTGCCGCTGCAGGTCAATCGCTTGAATAATGAGCAGGTTGATCTGATCTCTGGAAATAGTGGCCGGCAAAGCTTTATTATCGTCTTCAAAGATAACATTGGCTAACTCAGTCAGGGCACGCTGTTGGGTTGCTTCTATCAAACCACCCACAACGCCCTTGGCTGGTTCAGAGTCGGTCTCAATAGCGAAGGGGTCTTCTTCCTCAAAAAAGCCGCCGCCCCGGAAATCCTCACCATAATCAGCCATATCGCCGATCTCAGGCAGCGGCGTCTCGCTAATCTCGTCAGGGTCAATCGGGTACCCTTCCTCCAGGGCGGATAGGGCCGCCGCCACGCCTGGGTCTTTAGGCAGCAACGCCTGGGCTTCCTGAATGTGCTGCAAAGCTTGTTCGTTGTTGTCACGATCTTGGTAAATGGCAGCCAGGGCCAGGTACTGCCGCGCCGCCATACGAGGTTGGCCCTGCTGAACCAAAGCCTGCGCCAGTTTTTGGTGGGCATCCACTTTGTCGGGCACTAACTCAATCGCCCGCTGCCAGGCTTCAATCGCCGCTTCGAGATCCTGGCGCCCGGCAAAAACATAGCCGATTCGCAGGTAAGTTTCCGCAGCCGCATCCACCTGGCCTTGCTGCTCTTGGATTTCACCGATAAAATTAAGCGCCTGATAGTTGCCCGGGTTAATCCTGAGGACTTGCTGAAAGGCTTTCCAGGCAATCTCCGCCTGGCCCATTACCAGATTGGCCTTACCAAAGCCGATAATAGCCACCTCATTATTGGGGAATTCGGCCAGAGCAAAACGGTAAGCCTTGATCGCTTCAGGCCAGTTGCCCTGATCACTAAACCGTTCGGCATGGATCATTGCTGTTTGGAATTTGTTTTGATCGCCCGCCACGTTGATGCCTCGTCTTGATTTAAGATTTCAAATTTACGATTTGCGATTGGAAATTTAAAATCGTAAATCGTAAATCGTAAATCCAAAATGGGTTAGCTTAGGAGTAAAGCCAGAATTCCCTTTTGTGCATGCAGCCGGTTTTCGGCCTGGGGAAAGAGGAGTGATTGCGCTCCATCGGCCACTTCGTCTGTTATTTCTTCGCCCCGGTGCGCCGGCAGACAGTGCATAACAACTGCCTGTGACCCGGCTTGAGCCACCAGACGGCTGTTTACTTGATAGGGTGGAAAGACCTTCAACCGTTCCTGAGTTTCTTTTTCCTGGCCCATGCTCGTCCAAACATCCGTATAAATCACATCAGCCCCGGCAGCAGCCACTGCTGGATCATGAATAGCTGTGATCGTTATCCGGGTTTCTTTAGCCAACTGCTGGGCATCGGCCAAAACCGGGGCCGGAAGTTCATAACCGGGAGGGGTGGCAATACTAAAATGGCCGCCCAGTTTAGCCATAATTGTCGCCAATGAGGTTGCCACATTATTGCCATCGCCCACATATGCCAACTTAAGGCCCTCAACCCGGCCAAAGTGTTCCCAAATGGTAAACACATCGGCCAGCGCCTGGCAGGGGTGGTCATAATCGCTGAGACCATTGATAACCGGCACGCTGCTGTATTCAGCCAGTTGCAAAATATGCTGGTGAGAAAAGACACGGGCCATAATGCCGTCCACATAACCCGACAGCACCCGGGCCACATCTGGCACCGACTCGCGCCCCCCCAGGCCAATTTCGTTGGGTGAAAGATACAGGGCGTGACCACCCAAGTGGAGCATGCCCACCTCAAAGGAAACACGGGTTCGCAGTGAAGGCTTTTGAAAGACCATGCCCAGCGTTTTACCCCTTAGCAGAGGCTGATTATGACCCGTTGTTTTTAATTCGTCTTTTAATTCTTTAGCTTTGTGCAGAAATTGCCATAACTCAGTTGCGGAGAAATCGGCAATGCTGAGAAAGTGTTGCATGGAGAATATGGGTCCTCGGTTCGTTGAAAGTCACGAGAAGTATACCACGACGGGTACGGGGCACAACCCATAACCCAACGATGATGTTAGCTTCTCGACTAGGGTCGAGATTGATTCTAACCCGAATCGCCTTAAAACACAAGTGAGGAAATGATACCGCCCTGGTTAAGGCCGATCCAGCAGACAATCTCTTTCAAGCGTTCTCAATCAACCCTTCAACGACCCTTAGCCTGATATCCGCCGCCAGACCGCCTGTAAACGGCCCTTGAGACCCCTCTCCTCCGGCAAAGCAGTCACCACTTCCTGGACGGCGGCCCGGAACGATTCCGGAATGCCGGAACCGCCCTTGATAAGTTGGGCCAGCCGTTTTAGCTCTTTGGGCGGCAGGGTCCGCACAAAGCCAGCCAGGCGAGAGAGCGCTGCCGGCTCCTTCATCTCCAGTAAGGCCTCGACCAGATCGGCCAGATTTTCGACGTGACCAGCCAGGTACAGGTCGAGAAAGGCATCAACCCGGCCCGGCCTGAGCAGGCTGACCGGCTCGACTAGCTTAAGCCGCAGGGCGATTTCGCCAAACTGGCGATAAGTAGTTTCGTCGGCCTGCTCCAATGCCCGGGGCAGATGGCGCTGCGGACTGCGCCAATAAGCCAGAAACAGGCGGAGCAGCGGCTGCTCGCTCTGGTTTATGACCGTTTCCAGGGCCTTGAGTTCCGCGCCAGAGGGTTGTTTGAAACTTTCGGCGGCAAAACTGGCCTGCAACACCTCTAGCAACTGGGGCAGATGAAACCCCTGCCGTAGTTGCCGGTACAGCTCCAGAGCCGTTGTTTGCTCGTAGAGATGATCGGCTACCCGCTGCGCCAGGGCCGGCGGTATCTGCTCCTCGACCCGCTGGCCCAATCGCGCTTGCACCCTTTCAGGATTGAGCTTAAACATCGCCGTGATCAGTTCAGGCGGTGCCGCTTCCAGAAGGGACGATTCATAGTCTCGACCTTCCAGCCACTCCGCCAGGGCCAAAGCCAAGTCGCGCTGCCGGGCCAGTTCAGCCAACTGCCCCGCTTCGATGGCTGCGACCGCCCAGCGCTCGTAAGCCGTTTCCGGCTGGAGCAGGCCCCCTCCTTGCACCTGCCGCGTGATCGCTTCAACCAGGGCGAATTTGAGGCTGGCCGGCGGCTCCGGCAGGCCGATGGCCCAAAAATAAGTAGCGACGAGGTTGCAGCGATAGAAATAGGTATCAAACGTGCAGCAAGCCCGCAGCGCCGTCGGCGTCCCCAGAAAAGCAGCCGCCAGGGCGCTTTCAATTTGGGCCGGTTCACCGGCGATGGTGATGGCCTCTCGCTGCTGGGCCTGCTGCTCAACCCGTAGGGCCAGCAGGGCCAGTTTGGCCAGCTCCGCCGGCGACCAGGAACGGGCGGCCCCCAGGTGAAGATCTATCTGCGGAGGCAGTTCCAGACTTATGGCCGGGATGTCGCCGGTTTGAAAATTGCCCTGGGCCAGGGCTGTGTTGAGTGTGGTGATGAAGCGGAAGTGGCGAAAGACCCGGAAAGGATCAACCTCGAATTGGGCCAATGCTTCAGGCGCAAAAACCAGGCTGTGGGCCAGGTAACGGCCTTTACGGCCAAACTGATCCGGTTCGGGCAGAACGACGATTTGAGCCACGACGCCTTTGCCGGTCGAAGTGGTAAAAAAGAGGTGCTTGACCGGCTCCACGGTTGAAGGAAAATAAAGCAGCCGGCTCTCCATTTCTTCCACTTCGGCGGGGGTCAGGCCAGCCAGGGTGTAGAATAACGTCTGGAAGCCTCCCCGCCGCTGCGGCGACTGCTCCTTCTCGACGTTACTGTAGATATGCTGCCAGGCATGGATAGTTGGCATCGAAACTCCTGTCCCAAGGAAGGAACTCTCAGAAACTCATAGGCATTAAATCGAAAATCCAAAATCGTAAATCGTAAATCGTTGAGTCCCTTTTCTTTACTCAAGGTATCTTATATTTTCCCGATTCGCCAGGTACCATTCTCCCCGCCGGATAAGGCGGAAGCCAAAGTAGGGCAGGCGCACACTGGGGTGGAGAGGTTTGATCTCGTGGCTGAGCGGGTCCCATAAATTGGGCTGAAATTGGGGACGCGGTGCCCCCAAGCCCACCCAGGTGCGGCCCTGGCGCGCCCACTCGACCAGGCCGCCGCGCATGAGCGAAAGATCGAGCATGAGATAACCGGGCATCTGCTTGGCCCACTCGGCCACGAAGGCCGCTGCCGGGCCATCGGCCAGCTCCGCCGCCAAATCCTGCCGGGGCAGCGAGGTTCTTTTGAGGGCATGATAGACGGCCCGCCATTCTTTGACGGTGGGCAAATCAAAGCCCTCGCCCAGCCAGCGGGCAAACGCTCGCGCTTCCGCCGGCAGAATGCCGCCGACAAAAAGCCTTTCCCGCGCTTCAATCACCGACTCCTCCGGCCCGATGGCCGGGTTGAGAGCGAGCAGCTTTTGATAGCGGGCCTGTTCCAGCGGGCCGGAATCGGCTACGAATTGGGCAAACTGTTGCTTGGTCACTGGCAGCAGATGGACTTCCACGCCTACTTCTTCTACAGCAATGAGCGGAAAGTTAGTCCGGTCACAGGTGAGGAGCATAAGCCTTCACTTCTCCAAATGTGCGCCGCAAAATCCGCAATGTATTCTCAGATAATTGGCAGGCTGGCCCAATCATACAGGTCATTTGCTGGTAACGCGGTTTGCGGAACGGATCGGTATCATTGCCGACCTGCACGGCAAAACGTTCCACCGCTTCGTCACCGGCCCGGATGATCTCGACCCGCTCAAAGTCAAACAAAGCGCGGCGCTGGATCCAGTTGACCCGCAGCTCGCCCTCTCGCCGCTGGTACAGGTCAGCCGAATTTGTATCCAGCACGGCCACGGCCTTGAGCCAGGCGATAAACTGGCGGCTCTGGCCGCAGAGACGGCAGCCGTAGTAGGTAAAAGAAACGCCCCAGGCCAGGTTGACCGGGTGAGGGCCGAAGCGGGCCAAACAGTCTGGGCATAACAGGTCGGCGCTGCGCCAGCCGAGGCGATTGGCGGTTTCCTGCTCGATTTGGGCCAGCAGCCACAGGGCCATTTGCTGCAAGGGGTTAGCTTCGGCGGCAAGCTGGTGCAACGGCTCCACGGCTTCTCCGCCGAGGGCCACAAGGACATGCCGGGCGGCGAAACGGTCAGCCCAGTGCGGGCTTTGCAGCGCCCCGATGAAGCGTTCCGGCTGGCCGGGTTGATCCTTATGCTCTTTCAAATAGTCGAGGGCCTGTCTCCAGACGGGCCAGGTTTCAGGTTGAATTTGTGCTAGCAGGCGCTGCAGAGCCGCTTCCACTTTGGCCACCGACGGCTGCCCGCGCCACCAAAAATACCAGGAACGGTACGAATAGAGATTGGCCCAATCGCGCTGGCCGCCCAATACCTTGAGCGTCACCCCGAGGCCATAACCCAGGCTCAAGCCGAGCCAAGCAGTTAGCCCATCGCTCACGCCAAAAAATAACCAGCTAATGAGCACACTGGCCCAACCGGCCACCACGCCGATCAGCCCGCTGCCCCACACCGCCCCAGCCCAGGCCCCCAGCAGGAGTCCTAACCCCGCTCCCAGGTTGTCCCCTTGTCCCGCCAGGCTGCCGGCTAATGTGCCCAACACCCCGGCCAATGCTCCGAACAGGCCGCCTACTGCATATTCATTACCCCGGCCCACCTCATACTTGCGGCCTGTCAGGATCGCGACCAAAAAGCCCAGCAGCGCACCTATCCCCACGCCTAGCCCGCCCAGGCCCACTACCACCCCTATCCACCACTCGCCACCCGGCCAGTCGGATCGGCCAATTTTGGAGAAAAAAGAGGATGGAGTCAGCCAGGCTAACCAGGTTTGCCAGGAAAGCCGGAGTCCGCTGATGAGCAAGGCGGTGACTCCGCCCAATAGGCCCCCTAACCAGACAAAGAGGGAGAGATTTACCCCACCGAGCTGCAAGGGTGACAGGTCAGCGGTGAGGAGCAGCCTGAGTAATAACCCGGCTAACTCGCCGTAAAGCGTGCCCAGTAGGGCCATGCCGGCTACAGCGCGCCAGCCGACCGGTTCGTTGGCCACCAAATTGAACAGTTGCCAGGCATATTCCTCATCCTCAGAAGCCCGCCACTCGCGCCAGATGATGTCCTGCCACTTGGAATCACCCAGGGGCGAGGATTCGCCGTTATCACCCAGAGGGACGATTTCCTGTTTATCTCGCTGCTGTGATACCCGCTCCAGCTCATCCATCTGTTCAGATTTATCCGGCAAACTGGCAGCTAATTCGCTCATGAGTTAACTCTCTGTAACTCGACCCGGCCAAACATCCTTTCCAAAATCCGCACTGTATTCTCCGACAACCGGCAGGCTGGCCCAATGGTACAGGTCATTTGCCGGTAGCGAGGCTTGCGGGCGGGGTCGGTATCGTTGCCGATTTGCACAGCGAAACGCTCTACATCTTCGTCGGTGGCTTGCACAATTTCGATCCGGTTGAAATCAAACAGAGAGCGGCGTTGAAACCAATTGACGCGTAGGGTTCCGTTTTGTTCCACCTGTTCGATGGTCATGCCCCTGTCCAGCACCATCACTAGGGCGTCAGGTCGGGTTTGCAAGAAGTGACTCTGCCGGCAAATCCGGCAGCCATAGAAGGTCAAGTCGGGTTGCCAGGGCAGAGGAATGGGATGCGCCTGGCAATGTACCAGGCAGCGAGGACACAACAGGGTGTCTATTGCTTGGGCCAGTCGTGACGTTGTGTCGGCGGCAATACTCTGGAGTAACCAGAGGGCTGTCTGCTGAAGGGGCGACGAGTCAGTCAGAGCCAATGCCTGTAAAGGTGCGACCGCTTCCCCACCTCGATCCAGCAACGCATGCCGGGCGATAAACCGTTCAAGCCAGTGATGATCCTGCAAATTCGTGATAAGTTTTTGAGAAAGAATGGCCTTCTCCTTGGTCTGATTCAGCTGCTCCAGCCGCCACTGCCAGACCTCCCTGACTCCTTGCCGCACCATACAGGCCTGGTGCAAGGCCGCTTCTACCTCAGCCGCGTACGGGCGGGGCAATTTACCCAGGCCAATACGCCTGAACCAACTCAACGGCCCATGGTAGACTGCTTGATATAAACGGCGGGCGTAATCTTTATCACCGCAGTGACGCCACTCCCGCCAGAGGATGTTTTGCCAGTTGGGAGTACGGCCACCAGCCGCCGACGGCTGATTAACAACCATATCCTAATCGTTCCTGCCGACCAACCAATTCATCCAGCGGTGGAAAAGCCGTTCCGAGCCGGAGAATGACTTTTCCATGACCCACAGCATGGGATCGAGGATACGGCGCGGTACGATGGCAACAGCCAGCCGGCCGTCCTGGGGTTCCGTCCCCAGGGCCGAGATGATCGAAAAGCTAATACTCTTGAAATTCGCCTCGGCCGCATTCATAAATTCGTGCGCCTGTAGCTCCTGTTCGGTAAAGGCTAACAGCCGGTCAGATATGCGCCGCATGCGCTCCATATATCCGTCTGGCTTGGCCAGGTCCTCGACCGAGCCTGCAACCAAGTAGGACGTCAGGTCGGCCCAACGGGAGGCGAAACGCTGGGCTAACTGGTCGGCTTTGGTATAAACCACAATCAAGTGCTGGTTTTCCGGCCGGCCGCCCAGTTCGTGCAGCCCGACAATGTAGGTATTGAGCAGTTGCTGCATCCCGGCGCGAGGGTCTTCCAAATCGGGGATGCTGATGAGCAGCATGGCCGTTTCGGCTCGGCGGACAAAGCCGGCGAATTGGACGAGTTGGGTTGGCTTTTCAAAGCACTCGCCGCCGGTATCAAAAAATAACAGCGTACAGTTGGGATGCGTCGGCACACCCTCGGCCCGGACCATGGTCGGGCGGGGAAAGTTTTTGGGCGTCGAATCCGGCAGCGCGCCACCTTCCAGCAGGCGCGCATTGCCGTAGACGGTATCCAGGCTGTCCTCGTTCAGCCCCATGGTGAAGAAATCCGGCCAATCGCGGGCCAAAGTGAGTTTTTTCAGGGTGTAAAAAAGGGCCGCAAAGTAGACAGTCTTGCCGTGCTGCCGAAAACCGGTGGCGCTGATGACCACTGGCCGGTATTTACGGTAATCTTGAACATATAAAGCCGGCGTCTGTTCGTTACACTCAGCACAGACATAGATAGAGGTCAATTTGCCGGTTGGCTTAACCTGCTTGAATTTAACATCGGCCAGACAGAAAGGGCACAGCATCGGGGTAAAGACCTCACAGAGCGAACTATTATCAACTGTATTATGGAATATTGTAAATGTCAATAGCGCCAAGTAGCTGTACTTTGCCTACGAAAATTCGTAGACGGAGGACTGTTAAAGCCTCCCCCCTCCGAGGGGGGAGGTTGGAGGGGGGGCTGAATTTCATCAACTTATCCCGAAAACACATCCCCTTCGACAAGCTCAGGACGCAGCTTCGATACGGCACTCGCTTCGCTCGGCCTACTCAGCATGGGTTTTCGGGCTGATTTCGCACGCTTTGATACGCCTTGGGGCACTCAGCGTGTGAAATCGGCAAATGTCAACAGAACCTAAAAACTCTTTGAGTGATTGACCAGATCTCGGCTGCTGGTCAGCACAAAATAATCGCGCAGCAGCCAGGTTGTCCGCTCATAAACTGCCTGCTGCGCGGACGCTACTTCCTGCGTCTGGCGCAAGGCGGCCTCATAGGCCTGGCGAATTTCCGTGCCGACATTCACCTTGGTAATGCCTCTCTGAACTGCGGCTAACAGGTCGTCACGCTTGATGCCGGACCCCCCATGCAGGACTAAAGGAATCCCGGCGGCCTGATGCAGCCGCTCCAGGTGTTCCAGATTCAAGCGCGCTTCCACCTTGGGCTGATCTTTCAGCACCCCTGAAACCGCCCCATGAATACTGCCAATCGCCACCGAGAGCGAGTCGCAGCCGCTTTCGGCCACAAAGCGGGCACATTCCTGAACATCGGTAAAGCCGCGTCCCGAGGCAAAAAGTTCCTCGTAAGGCGGGAGAGGGCCGGCTTCATGGCCCAGGATAGCGCCCAATTCCGCTTCGACGACGACCCCGGCCGGGTGAGCTACGTCAACAACCTGGCGGGTGGCTGCGATATTTTCGGCCAGGCTGAGCCGAGAGCCATCCACCATGACCGACGGGTAGCCCAAAGCAATGGCCTCCCGAATCAAGCCGAGATAATCAACCCGCTGGTTGTCTTCGTCAATGACCGGGATGTGGTCCAAATGCAGCCGCACATGCTCCGGCTGGCTCCAGCGTGAAAATTCCTCAAAAACAGCGGCCATACTTTTGGCTTCAAACTTGGTCCACTCCAAACGGGCCACTTCGAGCAGGGCAAAGGCGTTTTGAGCAACTACCGCCTCGACGACCGGCCGGACCATGGGCAGGTGGGGGATGTTAAAAGCCGGAATAACGACCCTGGCCCGGCGGGCATTTTCCATAATCTCTTTGACGGTTCGCATCGTTCAGTCTCCCTGAGGTAAGGCTACTTGGTAGCCAAGATAATAGGCCAATGCTTCCTGGAGGGGCGCTTGAAAGTGGCCGCGGGTCAGATTAACGTGGTGGCGATGGCCTTTGCGGCCCAGGTACAGCAGCACGTCCTCCAGATGGTTGACTTCCGCTACCCCGGCCACACCAAAGAAGTCGGCGGGAATAGGGTCTTCGGTAAAACGACCCTGGCCCAGATAAACGTTGACCGCGCCCTCCTGCGTGAGCAAATTGGCAAAGGTAAAATCCATGGGCGCCAGCCGGCCCACATGGGGACCGTAACTACAGCCTTTGCCCAGTGAAGTTTCCAGGATAGCGTGATCAGTCACCCGTCCACCCTCCTGCATCATCGCCTTGGGCGCCGGCCCGCAGTGGAACAGAATGCATTTGTCTTCCTGGCCATCGTAATTGTTATTCCAATCCAAACAGACCGGTGGCTCGCCGGAAGCCAGGCTCAAAAGATACATACTGATGGCGCTGCCCAGATCAACCTCACAGGCGGCCGGGAGCATGTTGTTGTTCAAAGCGCCCAACAAGACACAGGGCGAAATGCCCAACTGCTGCTGAAGTTCTATCCAGCAGCGGATGGCAATAGCATCCATCTGGTAACTCTGGATAATTTCATCCAGCACCACCCCCAGCTTGATCAGGTGGTCAAAGGCGTGGGCCGGCACCCCATCCCACAAAACGTACTCCTTGAAAAAGTTGGCTTTAGCCCGGTAGGCGTCGGAGTCAGCCGGTAAGGCTTTTACCCGGGCAATTACCTCGGCCAAATCCAGCGTTTCGACCGTAATTCCGTGGCGCTGCAAGGTAACTTCGTCAATCCGAACTGTCTTGAAGGGGGTGGTTCGAGCGCCAATCGCCCCGATCGTCATGCCCTGCAAATGCTTGACCACCCGGCAAACCCGGTCAAAATAGTCAACATTTTCCTCGAACTTGGGGCTGTGCGGGTCAACCACATGCGGTTTAAGGTTGGTAAATTTGACCCCGAATTGCTGGAAAACGTCCATAATGGACAGCTTGCCGCAAAACGAGTCGCGCCGGAGGGCCGGCCCCATCTTATCCAATTCGTCGGGATAAGCCTGGATCAAAATAGGGACGCCGGCCTCTTTGAGCGCGGTCACCGCTCCAAATTCATCGCCAAAGTTAGGCAGGCTGAGAATCACGCCGTCGAATTTGCCCTGGTGAGCGCGCAAGAAATTGGCGTAACGCTCACCCTCTTCGCGGGTTTCGACCGCCCCGTAGCGGGTGGCGCTCTCGTCCAGCATGATGACTTCGTGGCCCCACGACTTTAGGAGCCGGGGAAGATCCTTCCTGGCCTGAGCAATCAGCGAGGCCGGGAAAAACCCTCGATTTCCAAAGAAAAGCGCAAAGGTAGATTTGTGGATGTTCATCATCGAACCTCTTTCTAATGATAATTGGGTAAAATAAGTGGGATTTGAAACCAGTCAGCAGACATGATGTTGGATAGTTCCGGGCTAATCAGGCGCTCCATCAGATTAGGAACCCCGTTGTGAAATCGCCCTGCTGGCCGGTCATGAGTGGCCCAAATTCCAGGCAGCTATTCGCCTGCTGGGCTGTTTGGCTTATTCGCTGGGTTGTTCAACTGCTTGATGATTCGCTCTAAGTTGTCCTTATCCTTTTTGATGTCATGTCAGAGGTGATGGCACGTGTTGGGTGAATAAGCTCATTATACTGCAACTTCAAAAAAAGGGCTAAGACAAACGAGAGGGGATTTGCCTTCTTCGGCGCACGAAACCAAGCCCGATTTTGATGAGAAAAGAGCCTCGGATTAAACTTCGAGGCTCTAGAGCAGTTATCTTGATCCTAATTGAGGTCCAGCACCCAGATGCCATCAAGGGTCGTCCCCTTCGCCGCGAGCAGGGCGATTTTGCTGCCATCGGACGAGACCCGCCAATCGTTGTTGGCGATGACCAGACCCGTACCACCGGGGAAAAGGGGGCGGGTTTTGCCGGTGCGGACATCATATTCGTAGAAGCTGTGCTCGGTGGCCTGGGGGTCAAAGGGGATGTAAACCAGGCGCTGGTTGTCACGCCAGCGATAAGTTCCAAAAAACGGGAGTTTCTGCGGTTCCGGCTTTGACGCTTGCAGGTCCAGCAGCCACATTCCATTCTTTTCAGTTTCCGCCTCAAAGGTCACATAATAAACTAAATAACGCTTATCAGGGCTAAAAGCCATGCCGCGCATGCGGGGCACCTCGAGCAGTTTGGTTTCGCTGCCATTGGGCAGAGACAGGGTGAACAATTCCTCGTCGGAGCCGCCCGGGATGCGCCGGGAGGCCAGAAGTTTGTCACCGGCAAGCCAGGTCAGCAGGTTGGTTCGCCGCGAGCGAAGCATAACCTGGGCGTCACTGCCGTCCACATTAGCCCGCCACAGGATTTCCTCACGATTGTCGCTCGGCGCGTCATCGTCGAAAACTTCCCAGATGATGGCCTGACTGTCGGGGGTAAAGTTAGGGCTGCGCCCCTGGGTATCAATCTCCCAGGTTTCACCATCGGCCAGCCGCTCAATGATCGTCATGCCCTCACTCCGGCCCGGATAGGCGACCAGCGTACCATCGGGGCTAAAGATGCCCAGCCGTTCGGTCACCAACTGCGGAACGGCGTCGGCTCCTGTCACGTTCACCCCCCAGATGCCCAGCGGCGTCCCCGGTCCGGGCTGGTCAAGAAAACGCACCTCCGTTGAATCTTCATTCCAATACGGCTGGGTACAGCAACTGCCAGCGGTGAGCTGGCGTCCAAAAGCGAGGGTAGCCAGGGGCGCAGTTTCAGGTGAGTGGCTAACCATCGAGGCAGGTATTATCGAATTGTCTGGCAGGAGTGAAACCAGCGTCTGGCGGCGCCAATCGAAGGGAAAGGGGTAGGCAAAATCGTTGACAATGGGGCCACCCGTCTGAACTTCCGGCTGATCGTACAGAGTTTGCCACTTGCGCGGCTCTTGCAGGTCACGTTCATAATCACGCCCGGCGTTGCCAATCATGGTCAGGTTATCCCAGTTGGCCTCGATGAGCAGGGCCGGGTTATATTTGCGGATGTGGCCCAAATCTCGGATTTCAAGGTGCAGGTGAGGGCGGCTGTAACACGTTTCGCCCGTGTCACCGGAAAGAGCAATCACCTGGCCTTGCTTGACCGCCTCGCCCGGTACCAGGTCGGGGGGCGTTAACAGGTGACCGTACATCGAGGCGTAGCCGTGCTGCGGATGGTCAATCATCAAATTGTGCGGCGGTGAGCCAAACGGCCCGTCTACGGCAAAGACAATGCCGTCGGCAATGGCGACAATTTCCGTGCCGCACGGGGCGGACAGGTCCACCCCAAAGTGAATGCCTCCAGAAGCGCCGTAGGTGGTAAATCGCTGGCGAAATGAGCCGGTGGTGTTGCCGTAAGGCTGGGCCATGAGCCAGGTATCAATACCGGGCGGCTCGGTAAAAGGCAGTTGAAAAGGGCGCTCATTCTGGGCAAGTGTCCCACTTTGGAGAGGCGGTGAGCCGGCCTGCGCCGGATCGGGTGAACTCACTGAGAGCTGTAACAAAAGCGCCAAAAGTAAAGCCACGCCGACTGTCAGGCTAAGGGCCGCTTGTCTCGATTGAAGCCGCATTAAACTTCCTCCTGAGTATCTTCTGGTTTTTGATAAGCAAATTCAGTAAGAGAATTGGAGACCTGGAAGTATGGAAGGTTGGATGCTTCTCTATCCAACCTTCCAGATAACTACCGATTTTGAAAATCAAACCTCACCAGGTAAGCCCATCCCCAGACTGCTCCTTCGACTTCGTTGAGCCAAAGGCTCCTGTGGGCAGGCGAGGGTTTGGGAACGAGATTGTTGAGATTTTACACTGGTCTCAAATGTTCTTCAAACCAGGCCAGCATATCTTGCCAGGCCTGGGTGGCCTGGGTTTCATCGTAACGCTCGCCCGTATCATTGTGAAAGGCGTGATTGACGCCGGGGTAAACCTTCATTTGGTAAGTAACTCCGGCTTCCTTCAGCGCTTGTTCCAAAGCATCCTTACCGGCATTGATTCGTTCATCCTGCTCGGCGTAGACCCCAAACACGGCCGCTTTAATGTTGGGTACCTGATCCAACTCCGGGGCAGGGCCATAGAAGGGCACCGCCGCCTTAAGTTCCGGGATCGCCGTAGCACTACGCCAAGTGATCCCGCCGCCAAAACAAAAGCCGGTCATGCCGATCCGATCCCCCGCCACAAACTCCTGTCCCTGCAAATACGCAAAGGCAGTCTGAAAATCGCCGACATGCCGTTCAGGGCCGGCATCGGTCAACAGGCCCGGAACTTGATCTCGATCCAAATTGGCGGTACCGCCCTCACGGGAGAGCAGGTCAAGCGCCAGGGCGACATAACCGGCCTTGGCAAAGCGGCGAGCCACATCCCGGATGTGGGGAGTCAAGCCTCTATTTTCATGACAGACGAGAACAGCCGGATAGGTCCCGTCGGCCGCCGGGCGAGCCAGATAACCCATAATTTCGGCCCCCTGACTCTCTAATGTGATCTCACTGGACTGCACCGCCGGGTCGCCCTCGGGTACAGAGAGGGGGCTCTTGGCGTCCGGCACCGCCCCTCCTTGCGCGTTCGCTGCTCCCTCCGTTGTGGCTGCCGCTGGCGGGGGTGCGGTCGTCGCCGTAGGTTCCGGCGGTGGAACTGTTTCGGTTGGAGCCGGCAGTTCTGCTGCGGCACACCCCAGAGTGCTCATGGTCGTAATGGTGGCGGCCATACTGCCGGTGATGAAGAACAAGCGCCGGATGAAGGTCCGCCGGCTCAACAGCCCCTCCCGGTAATCGTCATAGAATTCTTCGGCCAGATATTTTTGAAAGGTATCAAGCTCTTTCATTTTTCCCCCTTTGTCTCTTCTTTAAAGATAACAGGCTACTGACTCAAGCCATTGTAACGAATCATCTTAAAAATTTCCTAAGAGAATCCTGAGAAGACCCTGAGAGTCCCTTTGGTGAAGGTAAAAAAGTGCCTCCGCCCACCACTCTCAGCATTTTCTCAGCTTCGTCTTAGCTTTTGCTCAGATATGAACACGATAATATGGACAGAGGCTTCAGGCTTCATTATAATCTAACAGGACTTACGCAAATCATGTCATTTTGAGCGACGAAGGAGCGAAAAATCCCTGAATACGTGCTCTTGCAAGCGTACCTTCGAGGGATTCTTCACTTCGCTGCGCTTCGTTCAGAATGACATGCGTCCTATCTAATTGGTTATTTTTGCGATAAGGTTAGATTTTATCGCAACCTTAAGCAACTGCTCAGGTAATGACCACAATTTTAGTTGCCGATGACGATCAAAAACTGCTAAAAATGGTGCGCCGGACCCTGATTTATGAAGGGTTTCAGGTGGTGACTGCCGAAAATGGGCGTGAGGCTCTGGCGAAATTGGAAGTCCAAACGCCCGACCTGGTGGTGCTCGACTGGATGATGCCGGAACTGGATGGGTTGGAGCTGCTGCACCACCTGCGGGTGGCTGGAGATGAAGTTCCAGTGCTCATCCTGACCGCCCGTGACGCCGTCGAGGATCGCGTCCAGGGGCTGGACCGCGGCGCTGACGATTATCTCATCAAACCTTTTGCACCTTCGGAACTCCTGGCCCGGCTGAGGGCGCTGCTCCGGCGGACCCGGCTGCCCCGTGTCGAGACACCGCTGATTTTTGCCGACCTCTATCTCAATCCCATCACCCGCGAAACCCGGCGAGGCAGCCGGCTCTTTGAATTAACGCCCAAAGAATTCGAGTTATTTCATTTATTGATGCGCCATCCTCGCCAGGTATTGGTCCGGGATCGTATTCTGGAGGAAGTTTGGAACTACGATTTTGGCGGCGAGGATAACGTGTTAGAAGTGTACATCGGTTATCTACGCAAAAAAACCGAGGCCGGCGGCGAACCCCGGTTGATTCATACCGTGCGTGGGATTGGTTACGTTTTGCGAGAGGCTTAAAATGTCCATTCGGCTGCGCTTAACTCTGCTTTACAGCCTTATCCTGGCCCTGACATTGGTTATCTTCAGCGTCATTCTCTACGTTACCCAGGCCAGAACCACTCTGAACGACACAAAGGAAGCTTTGGCGGGGCGGGCCAAGTATCTTATTGAAGGGCCGCTAGCCCATGGCTATTGGGATAAGGCGCTCAAGCCAGACTCGTCCAGGATCGGGACTTTTACCCAAATCCGCGATTTAGATGGCCGTGTCTTGGGTTATTCCCCTAATTTGGCTGACGATGCCCCGGCTTTGCCCCTGGACGAGACGGCCTTACAAGCCGCCCAACAGGGTCAGGTCTGGGTTGAAATTGCAGCAATGGATACCGAGCGGTTGTTCATTCACAACCAGCCTTTCAATTTTGGAGCCGATAGCACGCCGCTTATCCTGCAAGTCGCCGCTTCGCTGGCTGAGCAGGACCAAAATTTGAGTACGCTGGGCCGAATTTTGATTATCGGCAGCAGCATCGCCGTGATTGCCGCTTTCGGTATTGGCTGGCTGTTAGCCGGTGTCGCCTTGCGGCCCATCAATCGCCTCCGCCAGACAGCCCAGGCCATCGGCGTAGAACGGGATTTCAACCGCCGGGTGGATTACCATGGCCCCAACGACGAGATTGGGCAGTTGGTGACCACCTTCAATGATATGCTGGTCGAACTCCAGGCAGCTTATGTCCAGGTGGAGGAAACGCTTCAAACCCAGCGCCGCTTTGTGGCCGATGCTTCGCACGAATTACGCACCCCTCTAACAACACTGCGCGGTAATATCGGTTTGTTGCAGCGGCGGCCGCCCATTAACGCCGAGGATCGGGCCGATGTTCTGGACGATATGGTGGTTGAGACCGAGCGGCTCATGCGGCTGGTCAATGACCTGTTGGCCCTGGCCCGGGCTGATGCGGGACGGTCCCTGAGCCAGGAACCCATTCAACTTAAGCCGTTACTTGAAGATGTCTGCCAGCAGGTCAAATTACTGGCGCCCGAACGCTCTATTGTTTGTCAGGCCAGCTTCGATGCTGCCGTTATGGGTGATGACGACGCCCTTAAGCAGGTTCTGTTGGTTTTACTTGATAATGCCCTCAAATACACCCCCGCGGAAACCACGATTACCCTGGCGACCCATCTGAATAATGGCGACGTTTCCATCCAGGTCAGCGACGACGGTCCTGGGATAGCCTCAGTCCATCTGCCCCATCTTTTCGACCGTTTTTACCGGGGTGACACCGCCCGCAGCAGCCCTGGCGCGGGCCTGGGTTTAGCCATTGCCGAGGAGTTGGTCAAGGCCCAAAATGGCGTGATTACCGTCGAAAGCCGGGTAGGTCATGGCAGTACGTTTATCCTGACCTTCCCCCGGCACAGCACGGAATAGCCCTTTGCCGCATGGCAGACGAGGAGCAGTCTTGAGGCAAGTTTGAATCGCTGAGGGCGCTGATTGCCACTGAAACCGCTGAATTTGATACTTTCTCAGCGACATCAGTATATTCAGCGGATTCAGCGATTCAAAGAACTAAAGTCGCCCCCAATTTGAAATACTCCCCGGCAGACGCGGCTGGTTGTCAGTTGAAGGGTGACGTGATATACTATCATAGAACGTTGGTTCTAAAAAATTAACCCGGGGCTTCAAAGGAACTTTTGGAGGCCTGGGCAAAGCAGGTGCATGATGTGTGGACGATTTACGTTAGCAACGAACACCCAAAAACTGGCCGAGGCTTTTGCCGAGTTTGAGGTACCGGCCGGTCTGCCACCCCGTTACAACGTGGCCCCTTCCCAACCCGTCGCAGTGGTGGCCAATAACGGTCAGCACAAAGTTGAATTTTTCCAGTGGGGGTTGATTCCTTCGTGGGCCAAGGATCCTAAAATTGGCAACCAGATGATTAATGCCCGCGCCGAAACTTTGGCCGAGAAAGCCTCTTTCAAAAATGCCTACAAGCGCCGTCGCTGCCTGGTGCTGGCCGATGGTTTTTACGAATGGAAGAAAGAAGGCGATAACACCAAGACCCCCGTGTATATCCGCCTGGCTTCCGGCGAGCCTTTCGCCTTTGGCGGGCTGTGGGAAATGTGGCAGACCGCCGAAGATTTCATCCTCTCCTGTACCATCATCACCACTTCTCCCAACGAACTGATGGCCCAGATTCACAACCGGATGCCGCTCATTCTACCGCGTGACACCTACGAGCAATGGCTCGATCCCGCCGAGCGCACGCCCGACCAACTGAATGGTTTGCTTAAGCCCTACCCCGCCGAGCTGATGACCGCCTATCCTGTTTCCAAGCTGGTCAACAGCCCTAAAAACGATTCCCCGGTTCTGATCGAGCCGGCGATCAGCTAACTGTCTATCCATAAATTAGCAGGCCGGGTTCCCACGCCCGGCCCTCCGGCGGCGCGGGAGCCGCCTCTGCTGGATTACGGATAGAGTCTAAATCCAAATCATCTATTAGGAGCCTCACCTGGTGTCATCCCTTTCCTTTGAAGAAAAACTGCAAAATTACGCCGAGTTGGCTGTCAAAGTTGGGCTGGGTCTGCGGGCGGGGCAGCGTTTGCTCGTCCGCGCTCCGGTGGAGAGCGCGCCGCTGGTGCGCTTGATTGCCGCCAGCGCCTACAAAGCTGGAGCCAGGCTGGTAGATGTCATGTGGAATGACGATGCCGTAACCCTGGCCCGCTTTAATTATGCGCCGCGCGATTCTTTTGAGGAGTTTCCCACCTGGCAAGCCGACGCGCTGATAAAAATCGCCAACGAGGGCGGGGCTGTTTTATCCATCCACGCCACCGACCCTGACCTGCTTAAAGAACAAGACCCGGATTTGGTGGCGCTGGTGCAGCGGGTCGGCCAAACCCATTTGATCCCTTTTCGTCGCAAGGTCATGTCTGACGAGTTGAACTGGTCTATCATTTCCCTGCCGATTGCCAGTTGGGCGGCCAAAATTTTTCCCGGCAGCCCGCCGGAGGAACAGATTGCCAGCTTGTGGGAGGCCATCTTCACGGTCTGCCGCATTGACCGGCCTGACCCTGTTGCTGCCTGGCAGCAGCACGTGGCCGGGCTGTCGGCGCGCAAAGATTACCTCAACGCCAAACGTTATACGACCCTGAAATTCACTGCCCCCGGCACCGATCTCACCCTGGGCCTGCCCGACCACCACATTTGGCACGGCGCTCAAAGCCAGACCCCCGCCGGTATCACCTTTATCGCCAATGTCCCAACCGAAGAGGTGTTTACCCTGCCCCACAAAGACCGCGCTACTGGAGTGGTCAGCAGTACCAAACCCTTAAGCTACGGGGGAGTTTTGATTGAGGATTTCAGCCTGACCTTTGCCGAGGGCCGGGTGGTCAAGGTGACCGCCAAAAAGGGAGAAGCTGTGCTCAAGAAGCTGATTGAAACTGACGAAGGGTCGGCCCGGCTGGGCGAGGTGGCCTTAGTTCCCCACAGCTCGCCCATTTCGCAATCCGGCCTGCTTTTTTATAACACCCTGTTTGACGAAAATGCCTCGAACCATGTCGCCATTGGCCGGGCTTATCGCTTTTGTGTGGCCGGCGGTCCAGCCATGTCTGACAAGGAATTTGCCGCTGCCGGGGGCAATGACAGCCTGGCCCACGTTGATTTTATGATCGGCAACGCGGCGATGGATGTGGATGGTATCACTCTTGAGGGTGTCTCCGAACCAATTATGCGCGCCGGCGAGTGGGCTTTTTAAATAAGGAAGAAGGGAAGGCTGAGAGTTGGGAAATTCTATGGCCACCGGCCTCCCGCCCTTCCTGCCTGTCCCCTAATTCGACATAACGCAGCAAACTTTCAAAAAATTCAAAACTCGATTATACTTTAAGGGATAGATAGAGCGTTTTTGGTCAGGAGACCCGACGATGGCGGCAGTTAAAGACGCCACTGGAGAGTTCTACCCTTCCTATGGGCGGGATTGGATTATTCTCAGCTACGGCGTAATTTGGTTGATCGTTTTGGCGGCCGGATATACCCTGGTTAACCCATTTTTTGCCTCCGGGAATACCCTACTTGCCCTCATCTTCGCTGCTGCCCTGGCCGGGGGTCTTGGTGGGGCCACCGCGATGCTGCAACGTCTAAGCCGCCATTTGCTTGCTGCGCGAGATTGGCCAAACCAACCTTTCTTCACCTACTTCCTCCAACCACTAACCGGCCTTATTGCTGGAATGTTGAGCCTGCTGATGACCCTGCCGGGCGACCTGTTGGTCAATTATGCCGCTACGCGTACCCTAACCCTGGCTAACCTGACGGCTTCCTCCACCTTTGTGGCTCTGTCGCTGCTGCTGGCCTGGATTGCCGGTTACTATCAGGAAACAGTCCTGGCCAAAATCAGACCTGCTGCCGGCAGCGCCGAGTCCAAAGCGTTGACCACCCTCGCGAAAACAACCACGAACAAAGCGCCAGAATCAAACGGTTCTCGCCCGGAATCGCCGCTGGCCTTTCAAGCCTGGGTTGAGCAGCGCCAGCGGATGAGCCGCTGGTCTTTAATCTGGGGAGTCATTATTTTGGTTTATGGTCTGGTCTGGCTGGTGGGTCTGGTGGCCGGATTTTTGGGGAGCGGGTCCCTGTTCCCGCTAGAGGCGGAGGGCAATTCGCTGCTGGTCAATCTCCTGGCCGCAGGTTGGCCCGCTATTCTCGCCGGCGGGATGGGCGGAGTCGTGGGCATGTTCTATGATTTGTACCGCCATATCTCCTTTGAACAGGATTTTGACCGGCCCCACCTCGTCGCTTACCCCATTTTGCCTTTCACCGGCCTCGTTTTAGGGGGAGCGATGTACCTGTTTGTTGCCAGTGGCTATCTCAGCCTCAAATCCCTTGCCGGCGAGGCCCCGCCCGTTGTTGATTCACCCGCAGTGATTGCCGGCTACATTGTCTTGGGGTGGCTGGCCGGTTTTCGCCAGCAATCACTGCACGGGTTGATCCGGGGCTTAATTCAGGCGCTGGTCAAATTCGTCCGGGGTTCTCTTTCGGGTTTATCGCCCAAAGTGCTGTGGGATCAGGCCAACCGCGACGAGACCCTGTCCGAAGTCGCCCGGCAGTGGGAGCTATTTGGACAGACTGACCGCGATACCTCCCCCCGCCTCAAAGATAAAATTAGCCCATCTGAGTAGTCCACTCCCCCGAAAGATTCAAAATTGAGAGGGACAAACTCAAGCTTGTCCTACAACCCCACCGTTGGCCTTGCCCACCACAATCGTCGTATCATCCGCCAGGGCTTCACCATCCGTAAATGCCTGGACCTCCTGGCGAACTGCCTGCACCAACTCTTTGGCCGGTAACTCAGCCGCCTGATGGACCAGGGCAGCTAATCGCTCTCGCCCAAATTGATCTTCTTCTGTATTCATCGCCTCGGTTACGCCATCGGTATATAACAGCAGAATATCCCCCTGGGCTAGGGTGACCATCTCGGTGGTGATCTGGAACTCCTCCACCAGCCCAATCGCTGCCCCGGTCGGTTGGAGCCAGTTAATGGAATCGCCGTCGTTTGCCTGTCGGCAGTACAGCAGGGGTGGATTATGCCCGGCGTTGCCGTAGGTTAGAGTTTGGGTGGTATGGTCAAAACAGGCCAGGAAGAGGGTCACAAAGGTGGTGAAGTGAACGTTGTGGACGAAGAAACGATTGAGATGCTGCAATACCTCGACCGGAGAGTCGGTGGTAGGGACGAGAGTGCGCAAAGCGGTTTGCAGGCTGGCCATGAGCAAACTGGCAGACATGCCGTGACCCGCTACATCGGCGATGGCCAGGCCGTGGCTGCCGTCGGCAAAGTGGAAAAAGTCAAAATAATCGCCGCCGACAATTTGGGCGGGCCGGCTGAAAATAGCCAATTCCAAACCAGGGATAATTGGCGTGTGTTGGGGCAGGAGCGCCTTCTGCACTTTTTGGGCCAGTTCCAGGTCAGCTTCCAGCAGGCGTCTTTCGTCATCCGAAAAATGATCGAGGCAGACAGAGGCGGTATAATCCATTTCTAAAAGTTCAGGATCAACATACTCGTGACAAACCTGGCAGCGGCCTAAGGTGTGTTCCTCTATTTCGGCAATAGCCGAATCGAGTTTGTTCAAATGCGCCCGGAGAGCGGGTTCAGCCGCCGGCCCTAAGCGTATTTGCCGGGTCCGAGCCGGTGTACGCCGCAGCCACTCGGCAAGACTATGACGTTTTGCTAACAAATTGACCCGAATGCGATCAAAAACTGAGGCTTCCATATACTTCCTCCTTGAATTACAGTACTCGCCGTAAAAACTGGCCGGTGTAACTCGTCTCCATCCCGGCAACCTGCTCCGGCGTGCCGGCGGCAATGATGTTGCCGCCTTCGTCGCCGCCCTCCGGCCCCAGGTCAATAATCCAATCGGCGCTCTTGATCACGTCCAGGTTGTGCTCGATGACGATGACGGTGTTCCCGGCGTCGGTCAGGCGATGGAGCACATCCAATAACTTTTGAATATCGGCAAAGTGCAGGCCGGTCGTCGGCTCGTCCAGGATGTAAATGGTATCGCCGGTGGCAACGCGCGACAGTTCCTTGGCCAACTTGACCCGCTGCGCCTCGCCGCCGGAAAGGGTGGTCGCGCTCTGGCCCAGCTTGATGTAATCCAAGCCAACATCATGCAAAGTGGTCAAAAAACGCTTGATCCGTGGGACGTTGCCAAAAAATTCCAGGGCCTCGGCCACGTCCATCTCCAGCGCCTCGGCGATATTTTTGCCTTTGTACTTCATCTGCAGGGTCTCCCGGTTAAAGCGTGTGCCGTGGCAAACATCGCACGTCACCCAGACATCCGGCAGAAAGTGCATCTCGACCACCTTCTGGCCGTGGCCCTGGCAAGCCTCGCAGCGCCCCCCTTTCACATTGAAGCTGAAGCGGCCAGCTTTGTAACCCCGGGCCTGGGCTTCGGGCGTTTGGGCAAACAAGGCGCGGATGTCATCCCAGACCTTGACATAGGTGGCCGGATTGCTGCGCGGCGTGCGGCCAATCGGGTCCTGGGTGATGTGGATGACCTTGTCCACGGCATCCAGGCCGTCCAGCCGTTCATAATGGCCGGGCCGCTCCTGGGCGCGGTGCAGCATCCGGGCCAGGGCCGGGTAAAGCGTTTCGGTAATCAGGCTGCTCTTGCCGCTGCCGCTGACGCCGGTAACACAGGTAAAACAGCCCAGGGGAAAACAGGCTTCAACATTGTGCAGGTTGTGGTGGGTCACTCCGCCCAGCTTTAACCAACGGCCGTTGGGATTACGCCGGCCGTTGCCCGAGGCGACAGCCAGCTTGCCCGACAGGTATTGGCCGGTCAGCGAGGCCGGAGCCTGCCTCATCTCCTGGGGCGTACCGGCAAAAATGACCTGGCCACCCTTGACGCCGGCCCCGGGACCAAAGTCAATGATCCAATCCGCCGCTTCCATCGTCTCTTCGTCGTGCTCAACCACCAATACAGTGTTGCCCAGATCGCGCAGCCGTAATAGCGAGTCGAGCAAACGGCGGTTGTCCCGCTGGTGCAGCCCAATCGAAGGTTCGTCCAAAATATACATGACCCCCACCAGCCCGGAGCCAATCTGCGAAGCCAGCCGGATACGCTGCCCCTCCCCCCCCGACAGCGACGGCGCCGCCCGGTCCAGGGTGAGATAATGCAGGCCCACGTCCAGCATAAATTTCAGCCGGTCGCGGATTTCCTTGAGCAGTTCGTAAGCAATCTCGAGTTCCTGGGGGGTGAGACGTGAAGCGTTAGGCGTTGGGTGTGAAGCGGCGTGTCCATTCTCACGCTTTTCGCTCCACGCTTCACGCTCTACGTCTTCGCCCGTCAGCCCGCAAATCCAATCATACGCTTCAGCCACGCTCAGCGAGGTCACTTCGGCGATTTTGAGGCCGGCAATCGTCACCGCGCCTGCTTCAGGGCGCAGCCGTTTGCCCTGGCAGGTGGGGCAGGACTGCTGGCTGAGGAAACGGCTGTAGTAGTCACGCATGCCCTGGGATTGGGTTTCTTTATAGCGCCGCTCGGTGGATTTGATGACACCTTCGTACGGCCAACTACCGGAGAAATGCTCGCTTTGATACCTGAATTTGACCTCCGGGTTGCCGTGGAGAATCAAATCACGCACGCTCTGCGGCAGGGACGGCCAGGGGGTGTCGAGGCTGAAATTGAAACGATGGGCCATCTGCCGGGCAATTTGGGAGGCCCAACTGCTGCCCTTTTTGGCAACTTCTCCCCAGGGGATGACCGCTCCTTCGTTAATGGATTTGGCCGGATTAATAAACAGCTCCGGGTCAAATTCCAGGCGTACTCCCAGGCCGTTACAGTCGGCACAGGCACCCAGGGGTGAATTGAAGCTGAACATCTGCGGGGTCAGTTCGGGAAAGCTCAGGCCGCAGTAGGCGCAGGCATTCTTCTCCGACAGCACTAACTCCTCCCCCTCCAGCACGTCTACCATGAGCACGCTTTCACCCCAGCGCAGGGCGGTCTCCACCGAGTCGGCCAGACGGGCCGGGAAATCATCGTCTGGCTCAACCGGGATGACCAACCGGTCAATGACCAGCTCGATATTGTGTTTTTTGTTTTTTTCCAGTTTAAAGCGCTGCTCCAGTTCGGTCGTCACCCCGTCAATACGGGCGCGGGCGAAGCCATCAGCCCGGGCCTGGGCCAGCATGTCTTCAAACGTCCCCTTGCGCCCCTTGGCCACCGGCGCGAGCAACTGAAAGCGCGTCCCCGCCGGCAGCTCGGCCACCTGTTCGACAATCTGCTGGGCGCTTTGCTGCTTGACCTCGCGCCCGCAGTTGTAGCAGTGCGGCGTGCCGACGCGGGCAAAGAGCACCCGCAGGTAATCATAGACCTCTGTCACCGTGCCGACGGTGCTGCGCGGATTTTTGCTGACCGCTTTCTGCTCGATGGCGATGGCCGGGCTGAGGCCGCCAATAAAATCTACCTTGGGTTTCTCCATCTGCCCCAAAAACTGGCGGGCGTAGGAGGACAGGCTCTCCACGTAGCGGCGCTGCCCTTCGGCATAGAGGGTATCGAAGGCCAGCGATGACTTACCGCTGCCGCTGACCCCGGTAAAAACCACCAACTTATTGCGTGGTATTTGTACGTCAATACTGCGCAGGTTATGCTCGCGCGCCCCGCGAATGACGATTTTGTCTTGAGAAAGCGTTGAGTCAATCTTTCGATTACGCATCCTTGTCACCCGCAATGGTAAAGCGCAGGTCTAAAACGTAATGATTGAATCTGTCGCGTTATTCCGTCAACTAAAATTACGGTTTACGCTTTACGTTTCACGCTTTACTTGACATATTAGAACATAGTTTCTATTGGAACTGACATTGTAGCACAGGCTTGAGTTTCCAACAAAAGGCCGCCCCAACGTTTTTAGTCGGCCAAGGTATGATTACAAAAACTCTGCACTGGAGATTGACAAGTGAGCCGGTCAACAGTAAAGTAAAATAGACCCCATTTATACAGTCGACTCGTAAACGGTTCTGCCGGTAGGGAATGATGACTGCCCAACCGATCTACGTTGATAATGAACTCTTTTTAGGCCGGCTGGATGAGCAGGAATGCTTCCGCAAGGCGCTCCGCGCCGTATTGGCAAGTCAAGATGAGAGCGCTGGGCCCTTTATTTTTTTGCTGTATGGCGAAGGAGGGATGGGCAAGAGCCAACTGACCCGCCGCCTCTACGACATCGCTGCCAGCGAACCGCCGTTTCAACGGCACTTCTACCCTCTGCGGATTGATTGGGAACTGATGCGCAACAACACCCCGGCCCTGCGCGTTGCCCGCGAGCAGATTCGCCCCGGGGAGGTATTAGCTGCTTTGCACCGCGCCGCCCTGGAGCAGGGCTGGGATAAACATTTTGAGGCATATCAAAAAGTCATCGAGCAGCGCGTGCAGGCCGAGCAAGAAATCGCCAAAGCTTTAGAGCAACAGAAGGAACAGGGTCAATACACACTCATTCGAGATCTGGGTCCAACAGGGCTGGCTAAACTGGTACGGCTGACAGGGCCGGATTTAAGCAAGGCGTTGCTGGCTGCCGGTCTGCCACTGGGGGCAGAGCAGGCAGCCAAAGCGCGGGAGCAGGCTGAACAGTTCTTAAAAGCGAGACTCACACCGGAGCTGTATAATATATACTGCTGGCCTCACGAACAGTTGGCCCGTGGCCTGGGCGAGGGCTTGCGCAAGGTCAGCCGGGATCAGCCGTTGGTGCTGCTCCTCGACACATATGAAATTGTGGCCCCGGCCGCAGACCAGTGGCTCCGTTTAGTCATTAAAACTGCCGGGCCGCGCCTGATCTGGGTCCTGGCCGGGCGAGATAACCTGGCCCTCAGCCGCCCCACCGAGCGTTATGTCGGCTACAGCGCCGAGTTCACCCGCCGCTTGACCGTGTGGGATCTGCAGGAGTTGACCATTCAATATGTGGCCGAATATGTGGCCGAACGCGCCCCTGATCGCTCGCCCACTGCCGAAGAAGCAGCCGCCATACACCGGGCTACCCTGGGCGTGCCCCTGGCCCTGCACCAGGCCGCCGACTTATGGGTGCTAGGTGTACCCCTCGAAGCCATCATTGCGGACATCCCTGACTACACCCCCCGCGAAGAACTCGTCCGGCTGATGACTGAGCGGGTGCTGCTCCATGTCGAGCAGCATGAGCAGGGTTTGGCCGACCGCTACGCCCTCTTCACCCTGGCCATGCAGCCCCGGCCGGACCCGATCCTTCAAAGTGAGCTTTTTCGTCCTGGCCCGCGTTTGTTTGATTTAAATGCTTATTTGGCTGACTTGGCTCAACGTTACTCAGTGGTCCGTCTGGCGGGCGGGGCACGTTTGCATGACGCAATGGGTACCTTTATCCGTGAATATTTGCTGCGGGTTGGCGGGAGCGGCGGCGATTTGATCCAGCTTATCGCCAGCCGGGCCGTTGAAGTCCTGCGGGTACAGCGAGCCGAGCTGGAGCAGAACCTGTTTGACCTGGCGGAGCGAATGGAAAGCGAGGATTGGCAGCAGGCTACGCTCGATTTGGTACACTGGCTCTTTTGGCGGGACGAGCAGACCGCTTGGCGAGAACTTGTGCCGCGTCTGGTGGAAGGATTGGGTTATCAGCTTGATATAGCCCATAGTTTGCTGGCCGTGGCCGACCGGTTCAAGCTTAAACTGAGCAGCGATGGCCGCAAGCGACTCAAAAAACTGCAATGGGACGACGACAACCGGGAGGCTATGCTGACCGAACTGGAACGGTTAGCCCATAAGGGTCGTTGGCTAGAAGACCAGGATGCTAAGGCCACGGCCGAGCGGCACGCTATTCTTCTCCTCTGGCGGGGGCAGTGGCAAGTCAGGCAGGGGCAATTAAACGAAGCCGGGCAGACTTATATCGCTGCTGAGAAATATCTATCTGCGCAGGCTGTCAATCTCCAAAAACAGTTGGGACAAGCATTTACCGATCTGAGCGCAAAATATATCTGGCCGGACCCCGGCTCCTTTAGTGTGGCTTCCGAACCTGGCCTAGGAATCGCTCAACGAGCGGCGGCGCTTGATCCCACCAACAAGAGAGCACTGACACATTTAGGGATGGCGTTGAATGCCCTAAAACGGACGGGGGAAGCGCTCGTCGTTTTCCAGCAAGCCCTCCAGTTAGACCCCGAATATGCAATAGCCTGGCATGGTCGAGGGATAGCGCTGCGGGGTCAGAAACGCTATCAGGAGGCGCTGGCAGCTTTCCAGCAGGCCGTTACCTTATATCCCGAATCGGCATTCTCCTGGTTACAATTGGGTTTTATCTACGCTACTTTAGGTCTTGACGAGGCAGGCATTGCAGCCTTCCAACAGGCAATGGAACTTGCCCCCAAGCTTGCCCTTCGCTGCTGCTCAGGGCTGGGCAGTATCTATCGGAATTTGGGCCGTTACAAAGAAGCCATTGCCGCTTTTCAACAAGCGATAGAACTTGACCCAAAAGTCGGATTCGCTTACTTAATGTTAGGCTCACTGTACGAATTAGATGATGATCTGGAGGAGGCGCTGCGCTTTTACCAGCGAGCCATTGAAATAACGCCGGATAAGGCTACCGGGTATAGTTCATATGCCTCAGTTTTGCGAAAACTAGGACGGGACGTAGAGGCAGCCGGTTATCTGGCGCGCGCCCGCGAATTGACCGGTGACGAGAACGCTTACGACAAGGCTTGCCTTGAAGCCATTGCCGGCAATACGGAGCTGGCCTTTGAATATTTGACCCAAGCTTTAGCTGAAATTCCCTATTGGCGCAGGTGGGCCAGGCGTGACCCGGATCTGGCCTCGCTGCACGGCCATCCTGGCTTTGAGGCGTTGGTCGGAAACGACGGCTAAAAACAAGGTGGGATAATGTCCTGTGGTTATAACCCCGAAAAAGGATTTCCCCCAGCCAACCCCCTATCTTCCCTTGCCACTTTCGAATTTTGCAGCTAAGATTATGACTCTACTTTGAAGCGGCTATAAGACGAGCGTGAGAATGAGTTTACAGAAATTGAAGTTCGAGGTCTGGAGCGACTTTGTCTGACCCTGGTGCTACATGATTAAGGCCAGTTTGGACCGACTCGCTCAAACCGAAGCAATTGAAGTCATCTGGAAAAGTTATGAATTACGCCCCCAGGATGCGCCGCCGCTGCCGGGAGCGGTTGAAAAAGCTTATCGGGAACGGATTGCTGCCGGCTGGCCGCAGGTGCAGCAGATCGCTCAGGAACGCTTTGGGGTGGAGATGAAAAGCCACCGCTGGGGAGTCAAATCGCGCCTGGCCCTGGAAGGGGCCAAGTACGCCGAGGAAAAAGAAGCCGGCCCGGCCTATCACGAGGCCATGTTCAAGGCCCACTTTGTCGAGGACCGTGACTTTGGCGACCTGGAAACACTGGGCGACCTGGCCGCCGAAGTCGGGCTGGATCGCGCCGAATTTTTGGAGGCCGTCAAGAACAGGATCTATGCGCCGCAGGTTGACGCCGATATCAGTCAGGCCCAGGCGTATGGCTTGCAGGGTGTCCCCGCCATGATCATCGAGCAGAAATACCTGGTCTCCGGGGCGCAGCCGTTCGAGGTTTTGTTGGATGTTGTGCAACAAATCAAACAACGGCTGACAACTGGCTAGTACAGAATCAAGAGACCTTTTCGGAAATGTCATTCTGAGGCGAAGCCGAAGAATCTCCATGCAACGTAACTTGGCCTCGCTTTTGTGCGCTTCTGAGGAGATTCTTCGCTCCTTTGTCGCTCAGAATGACACACTTAAAACCGAATATCTCCCCTGTTTTTGCACTAGCTTTCATAATAGGGTTTTGAGTCATTGAAGCCCCACTATTGGACGCGGACTGCGTAGCGTACGGATCGAACGGATTTAAGTCATTTTTATCCGAAAATCTGTCGAATCCGCCCCAAAGCCCTTCAAATTTCCCCGCTCTACAAGTAAAATAAACTACTTGTTGGGATGATCTCATCTTCTTAAGCTTATTCTAAAAATAGTAGGGTATATATAAGATGAAAGTTATTGTCCGGCTGCTGTACCATCTCACCTAACTTTTCGACACAGCCCAAAGGATAGCTCTGGTGAGGAACTTTTTCCTAAAACTCATGGCGTTCATCGCCCTGCTGCTTGTGGCCCAGGTGGCTGTCTCGGCGATATACCCGCCTGAGCTGCCTAAAGAAGTCCTGGCGTTAGATCAGCAGCTTCAGGCAGGGGTTGATACGGTCTATCTCGGCGATAGTATCCTGATTTATCCCGAAGGTGAACCGACCATCCCGGAGATTTTACGCGATTTGGTCCCCAATCATACGATTGGCGACATAGCCCATCCGGCTTACCACCTGGACCTGTATGAACGCTACGTAAATTATCTGGTCAAACACAAATCTCAGGTCGAGACCGTCATCATTCCCATCAATATGCGCTCATTTTCGCCGGAATGGGACCTGCGCCCTACTTACCAATTTGAGCGTGAAAAAACCATCCTGACTTACGGCCCAGCGCTTTCGACCGTCTTTTACCGGATGTTTGACACCTTTGGGCTGTTCGACTCGCCGATTAGCCAGGCTGATTTTCAAGAGGCGGCTGTCTTTAACGGCGACCAGCCCGTCGGCGAGGTGGCTGAATTTGAGGAACTGATCGGGGCCAGCACCACAGCCCCTGAGGCTGGCCCGAACGATTTTGCTTACCATGCCAGCATTCCCTCCGAGGATGAAGTTGAGGCATTGAAGGCGACGCTGGTTTATTACTACATGTACCGCCTGGATCAGCACCACCGCAAGATTCAGTCGTTGAAAGCAACGAGCCGCTTGCTCCTGGAAAACGGCATCAAACCGATCTTCTACATCACCCCTATCAATTACGAGCTGGGTGAAACCCATCTCGGCCAGGCGTTTCAGCAGCAGTTAGCTGAGAATACGGCCGTCGTTGAGCGAGTTTTGCGTCGAAAAGATGTGGATGTTTTGAACCTGGTCTTTGACCTGGAAGCCTACAATTTTATTGATACGGAACATCTGACCGAAAACGGCAAAACCTATATCGCTGAGGTTCTGGCCGCAGCCATCGAGCCGCCTCAACCCACACCATTGACCTCAATCCATCTTGAGGATGCGCCCACGCCGCATATTTCTTCTATTATTGAGCCGCCTGACCGGCCAAGCCCGGAACCGTCGCCTACGCCAACGCCAACCGCAAACACTTCGACGGCGCTACCAACCCTAACCCCAGCGCCGACCGAACCGGCCTCGACCGCCCGGCCCACGCCGGCCCCCACCCGCATTGTTACAGCCACCGCCACCCCGCACTCGCTGGCCGCGCAGCAGGCAGGGCAGCTTGTCTCGGCTGAATTTTGGCACACCTTCGCGCCGGTCGGCAATTATAATATCGAAGTTTATCGTCTGCGTTACAAAACGGTGGACCGGAACGAGCGAGTCACGGAGGTCGAAGCCAATCTCTACGTGCCGCAGGCTGCTGAGGAAACTGAGTTTCCTGTTTTTCTCTACGCTCCCGGCACTACCGGTTTGGGCGACCAGTGCGCCCCGTTGCTGGAGTGGTCCAACGAGGGTAATTGGGGGGCATATCACAGCTACATGCTTGAATACACCGCCCAGGGCCTGATCGGTATTTTGCCCAACTATCAGGGTTTTGACGAGGCTAACCAGGCGACCCCCTACTTTATCTCCGAGTTTCAGGCGCGCGCCTTACTCGACGCGGCGCGGGCGGCTTACAACTTCTTTGAAGAATCGCCGCAAGTGGTGGCCCGTCCCATGGAGGCCGTGGTGATGGCCGGCTACTCCAGCGGGGGACACGCTGTTTTTGCCGCCAGGGATTTCGCGGCCAGTTACGCGCCGGAGCTGCCTTTTAAGGGAGTCATTGGTCACGGCCCGACCACCAACATCGAAACCCTGTTGAAAGAAGACGCCATTTTCAGCCCTTACATCGTGCAGACCTACCGTAACTTTTATGGCCCAGAGGTAGTTGATCCGGCTGATATTTTCCAGGATCGCTGGCTGGCCAGTTTTGAAGCCGATGTAATGACCCGCTGTGTTGATAACATCTTTACCTACTACGGCCACAGCGCCCGGCAAATGTATCGCCCCGAATTTATAGACGCGCTCTACGCCGGCCGCTTGCAAGCGGTCGTCCCGGCTTTCAAAGCGGCGCTCGACGACAATGCCGCCGGTTTGTCGCGAGACGGGATGGAAATTCCGGTGCTCATTCTCCAGGGCACGGCCGACCAGATTGTTACACCTCCCAGCCAAACACAATTTGCCGCCAGCCTGTGTCAGGCCGGCGCCCATGTCACCTACCTCAGCTATCCGGCTGTGAGTCACCCCAACATCCGGCGGGTCAGTTTTAGAGACACCATCAACTGGATAGAAAATGCAGCCAGCGGCAACTTGCCTGAGTCGAACTGCGCTAACCTGACCGGCGAATAGAGACAGCCAATGCTATTCAACTCCATAGAATTTCTGATTTTTTTTCCGATTGTCGTCGGGCTTTATTTTGCCTGTCCTTATCGCACCCGCTGGGTGCTGCTGCTGGCAGGCAGTTACTATTTCTACGCGGCCTGGAAGCTGGAGTATATCTTCCTCCTCATGGCGACGACGCTGGTCAGCTACATCACCGCCATTTCAATTTTCAAGGCGGAGCGTCAAGCGCAGCGCACCACGCTTCTTGTTATTGGCTTGTGCGCAAATCTGGGCATTTTATTTGCCTTCAAATATTTCAATTTTGTCAACGATAGCCTCAGAACCGCCTTTAACCAATTCAACCTTGTCTACAACGTGCCCATGTTCCAGGCGCTGCTGCCGGTCGGGATATCGTTTTATACGTTTCAAACGATTGGTTACATCATTGACGTCTACCGGGGCAAGCTGGAACCGGAACGCCACCTGGGGCGATATGGGCTGTTTGTCGCCTTTTTCCCGCAACTGGTGGCCGGCCCTATTAATCGCGCTCCGCATCTGCTGTCGCAGTTTTATGAGAAATTTGACTTTGACGAGGCGCGGGTCAGCAGCGGCTTACGCCTGATGCTGTGGGGCATGTTCCAGAAGGTGGTTATCGCCGACCGGCTGGGGCTGTACGTAAATACTGTCTATAACAATCCCTCGGATTGGACAGGCTGGCCGGTCTTCCTGGCGACCTACTTTTTTGCTTTCCAGATTTACTGCGACTTTGCCGGTTATTCCAATATGGCCATTGGCGCGGCCCGGGTAATGGGTTTTGACCTGATGGAAAACTTCAGGCGGCCCTATTTCGCCCGGTCACCCTCAGAATTTTGGCGGCGCTGGCATATTTCTCTGTCCAGTTGGTTTAGAGATTATTTATATATTCCCTTGGGAGGTAATAGAGTCTCCCTGCCACGCTGGTACTTGAACTTGATGATTGTCTTTCTGGTCAGCGGTTTGTGGCACGGCGCGGCCTGGACCTTTGTGATTTGGGGCGGCCTGCATGGCCTGTATATGATCGGGGAGGTGGCAACCAGGGGGATGAGAGGTAAATTGGCCGACTGGCTCGGACTTGGCCAACAGCCCATGATGCAAGCCGTGTTGAGCGGGTTTATTACTTTCAACCTGGTCTGCCTGGCCTGGCTCTTCTTTAGAGCTAATTCCATCGCGGATGCGTTTCTGCTGCTCCAAAACTCAGGAACCATGACCAACTTCGCCAATCTCAATGCGCCCTGGGCCAGCCTGGTTGACAACCCGGCTCAAGAAATGGCTCTCTCGCTCGGCTTAATTCTTGTCCTGGTGATGGTCCAGTGGATTCAGGAGCAGCAGTGGCACGCTTTCACCTTCTGGCAGCGGCCCTTCTGGTTTCGCTGGGCGGCTTATCTCGGCCTGGCCCTGGCTATTATGAATCTGGGCATCACCGAGGAAATCCCCTTTATCTATGCCCAATTTTAATTATTGAAATTTACTATTGAAAAAGTCTGAACACTGCGACGCGGGCGGCTGCCCGTTCAAGATGTTACGCATCCAGGCGACGGAATCGGTAAAGCTGGCCTGGCGTGTTTGGAAGTGGTTCACCTCTGGGTAAAGCTTGTAGCTGACGTTTTTGCCCAAGTTGCACAAACGGGCTACAAAGTTTTCGTGGGTTTGCGGGGTAACAATGGTATCCGCCTCTCCGTGGAATAGCACAACCGGCACTCTCGTGTCGGGCGAGTTGCCCACATAATTGAGTTCAAGCGCTTCCTTAAAGGCGGGAAATCTTTCGGCCAGCCGGTCGCCGTACAATACATTAAAAAATTCCGGCTGGTAGAGCAGCAACGGGTCTTCCGGATAATACTCATAGGCTTCATCCACACATTTAGTTGAAGCATCGCTAAAAAAGGTGGGTACCCACTTAGGTAAAAACACGGCTTCGGGGCTAATCACCTCATCCCCGTAATAGTTAAGATAAGCATAGACAATGTAGGGGGCGAGTGGGGGCCGTTCGCGCAGCAAAGCCTCCACATTGGGCGCGGTAGCGTGGCCGACAACACCCCTGATCGGCAGTTCCGGTGCGTAGGCGCTGGCCTCATCCAGGGCGGCGAAAGCGCCATGCCCACCCTGCGAGTAGCCGCCATAAAAGACTGCCTGGGCAGGTCGCGCCAGAACGTTGGCCAGGAGATTTTTATTAAAAACCTCATAGGTGGCCCGCGTCGCATCAAGCATGATTGAGGCTTCAAGCTTGGCAATAAAATAGTTGTGTTTGCGGGTTTGATCATCATAACCTTGCCAATGGGGCAAGACGGTGATGAAACCTTGGGCGGCGTAGGAGAGCAGGTGGATCTGGTATTGGCCCCAGTTACGCCCGCGGCTATCCTCATCCAGCGGCGCGCACGAATTACTGATCCCTGTTGTGCCGGCGCCGTAGACAAAGAGGGGAAACTCGGCCGGGGTGTCTACCCTGGGCACAAATATCTCGGCGCGGATCGAGACCCAGTGCCCCAGTTCATTTCTACTTTTGAAACGCAGCTTAAAGCGGTCAACCGCAAATTGCGCCGGCGTCTGGTTGTTGGCCGGGTAAAATTTGGCCTGAAGCTGATTGATGGTTTCAATGGAAACGGTGGTGGCAAACTCCGCTTCCCTAACCAGCGAGTCAACGGTCAGCTCGGCTAAAGCGGCGGGCACGGGCGGCTCAATATCGAGGGTAGAGGGGGTGGAGGGAGGCTCGATGAGGGCGACAGCAGGGGGGGTAGGCGACGGCTCAACCTCAGGTGTGGTCAGCTCGATGGCGTTGCTTATCACCGAAGTAGCAGCGACTTCAGGGTTGACAGGTTGGACAACAGGCGGCTCGGCCAACTCGCCGGGATTTGGAGTGGCGTACCGGGCCATGTTTTCCGGCATCCGAATGGTGCATGCGATACTGACCAGAATAATCAGCAGCAATACGCTATGAATTTGTTGGCGAACTTTCATGAAACTATATCTGTAAAACTATCGTTGACAATCGGTTGCCTATTATTCCACGGAAATTATTTTTGTCAAAAATCTTGAAGGCAAATGACTCTACCCTTCATTCCTGCTCAGGCCCCAAACAAAAGTGGAAAAAGTACCTTTTCCTATCTGGACAATAACCTTACTCTAATCTACAATGGATATAATTACCTAAGCCCTTATAAGGGTTATCCTCATTCCTTATATCTGTAACGCCACACCGCCTCAGACGGCCAGGTTTTCACCTTACTAACTATGAAGCTACCCCGAATCTCGACCCATTTCTTTAAGCAGTTTAATCATCTCCTATTTCCACCCCCCATGACCGACTTGCCGCTCCATTCCCATCAGAGCATCGTTCTTAGGCAGGGCCGCGAGCGTATCCTGACGGCAATGCTGCGAGCAACGGCCGGGCTTGGTTTGTGCAGTTTACTTAATCTTCTGCCCAGACTGATCAGGGATGAGCAGTGGATTTCCATCGCCATTTATTTCGCTTCTCTGGGGGCAGTTTTGGTTGGTGCGATCAACCGCCAACTTGATTACCGGCTGCGGGCCAGTCTGTTTCTACTGATTGGGTATGGGGTAGCTGTGCTTGATCTGGTCAACTACGGCCTGGGCGAGGATGCCCGAATATTTCTCTTTGCCTTTGCTGTAGTCGCCATTATGCTGCTCGGCGCGTGGGTAGGGCTGGGATCGCTCAGTTTGAGCGTACTGACCCTGGCTATCGTCGGTTGGTTGATCAGCACCGGCCAATTTGAGCCTGTAGCTGGCAGTCATGTAGATTCTGGCATCCTGACCACGGAAGCCGTAACCTTCACCTGCATTAACTTCCTGCTGATCACCGGTTTGGTCATGGCTGCCCTCTATGTGCTCTTGCGTGATTTTGACATTGCCTGGCAGCGTGAACGGTTGGCCGTTAGCCAGGTGAAACAAGAACGGGACTTGTTAGAATACCGCGTTGCTGAACGGACCGGCGAACTTGCTCAGGCCCGTGACCAGGCCCTGGCAGCCAGCCGCTTAAAAACCGAACTCCTGGCTAAAGTCAGCCATGAACTGCGGACCCCCCTCGGCGTCATCCTTGGCTTTACCGAGATGCTACAACTCGGTATCTATGGCCCTCTTTCAGACAAGCAAAAACAGGTCGCAGTCGAGATTATGGACAGCACCTGTTCGCTGACCGGTCTGGTCAATCAATTACTCGATCAAGCTCAACTCGATGCCGGGAGGTTAAAACTGAACGTAAGCCCCTTCTCCCTGGCAGATCTGGTTGAAGGCACGTTATCCAAGATTGATATTCTGGCCCAAACCAAGGGGTTGGCCTTAACCACAACCATTGCTCCTGATATGCCGGCTACTCTGTTCGGCGATCAAACTCGCCTGCAGCAAATCCTGGTCAATCTGGTCGGCAATGCCATCAAATTCACCACAACCGGCACTGTCCGGGTCTGTTTCTACCGGCCCGATCCTGCCCATTGGGCCTTACAAGTTTCCGATACCGGTCCTGGCATTCCCATTGAGGCTCAAACTTACATCTTTGAGCCTTTCAGACAAGTGGATGGCTCTACTACCCGGCAACACGACGGCGCCGGGCTAGGCTTGTCTATTGTCAAACAATTGATCACCTTGATGGGGGGTCAGATTGCTTTAGAAAGTGAGATAGGACGAGGAAGCACTTTTACTGCTATATTCCCCTTAGAATTTATCGCGGAGAATTAACCATGGCAGAGCGTCCGGCAGCTAAAAATCCGTTGGCCTTCATTATCGAAGATAACGAGTCCGTGGCCGAAGTATTCAAGATAGCCATAGAGCAGGCTGAATTTGAAACTGAAGTCATGCACGATGGTCAAGCGGCTTTGGAGCGGCTGGCAACTGTGACTCCGGCGCTCGTTCTCTTAGATTTACATTTACCTTTTGTTTCTGGGGCCGAAATCCTTCGCCACATTCGAACTGAGCCGCAATTGGCTAAGACTCGGGTAATATTAGCCACTGCGGACTTAATAAGGGCTGAAACCCTTGAGCATCAAGTAGATTTTGTACTGACCAAACCCTTTGGGTTCACCCGCTTGTACGAGCTAGCCAAAGAGTTACGGGCATCTCTTTGAAGGAACAGTACTGATGATTGACCACACCCTTTTAGCTAATCCCGGTATCCAGGTTGTCGCCATATTGGTTGGCGTCGTCGTCCTGGTTGCCGGGCGCCAGCTTTTTTGGCTTTTTGTCGGCGCGGTTGGATTTGTGGTCGGCCTGTCCCTGGCCTTCCAATTGCTGGCCGACCAGCCGCCCTGGTTGATCTTGCTCGCCGCAGTGCTCCTGGGTCTCGTCGGCATCGTCGTGGCTGTTTTTCTGCAAACCGCCGCGATTGGCCTGGCCGGATTTCTCATGGGAGGCTACGCCCTAACCTGGTTGGGGCAGCAGTTTGGCCTCGACCTGAGTCAGTGGGGCTGGCTCATCTTTGTGGGTGGCGGGGTAATGGGTGTGCTGCTGGCGATTTATCTCTTCGATGTCGCGCTGATTATCCTGTCGGCCTTAGCCGGAGCCAGCTTGATTGTTCAAGCCATCCGCCTCGACCCGCTGGTGACAGTCATCCTGTTTCTGGTTATGGTCGTGCTCGGTATTTTGGTTCAAACCAGCACCCGCAGGGTCAAACCACCCACCGATCCAGACGGCGATTAGCCGCTGTTCAGCGCCCATCCAGGATGCGCCGATATTGACCGCGATAGTATAGCAGCGGGTTAGCCGGGTCTTCGGCCCGGTACAGCCCGATGACCTGGCCCACCACAATCCAATGGTCGCCGCCTGCCAAAAATTCCCTGGTCCGGCAGGCAATCGCTCCAATAGCCCCTTCCAGGCGCGGGCCGCCCAGCCAGGGGATGAACGTAAAAGCGGGAGGCTCTGGATGGGGCCACATGTGGGCAAAGTAACTGGATAAATCCTGCTGTTGTTCGCTTAAAATATTGATCGAAAATCCATCGGCCTGGCGCAGGAAACTCATTAAGTGCGCTTCTTTTTGCACACAAACCAGCACCAGCATTGGCTCTAGTGAAACCGAAGTGACCGCATTGGCAGTCATCCCGTAAACCTCACCCTCAGCTTCAACCGCTACGACTGTTACCCCGGTGGCAAACAAACCCATCGTGTTACGAAATGCCCGGCTATCAACAACTTCTTCGATCAGGTTAGTCACATCTTTCCTCGGTAAATTAAGCTGAGGGAAGATTATAGCACAGATGCTACGGAATGGACATAACCTTAGAGCCTTACCGGTCAGCAAAAAGGGCTATTTTTATTGCCAAAGCCCGGTTAACTGGATAAAATTTGTACATTAACCACAATCTTCGAATAAATCCGAATTAAAGCGTGTCAAGCAAAGTTACTTGTGCTATAATCTAGTCTATGAGAGTCGCCAGAGTTCCGCTCAACCAAGCTGCCGGTCACATTCTGCTCCACAATCAAGCTGGCCCGGATGGCCGCAAAGCCCTTAAAAAAGGCCAGCGTCTGACTGCCGCCGATATTGCCCTGTTACAAGACCTGGGCCGCGAGCAAGTTTATATCGCCATCCTGGCTGAAGATGACCTCGACGAAAATGAAGCGGCTCGCCGCCTGGGGCAAGCTCTGGCGAGCCTGGGCCTTGAACCGAGCAGCGCCACCACCGGCCGGGTCAATCTTATGGCTACCCTCACGGGATTGTTTAAGGTTAATGTCGAAAGTCTCCTGGCTTTCAACGATATTACCGGCGTCACGCTGGCCACACTTCCCAACCACACTGTGGTGCAGCCAAAAACAATGATCGGCACGATCAAGATTATCCCTTACGGCCTGCCCCGCGCCGACCTGGCGACTGCCGAAGCCATTGCCGGCGCGTCTCGCCTGGTGGAAGTCAAGCCGTTTGTTGTCCAGCAGGCCGCTTTGATCACCACCGGCAGCGCCGCAGCCCGCGAAAAAGTGCTTGAAAGCTTTACCCCGGCCCTGCGCGACCGATTGGCCGGCTACAATACCGCACTGCTCGAAGGCCCTTACGTGCCCGAAGATGAAGTTGAGATCAGCCAGGCGCTGCAATGGGCTTTGCACAGCGGCGCTAAAATGATCCTCGTCGCCGGGGAAACTTCGATTATGGATGTTGACGACATCACCCCCCGGGCCATTAAGGCCGTGGGCGGCGAAATTGTACATTACGGCATGCCGGTCGAACCGGGGAATCTTATGCTGCTGGCCTATTGCGGCGACATTCCTATCGTCGGCGCGCCGGGCTGCGCGAAAAGCAGAAGCTATAACGTGGTGGACATGGTTTTGCCCCGGCTGGCTGCCGGAGAACGCTTGACCCGCCGCGATTTGATCGCCCTGGGTCACGGGGGGTTGCTCAAATGACAGAACTTACGCGGTGGGTGGAAAAGCCCTCCCTAAATCCCTCCCAAAGGGAGGGACTTAAGCTGATACTCCCCCCTGTGGGCGACTGAAAGGAGGTTAGAGGGGGGCAAATCCTTCAACTACGTAACCCCTGTCAAATGACCGGCGCGGCCTGGGTGGCACTTTGAACCGGCAAAGTTTGGCCGGGTGGAGTGGCTGGGCTTGCCTGGCCTGGCTCTGGTTGCTGGCCATTTTGAGTGTGGCCTGCCAAACCCAACCGAATCAAGTTTTTATTGAAGTGGATGGCGGTCGTCAAGCCTTGACGACCCAGGCGGCCACCGTGCGCGAAGCTCTGGCGGAAGCCAAAGTTGAACTCGGGCCGTTGGACCGGGTCAAGCCTGACCTGTACACCCAATTAGAACCGGGACTGGCTATCGCCGTGACCCGGGTAAAAGAAGAGATTGAGACCCGGCGGGAAATCGTTTCCTTTGAGCGGCAGACGATCACCAACGAAGCCCTGGCCATGGGTGAAACGCGGGTCTCGCAGCTTGGGGTAAATGGCGAAGACGAAATCACCATTCGGGTGGTTTATGAAAATGGCGTCGAGGTCAGCCGGACTGAGGTGTCACGGGCCGCGGTGATCCAGCCGGTGCCGGAGATCCTGGTGGTTGGACCGCAGGGCGAGCTGCCTTCGACCCCCATTGAGGGGACGATTGCCTATATCGCCAACGGCAATGCCTGGCTGATGCGGGATAGCAGCGGCAGCCGCCGCCCCTTGACCACGGCCGGTGATCTGGATGGCCGGGTGTTCAGCCTTTCACCCGACGGCCGCCAGTTGCTCTATACTCGCGCACTCAGCGACGAAATTGACCTGCCGCTCAACGAGATGTGGCTGGCCTCAACCACCATTGTCGGCGAAGCGCCGATTACACTCGGCCTGCAGGGCGTGCTCTATGCCGAGTGGTCGCCGGTTATTAGCCAGCCTCTGCTGGCCTACAGCACGGCGGAGCGGACAGCCAGCCCACCCGGCTGGCGAGCCAACAACGATTTATGGTTGTATGTACCTTCTCGCCCACCACTGAGCGGCGAGGCAAAAACCAAGGCGGTCGAAGTGATTCCGCCCAATACCCAGGGACTTTACCCCTGGTGGGGCACGACCTTTGCCTGGTCGCCCGACGGCGCCCGGCTGGCTTATGCCCGGGCCGATCAGATTGGGGTGATTGATCTTAAAACTGAAAAGCCGGTTAGCTACACAATCACGCCCCTGGTTGACTTTGTGCCGCTCAAAACTTTCAGCGATTGGGTCTGGCTGCCGGGACTGAGTTGGTCGCCCGATGGTCAATTTCTGGCGGCAGTTGTTCATGGCCCGCCCCAGGCCGGCGAGCCAGCCGAAGAAAGCCAGGTCTTTGATTTGTGGCTTCTGGGCCTGGATAACGGCATTTCGGCTAAAGTGAGCCAGCAGGTGGGCATGTGGGCTAACCCGGCCTGGGGGAAAACGGGGATTGCTTTCGGAGCAGCCACGGACCCCTTTCAATCGGCCACCGGCCGTTACTTTATCAAGTTAATAGATCGAGACGGCAGCAACCAACGCCAGTTATTTCCCTTCCGCGAAGAGTTGGGTGTGCAGCTACCGCAACTGGTTTGGTCTGCCGAGGGTGAAACCTTGCTCTTTACTTATAACGGCAATTTGTATATGATGGATAGGAATGGCACGCCGCCCAAACAGCTTACCGCCGATGGTCAGGCCAGCCATCCACAGTGGGTTTCGGCAGCACCTTTGATTACCAGCCTTACCAGCACGACAACTTTGACCGGCTCCGGTTCGATCACCCCCAGTGCTGCGGTGAGTCCAACTCAAGTGATCCCGGTGACGCCGGCCCCCACCTCAGACCTGGCTATTACACCCACACAATCTATTACCCGGAGCGTGACGCCAACCGTGACCATGACCGCTACTCCCATACCCATTCCTCCGCCAGCATCTCCGGCTGTACCAACCATTCCCGCTGCCGATCCAGCAACAATTACACCCTCGCTTAAACTGGAAGAGAACGAAGGAACGGATTCCCCGTGAACAAACAATCTACCATTTTAATCATGGATGAAGATCCAGAAACTCTGGAACAGCTTCAAACCACCTTACAGCGAGCGGGCTATCATGTCCTTGTCGCCGTAGATGGGCATGCTGCGCTGCGTCTGGCTCACAGCAGAAAACCGGATTTAATTGTGTCGGATTTGCTGCTGGCCGGGCTGGACAGCTATCAGGTTTGGAAAGCCTTCCGTGCGGATAAAGAAAATGCGGCAGCGCCAATTCTGGTCATCAGCGCCTTGAATATTCCCGCCAGTAATGAGCCGTGGCGGCCCAGTCCCAACGCCGAGTGGCAACTCCTCTCCTATGACGCCTTTTTACCCAAGCCAATAGACTTAAGACGCTTTCTCCGCGTGGTTCAAAAGCTGCTGGCTCCAGCTAAAACTCAAACTATCGCCAGCGGGCCAAGCACCATTTTGGCCATTGAGGATAAAGAAACTCAAAGGACTTTGGCCTCCATTTTGGGCAATAACGATTTTGGAGTAGAAACGCCCGCCTCATTGAGCGAGGCGCTTCAGTTGAGCAGAGCCGTGCCTCCGGCAGCCCTGCTGGTAGATTGCCGTACTCTCAGCGAAGCCACCAAAAATTTCGTAGCCCAAACTCGCCGCTTTGTGCCTAACACGGTGATCATCGCCTTGATTGACCCCCAGGGCGCTTTTGAAGAGGGCCTGGAAAGCCTCTGTGATAGTTTTTTGGCCATGCCGCTGCATCCCACGCGGATCGTCCTGTCCATCAACCGCATCCTTGATCATGTAGGCATGAAGCACCGCACCAGAGCCATCAGCAATCAGTTGATTACCACCAATCAAGACCTGCTTGATACGCAGCAAGTCCTCCGCGCCCAGAATGAAGAGTTACAACACATCAACAATCAACTACGCGAGTTGAGCGCGCTGAAAGAAACATTGACCGGCATGATTGTCCACGATCTTAAAGCGCCCCTGGGGGCGGTACTGGGAGCGATCAATTTTTTAATTACCGACCCTGACCTTAACTTGACCAGCACCCACGCCCGGCTGTTAACCGCCGCCAATGCTGCGGGCGACCAATTGCTGCGCCTGACCGAAACCCTTTTGGAGGGGCAGCGGTTGGAAGATGGCCATCTCAAGCCGGACATAGAACCCTTTGAACTACCTACCTTGATAGATGTTAGCCTGCACCGGGTTTCGCCGTTGCTAACGATGAGCCAGCTCGAGGTGCAGTGTACGTTCGCCGATAACCTACCCACCGCCTTTGCCGACCCGCATATTAGCCAGCGCATCGTCGAAAACCTGCTGGATAATGCGATTAAATTTTCACCGCCCCGGAGCGCCATCACCATTAACGTCACCTCTGAAGGGAAAATGATAACCATTAGCATCACCGACCAAGGCCCCGGCATTCCTAAAGACCGCCAGCAAGAGATTTTTGACCGCTTTGCCCAAATCAAGAATGCCGCCTCTCCCTCCACCCGCGCTGGATTCGGCCTGGGATTGACGTTTTGTAACTTGGCCACCCAGGCAATGGGCGGTTCTATTTGGGTTGAAAGTGACGGCGAGTCCGGCACCACTTTTTTATTTACCCTGCCCATCTATGAAGATGAAACAATGATGTAAGGACCTTATGGATTTTGATTTTGAAATCCACTAATGCCCTATAACGGCGGGACTTGCCCCCGCCTGAGGCAACCACAAAGGTCGCCTCTATCATTTCCGATTTTGGTTGTCAAAATTCGTCAGAGTCTTCTTTCCAACCATCTTCTAACATTTTTCAAAGTGAGTTCCTACCTTTTTGCCCTAGTATAGGCTGGTAAAATTATTATTCTATTCAGGAGAAAAAAATGCGTGTCTTAATTACCGGCGGCGCCGGCTTTCTCGGTTCTCATCTGTGTGATCGTTTTCTGGCCGAAGGGCACACGGTTATTGCCATGGATAATCTGATTACCGGCAAAACCGCTAACATCGAACACCTGGCCGGGCATGAGCGGTTCCTTTTTATTAAGCATGATGTTACCAATTATATCTATGTGGAAGGGCCGCTGGACGCGGTGCTCCATTTTGCCTCTCCCGCCAGCCCCATTGACTATCTCGAACTGCCCATTCCCACGCTCAAAGTAGGCGCCCTGGGCACGCACAAAGCCCTGGGCCTGGCCAAGGCGAAGGGGGCGCGCTTTTTGTTAGCCTCCACCTCTGAGGTCTACGGTGACCCCCTCATCCATCCCCAAACGGAAGATTACTGGGGCAATGTTAACCCTATTGGTCCGCGCGGCGTTTACGACGAAGCTAAACGCTTTGCCGAAGCCCTGACTATGGCTTACCATCGCTACCACCAGGTAGACACCCGTATCGTCCGCATTTTTAACACCTACGGGCCGCGCATGCGTCTGGAAGATGGGCGGGTCGTGCCAAACTTCATTGCCCAGGCCCTCCGGGGCGAGCCGCTGACCGTATACGGCGATGGCAGCCAAACCCGCTCCTTCTGCTACGTCAGCGATCTGGTCGAGGGAATCTATCACCTGCTGCTGTCGAACGAAGTTGAGCCGGTGAATATCGGTAATCCGGTGGAAATGACCATCTTGGATTTTGCCAAAACGATTGTTGAACTGACCGGCAGCCAATCGGAGATTGTCTTTGTCCGGCCCACCGATATGCGCATCAAGGATGACCCCAAAGTCCGCCAACCCGATATTAGCAAAGCTCGCCGTATTCTCAACTGGGAGCCGAAGGTGTCGCTACAGGCTGGCTTAAAAGAAACCATCGCTTACTTCAAACCAAGAGTGTGACCATGCTGGCCAGCAGCTACGCCCAAGCTAGAGATAAACTCCTCAATCTAACCTTACCCCCTCTGTCCCTCAACGCCCCCTTGCGGCAGGCTACCCTGATCGCGGCGATTATTGCTGTTGGCCTTGCGGTTGCCTGGCTGCCAGTCACATGGGTGGCTTTATTGCTGGGAGGAGCTATCTTTTTAACCGTGCTCTTGCTCCGCCCAGTTTTGAGCCTGTACCTGCTCATCCCGATCATCCCTTTCAGTAGTTTGCTAGCCGTGCCGTTCGGCGGCATTAAAGCCGGTCTGATGGAGATTGTGCTGATCTTGGGGCTGCTGGCCTGGCTGCTGCAAATGCTGGCCCGGCAGAAGGTCATGATTCCCTCTGCCCCCTTGCTCTGGCCTTTTCTCTTGTTTTTGGGAGGGGTTGGACTGTCGTGGCTCAATGCGCTTTCCATTGGGGCCAGCCTGGTTGAAACGGCCAAATGGGTCGAGATGCTGGCGCTCTACCTGTTAGGGGTTGCCCTGCTGCCCGTTCGACATGTCCGTTGGGTCGTCGGGGTAATGATATTGGCCGGCATAGCTCAGGCGGTCTTGGGTTTATACCAGTTCGTTTTCAAAGTTGGGCCGGCGGGCTTTTTGCTGTTCGATGGACGCTTCTTGCGCGCTTACGGCACCTTTGCCCAGCCGAATCCCTACGCCGGCTATTTGGGCCTGGTTCTCCCCCTGGCGCTGTCATTAGCCGTCTGGGCCTTCAGTGATTTTCGGTTTTCGAGTTTCGATTTTAGAAATAAATCCAAAATCAAAAATCCACGCTCGAAAGGGCAGTCCAAAATCTTCTATGGTTTGTCCCTGGTCCTCTTGCTGGCCGCGCTTTTTGCCACCCAATCGCGGGGAGCCTGGCTGGGTTTTGCGGTTGCTGCGGCGGTTACGCTGGGGGTGCGGAGCAAACAAGCGGCCATGATAGTCGGTGGTTTGGCGCTGGTTTTTGTCCTGGCGGCTCTGGCTGGCTCGTTCGATTGGGGCGTAGTTAATACGAATGCGGTCACACAGCGCCTGGTAGATGCCCTGGGTATTGCCACGATCAGCGATATTTCGGCTGTCGAAGTCACCGACGCCAATTTTGCCACTATCGAGCGGCTGGCTCATTGGCAAGCCGCCCGCGACATGTGGCGCGACCATCTCTGGCTGGGGGCCGGTTTTGGCAATTACGCAGTTATCTATCCGGTTTATGCGCCGGGCCGCTGGCTCGACCCGCTGGGTCACGCTCACAACTATTTGCTCAATATCGGCGCGGAAGCCGGCCTGGTCGGGATAATTGCCTATTTGATTTTCTGGATTTTAACTTTTAGAGTATCATTGTTAGCTTTACAGAGCAGTACTGGTTTCAACCGGGCCGTAGCAGCAGGGGGACTAGGTATTTTAGTCCATTTACATATTCACAATTTTTTCGATAATCTGTACGTACAGGGGATGTACTTGCACCTGGCCATTGTGTTGGCGCTCATTTCGATTATCTATTCATGTCACCAAACCAAATTCAGCCGCGAAAGAATTTAACCATGATTCAAACCCTTACTAACATCTATCAGAGCCGCCCCAAAGAATTTAATCGTTTCGTCAAATTTGCGATGGTTGGCGCTTTTGGAGCTATCATTGATTTTGGCCTGCTCAACCTGACTTTATATGTTATCCGCAACATTTTGCAATGGGATTTGTTAGCGGAATTTAACATCAATGGAAATCTATTAATTGCCAATACCCTCTCAGTTAGCGTCGCGATGTTGAGCAACTTTATCTGGAATCGATACTGGACATTTCCCGAGTCGCGCAGCCGCAAAAAGCGAACGCAACTGCCTCAATTTGCCCTGGTTAACCTGATTGGTCTTGTTATCAATAACCTGATTGTCATCGGCGTTGACTACCTTCTGTTTCCGTATGTCGGCGAGCCGTGGAGTTATAATATCGCCAAAGCCTTCGCTATCGGCGTCGTCCTTTTTTGGAATTTTGGCATCAACCGCCTGTGGACTTATCGGGGACTGTGATCTGGCCTCTTGAAAATCGGGATTGATTACACTGCCGCGCTCAAGCAGAGCGGCGGAATAGGCCGTTATACCAGGGGTTTGGTAACAACACTGGCCCAGCTTGATCCACACAACCAGTATACCCTGCTTGCGCCCAACGATGCCCCCCGAACCGGCCTCCAAACTTTTCAAAACTGTCCCAATTTCAGTCATAAAATTTATCCTGTACCAGAGCGATGGCTGACCATCGCCTGGCATCGCTTTTATTTACCCGTTCCCGTCGAGTGGTTTGCCGGGCAACTGGATTTGTTCCACTCGCCCAACTTTATCCTGCCTCCCACCCGGCAGGTGAAAACCCTGCTCACCGTTCACGATCTCTCCTTTATTCGCCATCCCCAGGGAGCTGTCGCCAGCCTGCGTAAATGGCTCAACCAGGTGGTCCCGGCCAGTCTGGCCCGCGCCGATCACATCCTGGCCGACTCTGAAAGTACGAAACAGGATTTGATTGAGATTTTCAACCTCAAATCTGCCGATATTACGGTTGTGGGGGCCGGGGTTGAAGAACGGTTCCAGCCCATCACCGACCCCGCCACCCTGGCGGCTGTCCGACAGCGGTATCATTTACCTGACTCGTTCATTCTCGGCCTGGGCACTCTTGAGCCGCGTAAGAATTTTACCGGTTTAATCGCTGCCTTTGCCCAATCGCCGGTACGCGAAACGCACCACCTCGTCATTGCCGGCGGCAAAGGCTGGCTATACGATGATATTTTTGCCGCCGCCCAGACCTCGCCCGTGGCCGACCGGATTCATCTCGTCGGCTTCGTGGCCGATGAGGATTTACCCGCTCTCTACAGTCTGGCCGGTATCTTTGCCTACCCCTCCCACTATGAAGGCTTTGGCATTCCTGTCATCGAAGCCATGGCCTGCGGCACAGCGGTGGTCTGCGCTAACAATTCCTGCCTGCCCGAAGTGGCCGGCGACGCTGCGCTCCAGGTGACGGCCACCGATACCCCCGCCCTGGCCGAAGCCCTGGCCCAACTGGCCAACAATCCTGAACTGCGGTCACAGGCTATCCAGGAGGGCTTCCGCCAGGCCCGGAAATTTACCTGGCGGGCTGCCGCCGAACGGCTGCTGGCTGTTTATCAACGATTTGTCTAAACTTGTTTCACACTCTGCCCAATTTGTGCTATACTTGATCCACTAACCTCTGCCAACCTATTCACACCGTGGATCATTATGTCACTACTTGTTCTGACCGAAGACGAATTACGCCAAATTGTGACCATTGCTGAGGCCATAGACGCGGTGGAAGCCGCCTTCGTCGCCCTGGCCGAGAGCCGCATGCATGTACCCGGCAATTTTACCCTCGATTTGCCCGAGGTAAGCGGCCAAGTGGATGTCGAAGGCGCTTATCTCAGCCAGGCGCCTTATTATGTCGTCAGAATTAACAGTAATTTTCGTAATAATCTCCGTCTTGAGCTACCCATTCAGGGGGGACTGACCACTGTCTTTGATGCAGCTAATGGTTCTCCGGTCGCCATCATGCTGGATAACGGCTATCTGACCCATCTGCGCGCCGGAGCCGCCGGGGCCTTGGCGGCTCGCTACCTGGCTAATCAAACCCTCGACCGGGTGGTCGTGCTCGGCTCAGGCAGTCAGGCTTATATCCAGCTCAAATCTTTGACGGCGGTCAGACATGTCGGCCTTGTCTCCGTTTGGGGACGTTCGCCCCTGCACGTTGACAGCTATGCCCGCCGCCTGGTCGAAGACCATGACCTCAACATCGAAATCGCCCCCTCTCTTGAAGCCGCTGTTCGCCAGGCCGATCTGATTATTACCGCTACGTCCAGCCAACAGCCCCTCCTCCAGGCCGATTGGCTCAAACCCGGTGTCCATATCACCGCTGTTGGCAGCAATCACCCCAGCAAACAAGAACTCGACGTAACCGTCTTGCAGCGCGCCGATGTTATCATTGCCGATAAACTCGACCAGTGCGCCGCCGCCGGCGAAATCCATCACGCCCTGGCTGCTGGGGTTATCACGTTGGAGCGTGTCCAGGGCGAACTTGGCGAACTCATTACCGGCAAAATTCCAGGCCGGACTGACCCCGCCCAGATCACCATCGCCGACCTGACCGGCCTGGAAGTGCAAAATACTGCTATCGCCACCCTCGCCCTTGAAAAGGCTCTCTTCCTGGGCCTGGGTCAAAGGGTGGAAAGCCAACTGTAATGAACCCTCATCCCTTTGTAGAGGCAAGTCTGAGACCTGCCTCTACCCGGTAAGCGCATGCCCTGGTGGTATTTAGCCACGTTACTGGCTGCCAACCTGACCCTGCTGCTGCCGCCCGCCTTCCCCCTGCGCGTGGCGGGTGCGCTTCTACTCATCGGCCTGTTGCCCGGCCTGCCCTGGGCCGCCCGTTTTTGGCCCAACCGGTCGCCGCTTCTCCGCTGGATTATCGCCGCTGCGTTCAGCTATAGCTTCACGACCCTAACCACGCTGTTATGGCATTACCTCCCTGGTCCCGTTCAGACGTGGCAAATCTTGCTTGCGCTCAACCTCCTGGCCCTCTTACCTTTTTTAATAAGAAACCGACCTGCAACCGCAACCTCTTTCCTTAACTTCCAGCCCTCCAGCCCTCCAGCCCTCCAGTCTTCCATTCCTCTTCTCCTCATCCTGCTCATCGCCCTGTTCCTCCGCACCCTTAACCTGAACTACAGTGAGTTTCAGGGGGACGAAGCCCTGGCTATGATTACCGCCGCCGAAGCCCTGGAAGGTCATGAGGATGCCCTGTTTCTTCGCTCCAAAGGCCCCGCTGAAGTTTTGCTGCCGATGGCCCTGTGGCGGCTCAGCGGCGTTATCAACGAAGCCATCGCCCGTTTGCCTTTTACCACTGCCTCGCTGCTGGCCATCGTCACTATTTATTGGGTTGGCCGGAAACTGGGTGGGGAGCCCACCGGCTGGCTGGCTGCCGGTTTTTTTGCCTTCAACGGCTTTATGGTCGCCTTTGGCCGGATCGTGCAGTATCAAGCCCTGGTCGTCTGGTTCAGCACGCTGGCTTTTCTGCTGACGTTAGAATGGAGTGAGACCCGCCGGCACAGTCTGGCCCTGCTAGCTGGCCTTTGCCTGGGCCTGGGCCTACTGGCGCATTATGATGCAGTTTTGGTCGTTCCGGCCCTGGCCTGGATACTCTTCGCCGGCCCCCCAACCAACACAAGCCGGGAGCCGAGAACCGGGAGCAGTTTAGTTACGACTCCCTCGTCCCCAGGTGCAGGGGAAGACCAGAAAGGAGATCTTTTCAGCGGTCGGTGGTCCGCCGTCGGCGGTCTTATCGCCGCCTTCCTCCTGGCTGTCCTCCCTTTTTACCTGCCCTTCAGCCTCGATCCCCAGGCTAATCGCACCGGCGACTACGTGGGAACGCGTATCGGCAGCGAGCTGCGCAACAACCTGCCCGACTTTTTTCACTTCAACACGTTCTACAGCTCCTTCTACTATCTTGCCCTATCCGGCCTGCTGGTCTTGGGGCTATTAGCCTGGCTACTGTGGCAAACTCGCCAGGGTCGCTGGCCGGGGATAATCCTGGCTGGTATGATTCTGGCTGTCGTCTTTATGCCCAATCTGCTGGCCTGGGACAATCTGGACTTCTCTATTTTGCCTTTTGCCCTGCTCCTGGCCGGCGCATTTATCGCTCTTTTCATGCACTCCTTTTTGGCCTCTAAAACCGAACCTCTCCCTCATCCTCCCCTACTACCTACTATCTACTACCTACTCCCCCTTCTTCTCTGGCTAGCCATCCCCTTTCTCGGTTACAACTTTGTCGTCGCCCTGGGCCTGACCCACATTTATACGATTGTTCCAGCCTGGTCGCTGTTAGCCGGGCTGGGTTGGCATATCTTTTTCGACGGCAATCCTGAGCAGGAGAAAAATCCCCCCCGCTTGACTTTACCCAGACTCATCTCAAACGGGCTGCTTATCGGCCTCACTTTCCTCTCCACCCTCTTTCTGTGGAATGCCTTCATCCGCCACGATGTCGAGTACTGGCAAGATTACCCGGCGGGCAATTTACCCCTTTACTGGACGCCCTACACGCAGCTACCCCCGGCCGGTTTTTTTGGCTTTGCCCACCGCACCGGCTGGAAGGCAGTGGGCCAGAAGATTGCTGCCGGGGAGCTGGCCGGGGATTATGGCAGCAATGAAGAGCCGGATGTCACCACCTGGTACACCCGTGGCGCGCCTCGCGCCTGCGACCCCCACCCTGAATTTTATTTTTTGGCCGGCGATCTGATTGACCCGGTGGACGTGCCCCCCGACCTGCTGGCCTCAAGCTACGGGCAAATCGGCCAGGTCACTTTGCCAAATCAAAAACAAATGCGGATAATGCAATTGAGGCCCACAACGCTAACTTTGGGTGAGTTACCTGACTCGGCGCTGGCCGGTGAGTTTGACCAGACAGCCAGACCGGCGGCTTTTGCTCGCTCCGCTCGCGGCTCTGTGCCGGTTGAAGCCAACTTTAGTCATTTGATCCGCTTGATTGGCTATGATCTTGATACCCGGCGGGCGCATCCGGGCGGGCGCATTCCGGTCACCCTGTACTGGCAGGCCCAGGCGACCATCCCGGCCAGCTACCAGGTCTTCACCCACCTGGAAAGCGAGCAGGGGCCGGTCGCCCAAGCCGACGGGGTGCCGGTTTGCTGGACTTATCCAACCGACCTCTGGCGTCCCGGCCAGATTATCGCCGATCAGCATACCATTCAGCTTGCGTCCGATGTACCGTCCGGCGGCTACCCTTTGCAGGTCGGCCTCTACCTGGCCGGCACCTTTACCCGGCTGGATGTACTGGACGAGGCCGGCAACCCGGCCAGCACTAGCATCACGCTCACCCAGGTGCGGATAACCGCCGGTGAGTAAATATTGTCAGAGGATGAGGGGATGAGCAATATCAGGGATGACAATTTTGGCACGATGGCCCGGTCGCACTCCGGTCCCCGGCTGGTGGCGCAGCAGGGGCCGGAACGAGGCCGTGCTTATGCTATTCCACCGACGGGTTTACTGGTGGGGCGGGCCGGTGAATGTGATCTGACCCTTGACGATGTCCAGGTTTCCCGCCGCCACGCCCGTTTGTACTGGCACGGCTCGCACCTGTTGATCGAAGATTTGGGCAGCGCCAACGGCACCCTGGTGAACGGCGGGCCTGTTTCCGGCGCGCAGCCGTTGAGCGAACAGGATTTGGTCAACATTGGCAACTCCGTTTTTCTGGTCCAGGGCCTAATCAGCCGTGAATTGACCCCCACCGCCCGCAATTTAGATGCAGCCGTTGCCCCGCGCTATGCTCCTCCCCCCCCTCAGGTCGTATCCCAACAAGGGACTACTTTTTGGCTGGTGTTAGCAGGCCTGGGGCTGGCGCTTTTGCTGGCAATCCTGGGCATTGGGTTACTGTGGTATTTCAGTCAGACGCCTGCCACCGTAAGCCAGGCCCCCACCGTTACCGTTCTCACCCCGGCGAATGGGGCGCAGGTGACCCTCAACGTGCCGGTGATTGTGCAGGCCAGCGCCATTGATAATCGCGGCGTCACGCGCATGGAGTTGTGGGCCGATGGCGCCCTGGTCAGCCAGCAGGCCAGCCCTTCGCCGCAGGGCGCGTCGCCGCTGCTGCTGAACCTTACCTGGACGCCCGCCTCGCCGGGCAACCATGTTTTGGAAGTGCGAGCGTTCAATTCGGCCAACCAAGCAAGCACGCCGGTGCAGGTAACGGTTAATGCGGTCGCCGGAACGCCCACGGCCACCAGTATTGCCGTCCTGGTAGAGACCCCAACCGCTGTTCCCCTGGCCACAGCGACGGCCACCGCCGTGCCCATCATCATCTTTACCCCCACCCCATCCCCCACCCCCGTTCCGCCGCCAACGGAAGTTGTTCAGCCAGGGCTGCAAGCGGTAGCCGACGTCAATGTCCGAGGGGGTCCGGGAACAAATTACCCCATTCTTGGCCTGCTGCGGGCGGGCCAAATTGCCGCAGTTGTAGGCCGCAGCGCCGATGACGGCTGGTGGCAAATTCTTTTCCCGCCGAACACCGGCTGGGTTGCCGGTAACTTTGTCCAAGCCAATGCCGCAGCCGGGGCTGTCCCGGTGGTGGCCGCTCCCCCGTCACCGCCCACCCCTACCCCGCCGCCGACAAACACGCCGCCGCCCTCGGCGGAAATCAGCTTTACCGCCGACAGCACCGAACTGAACCAGGGCCAGTGTACCCGGCTGCGCTGGCGGGTCAGGAATGTGGCCGCTTACTTTGTGGATGGCGTCGCCGGGGCCGGTGACGAGGGCGACCGTGAAGTTTGTGATCCCGTGGGGCCAAACACTCACACCCTCCATGTTCAAAAACAGGATGGCTCGACCCAGGATTTCACCGTGACCATCAACGTCCGGTCGACGACTGTGCCCAGGCCCAGCCTCATTTCGCCGGACGACGACGAGAACTTTGACGAGGGGGATGAAGTTGATTTTGACTGGTCGGAGGTAAGCGCGCCAGGGACCATCACCTACAACATCGAAATCCAGTCCGAAGACGACGGCGAGTGGGAAAACTGGCGCACGGTTACAGGCTTGGAGAACACCCGGTACGTGATGGGTGAGTTTGCCGGAATCAGGCCGGGGCGCTGGCGAGTCTGGGCCACCAGTTCGACGCTGGGAGATAGCGACAAGACCGAGTGGCGCGAATTCGAATTCGAGAACTAAACAAATCAGGTATGGTAAGCTGGCTGCTAGCCCTGGCTCTATTTTTGACGGGAGTGGGCGGCGCCTTTCTGCCCTGGATTTGGCGGCCGCCTGTTGCTTTGCAACTGACCGCGCCCGGCCTGGCCGAGTTTGTCAAATTTCTGCCGGAGGTGCGCTACAGCCAGGTCCAAATCCAGCGGCTGTTCTTTCTGCTGCCCCTGTTTTTTGCCATGCTGGCCCTGCCTTTGATTCTGGAAAATCGGACCCTGGCTTTGCCCCGCTGGCTGTGTTGGGCCTTGCGGCTGGCGGTGGTCCCCTTCGCCCTGGCCGCATTGCCGCCGGTCTGGACCCCCGCGATTCTGATAGCCCCGGAATTTCGGCTGCAAACCGGGCTGGCTTTGGCGGCTGTCACCCTGGCGGTGGCCGCCCCTTTTTTTAGAAATTTGCCTCGCCAAGGATTGGCGCTCATCATAATTGGCGCCGGGCTGGTCGCTGTTATTTTACCCGTGTGGCATTTCAGCATCGTTCAGGCCGGCATAAGCGAAGCTTACCGCCAGCCGGTATCGCTCGGCTGGGGCTGGTGGGTAACAGCCGGCGGGCTCATTGGCAGCAGTATTGGCGGCGTCTGGCTGGGGCGGGCAGAGAGACAGGACAGGAGATGAACACACCTATCCCGGACTCATACTGGGTTCGACCCGGCCAGTTGTTGGCGGGAGAGTATCCCCGCACCCCGGATGAAGCCGAATCGCGGCTGAAACTACGCCGTTTTTTAGCTGCTGGGGTTAACTTTTTCCTGAATTTAACCGAAGCCAGCGAATACAGCCTGCAACCCTACCATGAGTTATTACAAAGCGAAGCGGCCAGGGGGGGATATTCGGTGGAGCATCAGCGCATGTCTATCCCCGATTTCAGCGTACCCTCTCCAGCGCAGATGATCCAAATTTTGGATACCCTTGAGACAGCCCTGGCGAGCAGGCGAGTTGTTTATGTTCACTGCTTCGGTGGAATTGGCCGCACCGGCACAGTCATTGGCTGTTACCTGGTCCGGCACGGCCTCTCAGGAGATGCCGCTTTGGCCGAGCTTGCTCGTTTGCGCCAGAACATCCCTGATGGCCGCCGGTCTTCGCCAGAAACCGAAGCGCAGCGGCGCTTGGTACAGGTTTGGGAAATTGGAAAGTGATCTTAAACAAAGGGACAGCCAGGATATTCCTGGGCTAAAAATTAACTTCCAGCCCCACCCCCTGGCCCGCAATCCCCATTTTCAAACAATAGCCTCCAGTACAGCCCGAGACCGCCGAGCAGCCATGTGTGCTGCTGCCCGTGAGATGATTTTGGAGGTAGCGGGCGATGTTCGCTTGCAGGGTTTTTATTCGCCCCAGCCCGGCGGCCCATCCAAAGGCGTCGTGCTGCTGATCCACGGCTGGCTGGGCCAGGCCAATGCCAGCTACAACATCGCTATCGGCGAGTATCTTTACCAGCACGGTTACAGTGTTTTCCGGCTGAACCTGCGCGACCACGGTGATACCCACTCGCTCAATCCCGGTATTTTTCGCGGCGACCTGCTGGATGAAACTTTTGCCGCCACGCAACAAATCGCCCGATTGGAAAGCGGCCGGCCTTTTTACATCATCGGCTCCTCGCTGGGGGGTAACTTTGCCGCGCGGCTGGCCTGGCGGCACAGCCGGACACCGCTGCCTAACCTGGTGCAGACCCTGGCCGTCAATCCCCCGCTCGATCCCTACCACACCACCTTGAAACTGGACAGCGCCCCGGCTTTTTACCTGGCCTACTTTCGCCGCAAGTGGCAGCGGGCTTTCAGGAAGAAGCAGGCAGCCTTTCCCCACCTCTACGATTTCTCCCGCGCTGTTAGCGCGCGGACCTGTATGGCGATGACCGAAGCCTTTGTCGCCTTTACCCCTTATTCCAGCGCGCGGGCCTATCTGGCCAGTTATGCTATCACCCCGGCCATGCTGGCAGACCTGCAAACTCCCGTAACCTTCATCACCGCCGCCGATGATCCCATCGTTCCCGTCGAAGATTTTCGGCCCTTCCACAACCTGACCCCTTACCTCAAACTTCACGTTCTACCTTACGGCGGCCATGTCGGTTTCATTGACCTCTTTCCCTTCCGCCGCTGGATTGCCCAGGCCGCGCTGGCCATTCTGTCCGGCGACCGGTAACCTTATAATTCCTACCGGCTTCAAATCCTGATCCAGTAAAATTATCCATCATAAGGAGTTTGACAATCTCTGACCGAAGTTTTATAATTCTAACCACTGCGGGTATAGTTCAGTGGTAGAACGCAACCTTCCCAAGGTTGATGTCAGGGGTTCGAATCCCCTTACCCGCTCAAACCGGCGCAAGCCGGTTTTTTTTTCAAACCAAATTCAAACTTTGATAAAATATACTCTTATTTAAGGGCAGCAAACTTCCAGTAGCTGTAATTTCTCCCCACAAAACATTTTCCCAAGCCCCCGCTCCAAGTCCACCTTGGCTTAGTCGAAGCTGGATTCGGGTGAGTCCAGAGATAGTAATGAAGACTGACTCATCAACCCTCAAAAATGGAGCCTCTACCTCTCTGACTGAAGTAAAGATGATGCTCTCTGAGCAGGAAGTTGATGGTAAGCTCAATGAGTGATTTTACCACCCAAGCCGACCCCTTCTCATCGGAAAAATTAAAGGTTCTTGATCTGTTGCTCAAGAAAAAGGGGATCCCTATCCTCCAAGCCCAGCCCATTCCTCGACGGACGGGATCTGGCCCCTATCCCTTGTCCTTTGCCCAGCAACGCTTCTGGTTTCTCGAGCAATGGGCGCCTGGCAACTCGATCTATAATGAGGCTCTGGCTTTTCGCTTGAAGGGTTTACTCAACCTCACCGCATTGGAACAAAGCCTGTCTGAAATTGGGCGACGTCATGAAATTCTGCGTACTACCTTTTTAGCCGTGGATGGGCAGCCGTTTCAGATCATCGTCCCAGATATGCCCTTGCCATTAGCCATGTTAGATCTTCAGACACTACCTGAGACCGAGCGGGAAGTTGAGGCTCAACGATTAGTTACCGAGGAGGTAAAACAGCCCTTTGATTTGGCCCGAGGTCCATTGTTACGGGTTAAACTGTTGCGCCTGGCTCCAAAGGAAGATGTCCTCTTATTGACCATGCATCATATTATCTCTGATGGTTGGTCCTTTGAAGTGCTCCTGCGAGAGATGGCCGCTCTCTACAGCGCCTACTGTGCCGGTCGCCCCTCGCCCTTGCCCGAATTGTCCGTCCAGTACGCTGACTTTGCGCTCTGGCAGCGACAGTGGTTGCAAAGTGAGAAGTTGGAGTTTCAGCTTAACTTCTGGAAACGGCAATTGGGGGGACAACTGCCTGTGCTGGAGCTACCCACCGACCGCTTGCGTCCTCCCATCCAAACCTATCGGGGGGCGCGTCAATCTCTGGTCCTGTCCCCAAACCTGATCGAGGCGCTTAAGGCGATGAGTCAGCAGGAAGGTACTACCCTATTTATGGCCTTACTCGCAGCATTCAAGACGTTACTCTATCGTTATACCGGCCAAGTAGATATCATGGTTGGTGTCCCCGTTGCTGGTCGTAACAAGGTCGAACTTGAGCAACTCATTGGTTTCTTCGTCAATATGCTCGTGTTACGCACCGACCTGTCGGGCAATCCCACTTTTCGAGACCTGCTGGGGCGGGTGCGCCAGGTGGCCTTGGAAGCTTATGCTCACCAAGACGTGCCTTTCGAGAAACTGATAGAAGAATTGCAACCCGAGCGAGAAATGAGCCGCCCTCCGTTCTTCCAGGTGTTCTTTAATTGGCTTAATTTTACCCAGGCACAACTGAAGTGGCCCGGATTGAGCCTGAGCCTCTACGACATTAATAGCCGCGTAGCCAGATTTGATGTGACCTTCTATATCATAGAAGAGACCGAAAGGTTGAAGGTGACGGTAGATTACAACGTCGACCTGTTCGACGCCGTGACCATTACCCAAATGTTAAGCCACTTTGAAACTTTGCTGGCCAGCATCGTTACTAACCCTGAGCAGAGACTTTCCATTTTGCCGCTCTTAACCGAAACAGAACGATGCCAATTGTCCAACCGCACGCAGCTTGTGCATCCAACCAACCCCTTCATCAGATTCAGAAAGGAAGATATCGAGCAGGCGATCCCGGATCGTTTTGAGCAACAAGTGAGAAAGTATCCGGAGCGAATAGCCGTCAAGATGGGGGGTCATACCCTCACTTACGCTGCTCTCAACCAGGCTGCTAATCGTGTGGGTCGCGCCCTTCTAGTCCAGCGGAGGACAGGGGAGGAACCGGTCGCCCTGCTGTTTGATCAGAGCATTTCGCTGATTCTTACGATTATGGGTGTTTTGAAGGCAGGCAAGATCTACGTACCGCTGGAGCCTTCGTACCCTCCTGAAAGACTGACCTACATTCTGCAGGATTCGCAAGCTGGTCTCATCCTGACTGATAACAAAAATCTTGCCTTAGCCAGACAACTGGCCGGTCAGACCTGCCTGGTAATTAACGTTGACGAGATCGACTCCCACCTGTCTACGGCGAACTTGGGTTTATCCATTTCACCGGACACCCTGACCTATATCCTCTACACCTCCGGCTCGACCGGGCAACCCAAAGGGGTCGTTCAGAATCATCGCAATGTGCTTCACTTCATCATGAATTATACCAATGGCCTTCATATCCAGGCAGAGGACCGTTTGTCCCTGTTGCCAGCCTATAGTTTCAGTGCAGCGGCGATGGATATCTTTGCCGCCTTGCTTAACGGTGCAGCCGTCTTTCCATTCAATCTGAAAAAAGAAGGCGCGGCCAATTTGGCCAGTTGGTTGATCGGGGAAGAAATCACCATTTACCATTCGGTGCCAACGGTTTTTCGTTCCTTACTTATGACCCTGATGGGTGAGGAACAGTTTCCCAAGCTCCGTTTAATAGATTTGGGGGGTGAAACGGTCTATCAGAGAGATGTGGAACTGTACAAAAAATACTTTTCTGCCGATTGCCTCTTGGTCAATGGTTATGGATGCACGGAACTGAATGTCGCCCGTCAATACTTTATCAATAAAGACACCCCGATGAGCAGAAGCGTGGCCCCAGTTGGTTACGCAGTTGAGGATACGGAGATCCTGTTGCTTGCTGAGACTGGCGAAGAGGTTGGGCTTAATCGTATGGGCGAAATCGCCGTCAGGAGTCGCTACCTTTGCCCAGGGTATTGGCGCAAGCCAGACCTCACCCAAGCTGCTTTCCGGTCTGATCCGGCAGGTGGAAATGAAAAGGTCTACTATACCGGAGACATGGGCCGCATACTAGCGGATGGTTGCCTTATTTACCACGGGCGGCGCGACTCTCAGGTGAAAGTGAGAGGCCATCGGATCGAAGTCGCTGAAATCGAGATGTCTCTACTCGGCCATCCTGCCGTCAAAGAGGCTGTCGTGGTGGCCCGAGAGGATGTACCCACTGACAGACGCCTGGTGGCTTACCTTGTCCCCAAAGAGCCAGCGCCTACTATCAGTGAATTACACTGTTTCCTGAAAGAGAAACTGCCTGATTACATGCTGCCTTCCACCTTCGTGATGCAGAAGGCGTTGCCTTTGACCTCCACCGGCAAAATAGACCGCCACAGTCTGCCGCCCCCTGGCCCGGTGCGCCCCCATTTAAATGGGATGTACGTAGCGCCTCGAACCCCTGTCGAACAGCGGCTCACCGGTATCTGGATCCAACTCCTTAGGCTGGAACAGGTCGGCGTCCACGACAACTTTTTTGAGTTAGGCGGGCACTCTCTGTTGGCCATTCAAGTCATTTCCCGTTTGCGTGAAGCTTTCCAGGTAGAACTCTCTCTACGCAACCTGTTTGAAGCGCCGACCGTGGCCAGCCTGGCTGAACGGATTGAGGCAATTTATTGGCTGAAGCAAGGATTACGAGTTCCTGGTAGCCTTATGGAAGACGACCGCGAGGAAATAGAGTTATGAATACTTTCGAGTTTTTGGCTTATCTTCGTAGTCTAGATGTAAGGCTTTCTGCTGCTGGCGAGCAATTACACCTTAGCGCCCCTAAAGGAGTGTTAACGCCTGCTCTACGGGCAGAGTTGGCTGAACGAAAAAAAGAGATCCTGACCGTGCTGGATGAAGCTGACCAGGCCAAACCTTCTACCCTTCCTCCTATATCGCCTAGCTGCCGGGTTGGAAACCTGCCTCTTTCCTTTGCCCAGCAGCGCCTTTGGTTCTTTGTTCAATTGGAACCTGGCACTCCTACTTATAATGTCGTCACCGCTTTTCAGCTCAAGGGTTTACTCAAGGTCACCGTATTGGAGCAGAGTTTGGCCGAAATGGGGCGACGCCACGAAATCCTGCGCGCTACCTTTGTCGCCATAGATGGGAAACCATACCAGATCATTGCTCCGGATATGGCTTTGACGTTGCCAATCGTAGATCTACGCTCGCTGCCTGCGCTTGAGCGAGAAGCTGAAGCCCAACGTTTGATCGTTGAAGAAGCCCGCCAGTTATTTGATCTGACCCGGGGCCCCTTGTTACGGGTCAAACTGCTACGCCTGGCCAAAACGGAGCATAAACTGCTTTTGATGATGCACCACCTTGTCTCCGATGGCTGGTCTTTGGAGATATTTTTTCGAGAATTGTCGGTTCTCTATAAGGCTTATGGCGCGGGCCAGTCTTCATCCCTGCCCGAATTGCCCATCCAGTACGCCGACTTTGTGGTCTGGCAGCGGCGCTGGCTACAGGGTGAAGTACTGGAGCCTCAACTTGATTACTGGAAGCGACAACTGCAGGGACCGTTACCTGTATTGGAGTTGCCTACCGATCATCCACGGCCGGCCGTCCAGACTTATCAGGGCGCGTGCCAATCTCTGATGCTACCCACACCTCTGACTGAGACGCTCAAGTCATTGAGCGGGCAGGCGGGGTGTACCCTGTTTATGACCTTACTGACAGCCTTCAAGATCCTGCTTTACCGTTATACCGGACAGACAGACATAATCGTCGGCGTTCCCATCGCCGGCCGCAATCAGCTAGAAACCGAGGGACTGATTGGCTGTTTTGTCAACACATTGGTCATACGGTCTGATTTGTGCGACAACCCTACTTTTCGAGCGTTGCTTGCTCGCATCCGTGAAGTAGTCTTGGCGGCTTTCGCCCACCAAGACTTGCCCTTCGAAAAGCTGGTAGAGAAACTACAACCAGAAAGGACACTCAACCATTCCCCCTTGTTTCAGGTAATGTTTCAATACCTAAACGATTTCCTGTCAACCTTAATGTTAACTGACCTAACCGTAAGCCCTTTAGAGATTGACACGGGAACGGCCAAGTTTGATTTGAGCCTGTTTATAATCGAGAGAGCAGAAGGATTGAGGGTGGCGGTGGAGTATAACACTGATTTGTTCGAAACCAGCACAATTACCCGGCTGCTAGGGCATTTCCAGACCTTGCTGGCGGGTATTGGGGCTAATCCCGACGAAGGTATTTCAAATTTGCCGTTATTGGCGGAAACCGAGCGTCATCAGCTCCTTATCGAGTGGAATAATACCCAGGCGAGCTACCCCCAAGAAGTATGCCTCCATCAACTCTTTGAGGCCCAAGTAGAGCAGACGCCGGACGCGGTAGCCATGATCTTTCCTTCAACAAACTTGGGGCATGGGGAAGACAGCCAATTGACTTATCGAGAACTGAATCGCCGCGCCAATCAGTTAGCCCATCGTTTGCAGGCTCTGGGGGTAGGACCAGAGGTTCTGGTGGGCCTATATCTCGAACGTTCTCCCGAGATGGTGGTAGGGTTGTTAGGTGTTCTCAAGGCAGGTGGAGCTTATATACCCCTGGACCTAGCCTATCCCCCGGCGCGCCTGGCCTTTATGTTAGACGATGCTCGACCGGCGGTATTATTGACCCAACAAAGGTTGATGGCAAGACTGCCCCACTACAAAGGCCAGATCATCACCATAGACTTGGACGGGCAAGATTTGGTTAGACAAAGTGCCGAGAATCCAGCGAGCGGAGTGACGGCCGATAACTTGGCCTATGTGATATACACTTCAGGTTCCACCGGCCAACCAAAAGGGGTGATGATCTCCCATCGGGCCATTTGCAATCATATGCATTGGATGCAAGCGACCTTCCCTCTGACTGAGACGGATCGGGTGCTACAGAAAACCCCCTTCAGTTTTGATGCCTCTGTCTGGGAGTTTTACGCCCCGTTACTGGTCGGTGGGCAGTTGATCCTTACTCGTCCGGGTGCGCATCAAGACAGCGCCTACTTGGTCCAGTTGATAGCTGCCTATCAAGTGACCCATCTCAAACTTGTCCCGGCTTTGCTTCAGATGTTGCTGGCAGAGCCAGAGTTTGAGCGTTGTCATTACCTGAGGCGAGTTTTCTGCGGGGGGGAGGTGTTGCCGGTTGAGCTTCAGGAGCGTTTCTTTACCCGGCTGGGGGCCGAGCTATACAATCTGTATGGTCCGACCGAAGCGTGCATTGACGCCACTTACTGGACCTGCCGGCCTGACCCTCAGCAACGGCTCGTGCCTATTGGTCGCCCGATTGCTAACACCCAGGTTTATTTGCTGGATCCTCATTTACAGCCTGTCCCGATTGGGGTTCCGGGTGAGTTGCATATTGGTGGAACGGCGCTGGGGCGAGGCTACCTCAACCGACCTGAGTTGACCGGGGAGAAGTTCATCCCTAATCCTTTCAGTGACGAGCCAGGAGCATACCTGTACAAGACGGGAGACCTGGCCCGTTACTTACCGGATGGCGCCATTGAGTTTCTGGGTCGGATTGATCATCAGGTGAAGATTCGTGGTGTCCGCATCGAGTTGGGAGAGGTAGAGGCAGTGCTGGCACAACATCCGGCCGTGCGAGAGAGCCTGGTCACCGTTCGTGAGGACGCGCCTGGCGACAAGAGATTGGTAGCCTATGTTGTCCCTGGGCAAGAACCTGTACCTGTCAGCAGTGAATTACGCGCCTGGCTGAAAGAAAAGCTACCCGATTATATGCTCCCCTCCGCCTTCGTGTTGTTGGACGCCCTACCACTGACGCCTAATGGCAAAGTAGATCGCCACACATTGCCCAGACCGCATCAGACGAGACTCGAACCAGAAGCGACCTTTGTCGTTCCCTGCACTCCGGCGGAAGAAGTTGTGGCGAGCATCTGCAGCCAAGTTCTTGGCCTCAAGCGAATCGGCCTCCACGATAACTTCTTTGAGTTAGGCGGGCACTCCCTGCTGGCCATCCAGGTTGTTTCTCGATTGTATAAATTTTTTAGAGTTGAATTGCCCTTACTTACCCTGTTTGAGCAACCCACGGTATTTGGCCTGGTCAATGCCCTCGCCCAAATCTGGGGCGGGCGAGAAATTGTTGAGGAGATTGCCCGCACCTTGCAGGAACTCGAACAACTTTCAGCAGATGAAGTAACAATAATGCTCTCTACCCAGAAAGTTAAAGAGCGGGCGATGCCTTTGTCTTCGTTGGTGTGCGTTCAATCCAATGGTTCTAGCCCTCCCTTTTTTTGTATACCTGGAAATTTGGGCAACATTTTTACCGATCTTGGCGACCTGGCTCGACATCTTGGACCAGATCGACCCTTTTACGGTTTCCAGGATGGCGTACACAACCCGGCCGGAATTAAGGCCCTGGCTTGTTATTATCTCCATGAAATTCAAACCGTACAACCACAGGGGCCTTACTTCCTGGGAGGCGTGTGTGCGGGGGCGGTGATAGCTTTCGAAATGGCCCAGCAACTCCAGGCCCAAGGTCAGCCGGTCGGGCTGTTAGCCTTAGTAGAGCCTTCAGCCCCTCGCCCGATCGGGCTTCGGCCTTATCTCAATTTTGTTCTCTTAGTCTCGCGTCGGATTTTACAACGATTTAGCCGTCACTCCCATAACATGATGCAACTTAACTTTACCGAGCGGGGAAATTACCTCCGTCTGAAAGCGAAGCTGGTGGCCAATAGTTGGGCTTTAGTGCGTTATGTTCCACAATCCTATCCAGGTAAAATCCACCTCTTTGTGACTGAGGGGTCACTGAACCCTCCCCATGCCCGTTTAGGCTGGCGTGAATTGGCGGCTGGGGGAACAGAACTCCATGTGATGCCCGGCACCCACGCTGCCATCACCCACACTCACGAGGCCGTACCAGAGGAAACTCACTTACAAGTTTTGGCCGAACAATTGAGGGCTTGCCTAGACGACGCTCTTGCTACCTCCGGTTTCGAGTTAGAGAACAAAATGTTAGCCTTAAGAACTTTTTAAGAGAAAGGAAAGGCAATGATGTCTCAAAAATCATTAATTCAGAACGATGTGATTGAGTTGAATAACCTTAATCAACAGAATAAAGACAACATTTACAATTTGCCCAATTTCAATCCCCAAATAATAAACCAAAAATATTTGGATACGCTGGGTGTGGTTGTTCAACCGGATGAAATTACTCTAAAGAAATTAGAAATGGGTTCGAGTGCTTTCATTAAGCAACTTCAGACTAGAAGCCTGATTCCCGAGCCTCGTTTAACCGAGATGGACATTCCTGTTGAAACACCCTTACCCGTTCATAACTATACGAGTACAGGTCATTGTCCTGGCAATATCCTTGAATTGAATCCGGTTCAGGGATGTAATGTGGGTTGCCTGTATTGTTTAGTTACCGATGGAAAGCATGACCAATCTTTGGTAGCGTTCAAAAATTATCCCAAGTATGTCAGAAGCCATTTAGAAGCAAACAAAGATAAAAGATATTGGTATTACCTTTCGGCCAAAACTGAAGCATTTCAAGAGCCAACGTTAGAGACCGGCATCGTCCACAACATTTTGCGAGAATTTATTCAGCATTACAAAAAGAATCCTGACTCACCAGCCAGGCTATATTTGGTCACGAAAGCCGGTACCAAACAGCTTTTGTTTAAGCATCACGGAAATTCAATCTTAGATCTGTTATCGGAAATTCCAGATAGGGTGCAATACAATCCCAGTATTGGTTTAATGCCTGAAACGTTGAGAATTATCTTGGAACCCTATGCGGCTCCCATCCAGGAAAGATTAGACGCGGTTTTATTATGCCAACAGGTCGGAATTGATAGCAATTCTGTTCTAGCTCAACCAATTATTGGACCCTATTTATCCCCCGAAACAATGTCCGATTATTTTTCAAAAATAAAATCAGCAAACATCATCAACTATAAACCGGAATTTCTAACCCTATGTATGGAAAACCTGGCAATGATCGGCCAGATAATCGGTTATTTCGATAGAGCATTAGAGAAAAGCATTTATGAGCAATACATTGCTCATGACAATCAAAATCATAGAAAGCAGCGGGAAAGAACAGCACCGAACAAGACATTTAGCTATGCCAAGCTAATGGAATTAAAAGAAGTGGGTGAATCGTTTGGATTAACCATGAGTGTCTGTTTTTGGGTAAGAGAACAAATAGATTTGGCTAAAGATCTTCCAGTAATAAATAATAATGGCTTTTGTTGTGATTTCCCCTTGTGGAACCGTTTTAGAGTTCCAAACCATACTTAATGATAGGGGTGGTGGCTCTGCAAAACGCTACCCATTCTCTCCTCAGCTCGATTTGTCCGCAAGCTGCAGGTACTGGACCGTGCAATCTTTATTGAGCCTACTCAGTGGAATAAAAGCGAACTTTCGACTGCCCGGCTTTTCACCATCCGGGTCACTCAGCAGGCCAGACACGCCTGCTTCACCATATCGGCCGAAGCCTGGACGATCGACTTGGAATGAATTTCCCGCTTGAATAAAGTGACCTGGCCTGCACGGACACGTTAGCCAGGTCTTACGGTTCACACGGTAACGGAGTCTTACATTGCCGCAAATCAAGCGTGACCTCTGAGCCTAGGCCGCTTTTAAGTGAGCCAGACGATCCCAGGGTTGGCTCATAGCCTCCAAAAGCTGCTTATATTCTTCATACCGGGCCAAATAAAGAGGTGTCTGACGCCGGTCAGGTTCATGGACTCTGACTATAGAAACAGCCTGTTCAACCGCTTCCGTACAGTTGGCGTAGATACCGGCCCCAATCCCGGCCGATATGGCCGCGCCGCGAGCACCAGTTTCAATCCCGTCGGGTACTTCGATCACCACTTCCAGGGTGTCGGCAAACATCTGGGTCCAGACTTCACTTCGTGCTCCGCCCCCGGTCAGCCGGGCAATGTCAAAATTAGCCCCGGCCTGGCGTAATTTCTCAATATGATTCAGATGGCTGTAGACCACGCCTTCGTAAAGCGCCCGGAGCAGGTGGGCGCGGGTGTGCCAGCCGCCCACACCGTAAAAACCGGCCCTGGCCGTCGCTTGGACATTAGAACCGTACAGGAACGGGTGGAAAATGAGGTTAGCGCTTTCCGGCGGTATGTTGGCTACGACTTCGTTACAAACCTCATAGACCGAAACGCCCCGGCGGCTGGCTTCCAGCCGCTCTTCGGCGCAGAACTGGTTCACAAACCACTCCAGGTTCGTAGCCGAGGTAGCGCTCGCTTCGATAGTCAACCAAAATTCGGGATCGGCAAAGATGGTCGTCATGAAAATATCACGAGAGACAATCGGTTTTGCCGTGACGACCTCGTTGATGCTCCAGGAGCCGACAATGATGCAGGCCTGGCCGGGCCGGGTGACTCCGGCGCCAATGGCGCTGGCATCAACATCAAATAGGCCGCCCACCACCGGCGTCCCGACGGCCAGACCCGTCGCTGCCGCGGCTTTTGGCGTCACTTTGCCGATCACTTCAAAACTGTAGGCGGGCCGGGGCAAAGCCTCCATCATCTCAGGGATACCATACAGGACCATCAACTCGGGTGAATAAAGGCGGTTGGGCACATCGAGCAGGCTGGTGGCGCTCATGTCCGTGTAATCGGATCTGATTTCGCCGGTCAGGCAGTAATTGATGTAATCCTTACACAGGAGCACCGCCCCAATGCGTTCATAAACAGCCGGTTCGTGCTGTTTGAACCAAGCCAGCAGGGCATTGGGCTGGGCGGGCCAGAAACATTGGAGGGTAAAGAGGAAGGCTCGATCACATATGGCGCCCGCATTCCAGCTATTCACTACGTCAGCGGCCCGGGTATCGAGGGATTGAATGCCGTTCCAGACCGGCTTACCGGCTTTATCCAGTAAGTAAACGCCATTCCCATGACCGGAACTGCCAATGCCGACAATCTCCTCAGGCTTAATTCCTGCTTTGGCGATAACTTCTCGAATCGCTTCGGCCGTTCCCTGCCAGAGCGACTCCATACTTCGCTCCGTCCAGCCGGGCCTGGGATAATGTGTCTCGACTTTTCGGCTGGCAACTTGCAGTTCCTTCCCCCTCAAGTCGAAGAGGGCTGCTTTAGAGACGGTATTGCCGTTATCCAAACCTAACAAATATTGGCCCATCGCTTATCCCCTTTCATGATAGAATTTAGAGCAAAAACTGCTCATAGAGCTGGTGGCTGATCAGCTTCAGGGTGGGATAGAGCTGCCGGTAAATCTTGAACCACTCGGCATAGCGCGGAACCAATTCCGGATTCGGCTCGTAGGTTTGGCTCGGCTTATAGACATGCTCAAAGGCATCATGCTCGTCTTTGTAGAGGCCCACCCCGATGCCGGCCAGGATGGCAGCGCCCAGCGGAGTAGCCTCTTCGATTTCCGGCACCTCAATCGGGCGGCCGGCCACGTCGGCTTTGTTCTGCATCCAGAATTTATTACGCACCGCCCCGCCGACCACAATCAGTTTATCGGGCCTGATCCCCAGACCATCTTCCATCGCTGTGATGATATCCAAAACCTGGTAATCCAATCCTTCGATGATCGCCCGCAGCATGTCCCCCTGGGCAACAAAATTACTGAGGCCGACAAAGGCTCCCAGCGAACGGGCATCCACGACCGGACAGCCGGCCGCCGACATGTGGGGCAAAAACATCACCCCCCTGGCCCCGGCCGGCGACGCTGCTGCCGCCGCCATCAGCCAATCCCAGTCTACCCCACCTTCCTGCTCGGCCCGCTGTTTAGCTTCAAAGCCGTACTCCTTGCGGTACCACTCCAGCATCTCCGCTGCCACCGCCCCACCCCACACGGCGTACATGTTCCGGGCGACGTGGGCCTCGACCGTAACGCCAAGCCGCTGGACCCGGGGCGTTAACACCGGTTCGGGGATGGCGGTCAAGACGATTTCCCAGGTTCCGGTTAAATCCAGCACGACTCCCGGTTGAAAAGCGCCAACCGGCAGCGCACCGCATAGGTAATCGTGGCCACCCAATATTACGGGTGTGCCAGCGGGCAAACCGGTCGCTTCCGCCGCCGCTGGCGTGACCTCGCCCAAAACGGTGCCGCTGGGGTAGACATCGCATAGAAGCCGCCGCTCAATCCCGGCCAGGGCCAGGATTTCAGCCGACCAGTCAAGCTGGCGCTGGTCAAAGAGCAGCGTGCAGGAAGCCATGGTATAATCGGTGGCTTTGCGTCCGCAGAGCATAAAGTTCAGGAAATCTTCAATTAACAGCCATTTATCGGTGCGGGCCAGGATGTCCGGCTCATGTTCAGCCATCCACAGCAGGCGCAAGGCCGTGTTAAACCGCCACAGAGTATTGCCGCCAATGGAAAAGCCCTTCTCCGCGCCGATATGCTCCTGCCACCAGCGGAGCTGCGGTTCGGTCCGGGGATCATGCCAACTAATGAAAGGATAGAGCCAACGGCCCGCTTCATCCACCGGCACGCCGTCCATCCCCATCCCGGTAACGCCCACGCCTTTGATCTGGCACGGATTATCCAGGTGAGTCACGGCCTCCTTGATAGCCGCCGCCGTGCCTCCCCAGATTTGTTCCGGCTGCCAGACGGTCCATTCAGGGTGGTCGGGGGAGGGATTGTACCGTTCGGTGGGGCGGCTGCCGCTGGCGACGGCGTTACCGTGGAGGTCATAGATCACGGCTTTTAGGCTGGTCGAGCCTAGGTCTATGCCCATGAGATAATCCATTGTTCTACCTCCCACAAATGTTCAGTCAATCTGCTGCGATTTCTGCACGGCTGGAAGAACGTACTGCTCAATTAACTCGAATATACTCTCCTCGGTGGCCGCCGTCGTGACGTAGACCACGAAACACCAAGTCAACGTCACGGGTTGGGAATAATGGGCAGCACAATGTACGAGGCATGATCGGCCTCGCGATATAGACGAACCGTGGGGGGAGGACCCAACTGCGGCGTCAGGGCAGTATCCTTATCTGCACCGGTGATCGTTACCCGAATCCGGTGGCCGGCAGCAAAGACATAGGATGTGGGCAACAAATCGAAGACCAGTTCAACCGGCTGGCCGGGCAAATCGGCGATGTCTTCGGCATAGCTCCGATGATAAGGCAATCCCAGATTCTCATAAGGCGCTGTGGAAATGGCTCTGTGGGAAGCGCGTAGATTACCCTCGGTGACATATTTTGAATACTTGGCTTCGCTGATATCTTCCAGATACACAAAGAAATCTCCGTCCCTGGCGGAAGAGGTGACCCAAAGATGGACAACCGGGTGACCGGTGACCTCGACCTCAGCCGTTAAAGGCGGTGTCGTATAGGTCAACCCTTTTTCATCATTGAACATCATCGTGTTGGGATAAACAGGCGACATTACATTGTATCCGGCGGTCCAACGGGTAGCCGTGCCGGAGGTCGTAGAGTAATCCACAAGATACTCATCTACGCCGGTAGTCGTTACCGGCAAATCCAGGCTGAGACTCCCGTCATTTACAGATTTTACGCTGCCTGATTTTGTGCCATCGAAATAATAGTTGGTGAGCTTTTGATTGGGCAATGGCCACTGCCAGGCCGAATGCCAGCCGGAATTCTTCCCCGCCCCCATGGTGTAGTAATAAATGGGCGCTTCGCTCATCACCCCATTGTCAATCCCTTTGAGCCAGTAGTCATACCAGCGTACTTCTTCCATGGCCAGATCGAGGTACCCCAATTGCGGATGCGCCCAGGGCCCGATCACGATTTTTTGAGGATTCGTCAGGTTGCTGTACCACAAGAGCGCATGCTTAGGAAACATGTCATACCAGCCCCCCCAATGGTACACGGGTATACCGGAACTCCGGATCTCTTTCAGGTAACTCGCCGGGTTGTTGGTGATATAGGGTTGCGTGCCGGTCAGTGCAGACACGCTATCCCGATAATGCAAAGACGAATACGCATCAAACACATCCAGATTGCCCGCATGTTCCTTCAAGGCTGCTTGCAACATGGCCTTATTCGTATCTTCATCTACGGCCGAACCGTCAGAATCTAACCTGTTTATCATATTTCCCCACTGGCGGAAGAAATCGTCATGGAACACGCCGCCCGGATATATAAAGGAATAACGATCAAACTCCGACATTTCGGGGAAAATCGCCTTCAAGTGGGGCGGTGCTGTGCTGGCCGCCATGAATTGGGTGATGCCCAAATACGACCGGCCAAACATGCCAATATTCCCATTAGACCAGGGTTGTACCGCCAGCCACTCGGTAATGTCATAGGCGTCGCGTGTTTCTTCTGGGGAGAATAGATCTCGATAAGTTCCAAATGAAGCCCCGGTGCCGCGTATATCCACCGAGACAATGATATAGCCATACTTCAATAAAGTTTGCAGGTAATGCCAATTAAATATCCCCTCTCGATGATAGCGGTTATGGGTCCAGATCACCGGCAAGGGAGCGCTCACCGTCTTTCCATCCTGAGCCGGCCGGAGAATGAGCGCCGCCAATTTTGTTCCATCTCGCATAGGGATGTACTGGGATGTTGAATGCCTTTGGTGATACAGTGGTTGAGAATAGCCTTCGTATTGACCCGGTTGTGACAGGCGCTCTTCCGGGGCGTCTGCCGGCAAGCCGGTGGCGGTGGCCGTCGGCGCCGAGATCGTCGCTATGGGGATGGTAGTTTCACTCGGCAAAGGACTGTTTGTTGAGGCCAGGCCCACGCAACTACCGAGTAGTGCCAAGATAACTACGAAATACAAAAGTGACCGAGTTTGTTTATCATCTGCAATGAAGTTTTTCATAGAGATAATCTCCTGGAAGTGAGCATAGCTTTTCTCAAGCGGCGATGATTTTCGTTTCAGCCACAAAAATATGGCTTGGACGGTGATGCGTGATACGTGATGCGTAAAAAATCACGCATCACGTATCACATTTTTCCATCAACTGGCCGAAATGAAACCTGACGCCAACATTTATAAAGAAATCGGGTATCGCCCATACTCTCGCAAGGTATCCAGCATCGCCTGATAATTCTCCGGCTTGACGGCCGAATGAATGCTGTTGCTGGACGAGAGGATATAACCGCCGCCGGGCGCTCCTTTGCGTAACGCCTCCTTGGTTGCTTCGACCACTTCTGCAGGCGTGCCGAAGCTCAGCAAATGGACGCAGTCAACGTTTCCCTTGAGGGCAATGCGCTGCCCATACTTCGCCTTGACCTCTGCCAGGTCCATCCCTCCCAGCGGATCGAGCGGGTCCAGGCAGTCAATGCCGGAGTCTACAATCATGTCAAGGATCGGCCACAGGTTGCCGTCGGTGTGCTTGATGACGGTCAGGCCCAAGTCCTTGAAACCACCCATCACCCGGCACAGGCCCGGATAGAAAAGCTCCCGGAAATGCTGCGGTGACATGAGCGGTCCTTTGCTGTAAGCTACATCGTCGCCGGTGTGGACGAAGTCGGCTCCTAAATCGGCCACCTTTTTAGCCATCCTTAGATTAATTTCTACCGACATATCCACCAGGGCCTGCACCAGCTCCGGCTCGGTAACAATGGCCATGAGCAAATTCGTCATGCCCATCAGGTAACGTGGCAGGGAGAAGACATCGTTAAGATGAACCCCGATGGCCTTTTTTCCTTTGAATTCCTTGACCGCCCATTCTATTTCAGCATAGCGGCCGGGAGCATCCGGGTCAGGCGGGGTAAACGCCTTAAAATCGGCCAGGGTTTTGATGGGGCAGAGGGACTCGATCTCGACGCCGTGCTCCTCCAGGCCATAGCGAAAGGTAAAGCCCCACTCGCTGAGCCAGCGGTCCGGGCCGACCTGCTCCTTTCTAAAATGAGGGCCGACCAGGATGGCGTCATGCCCCATCCGCATGGCAAATTCGTGCGGGTCCTTGCAGCCAGGACAGAGCGCCTCCCGCACCTTCTTATCCACCAACCACTCGAAATGGGGGACACGATCCGGCTCTTGACGGTGCAAAGCCAGCATGACCCGCTCGGCAGAAGTTAATTCAGCCATTATTCCCTCAAATCAGCAGATAGGGGTTTTCCAGGGTGTCCTTCAACTCCGCCAGGAAGCGGGCGGCCGCAGCTCCATCCACCAGCCGGTGATCCACCGAAATCGTCAGGTTCATCATGGGCCGCAGTTCAATCCCTGCTCCGCTCTTAACCGGCATCTCCACAATCTTGCCGACCGCCAGGATGGCGGCTTCAGGCGGATTGATAATGGCGGTGAAGGACTCGATGCCGAACATACCCAGGTTAGAAATCGTAAAGGTGCTGCCGATCATCTCGGCCGGTTTCAGGCGCTTGGTCCGCGCCCGCTCCAGCAGGTCGCCCAGCAGACCGACAAGCTGTTCCAGGTTCTTATCCTGCGCCACCCGGATGACCGGCACAATCAGGTAATCCTCCAGGTTGGTGGCGATGCCCAGGTGAATATCCGCCCAAAGGATGATCTGGTCATCCTGCAACGAGGCGTTCAGATAGGGGTGGCGCGGCAGCACCGAGGCCACGGCTCGGGCGATAATGACCGTAAAGGAGAGACGCTGGCCGGTTTTCTGCTGGATCGGCTCCAGCACCCGGCTGCGTAAGCGGGTCGCTTCGCTCATATCCACCTGGAGCGACAGGTTGATATGCGGCGCGGTAAAGGCACTGTAGGCCAGGCGCTCGGCAATAATTTTACGCGGGCCGACCAGGGGAATGACCTCTTTCCGCCGGGCGTCCGGTAACGGGATCTGGGGCGCAGGAGCAGCCGGCCGGAGCGATGCCGCGGGGAGACTCGCTCCCTTGACTTCTTTCTGGGCGGCGAATTGTTCAACGTCGTGGCGGTGTACCCGTCCCCGGCTGCCGTGGCCTGACACCTGGCTGAGATCAACGCCAACTTGGGCCGCCAGGTGGCGGGCGGCCGGGGTCGCCCGGACTTTGCCATTGCTGGCGCTCACTGGCGGGGCTGCTTCTTTTTTCCCAACCGGCGCTTCCGGCTGGAGGGAGGCTGGGGGCGCTGTGGCAACCGCAGCAACAGGGCTGGGTTCAGTTCTGCCGGGCAGCGCCTCGCCCGGTTCCAGGATGTAAGCGATGACCTGCGTCACCGGCAGGACTTCATCAGGTTTGGCCTTCAATCCGCCCAGGATGCCGCTGGCGGTCGCTTCGACCTCGATATTGGCTTTATCGGTTTGGATGATAAAGAGCGGCTCGCCCTTCTCAATCCGATCCCCTTCGTTTTTCAGCCATTCGACAAAGGTGCCGGTCTCCATGACCATATCTACTTTGGGAACAATTACTTCGGTAGCCATCGTTTACCTGCCCTCCCTGGCCAGCTCCCTGGCCGCAGCGACAATATTCTCCACTTGCGGCACGGCCGACCGTTCCAGGGTGCGGTTATAGGGGATTGGAATATCTCGTCCGGCCAAACGGCGCACCGGGGCGTCCAGATAATCAAAGGCTTCGCTTTCGGTGACAACCGCCGCCAGCTCACCGCCGAAGCCGCCGGTGCAGGGCGCTTCGTGCAAGATGAGCACCCGGCCCGTCTTGGAGACAGAGCGGACAATGGTTTCCTTGTCGAGCGGTTTCAGGCTGCGCAGGTCAACCACTTCAAGCTCAATGCCCTCGCCCGCCAACTGAGTCGCTGCTTCCAGCGCGCGCGGGACCATAATCGAGTATGCCAGCACGGTCAGGTCAGACCCCTCGCGCTTCACCTCGGCCTGCCCGAGAGGAACACTATACGAATCTTCCGGCACTCCGCCCTTCGTCCGGTAGAGTAGCTTGTGTTCCATGAACAGGACCGGGTTGTTGTCGCGGATCGAGCTGATCAGCAGGCCCTTGGCGTCGTAGGGGGTGGCTGGGGCAACTACTTTGATCCCCGGCACGTTGATAAACCACGCTTCGACGCTCTGCGAGTGCTGGGCCGCCGCGCCGGTCCCCGAGCCGGCCGGAGCGCGGATAACCATGGGGATGCTGGCCTTGCCGCCAAACATAAAGCGAATTTTGGCCGCCTGGTTGACCAGTTGGTTCATAGAGATGGTCAGGAAGTCCATGAACATGATTTCCATCACCGGCCGCATACCCATGAGGGCGGCCCCGGTCGCCACTCCAGGAATACCCGCTTCGGAGATGGGTGTGTCGCGCACTCGCTCCGGCCCAAACTCTTCGAGCATGCCCATGGTCACCCCAAAAGCCCCGCCGTATACGCCGATATCCTCGCCCAGCAAAAAGACTTCCGGGTCCCGCCGCATCTCCTGCGTCAGCGCCTCACGTACTGCTTCTAAATAAGTTAGGTCACGTTTACCGTTCTCGCTCATGGGGCATACACCTCGTCTTCCAGGTTGTCAGGGGAGGGTTCGGGGAAGGTCTGGGCCTCTTCAGCCGCCCGATCCACCCCCGCTTTGGCCTCCCGGTCAATGGCTTCTATCGCATCGGCAGTCAACAGGCCCGCTTCAGTCAGAACGCTCTTGAAGCGCCTAATCGGGCAGCGTTGTTTCCAGGCTTCGATCTCCTCCTGGGTCCGGTACAGGTTCCGGTCGCTTTTCGAGTGGCCCCGCCAGCGATAGGTCACATTTTCAAGCAGCGAGGGGCCGAGGCCGGCACGCGCCCGCTCCACCGCCGTTTGGGTGGCCCGGTAGACGGCCAGGACATCGTTGCCGTCCACCGTTTCGCCGGGGATGCCGTAAGCAACGGCCCGGGTGGAGATTTGGGGGACAGCCGTCATCTTTTGCATCGGCCCGGACATACCGTACTGGTTGTTCTCGCAGATAAAGACAACGGGCAGTTTCCAGATGGCGGCCATGTTGAGCGATTCGTGAAACTCGCCCAGGTTGTTCGCTCCGTCGCCAAAGTAGGACAGCAGGACTTTGTCGGAGCGACGCATCTGGAGGGCCAGGGCAATGCCGACAGAGGTGGGAATACCGCTGCCAACTACGCCGGTTGCCCCCAGGTTGCCGCCCGCCAAATCGGCAATATGCATTGAGCCGCCCCGCCCCCGGCAGTAGCCCGCTTCCTTGCCCAGGAACTCAGCCATCATCAGGGTGATGTCCGCCCCTTTGGCAATGGTGTGGCCGTGGCCGCGATGGTGGTGGATAATCAGGTCATCCGGCCTGAGTGCGGCAATGCTGCCCACCGAAGAAGCTTCCTGGCCAATCGAAAGGTGCATGGTGCCATGCACCAGGCCGCGCACATATAACTCTTCGGCTTTTTCCTCAAAGTAGCGAATTTCGCACATCTTTTGCAGCATCCAGGCCAGCCGCTCAGGTGAGAGTTCTGTTGGAAGATCACTGTTGGCCGTTACGGCTACAGTGTTTGTTTGGGTTTGAACTTGAACTTCCGTATCAGATAAAGTCATTATGCCTCCCCTATTAAAAGCGCATGGTTCAACACAGGGTAGTGGGTAAATTGCAAATGATGGTTTCGGAGTCCAAAGCAGAGCTTTGGGACTCCACTACTCAACACAGATTAGGACTAAGTAGCACGAGGCTGAAGCCATCATTCTGAGAGAGCGAAGCCCATGCGGGCGATCTATCAATAATTTTAGGGCGTTTTAACGCCCTTTGCCTTTTCAGCCCGACAGCTTTAGCTTCGGGCTACCGCTGGCCGTAAACATTGCTGTACAGGTCGGCCATCTCGGCGATTTGGGCCTGGCTGAGCATGATCGGCTGGCCGCGCAGCAGGGCCAGGTGAGTAATGTGAGCAATTTCCTCCACCTCGACCGCCATTTTGGTGGCCTGGCGAGCCGAGCGGCCAATGGTGAAGACGCCGTGATTCTGCATCACAATAGCCAGTGAGTGTCCGATTTTTTTGACAATTTCTTCACCAATCGCTTCGCCGCCGATAGGGACATACCCGCCTAGGGGAATTTCACCACCTAACATAGCCGTGGTAGTCAGGCAAGCGGGAATTGATTGGCCTAAGGCGGCAAAACTACTGGCATACGGCGAATGGGTATGACCCACACCAAAAACGTCGGGCCGGTGCCGGTAGATGTAGAGATGGGTGGCCGTATCAACTGAGGGCTTCAGATGACCCTCGACCACGTCCCCTTCCAGGTTCACGATGACCATGTCAGCCGGGGTCAAATCCTCGTAACTGTAGCCGCTGGGTTTAATGACCACCAAACCCGTCTCCGGGTCGCGCCCACTGACGTTGCCGCTGGTCATTTTAACCAGGCCGTTTTTAGGTAATTCCAGATTACACTTCCAGACTTCTTGACGTAGTGCTTCTAAGGTCATAACTACCTTCCATTCTTATCGTTTTTGCACAAATTCGGTAAAACCTGGAAGGTTGGAGGATAGGAAGGCTGGCAAATATTGACCAATCTTCCAACCTTCCAATCTTCCTTGATCATTAGATTAAAGGAACCTCAACCACGCGGAAGGGCGGTTTGGCCTCAGGACCGGCATGGGCCGGGTCCCAGAAGTGGCGGCCCTGGTTTTCCACAACCCAGGCGCTGCCCTGGTAGAAGGCAAAGGTGCTGACGTCGTCCAGCCCCTCCGAAATGACCGTCACTTCGGCGCTGTCGCCGCTTACATTTATCACCGCCATTCCCCCGGCTCCGCCTTCAGCCGCAGCCAGGGTGTCGGGGTTAATCATTTTCAAGCCGTCAGGCCGGCGCAGGGGCAGTGATGTTTTGATCAGGGTCACAGCGCCGGCCCGCCCATCTGCCTCAAGGGCAATTCGGAACAGCTTGCCAAGAAGCTGGTTGACCACGTAGATGACCCCGCTGTTCTTATCGAAATCAATCCCGTTCAGGCTCCACTTGTCAGCCCCCAGTTGCGGATCGTTGATCCACTCCTCCAGGGCTGCGCCGCCGGCCGGCAAGCGCAAAATCCGCGGCGTCCAGGAGTCAGTAACGTAGAGGTGGCCCTCCGTATCAATCGTCAGGTCATTCGGAAAACCGCCGCCGGGGAAATCGTAGCTGCCTCTGGCCTTGCCGGTGTGCAGGTCAAAAGCCTTCACCCCGACCAGAGCCGTGCCCGCCAGCTTGCCGTTACCGGCGTCGGCCGAGCAGGCCCACAGCAGCCCGCGCCGCTCATCGGCATACAGGCCCAGCACCGAGACCAGGCCGTTTGCGCCCGGTTCGATAAACGGTTCGGCCTGGGCCGCGCCGGGCCGCGCCCGCACAATGCTGCCTTCCTCCATGCTTCCGACGAAGAAGGTGCCATCTGAGGTGACAGTAATCCCTTCCGGGAAAAATCGGTCGCCGGGCAGAGTAATCACCCGGGTATTTGTCTTTACGTTTAAATCTGCACTGTTAATCATGTCTCACCTGATTCGGTTAATTTAAGAACGCCTCGTCCTCTCGGAGCCAGGTTTGGGCGATTAGGCGCTCGATAAACTGGCGAGCTGTTACGGCGGTATGGTGCATATTGCCGCTGTTATCCATATGGCCCCACAGCTCGACCGCCAGCGGCCCCCAGAAGTTGAGCCGGGCCAGGGTTTTAAAGGTTTCAACAAAGGGCACGATACCCTCGCCAAAGGGAATGCCCCGGATGACTTTCGGCTGGGCGTCCTTCACGTGGAGGGCCAGCAGGTGGCCTTTGGCCAGGGCCAACTCGTCGGGGGGGTAGTAACCGGCTGCCGCCAGGTTGCCCATATCGGGATAGAGATGAAACCAGGGCGAGTCAAAAGTCTGCACGATGCGCATGCCTTGCTGTACCGAGGCGACAAAGGGTGTGTCCAGGTTTTCCAGGCCCAACATCACCCCGGCCTGGCTGGCCCAGCGCACGCCCTGCTCAATCCCATCCATAAAACAGGCTTCGGTCTGGGCATCACTCGTCTCGTAGAAAACATCGTACCCCATTACCTGGACCATTCGTAACCCAATATCTCCGGCAAAAGCAATGGCTTTACGGAGGATCGTCAATCCCTGCGCCCGAATTTCCGGCGAATGGCTGCCAAGCGGGTATTTACGGTGGCCGCTCAGGCACATGCTCATGATCGGCACGCCGGTGTTGGCAATCGCCTGGCGCAGCGCGGTCCGCTCACGGGCCGCCCAATCCAGCCTGGCCAGCCGGCCCTCGCTCTCGTCAATTGAAATCTCGACGAAGCTGTAGCCGGCTTGGGCGGCTGCTTCCAGACGTTTTTCCCAGGGCCAGTCGGCCGGCAGCGCTTTTTCGTAGAGACCGATGGGGACTGAAATTGTGGCATCCATACGCCGACAGCTCCTATAAGGCAACTCCAAGAAAGTAATTATCCAAAGTCCGTGATACGTAATGCGTGATGCGTGATGGTTTCCAGGCAAGATTTCTTACGCATCACGTATCAAGCCAGTGAGAATAATTGGATGATTTAAATCTTGGAACTGCCTAAGCCCTTGCACTTTCACGGTGGCAACGAGTTGGAGATAATTGTGAATAGTGAATTGTGAACGTTGAATTGTAAATGGTTCGGGGGAACCCCTTTTTTCATTCACAATTTACAATTGGCTATTCAAAATTCACAATTTTCCAAGATCCCAACTATCTCGATAATGGGACAACAATCTGGTCAATGCCCCAGACGGTCACTTCTTCCACGACGACATGTTCCGGCAGTTTGCAGACATCGAAAACGACTTGGCCTATGTCATCCGGCCGCAGCTTTAACTCGACCGGGTCAAGGCCGGAACCTTTCTGAAAGCCGGTGCTCGACGCGGCCGGGATAAGGCAAATGACCCGGACGTTGTGCGGCTGTAATTCGGTATAAAGCCCCTTGGTAAAGCCGAGCACGCCCCACTTAGCCGCCGCGTAAACCGACCATTCCGGCCAGGCTTCCTTGGCGCAAACCGAGGCGACGTTGAGAATGGTGCCACTCTTCTGGGCTTTCATCATCTCGGCAAAAGCCCGGCAGCCGTAGATGGTACTGTTCAGATTCAAGGCGATGGTGTAATCAATTTTCTCGATAGGCAGTTTGGCCGTTTCCATAATCGCCACCCCGCCGCCGGCAAAATTCAGCAGGAAGTCCAGCCGGTCGTACCGGCCGCGAATGAACTGGTAGGCTCGGTCCCACTCGGCCGGCTTGGTCACATCTAACTGCAAGTAAGCGTGGCAGCCGATTTCGGCCTGGACCTGCTTCAGCCTCTCTTCGCTTTCGTGCGAGGCGATGATAACCTTGGCCCCATCCTGGGTAAACAACTTGGCGGTTGCTTTGCCGAAGCCACTGGTACCCCCGGTAATCAGGGCAATTTTACCTTCTAAACTAGCCATGATGTTAAAATCCTTTCTTTTAAGAGCTTAAAAAATAGAGTTATTACTGAGTCATGTCATTTCGACCGAAGGGAGAAATCCTTATAGGATAACTCGTACTCGAAATTTGGCAGGCAAAACAAGAATTTATCCAATTACCACTCCTTAAAACGTTGCTACTGAGGGATTTCTCGGCCTTTGGCCTCGAAATGACATGCTGAATTCACGCCTTGACCGTTTCCCGTACCAGCAGATGGTTGAGGGCGACGGCGATGATTAGCACACTGCCCATAGCCAGGGTCTGCCAGTAGGCGGGGATGATGGTCATCAGGCCGACCGTCACACAGATGATGATGATAGCGCCGACGATTGTCTTGGCCACCGACCCTTCGCCGCCCGAAAAGGCCGTTCCACCCAGCAACACGGCGATGATGCAGGCCAGTTCCATGCCATCGCCTGAAAGCGGGTCTCCCAGGGACATGTAGCTGGCCCGCGCTATACCCGCCAGCGCGGCGAAAAATCCCACGATAATATAAAGGAGCCACACGATCATGACCGCGTTGATGCCCGACAGTGCCGCCGCGGTGGGATTGCCGCCAATCGCCGCGGCGTATTTGCCCAGGATCGTCTTTCGCTGGACGATGACCAGCGCGACGATCACGAACATCGCCACGTAGAAGGCCAGAGGTAGCCCGAACAGAACATCATGGCGGGCATAATTGTTGATCCAGGCGGGCATCGGTTTATCGGCGCTCCCCTTGATGGCCGACAGCCCTTCCGGTACGATCAGCAGCGCAATACCCTTAAAAAGGCTCAACGTGACCAGCGTGGCGATCACGGGGGTAATCCGCAGCTTCATGACCAGGAACCCGTTGAGGACTCCCATGGCAATTCCCAGGATCAGCGTGACGACGAGCGCGGGCAGGAAGCCGGACCCGTTCAGGATCATCCAGGCAAAAACTACGGCGCTCAGGCTCATAGCGCTGCCAACGGACAGGTCGATGTAGCCTGAGATCATCAGCAGGGTGAAAGCGCCGCTCACGGTGATGATGGGCACGGCGCTGCGCAGCAGGTTGATGATACTGTCAGGGCTGAGGAAGTGCCCTCGCTCGAACATGGCAACCTGATCCAGCTTGGCGACGCTGAACACAAGCACAACCAGCGCCAGCACCACGTAGATGTAGAACTGTTTGATGTACATTCGCATCGCCGCCGGCCGATCCAGCGGCAGTGAGAGTGACTCTACCTTTGCGTTCTTCACGTTAATGGGTTCCTCTAATGAAAGAATGATTTGGTTCATGCGGCTATCCTCAACCCTTCCTTCTGCCCAGGGCATAACTTTGCGCCAGGATCGCGACAAAGACCGCGATTGCCTTAAGCGTGAATTGCCAATCCGGCGATAACAGCAACCCGGTGGCCGCCGACGTTACGACGGACAGGATAAGAGCGCCGGCAAACATGCCCAGCACCGAGCCAAACCCACCCGCGATGCTGACCCCGCCCAGGAGAGAGACCACCAGCGCGTCGAACTCGTAACCCGTCGCCCGGCTCGATACCCCGGCCTTAAACTCCGACGCCAGGAGAATTCCCGTGATACCGGCCAGCAGGGAGCTGAAGATGAACAGCGCGGTCAAGTGCCGGTCCACGTTGATGCCCGACAGCCGGGCCGCCTGGGCATTGGCCCCGATGAGGTAGGTGCGCCTGCCCAACACCGTCTTTCGCTCAAAGATGAACGCGACAATCAGCAGGACGATCATGACCAGCACCGAAATTTTGATAGATGTGCTGGGAATGGCCATATTGCCTATAACGCCAAACACATCAGGCAGGCTGGTATTTCGCTGGGCGCCCTGCGTGATAACCTGGGCAATGCCGCGAGCGAACATCATCGTGCCCAGCGTGACGATGATGGAAGGCACTTTCAACCGAACCACAAAGAACGCATTGATCGCCCCAATCCCCATCGCGCCCAGCAGGGCCAGGGCCACTGCGACGCCGTAAGGCAGCCCCAGCCCGTTAGCCAGCACATTATCTGAAACATTGGCCGCCTGGCAAAAATAAACGGACAGCACGCCGGCCAGGGCGATAACGCCGCCCACCGACAGGTCAAAGTTGCCGGTGATTAGCAGGAAGGTGACGCCAATGCCGATGATGACGATGAACCAGTTATTGGTAACCAGGTTCAGTATGTTCTGGGGCAAATAAAAATTTGGCACAAACACGGCGGCGATGCCGAACAAAACGAGGAGCACGCCGACCATCAACAGGGTAATGAACGACTCGTTGCTTATTTTGCCGCCCAGCGACGGCTCCAGCACGGCTAATTTGCTTTTCATGGCTGCACTTCCTGTCCACCCGTAACGATATGGATAATCTTCTCGCTGTCAATGTCGTCGCCGTTGCGCATGGCGGCCTTCAGGCTGCCGTCGAACAGGAGGTAGATGCTGTCGCAGATGTTCATGATCTCGGGCAGTTCCGAGGAAAAGATCATAATGGATTTGCCCTCCTTGGAGAGCTGGCGGATGATGCCGTAGATTTCGCTCTTGGCCCCCACGTCAATGCCGCGCGTCGGCTCGTCGAGCATCAACAAGTCGGCGTCCGCAAACAGGCACTTGGATAAAACCACCTTCTGCTGGTTGCCCCCGGACAGCTTGGAGGCTTCCTTTTCGGTGCTGTCGGTGGCGATTTTTAGCTTGTCAATATATTCAACCGTAACATCACGCTCCGCCGTCGAATTGATGAACCCACGGCGGGATATTTTTTCCATGTTCATGACGGGCACATTGCCCCGAATGGTCAAAATAGTAAACAACCCCTGGGACCGCCTTTCCTCGGGCACCAGGGCGATGCCCGCCGCGATGGCCTTATCAGGAGCGGGGTGGAGCTTCTTGCCCTTGAAGAGAATCTCGCCATTGTAAGGGTCTGCGCCGTAGATGGCGCGGGCGAGTTCCGTTTTACCGGCGCCCACCAGGCCGTAGAAACCCACAATTTCCCCGACGTGGACATCGAACGAAATGTCCTTCAGCTTGTGATTAGACAGGTTGTGAACCTGAAGGACCACATCCTGGCTGGCGTCCTCTTTGGGAGTGTACTGCTCAAAAACCGTCTTGCCGATCATCATCTTGATCAATTCAGCCCGGTCCTTAACCTCCGCCATAGGCTTTGTGTCAATGTGCCGGCCGTCTCGCAGGACCGTCACATAATCGCCAATTTCAAAAATTTCGTCGAGCCGGTGGGAGATGTAAATGACGGTGACATTCTGCTCGCGCAACCGCTGGATGATGGCGAACAGCCGCTCAATTTCGCTCTCGGAAATCGCGGCTGTCGGCTCGTCCATGATGATGATGTCCGACTCGGTGGCAACCGCCTTGGCGATTTCCACAATCTGCTTCTTGGCCACGCTCAAGGACGAAACCGGCTGCCGGGGGTGGATGGACGGCTCGATGCTGTTCATCACGCTGACCATCTTGTTGATCTTGTCCGTCTTTCTCAGGAACCCGAACGTTGTATCCTCCATCCCCAAGGTGAGGTTTTCCGCAACGGTGAGCTGGTCAACCACATTGAGTTCCTGGAACAGGGTACTGATTCCTTTCTGCCTCGCGTCCCGGGGGTTGTGCGGGCTGTACTCTTCACCGTTCAGCAGGATCCGGCCGCTTGTGCGAGGGTACGCACCGGTCAGCATCTTGATCAAGGTGGATTTCCCCGCGCCGTTTTCCCCGACCAGGCAGTGAACGGTGTTTCGCTTGATGTCGAAACTGACATTGTTGACCGCCCGCACGCCGGGGAAGTCCTTCACAAGATCCCTGATTTCCAACACATTCTCGGTCAGTTCCATGCCTTAGCTCCTTGGTTATGAGGGGGAGGGAGCGAAGGCCCCCTCCCTCACGGATTCTACGTTTCGGGTGCCGTTTCTACCCGCTTACTCGACGCTGGCCTGGATGTTGGTGCCGAACTGGGTATTGAGCCACTCGACGGCATCAGCTTCGGGCATGGTCCAGAAGGAAACGTTGTAGGCTTTGTAGAAGAACTCTTCGGCTGGCTGCGAGGTTGGGGCAACCTTCCCGGAGGCGATGTCAAAGATCAAGTCGATGCGGCCGCGGGCGGTCTCAACGGGCGGCAGACCCATCGAGAGTTTGAGCGAGCTGTTGGGATCGTAAACCTGCTTCATCTCCACTTCGTCAAAGTCAACGCTGGCGACGATTTCTGTCAGCGGCTTGCCGTTGTCCATCTTGCCCCGGCCCGCCTGCGTCAGCGCCGCCATCGTCCCCACCGTCAGGTTCGAGGCTTCCGAGTAGATCAGGTTCACTTCGGGATGCTGCGTCACCAGGTCCAGAATGATCTGCTTGGCCGTGTCCGGTCCCTTGCTGGCATCCAGGCAGCCCAGGTCCGTCGCTTCGGGATCTACCGACAGCACACCCTTGACGAAGGGATCGGTCCGGCCAGACTTCACCTCGGTGTGGTTCGGCCAGCCCAACTGAGCCATCACGATAGGTTTGTCGGGATGCGCCTCCTTCCACTGCGTCGCCATCTCGACGCCCATTTCGTAGGAGATACCGGCTTCATCGCTGCGGGCGGTCGGGATGCCGGTGTCGGCCAGCGGGCTGAAAAACGAGGTCATGATGATGCCCTTGTCGACAGCATCCAGCACGCCGGGCTTGGCCGCTTCGGCGTCCCAGATGTGCAGAGTGGCGGCGTCCATGCCCTGGGCAATTACCTGGTCCACATTTGCTGTCATCGTCGCGCTGTCCGACTTGCCGTCAAAGGCGAACACCTCAGCGCCGTATTTCTCCTGGGCGTACTTCTTGGCCTCGGTGAATTGGGCCTGGTGGAACACGTTGGACAAATCCGACACAAAGAAGGCGATCTTCTTTGGCATCGGGCCGGCTTCCGCCGCTGGTGCTTCCGCTGCCGGGGCTTCGAGGTTGGTGCCGAACTGGGTATTGAGCCACTCGACGGCATCAGCTTCGGGCATAGTCCAGAAGGAAACGTTGTAGGCTTTGTAGAAGAACTCTTCGGCTGGCTGCGAGGTTGGGGCAACCTTCCCGGAGGCGATGTCAAAGATCAAGTCGATGCGGCCGCGGGCGGTCT
>BOKF01000013.1 GCA_016860845.1 Chloroflexota bacterium
CGCGGCCGCCCTGCACTTGGTGCGCTACTATCAAAAACGCAATCATGTCGCTTATCTGTCTCATCGTAAATCCAAATTGGCTCAACTTGGTCTCTCAGCCGTGGTCAACATTGCGCTGTAATATTAGGGGGTCTACATTTTGATGGTTTTTCTAGCAATGACACCCAGACCGGGGCAGGGCCACAGGGGGCGTCCATGAGGTGATACATCCTGGGCAAAGCTGACCATGTGCTTGGTTTGTTCAAAGGCAGTGGTATGGCGAAAGAAAACCCTTTCGCCCGATGCTGGCTCTGGCGGGCCAGTCACCCCGGTTTCCATAGGGGCTAACAACTCGTCGAGATATCCTGCTTCTTCAAGCCTGGCCTTGATCTGGGCGGTAGTCACTTTCGCGGGATCAAAACTCACCTCGACGGTCTGGAAACAACTGCTGGCATTAACCTCGGCCACGCCGGACAGCGCCAAAAGCAGGCGTCGCACCTCAAGGACATGGTGGTCGCCATACATAGCCGGAACAGAGATCATTATTTTTTCCATGCTTATCTCCTTTTGGGTTAGGTCTTGGACTAAATCCAGCACCTGAGTGGCCGCATAACGGCGATGGCCGCCCAGGGTTTTAACCGAAGGCAGTCTCCCCGCTTCGGCCCAGCGGGTGATGGTGCTGGGCGCTACTTGAAAGATCTTGGCTACTTCCGCCCGCGTTAGCAGCCGGCTTTCAGGAACAATTTCTTTTTTCATAGACATGCCCCCTTACTCTTGGAGCGATATGACTGATATCCCGTTACTACTCAGCTCCATGTCATTTCGAGGCCTATGGCCTCGAAATCCCTGAAGCGACACATAGGCATTAGGGATTTCTCCCTTCGGTCGAAATGACATGGCTGAGCAGTTACTTTGGGTGATAACATTTGAAAACACTTTACAGGGGTTCACGCGCTACTTGGCTCCATTGACAAGTGGCATTTGCGCCTTTTGCGCCTCTTGCGCGTTTTGCGCGTTTTGCTCCTGTAATAATAACTTATATTTTAGCTGGGGATAAAGATGCAAACACCTTATTTTATCTAGTGCATTTGCATCATTTGAAAGGAACACTACGCTTTAGAGATAAGTTTATGGTCTAAGGCGTAGGTAACGGCTTCCAGGCGGCTATGAACCTGGAGTTTATTGAGGATGCTTTGGACATGGTTGCGCACCGTGGCCGGACTGATGGACAGGGAACGCGCGATAGCGTTGGTATTAAGTCCCTGGGCCAGCAGGTATAGGACCTCACGTTCCCGTTCAGTCAAAAGTTCGGTAAGGGAATCGGCGACTGCTGCGGATTGAGGTGGAGGTGCTAAATCTGGCGAACCCTCGGATGAATCGAATAAGCGGCGAATGAACTGTTCGTTTTGTTTCTTTTGGGTGGCGTCGCGAAAAAGATGAACGACGAGAGGGCCTGAGTCATCATCAGGGGGGAAAATAGTTAAAATACTGATATTGATCCAGCGCATCTCCCCTGATTGGGTCTGGACGACAACTTCATAAGTGGCCACGGTCTGCCCTTCCAGGGCCAGGGTGATCACAGGACAATGACGGCAGCAAAGCGGCCGCCCCTTTTCATCACAGCTTCTCATCGTCTCGTAGCAGGCCTGGCCCACCACTTTGGCAGCCGTGTACCCCAGCAGCTCCTGGGCTGCTTCATTCCAATAAAGGATACGCTGGTCTTCATTGACGACGAAGGCCCCGTCAGCCGCTTTGGCCAATGCCTGGAACAAGTTGTCCATAGACACCTAAAGTTAGGGGTGAAAGCCAAACAGTTACAAAAACCTTTTCATTATATTACACCCAATATCTAAACTGAAAGAAGTGATAAGTGTCCTTCTTTTCTACGATGTATGTCAGATGCGCCCAACTTGCCTAAAAATTGTGTCTACTCAGAATTAGATGTAAAATTTGAGCTTATTAAGGATAAGAGAGTGCGATGTCAACCATTAATCAGCCAGATAAATTTACGCAGCCCAGGCCGCGCACTGAAATCCGGCTGGCCCTGCCCAGCAAAGGGCGCATGGAAGAGGAGACGCGGGCCTTCCTGCATGCCTGCGGCTTATCGGTCAACAAAGTTAACCCGCGCCAGTATATCGCCCAAATTGACGACATCCCTTACCTGGAGATTTGGTTCCAACGTTCCGCCGATGTGGTCCGAAAAGTCCGCGATGGCGATGTAGATTTGGGCATTGTCGGCTTTGATATGGTGGTTGAATATCGCGGCGGCGGCGATGACGTGGTGATTATCCACGATGCCCTGGGTTACGGGCAGTGCCACCTCTCCGTGGCCGTGCCCGAAGATTGGACCGATGTTCACTCCACCCGCGATCTGGCGGCCCTGGCCGCCTCGCGCCAGGCGCAGCGCCCGCTCCGGGTGGTCAGCAAGTACGAGCGCCAAACGACCGCTTTTTTAGAGCAGCACCAGATCAAGCCCTACCGTGTGCTCCACGCCGACGGCGCGCTGGAGGCCGCCCCGCAAATGGGTTCCGCCGACTTCATCGTGGACCTGGTCAGCAGCGGGGTGACCCTGCGCGAAAACCGGCTCAAGCAGATCGAAGGCGGCCGGCTGCTGCAAAGTGAAATGGTCTTTATCGGCAACCGCACCACCCTGACCCAACGGCCTGAAGTTCTGGCCGTGGCCCGCCAAATGCTGGAACGGATCGAGGCCCATTTGCGGGCTGTCGAGCACGAGACCATTATCGCCAATATTCGCGGCTCGTCGCCGGAAGAGGTGGCTCAAAAGGTCTTCAGCCAGCCGGACCTGGGCGGGCTGCAAGGGCCGACCATCAGCCGGGTTTATTTGCGCGATGCCGCCGACATCGGCTGGTATGCCATCACCATCGTCGTCCGCAAAGACCGGCTGCACCAATCTATCGAGCAGCTCCGCAGCATCGGCGGCAGTGGGGTGCTGGTTTTGCCGATTACCTACATTTTTGAAGAAGAGCCGCACCGCTGGCTAAAATTGCTGGATACTTTGGGGATTGAAAGGTGAAATCTAGTTAAAGCGGAAAGTTTTGCCTAAGAATTGTTGGGCGCAGGAGGAGAAGCTTTTAATTTAGAATGGAATTTATTGTTTTAACATGGAGGTTAGAGCGAGGAACTTCCGGCGTAGATAACGACCTTAATAATCCCCTCTCTCGTGCGCTGAATAGTTTGCTAGTTGAGGGACGACCTATTGAGAGTTTTTCGATCTGCTTTTATGGCGGTGAGGAGGCTGAATTCGTTAGTGATCGACCAATCAGATGGCTTGGTATTTTTGTATTATCTGTAGGAGGTCGAGTTATTTTCTTTCCTGGGTTAAGCATCAATCCTGATTGGATACAGACAACTATTGGAAGAAATATTTCACCGAAAAAACCCTTCCTATTAGATCACGCCAGTTTAGAGATCGAAAGACAAAGATGGCATTTTACAAGTCCAGGATCAAAAAAACATTATGCTGCTGGAAGAACACCAGATCTCGATAAAGGTACACTCCTCTGGTTTGGAATGAGTGTTGCAAACGAGAATTACCTCAGAGAATTAAGGCAAGAAACAACAGTCGAATACCATTCACCTCCAAGTGATTCTCAAAGACGTCTTGAAGTGTTTAAAAAAGCTGAACTTGAAGCAACATATCATGCTATCAATTTAATGGATGGTGCAAAATCTCGTTTTGACCAGGGTTTTTTACATTTCAGGTTTATTGTTGCTCGGAAGGATGCTCCACTATACAAAGGTGACAATTGGGTTGTTCCAACTGGTGCCCCTTATTTAGACAGGCCCTTTCCTTCAGTCCTTCAACAACTTCCAGTTCATTTTCATGAGGTTTCTCTTTCTGGTATTTATTCCATTCAAATTACAGCTTTCTGGCTACCGGGTTCATTGTCAATACCAGTTGTTTTTACTACACCAATAAGGGTATAAAATTTCTATAAAACCCTAATGCGTTTTGAGGTTTGTGTAAATTCAAGTTTTGGCGACATCGGCTGATGCGCAGGCGTTATAGGATTGCTTTGCTGTCTAATCAGGGTTTATCCAGTGAAACCTAAGCGTCAATTACCGTTGGAAGGGATTGAATATTATCCCACGAACCATTACTACAAACTTAACCAATGTATAAATATCGCCAACTCACTGCTGAACAAAAGGCCGAAGTGGTCCAACAACGCCTGGCGCGGGGGTATCCACCCCATTCGCCGCCGCATCCGGTGCGAGATCGGCCCTATTACCTGCTTACGGCAGCCTGCTATGAACATCAAGCCCATATGGCCCAGGCTGAACGTCGCCAGGTGGTCTTGGATATGCTGATGAATGAATTTACCCAGGCCGGACAAGAAATAATGGCCTGGGGCATCTTACCCAATCATTACCACCTGTTAGTTCATGTCACCGAGTTTGACCGGTTAGGGAAGCTCTTTCGGGCAGTGCATGGGCCAACCTCTTACCAATGGAATCTTGAGGACCATACCTCAGGTCGCAAAACGTGGTATCGTTATACCGACCGGGCCATACGCTCAGAACGGCATTACTACACCACTTTAAACTATATTCACTACAACCCGGTTAAACATCATTATGTTGATTCTCCCTATGACTGGCCTGAAAGCAGCGTCCATTGGTATCTAGCCCACCATGGCCGTGACTGGCTGCGTGAGTTATGGGCCAGTTATCCTTTGAAAAGCTATGGGGATAAGTGGGATGATTAGGGTTTGTAGTAATCACTTAAGTGATTACTACAAACAAGTAACCCCAGATAGGATTGAATAAGTTAAGAACACCATGACGACTCACCTTTTCCATCTCTACACCGCCGCCGAAGCCCGGCAAACCATTCTCAAACGCTCGCCGGTGGGCGAAGTCAAGCCGACGCCGACCCTGGCCAAAGGCATCGAACGGGTCTTTGGCGAGAGCCTGAGCCTGGAAGCCGCCGTCAGCCGGATTTTGAGCGATGTGCGGGAACGCGGCGATGCGGCGGTGCTCGATTGGACCGAGAAAATTGACGGCGTCCGGCTGCCCGGCCTGCTCGTCTCCCCCGCCGACATCGAAGCCGCTTACGCCCACATTCCCGCCGAGCTGCGGGACGCGCTCCACTTCAGCGCCGAGCGCATCCGCGCCTTCCATCAAAAGCAGCCTTCGGCAAGCTGGCTGGATTGGCGGCGCGAGGGCGGCGCGTTAGGCCAAATTGTGCGCCCGCTGGAACGGGTCGGGGTGTACGCGCCGGGCGGTACGGCCCCTTACCCTAGCACCCTGCTCATGGGCGCTGTGACCGCTCGCGTGGCCGGGGTGGAACAGGTCATCGTCACTACGCCCAGCGGCCGCGACCCGCAGGGGCAAATTGCGCCGGTGCTGCTGGCGGCGGCCAAAGTGGCCGGAGTGGATGCGGTCTATCGCATCGGCGGGGCGCAGGCGGTTGGAGCCATGGCCTACGGCACGGAGTCGCTGTCAAAGGTAGATAAAATTGTCGGGCCGGGCAATATTTTTGTGACCCTGGCCAAGCGGCAGGTTTACGGGCAGGTGGATATTGACGGTCTGCCCGGTCCCACCGAAACCCTGGTCATTGCCGATGCCGGGGCCAGGCCGGAGCTGGTTGCCGCCGATTTGCTGGCCCAGGCCGAGCATGACACCCTCGCCTCGGCCATCCTGGTCACGCCCAGCCAAACGTTGGCCGAAGCGGTCCAGGTGGAGATTGGCCGCCAGCTCGAAACGCTGAGCCGGAGCGACATCATCGTCGAAAGTATGCAAAACCAGGGCGGCGCGGTTATCTGCGCCGATTTGGCTGAAGCGGTCGAATTGGGCAATCTCTATGCCCCCGAACATTTGTGCCTGCACGTGGAAGCACCGTGGGCGCTGCTGGGCCAGGTGAAACATGCCGGGGGCGTCTTTCTGGGCGAGCATGCCTACGAAGTGCTGGGCGATTACACCGCCGGCCCCACCCACGTCATGCCAACGCTGGGCACAGCCCGCTTTGCCAGTCCCTTGAATGTTCGTGACTTCACCAAGATTATAAGCGTCTTTGGTTTGGACGCTGCCGAAGCCGCTGCCATCAGCCCGGCTGCCCAAATTCTGGCCGAGGCCGAAGGTCTCGATGCCCACGCAGCCGCAGTGAGGAGACGAGGATGAAAATACGACAAGCTACCCCCCAAGATGAACCGGCCCTGTTAGCTCTTATGCGCGAGTCATTTGAGCAAGAAACCGAAGCGCCTCCGGGCGAGTGGGCCAAAACCGAGGCGGCGATTCGCACGCTGCTGGCCGATCCGCAGGCTGGAGAAGCCCACCTGATCGCCGACAACCACAATCATGTGATCGGCTATATGATCATGTGCCGCGGCTTCAGCCTGGATTACGGCGGTTACTTTACCTGGATTGAGGAGACTTATGTGCGCAAATCAGAGCAGGGCCGCTTCCGCGATCAGAGGTTTTCCCCTTGACCTCCGGTTTCAAAATTGACGCGCTCGTCCGCTCGAATTTGGCGACACTCAAACCGTATATCCCTATCCTGCCGTTTGAGGTATTGTCGCAGCAGTTGGGCCGCCGGCCGGAAGAGATCATTAAACTGGACGCCAACGAAAACCCCTATGGTCCCTCGCCGCTGGTCGCCGAGGCGCTGGCCGAAGCGCCTTATCTGCATATCTACCCCGACCCGGAGAGCCGCGAGCTGCGGACCGCTTTGGCCGATTACACCGGCCTCCCCGCTGACTATTTGCTGGTCGGCCTGGGAGCAGATGAGCTGATTGACCTGGTCATGCGCCTCTTTATCGAGCCGGGCGATGCCGTCATCAACTGCCCGCCCACCTTTGGCATGTACGCTTTCGACGCCGACGTCAACGGGGCCAGGATTATCAACGTCTGGCGGCGGGACGATTTTTCAATTGATGTTGGCCAGATTGAGGCTTTGTTTACCCCCCCCCCTCAAAGGGAGGGGCAGGGAGGGATCAAACTCATCTTCGTTACCTCCCCGAACAACCCTGACGGCTCGCTGCTCAACGATGCGGACTTGAAACGGTTGCTGGCTCTCCCAACGATCGTGATACTTGACGAGGCTTACATTGAATTTGCTACTGCTTCTGCCGGAGTTGGAAGCCGGATACAGTGGGTCCGGGGATACCCCAATTTGGTTGTACTGCGGACCTTTAGCAAATGGGCCGGGCTGGCCGGGCTGCGAGTTGGCTACGGCGCTTTTCCGCTGGAGATCATCAAATATTTGTGGCAGATCAAGCAGCCTTATAATGTTCCCGTTGCCGGTCAGCTCGCCGCCCAGGTTTCCCTGGCCGACCGGGAACGGCTGCTGGGGCGGGTCGCCCAACTGGTCGAGCAGCGCCAGAAATTTTACGAGGTACTGGGCAAATTTACCTGGCTGCACCCTTATCCCAGCCAGGCGAACTTCGTACTGTGTCGGGTGATAGGCCGCTCGGCAGTGGAAATCAAGCAGCAGTTGGCGGAACATGGTATTTTGGTGCGCTACTACAACTCAACCGGCCTAAACGACTGCCTGCGTTTCAGCATCGGCGCCCCGGCCCAGATGGCCCGGCTGGCCGAAGTCTTGAGGCAGCTATGAGTACCAAATCCAGGCTCAACATTGATGCCATGATCTTTTCAATTGACGACGTGCTGGTGGATGTCAGCGCTTCTTACCGCCAGGTTGTCCGCCAAACGGTTCAGCTTTACCTGGAACAGGCGATTGGGCTGCCGCCGGCAAAAGAGCCTCTCCTCACCGCCGAAGAGGTCAGCCTGGTGCAAAAGATTGGCCGTTTTACCAACTACTGGGATTTAGCGACGGCGCTGGTGATGTATTTTGTCGAAATGCTGCCACCGGTAGCCGTGCCAACTTTTCCATCGCGGTTGCATGTACCGGCCCTGATTGCCTACCTGCAAGTGGCAGGCGGGCGTTTGAAGATCAGCCTGGAGCAGTTGCGCGAGCAGAAAAACATTCCGCAAATGGCCCGCGATATCGCCGCCGCCGGAGGGGGTCTGGAAGGGGCTAATGCCGCCCTGCCCAGGGTGAACCGCCATTTGCTGGTTGCCAGCGGCAATGTGACCAAAACTAACCTGGTCAACCGGATTTTTCAAGAGCTGTATCTGGGTGCGGATTTATTCGAGCGTGTTTACCAGCAGCCGGCGGTTGTGGTGCAAAGCACGGGCTATCTGGAACAGGAGTCGCTTTTGATCAAGCGGGAGGTCCTGGCGCATCTGAAGCGCAAGCTGGGTTTGGCCGTGGTCTCTAACCGTCCCCGCATGGAAGTTGAACACACCCTCAAGACAACGCAAATTGAATCCTACTTTCAAACGGTAGTGACCCTGGATGAAATCAACGAGGCCGGCGCCAACCCCTTGCCCGACCCATGGGCGCTGCTGGAAGCCGCCCGCTGTTTGCAGCCAACACCCGCCCGCAGCGCCTACATCGGCGCGAATCCCAGCGACGTCGCCGCCGCCCGAGCCGCCAACGAAACCGTGCCCTTCACCCCCATTGCCTGCCTGGCCGGCGCGCCCGACAAGGAAGTTTTGCGGGCTGAGTTCGAAGCGGTTAAGGCCACGATTATTTTGGGCCATCCGGATCATTTGAAAGAACTGGTTGGGTAAGGGAGTAAATTATGGCAAACCTGGCCCGCACCGCCACCGTTGCCCGCAAAACAGGCGAAACGGATATCGAAATTACGCTCAACCTCGACGGCTCCGGCCAGGCCGAGATTGCCACCGGCGTTGGCTTTTTGGACCATATGCTGCACGCCCTGGCCCGCCACGCCCGCTTCAACTTAAAAGTACGGGCCACAGGCGACCTGCACATTGACGAACACCACACCGTCGAAGATGTCGGTATTGTGCTGGGGCGCGCCCTGGCGGAGGCCTTGGGCGACCGTAAAGGCATCACCCGCATGGGCCACGCCATCGTGCCGATGGACGAAGCGTTGGCCCTGGTTGCGGTTGACTTTGGCGGGCGGGGTTATTTTGTCTTCGATGGCGCCTTCAGCACCGAGCGGGTGGGGCAGGTCGGCACCTCGCTCATTCCCCACTTTTTAGAGAGCCTGGCCCATGAAGGCCGGTTCAATCTGCATGCCCGGCTGCTGGCTGGCGCGGACGACCATCACCGGGCTGAAGCCATCTTCAAAGCCCTGGCCCGCGCCCTGGATATGGCCGTACAGCGCGACGAACGCCTGGCCGGGCAGGCGCCAAGCACAAAAGGAACGCTAATTGCATAGACCGCCACCCCCTCCCTGCCCTCCCCCTAATAGGGGGAGGGTTAGGGTGGGGGTCGGTGGTCATTTTGGGGGTGTATGACCACAACAAAACTGGTGATTGTTGACTACGGTGTAGGCAACTTTAGAAACGTCCAAAAAGCCTTTGAGGCAGTGGGCGCGGCGGCTGAAATTACGGACTCGATCGCCGCAGTCGAGCAGGCCGAGGCGGTGGTGCTGCCTGGCGTCGGGGCGTTTGGCGATGCTATGCGCCACCTCCGCGCCCGCGGGCTGGACCAACCCGTACTGGCAGCAGCCCAAGCGGGCAAACCTGTGTTCGGCATTTGTGTCGGGCTGCAACTCCTTTTTGATGAAAGTGAAGAGATGGGCCAGCACCGCGGGCTGGGAATTTTATCTGGCAAGGTCGTCCGCTTTCCCGACAGGCCGGGCTTGGCGGTGCCGCATATGGGCTGGAATCAAATCGAGCCGGCCCAGGAACATCCCCTGCTGCGCCACCTCAGCCCCGGCGACTTTGCCTATTTCGCCCATTCCTACTACGCTGTCCCGGCCAACCCGGCTGATATTATCGCCTGTACCGAGTACGGCCAGCCCTTCCCCTCGGTGGTAGGCCGGGAGAATGTCTGCGCCATTCAATTTCACCCGGAAAAGAGCCAGCAGGTCGGGCTGCAAATACTCCGGAATTTTGTTGAGTTTGCGAAGATGACACGATGACGTGAGGGGGCGAAGAGGTGAGGATAAAAATTCTTATTTTCGCATCCTTCCCTCTTCGCCTCTTCGCATCCCCAGAGGAGTAAGGATGCAAATCTTTGCCGCGATTGATTTAAAGAACGGCCAGTGTGTCCGGCTAAAGCAGGGCGACCCCGAAGCCAAAACCGTCTACGGCGACGACCCGGCGGCGATGGCCGAGAAATGGGCCGATATCGGCGTGGATTGGCTGCACGTGGTCAACCTGGACGGCGCGTTTGGCGAGCCGGAAAAATCGGCCAAAAACATTGACGCCCTGCAAGCGATTCTGGATCGGGTGACAACGCCGGTGCAGTTTGGCGGTGGCTTGCGCAGCCCTGAAGATATTGCCAGGGCGCTGGACCTGGGTGTCAGCCGGGTCGTTATCGGCTCCATGGCCGCCGACCGCCCGCGCCAGATGCTCGACGTGTTAGGGCAGTTCGGTGCGGAGCAGGTTGTCCTGGGGTTGGATGTCAAAGAGGGCAAGGTGGCTACCCACGGCTGGCGGCAACTGGCCGAAACTGACGCTCTGAAACTGGTCCAACTCATCCAGACTGCCGGCCTGACCCACGTAATTTACACCGACATTTCCCGTGACGGCATGTTGAGCGGGATTAATCTTGAAGCAACCGTTGCCCTGGCCCGGGCCGGCCATACGGCTGATCCGGAGCGGCGTTTTAAGGTGATTGCCTCCGGGGGGGTGGCCGGGATCGAGGATGTGCAACGGGTCAAAGCCGTTGAGCACGAGGGTATCGAGGGGCTGATCATCGGTAAAGCTCTTTATACCGGCGCAGTAGATTTGGCCGAGGCGATGCAGATAGCGCATGGGGAAGGATGAAGAAGGAAGATTTGGAGGATTGGAAGGTTGCTTTTCACCTATTCGCCATTCGCTGATTCGCTGATTCATGGGGAGAGGTTCATTTGATTGTTCAAATCTATGCGGCTACTTCGGTGGCCGATGCTATGAAGATGGTTGAGTTGGGGGTTGACCAGGTTGGTTTTGTCGCCGGGGATTATGGCGAGGTGTATGGGGAATTGACATTTGAGGCAGCGCGAACCATCGTCGAGGCGCTCAAGGGCAAAGCAGCTTCCTCGGCTCTGACCATGAGCACCGACATCGCCGAAATTCGGCGCATGGCCCAGGCGGTCCAGCCAGACATCATCCACATTTCCAGCGATACGGAGGCAGTTGGCCTCGAAGCTATGGAAGAGCTACGCCGCCACCTGCCGGGCAGGGTCCGGTTGATGAAAGCTATCCATGTGGACGGACCGGAGAGTATCCAGGTGGCCGTCAAATTTGCCCCCGCCGCCGAGATTTTGCTGCTTGATACTAAAGTGGCGGGAATGCCTGGCGTTGGAGCGACCGGCGTCACGCACGATTGGAACATCAGCCGGGAGATTGTGGCTCAGGTCGGCGAGCAAGCCAGGGTTATTCTGGCTGGCGGGCTGGTTCCCGACAATGTCGGCATCGCTATCGCCGCCGTGCAGCCCTGGGGTGTAGATAGCAACACCGGCACTAATCTCCCCGGCGACCCCGTGGCGAAGGATTGGGACCAGGTGAGAGAGTTTGTGAGGCAGGCGAAGATGGGCGTGACACGTGATGCGTGATACGTGAAGAGCTACCCTAAAAATCATCACGTTTCACGTATCACGCATCATTTATTGAGTATCCCAAGGGTTATATTATGTTAGCCAAACGCATTATTCCCTGCCTGGACGTGAAAGATGGGCGGGTGGTTAAAGGGATTAATTTTGTCAACTTGCGCGACGCCGGCGACCCGGTGGAGCAGGCTCAAATTTATGATCGCGAGGGAGCCGACGAACTGGTCTTTTTGGACATCACCGCCTCGCACGAAGGGCGCGGCCTGATGCTCGACATCGCTCGCCGGGTAGCCGAGAGCGTCTTTATCCCCTTCACCGTTGGCGGCGGTATCGGCAGCCTCGACGATATGCACGCGATCATCTCAACCGGCGCAGATAAGGTCAGCATCAATACAGCCGCGGTGCGCAACCCCGGCCTGATTAGCGAAGGAGCCACAGCCTTTGGCAGCAATGCCATTGTCGTCGCGATTGACGCTCGCCGGCGGCTGGACGGCCCCGGCTGGGAAACGACCACTCACGGCGGGCGGCAGCGGACCGGGCTGGATGCCATCGCCTGGGCCAAAGAGTGCCAGGAGCGCGGCGCCGGTGAAATTCTGCTGACCAGTATGGATACCGACGGCACCAAAGCCGGTTTCGACCTCGCCCTAACCCGCGCCGTTACCGATGTGGTCACGATTCCGGTTATCGCCTCCGGGGGGGCCGGGGCGCTGCATCACTTCTCCGAAGTTATCAGCCAGGCGCATGCCAGCGCCGCCCTGGCCGCCAGCCTGTTTCACTTTCAGGAGCTGTCCATCCAGCAGGTCAAAGATTATTTGACGGAGCAAGGCATCCTGATGCGGCAGAAGAAATTAGAAATAAGAGATGAGAAATAAGAAATGTCATTTCGACCCGCGAAGCAGGGAGAAATCCCTCCGGAGATCCAATTTAATGAAGCGGGTCTTATCCCGGTAATTGTGCAAGATGCGACGAGCCAACAGGTCCTCATGCTTGCCTGGATGAATGAAGCAAGCCTGCGCCTGACGCTGGAACAGGGCGAAACCTGGTTCTGGAGTCGCAGCCGGGGCGAGTTATGGCACAAGGGCGCTACCAGCGGCAACACCCAAAAGGTGCGCGAAATCTGTTATGACTGCGACGGCGACACCCTGCTGGTCAAGGTGGATGCGGCTGGACCGGCCTGCCATACCGGCGAAGTGAGCTGCTTTTTTAGAAAAATTGGGACGGATCAATAACGATGGCCGAGGTATCTCCGCCCACTTTTAGAGCCAGACCAGGCCGACTGGAAGGCCGGATTGCCCTGATTACCGGCGGCACCTCCGGCATCGGTAAAGCCACGGCCTTGCTGTTCAGCCAGGAGGGGGCAGCGGTCGTCATTACCGGCCGGCGGGTCGAGCTGGGGCAAGAGGTCGTCGCCGAGATAGAAGCTCAAGGCGGTCAAGCTGCCTTCCTGGCCGCCGATCATACGGCCGCCGAGGACTGCCGACAGGTCGTCGAGCGGGTTATCGCCGACTTTGGCCGGTTGGATATTCTCTTCAACAATGCTGGCCTGGTCCTGAGCGGCACCGCCGAAAGCACCTCAGAGGAAGCCTGGTCGCAGGCTCTGGATCTCAACGTGACCGCGGTCTGGCGCATGAGCAGGTTGGTCCTGCCTTACATGCGGGCGCAGGGAGGCGGGGTGATCGTCAACAATGCCTCCGATTGGGGCTTGGTGGCCGGAAAAAATGCCGTCGCCTACTGCACCAGTAAAGGGGCGGTGGTTCAGATGACCCGGGCCATGGCCCTGGATCATGCCCGTGAGAATATTCGCATCAATGCTGTCTGCCCTGGCGACACGTTTGTGGAGCGGTGGGTGCAGAAAGGCTACTTTTCCGGGTCGGATAGCAGGGCCGTAGAGGCCGGCCTGCAAGAATTAGGCGAGGCCCTGCCTATGGGTCGAGTGGGTCAGGCAGATGAGATTGCCAGGGCCGTCCTGTTTCTAGCCAGCAACGATTCCTCCTTTATGACGGGGGCGACGCTGGTTATAGATGGCGGCAATACGGCGATGTGAGGCGAAGAGGCGAGGATAAGTGAGGTGGAGAATTTTTTCGCCTCTTCACCTCGCCAGTCATCGCGTCTTTATTTACGAGGAGATAGAACATGCCAGTAACCGCAATTGTCGGCGCCCAATGGGGCGACGAGGGCAAAGGGCGCATCGTAGATGCGCTGGCCGAGCAGATGGAGTGGGTCATTCGCTTTCAAGGCGGCGATAACGCCGGGCACACCGTGGTCAATGACTACGGTGAATTCAAGCTGCACCTGATCCCGTCCGGCATTTTTCATCCCCAGGCCAAGTGTTTGATTGGCACCGGCTGCGTCGTCAATCCGGCGGTTTTGCTGGAGGAATTGGAATCGCTGGAGGCAGCCGGTGTTAATACCGGCAACCTGCTTGTATCTGAACGGGCGCACATGCTGTTACCTTATCACCGGCTGCTGGACGGCTTGCAAGAGTCGGCTTCGGGTAAGAGCGCCATCGGCACCACCAAGCGCGGCATCGGCCCGGCCTACAGCGATAAAGGGGCGCGGCGCGGGCTGCGTTTAGGCGATTTGTTACGGTCAGATTGGCTGGAGGCGCGGCTGGATCAGGCGGTTGCCTTCGCCAACCGCGAACTGACCCATTTTCAACAAGCGCCGGTGGACCCGGCCCAACTGCTGGAACAGTGCCGGACCTGGCGCGAAAAGTTGGAAGCTCGCCTGGTTGACCCCCTGCCGCTGCTTCGCCCAGCCTACGAACGAGGGGCTAATATTCTGCTGGAAGGGCAATTGGCCGCCATGCGCGACCTCGATTGGGGCACCTACCCTTACGTGACCTCCTCCAACCCCACCGCCAGTTTTGCCTCGGTCGGGGCCGGACTGCCGCCCCAGGCAATCAGCCGGGTTGTGGGGGTGGTCAAAGCCTACACCACCGCCGTTGGCGCCGGTCCCATGCCAACTGATCAAGGAAATAATGAAATAGCTCAATGGTTACGCGAAAAGGGTCGGGAGTACGGGGCAACGACGGGCCGGCCCCGCCGCTGTGGCTGGTTTGATGCGGTGGCGCTCAACTATGTAGCCTATTTGAACGGCTTTACTGACCTGGCGCTGACCAAGCTGGACGTGCTGGATGGCTTACCGGAACTGCAAATTTGCACCGGCTACCGTATGCCTGATGGCGCTGTTATCCAGCACGTCCCCGATACTCCCCTCTACGAGACGGTTAAACCCGTTTTTGAAAGCTGGCCCGGCTGGCCCGAAAATTCCACCTCCCATGCCCGTTCCTGGAGCGACCTGCCGCCAGCCGCACAGAACTACCTTAAACGGATCGAGGAATTGGCCGGTGTGCCCATCCGGTATATCTCGATCGGCCCCAAGCGTGAGGAGATGTTTACAAAGTAACAGGGTAGCAGAGTCGCAGGGTCGCAGAAGATAATCAACCTGTTACTTGCTACATGCTACCTTGTTTTGTCACAGGTGCTAGATGAGCGATTTTTTGACCCAACTGGCGGAACTTATTGCCGACCGCAAGGCGAATCCCAAGCCGGGTTCTTATACCAACGCACTCCTGGCCGATAAGGCCAAGGCGGCGCAGAAAGTCGGCGAGGAGGCGACAGAAGTAGTGGTGGCCGCATTGGCCCAGTCGCAGGAACGGCTGGTCGAGGAGATGGCCGATTTAATTTATCACAGCCTGGTGCTGCTGGAAACCAGGGATGTGCCCTGGGCGGATGTGGTGGCGGCCCTGGAAAAGCGCCATAAATAAAGCTGGCTGGCAGGGTCCACCTCTGCCTTAAAATTGTTAAAAACCCCCAGAAATTGGGGGTTGACACAGACAGGTGTCTCTCATACAATTGTTAAGAATGTTAAATTTTTAACAATTCTAACTCTTTGGACATATCCAAGTCAATGAGGACTCCTACCTATGAACATCGAATCTGATCAACTCATCATCGAACAAAAACAAAAACTCCTGGTGCAGCACCGGCGCAACCTCGACTACCTGGAGCAACAGGCCGCTTATTACGGTTTCAACGTTCCACTGGAAATTCACAACGCGCAAACGGCAGAACAGGATAAGGTCGCCTCGCTGGAGCGGGATTTAGCGGCTCTGGGGGTGTCAGCTCAACCTCAACCAAACTGGCAAGCGCTGGTTATTGACTCCGATACCTCCTGGCGAAAAATCATCGTTGATAAGGTCAGCCAGTTGGGCGGCGCGGTCATCGAAGGCCAGACCGTACCAGCGGAGGAACAAGCCGGAACGCTGGCTAATTGTGCCATCGCTATTGTCGGCGTAACCCCACAAACAGAAAGTGATCCGGCAATTAGAGAATGGATCAAGGCTGTGGTAAAATTAAGCCATAACTTGCCTTTAATTTTGCTGGCAAGTTGGGCCGATCGTGATACACCGATTGCCCTGCGCCAGGCGCTGCGTGAGAACAAGATTAATGTGACCCCAACCACCATCTTCAAAGAAAATTTTGACGTCTACTGGTTCTCACGGGTTGTAAATCAAATTTTAACCACCGAAAGGATTACGGGATTTGGGTAAGTGGAGGAGGATAGCGATTATCCTCGGCGGGGTGCTTTTTATCGGCCTGCTGGCAACAGTGGGGCTGATGGCCTATCGCTTGGGCCAGCAGAGCCTCGCCGGTAACGAGCCTGCCCCGACTGATGTCGCTCTGGCCTCCCCCTCAGCCACGAGCACCGCCGCTCAACCGCCCCCCGTTATCACCAACACCCCGACCGCTACGCCAACCCCCAGCCCAACCCCCGGCCCCACCAACACCCCCACGCCAACCCCCACCAACACCCCCATTCCCTCACCTACCCCTATCATCGTCAAGATCACCGAATTAGGCCGCCTGGAAACAACCGAATTTGCCATGCGCACCGTGATTGACCTGGAGAAGGATCCCAGCAATCTCTGGGAGCAACTGGTCGGTACGGATAAATTGATGTTGATTGCCGAAGGAGAAGTTGTGGCCGGGTTTGATCTGCAGAAGGTGGATCAAAAAAAGGATGTTAAAGTGCAGGGCGCGACGATAAAGCTCACCCTGCCCCCCCCCGAAATTTTGTACAGCCGCATTGACAACGAAAAATCTTACGTTTACGAGCGAAGAACCGGGCTGCTGGTCAAACCCGATCCCACCCTGGAAAGTCGCGCCCGCCTGCTGGCCGAGCAGAATCTGGTCGAGTGGGCCGAACAGCGCGGCATCTACCAAAAGGCGGAAGTCTCCGGCCGGGCCTATTTGGAGAATTTTTTACGCTCGTTGGGGTTTACTGACATCACGATTGAGGTAAAAAAGAAGGGTATATGAAGACACAACCACAGCGGCAGTACGCAGTATGGGGAGGCATTGCCGCCGCAGCCCTGGTTGGCATAGCTTTGATCGCCTTTTTTGTGGGCCGCCTTTTTCCACCGCCCCTCCCCCCCACGCCGACCCCCCTGCCGACCAACACCCCGCTTCCACCTCCTGTCGTTACGATCCAAAGTATCAAAGCCCAGGCCAAGCTGGCCACTATCGAGTATAATACCGTGACCGAAATTTATCGCGAAAATGTCCCCGAAGGTTGGCTGAATGATCTTTTGGGCACCAAAGAGCGCCTGTTGATGCTGGTCTATGGTGACGTTCAGGCCGGCTTTGATCTGGATAAGCTTAAAAAAGAAGATCTATGGACCGACGGCAAGCGGGTCAGACTTGTTCTCCCCACGCCGGAAATTCTCAACTCCAGTATAGATTTTGACCGGACCCATATTGTTTACTATGAAAACAATTTGATCCTCGAACAGAATAACCCCGATCTGCAAGGTGAGGCGCTGGAGGAGGCCCAAAAAGCAATCAGGGAAGCAGCCCTCAAAGAAGGTATTCTTGATAAAGCAAACCTCCACGGCAAGCTTTACTACGAAAACTTCCTGCGCTCGCTCGGCTTCACCGAGGTTGAGGTGGTGACAAACGCGCAGGTTTTTGAAAAGTAGACTCCTTTGTTATTTTCAGACAACTTGAATAAAATTCTACTGCGTGTTGCGTGTTCCGTTAAACTTATACACTATGCGAAATCTATAAAATTAACTCGGAGTAAACGATGCCTACAGCTTTACTTTCAGTCTCAAATAAGCGCGGGGTGGTTGATTTTGCCCGCAGCCTGGCCGAGTTGGGCTGGGACTTTATTGCCAGCGGCGGCACGGCCAAAGCCTTGAGCGAGGCCGGGCTGAATGTGACCGATGTAGCCAACGTCACCGGCGCGCCGGAAATGTTGGGCGGGCGGGTCAAAACACTGCACCCGGTCATTCACGCCGGCATTCTGGCCCGGCCGATTGAAGAAGATCGGGCAGAACTGGCGGAGCACCATATCCGCGAGATTGATATGGTCGTTTGCAACCTCTATCCTTTTCAACAGACCGTGGCCCAGCCCAACGTATCGCTCAACGAGGCCATCGAGCAAATTGATATTGGCGGCGTGGCCCTGCTTCGTGCGGCCGCCAAGAACTTTGTCCGGGTCACCGTTATCTGCGACCCGGCGGATTATGTCCCGGTTGCCGAGGAACTCCATCAAAACGGTTTTATTTCGCTGGCCCGCCGGACCGAATTGGCCCACAAAGCATTTGCCCACACGGCCCGCTATGACGCCGCGATTACCAACTATCTTTCCCGGCAGACCGGTGCGGACCTGCCGCCCACCCTGACCGCCTCCCTAGTGAAAGTCCAGGAGATGCGCTACGGCGAAAACCCTCACCAGGCCGCCGCTTTGTATGCCGCGGATGAGACCGTCGGCCCGCTGGGAGGGACGCTGCTGCAAGGCAAGGCGCTCAGCTACAACAATATGCTGGATCTGGACGCGGCCTGGCAGGCGGTTCAATCCTTCCAGGAAGCCAGTGTGGTCATCGTCAAGCATCTCTCCCCGTGCGGCATCGCCAATGCGGCTGACCTGGCGACCGCCTTTTCCCTCGCCCTGGTTTCGGACCCAGTCAGTGCGTTTGGGGGTGTAATTGCGGTTAACCGCGAATTTGACGAAGCGGCGGCGAAGGCATTGGGTGATTTGTTCGTCGAAGCGATTGCTGCGCCGGCTTTTAGCGAGAAAGCTCGAGAGATGCTGGCAAGCCGTAAGAACTGCCGCCTGTTGGCTATTCCAGAACCAATTGTAACGGCAGTCGAGTTCCGAACCGTGGCCGGCGGTCTTCTGGCCCAACAGCGCGACTCCGGCGACCCGCCGAATACAGAATGGCAGGTCGTGACCGAACGCCAGCCCTCGCCAGCCGAGCTGACCGCTCTAAAATTCGCATGGCGGGCCTGCCAGCACGTCAAGAGCAATGCGATTGTTTTTGCCGTTGATACGGCGACTGTAGGCATTGGCGGCGGTTTAACCAGCCGGGTGGATGCGGTTAAGCTGGCGACCAGCAAAGCGGGAGACAGAGCCAGGGGCGCAGTGATGGCCTCCGATGCTTTCTTCCCTTTCCCCGATGGGATTGAAACGGCGGCGGCGGCCGGTGTTACGGCGGTGATTCAGCCAGGCGGCTCGGTTCAGGACAAAACGGTGATTGAAGCGGCCAACCGGCTGGGGCTGGCTATGATTTTTACGGGCGTAAGGCACTTCAGACACTAAAAGCAAGCTGTATTTTTCCCCAAAAATCCCTACCAATACTAATTGGTGTAGAATTTTATGGGAGTTGACTGAAAGTTTTTGCACCTGGGGCGTATAAGTAGGTTAACTCCAATAAATTGTACCCTTAAGTACTATCTATTTTTCGGACATTTTGGTCTAAAAGTATAAGGATTACTCCGAATTAGGTTTGAATTTTTCCCGGCACTTTGCTAGAATATCAGTATTGATCGAGTTTGCAGACAATTAACGCTCAAGGTTCTAGCCTACCGGTTATCTATATTTGAGCAAACGTCAGCATCGTCAAAACCGTAATTTAAATCCTCAAAATTTCTCCGCTTTCCTGGAGGCTAGAACTCAGGTCGTAACGCAGACCGATCCAAAAGCGTGCTTGTCCATCCTGCTTGGTTGCAGGCCTGGCAGGGCGCAAGGAGTGAGAGCCAAGGGAAAATTTTGCCACAGTAACAATTAAATACACGTAGCACATCCTGATTGCGATTCTTAAAGACGATATATCAACAACGGATTAACGTTAAAAGATAGTAAGGCAATAAGCCCCGGAGGGGGCAGGAGGAGCAAATGTCAGTAAAAGATGGAGCGTCTTTGTTACGGCTGGTGGGCGAGCTGCAAGACCAGAAACGCTTTCAAGAGCTTAACTGGAGTGGTTCGTTTCAGGATTACCTGGATGTCGTTGCCAAAAATCCGCGCATCACGCGGAATGCATTCCAGCGCATCTACGATATGATCATGGAGTACGGCAGCGACGAGTTTGAAGACGCTAAGAAGCGCCTGACGCGCTACCGCTTTTTCAGTGACTCATCCTTTGACGGCGACGATGCCATCTTTGGCCTGGAAATCTCGCTGATGCGCCTGGTCAACTTTTTCAAAGCAGCGGCTAAAGGCTATGGCACGGAAAAGCGGGTGTTGCTGCTGCACGGCCCGGTGGGTTCATCCAAAAGCACCATCGTGCGCCGCTTGAAACGAGGGATGGAACATTACAGCCGCACCGAAAATGGGGCCCTCTATACTTTCGACTGGTATCTGGGTGAGCTACCCGAAGACGGCGAAATTCCCGCCGATTTCTACAAAGTTGGCCTGGGGACTCAGTTGACCGGCGTTGCCGCCCAGATTGGCGAGCTGACACTCAGCCCTGGCAAGGTTGAACACCACCGCGAGGGGCCACGGGGAGAGTGGGAACACTGCCCCATGAATGAAGAGCCGCTCCATCTCATCCCTCTGGAGATGCGTGATCGTTTCCTGGCCAGCTTTAACGAAGATCGGCCTCCCGAAGAGCAAATCCACATTGTCGGCGACCTGTGCCCGCCCTGCCGCTATCACCAACGCGAATTGATGCGCCGTTATGACGGCGACTGGACCAAAATGGCCCGCCACATCCGGGTCCGCCGCTTGGTCTTCAGCGAGCAAGACCGGGTTGGCATCGGCACCTTCCAGCCCAAAGACGAGAAAAATCAGGACTCGACCGAACTGACCGGCGATATCAATTACCGTAAAATCGCCATCTATGGCAGTGACAGCGACCCGCGCGCTTTCAACTTCGATGGCGAGTTCAACATCGCCAACCGGGGCATCATCGAGTTTATCGAAATGCTCAAACTGGATGTCGCCTTCCTCTACGACTTGCTGGGCGCCAGCCAGGAACATAAAATCAAATCCAAGAAATTTGCCCAAACCGATATTGACGAAGTCATCATCGGCCACACCAACGAGCCGGAATATCGCCGCCTGGAGAACAACGAATTTATGGAGGCGCTCAAAGACCGGACGGTGCGGATTGACGTGCCCTACATCACCAAGCTCAAAGATGAAATTAAAATCTACGAGCGTGACTTCAATTCTAACAAGGTACTGGTCCACATTGCCCCGCACACCCTGGAAATGGCGGCGATGTGGGCGGTCCTGACCCGGCTGGAAGAACCCAAAAAAGCCAATCTAACCCTGATGCAAAAGCTTAAGCTGTACGACGGCAAATCGCTGCCCGGTTTCACCGAGGACAACATTAAAGAACTGCGCAAAGAAGCCCAACACGAGGGCATGGAGGGCATCAGCCCGCGCTATGTTCAGGATAAAATCAGCAATGCCCTGGTCAATTTTCAGCAGGATGGCTACATCAACCCCTTTATGGTTCTCAACGAACTGGAGTCGGGCCTCAAGAATCACCCGCTCATTACCAATGAAGATGAGCGCCAGAGTTACCGCGAGCTGCTGTCCGTAGTGAAAGAGGAGTATACGGAGATTGTAAAGAACGAAGTCCAGCGAGCCATCAGCGCCGACGAAGAAGCCATCAAACGGTTGTGTGCCAACTATATTGACAATATTAAAGCATACACTCAGCACGAGAAGGTGGTCAACAAATTTACCGGCCAAGCCGAAGAGCCGGATGAGCGGCTGATGCGCAGTATCGAGAAAAAGATTGACATTCCCGACAGCCGCAAAGATGATTTCCGGCGCGAGATTATGAACTACATCGGCGCTCTGGCCATCGAAGGCAAGACTTTCGACTACAGGACTAACGAACGGCTGCACAAGGCCCTGGAACTCAAACTCTTTGAGGACCAGAAGGACAGCATTAAGCTGACCTCCCTGGTGAGCCGGGTGGTTGATAAGGATACCCAGGAGAAAATTGATGTAGTCAAGGCCCGCCTGGTGAAAAACTTTGGCTACAACGAGCAAAGCGCCACCGACGTGCTCAACTACGTCGCCAGCATTTTTGCCCGCGGCGATGCGAATGAATAAGCGAATAAGCGAATGAGCGAATAGGCGAACAAAATTTTCGCCATTCGTTCATTCGTCATTCCTGAAAGGACCTATGCAAAGAGTCCAACGTGACCTAAACCGTTTCCGCCACATCGTGCGGGGACACATCAAAAAAAATCTACGGAAGTACATGTCGCAGGGGGAAATGATCGGCCGGCAGGGCAAAAAACTGGTCAGCATCCCCGTGCCCCAAATTGATATTCCCCAATTCCGCTATGGGGCCAGGCAGGGCGGCGGCGTTGGCCAGGGTGACGGCGACGTCGGCACCCCGATTGGCCAGGGCGACCCGCTGCCGGGCCAGGGCCAGGCCGGCAGCGAGCCGGGCCAGCACATCCTGGAAGTGGATGTCAGCCTGGAAGAACTGGCCCAAATTTTGGGCGAGGAGCTACAACTGCCCAAAATTGAACCGCGCGGCACCAAAAACATTATCAGCGAACGCAGCAAATACAACCGCATCCGGCGAGTCGGCCCCGACAGCCTGATCCACTTTAAACGCACTTACAAAGAGGCCCTGCGCCGGCAAATCAGCAGCGGCGAGTACAACCCCAGCGACCCGGTCATTGTCCCCATTCGGGATGATACCCGCTATCGTTCCTGGAAAGAGGAATGGCTGCCCGAAAGCAACGCCGTGATTATCTACATGATGGACGTATCCGGCTCGATGGGCACCGAGCAGAAAGAGCTGGTCCGGATCACCGCCTTTTGGATTGAAACCTGGCTGCGCAGCCAGTACAAGCAAATTGAAATTTGCTACGTTGTCCACGATGCAGCAGCCAAAGAAGTTGACCAGCATGCCTTTTACCATCTGCGCGAGGGCGGCGGCACCAAAATTAGCAGCGCCTACAAGCTCTGCAACGAAATCATTGACGAACGCTACTCGCCGGTAGAATGGAACATCTATCCGTTTCACTTCAGCGATGGCGATAACTGGGGCGACGGCGATACGCACCAATGTGTCGAGCTATTGGAGAAGGAATTGCTGCCCAAGAGCAACCAGTTTTGTTACGGGCAGGTGCGCAGCAGTTACGGCTCCGGCAGCTTTGCCCACGACTTGAGCCACTGGTTAGGCGACGAAGAGAAGCTGGTTGTTTCCGAAATTGCAGCCCGTGAGAATGTTTATGATGCGATCAAGAGCTTTTTAGGGAAGGGACGTTAAATGAAAAAGACTCGCCTTCCTGCCGATTTGCAGGCGGCCTGGGAGCAGATTGAGCAGTATGCCGTCGAGTATGGGCTGGACTTCTTTCCGATTATCTTTGAGGTACTCGATTACAAGACCCTCTACGAGGTGGCCGCGATGGGCGGCTTTCCGATCCGTTATCCGCACTGGCGGTTCGGGATGGAGTTTGACCAGCTTTCCAAGGGTTACGCTTACGGCCTGAGCGTCATCTATGAGATGGTCATCAACACCAATCCATCCTATGCCTACCTGCTGGAAGGCAACGAGATGGTGACCCAGAAGATGGTCATGGCTCATGTCGCGGCGCACGTAGATTTTTTCAAAAACAACATGTGGTTTGCTCCCACCAACCGCAAAATGCTCGACGAGATGGCCAACCATGCCAGCCGGATCCAGCGTCTGATTAACCGCTACAATTATGAAATGATCGAGGAATTTATTGACGTCTGCCTCTCCCTGGAGAATCTGATTGATTACCACGCTCCCTACATCCGGCGTCCGGAAGCGCAGACGCCCGTTTCTATTTCCGCCGAAGAGAAAGAACAGCCGCCGGTCGAAGGTCTTAAGGTTGAGCGCAGTTACATGCGCAACTACATCAACCCGCCGGAGTTCCTGGAACAGCAACGCCAGAAATTAGCCGAGGAGCAGCAAAAGGCTCGTCACTTTCCCGAGAATCCACAAAAAGACATCCTGCTCTTCCTGCTGAACTACGCTCCCCTGGAACGGTGGCAGCATACCATCCTGGAAATTGTCCGTGACGAGGCTTACTACTACGCGCCGCAAGGCATGACTAAAATTATGAATGAAGGCTGGGCGTCGTACTGGCATAGCCAAATTATGACCCAAAAGGCGTTGACCGACGCCGAGGTAGTCAGCTTTGCCGACCACCATGCCGGAGTTGTCGCCACCAGTCCCGGCCGGCTGAATCCCTATAAGCTGGGCCTGGAACTGTTACGGAACATCGAGGATCGCTGGGACAAGGGCAAGTTTGGCAAGGAGTACGAGGAGTGCGACGATATCAAGGCCAAACGCAACTGGGACCGGCAGCTTGGGCTGGGACGGCAGAAGCTTTTTGAAGTTCGCAGACTCTACAACGACGTGACTTTTATTGACGAGTTCTTGACCCCAGATTTCGCCGTCGAGCAAAAATTGTTCACCTACCGCTACAATCGCAATCATGATGTCTACGAGATTGCTTCGCGGGAGTTTAAGGCGATCAAAGAAAAGTTGCTCTTTCAATTGACAAATTTTGGACAACCCTTTATATATGTAGAGGATGGCAATTACCATAACCGGGGTGAGTTATATCTACGCCACCGTCATGAGGGGGTTGACTTAAAACAAGATTACGCCCGCGATACCTTGCGTAACATCCAGCGCATCTGGACCAGGCCGGTAAATCTAGAGACGGTGATAGACGATAAAAAGGTAATGATCTCATTTGATGGAAGTGATTTTAAGGAGAAAAAGCTTTGAGTATCGTCCAAGCAGAAGTTACTCATCAGTAATGGAGGCAATGCATGAACCTTGCTAAACGAGTCGTCACCCAACTTGAACAACTGGTCACTAAAGGCCCCCAGCATATTGACGCTGTGCTTCTCAATTCACCTCAACCAGGCTACATCATCGGCGTGCCTGCGGCAGACCAAGAACCTGGCGCGACCATCACCCTGGAAGCCTACGATCGCTACAGCGTCACCTTGCGCCAGTTGGAAGTCAGTTATGGCCCTTCATCGCCGGACGAGGGCTATGACGAGGCCTATCTGCGTCGCAGCGCCGAGCGAGCCGCCAGCCGCTTGACCTATCTGGAAGAACCCCTGCTCCTGCTAGAGTTCGACCCCGCCGAAAAGCTGGCCCAACTGCGCAGCAACCCACCCCATCAGGAAAATGAGGCGCTGACTTACTGGGAGCTCTTTATGTGGGCTGAACCGCAGCTCCGGGTCAGATTAGCCCGCTATCGCTGGCAGCCCGGGCAGGGACGCGAACAGATAACCTATCCGGCTACCTTTGCAACTCTGGGCCGCCTGGCGCAAGATTTGGCGCTGAGTATAATAGAAGAATAAATGAAGGGCTGGAAGGAAGGCTGGTAAATCTCTCCAACCTTCCAAACCTCCAGCCTTCCCATGTTCTCAATAAATATTTTAGGAGGAAGTTGAATGCCACTCTATGAATATTACTGTGCCGATTGCCGCACCAAGTTTGAGGCCTTGCGCCCGATGAATAAGGCCGACAGCGCCATTCAATGTAAAAGCTGCGAGAGTATGCGCACCTCGCGCGTGTTATCGTTGTTTGCCACCCACACCAAAGCCGAAGGGAGCAGCTCGATTGCCCCTAACCTCAGCGGCAATCGAGGCGGCGGCTGCTGCGGCGGTCACTGCGGTTGCGGCCATTAAGCGGTAGACAGTAGACAACCGACGGTAGACAGGGAGTTCTGTCTACCGTTTGTTATTTTTCGTCCAGTAGGGTTCAAAAACTCGAAAATTTGGGAGAAAGGGTGTGGTTACTTCCCCGCTTCAAGTTGGAGGAGGGTTAATCGGCAAGTGTTAGGGGGTCAGGGGTAGAGTAAAGCTAAATGTACTGCCCTGGCCCGGTTTGCCTTCGCTTTCAACCCCGACCTGGCCGCCCAGTTTCTCGACAATGCGCCGCACAATAGATAATCCTAGACCATGCCCTTCCATCCGGTCTGGTTCAAGCTGGGTAAATTCCGTAAATAACTTCGCCTGGGCCTCGGGAGAAAGGCCAGCGCCGTTGTCTTTGACCCAAAAGCGAACCATGCCATCCTCCTGGATAGCTGCCCCTAGCTCCAGGTGGGGAGGTGAACCGCCGTACTTCAGACCGTTACTGAGGTAGTTAACCCACACCTCTTCGACCCAGGGGGCAAAGCCCAATACGGCCGGCCAGGTAGTTGCGGTAGTAATTTCGGCCTGGTACTGAGCTATCATAGGATTTAGCCGATGCAGGGCTTCAGCAACGATGCCGCTCATATCGAGCGGTTGTAAATTTACCGTTTGTTGGCGTACCCCAGCCAGCAAGAGTAAAGCTTCGACAATACTGTTGGCCCGCCGGCCGCTATGAGCAATGCTCCGCAGATATTCCGCCAGCTTGTAGGACGGCATGTGAGGATAATCCTCTAACAGAATTTCGGCCATATTGGTTAAAATGCCCAACGGATTTTTGAGGTCGTGAGCGACCGTGTGGGCAAAGGCATCTAGCTCCTTGTTGCGAGCCTGTAACTGCTCATTCTGTGCCCGCAGCGCTTCTTCAGCCTGTTTACGTTCAGTAATATCCAGGTGAGTACCAGCCAGGCGTATAGGACGGCCTTCCTCATCCCATTGGACTACCCTGCCTCGATCCAAAATCCATTTCCACTCCCCCGATTTGGTTTGGAGCCGGTATTCACACTCATAAAAAGGCGTTGTGCCACCCAAATGAGCTTCCCAGGCTAACAAGAGACGTCCCTTATCCTCAGGATGGGTCCGTTCATCCCACCAGTCAAGACTGGGTTCAACCTCGTCCAAGGTATAACCCAGCATTTCGACCGCCCGTTGGTTGGTGATATCCTGGCCAGTCAGAAGGTTCAAATCCCACGAACCCAAATCTGCGCCGGTGAGGGCCAGCTCCAACCTTTGCTCGCTGAGCCGGAGGGCCTCGTCGGCTTTTTTCCGATCGGTGATATTGCGCACAATGGCCAGCCCTTCATCCGACCCACTCCTCACAAGCCGGGCCTCAAAATATTTGTTTTGGCCCCGGATTGAAAGCCGGTAGTCAAAAGTTTGAGTTTCACCGGTTTGGCAAACGTGCTCAATAGCCTGCAAAAACTGCTCGGCTATCTCCAGCGGCAAAACCTCGGCGAGGTTTTTACCTAAAACATCTTCGGGGGGCAGAATCAGGTCAGCCGGGTGGGGCGCATTAAGATCAAGATAAACACCCTCTCGACTCAACCGGAACATCAAATCCGGGATGGCAACAAGGATAGCGCGCTTCGTCGCTTCGCTCTGGCGCAAGACTTCTTCAGCTTGCTTGCGGTCGGTAATGTCGCGCAAAATGCAGAGAATTTCATCTATGCTGCTGCTGATCATCCGGGCTTCATAATATTTGATTTCCCCTGGCTCGACGAGTGCATACTCAAATATCTGCATCTCCCCTGTCTCAAAAATTTGTTCCAGATGCTCTATGATTCTTTTAGCCAGGTTGTGGGGGAGAACATCTGTTACCTTTTTACTCTTGGTTTCATCAGAATAGGGTAAGACTGTCTGGGGAGGAGTATGAAAGGGTATATAAGCTCCATCTCGACCAATCCGAAACATAAAGTCTGGAATGGCATCTAAAATAGCCCGTTGAGTGGCTTCGCTATATTGCAGCGCTTCTTCCGCCTGCTTGCGTTGGGTGATGTCGCGGGCCAGGCCCAATACCACCCTTTGGCCTTTAATTTCAATAGGGAATGATCTTATTTCAACCGTAATCTGGCTGCCATCTCGTCTATTTAAGGTAAACTCATCCGGGCCCGTGGGCTCTCCCCGCCTGTTTTGAGCCAGAGCAGCCAGGGCTTTGGGTAATTCGTGGGGAGATAGCAGCCCCAATTTCGTAAAATTCTGGCCGATTAAGGCTTCTTTGGGATAGCCAGTCAACTCTGAGGCGGCTCTATTGCCATCAATAAGACGGCCTTCCAGGTCATTTAAATAGTAAGCATCCGGCGCAAATTCAAATAATGTTCTAAAACGCTCTTCGCTTTCTCGTAAGGCAGTCTCTGCCCGTTTCTGCTCGGTAATATCAACCCCGGTGGCAATAACGTACTCGACCTGGCCGCTTTTGTCGAAGAGAGTTGCGGTTGACCAGGCAATCAGGCGCTGCTGGCCGGTTTTGGTGATGAGATGTGCTTCGAATCTACGGGGCACTTCGTGCAATCCCTCGATGAAAGGGCCAGGTGGGATATCCGTAAAATAGGTTTGAGTCGAAGCAGCGGTTTCCGGCGGCAGCAACTCCCACACATAGTGATTTTTTACTTCGGCAAAGGTATAGCCGCTGGTTTGCTCGCACGCCCGGTTAAAATGAACGATTTGGCCGCTCCGGTTTAAGGCTACCACCAGGGCATCGGCAGTATCCAATATCGCCGAGATGAAATTGCGCTCCTTCTTGAGCATCTTTAAACGTTTGACAATCTCACCACGCACCCGATTGTGTAATCCAACATTCTCCAAAGCGATAGCCGCTTGATCGGCAAAGGCTTGCAGCGGTTCGGTGTCAGTCGGTTCAAAAAAGCCAGGAGCCTCGCTGTCTATAACCAAAAACCCGACGACCCGCCCCTGACTGCGAATAGGAGCGCAAGCATACGATTTAACCCAGGCCAGGCCAAATTTATTCACCCAGGCCTCGTCGCTGGCCGGATGAGGCACGGCTAAGGGACGGTTCGTTGTGCGCACAATGCGCAGCGTGGGGAAATTGTCTACAGCGAAAGCAGCGGACACAATCTCGTCGGGTGTCGCCCAGCCGGAACGAATGTAACCTCGCCAGCGGTACACCCGCGCCACGTCGCCTTCGATGAGGAGCAAACACGCGGCGTCACAGGCGACTACCCGGCTCATTTCCTCCAAAATCCGGTCGAGGACTTCTTCACCTCTCAAACTGCTGCTGATGGCCGCCCCGGTTTGAGTGAGCGCCTCGGCCAAGGCCCAGTTTTCTCGTTCGGCTGCCAGCCAATATTCTAGCTCGGCCTCGCGCTGTTGCTGTTCGGTTTCCAACTCGCCGACGCGCTGGCGTAAAGCAGCGAGTTCGGCCATGAGTTGGGCTTTTGTTTTAGTGCTGTCCGTCATCGAAGTCTCCGAAAAAGGAGCCAGTCCATCAAAGAGGTTTACAATTATGCTTTAGTATATCATAAGCTGGAGGGGGGGACAATGGCCTTTACCCAACAAATCGCCGTTGACGGGGTAACGATAATCTTTTATACTGGGGTGAAAGAGTTCAACTTGCGGGGATTCTGAAGGTCAAACAGTCCAAAGATACGCCCAAATTTACACAGATTTTTCATCGGCGTCTATCTGCGTTCATCTGTGGACCTGCTATTCTTGCGCCTTCTGCTTCAACTCGTACAACTTATTCAGCGCTTCCAGCGGCGAGAGCGAATCCACATCCAGCGCCTTGATTTCCTCGAGCAGCGGGTGCGTCTCCGCTCCCAGGAAAGATAGCTGGACCCCGCCGGAGAAAGCATCGTGGACGCGGGCCTTTTTCTCCTGAAAGTCGGCGCTGCCTTCCAACTCTTCCAAAATCTCATTGGCCCGGCTGATGACAACCTTGGGGATGCCGGCAATCTGGGCGACGTGGATGCCGTAGGAGCGGTCGGCCCCGCCGGGCACGATCTTGTGCAGAAAGATGACCTTGTTGCCCTCTTCGGTCACAGCCACATTGTAGTTGCGGACGTGGGGCAGGTAGCGGGCCAGCTCGGTCAGCTCGTGGTAATGGGTGGCGAAGAGGGTCTTGGCCCGAATTTTGGGGTTATTGTGAATATACTCGACCACGGCGCGGGCGATGGCCAGGCCGTCGTAGGTGCTGGTGCCCCGGCCCACCTCGTCCAGAATCAGCAGGCTGCGAGCGCTGCTCTGGGAGAGGATCGAGGCGGTTTCAACCATCTCCACCATAAAGGTGCTCTGTCCGGCGTGAATTTCGTCCTGCGCGCCGATACGGGTAAAGATACGATCCACCAGCCCAATCCTGGCCCGGTCGGCGGGCACAAAGCTGCCGATTTGAGCCATCAGGACAATCAGGGCAACCTGGCGCAAAAACGTGGATTTACCGGACATATTCGGCCCGGTGATGATGTGCATTAACTCCTCGCGCGACAAGCAGACATCATTGGGCACAAAGGCCGTGGCCAGACCGTCGGCGTCAACCAGCGGCATCGTTTCGACCACCGGATGGCGGCCATTGATGATTTCCAGCACGTCATCATCACTTAAATTGGGGCGGTTGTAATCGTTTTGCTGCGCCACCTCGGCCAGGGCCACCACCACATCCAGGTAGGCCAGCCCGCGGGCGGTCGCCAGCAAACGCTCGGCAGCGGCGGCAATCCGGGCACAGACCTCTTTAAAGATGCGCGTTTCGACCTCAAGCTGGCGCTCATCGGCGTTGAGGATCAGGCTCTCATACTCTTTCAGTTCGGGGGTAATGTAACGTTCGGCATTGACCAGGGTTTGCTTGCGGATGTAATCGGGCGGCACTAAATCACGGTTGGCATGCGATACCTCGATGTAATAGCCAAAGACCTTGTTAAAGCTGACCTTGAGGCTTTTGATGCCGGTCCGCTGGCGCTCCAGCGGTTCCAAATTCGCCACCCACACCTTGGCCTCGCGCGAACTGGCGATAATGCCATCCAACTCCGCCGAGAAACCGGGCCGGATAAAACCGCCTTTGCCAATCACTGCCGGCGGGTCGTCAACAATGGCCTGAGCGATGAGGTTAGAAATGTCGGCGCAAGCATCCAATTTTAGATTTACGATTTTAGACTGCCCCTTCGGGCGTGGATTTACGATTTGACTTGCTTGATCTGCCGATTGCGCTAAGGACGACTCCTTTAATCGTAAATCGTCAATCGTAAATCGTAAATTTTCTAAAATTTCCTGGATAACCGGCACCACCTCCAAACTACGCTTGATTGCCAGCAGGTCGCGCGGCTGGGCCAGTCCCTGGATGGCCCGGTTGGTCAGGCGCTCCAAATCGGCGATTTCTTTGAGCCGGGCGCGGACATCTCCACGGGCCAGGGTGTCGTTGAAAAAAGTCTCGACGGCCTCCAGGCGCTCGTTGAGAGCGGCCAGATCGAGCAGCGGTTGGTGCAGCCAGGTCCGCAGCAAGCGCCCGCCCATCGGCGTGATGGTTTTATCCAACACGCCCAACAGCGCGCCCTGGGTCGAGCCGGTACGAATCGTTTCGGTCAGTTCCAGGTTGCGCCGGGTAGCGGCGTCGAGGGCCATAAAGGCATCGGTGCTGTAGGCAGAGAGACGGGTGATGTGGGCCAGGGCCTGTTTTTGGGTGTCGGCCACATATTGAATAACGGCTCCGGCTGCCTGAACAGCCAGCGGCTTGCCGCCCAGCCCAAAACCGTCGAGGGTAGCCACCTCAAAGTGGCGCAGCAAGACCTGCTGGGCATGGCTCGCTTCAAAGCGCCACTCCTCGTAGAGCGAGCGGGGTGTACTCAGCGGCTCAAACGGCTCCAGGCTTGCCGGATTGGGGGCAATGATTTCAGCCGGTTTGAGCCGGGTGATTTCGTTAAGGACCAGCCGGGCCAAATCGTGACCCTGCAACTGGGTGGCGGCAAACTCGCCGGTGGTGATGTCTACAAAGGCCAGGCCGGCCCGCTCGCTCTGGACGATGACGGCAGCCAGGTAGTTATTCTCCTTGGCTGCCAGCAGGTTGGCCTCGACTACCGTACCGGGGGTAACCACCCGGATCACTTCGCGCGGGACCAGTCCTTTAATTGGCTCGTTGCCCAGTTGCTCGCAGATGGCAACTTTGAAGCCGGCCCGAATCAGCCGGGCCAGGTAACTTTCGACGGCATGGTAAGGCACACCGGCCATCGGCACCCGCTGGCCCTGGGCCACATTGCGGGAGGTCAGCACAATGTCAAGCGCCTTGGCCACGGTTCGGGCATCTTCGTCAAAGGTTTCGTAAAAGTCACCCAGGCGGAAGAAGACAATAGCGTCGGGATATTGTTTTTTAACCGACAAGTATTGCTGGCGGACGGGTGTGGTCATTCCCAGTTAACCATTAATAATTGACAATTAACTATTGATCATCCTCAATAGTCAATGATAGGACTTACGCGGTCATGTCATTTCGAGCGACGAAGGAGCGAGAAATCCCTCAAAACTACGCTTGCAAGACGAGGTATTGGGGATTTCTCCCTCCGCTCCACTCTGGTCGAAATGACACCGCGTAACCCCTGTCAATGAATTATGGGGCAAGTATAGCACGCGCAAAAGGGATGAGCAACAGGAAAGGAACTTCTTAAGGCTTGCGTTTTCGGATTGAAATAGCTATAATGCCCCCACTTCCGCTCCCCATCACTACTTTCTTTATTTCTCAGCAACATCATTTTAATAGTCAGGAACTTGACCATTGACCGATCAAGCGATGTTAACCTCGGCTAAGGCCATTAAAGGAGAGATTGTCCGTTTGCGCCGGGCGATTCACCAAAAGCCGGAGCTTGGCTTTGAGCTTTATGAAACGGCCGGCCTGGTGGCTCAGACCCTGGCCGATTTAGGCGTCGAGGCCCGGACAGGCGTTGGCAAAAGTGGCGTAGTGGCCCACCTGGGCCAGGGTAACGGCCCGGCCATCGGCATCCGGGCCGACATGGATGCACTGCCCATTCTGGAACAAACGGGGGCCGAGTATGCCAGCCAGATTCCCGGACGGATGCATGCCTGCGGCCACGACGCCCACACGGCCATGCTATTAGGAGTAGCCCTGCTGCTCAAAGAGATGGACTTGCCCGGCGAAGTGCGGCTCATCTTCCAACCCTCGGAGGAGACTTTTGACAGTGAGGGTGTCAGCGGCGCGCCGCGCATGATAGCGGATGGCGCACTCGAGGGCCTGGATGCCGTCATTGCTTTACACGTGGACACGTCCATTGCAGCCGGGCAGATCAAAGTTGCTCCCGGTGTGGCTCAGGCCGCTGTGGATGACTTTCGGATTTATGTGCAGGGCCGGGGCGGCCATGCCGCCCGCCCCTTTGTCGGGCTAGACCCCATCTGGATGATGACTCAGGTATTGCAAGGCTTATATGCCATCCCCTCGCGCCGGTTGAACCCGCTTCGCTCCGGCGTTGTCACCGTCGGGATTGTCAGGGCCGGCAGCGCCAGCAACATCATCCCCGCCGAAGCCTTTATTGAAGGCACCTTACGCAGCCACGACGAGCAAGTCCGGCTGCAACTGCGCGAAGAGGTTGAAAAAGCAGCAGCCATGGTCCAGGCCTGGGGCGGCGATTACCGGTTAGAATTCGATTTTGGCTATCCGCCGCTGGCGAATGACTCGGCGGTAGCCGGCTGGCTGGCCCAGGTTGGGGCCGACTTATTGGGGCCGGAACAGGTCATGGATGAAGATATGGTCAGCTTTGGAGCGGAAGATTTTGCTTATATGACGGCCAAAGTGCCGGGAGCGATGTTCCGGCTGGGGGTTAAACCACCCAATGGCGCTTTTGGCGGTTTACATGAGGCTACCTTTGACCTGGACGAGGATGCTTTACCTTTCGGCGCAGCGATGCTGGCCGAAACAGCTCTGCGGTTTGTTAAGAGAGAGCTTGAGTAAGCGTGCTTAACGTGGATTGACAAGTCCACGCTCCTAACCGCTGGATTTGTCAATCCAGCGGGAGCGTAAGGGTGCATTCGTGAATAGTTCTGCTTTGCTCGGCGTGGATTGACAAATCCACGCTATAACCATCGGATTTGCGTGAAGTGCTTGACGAGAGCATGCCAACATCCTGATCATGACCAACTGGCGACCGGATTTCAACCCAGATCACCTCTACTTTGTCACCACTAAAGCCGTTGATTACGCTCACTTGTTTCAACGAGATTTGGTCAAACGGTTATTGGTAGATGTGCTGGACTGCATGCATTTACGCCAACAACTGCTTCTTTATGCCTTTGTGATTATGCCAACTCATATTCACCTAATTGCTCGGTTTTTGCCTGAAAAACCCGTGAACGATTGGATTAGAGATTACAAAAAACACGTCGCTGATCGTCTTATTCGTCAGTATCAAGTTGAAAATAACCAACAAGCATTGAGTTTCTTGGCTGATAAGGTGACTCGTCCCGATAAGCAGAAGTACAAGGTGTGGGAAGATGGTTACAATGCCAAAGATATATTTAGCCCTGAGTTTTTACGCCAAAAAATGGAATATGTCCATTACAACCCTTGTCAGCCTCATTGGAGATTGGTTGCAGACCCGGCAGAATATATGTGGTCAAGTGCCCGTTTCTATCTAACCGATCAATCAACAATCATTCCAGTGGAAAATGCACGAGAATTGATGATTTAAGGGAGATACTATTGCCCGATCTGACAAGCCGGTAGAGATGGCCTGGATTTATCAATCCAGGCAAAGCAAAACGTTTATCGAAAGGGGGTGAGGCGCGGAAGTTAAACTGATCTTACTCAAAGTTTTTTGGTCAAATTAATTTTTGAGTAAATCTATTTAGGAGGAGACTATGCTAGCAAGACGACCCTGGTGGTCACTCATCGTCGTGATGGTAACATTAGTATTTTTAGCGAGTTATGGTAGCGCCCAGCTCGCGCCGAACCCTTCTGAGCAGGCCCAAACCGAAGCCACCGCAGAAGCTACTGAAGAAGCCGAACCCACCGCAGAAGCCACTGGGGAAGCGATGGCTACGACCGAGGCTCCCGCAGCAGTCGTGCCGGATTGCGCGGACCTGCCTGCAGCGGTCGCAGCGGCGGCCACTGAGGAAGCAACGGCTGAGTCCGCTGCTGACAGTGGTAGTAAAGTGGTTAGAATCAGCTTTACCCAGGAACCCAGCGGCTCCTTTAATCCACTCTACAGCCAGCACTGGTTTAGCTGGATTACCACGGCTCTCTGGCTGGAACGTCCCTGGAATTTTGATGAAAATGCGCAGCCCTGCCTGGTGCACTTGACCGAGATGCCCAACATTGAAAATGGGGGCATTTCTGAGGATGGCCTGACCATGACCTTCAAATTGAAAGACGGCTTGACCTGGTCGGATGGCGAGCCGTATACCGCCGAGGATTGGATTTTCACCTGGCAGATGGTGATGGATGAAAATAATACCGTTATCACCCGCTATCCGTACGATGAGTTTGTCGAGGATGTAAGCGCGCCCGATCCTCTGACCGTCGTCGTCAAGCTCAAAGCACCCTTCCCGGCCTGGCAGTCGGTCTTGTTTGTTCAACCCAACGGCTCGGCAATTTTACCCAAACACATCCTTGAGCCGGTATTTGAGGCAGAGGGCACGCTGGATAATGCCGAGTGGAACCGCGCGCCGACGGTCGGCATTGGCCCCTTTGTCTTCAAAGAGTGGGAATCCGGCAGTCACTTCTCCTTTACCCGTAATGAAAACTACCACGGTGAACTCGCCAAAGTGGACGAGGTCTTCTTCCGCATCCTGGCCGACGATGCCGCTCAGAACGCCGCCCTCAAAGCCGGCGACGTGGACATCGGTACCTTTGTCAGTTTTGCCGATATTCCTGATCTGAAAGAAAACGGCATCAACATCATGAGCGCCTCGTCCGGCTATAACGAAGGCATGTGGTTTAACATGCGCGAAGACAGCGCCCACCCCGCCGTGCTCGACGTCAATGTCCGTAAGGCTATTGCCCTGGGCTTTGACCGGGAACAGATCACCCAGGATTTGCTCTTTGGCCTGACCCAGCCCAACGTCACTTTCTGGGATGGCTCGGCCTGGGTCAACCCCGACCTGCAGCCCTATCCGTATGACCCTGAGCAAGCTCAAGAATTATTGGATGAGGCCGGCTGGGTAGATAGCAACGGCGACGGCACCCGCGACAAGGACGGCGAGGAACTGATACTCCGCTACACCACCACCCCTCGACCCATACGCAAGGACACCCAGGCTGTGGTGCAGCAGCAACTGGCTGAAATTGGCATTGGCGTCGAGTTGTTTAACTTTGAAGGTGAAGTCTTTTTTGCCGGTTTTGCCGAGGGAGGTCCTGTCGCCACCGGCGAGACGGACCTTGCTAGCTGGTCTAACGTGAGCGCCTTCCCTGACCCGAACACCCAGGATTGGCTGTGCAATCAGGTTCCCACCGATGAGAATCCCCCCGGCACCAACTGGTTTATTTGCGATGAGGAACTGGACGCGCTCTTCCAACAGCAGTCGGTGGAGATTGACGCTGAAATTCGCTTGGATTTAATGTACCAAATTCAGCAGATCATGTATGACAAAGTCTATTACATTGGGCTGTGGGGCGATCAAGATCAATGGGCGGTCAACCCGCGCCTGACCGGGATAAAGTTCTCCGGCGTCAACCCCTTCTTCAACGCCAACGAATGGGATATTAGCGAGTAGCAAGTAGCAAAGTAGCAGGTCATGTCATTCTGAGGCCGAAGGCCGAAGAATCCCTGGAGCGGTTGTTTATAAGCCAAGTCGGTGGGGATTCTTCGCTTCGCTCAGAATGACAGGGCCTTATCACTGGTGGAGTAACGCATGACCCAATACATCATCCGCCGCCTGTTGCAGGCAATTCCGTTACTCTTGATTATCACCTTTGTGCTGTTTATATTGACCAGCAACATGGGCGACCCCCTGGCGACGCTGGGGGGCCGCCAGCGCATTCGGGCGGCCGACCGGGAGCGGCTGATGCGCCAATTTGGCCTGGACCAGCCGGTGCCAGTGCAGTATGTTTACTGGCTTATCGGCAATGATTGGACCCAGATTGATAAGGATGGCGACGGTGTGGGCGATGAACCGGGCAAACGCAAAGGGGTGCTGCGCGGTGATTTCGGCCCGTCCCTCGTTACCCGTCGCCCCGCGTTGGACATTATTCTGGAACGGCTCCCGAATACCTTATTGCTTATGCTGCCGGCGGAACTCTTGATTATCATCTTTTCGCTGGTAGTGGGCGTTTATTCAGCCCTGCGGCAATACTCGTTTATTGACAATCTCCTGACCTCCTTCTCTTTTATCGGTTACTCGATGCCGGTTTTCTGGCTGGCCCTCATGCTGATGTATATTTTTGCCGTCAATTTTAAGGCCTGGGGTCTGCCCTATTTGCCCACCGTCGGCATGTTCGAGCCGGAAGTGGGCAAAACAGTCCAGCAGGTCTTGTGGCACATGGTTTTGCCGCTGGCCACCTTAACCATCATCAGTGTGGCCGGCTACAGCCGCTATGTCCGGGCCTCGATGCTGGAGGTGATTCACCAGGATTACATCCGCACCGCCAGGGCCAAAGGGCTGCCAAGGCGGATGATTATTTACGGCCATGCCCTCAAAAATGCTTCCCTGCCCTTAGTCACCATTGTCGGCCTGGATTTGCCGCTGCTGCTGGCCGGGGCGATTGTGACCGAGAGTATTTTTGCCTGGCCGGGTATGGGCCGTCTTTTTATTGATCACACCGAACGGGCCGATATAGCCGTTATTATGGGAATTATGGTCATGATCTCGGTGGCGGTGGTTTTTTTCCAGATTGTGACCGATTTAGTTTATGCCTACCTTGACCCGCGTATTCGTTTGGCTTAGGAGCATTTGAAAGAGTTAGCATGACCACTGTTACCGCCACTTCCTCCGCGGCTCCGCTGAGCCAGGGCGACTTAGCGGCTAAACCTGTTCTCTCGCCGGGGAAACTGGTCTGGCTGCGCTTTCGCCGCCATAAAATGGCTCTGGCTGGTATTGCCATTTTGATCGTGATCCTTCTGTATATTACCGTGGGATCTATTATTATGCCGGAGTCCTACGCCAACTTTAACAATACCAAAATTAAGTTACAGCCGCCCAGCCTGGACCACCCCTTTGGCACCGACAGCGTGGGGCGCGACCTGATGGCCCGGACGATTTCAGGCGGTCAAATTTCGCTGGTGATTGGGGTGTCGGCCATGCTGGTGGCTTTGGTGCTGGGCACCTTGGTTGGAGCGATAGCCGGTTACTACGGCGGCATCATTGACAGCATTCTGATGCGCTTCACCGAAGCTGTTTTCAACATTCCCCAGTTGTTCCTGCTGATTGTCGTGGGTAAATTTTTTGCCATGGACATTAACACCATCGAGCTTTTTGGCCGGACATTCAGCGGCAGCGTCCTGGTCATCATCATGATTATTGGCTTGACCAGTTGGACCTACCTGGCCCGTATCGTTCGCGCCCAATTTCTGTCGCTCAAAGAGCGCGATTATATTCAGGCCGCGCGCGCGATTGGCGCCTCAAACCGGCCGATTATCTTCCGTCATATTTTGCCCAACAGCCTGGCCCCGATCATCGTCGCCGCCACGCTGGGGGTAGCCTCGGCCATTTTAGCCGAAGCCTATGTCAGCTTTTTGGGATTAGGCGTGCAAGCGCCGACGGCCAGTTGGGGCAACCTGCTGGTCAGTTCCTACGATCGCCTGCAAACCGCGCCGTGGCTGTGGATTTTTCCGGGCCTGCTCATTACCCTGACCGTCCTGGCGATCAATTTCGTCGGCGATGGCTTGCGAGATGCGCTGGATCCAAGGACGCAAATTTAAGGCGTGATGCGTGAAACGTGATGCGTAACTCTTTTACAACTCACGTATCACGCATCACGTTTCAAATTTAGGTGCAGTAGTCTGGGTCCATGAGGCCGGTTAACCGCAAACCTCGGCACTTCCCCCGCTAACACTCGCACCGCCTCTTCTGCGGTTCGCTGGTGGAGCGCCCGGACGCTGGCGGTGGAGTACCAGGCCGCGTGAGGAGTGATCAGTACCTGGGGATGGTCAAAGAGGGGCTCAGGTGTGACCGGCGGCTCCGTTTCCCACACGTCGAGAGCCAGGCCGCTCAACTGCCCGCTCTCCAGCGCCGCGCGGGCGGCCGGCATATCTACCAAATCGGCGCGCGAAACGTTGACCAGCAGCGCCCCCGGCTTCATTTGGGCAAAAGCGGCTTGCGTCAGGAGCGGCTGTCTTCCTGCCTGGCTGGGCAGGTGCAGCGAAATAATATCTGCCTGGGCCAGTAGATCGGCCAGAGAAACCGGCCCGACTCCCCGCGCTTGAATTTGGTCCGGCGGGATGAACGGATCGTACCCCAGCACGTGCAGCCCGAATGCTTTGGCCCGTTGCGCGACTCTGGAGCCAATCCGCCCCATACCGACCAACCCCAGGACGGTCCCTTGCAGGGGTCGGGGCGTCCCGGCGCAGTCGAAATTCCATCCCCCCTGCCGAACTTCGGCAGTGAGCAGCGGCAGGTTGCGCCAGGCGGCTAAAATCAACAGCATGGTGTGGTCGGCGACCTCGTCGGCGCAGTAGTCGCCGGCGTTGCAAACTAATATACCCAGTTCCGTCGCCGCCACAACATCAATATGGTCCCAGCCGGTGCTGCAGGTGATGATCAACTTCAACTCAGGCCGCTGCCGCAGCAGGTCGCCGGGCACGGGCAGCAGGCCCACCAGCAGCGTCTCGGCCTCGCGGCTGGCTTCAAACAGTTCTTCCGGCGTGCGGCAGGGCCGGAACGCAAAACTTTTGCCGGCAGCTTCGACAATGTCCCGCTCGATCAGGCCGTCGGAAGATTCATCGGTGCAAATGATAGTCATAATGTGCTTACCACCTGAAGAAAGCAGGTAACTCAGTAAAGAAAATACAAATCCACCCGGGTTTCGGAGTGAAAAAGTGCACTTTTTCACTCCGGCTGTAAACATACCACCAATACCCTTCTCCTGCAAGGGTATCCCTTTGAGACGAGCACATCTGATGAAAAATAGCAGGGTATACGAGCATATAAATTCCCTGTGTACTGTTTACTATTTTTAAGGAGTCCCATGACTGTTCTGCAAACAACGCAACTCAACATCCCCGCCGGCATGATTGACTTTGGCGTCGGCCAGCCGTCGCTGTCGTTATTACCCCAGGCTGCGCTGAAGCAGGCCGCCGAGCATCGCCTGAGCCAGGGCGATACGTCGTTCCTGCAATACGGCGCCGAACAGGGCGACGGCTATTTCCGGCTCACCCTGGCCCAGTTCCTCAGCCGGCATTACGGCCTGCCGGTCGAAGCCGACCACCTCCTGATTACGTCGGGTGCTTCCCAGGCGCTCGACCTGATCTGCACCCGCTTCACCCAGCCCGGCGATACCATTTTTGTCGAGGAGCCGACTTATTTCCTGGCGCTGTTGATCTTCCGCGACTACCGCCTCAACCTGGTCGGCATTCCCATGGACGACAATGGCCTGATCGTCGAGGCGCTGGAGGAAAAGCTGGCCCAACACCGACCCGTGTTTCTGTATACCATCCCGGCGTTTCACAACCCTTCGGCGGCCACGCTCTCAGCCGAGCGCCGCGAGCGGCTGCTCCAGTTGAGTCAAGAACACAATTTCCTCATCGTCGCCGACGAGGTCTACCAGATGCTCGATTATACCACGTCTCCTCCGCCGCCGCTGGCCGCCCACATTGACACCAACCAGGTCATATCCCTGGGTTCGTTCTCCAAAATTACGGCCCCTGGCCTGCGCCTGGGCTGGGTCCAGGCAACACCGGCCCGGCTCGACCCGCTGCTTCACGCCGGGCTGCTGGAAAGCGGCGGTGGGCTTAATCCATTTACCTCGGCGGTGGTGCAGAGTTTGATCGAATTGGGCTTGCAGGATGCCTGTCTGGCTCACTTGAAAGCTGTGTATCATGAACGTTCCTCTGGCTTAAACGCCGCCTTACGCCGGCAAGTACCAACCCTTTCTTTTGCCGAACCCGGCGGCGGTTTTTTCATCTGGCTGCGGCTGCCGGAGGATTGGAACGCCCAGGACATCCTGCTCAAAGCCAGGCGGAATAATGTCAGTTTTCAACCGGGGATCAAGTTCTCCAGCGCCCAGGGGCTGCAAAACTACCTGCGCTTGAGCTTTGCCTATTATGAAACGGACGAGCTACTGGAAGGCGTTTCCCGGCTGGCTCAGGTGATGAGTAAAGATACATAAATCCATTACGGAGCGTAAAGATGAAAACCTGGCGTTACGATCACTTAACCTGGCCGGAGATGAACGAAGCTCTGGCCAGAGACCCCCAGCCGGTGGTGCTGATCCCCTTCGGCGCGGTGGAGGACCACGGCCCGCACCTGCCCCTCTCCACCGACAACGACATTCTGGCCGGAATTTTGGAGGAAGCCGGCCGCAGGGCTACCGGCGACATTTTGGTGCTGCCGACCATCCCCTTTGGCCTGGACGAGCACCACATGGATTTCCCCGGCACGATTGCCGTAGACATTGAAACCTGCCTGGCCTACGTCTCGCAGGTGGCGATTAGCGTGGCCCGGCACGGCTTCAAGCACATCCTGATTGTCAACGGCCACGGCTCTAACCACAGCATCGCCGACCTGGCCGCGCGGAAATGCGTCATTGTAACCGGGGCCAAGTGCGGGGCCATGAGTCCCAACGCGGCCATTGACCCTTCGCTATGCACTGATGTGCTGGAAAAGGGCCGGCGCGGCGGGCCGGGGAGTGTCAGCCACGCCTGCGAGTACGAAACCGCCATGATGCTGCACTTGCAGCCTGACCTGGTGCAGATGGACAAGGCCGAGCGTGACATCGGCCAGCAGGCGGGCAAATACTTTAATTGGGACCTGGGCCGGCCCAGCTCGATCATGTGGCAGGATTGGTGGAGCCGCATCAGCCGGGCCGGGGTGGCCGGGGATGCCAGTGTGGCTACCGCCGAGTTTGGCCGGGAGTTATGGGAAGTGACGGTGGAGCGCTTTATTGAACTGTGCCGCGAGTTTCGCAGTTTTGAGAACCCCCCAAGAGTGGATCATCATATGAACAAGCATCCTGAATAGCGCGTAACAGAGTGAAGCGCGTATCGAAGGATGCGGCTAGACAGATCTGCCTTCTTTACCGCATCCTTCGATACGACCTCCGCTACGCTTCGGCCTATTCAGGATGCTATTCTTGGACAACTCAAATCCACTGCCCGCCGACGGTGCGCTCGTTCTGAACGTTGCCGGTGTTAACCGTCGTTTTCGGCTCGATTAACACAACATGCACCTCTTCTTCGGCCACCGGCAGATGCTCGACGCCTTTGGGGATAATCAGCAGCTCCCCCTCTTCCAGCCACACATCGCAGTCGCGGAACTTGATTAGCAGCCTGCCCTTGACCACCCAAAAGAGTTCGTCCTCGGCCTCGTGATGATGCCAGACAAACTCGCCTTTGAGCTTGGCCAGCTTGACGTAGGCGTCGTTGAGTTCGCCGGTAATGCGAGGACTCCAATATTCGTTGAATAGATTGAACTTTTGGGCGAGATTGACCTTATCCACTCTCTCCTCCTCGCTTCACGTCGCCTCGATGACCCTGGCCTTGGTTACGCGGATTAACTCCTGCACGGGCAGTTCCAAATTGACCCCTCGCTTGCCGGCGCTGACCAGAATCCGCTCCAACTCCAGCGCCGGCTTATCAATATAAACGGCAAAGTTCTTGTGCAGTAAGGCCAGGGCCGAGATGCCGCCGGTTTGCAGGCCGGTCAGGCGCTCGGCTTCTTTGTGGGGGGCCATCTGCACCTTTTTCTGGCCCACCGAGGCAGCCAGCTTTTTCAAATCCAGCTCGCGGCTCCCCGCGACCATAACCAGCATAGGCCTGCCTGTGGGCGGCAGCACCACCAAGGTTTTGTAAACCCATTCGTGCGGCAGGCTGAAATAGTCGGCCACGCCATCGGCGGAATGGATGGAATCGGGGAACTCGCGCACGGTGTAACTAACTTTCTGTTGGTCCAAAATCCGCATAGAGTTGAGTTTTTCAGACATCCTGGTTTATCCTGGGAGGTTGGATAGAGGGAAACTTGGGGCGTGGGGCGTAGTCCGTTAAATTACGCTCCACGTACCACGCCCTACGCTTCTACTTCTTGCCTGCTTCTTTCCCCAGCTCTGCCGCGTGTTCCTGCAGATGCTTTTGAATGGCCAGAGCCGCTTCGGCGGAGATGGAGCGCCCGTACAGCGCCGCCAGCTTGCGGAGCAGTTCATAATCTTTATTTTCGATGTAGGTGACCAAATTTCTTTTTTCTACAGTAAATTTGCCGCCAACTGTGCTCATAAAAGGGTCAACATCCTATCAAGCAGGGTAAAAGTGACTTTATTATAGCATCGTTTGGGCCAGGTAAGAAACCTGTTGTAAGACAAGTTGACAACCTGTCCTACGCTACCCTTTAGGCTAACTTTCGCAGAATTCAGTTATGGATTATACTACGCGCAAGGCTGGCCCCGTCTTCGGGCGGGGCTTTGCTTTGCCTGGCTGATGATGGGGAAGAGGGGGATCACGATATCGTTTATGAGTCAAAAACCGCTGGCGCTCGTCGCCCAAAGCCGTCTGCTGAATAATGTCCCGTTGGTGGTGATTTTCCTGGTCATTGTAGACAGCCTTCACTTTATTTTTGCCCGCCTCTTGCTACCCTACCTGCCGCCGACCACCTCGGCGATGTATGTCCTGACGATTGCCACGGTTGAGGTCGCGCTCTTTCTGGCGGTTTGGGACAAGATTGATTTTACGACCTTTCGCCGCCATGCCTGGTTTTTTTGGGGCATAGGCTTTCTGGTGGCGGCGAGCACGGCTTTGAACTACAGCGCCGTAGCCTTTATTGATCCGGGCACGGCCTCGCTGCTGGGCAAACTGTCTACCCTGTTTAGCCTGGGCTTTGGCCTGGTCTGGCTGCGCGAGCGCTTTACGCCCTTTCAATCCCTGGGCGCACTCATTGCCGTGATCGGCAGCTTTATCATCGCTTTTCAGCCCGGCGAATTTGTCTGGGCCGGGGCGCTGATGGTCATCGTCTCGACCTTTATGTACGCCCTCCATGCCGCCCTGGTCAAACGCTACGGCCATGGCATCAGCCTGACCGACTTCTTTTTGTTCCGGCTGGCCTGTACGACCGTTTTTCTGTGGCTGTTTGCCATTGGCCAGGGTGAAATTCGGCTGCCCGGCTGGACCGCCTGGCTCATTTTGTTCGTGGCCGGCTCGGTTGACGTGACCATTAGCCGCACCCTGTATTACCTGACCCTGCGCCGCTTGAATCTCAGCGTGCATACGATTATACTCACCCTCAGCCCGGCGGCGGCTATTTTGTGGACGTTGTTTCTGTTTGGCCTGGGGCCGACCCTCCAGCAGTTGATCGGCGGGGCTGCGGTCATTGCCGGGGCGATGATGGTTTCGCTGGGGCAGGCGAGGTGATAGCTACCAAGCATGTCATTCCGAGTGGAGCGGAGCGGAATGAGGAATCCCTCGAATCTTAGCCATAGAGTAACTCTGAAGGGATTTCTCGCTCCCTCCGGTCGCTCGAAATGACATATCAGAGTAATTGCGCTTAGTTTCGCTTAAAGTACTCAGGTGACTGGCACTTTTCCCTTTGGCGAGACGATTGGGAACAGCGAAGCTTAGAGCTAACCAAGTGCCAGTCACCTTTAGCCTGAGCAGTTACAAAATTTATACAAAAACATTTGGAGGTATCCTATGAAGTACCGACCCTTTGGTCGCACCGGTTGGCAGGTTTCGGAGATTAGTTTTGGGGCGTGGGCCATTGGCGGCTCCTGGGGCGAGGTGGGCGATGAAGACGCCCTGGCCGCGCTGCACGCCTCCATTGATCAGGGCATCAACCTGATTGACACGGCTGACGTGTACGGCGACGGCCGCAGCGAGCGGCTGATTGCCCAGGTGCTAAAAGAGCGTTCCGAACCGGTTTACGTGATTACCAAGGCCGGGCGGCGGCTCGACCCGCATACGGCGGAAGGCTACAACCGCCAGAATTTGACCGCTTTTATCGAGCGCAGCCTGAAAAACCTGGGGGTCGAAGCCCTGGATTTGGTCCAGTTGCACTGCCCGCCGACGCAGGTCTACTACATGCCGGAAGTTTTTGGCGTGCTGGATGACCTGATCCAGGCCGGCAAGCTCAAATTCTACGGCGTCAGCGTCGAAAAGGTGGAAGAGGCCATCAAAGCTGTTGAATATCCTGGTGTTCAGAGCGTCCAGATCATCTTCAACATGTTCCGCCAGCGCCCGGCCGAAGCGTTTTTCGGCCTGGCCCAGCAGCGCCAGGTCGGGATTCTGGCCCGGGTGCCGCTAGCCAGCGGCCTGCTCAGCGGCAAAATGACCAAGGAGACCACCTTCCCGGCCGACGACCATCGCAACTTCAACCGCTACGGCCAGGCTTTTGACCGGGGAGAAACCTTCTCCGGCGTGGATTACGACACCGCCCTGGAAGCCGTAGAGCTGTTGAAACGCCTGGTCCCGCCCGGCTTCTCGCTGGCCCAGTTGGCCCTGCGCTGGATTCTCATGTTTGACGCTGTTAGCTGCGCTATTCCCGGGGCCAAGAACGCCCGGCAGGCCCTGGCCAATGCCCAGGCCGCCGATCTGCCGCCCCTCAGCGATGAGCTGATGGCTCAGATCCGGACGATTTATAACGACAAGATTAAGGAACTGGTCCATCAACGCTGGTAAAAAAACGCCGGGATTAGGGGATTTGGGGATAAAAAATAAGTGAAAAAAATCTCCTAATCCCCAAATCCCGGCCCAAAATACGTGGAAAAAACTGGCCTGAGCAGCTATAACATCACCATGAGCTCCAACACCGAACAACGCCGCTTCAACTGGATTCACGCTTACGGGGAGGCCATGCGCCTGGCCCTGGTCAACGAGCTGACCGGCGGCCAGGCGGGCCGGATAAGCACCTTTCAACAGCTCGCCGGAGCCGAATGCGCCTGGTGGCGAGTCACTCTTTCCGGCGACGAAGAGTTACGCCGCTGGCTGGCTCACAAGCGGGGCCGGGGCTGCTACTGGTCGGTCCTGCTGGCCCACGATTTTTACTACCTCTATGACCTGGAAGCCGAGTTGTGGGGGGCGAACCCGGCTCAATTTCTGGACTGCACCCGGGTGGACCAGCAGGTCGCCCTGGAACCGTTCCGCCTGGTGCTGCTCTTTTACCTGGTCGAGCGCGCCCTCAAATTATTGTTAGCCCACCTCGGCTTTTTAAATTACGAGGGAAGCAATCACTCCCACGCCCGGATTCGCGAGGCGGCCTACGCCCACCTGTTTGAGCAGTCACACCTGGCCCGCTGGCTGCCTTTTCCCTTTAATCTGACCGCGTTATCCAAACGCCTGGTTCACGGCCACGAGGATTACCTGCGCCACGCCGGCTATTATGTTGACCCCGACCGCTTTGGTCCGGTGCGCAAGACCCATTACACCGCTGTGCTGGAAAGCGCCCTGTGCCAGGCGGTCAGTTGGCAGCGCGAGCGCCACACCCAACAGGGCTACCAGCCGCCGCCCGGCAGCCTGCAAGCCTTTTTCTTCGATCCGCTCTGGCACTATTCGGAAAGCTACCGCTACCGCCTGCCCCTGGCCGGCGACACCCTCCGCCAAAACCCCTTCACCTGGAGCCTCAATCTGCGCTGGCTCGGCCCTGCTGGGGCTGATCGAATTGTGGCTCTACACCCTCAGCGCCCAGCGCCTGCGTGAAACCTGGCAGACCTACAGCCAGCAGTCCCGTTCGCCCGCGCTCCAGGCCATCCAGCTCCCCCGCTGGCAGGCCATCCGCCGCAGTGTGCCGCAGCTATTGGTTAAATAGAGTCCACAGGCAGACCGCAGAGGTTTCAGAAACCTCTGCGGTCTTAAAATCGGGATGCATCCGCTGGCTTGGTACAAAGTACGAGCGGTATGGGGTAAGTATGATCCAGCCTGGTCAATTATCCGCCCTTCCTGGCTCATGCCGGCCCGATATTGGCATGTTCTTAGAGAATCATTGCCATATTCTCCCAGAACTATTGGCATGTTTTCCCCGAATCATTACCATATTCTCCCAGAACTATTGGCTTATTCTTGGAGAATCATTGGCATGTTCTGCGAGAATCATTGGCATGTTCTCGGAGAACTATTGGCTTATTCTCCGAGAATCATTGGCTTATTCCCCCTGAACTGTGGGTGGCTGGTGTCCAAGCTCAGCTTGGACACCCCCATTACGTTGCGAAATCCAGTCTCGCAACGAGCGCCTAACCAATAAATGAAGCATTGACATTTACCGTCAAACCCGGTAGCATGGGATTTATCGTTGAGTTCAATTGTCCCGACTCCCATTCGATAAAGTAGCGGCGACCCTCGTGGTCGCCCCAGGCGGGGCAAGCCCCGCTGCTAGAGTGAATTGCCGATTTTGAAAATCAAATCTCATCAGGCAGACTTTCTCATAACTTTTGACGAGCCAATGGAGAAAAAAATCCGCCCACCCGCCGAAAGACCTCCGGCCTGGCGTTTTGACCCGGTAGATATTACCCAAATGCGCTTGTTGGCTCAACTGCCCCCGGGTTGGCGTATTCGTCCGATGCTTGAAGCACAAGCGCTGGTTCGGGGAATTATTATGGGGCGTTTGCGCCGGCAATATCCAGATGCCTCAGAGCGCGACCTGGCGCTTAAACTTTTAGAGGAGTTAGACCGTGCCAGACCAGCGCCAAACTTCTGACCTTAGCCTCTTTGTTGATATCCTGCGCACTCTGGAAGCTTTAGATGCGCCTTATGTCATTATTGGCGCTTTTGCGGCAACCGTGTATGGGATTACTCGAGCTACCTTTGATATTGACTTTATCGTAAATCTTTCGGAAAGACATATTCAGGCGCTAGCGGCCCATTATCCCCCCCCTCGCTATTATGCCGACCCCGATCAGATGCGCAACTCAATTCGTTTGGGTATTATGTTTAACATCATTGATAGCAGTCGAGGAGAGAAAGCCGACTTGGTGCCGGCGACGATGCACCCGCGCTACCCCCAAGTGCTGGTTAATCGGGTGCGCCAACAGGTTAAAGCTCCGGGCGAGGAGCCATTTGAGGCCTGGTGTGCTTCCCCGGAGGATGTGATTATCGGCAAGCTCATGGCTTGGACAGAGGGACGATCTCGGAAGCACGAAACCGACATTTATGAAATGCTGGTCTTCCATTACCTGGGGCTTGATCCCACGATCTCCTTTAACGAGCACATAGTAAATACTGAGGCTGAGGCTCTGGGTCAGACTACGGCTGATTTTTGGGAAGCCGTCAAAAAGGCGGCCCGCCAGGAAGCTGATCGTTTGTCAAGCGGGTTGGAGGAATAATTTATAATTACCGATGAGGAGCAATTATGGCCAAAGAAATCATCTTTATGGTTGAGGAAGCCCCGGAGAGCGGCTACACGGCTCAAGCGCTGGGTTACTCTATCTTTACCGAAGCCGATACCTGGGATGAATTACGGGAAGCCGTTCAAGATGCGGTGCGCTGCCATTTTGATGAAAACGAGAAACCCACTGTACTACGCCTACTCTCCTGAAAGATGTGGCTCAACATCTGGGGCTAGAGCGAGATGCTCTGGTAAACTCGCTTTTGGAAAAATAAATGATGCCTGAATCCAAACGCCTCTTGATTCTAGCCTGCTCCCAGCGCAAACGTCCCGACCCCGGCCTGCTGCCGACAACCTTATGCGTCGTTGTTAAAAATTCAATCAGGTAACTCGTACAAGGAGGTAGTCGTTATGAAATTGGTCACTAATTGGGAAGATATTGAAAAGAATCTGAAGACGTTGGAGCAGTATGGAAATTCCGGCCAGAAGAAAGAGATAGAGTTTTATCTTAAGATGATTGAACGAGGTATATGCTTTGTTGTTTATGAACTTGACGGCAGATTGGTTTTTGGACCAAGTCGTTTCATTGGATACTTAAACAATAACATGGAAGCTCATTTGGCCAATGAGCAAAAAGATGGCAGAGAGACGAACCCAAGAATAAGTACAATTTTGGGTGGTTCACCACAACCGGATGAGATGTTAGAAGAAGAATATAAAAAATTCTGTGAGAGGCTCGGTATAACTCCAAAGAAGACTGGCACATTTGGAATAAAACGGAAGTATTGGGACAGAAGATAAGGCGTTTAGTAGCAAAATATGTCTCCTATCCCCTCACCGACCCCGACCTCCAAGAAATAACCCATCGCATCGTGGCCGCCAACCCGGTCAAGGCCGGCCTGATTGGCTCGCGGGCGCGGGTTCGGCGTGGCCCGGCAAGCGGCTGTATTTTGAAGATATAGGGTATAATAACAGAAGGGGTATGGCTCGGAGCTGAGATGGATAAATTTGAGCGCAAGTTACCACAGGAGGTGTGATGACGACAATCTATATTGAACCAGCCCAAGAGGCCGACGAAGTGCTGCCTTTGGTTCAATCTGCTATTAAAAGTGAGATTGTTCGGCTGGAACTGGCTCTAAAAATAGCCGAGCAACGTTTGACTCCATTTGAACAGAAATATGGGGTAGCCTCGGATTATTTTATCGCCGAGATGGTCGCGGAGGATTTAACGGGGGGTGACGATGAGTACGTGAGTTGGGCCGGCGAATATGCGCTGAAACAACGGCTGCAAGAAAAATTGCGACACCTTCAGGAGATTAGCTACGGCGATGCAGAGCTACTTCGCCCAAATCAAAACGCTGATTGACCAATATGCGGCGGCCAGTTTTGTGCTTGAAGCCAGGGTAAGCTTTGAATTACGTCCTGGGGATCAGGGATATTTGGTGGGTTCAGTAACCTTTTTAGACAACTCAACCCTTCATTTTAAGGAGTTTCTCGACAAAACAGGCGAAGTGGTAGACAAACTCATGTATAGCTAACATTACCAGGATGCGATCTATCAATTGATTTTTCGCTATGATAATGCCCGCCACAAACCCCCTTTAACCTCTCTAGAGCATAAACATTTACCAGAGGAAGTTATTACAACTTCTGTTCCTGTTTTGGCTGATGTATTAACTGAAATTGTCACAACCAAAGGCTGGGTGTAAGCGATCTGATTCGAAAATCGGGGGTGGGCGATACCGATCTACTCAACACTGTGCTACCTCTTCACCTGCGCCACCTGCCGCACTATCTCCACAAAAGTCGCCGGGTCGCGGCCCCGGCGGCTGGCCCCCAGACCATCCACGTCGGGGCTGCTCAACAAATCGGCGGCATAGTCCAGGCTGACGCTGCCGCCGTAGATGATCCGCACTGCCTCGGCTACAGAGTCCCCCCAGCGCTGCTGCAGCCAGCCGCGAATGAAAGCGCAGCCGCCGGCGACCTGCTCCGGCGAAGTCGGCGTGCTCACCCCAATGGCTGCCTCCGGCTCGTAGATAAACACCAGCTTTGCCGCCTCCTCTGCGGCGCAGCCGGCCAGGAGACGGGTCAAATGCCGCTCCAGAATGCTTTCCCTTGAACCCCCTTCGTCACGGCCCTCGCCCACCAGGAGGATGGGCGTTAAGCCTGCGGCCAGGGTCAGGTGGAGTTTGCGATTGACGGTCTCATCATCGTCGCCCCCGTAGCGCCGGACTTCCCAATGCCCCAGCATGACCCAGCGGCAGCCGGCCTCGGCCAGCAGCGAAGCCGAAACCTGGCCGGTCCGGGCCGGGTCGGTCGAGGCGGCCACATCCTGCGCCCCCAAGTGGAGACCACTTCCGGCCAGGGCTTGCGCTACAGGCCAGAGCGCCGTAAACGGCGGGCAAATGATCACGTCTACCCGGCCGGACAAATCTCCGGCCAGCCGTTGAAAATCCTGGACAAAGGCCAGGCTTTCGGCGATGGTCATGGCCATTTTCCAGTTGGATAAGGCCAGCGGTTTGCGTTGAGCCATGCTTCACCTCCCAATATCTTCCATTTTTTACTTCCAGTAGTATAATATAAAAATTGGCAACTGTTTAACTATGGCGGCCTTTGAGAAGCGGATAGCCTTACCGCCAGTAAAGAAAATGAGCAGGTTCCATTAATTATGAGTGTTAAATCCCCTGCGAGGCACCTCACCGAAACCGACCTCCAAGAAATAACCCGGCGCATTGTGAGCGCCGCCAACCCTGTCAAGGTCATCCTGTTTGGCTCGCGGGCGCGGGGGATGGTTCGGCCCGGCAGTGATATAGATTTGCTGGTGATTGAGCCTGATCCTGTGCCTCAACATCAAGAGGCAGTCCGCTTGCGCCGGCTGCTGCGAGATTTTCAAGTGCCAATTGATATCATCGTGGTCGGCCAATCATTTGCCGAGAGATACAGCGATATTCCTGGCTCGGTGCTCTATCCGGCTTTTCGGGAAGGGAAAGTCCTATATGGCTGACGATCGCGAAGTTCGCCAACAAGAATTAGCTCGCCTCTTGCTGCAAAAAGCGGACCAGGATTTGGTACTGGTCACAAATATCAGCGACTCCAAAGCCATTGCTGATGAGATTGTCGGCTTCCACATCCAGCAAGCTATTGAGAAGGCGATTAAGGCAGTCTTGACGCGTTTGGGTATTCAATATGAATATACCCACGATTTATCATTGCTTTATCAACAGGTTACCCAGGCCGGGATAATCCCTCCGGCCAGCCTTGAGGTGATAGACGAATTTACCGCGTTTGCTGTACAGTTCCGCTATACCCTGTATCAAACGCCAAACTTTGATCGAAATGCGGGTGCTCAACTAGCCAAAAACTTTATCGAGTGGGCACACGTGATGGTCGAAGCACCCCTATCTTAAGTTAATATCCCCACGGAGGAATCCTATGTGTGTTGACCTCGCCTATGGCCGCACCGGCCTGACCGTCGAACTCCCCGACCAGACCGATATCGTGACCTCTCGTTTTGTGCCGGGACTGCCGGATGAGGCAGCCGCCCTGCGGACAGCCTTGCGCCGGCCAATTGACTCGCTGCCGCTGGCGGCCAAAGTCAAACCGGGCGATAAGGTCGTCATTGCCCACAGCGATATTACCCGCGCCACCCCTAACGAGCGTATCCTGCCGGTCCTGCTGGCCGAACTGGCAGAAGTCGGAGTCGCCCGGCAGGACATTACCCTGCTCAACGCTCTCGGCACGCATCGCCAGCAGACCGAGGCCGAACTGCGCCAGATGCTGGGCGACGCCATCGTGGACAACTACCGCTGCCTGCAGCACAATGCCTACGACGAGGCCAACCTGGTCTCGCTGGGCCAGACGTCCTTTGGCTACCCGGTGCGCATCAACCGGACCTTTATGGAGGCGGACGTGCGCATCCTGACCGGCTTTATCGAGCCGCACTTTTTTGCCGGCTTCAGCGGCGGTCCCAAGGGCGTCCTCCCGGCCCTGGCCGGGGCCGAAAGCGTGCTGACCAACCACGGGCGGGACATGATCGCCCACCCCAACGCTACCTGGGGCGTCATTGAAGGCAATCCCATCTGGGAAGAGATGCGTGACGTAGCCCTGCGGACCAACCCCACCTTTCTGCTCAACGTAACCCTCAACGCCCGGCGCGAGATCACCGGCGTTTTTGCCGGCGATATGCTGACCGCCCACACAGCCGGCTGCGTCTTTGTGCGCGATAGAGCCATGGCCCCGGTGGATGAAGCTTATGACATCGTGATTACGACCAACAGCGGCTACCCACTCGACCAGAACCTCTACCAGGCGGTCAAGGGCATGAGCGCGGCCAATCAGATTGTGCGCGACGGTGGGGTGATTATCATTGCCGCTGCCTGCGCCGACGGCCTGCCCGATCACGGCCGCTACGCCGCCCTGCTGGCCGAGGCCGGCTCGCCGCAGGGCGTGCTGGACATGCTGGCCCGGCCCGGCTTTAGCGAGCAGGACCAGTGGCAGGTGCAGATCCAGGCCCTGATCCAACTTCGGGCCGAGGTGTATGTCTACAGCGACGGCTTGAGCGACAGCCAGATCACGGGCGCGCTCTTCACCCCCTGCCGCAGTATCGAGCAGACGGTGGCCTGCCTGCAGGAAAAGTATGGCCCGCAGGCGCGGCTGTGCGCCATCCCCGATGGCCCGCAGACGATTGCTTATGTTCGCACCTCCGCCTCGATAATGGTATAATCCCCGTCACTTTCGGACTTAAGGAGTTTCAGAGGTGGCGCAGGAAACGTTATATAAAGAATGTCCGCTCTGCACCCAGGGGATAGTGGTGGGGTCTGGCCGCGGTTCGCCCTATCGCTGTACCCACTGCGGTTTAACGCTGCAACAACGCTCATTGCTGGGCCTGTTCAAAAAGGGGCATTTTGGGGTAACTGATTTTGGCGAGGGCGATTTTACCCTGGCCAAGCAGTCGTTAAAGGGGGTCGCCCTGCCGCCCGATGCCCTCAAAATCACCCTCGGCAATGTTTACACTGACACGCAACTGGCGGCCATTGCCCAGGGTTCACTGGAAATAGTGCGGCCGGTCCAAACGGTGCTGGCCCAGGTGATTTTGGAGCAACTGAACGAAGTCTGCCATCTGCAGGTCAATGGGCTGCGCCGGGGCCACGGCAAATCCCTGGCCGAAGGGGGGCAGTACCAACCGCAGCAGGCAACCCCGCGCGAGGGCCTGACCTGGCAGGATCAGGGCAATCTCTTTTGCACCAACCAGCGCCTGGTTTTTCCCAGTAACAGCTTTACCTTTATTCGCATGGACCGCAAATTGGTGGGGGTTCAAGCGTTTACCGACGGGGTAGCGGTCCAGCGCAAAGGCGAGGATTACGCCGCTTACTTTGTCGGCTGCTATGCGCATGAAGCGGCGCTGGTCGCGGCGTATGTGCTGGGCAAACTGCCGGCGCTGCAACCATCAGCCTCAGGGGTAAATGAGGCAACGGGTTAAACCCGACCTTTTCATTATACCCGGAAATAAACCATCTGCCCTACACCCATGCGGGCCAGGGCTTCTTCGGCGTGGTGGCGGACGACGTAGCTTTCATCGTCCAAAGCTCGAAACAGCGCCGGAACGGCCTGCTTGCTTTCCACCGAGACCAGCGCTTTGGCGGCCCGCACCCGCACCCAGGGACGCTCGTCTTGCAGCGCTTTAATGAGAACCGCCGCCGCCGGTTGGCCGATTTTAGCCAGGGCATCGGCGGCGTGGTTGCCGCTTTCGGCGGGATCGGTGGCCAGCAGCGCAGCTAACGCCTCTACAGCGGCTTCCGTCTTCAATTCTCCCAGGGCCAGCGCCGCCCCACTGCGAACCATTTCCTCCGGATCGGACAGTGCTGGCAGGAGCAGTTCGACGGCTGCGGGCGAGCCGTTGGCCCACAGGGCGCGCACGGCCCAGAAGCGAGCGTCGGCCTCGGCCATGGATAGCAGTTCGGCCAGGGCAGCCAATCCGGCTGCGCCCTGTTGGCCCAGCGCTACCGCCGCCGCTTCACAGGCAGCGTCGTCGGCGGAATGAAACTGTTCAACTAAAGCAGCCTTCTGGGCAGCGCTCAAAATTCATCTCCGTAGAATGGTGAATATTGCTTATTCGCCATTCGCTTATTCGCCATTCGCCGCTTCACTCGTGTAGGCCCGCAGCACTTTAGCCTCGGGAAAACGCGCCCGCACGCCAACGGTAAAATCTTCCAGGGAGGGACGCACGTCGAAGTAGAAAAGATGGGTGTCCCGGTCGGAGTCAGAGGCCCCGAAGCCCTCTACCAAAATGGTCGCGCCGGGGATAGCCAGCATCAAATCGGCCCACTCTCGTTCATGCGAAACCGTATCCGGCGACAGCCAGATTTCCTGCAATTCCGCCGCCTGCCGTAAATAATCAATATGCCAGTGGGGGCGCTCGACCGGCTGCAAGTGGTGTTTGAGCCGCCCGACCAAGCCCCCGGAACCAAAGGCGCTGCCGACATAGGTATACCAGCCCGCGGGGAAGTCAAACGTTCCCAGCTTGCCGATGGTGAGGGTTGCATCGGCGGGCAGGTGTAATAATAGAACGTAGTTTCCTTTTTCGGACATCGTTGTTTGATTTACCTCCCAATCTCGTATCCAAACTGACGCGAAGCGTGGGAACGAGATTGGGGAAGTTATATAATCCTCAATCCTGAGTTTGTGAGACCGGCCAAAGTTTGGCATAATGCGCGCATAACCTAATTATGACATTTTACGCCTGATGCACCAAATTCTTGAGCCAATCTTGAAATGCAACCATCTTTTGGTTCCAGCTTTAAATTGATTTTAGCCCCGGCCCGCTCCTGGCTGAGCCTGGGGCCGGGCTGGGCCATGCTAGCCGGGGTCCTGGCCAGCGGGGTCATTCCGTTAAAACTGGCCGGTCTCATGCAGCTCCTCAGCCTGTGGCTGCTCGTTGACCCCATTTTGGGCGCATTATGGGAACTGGTGGGGGTCCAGGGTGTGTGGCGAAACATGAGGCCGGGCCAACTGCCTCCCCCGCCCCGGCACGGGTTTTACCTGCCTTATGCTCAGCCTGATTCGATTGCCGGGCGGCTGGTGGTGCGGGTACGCCGTTACGGACGATGGTGGCAGGAGCATTTTTGGCCTGAACAGGGCAGCCACTTTGCCGCCGTTTTCCTGGGCGCCGGCCTGGCTCTGCTGTTGAGCCTGGCCTTTGGCTCGACTCTCTTCTGGCTCACTTTGCTGGCGCTGGGTCTCGTTGCCTTAGCCGGTCAAACTCAAACAGATGTGGCCGCCGCCGAGGGCGGGCGTTTGCAATCTATGGTGCAGTTGCTGCTGCCCTGGGTGATGGGAGCCAGCCTGTGGTCAAGCCTGACCCCCTTGAGTCTGGCCCTGGCCGTCTGCTACTGGGTCACGTACCTGGGCGGCTTACGCATGCTGGGCGGCCATCATCGGGCCGAGCTGCTTTTCACTTTAGGCCAGGTTACGGCCATTATTTTACTGTTGGCGCTGCGCTTACTGCCCGGAGCGGCCGTTTTGACGGTCTTACTTGTGACCCAACAAATTATTAAAACCAAATTCAACCGGCCCGCCGAGTTTCTCCCCAAACTACAGCCTTATCTGGTGTTGAGTTTGCTGGTCGCCGGTTGGTCGTTAGGACAGATCGCAGGGTAGCAAAGTAGCAGAAATACAAAGACTACTGCTACCCTGCGACCTTGCTACTCGTTATGCTTTTCTGGATTATTGTTACCGTCATCATTCTGCTCGTCGTCGGCCTGATTGTGTACTGGCAGTTCATCCTGGCCGAGGGGGCTTACCTGGGCGCGCCGCTGGTGGCCCTGCTCTACGATTGGACCGCCGAACGCTACAACAAGATCAAGGAGTTTGAGTGGGAGGCCGAAGATTTCTGGGTGGGTGAACCACTGGTCGAGCGGCTCCGCCGCGAACCCGGGGCGATGGTGCTCGATGTCGCGACCGGCACGGGCCGCATCCCTCTAACCCTGCTGCGACAGCCGTCCTTTCGCGGCCGGGTCATCGGCCTGGACCGGGCCGCCAAAATGCTGGCGGTCGCTCACCGCGACATGATGAACTGCGATCAGCAGGTCAGCCTGGTACAGGCCGATGCCATGGCGCTGCCCTTTGCCAGCAACAGTTTCCCGGTGGTAACCTGTCTGGAGGCGTTGGAATTCCTGCCCAACCCCAGCGCCGGCCTGGCCGAACTTATCCGGGTTCTGCAGCCGGCCAGCAAGGCGCATCCTCAACGCGGCTGGTTATTGACAACCCAGCGCATCGGCTGGGAAGCGCGGCTCATGCCGGGCAAGACGTGGCACAAGGAGCAACTTCTTGAAATTTTGAACCGCTTTCCTCTGCAGCGCATCGAAATTCAAATCTGGCAGGATATTTACAACCTGGTCTGGGCGCAGAAGGTTAGACCCTAAATCAACTTGCGGCAGCGATAACCAGGAAAACCAAAATCAAGGCAATCGCAAAGCCAATAACAGTAAATTTGAACATGGCGGCATCCTCGGCGGCCTTTCTGGCGCGGGCTGCCCCAAATTCAACGCCGCCCACCGCCAGTAAAGCGACAATCACATGCTCGCCGGTAAAGCGCATGTTGGTCCAACCCTGGAACAAAATGTAGAGGATAACCCCCAGCACCACTTGAATGTAAACGGCAATCCGCGAGAATAAAAGCAGGCGGCTATCCAGACTGCTCCATTTTTGCCTGCCGAGCCAACCAATGAGAGCCTTGATCAAGGTGACAACAATTAAAAGTAGGACAATCCAGCGCCAACCGGAGTGAGCTTGCAGTAAAAAGTTTTCCATAAGTTTCCTCTGTGGTTAAATGTGGAGTGACTGCCGATTGTAACATGGGCCGGCACAAGCGACAAGATTAGCCTTGAAATCATTCGTGGGGACGAAACCTTTCCCCGGACCAGGGGCTGATGCCGTGTTGGGCGCGATATTCGGGAACGGTAATGATCGGCGGGCGGCGCTGGTCGGAGATAGCATGCTCTTCCAGGTAATAAGACTCGGTATCCGAGCGGATAATCTTCATCGTCCGGTTGATTTCGCTCAATAGCTGCACTTTCTGGCGGCTTTCCAGGTGGTCAATAAAAACTTGAATAATGGCAAAAGCCATCCGGCTCAGGGCGCCGAGAGGCTGGTTATGATGAATCCGCTGGCGCAGGTCTACCTGGGCGATGCTGCTGATGCCATACTTTTCAACCAGCGACAGGAGCAGTCCTGTTTCCACCCCATAGCCCACGTAGAAAGGCACTTGTTCCAGAGCTTTACGCCGGCCGGCATACTCACCCGACAACGGCTGGACCAGTCCGGAGAGTTCAGGGTAGAATAAATTGAACAATGGCCGGGCCACCAGTTCCGTCACCCGGCCCCCACCGCCTGCTTGTAAGGTCTCGCCCACCCGGAGCGGGCGGCGGTAGAAACCCTTGACATATTGAATGGTATTGCGCCGCAGTAGAGGCCCAAGCAGGCCGTAAACAAAGCGGGGATGGATGTTGACGATGTCGGTGTCAATCCAGGCGATGAGATCGCCTTTGAGGACGTGCAAACTCTTCCACAAGGCCTCACCTTTGCCCCGAAATGCGCCGCATTGGGGTAGGATTTCATCATGCCGGTAGACTGTCACCCCCAGATCCCCCGCAATTTCAACGGTGCGGTCGCTTGAGCCGGAGTCGATCAACACAATTTCGTCCAGCAGCGGAAACTCTTTCACCAGCGTTTCCTGCATCACCCGGATCACATTGCCGACCGTCGCCTCTTCATTCAACGCCGGTAAGGCCAGGCTGATGGTTAAATTTTGCTGCTCCTTGAGCGCGACCAGCCGGGCGATGTTTTCAAACTCCTCGCTGTTAAAGGTGTTTTCAGCAAACCACTTATCTACCATGACCGAGGCGGCTGTCGTGGGTAAGGGGTCAGTCCAGCGCCAACTGGCCAGTTGGTCCAGAGGCGGCGGCTGATAGGTTTTGACGACCAACAGCGATCTCAGCCCTTTTTGCCAGAGTTGGAGGGCAATGGGTCCCAAGGCCGGCTGCTTATTGGCCGGCGAAGTCTCGCTGGCGCCAATAATAACCAAATCGTGCTGCTCGGCCTGGCGTAAAATCTCCGCAGCCGCATCGCCTTCAACCCGCATTTCTTGTTTGATCCAGGGATCGCCTTGACTCATCCGGACTAATTCTTCGTAGACCTGCTGGCTGGCCGAAACCTGCTGACCCCCGACAACGTGCAGCAGGGTAATGGCAGCCCCGGCCGCTTTGGCCAGGGCCAGGGCCACCTCCAGGGCCAGGGGCGCTTCTTTGCCGCCCCGGGTGGGCAAGAGGATACGGTCAGGCAGGCTCGGCCCGTTGTGACTGGCGATAACCACATTGCATTGAAGTATGTTGACCAATTCTTCAATTCCCAGCGGCAAATACGAGGTATCGGCCCCATCCCGCCAGGGAATAATTAACAAATCTGCCCGTTCCTGGGCCACCACCTTGGCCAGCGAAGGCCACATGGTATGCACCACCCGAATCCGGGGTTTAATCTGGACAGGCTGCCCCTCAAAATAGGCCCGGAGGCGGTCCAGCGTAGCTCGTCTTTCCTGCGCTTGCTGCATGCCCATACTTAGAGATTCCCCTTCGGGAATAAGCACCACCCCCACCAGAATGACCCGGCCATGTTGGGAGCGAGCTAAGTTAAGCCCCAGGCGCACCATCCACTCATTTTGTTCATCACCAAAAATAGGGACCACGACCCCATAACTTTGGCTTTTAACGACTTCTATCTGACTCAAGCCTGCTGGTTTAACATTGTCTGGTTGCATCATATTCCTTCTTTCTGGGGTGAGCTAACTTCTGTCAAGAGTGGGATCACGTTTGTTTCAACGATGCTGCGCCAGGTGTAGTGTGCTAACACCCGGCGGCGCAGTTGAAACGCCCGATCTGCTTGCAGCACGTCAAGAATGGTTTGGGCGGCTCGGTCAGGGGACAGCTCGGTGGAGAAAAGCGCGGCCCAGGGCCCGGCGCTTTCGCGGAAAGGGGGCAGGTCAGTGGCAAAGAGGGGCAGGCGAGCCAGGCCGGCTTCTAAAATAGGAATCCCGAAGCCTTCTTGCTGGCTGGGGAAAAAGAGCGCATCGGCCAGTTGGTAAAATTCGGCCACTTCGGCATCGGCCAGCAAGAGGGGCCGGGTCGGGTCTGGACCGGTTTGGTAGGCAAAATGGACCGCGCTGTCCAGGTTTAGCTCATGGCGGAGGGTCAGGAGTTGGGCCAAATAAGCGGCATTGGTGGGATTGTGCGGCCCCGGCGGCCCGGTCACCACCAGGCGGGCATCCCAACCCGACTGCTCGCGAACGGCAGCCAGCCAGCGCAGGCCCAACTCGATATTTTTACGCCGGGTAATCCGGGCGGGCAGCAAAAAAATGCAGTCGGCAGCCAGCAAGTCCCACTGTTGAACCAGTTGATTGACCGTTGCGCTGAAACGATAAAAATCGGCGGGTTCAACGCCGGGTGAAATTACGGCGATGGCTTCGGCGGGCAGGTGGTACAGGCGGGCTAGATCGGTCTGCTGAGCCTGGGAGACGGTAACATGGCGCACCCCCGGCCAGGGACGGCGCAGCAAATCCCACGGCTCACCCGGATGCAATTCCGGCTGGTACTGCGGACGCAGCCAGGCAAAGTCGTGATGCCAGGCCACCCAGGGTGGGCCTTCGCCTGTTTGGCTGAGCCGGTAAACGGCGGTGGTTAGAATGAGATTTTTGTGGAGGGTGAAAAGGTTATGCCCAATAATCACGTCGCAGGAAGCGAGGTGGGTTAACAGGGCTGTTTGGGTCTGGCTCACCAGCGCTTCAAAATTGGCCGGCTGCTGTCCTGTGACCAGGGTCCGGCCGGCGGCCACAATTGCTTCGCTGCGGGAACCGACCAGGGGTTCGGCCCGATAAAGCACGCCCGGCAGGAAAGAATCACCCTGTCCGGCCACGACCGTCACCTGGTGCCCCAGCGCGGCCAGGATGCGGGCGTGGTGGAAAATAGTCAGTTCAACACCGCCAACTACGGGGGGGGCAGCATAGTGAACAATCCCAATGTGCATGATCCTCCCTCAAAAAGAAGTGATGATTTCATGTAGTTTGCGCTCCAAAACTTCCAACGAAAAGTGTTCCTGGGCAATGGCATAATTTTTTTCGGCCATCGCTTGAGCCCGGTCCGGCTCATTCAAAAGTTCCTTTGTCAGTTCGATGGCGTGATCGTCTACAAACCCATCCAACTCCACAAACTCAAACCCTAAGGGGCGGATGTCGGCGTTGTAAACCGGATAACGATTGACCACGACCAGCCGTTTAAAGTAAATCGCTTCCAGTAAAGCGTTCCCAAATCCTTCGTAAATACTGGGGTAAGCAACCAAGTCGGCGTGGGGGTAGGCATCCCACAAAGAGTAAATTTTATGACTATTGCTCCTGGCCCGGTCTGGCGCGATGAGGTGGTCAATCAAGCGCATATCAACTTTCATCATCCCGGCCTCACGTTTGAGCCAGAGCCAATACTCTACACCCTCGTCGCCGGCGCGATGCGTAATGAACAAGTGGCTCTGGGGCAGCCCCAGGCGATGCACCAGTTCTATAGACATTTCAATCCCTTTACGCGGGATGACCCGGGTCGGCTGCAAGATAAAAAGGTCTTTTTCAGTTAGCCCGAGCGCCTCACGCAAATCGCTGTTGTAGTTGTCAATACCCGGAGCGGGGGTGGCAAAATCATGAACATTAGGAATGACGCTGGAATCAATACCACGGCGAACTTTCAACCGCTGTTGGGCAATCGTATTGATGGTGACATGCCGGATGGTGGGCAGTTTGGCCGGAAACGCAGTATCGAGCATGTCCAGCAAGTTGTTGCTTTGATACCGCTGCCGCTCCCAGAAAAAGTCGTGGTGATGGGCAATCGTGTTAACCCCCAGTTCAGCAATCAGACCGGTTAAACTAATCCCAAGCGGGAGATTCATGGGGATGGTCAGCGCATTTTCGACAATGATCAGGTCGAGTTGATTGGAGCGGATAAAGTGCCGGAGGGGAGCCCGAATTTCATCGGCCGCGTCGTAGATTTCATCTATTAATTTGTCTGCATCCCGGCCGCGAGCATCTTCGCTAAAAGCCTGGCGGGTGAAGGCAATAACCGATTGGTGATCAAAGTGAAGCTGGGGAATACAGCAGCCGCCGGCCGAGTAACCACCTAACTCGCCAGCGCAGTAAAAAAGCTCGTGATCCATCCGGCGCAGGACGGCGGCCCACTTCTCGACCTCCAATGAGACGCCGTCGGTCCCATTGAGGCGGGTTGAGATAAAACCTATACGCATGAACTTTCTCCTTTGTGCCACCCTCCCATGTTACTTTAGCAGTTATCAGCCAATACGTCAAAAAGCCAAAATTTAGACCTCCTTGACGAAAGTTGATTGTCAATAACGACGGTGGATGTTATAATGAGGCCAGGGGCGGAGTGAAGTTAAAAGAGCGCCATCTGGGGGCCGCTAAACTTCTTCTCGTGGTTCAACAGCCAGGCTTTGCGCCACAGGCCGCCGCCGTAGCCGGTGAGCTGGCCGTTGCTCCCAACCACGCGGTGGCAAGGCACAATAATGGCAATCGGGTTTTGGCCGTTGGCCGCGCCAACCGCCCGGACCGCTTTCTCGTTGCTCACCTGCCGGGCAATATCCAAATACGACACTGTCTGTCCATATGGAATGGTGAGCAACTGGCGCCAGACGGCCTTTTGAAAATCGGTGCCGCCCGGCTCAAGCTTGAGCGAAAATTCCCGCCGGTCCCCGCGAAAATAGGCCCCCAACTGCGCCAGGCAGGCAGACATTTCCGGCGGTAGGTCAGACTGAAGCATTGCCTCATTTCCAACCTCACCTTCTACAAAATTGACCTTCCTGATGCTCCCATCTGTCCCGACAATCTCAAGCAGGCCAATTTCGGATTGAAAATAGGTTTTGTACACTTGGGGCATAACCCATGATCCTCACTGGTATAACTCTCCATATCCAGATTTGGCCCTTCATTTTACATCAAAGAATGTGACCTTACAAGGAGGTTTGAGCGACAATGACTTTAGATGAACAAATCCGGGATCATCTCACCTTTATCTATGGGGCAGAAACCGCTGCCGCTGTTTTTGCTCAATTGCAGGCTCGCCTGGCCGATTTTCGGCGGCAGTACCCGGAACTGGGGCAGCCTGTTCCTCCCGGCGAGCGTGTCACCGAAGCCGATGCGATGCTCATTACCTACGGCGACCAGGTCCAGGAGCCGGGCAAACCCACCTTGCAGACCCTGGCCGAGGTTCTGGAAACCTATCTAAAAGGTATTGTCAGCAGTGTTCACATTTTGCCGTTTTATCCGTACACCTCCGACGATGGTTTTTCGGTGATGGATTACAAAGCCGTTGACCCGGCCCTCGGCAGTTGGCCAGATGTGGCCTTACTGCACCAAAATTTCCGGCTGATGTTCGACGCCGTGATCAATCACATTTCTGCCCAGAGCGCCTGGTTCCAGGGCTTTTTACGCGGCGACCCGGACTATACGGACTATTTCATCACCGAAAGTCCTACAACCGATCTCAGCGGTGTGACCCGTCCCCGCACGCTGCCCCTGCTCACCTCTGTCAAGACGCCCGCTGGTATCCAGTATGTTTGGACGACCTTCAGCGCCGACCAGATTGACCTGAACTATAAAAATCCGGCGGTTTTGCTGAAAATTATTGATGTTCTTCTATTTTATGTAACCCAGGGGGCAGAGTTCATTCGCCTGGATGCCATCGCTTACCTCTGGAAAGAGGTTGGTACAACCTGCATCCATCTGCCCCAAACACACCGGGTGGTCCAGCTCTTCCGCGCCATTCTCGATGCCGTCGCGCCCAATGTCATGCTCATCACCGAAACCAATGTACCCCACGCCGAAAATGTTTCTTACTTTGGCAATGGCCGTAATGAAGCGCAGATGGTCTACCAATTTCCCCTGGCCCCGCTGATTTTGCACACTTTTCACACCGGCAATGCCGAAGCGCTGCAAGCCTGGGCGGCGGGTCTGGAAAAATTGCCGGAGACGGCCACTTTCTTCAACTTCATCGCCTCGCACGATGGGATCGGAGTCAGGCCGGCGGAAGGCATTCTCAGCCGGGATGAAATTCAGGCGCTGCTGGATAAAACGGTGGCCCACGGCGGGCAGGTCAGCTACAAAACCAATCCCGACGGCAGCCAGAGCGCCTATGAGTTGAATATTACCTTCTTTGACGCCCTGTCTGACCCAAACAGCGGTGAAGACGAAACTTTGAAAATTGACCGGTTTATGGCGTCCCAGGCGATCATGCTGGCCCTCGCCGGGGTGCCGGGCATCTATGTTCACAGCCTGGTCGGGTCATCCAACAACTCCGCCGGGTTGGCCCAGACGGGCCGGGCGCGCACGCTCAACCGCCAAAAATGGCAGCGGGCCGAATTAGAGGCTGCCCTGACCAACCCGGCCAGCCGGGCCAGCCGTATCTTTCGCCGTTACGCTCGTCTCCTCCAAGTGCGGGCCGGGCAGCGGGCTTTTCACCCAAAGAGTGAGCAGCATTTCATCGGCGGCAATCCCGCCTTGTTTTGTTTGCGGCGCACCGCGCCGGACGGGCAGTCACAGGTGTTGTGTTTGCACAACATCTCGGCTCAACCGCAATCCTTTGCGGCCAAAACGGCTGAGTTGTCAAGTGAGGGGGATTTGCGCGATCTGCTTTCGGGGGAAGTTGTGGCAACAGAGGGCCAAACCCTGCGGGTATCGCTAGGGCCTTATGAGGTCAAGTGGCTGGCGTCATAGCTTTTTGCCAGCAGGGAAAATAATAGCACATCCCTAAATCGGCCCTGCACAAATTCATAGTCGCAACGAAACCTCCCCCCTTTTTCAAAAAGGGAAACCAGGAAATTCAGCAGGTCCTGAGTCTGCTTGAGGCTGCGATGGGTTGGGGTAGCCAGATAGCGGGTCACTTCCGGGTCGGACAGATAGCGGTACACCGCTTCGGCATCGGTACTTTTGAGTTCGCGCAAGAGGAGGCGCTCGGTTTCGAGTTGGGGGAACTCTAAATCTAGCGATTTGGAAGTAGCCACAAATCCTTGACCAAAAACTGCTGAAAGTCACGTATTTGCTCGCGCAGATACGTTGCCGTAGGCTCTTTGATGGTATTTTCTGGCACGCTCGTTTCTTCGTTAAGCTCTGTCATTTCTGTTGTTTAATTATCCTTCCCGCTTTATTAACCGTTGACTTGTACCTCAAAAATATGGATTTGATGTGTCAGAACATCGGTCACATATAGCCGGTTGAAGACGGCATCGAAATAAATGCCGACGGGCGCAGCCAGGTTAACCGGGCCGGCCGTCTGCCATTGATCCAGCAAGGAGCCATCGGGGGCGTAGCGATAGAGTGAGTGGCTCTGCGCTTCGGTCATAAAAATGGAGCCGTCGGGGCCAAAGGCCAAGTGAGGGCCGTTGAAGCCGTAGCTGTCGGAAATGGCCCATTGCAGCAGGGGATTGCCGGCGGCGTCAACCCGCTGGATGCGGTTGTTTTCAGCTTCGACCACGTAATAGGTGCCCTGGCTGTCGCGCAGCGCGTCGGTTGGCTCGTTGAACTGGCCGGGACCGCCGCCCAACCCGCCGATGCTTCCGGCAGGCACACCATCGGCGCTGAAAAGAGCCAGCCGGGAACTGCCCGTGTCGGCCACGGCCAGGCTATCGTCGTCAAAAACAGTCAGCCCGCGCGGGTGGAAAAGGAAGGCTGCCGGGCCGCCAAAACGGTTGAGCAAATTACCTTCGCCGTCGTAGCGGTAAACCCACTGCAGGGTCGAATCCAACACCAGGATTTCGTCCAGGCTGTTGACGGCAACGGCCAGCGGTTCTTCAAAAGGAAACGGATCGCCCGTCAAGATTTTGAGCGGGACGCCCTGCGGATTGAGCAGTTGCACCCGCCGGTTGCCTGTATCGGCGATCACCAGCCCCCCATCGCGCTTAAGCGCCACGTCGCGCGGCTCCAGGAATTGGCCGGGCTGGTTGCCAGGACCGCCCAGCGATGACACCCAATTCAAGGTCAGCGGCGCTACTTTTGTTTCGGCGGCGGGCGAAGCCGTTCTGGGTGGATAACGTCCCAGGGGCGGCCACAGGTTTTGGCTGGGAATGGGTTCAAGCGCCCCGGTCGGTGTGGCCCAGTAGAGGTGAATCTGGGAGCGGTCGGTTGTGTCCTTGTAGCGAATTTTGAGATCGTGCAGGCCGGCCTCAAGGGTAACGGTCGCCTCAGTATTTTCATTGGGGGCAAAGGTGGTCACCAGCAAATTCCCATCCAAGTAGAGCTGGGCCTCCTGCACGGCGCGCAGCCCCAGCCGGTACAACCCGCTTTGAGGCACATCCAGAGAACCGGTCCACTCGACGGTATAGGGCCGCGGGAGCGGGGTGAAATGGAAATAAGTATCCAAAAACGGGTCAATCCGCTGCAGCGCCGGCCGACCCTCCCAGCGATCGTTGGGGTAAAAAGTCCCCAATAAACCGTGATTGGTAACCGGCGGGACGTAGAGCGCCCACTGCGGGATCAGGGTTTCGCCCATACCGGGCGGCTGCCAGTACAGGGCAACCTGTCCCGCTGCACCCTCGGCTCGCACCCGGATCGAGTGATTGCCCTGGGCCAGCGGCAGACCGGTGAGCTGCTCCCCCTCACCTTCAAAGATAACATTGCCATCCAGTTCCAGCAGGCCGGGGCCGGGGGTGATGAAACGCAGGCTGTAGGGGCCATAACGCGGAACGTAAAGGACGCCGTTCCACTCCGCCGTAAAATCAAGCAACTTTGTCGAGCTGGTAGAGGAAGGGGGGCTGTCCGCTGGCCAGGTAACATTGATATTCAAAGCGCGTTCCGTATGGACGGGGGGGGCTGCCGGGGTATCATCAGACTGATCAGAAGGATGGAAGTAATTTAGCTGTAAGCCTTGAACAGAGGCCAGCGTTCGGGGTTGCAGGTCAACTAAATAGACAACCGGAGTGACGTCATCGGTTGGACTGGAGGCGACCTCAAAATCGGCGTTGGGATAAATTCGCTGGGCCTCCTCAAACACCCATTGATCGTCGGGGTGGATAAAGAGGGCTACGGGCCGGGCACTCGGCTCCCGGACAGGCAGGGCATCCGGTAAGGCCAGGGTTCGCGCGTCTTTAACCTCGGGGGCCAGAAAACGCAGCGTTGGATGATGGGCCAAAAAAGGAGATAGAAAATAGAGGGGCTTTGGCCCCAGTTCGGCCATTTTGCGGCCCACAATTGTTTCCGCAGCCGAAAAAGCACTCCACGACGCGAAATCTCTGGCCTGGCGGACAAAGTAGGTATAAGCATTAAAGGCAAAAATAAAGCCAAGCAGCACTGCCACCGGAACCATCAGCCAGGCCCGAGGCAGCGGCTTGAGCGCCTGTTCCGTTTCCTGCCCCAGGGCCGCCAGGGCCAACCCGACAAAATAAATCACCGCCGGAAGAACACCTATTGAGCGCAGGGATTGGGGCGCTTCAAAATCCACTGTAAAGATGCCGCCGGCCAGGGCCAGAGGAAATAATATCAGGAAAAACAGGTTAGCCGGGTGGCGGGGTCGGGCCAGGGCCAGGCCCACGCCCAGCACGCCCAAAATCGCCATCGCCGGGTCCAGCATCGGTTCGCCGGGTAAGTTGTGACGGCCATTGCTGTCGCCCTTGTAATTAAACATGAGCAGATGTTGTTGTGTGCTGTCCCATATCGCCCGAACCAGATCAGGTTGATCGCGGCGGGTAAAAATAGAAATCTGATGGGTACGATACCAGAAAGCTTCAGGGTCTTCCAGAGCGAACTTGACGATGGGCATGATGACCAGCCAGATGACGGCGGCAATGAGAACCAGCCGCCCCAGGTGAGCCGGCCAATTTTGGCGGTTTAGGGTCGCTGCCCACCAGTCACGCCAGCGCGGGTTCACCAGCCCCAAGAGGGAGGCCATCACCACAAAGAGGAGTAAAGCCACCAAGTACAGCCGGAAGGCGGAATAAAACAACAGGCCGCCTCCCAGGCTGAGGCCCACCCACAATGCATCACGCAAATGTCCCCGCCGCAGCAGGCGTAATAAGAAAAAAAGGCTCAGGAATTCAAAGAAGGGGGCGTCAACGCCGGTCATGGCAATCCGGCTAAAGTTGACATGCCAGCGAGCGACAGCCATCAGAAAAGCCAGGATTAGCCCAAAGCGCGGCCCACGCAATTCGCGCCCAAAGAGATAGGCCGCCAGCACACCACCCAGCCCAAACAATACGCTCACCAGCCGCAGCGATTGAACCGTGCTGCCCAACCCGCCCAGGGCCAGGGCATAAAGCGCCAAGAGGTGGCCGGATACGTTGATTGGCGCGTAGAAAATCGGGCGATACGTTGGTTCTTGCAGAATTTGCCGGGCCTCTAGGCCAGCCTCGGCTTCGTCGTACCATATCCCAAAAGGCAGCCCGGTGAAGTTATAGATCCGCATAAATAAAGCCAGCCCCATGATCAAAACCAGGCCGAGAGCAATGGTGCGGTTGGGGAGCAAGATGTCCACTTTTTTGGCCCAGGAAAGGCCCCGCGTGAGCAGCAGCCCGCCCCCCAGCAGCAGCCCCAGGCTACCCCAGTAGAGCCACCATGCTTGGGGATAGGACTCATGATTGGCAAAGAAATTGAAAGCGACCCCCGAAAGGCCCAGCGCCAGCACCAGCAGCCAGACGCCCACATTACGCCGCCAGCCAGGGCGCAGGGCCAGAACACGGGGTATGGGGTCAGCAGTGATGGCCATGTCGCCGGTATGGCCGGCCAGAGCGCGGGCAAAGAGAATAACAGCCGCAATGTAAAACAACAGCCCATCCCACAGCGACTCGCGGCTGAAGAAGAACTGTCCCAGTGCGCCGACTCCCACCCCGGCCAGGGCCAGGGCCAGCCGGTTCAGGGTACGGCGGGGGCGGAGACGAACATTTTCGATGGGCTGGCGTGGTTCGGGAAAGGTCGAAGGGGTTTCAACTGTTGTGACAGACATAACCCCTATTATACTCAAGTTGCAGCACAACAAAAAGTGGGGATTGGGTGTCAGTGCTCTTTCTTGCGGAGCAAGTCGGTGCCCATGATGAGCAATAAGGAGAAAAGCCCCAGGACAATGGCCGCGCTATACGCGCCGACATATTGGCGCTCGTCGAGGGCGCGGAAGATGTAAAGTGTGGAGGTTTCGGTACGGCCCTGCAAGCCGCCGCCGATAACCAGCACTGCCCCAAATTCGCCCAGGGCGCGGGCAAAGGTCAGGGTGATACCATAAATAAAGCCCCAGCGCAGCGCCGGTAGCGTGACATACCAGAACGTCTGCCAGCCATTGGCTCCGAGCGTAGCTGCTGCCTGCTCCTGCTTTACCCCAAAAGCTTCCAGCACCGGGATCAATTCGCGGATCATGAAGGGCAGGCTGACAAACAGCGTCGCCAGGATGATGCCGGGCAGGGCAAAGGCAATTTTGATGTCGAGGGTGGTCAGCACCGGCGCAAACAAGCCGTTCCGGCCAAAGAGCAAGAGCAGCATGTAGCCGACAACCACGGGTGAAACGGCAAAAGGCATGTCAATGAGGCCATTCAGCAGGTCACGGCCGGGGAACTTATGCCTGACCATGACCCAGGCTACAATTGTCCCAAAAACAGCATGGATTGTCACCACAATTAAGCTAACCAGCAAGGTTCGCCAAAAGCTGGCCAGCACGTCCGTCTGGCTCAACGCCTCCACGACCGCGGCCACCCCTTCCCGGAAAGCGCCCAGCGTCAAGGAGACCAGCGGCGTGATGACCAGAATTGCGGCATAAGCCATCACCACCCCGATGAGGAGCCGCTGCCGCCACACCCCGTACCCAATCACGCGCGGCATCACAACCAGGGGGGATGAGACAGCTTTAGAAGTAGTGCTACTATTCATGCCTATGCCTCTTTTGAAGATGACTTTTGTAGGACAAACTTAAGTTTGTCCTACACGTTTCTTGAACCCTCGGGCTGAATTTCACTTTCTCTGCGATCGCTGCTGCAATCGGCTGACAATCAAAATCAAGGTAAAAGCGATAGCCAGCATCACCACGGATACGGCGCTGGCGCCCATACGGTTTTCCGACTCGACCTCGCCAAAGACGTACACCGCCGCCGTTTGGGAGTAGAAGGGAATATTCCCGGCCACAATCACAATTGAGCCAAACTCGCCGATGGCCCGGGCGAAGCTCAACAAAGCCCCACTGGTCAAGGGCAAAATCAACGGAGGCAGCGTCACCCGCCAAAAAATGGTCCACGGGCCGGCCCCCAAGGTGGCCGCAGCGTGTTCTTGCTGCTTGTCCAGGCCCAGCAACACCGGCTGCACCGCCCGGACCACAAAAGGGTAGGTAATAAAGAGTAGAGCCAGAATTATGCCCGGCGGGGCAAAGATAATATCTAACCCCCAGGTATTTTTAAGCCACGCTCCGACCGCTTGCTGCGGGCCATACAGCACGACCAGCATCACCCCGGTGACCAGGGTTGGAATGGCCAGAGGCAGGTCAATGGTCGCGTTGAGCAGCCTTTTACCGGTAAATTCATAACGCACCAGCACGTAGGCAGTCAACGTCCCCATAATTGTGTTGATAATCACCATCACCGCTGCCGTCCAGAGGGTCAACTGGAGCGCGTGCCAGGCCACCGGCGACGAAATAGCCTGCCAAAAGCCGGCTAAACCCTTCTGGAAACCGTCACGCACGATGACGACCAGAGGAATGACCAGCATCACCGTCATATAGGTGAGCGCAACAGTGCGCACGCTCCAACGGCCCCAAGGGAAGGATGAAGGCGGAGGGATGAACCCCCTGGCGGGGGCAGGTGATGACGGTGGGAAATTATGCCTTCCGCCTTCAGGCGAAGCGGTCATCCTTTTTGCTGCGGTCATTGCGGTAATCCTTGCACCCCGGAAATGACTTGGTTGTAGATGCCCGTATCGCCAAAGAAGTCCGGGGTGGCCTTGGACCAGCCGCCAAAGTAGTCAATGGTGAACAAGTCCTCTACCGGCGGATAGCGGTCAGCCGTTGCCTTGGCTACATCCGGGTCAACCGAACGCAGCCCATACTCGGCGAAGATTTCCTGGGCCGGCCGGGTGAAGAGGAAATTCACAAAGGCTTCGGCGGCTTCGCGGGTACCATGTTTATCAACATAACTGTCTACCACCGCCACCGGGTTCACAATCAAAAGGGTCGAGCGAGGGATGATCATTTCATAATCCTGGCCGCCCTTTTGGCCCACCAGAATTTCGTTCTCATAGGTGATGATAACCTCACCAACGCCCTGCTCGTAGTTGGTGATGCTCTCGCGAGCGCCCTTGTCCATCACCTTGACGTTCTTAAGGACAGCCAGCAGGAAAGCTTGGGCGGCGGTATCATCGTCCTTGGGCACACCCTCCACATAGCCGCGCTTGGCTGCGCCGTAGAGAGCCAGAATGTTCCACATCGCCCCGCCGCTGGTCTTGGGATTGGGGGTCAAGATTTCAATGCCGGGCTTGGCCAGGTCCGCCCAATCCTTGATCCCTAAAGGGTTGCCTTTGCGCACTCCAAAAACGACAATGGAAGTACTTACCATCCCTTTGGCCCCCACTTCGCGCCAATTGTGGGTGATAAGACTGGCTTTTTCCAGACGAATGATATCGGCTTCCAATGACAACGCGGCCACGTCCGCCTCAAAACCCTCCGCAATCGCGCGGGACTGCGCCCCTGATCCCAGGTAAGACTCCTCAAAATTAACTTCCTGGTCGGTCTTTTTCTTCCACTCTTCTTTAAACAGGGGGATGATTTTGCCGTACGCTTCCCGAGGGGTCGTGTAAGCGCCCAAAATCAGGTTAGCCGCCTTGCCGCTCGCCTGGGCGCTGTCGCCGGGCTTGCTCTCAGCCGGGGCTGAGCCAGTGTTGGCCGCTCCCCCACAGGCCACCAAAGTTCCAGCAAGTACCAACAAAATCAGAAAAGCTGTGAATCTATTGCGCATGATATAGTCTCCTTGCGTCGTTCTTAGTAAGTATTATCCCAGACCCTAAAGGTCTTTGAGACCTTATGAATTTTGAGAACCAAATTCGGTAATAGCTAGTCAATGAGCTGAATCCCCTCCCCCTGTGAGGGGGATAGGGAGAGGGTCGAGTTTTGCCCGAAAAGTGAGCCAGGTTTTAGCCCTGACCTCAGCCATAGGCCTGATTTCGACCCTCCCCTAACCCCTCCCTGGCAGGGAGGGGAACTTTACCCATAATCTTACCGATTTTGAAAATCAAAACTCATTAGGGTCTTCCTAAACACCCGATCTGACAATCAAAACCGGGCGGTTGATCACATTCAAAATTTGGCTAACGATCCCATTCAACGGCACCCGCCCATCTCGTTGGGGGAGGGGCGCGCCCAGCACCAACAGGTCGTAGCCGCCGGTAGCAACTTCCGTGGTAATTTCATCACGGACCAGGCCGGTACGGATGATCGTTCGCGCCGGCACTCCCAACAGTTCCAGGGTGCGCGCTCCACCGGCCAGGAAACGTTCGGCCCGGCTGCGGGCCAAAGCTTGATTACTTTCTTCTTTGGGCAGCACCGACAGGAGCGTGGCTTCCGCCCCGACGTGACGGACCAGCCGGCCGGCAAACAGCACGTCATCTTTACCCGGCTCCCCGCTGGTGACACAAATGAGGGCGCGGGTCGGCGCCGGCTGCGATTGAGATACCAACAGTAAATGATGCTCGCCGGCCTGCAGAATTTGTTCGGCCAACTCGACGCTATCCTGTCGCTGAAAACCCAACACGACCAAGTCATAGGGGCGGCGTTCGACTTCCTTGGCTACTGCTTCGGCCAGCGGAGCGGCGGTGGCCTGGGTTTCCAGGGCGGCCAGGCCGCCGCCAAGCTGCTCTTTGGCCTCGCGCAAGCGGCGCTGCAAAACTTCGGGCTTTTGGCCATACCCCAATAAAGTAATCCGGGCGTGGGCCAGCCGGCCAATTTGACCCCCCAGGGTTAGCGCCCCTTGTGACAGCGGCGAACCATCGCTGACAATTAAAAAACTGAGACCGGGGTGGGCCAGGGCATGAATCCGGCGCACCCCCACCCAAACGCTATCCCCAGGGCGCAGAGGCAAGCGGCTGGCCTGGTCTTGAGAACGAGTCGCCTCAACCAGCACAGAACCGCTCCCAAATGAAACCGGCGGGGCAATGGGACGGACACCCGGCAGCGGCGGCAAGCGCAGTCGCAGCCGCTCAAACGAGCCGGCAAAAGCGCTCTCTTCCACCTCCCCACGGCCCAGTTGGGGGCAGTCCAGCGCTTCGGGCGAGGAGGCCAAAGCGATATCCTCAGGCCGGAACAACACCTGCACCCGCTGTGCTTCACCCAGCGGTTTGGTTTGATAACTCACCGGAAAATGAACCGGGCCTACCTTGACCCCATCCGGGGTCCCATGGCCCACCAGCAGGTTAGCCGTACCCAAAAAGGCGGCCACAAATTCTGTCTCCGGGCGCTGGTACAGCTCCTCCGGCGGGCCGACTTCCAGCAAACGGCCAAAGCTCATCACCCCCAGCCGGTCCGCCAGTTCAAAGGCTTCGTCCTGGTCGTGCGTAACCAGGATGGTGGTAATGCCCAGTTCCTTTTGGATTAAGCGCAGGTTGCGGCGCAATTCCGAGCGAATCTTGGCGTCGAGTGCGCCCAGCGGTTCGTCGAGCAGCAGCACTTCCGGCTGGTGGGCCAGCGCCCGGGCCAGGGCAACCCGCTGCTGCTGCCCGCCGGAAATCTGGTGGGGCATGCGGCTGCCCAAACCGGCCAGCCCGACCAGTTCCAGCAACTCGTCGCGCCGCCGCCGCCGCTCGGCGGGTGGGGTTTTGCGGATGCGCATGCCGAATTCAATATTATCGGCGACGGACATGTGCTGAAACAGGGCGTAGTTCTGAAAGACAAAACCGACCCGCCGCTCCTGGGGCGGTAGATAAGTTACGTCACGTCCATGCAGCACGATGCGCCCCTGGTCAACTTCGACCAGGCCGGCGATCATATTCAAAATGGTACTCTTGCCGCTGCCGCTGGAGCCAAGCAGGACAAAAAACTCGCCATCGGCGATCTCCAAAGAAACATTGTAGACCACCGGATGGCCGTCATAGCGCTTGGTCAATTGTTCGAGGATAATGGACATAATTTGCCTTTCGAGAACGAACAATGTTTAGATCAAATAGATTCCCTTTATTAAAAGTATAGCCAATGAACATGACAAACTTTGTGATAAGGTTGTGATAAAGCTGTGACAAAAAAGGACCTGCCAGATTTCTAAAACCTGGCAGGTCCTGGAAATAATTCGTTATCCTACGTCTACCTGATAGTGGCAAAATTTGGACAGAACCTTCGGCAAGATTAACAGGATAATTTTCAATAAAAATCTTGTAAATCCTGTAAATCCTGTCTAATCTTTTGGGCTAATTTGCCTTGTGCGGGTAACGAAGGAAATCGATAACAGTAGATCATGCTTGAAGCGTGATCTACTGCGTGGGTGACACAATAAGCCCGTAGCCCAGACCGGACACCGTCTCGATAAAAACAGCGCCAGGAGTGTTAGGGTCAGCCAGGTCCGGCGAAGCCTGGGCCATTTTGCCGCGCAAACGGCGAACCAATTGGCGCAGCATATCGCGGTCACCACCGTCCGCTCCCCAAATGTGGCTGATAAGACTCTCAATGGTCAGAATTTGCCCGGCATTGAGCATCAGATAATCCAACAGCCGGTTTTCCAACGGGGTCAAGGTAATCGCCTCTCCCTGGCCCAGGCGAATTTCCCGCCGGCTGGGGTCAAGCATTAGCTCACCTACCTGGCGAACCGCCGGAACCGGCGTCTTGCCGGCCCGCCGCAGGACAGCTTGAACGCGAGCGACCAATTGCCGGGGGCTGAACGGTTTGACTACATAATCGTCGGCGCCTAACTCCAGGCCGCGCACAATATCATCTTCTTCTCCCCGCACGGTCAGCAGAATGATGGGCGTGTCGGCCTGTTCGCGGACCCGCCGGCAGACGGCAAACCCATCGAATTTTGGCATGTTCAAATCCAGAATCATCAAGTCAGGCTGCTCCTCGGCCCAGCGTCCCAGCGCCGCTTCGCCGTCGTGGGCCAGAATCACCGCAAAGCCTTCTCGCCGCAACGAAAAAGCAACCAAATCGGCCAGCACCCGGTCGTCATCGGCGACTAAAGCTTTCATGGCTCTTTCACCACGGCTAAGGTAAACCAAAAAATAGCCCCACCGCCCGGCCGTTCGTCAACGCCCACCTGGCCCCCCTGGGCCTCAACCACCGCTTTGACCACCGACAAACCCAGACCGGTGCCGGCCTGCGCGTGGTTCTGGCTGTGGGTGGTTCGATCAGAGATAAAACGACGAAACAGGTCTCGCCGAAACCCTTCCGGGATACCCGGCCCGCGATCCGCCACCGTCACCCGCACCCAGCCATCATCCAGCACAGCCGTCAGGGTAATTTCGGTCTCGTCGGGGCTGTATTTGCTGGCGTTGGATAACAAATTAACCAAAACCTGGCCTGTCCGCCGCGGGTCGGCCTGCACCTGGGGCAGCGAGACCGGCAGTTCCACTTTCAAGACCTGGCAGCGCCGGGCCAGCAGCGGCTGCAAGGTGCGGCTTACATCGCCAATGATGTCGGCCAGGTTGGCCGGGCGGGGCGAGACCCGAAAACGGCCGGCCTCGATGCTCGCGCTTTCCAGCAGGTTATCTATCAGGGTTTGCAGCCCTAACACGCCCAGGTGCAGCGAGCTGAGCAGTTCGTGCAGTTCAGCCGGGTTGAGGTCTGGAGCCTGATCCAGCAGCAATTCCACCGAAGCGGCCAGCGCCGAAAGCGGGGTACGAAATTCGTGGGCAATGTTAGACAAAAATTGACCTACCAGCCGGTGCATCAGCTCCTCGTCGCTGACATCGCGGAAAACCAGGGCGACCTGGGCCGGGGACCCCTCGGGTAATAATTTAGCCCCGGTGACGGCCAGCGTGGCCTGGCGCTCGCCGGCCAGGAGCAGGGTAATTTTGGTGCGCCGGCCGCGAGCGGGGATAAGCTGGCTGAAAAGCTCGCCGGTTGCGGCAGGCCGGAACACCTCATCACAGCTCTGCCCGATCACCTCGTCACGGGACCAGCCGGTAATCCGCTCGGCGCCCTGGCTAAAGAAGGTGATGCGTCCGTGCTGGTCAAGCGTAACAATCCCCTCGACAATAGACTCCAGCAGGTTGCTGCTCCAGGCTTTTTCCCGGCGCAGATCGTTCAACGTCGTCTGCAAATCGAGACGGGCGGCCTCCAAGGCCCAGGCGACCAGGGCAACTTCACGCACCCGCGGGTCGGTCGGAACCGGGCTGGTCAGGTCGCCCCGGCTCAAACGCGTGGCAGCTTTGGTCAAGCGGGCCAGCGGCCGGCTGATACGGCGGGCCAGCACTGCTCCCAGAATGGAGCCGATAGCGGCCACCGCCGCTATTCCGGCCAGCAGGGTCCGTACCAGCCGCTGCTGCGTGGCAACGACATTGCTCACGGGCAAGGCAATTTCCGCTTCCAGCCCCGCCTCGCCTGAGGTGAGCGGCTCGCGCCAGGGCAGGAGGTCACCCACAGCCAGGCGAGCGGCGTAATAGGGCTGGCCATCCACCGTAAAAGTGGCGAGAGTTAATCTTTCATTCGGGTTGGATGTCACTTGAGAGGATGTTGCTGCCTGGCGCAAATCCAACTCAAAGCTGGTGGCAACCGGCCGCCCGCCGGCCAGCAGCGTGTGCTCCAGGCCGGTCTGAGCGTGAAGTTCCTGGGCGAATTCGTTACCCAGGGTGCTGCCCACAATTACCCGGCCCAATTGGGTTTGATCGCTCTCCAGCGCCTGGCCCGCCAGCAGCCAGACGCGGGGCAGCGGCCGGCCCGGCACCACATAAAAACCGTCCGGTTCGCTGGCCGCGCAGATGTTGGGCGGAAATTCCTGGCCCACCTGGGCAATAGGCCGGCCGTCAGGAGCGCAGACCAGGATCAAATCGAGGTTGGCCCCGCTTTGCAGAGTCCGCAGGTAGGGCAGCAGTTCGCTTTGATCCGCTTGCAGCAGCAATTCACGCAAACTGGGCCGCTGGGCGGTCAAAACGGCCAGGCCGGCCACCTCGTTTTGTCTGGCCGCATAAAGGGCCTGGGCGGCGCGGGCGCCCTGGTCCACTTGCGCCCAGGCCTGGCGGTCTAATTGGTCGCGTAGGAGCCAGATCGCCGGCAGGCCGATAGCTGCGGCAGAAAGCAGCACCAGGATAATGAAACTTAAAAGCAGTTGCACCCAAAGACTATTGAGCGCCAGAGGGAATTTCTTCATCATGACCCCACCGTTCCTACTCAACCGAATACGCCCCCTCTTTAATATAGTCCAAATTCTTCAAAATGGGCAATCGTGGTATAATCGAGGGCGCTTGCTCAAGAGATAATCAAAACCTGAAAAACCTTCAATGAGGAGAGGGACTTATGCAAATTGTCATCACCGGCGGCACGGGAGTGATTGGGCGCAGGCTGGTCCATCATTTGCTGCAATACGGCCATGTCATCAAGGTTGTTAGCCGGCAGCCTTATAAACCGGCGAATCTGCCCGCTAAAATTGTTTTTGCTTCATGGGACGGAAAAACTGCCGAAGGCTGGGGCAGCCTGGTAGATGGCGCGGAGGCGGTGGTCAACCTGGCCGGGGCCGGCATCGCCGATCAGACCTGGACCGACGCCCGTAAAAAAGAGATTGAGGCGAGCCGGGTCAACGCCGGCCTGGCCGTGGTCGAGGCAATCCGCGCGGCCAGCGCCCGGCCCAAGGTCTTGATTCAAGCCTCGGCGGTGGGCTACTACGGCCCGCAGAACAACGACCAGGTTATTACCGAGGACCATCCCCCCGCCAACGATTTTTTGGGGCAGACCTGCCAGGCCTGGGAAGTCTCAACCGAGGCGGTCGAGGCGCTGGGCGTGCGGCGGGTGGTTATCCGCAGCGGGGTGGTGTTCGATATGCAGGGCGGCGCGCTGCCCCGGATCGTTTTTCCTTTCCGCTTATTTGCCGGCGGGCCGATTGGCAGCGGCCAGCAGTGGTTCCCCTGGATTCACTACTGCGATGAAGTGGAGGCGATCCGCTTCCTGATCCACAACGAAGCCGCCCGCGGCCCGTTCAACCTGGCCGCGCCCACCCCGGTACGCAGCCACGAGCTGGCCAAAGCTATCGGCAAGGTACTGAAGCGGCCCGCCTTTCTCCCGGCCCCGACCTTTGCTTTCAAAACGATGTTTGGCGAGATGTCCACCGTGCTGCTCGACGGCCAGCAGGCCGTACCCAAGCGCTTGCAGGAGGCGGGCTATGAGTTCAAATTCCCCCAGATCGAAGCGGCGCTGCGGGATTTATTGAAGTAGGGCGAGGAAAAGGGAACGCCGGTGGAGATCACCGGCAGATGCAGTTCGTTCATAAATTCCTCAATTGATAATTGACAATTGATAATTGACAATTGATAATTGACTGACGATAACATTTTGCCTTATTCCCTTATCAATTGGCATTTATTCAATGATCTTCCCTTCAGAAAATATTTCTGAATATGCCAAACTTACCCTGGAGCAACTGGCGGCTCACCGATTGGGCGATAAGCTATCCCTGGGCGGGGCATTTGGTCTGCTTCATTATCTCGATTATCGCCCCACCCACGATGTGGATGCCTGGTGGCTTACCGAAACCACACCTGCTGAACAAGAAGCCGTCTTGACCGTAATTGAAAATGCGCTGGCCCAGTTCGGTCAAGTGAAGCGGCGCGCATGGGGCGAGGTGGTCAGTATCGAACTGCTTCAGGCAGAACAGGTGGTCTTTAGTTTTCAGATTGCCCATCGTTCGGCCCAATTACAACCTTCCACTCCGGCCGGCTGGACCAATGTTTTATTGGACAGCCTGCCTGATCTGGTTGCCAGCAAAATGGTTGCCCTGGTTGAACGCGGCGCGCCACGAGACTTTCGAGACATTTACCAGGTTTGCCAGCAGAAATTGGCTACGCCGGCCCAATGCTGGCAGTGGTGGGAGCAGAGACAAATTCTGGCCGGCAGCGATGCCGACCATTATCGCGCCCGCCTGGCCCTGGAAACCCACCTTTCCCGCATTATGCAGCATCGCCCTTTAGACAGTATTGATGATCCCGGCCGGCGGGCAGCCGCGCAGCAGGTACGCGCCTGGTTTCAAACGGAGTTTTTAGATGTCCTTTCAGATTGACGGTTCATTATATCCCGATACCGAAACCCCGGCCCGCCTGGAAACTCTGGGCGACCGGGTTGATTTTCTGGCGCGATTGTGCGCCGCCTGGGATTTTGGGCTGCTGCCGGATCGGGAGACGATTCAGGCCATTCGTTCTGCCGAATGGCGTGAGGCAGTAGAAGCCTGCCAACTGCTGACCTCGCCGGCCTATCATTTACTGCGACACTGGCACAAGCTCACCCCACGTCCTTACCTGGGCCAACAACTGGCCTATATCCGCAACGACCCCAACTTAGCCTACATTTGAAGATTGCCGTTCACGAGACTCGAAAGGTCTTAAAGGTCTGTTATAACCACGGAACATGTTGAAGTAGGTCGAGGAAAAAGGGAACGCCGGTGGAGATCACCGGCGTTTTTGTTTAGTTTTTTGATTATACGTATATTAGGCTGCGGGTGATGTTTTGGAACTTTCTTGTCCCGGCACTGAGATAGCGGTTTCGGCGTGGGGGAAACGAACTACAAAACGCTGGGGCAGAGCTTTGACAATAGCCCACGATACCAACGCTGTGACCACTTTATCGGGCACATTAGAGCTCAGCACGGTAATAATGACCGAGCCGAACAAATCGCGGCCCGTGGTCAGCAGGTAAGCGGTAATAAAGTCGGCGCCACTGCCGGTGATGCCGCCAAACATGTAAACGCGGATGGGTACCGCGGTGATGGAGGCCGCAATACCGATCAACACACCACTGATGATGGTTTTCCACCAACTGCTGAACAAGCTGTAACGGGCGCACAATCCAGCGACCAAACCAATCACACCGGCCACCGGGGCAAAAGCCGCCGCTACCGGGCTGCTAATCAGTCCCCAGATGATGTTGGTCAACAAACCGGTGGCCAACCCGGCCCACGGTCCGGCCAGAATGCCGACCAGAATGGTGCCGATAGAGTCTAAAAATATGGGCAGTTTCAGAACCGACGTAATCTGGCCCACCACAATATTGAGCACAATCGCCACAGGGACCAGGGTCAGGGGGATGGTGCTGAAATCTTTTTTCAATCGTTCACCAGAGTTCATTATTTTTCTCCTTGAATAATCTTATGGGTGCGGATATACAATTCATCATAGCCGGTGGCGCTATCCATTTCGCGCAGAAAGCTGACGCCCGGCAATTCGCCGACTACAATCTCAGCAGTAGTATAAATCCGGCAGCCTTCCAACAGATGCGCGCCCAGGGTGCAGCCTTCACCATCAGCGATGCTAATATGATAGTGCGAGCCATGTTTTGAGAGTGTGCCGGTCAATGAGACAATCTCGAACTTGCCGTCCAACTCGGTAGCTTGTTCCTGGTTGGCAAAACGTAACACGGCCCGGCGCAAGCTGCCGACACACGCCAGCACGCAGGCCGCTTCCAGATCGTGGGTGCGCGCAAAAGTGTCCAGTTCAACCTTTAAATCTTGGTGGGGATGCAGACGTAACGCGTAAGTCTCCATAGGATTTTCCTACAAGGTGATCACTTTATCGGCCCGCCACTGGGCTTCGATAATATCGGTCATACCGCCGACCACCCCCACTTCCACCTGATCTTCCAGTCCGAAGTGGTTGAGGCACGTGCTGCAAATGATCAGGTGCACGCCTTTGGCTTCCAACGCTCGTAGCACCTCCAGTACCGGCGAGCCGGTCGTCATCAGTTTGACGCCATCGGTGTAAAAGCAGATAGCGGCAGGTAAGGTATTGCTATCGTCCAGCAGTTTGAAATAGGTGGTGATGAGTTTGTGTTGCAGCGTTTCATCGGCGCGGCCCATGCCGTCGCTGTTCACCAGAATAACGGTCGCGGGTTTATTGTTAGTTTGGGTCATAGTGAGTATCCTTAACAGTTTATATTGATATTTAGAGTGGGGAAGAAAACCACAAACAGTGATATTACATGACCTTTAGGGGGGAATGGCGCAGATAGGCCAGGTTTGTCTGAGGGAAAGGACAACCATGGTGCAAACCTCCTTTGGATGAAATAAACTTGACCCGGCTTGATAAGACACGTTACCGGGGCAAGATTTCAACAAAAAACCGCCGCTAGCTTATGCGCAGGCGGCGGCAAGAAAGGTCGCACCTTAGAGGAAAGGTGGGAGCTATATCACGGCAGCGAAACCTCACCGCCGCGCCAACAGGCATAAGTACCGGCATTGAGACGCAATCCAGCGTCTAATCCGACATTTCAAATACGGCGGTGCAGCAATGCTACCAAGAATATGCTCCTGATGATTTTAGAATTTGGTTAAGTATAACACAATCACCTTGGGCTGTAAATTTCGATACTAACCCGCAATTTTCAGCGATGGTTGGACGTGCGACCCATCCTCAACCTAACGCCCGTACGCCCCCGGCCGCAGCAAGCGGGCCAACCTCCGCTCAAACCGGCCGCGCCGGTCGAGGGTGTGGGCCTGGTTTAACAGCCACTCGATCATGGTTTCCCGCAGGGTGTCCCACCGGCCCGGCTGCGATTCTTTGACCAGGGCCTGGATGTCCAACCACAGGGCGGTGGCTTCCAGCGGAAATTGGATTTCATCTAAAATGGCCGGATGGACAGGGATGACCGAGGCGTCGGGCAAAACTTCGTTGAGGTAACGCTGGGCGCGGGCGGCGTGGTAGAGATGGGTCAGGGCAAAAATGTGGGCCAGGCCGTACGTCCGGCGCAGCACCCGGACCATGCGCACCTCCAGCAGGGTGCAGTTGGTCAACTGGCGGGTGATGGCATAGTCGCCGGGGATGTGGAAGCGTTCTACCAGCATCTTTTTCACCGCCTGGGCGTCGGGGGTCAGCCTGGGCCCATGGATATCGGAGGCGACAAAAATGAGGTAAGGCTTGGGATGGGGGGCGCTGTACCACAACGCAGCAGCCAGGGCAACCCGGCCCCACAACTGCTTATTTTCCAGCTTGGTGCCCTGGCGCTTGCCCATAATTAAAAGGGCGGAGGGGGTCTCCGGCCACTGCGGTTCGGCCGCGTCCGTTGAAGATGGATTAGGAGATGATACGTTCATACGAGAAAAATTCTTGGAGGACTGGAAGGTTGGAAGTTTGGTTTCCATCCTTCCAACCCTCCAGCCTTCCAATCTTCCACCCTTCCGCTACAGCTCCGTCCGAATAGCCCACAAATCAGGAAAGGCCGACTTTAGCAGGGTGGTTTGCAGGTAGCCCACTCCCGCCGAGCCGCCCGTGCCCTGCTTGGTTCCAATGGTCCGCTCAACCATTTTGATGTGGCGGTAGCGCCACTCCTGCACCCCCTCATCAAAATCAACCAGCCGCTCGCAGACCGGGGCGCGGACGGGGTCGTTGCGGTAGATGTCAATCAGAATTTTTTGGACCTCCGGCGAGGGCTGCACCGGCTGGGTTACATCTCGCACCAGCAGTTCCGCCGGCACGGGATAGCCATTGGCCGCCAGGTAATGCAAAAAGGCGTCCCACAGGGTTGGCTGCCGGTAACGCAGTTCCAATTGGCGGCGGGCGCTGGTATCTTCAGAATAGTGGACCATGACGGCGCGGCGCTTGTGGCCCAGCACAAACTCCAGCTCACGGAATTGGTGGGATTGAAACCCGCTGGCCGACTCCAGCCGGTAGCGGAACGATAAAAATTCCAGCGGCGTCATCGTCTCCAGGATGTCAATCTGGGCGACCATCGTTTTAAGGATGGTCAAAATCCGGCGCAGGGTGTGCTGCACGCGCGGGGTGTCGTTGCTGACCAACAACTGCCGGACGTAATCCAGCTCGTGCAGCACCTGTTTGAACCACAGCTCGTAGACCTGGTGGATGACGATGAACAGCATCTCGTCATGTTCCGGGCCTTCCGAGAGCGGCTGCTGGGCCGACAAAATTTGGTCCAGTTTTAAGTAATTGGCGTAGGTCACTGCCATGACGGCCTCCTTTATTGAATAACACGGAATTATGCAATTGCAGGATTGCCCCCCTCTAACTCCCCCCAGAGGGGGGAGAATTAGCTTAAATCCCTCCCTTTGGGAGGGATTTAGGGAGGGCTTTTCCCCCCGCTTCCGTCAACTCCCTGTCCCTCTTCCAACAGCGCCCGGCGCGAGACTTTACCGACAAAGGATTTGGGCAGCGTCTCGCGAAACTCAATCTCCGCCGGCACCGCATAGGCGTCGAGGTGGCGGCGGCACAGGGCCAGCAGTTCTTCGACTGAGAGGCTTGCCCCGGGACGGGGCACGACAAACGCTTTAACTCGCTGCGGCCCGTTTTCACCCACCGGCACACCGACCACCGCGGCTTCCAGCACTTTGTTGTGTTCGTACAGCACCTCTTCGACATCGCGGGGATAGACATTGTGACTGCCGACAATGATCGTATCTTTTTTGCGGCCAATTAATTGAAAATAACCGTCGCTCTCCATGACCGCCACATCGCCGGTGTAGAGCCAGCCGTCCTTGAGCACGGCCTGGGTGGCTGCTTCGTCGGCCCAGTACCCGGCCATGATCTGTGGCCCCTTCACCACCAACTCGCCCACCTGGCCGGGCGGCAAATCGGCCCCGCTGGCCAGGTCAACGATCTTGGCTTCGGTATTGGAGATTGGCACGCCGATGGAGCCAACCTTGCGCACCCCGTAAAGCGGATTGGCGTGGGTCACCGGCGAAGCCTCGGTCAGGCCGTAACCTTCGACCAGCCGGCCGCGGGTCAGTTTTTCAAAGGCTTCCTGGACCTCCACCGGCAGCGGGGCAGCCCCGCTCACACAGGCCTTAATCGAATCCAGGCCGTAGGCGCGGACATTGGGGGCCTGGTTGATGGCCATATACATCGAGGGGACCGCCGGAAAGAGCGTGGGTCGATACTGCTTGATCTGGGCGAGCACGTCCGCCAGGTCAAACGCGGGCAGGAGCACCAGGGTGGCCGCCAGGGCAATCGGAATGTTCAGGGCATTGGTCAAGCCGTAGCTGTGGCTCAGCGGGACCACCGACAGGCAGACCTCCTCGCCATAGCGCAGCTCATGAATCCAGTGGCGGGTTTGCAGGGCATTCGCCACCAGGTTGGCGTGGGTCAGGCAGACGGCCTTGGCTTCGTCAGTTGCGCCGCTGGTATAGAGGATGGCGGCCAAATCCTCGCTGTCCACTTTGATTGAAGGGGGCGTTAGGATGGCGTCCTGCATGAACTCGGCCATGGGCAAACCAGCCGTACCTTTTGCCTCGCTGCTGATGAGGGTGGTCGAAGTCCAGCGGGCCAGCAGTTTTCGATAGGGTTCGGCCGGGAGCATAGCCCGCATGTCGGCCAGGATGATGTGGCGCATGTCGGTTTGCTCCTGGACCGCCTTGATCAGGCCGTTAAACTCGGCCAGCGTGACCAGCACCCTGGCCCCGGTCTGCTTGATTTGCCGGACAATCTGGGCCGCATCGGCTTCAGGGTGTGAGAGAACCACCACCCCGCCCGCTTTTAGCGTACCGTAATAGGCCACAATCATCTGGGGCATGTTGGGCAAGACAACCATCACCCGCTCCCCCGGTCCAACGCCCAGACCCAGCAAGGCGTGAGCAAACTGGTTGACCTGCCGGTTGAGTTGCTGGTAGGTCAGCCGGACGCCATAAAAAATCGTCGCCGTCCGTTTGGGCGCCCAATCCGCCGCACCCTCCAGGAATTTGGTCAAGGGCTGGCGGGGAATGGGGACAGTGAGGGGTGTCTCCGGGCCATAGCTGGACAGCCAGGGACGCTGTTGAAAGAGTGTATTCACCCCTGGCTGACCGCGCCAGGAACTGCGCCGCTCGCCGGCAATGAAGCGTTCGATGGCCCGGTTGACCGCCTGGTGGCGCTCCAACTGGACCTTGTGCTTGGCCGACCCGACATCGTAAACCTCCGCGCCGGGGACCATTTTGCTCAAATCATCAAACACATAGCGGGGAAAGTAGCTGTCTCGCTCGCCGGTGATGATCAGGGTCGGGGTGGTGATGTTGCGCAGCAGCGGCCAGCCCTGCCACTGGCGCATATTGTTCAGCATCATCCGCTTCATCACGTGGATTTCGGCGTTCCAGCGAGGGCGGTAGTTCCACCAGGGCCGGAAAAAGGCGTTTGGCAGGCGAAAGGCCCAGGTGGCCCGGCGCGGCAGGGGATACTCCCCGGCAGTGGCAATCAGCACCAATTTTTCCAGCCGTTCCGGGTGGGCGTTGGCGTACTCCACACAAATCGAGCCGCCAAAGGAGTGCCCGACCAGCACAAATTTCTCCGGCAGGTTGAGCGTGTCGGCGATGGTTTGCAAGTCGTCCACCAGTTCGGGCATGGTGTATTGGGTTAGGGGGGCATCGCTCTGCCCGTGACCGCGCAAATCTGGGGCAATCACGCGATAGGCGCGGGCAAAATAGTTGATCTGAAATTCCCAGGTTTCGGCGCAGCCGGCGTAGCCGTGGACAAACAGGATCGTCTTTTCCACCCCTTCGGGCCAAATATCAATGACGCTCAACTCGGCCCCGGTCAAACCATGGATAGGTACATCCACGCGGTAGAGGTTGAAATCCAGGAGAAGATCACGCCGTTTCAATCCCCGCAATTTTCGTTTCATAGACTCTCCTCGCCCCGGACAGTATCACGTGCAGGCATGGCAGACAAAATTCCTTCGTCTCATAGGGAAATACCTTTTTTCCGGGCTACAAACACCCGCCAGTCGGGGTGTAAGTAATGCTAGCAAAAAACAGGAATTTGTCTAGTAGACCATCTCACCGCGCACAAAAGCAGCGGTGCGGGGGTCGGTGGGGGTATTAAAGAGAGCAGGGGTAGGGGCAGTTTCGATTAACCAGCGTGTGACAAAAAGATCAGCCAAGCTGATCTTTGGGAAAATGCTCTTGAAAGCGATTGGCGATGGTTTCATTTAAACCGGCGGCAAATTGGTGGAAGCGCTCGATGTAATCCACAGCCACCGGGGTGAGCTGCGAGCCGCCGCCGCCGCTGCCACCGGTTTGGGTATCAATCAATTTGACGCCCAACCGTTCCTCGCATTCGTGAATTTTGTCCCAGGCTCGCCGGTAGGACACCCCCATTTTGGACGCGGCGGCTGAAATAGAGCCGGTTTCGCCAACAGCCTCAAGCAGCCTGACCCGCCAGGAACTCAGGGCAACTTTACCGTCTTTTTCGATCCAAAAGTTTGCTTTGGCCTGCATCATGGGCTGAGTCAATCGGGGAAGATTTGCCGGGCTACAAAAATGCCGCGCACAGGGGTCAGTTCACTGGGAATTCTTCGCCGTTTGAGACCGGTTGATTAAATCCTTGATTTTACCCAACAAATCGCGAACCACAAACGGTTTGACTACGTAACCGTCAAACATACCGGCATAGTTAGAGGTTTCAGATTCGTCTTCGAGGTAGTGGCGGGCAGTCAGCATAATCACCGGAATGTGAGCCAGTTTCTCACTTTTTTTGATAATTTGCAGCACTTGCCAGCCATCCATGCCCAGCATCATGATATCAAGGAGAATCAAGTCAACTGGCTGTTCCCCTTTATTGAGGATCTCCAGGCCTTCGATCCCACCCAGCGCCGAAATAACCTCGAAACCCTCGCGCTCCAAAATTAACCGTCCCAGGGTGATCATTTCACGGTCGTCGTCAATCATTAGCACTCGGTAGGCCACAGGTTACTCCTTTGACTGGGTTTGTAGTTTATTTCGAAAGCGAAGTTGAAGGTTAAAGGCAGCGGTCAAAACTGGCTGATGGGACGCGTTCCCTTCAAAAACGAAGCGCTCATAATCAGGATTAGTATAACACGATTAGATAGTATTGGCAACGTAAAATCAATTAGTGAAGTTTCTTTTTAGGCACCACCGTTTGAAACTTATAGCGGATGGCAGGTCGGGTTAGCGCCAGCACAATACCAATGGAAATAAGCACCTGCGAGACCATCCGCCAATCCGAAGGCGCTTGGAGGAAGACAACTGTATAGAACACGTAAGGAATAGCGATCAAATGGAGAACCACATTGGCAAATCTGGCCCATTCCTGGATTGCCAGCAAACCCGCGCCCATTGCCCCATATATCCCTAGCAGTACCAGCGAGGCCAGAGTAGTTGCGTCGAAATAACCTACCAGCGTCACAAGAATGACACCCAGCAGCGCAATTGCCAGTTCAAAACACCCAATGAGAATCACGGCAATGGGGATGTTTTTATCAGGCGGCGGCAAATTCTGGGGAAAACTGTTCTTCAAATGAATAATCCTTTATTCCTCTATGTCAATAAAGTATAACATAGGCAGACCTGCTGTCAAAGGCATTGCCGGGTCATTACTCTTTCCCCAAAGCCACCCCCCCAACAATATAACCATTTTTTACCCCAGCTTTACGGACTACCATCCTTTACCGTGATATATTAGAAAAAGGGGAGCTTAGCCTGAAACAGGGGGTAACTAATCTATCAATTCCTTTTATCAGGGTAAACAAGGTGGTGCTGCTGAACTAACCGATAAGCCGGATATAACAGACGTGAACCAGATCAAACCAGACTTCTTCATCCACACCATTGACCGCAACGACATCATCATTGATCTTAACGACGCCTGGCTGCGTTTTGCCTTGGAAAATGATGCGCCCCACCTTACCTATCAGGCGGTTGTTGGCCGCTCCCTGTGGGCCTTCATCGCCGGTGCTGAAACCCATCACATCTATCGCCTTTTGCTAAAACAGATTCGCCAATCTCAGCAGCGGGTTGTCTTCACGCACCGCTGTGACAGTCCCACTCTCATCCGCTACGTCCAGATGGAAATCATTCCCGCCGCCAACGGCATTGTAGAATTCAGAAATCAACTGCTCCTGCAAAAACAGCGTGATCCGGTCCCGCTTTTGGACCCTGCAGTTCAACGGACGAGCGAAATGCTCAAGATGTGCAGTTGGTGTAACCGCCTCCTGTGTGATCAAATGTGGCTGCTCCTCGAAGAGGCTATCAACTACCTGGGCCTGTTCGGCGCTTCTCAACTGCCCCAGATAACGCACGGCATCTGCCCGACCTGTACTCTCTTGTTTGAAGATCTGCGTTAAACCCATCTATTCCCTGATTAGCTTCTGATTACCCGGACTGTCCGCATCAGTTGTCTGACCTTATCCTCTACCACCCGGTCATGCGGTTCAGAACCGCTCTTTAAAGCAGTGCCGATAATCGCGCCGTCGGCATATTGGAATACCTCGACCACGTTGGCTGGGGTCGTCCCACTGCCGACCAGCACCGGGAAATCCCCGACGGCCTCCCTGGCCTCCTGCAAATCGGTTAGCGCCGGCATATCACCGGTGGCTCTGCCGGTAACAATGATAGCATCGGCCCCACCAGCCACGGCCTGCTGAGCCGAGGTAGTCAACGACTTCTCTTCCAACAGTTCGCTGTATTTAACCTGGATGTCGGCCAGCACCGCCACGTGTTCAGCTTTGAGTTGCCGGCGATAGGCGATAATCTCAGCCGGATCAGGCTCGATGACTCTGTCCTTGACCCTGACCCTATCCACAAAAAAATCAAGCCGGACAAAAGCTGCCCCGCAAGCCTTGGCAATGGCCAGAGAGGCTTGCCAGTCATTGAGCAGGACCTCCAATCCGACCGGAACCTGGGCTTGTTCCATCACTTTGTGCATCATCCAGGTAAACGAGGCCACGATTTCCGGGCCGACCGTAAATTGATGGGGATGGTCATACTCGTTCTCAACGATCACCCCATCCACACCACCCCGCTGTAAACTGTGCAGGTCTTTGAGCACCAACACCAGGGTCGCCTCCATACTGGTAAATTCTGAATAACCCAGCAAGGGGGGAAGATGAATCACGCCGATCACTGGCCGGGTTACAGGAAAGAAAATCTGTCGAAACATTATTTTTCTCCTCGTAAATAAACCTGGAGTGCAAACCTTGGTTTGCCAATAAACCAAAGCAAGCTTTGGACTCCATTTTCATCCTTGATGGCGTACCACAGGTTCGTGAACACTCCTCAATAACTTCAGACCCTAAAGGTCTTAAAGACCTTTAGGGTCTACACTAGCTCCGTAATGCTGAAGGACCTCAGCCGCCTGCCTGGCCCCCTGTTGGAGAGCCAGCGGCACATTGCCATGACTAAAATAGGCTACGGTAAAGGCAGCTTGAAACGCATCGCCGCATCCGGTTGTATCTACCGCAGCAGCGACCTGAACGGCGGGTTGGTCAAACTGCTGCGCGCCCACCAGGGCCGTACTTCCTGCCGCGCCACGGGTAACGACAATGATCCCCGCCATCTGGCGAGATAAGGGTCGCAGCATATCTACCGCCTGCTGGTTGCCGCTGATAAAGGCCAAATCGAGCTGTTGAATCAGCGCGGCCATGCCTCCATAATCCTGCCCATAATCGGACAGATCCAGGAAGTCTACCACCCGCTTACCCCGGAACGATAACTGTCGCATAACCCGGTTAAAAATCGGCTCAATCTGCCAGAAGAGCGGAGTCACGACAATATCAAATTGTTGAATAAATTCCAGGTCGGCGTCACTCACATGGAAACCGGCCAGCACGCCAGGGCTGTAACCATTGGACGGGAAGATTCGCTCTCCGGTTGGCGTGACAATAATATTCTGCCTGGCCGTCTCGCCTTCCTGAACATACAAGTGGGAAGTGTCAATTCCCTCCTTTAATAGTTTTTGCCGGACAAGCTGCCCGGCGGGATCGCTGCCAACACAACTGAGCAGCGCTACTTTTTCTGCGCCGCAGCGTTTACTGTGAACGGCAAAGTTGAGCGAAATACCGCCGACAAAGCCCCTATTTAAATCCAGATAATAATCGAGAGTTGACTCCCCCACACAAACTATTTTCACTGCTCCGGCTCCTGTCCTGCTTTTGGACCCTTAAAAGATGGCCCATTATAACACTGTGTGCTAAAAAATTCACAATATCCCTTACAACTGGCAACATTCGCCAGGTTGAACTACAATGCAGGCAGCCTGGCGAAATCTTTTACACGCTGACGGAAGAGGATATATGAACAATTCAACTAAGCTTACGGTACGCTACCATTTTAGTGCATCTGCCTACGGCGGGCAGGGCTGGTCGCCCCGCACCGACTCCCTGGGCCAGGAACTTGGCCGCATTTGGGGGGTGTGCGGCGTGGCGACGGAGTGGTCCCCCCTGAAAGTGGTTTTACTGCACCGGCCCGGGCCTGAGCTGGAAAACATCGCCGACCCTGATACTGTCCAGATGCTGGCCCGGCCCGATTTTGGCCGCGCACGACAGCAGCATAAGGCGCTGGCGCAAGCCTATCGGGAAGCTGGCGTTGCCGTTCATTACGTCGAGCCGGCGGAGACGCCGCCCCCTAACCAGATGTTTGTAGCGGATTTGATGTTTATGACGCCGGAGGGCGCTATCGTGGGCCGGCCGGCCTCGACGGTGCGAGCCGGGGAGGAGCGATTTGTGGCCCGGCGGCTGGCCGACCTGGGCATACCGATCTTGCGCACCATCCGTGGATGTGGCACCTTCGAGGGCGCCGATGCGGCCTGGATAGATCCCCAAACTGTCCTGCTGGCGACGGGACTGCGGACCAATACCGACGGAGCAGCGCAGGTGAGCAGCTTGCTGCGCGAGATGGGGATTGAAGTCGTCCAGGTTGGCCTGCCCTATGGGGCCATGCACCTGATGGGCACCTTACGCTTTGCCGCCCCCGACCTGGCGCTGGCCTGGCCGGGTCGCGTCCCCTATGCCGCCGTAGAGGCGCTGCGCCGGCGGGGTTACACGGTGCTTTTCCTGCCGGATGATCGGGCCGCCATGCAGTCAGCCGCCTTTAACTTTGTCACCCTGGGGCCGCGCCACATCCTGATGCCGGCCGGCAATCCGGCTACTGAAGCATTTTATCGTGAAGCTGGCCTTGATTGTACCACAGTTGAAGTGGACGAGTTAATTAAAGCCGCCGGTGCTATCGGCTGCATGACCGGCATTGTCGCCCGAGAGCTTCCACCCTCATGATTGGATGACAATAGTCACTGGGAAATGGCGAGGTTTATCACTGTTTTCCGGGGATGATATGTATTAGACTGCCTATAGTATCATCCCAACCCGCGTCGGTTTTTTAGTGCGCTTTAGCCTCTTTTCGCTCCAGTCCTGAGCTTGAATAATGCCCCCTGCGGGTCAGCTTGGGGCTAACTGGATTCAGGTCACACCTATCTTATAGAATTCGAGGAGAAACAAAACTCAATATGCCTATTGCTGCGAATGAATGGTCGTTAACCGCTGATACGCCTTTTGAAGCTGAGATGCCCCAGCTCTGGGGAGATTGGGGCTGCAGCTCTGAGATTGGCCGCCTGCGGGCTGTTTTACTCCACCGGCCGGGGCCGGAGATTGAGCAGATCGAAGACCCCGCCGCCGTTTTGTTTGCCGAGCGGATGAACCCGGAACGGGCGCGGCGGCAGCACGATGCCATGGCCGATGTCTACCGGGCGCACGGCGTAGATGTTCATTACATCGAGCACATGCCGCTGAATAAGCCCAATGGCATGTTCGTGAGAGACCTGGTGGCGATGACGCCGGAAGGGGCCATTGTCGCCCGGCCCGGCACCATCATCCGGCGTGGAGAGGAGCGCTACGCGGCTGAAGCCCTGGCCCGCCTCGGCGTGCCGATCCTGCGCACCATCGCCGGGACGGGCACATTTGAGGGCGCCGACCTGTTGTGGGCCAATCGTGACCTGGCCTTTGTCAGTTTAAGCCGCCGGACCAATGCCGAGGGCGCTCGCCAGGTTAAGGCCGAGTTGGAACGCATGGGCGTGGGCGAGATTGTGACGGTGCAGGTTCCCTGGTCAGAAGCGCACCTGGATGGAATGATGGCGGTGTTGGACCGGAAACTGGCTATTGTCTACACCGTCCAGGTGCCTTATGTCGTCGTCGAAGCCTTCCGGCGGCACGGCTTCCATATTCTGGAGGTCACATCCGAAGCTGAGGTCCGTTATGGTGTCGCGCTGAATTTTGTGGCCCTGGAGCCGGGCAAGATTGTCATCCCACATGGCAACAATGCCGGCACCGTGCGCATGATGCAGGAGGCTGGGGTTGAGGTCATCCAGGTGGAAATTGACGAACTGATGAAGGGGGCCGGAGCTATCCACTGCATGACTGCGTTCTTAAAGCGTGATGAACTATGAGGCATCCATAGCACACCAGCGATGATGAAAATTGTTCGTAGTGATGACTTCAGTCGTCTAAGCCTATCAGCGACTGAAGTCGCTACTACAAACAAGTTATTTTCAAGAGAGTGTTCACGAGCCTGTGGCACACCACCAACAATGGAAAGGTAGCAGGGTTGCATGCCCTTCGGCGCACCCGAAGTGGTGAGGTAGCAGGAATATACTACCCCTGTCTACTGTCTACTGTCTACCGTCTACTATTTTCTTTGGAGGAGCTATGTTCACCAAACAATTAAATAAAACTATCCTTTGGTTCGCTTTGATCGCGCTGCTGGGCCTGACCGCCTTCTTATCGGCCTGTTCCAGCCAGGCCCCAGAGGTAAAAAACGCTCAAACCGACGCCTTCCCCACCATTCGCCGCATTCAGGAAGCCAAAAAGCTGCGTGTCGGGACGGGTGCGGGCTATTTTCCCTTTGAAATGATTGACAAACAGGGGAAAATGGTCGGCTTTGATATGGATATGGCCCAGGCCATGGCCGACGCGATGAAGGTCGAACTGGAAGTAGTTGACTTCAAAGATTTTGATGCGATTATTCCGGCGCTGGGTGCAGGCCAGATTGACCTGATCATTGCCGGGATGACCATTACCCCGGAGCGGGCGCTGGCGGTCAATTTTAGCCGGCCCTACTTTACCTCAGGCCAGGCGGTGCTGGTCAACATGAAGCACAAAGATGCGGTTAAAAGCTATGCCGATCTGGACAAGGCCGACATCGTCATCGTGACCGAGCAGGGCACCACCGGCGACATCGCCGCCCAGCGGACCTTCAAAACGGCCACAATCCGCCAGATGAAAGGCGGCAATGAGGCGACCCTGGATGTCTGCAACGGCAGTTCTGACGCCTTTGTTTATGATCAGTCGCTGATTGCGGTCCAGGCCCAACTACATAAAGATTGCGTTTATGCACTGCTGGAGCCTTTCACCTCGGAAAAGTACGGGATTCCGGTACGGGCCGGGGAGGCCGACCTGCTGCAATGGACCAACACCTTCCTGGACAGTTACGTCGACTCGGACGCCTACAACGAGTCTTACCGCCGCTGGTTTGAAGAGGGCGAGTGGCTGAAAGATGTAGTCGTCGAGTAAAAATTTAGAAGAAAATATTTAGAGACGCCCGGTTTCTACGATTTTATGAACCGAGAAACCGGGTGTCTGAAAAGGTCCCCTGGTTATGGAATATATCCTCAGAGAACTGTTCGACCCCCTCGTCTGGGAGACCAGCGTCTTCCCTTATCTGGCCATCTTTCTCACCGGCATGCAAAACACCCTGATTATTTCTATCCAATCCCTGGTGTTGGCGTTTGTGATTGGCATTATTACCGGCGCGATGCGCGTTTCGCGGCTGCGCCTGGTCTCCGGTCTGGCCGCGGCCTATGTGGAAGTCATCCGCAATACCCCTCTCCTGATCCAGTTGATCATCTTTTATTTTGGGCTGGGGCCGCTCTTTGGACGCTCTCAAACCCTCCCGCTGGTCCTGGGGCTGGGAGTCTTTACCGGGGCTTACGTGGCGGAGATTGTACGGGCCGGCATCCAATCGGTGGCCCGCGGTCAGCGCGAGGCGGCGCTGTCGGTGGGGATGACCGGTTTTCAGGCTATGACGTTGATTATCCTGCCCCAGGCGATTCGCCGTATCTCCCCAGCTCTGGCCGGACAGTTCATTTCCCTGATCAAAGATTCCTCGCTGGTCTCGGTCTTTGGCTATGCCGAACTCACCCACGCCGCCAATCGAGTCAGCGCCGCCACCTTTAGAACCCTGGCTCCTAATGTGTTTGTGGCCGTCATTTATTTTTTGATTGCCTACGGGCTGTCACGAGGGGTGGCTGTTATTGAAAAGAGGACGGCGCGCAGTGGTCAAGTGTGAGTCTGTTTCCAAGTGGTTTGGTCATTTTCAAGTGCTGCGCGACGTTAACCTGGAAGTGGCCCCGGGCGAGGTCTTGGTCATCATCGGCCCCAGCGGTTCCGGCAAGAGCACGATTTTGCGCTGTATCAATGCTCTGGAACCAATCCAAAAAGGCAAGATTTGGGTGAACGGGGTCTCGATCCACGACACGCCCTCGCGCAAGCAGCACCTGCCCCGGCGCGAAATCGGCATGGTCTTTCAGCAGTTCAACCTGTTCCAGCATAAGACGGCGCTGCAAAATATCACCATCGCTCCGATGCATGTGCTGCGTCAGTCCAAAGAAGCGGCCGAGGCCAAAGCCCGCCAGTTGCTGGAGCGAGTCGGCTTGCCGGAAAAGGCCGACGCCTACCCGGCTGAACTTTCCGGCGGGCAGCAGCAGCGAGTGGCCATTGCCCGTTCCCTGGCCATGGACCCCAAGCTGATGCTTTTTGATGAGCCAACCTCGGCTTTGGACCCGGAAATGATCAAGGAAGTCCTGGAGGTGATGAAAGATTTGGCCACCAGCGGGATGACCATGATCGTGGTGACCCATGAAATGGGCTTTGCCCGCGAAGTGGCCGACCGGATCATCTTTATGGACTCCGGCACGATCCTGGAAGACCTGCCGGCCGCCAAGTTCTTTGACAGTCCCCACCACGACCGCACCCGCGCTTTTTTGAGTAAGATTTTATAAACCGATCAGTTTTGGTGGGTTTAATGGTGCGAGCCACCAGGCCTCTTCTGACTGGTGAGCAGAAAATGGTTCAACTCCGCTTCCCACTCCTGCATAAAAGCAGTGTAATGTGCTTCGGTAAACCCCTTCACCAGGCGCTCCCCCGCTTCGCTGAGGGCGGTGTAAGCGTACGAGACCTCGGCCAGGGTCTGGTTAGCCTCGCCGGGCCGCAGGCGGATCTCGATCCGACCTACCGCCACCTCCGGCATCACCTTCACAAATTCGATGTGGTAGGCTTCTGGCTTCCACTGCGTCACCACCCAGACGGCGTCGTGGGGCTGGTCCGGCATGACGAAGACACAGTCCAGCTCGGCCACGCCGCTCTCCGAAATGACCAGCTTGGGGTCCCAGCCGTTGACCCACTCCGCTTCGCGCACCGGGCACAGCAGCGGAAAGACCGCTTCCGGCGAGCCGGCCAGAGTTTGGGTGTAGGTATGTTTGATTCGGATGGGAGGGGAGATTTTCATTTATACTTCAATTCATTATTTCTTCTGTTTGGCAACATACTGGACACCAGATATGTTCCTAAAATGTTCGTCTTGCGTCCATAAGGTAGCTTGGTATGCTTGTGCCGTGGCCAAAATCAAACTATCTGCCAAAGGTAGTGATAGATCATGCGAAAGCTTGGCCGCACTTAGCACCAGTGCTGCATCTAAATCCACCACACGCCCTTGCATCATCAAAGCTACTGCCTTGAGCGCATCATCTTCCCCACGTTGTTGATAGACTCGCTTAAAAAGTTCATAGAGACTGATAACCGGCACGACTAAATTTTCTATATCTTCAATCGCCAGGGTAAAAAAATCAGCGTTTGGCTCTTCTGCCAGATACTCAAGCCAGCCAGATGAGTCGATCACATTCATACACGGTCAGATTCCCGTTCAATCGTCGTATCAATTCCCTTGAGAAATCCTCGCATTTTCTTGATAGGTTCGAGCGGAATTAACTCTATTCGGTTTTCATACAGGATAACTTGCACTTTATTACCGGGCTTAATCCCCAGTGACCGTCGAACGCTTAAGGGAATAACTACCTGATATTTGGGTGAAACAGTGACAACTTCCATCCAAACTCCTATCGTTCACCATATCGTAATACGGTTTATTCTACTTGCCGTTTGTCCAACTAACAAATCTAGGCCACGCTCTTATCAATGACTCAGTCAGGCCCACCTTCGGTCCCTGCCCGGTAGGTCTGCTCGTACCGCTCCGCCAGGGCCTGTAAATAATCCTGGTAGGCCGACCACTGCCGGCGGAGGGCGTTTTGCTGCTGAGGCGCGACGATGGGGGTCTGGCTGTTAAAGGCCCGGCGCAAAAGACGCATCACTTGAAGAGGCGAGAGCAGCACCATCCGGGCCAGCCTAATCATGGGCGAAGGGCTGGATTTCAGCACTTCTTCCATAATCTGCTGGGCCTGGCGGGCCGACTCGACTGTGGCCAGGTGGCCGGCGGCAAGTGCGTAATCCAGCAAAAAGGCCCGCTGCCAATAAGCGCTGAGCTTGTCGGTGGCTTCTTTCACAAATTGTATCATCCCCACTTGCCCCTGGCAATCCATATCAACCCGGTTCATTTGTCATATTCGCAAAATTTGATATGATTGTGCCGAAACTCGGCTGGCCCAAAGGAGGGACGAAGCCATGCAGGCCCTGCTCAAGTTCGCCCATTTCATTGATCGCCTGACCGAAGCCGTCGGCGGATTGGCCAATTGGATTGTCATTATCACCGTTGTGGTTGGCTTCTACAACGTGGTCGCCCGCTACGTGGGCCGCTTTGTTGGGGCCAGGTTATCCTCCAACGTCTTTATAGAACTGCAATGGTACCTCTTCTCGCTGATTTTTTTCCTCGGCTTTGCTTACATCCTTAAACACGGGGTCAACGTGCGGGTTGACTTTCTGTACGCCAACTGGAGCGACAAACAGAAAGCATGGATTGATTTCCTGGGTACGCTCCTCTTCCTCATTCCCTTGTGCCTCATTGGCATCTATGTGACCTACAACCCGGTGATGACCTCATGGGGGCGGCGGCCCAACGGCACCTGGGGGATGTGGGAAGTCTCACCCGACCCGGAGGGGCTGCCCCGTGCCCCGATTAAAACGATGATTATCGTGGCCTTTGCTCTGTTACTGCTCCAAAGTCTGGCTCAAAGTATCAAACATTGGGCGGTCATTCGGGGCTACACCGAGATTGCGACCCAAATCCAGGCAGAAGTTGAAAGCATAGAATAGAAGGGGAAAACAATGGGCTACGAGTGGTTAGCGTTGGCCATGTTCGCCGGTTTTGTCCTGATCCTGATGAGCGGTTATCCGGTTGCTTTCTCCTTTGCCGGCACCGCCATTGTCTTTGGTTTGATCGGTTTAGCGCTTGGCGTGTTTGACCTGAGGCGGCTGCTGTTGCTATCCAATATCTGGTTCGGCACCATGTCTAACTTTACCCTGCTGGCCATTCCTTACTTCATTTTTCTAGGCTCCATCTTGGAGAAGTCGGGCATAGCCGAAGATCTGCTTGAAACGGTGGGCATCTTGCTGGGGCCGCTGCGGGGGGGACTGGCGTTAACTGTCGTCGTGGTGGGCACACTCCTGGCGGCCACCACCGGGGTGGTGGCTGCGACCATCATCGTCATGGGGATGTTAACCTTGCCGGTCATGCTCCGTTACGGCTACGATAAACAACTGGCCTCCGGGGTGATTGTAGCTTCCGGCACCATGGCCCAGATGATCCCGCCGAGTTTGGTCCTGGTTCTGTTAAGCGATCAAATTGGGGTTTCGGTCGGCGATCTCTTCCTGGGCGCGGTTATCCCCGGCCTGATGCTGGCGGGTGGTTATGCGTTGTATGTGCTGGTGATCGCCTATTTCAGACCCCATACGGCCCCAGCCCTCCCCCCCGAAGCCCGGACCTTGCGCGGTCTGCCCCTGTTTTTGAAGACCCTTCACGCTGTTGTGCCGCCCATTCTCCTTATTCTGGCTGTGCTGGGCAGCATTTTCTTTGGCGTTGCCACGCCCACCGAAGCGGGTACGGTAGGGGCCGTGGGCGCGTGTCTGTTAGCCGCCGTAAACCGGCGTTTAAGCTGGTCGCTCATTAAAGAGGCCGCCCATGCAACGGCGCGGGTGACAGCCCTGGTGGTCATGATTTTGTTCTGCGCTTCCTTATTTAGCCTGGTTTTTGACGTACTCGGCGGTAAGCGCTTCATTACCGATCTGTTGGTCAATATGCCCGGTGGGTTTGTCACCTTTATGATCGTCAGCAATATTGTCGTCTTTTTGCTGGGCATTCCGCTGGAGTTTACTGAAATTTGTTTTATTGTGATGCCCCTGTTTGTACCGGCGGCATTACAGTTGAATGTTGATATGGTTTGGTTTGCCATTGTAATGGCCATCAACCTGCAAACCGCTTTTATCTCCCCACCCGTTGGCTTCTCGCTGTTTTACTTGCAAAGCGCGGCCCCCAAAGAAGTTAGCACAGCGGATATTCACAAAAGCGCTCTCCCCTTTGTCGTCATACAAGTTATTGTTTTGCTCATTGTCATAATGTATCCCCAGACGGTGCGCTGGTTGGTTGATCTATCGTTTAAGTAAAACAAAAACCCCGGCTTCATAGTGGGAGACAATTCCATTTTAGCTTCATAATCGTGCAAAATGCAGGTTACATAAGCTATAGCCTTCCCATCTTCCCTTACTAGCCTTACTTGTACGTCCAGTAGGTCAACAATGGCCCGCCGTAGATTAAAGTCACGGCGGGCTTCCTCTATACCGGCGCTTACCTTTGCCGCAAAATTCCTGAGACGGTCTTTATCTTCGGGCGACAACATAACCTGATTGAGTTGCCCCTTGATTTTGGCCTGCTGCACTTCTATCTTGGCTATAGTTTCCTCTACCCGTTCAATATCGGTCAGAACTGCGGCATAAGCCTTACCACCCTTTTTAAGGGCTTTCAATACGTCTACGAGTTCGGTTAGTTCCTGGTTAAGTTCGGCTATCTTTGAATTGGCGGCCTCTAACTGGCTTTGAAGCATTGCCCCATTCTTGTCCTGTTTCGCCTCGACATTGGCTATTTCTTCCTCTAGTCGGTTTTGGTCCGTCAAAATCTCCTCTAACCATTGCCAAATCTTGGTATCTGCCATATCGGTCTTAAAAGATTTTTGAGAGCAAGTCTTGAAGCAGTCTTTGTTAGTTTTTGTCCCGCAAGTGTAATAATGGCCTTTTCCCATCGTCCCCATCTTATAACCACATTCGCCACAAGTACAACGCTTCCGTAACAATATCTCACTCGTGCCAGGTTGCCCCTGGCGATTTTTGTTTTCGGCCAGCTTTTCTTGTGCAAAGTCAAAGACATCTTGCGGAACGATAGCCGGGACTTTTACCTCAATCCAGTTAGAAGCAAGATGCTTTGTTTCCCTGTAACCCTTCCCCCCATCACTTTTTTGATATTCCAATTTCTTATCCTTGCCGTAATGCCATAGCCCCGTATATGTCTGGTTGGCTAAAATTCTGGCAACAACCGACCTTGCCCATTTGCCGTACTCGCTTCGCTTGACTACTCCGTTAAATTTTCGCAGGTCAGAAGGGGACGGTATCCCTGCTTTCATCAATTTATCTCGTATCGCCCCTATGGAGTGTCCATTCAAGTATTGCTCGAAGATGAAGCGGACAATTTCAGCCTCTACTGGCTCAATCTCAAAACAAGTCCGGTCATTATTAAACCGATAGCCAAAAGGTGGTTGATTACCAGTATTTACGCTGCCAGCTTTTACCTTGTTCCGCTTGCCTCGCGTCATTCGCTCCCGTATTTTTTCACGTTCATACTCAGCAATGGTCCCTCTAATATGCTTCTGTAATCTCCCTTCTGGGGTATCGTCGTACTCAGCCAAAACATACTCAACCCGGACGCCACACTTCTTTAACTCCTCCTCTACTATCAACTGCTTTGCCAGGTTACGGGATAGCCGGTCAAGTTCCCGGACAATTAATACGTCAAACTGACCGGCATAAGCCATTTCACGAACTCGATTCAACTGTGGTAAGTCTATCTCGGCCCCGCTCGCGCCCCGGTCATCCTCTGACAATTCGGCAATGATGGTATAGCCCTTCTCTTTAGCGTACTCCCGGCCCATGTCCAACTGGCCTTGCAGATTGCGCCCTTCCTTGCCGCGGTCATCACCGGAAACACGAGCGTAAAGCACGGCTCGGTCCAGCACGGTGAACTTGTCGAGAATTGATTTAGATTCTACTTTGTGTGTCATCTTAATTGCTCCATCTTTGTTACGTTATGAAAACACCTGTTACGGTCATCTGTTACGTTATGCGGCTGTAACACGTTGCCTGTAGGCAGATTGCTTACAGGCATTGCTACAATAGGTTGCCTTGCCCGTTACTGGATTGCCACAAACAGGGCAAGTCCCGGCCTGGTTGGTTATCTCTACTTCGGGAAACAACAGCGGCATTGGCTGGCCCAAATCAGCCGGCGGCGTGGTAAACAGCCGGGCTGGTCGGTCTACCGTCTCACCTGCAAAACGGATATAACCACGAGTCTGTGAACGCACCACCATCCCGGTCTGGTCGTAGGTTGGGACTATGAACAGCTTGACGAAGTTATCTTTCAGGGCTGCGCCTTTTTTGTCCGTACCCCAGGCAGCGGCAGTGTCAGCATGTAGGACGAAGTAGAGCAGAATATTAACGCTGCTGTAGAGGGTGGTCGCCTCCAAAATCAAAGCACGGGCATTGTCTACCTGGTCCACAATCGGAGTCCAATCATCAAAAAAGACCGGCTGAATCGAGTGCGCTTTGTGGCTTTTAGTGGTATCAGCATGGCGGGTTTCGGCGAGCCGCCGGATTATAGCAATACCCCGTCCAACCGCTTCAAAATCACCATTGCCCCCCAGCAAATAACAGCCGCCCCACTCGCCATGGTCCCACTTGGGACCGACGACCACGGGCTTATATCCCTGGCGGATCCAAAAATTAGCGATGTGTCGAGCCTGCCAGGTCTTGCCGGTCTGCTGACCACCAATAATGGCGTAAGCCTGCCCAGGCTGGGTACACACCTCCAAAAGATCAAGCGGGTTCGCTTCTATGGGGTCTGGCAAAGCGGCGAAGGTCGGATCGTGGCGGCCTCTGCCGGCCGCCAGAGCCAGCAACCGTAAGCGGTATAGCTCCAGTTCCCATGCTTCAGGCTGGGCTTGCTTGCCGTTCACATATAGCGCGGGTGAGCCTGTGAGGTTGCGCCATGTGGCGTGGCTATCAGTATCACGTATCCAGGTTTGACCGTTGTCAGTAACTACAGTAACGTGGCTTTCCCTGTCGGCCTGTCGGCGCTGGGCGCGTAAGATTCCGATTCGCTCTTTGAAATACCAGCCGCCGAAGAACAGCCCTCCCAGGCCAGCCAGGGTCAGCAGAGCAGCGGCAGTGTAACCGACTATCAACAGGGCCTGGACAATCGTTTGATAAAAGACGATAACAACGATCAGGGTTACCGTTGCGGTTATGGTGATAAGATACTTGGTCATAGTCTCATCCCCACCCCATAAGCCACTGACTTAAAGCCGATAATGAAGACCGTAGACGTAAAGTGAGTGGCTTCAACAAAATCATTGACCAGCAACACGACCTCGGACACAAACTGAGCAAGCTTGATCAGCATTGTGATGAGGGTCGTCAGAGCCAACAGGAAAGCGACAAACTGACCGGTGTCATCGTCAATAATAACTCTAACAGCGATGCGGGTACTGTGAGAGAGGATCATCTTGACACCTCCCAGCCGCTCCCATTTTGGCTTAGCTTGCCAGAAGTGGTCAGTTCCTGAATATAGTTACCAACAGTTGTCTTGGATCGTCCAATAGCTTGGCCGGCTTCGGACATGGTAGCGAGGGGATTGCTGGACAGATAGGTTAGCAACGTGTCCATGGCTTCCAGCTTTTTGACCCGGCGAGCAGCGTTCATTTCGTCCACTGACGGAGAAATAAGCCCGATTTTTGACGATTTCAATTCCAATTTAAGCTGTTCAACTTCCGCCTTTAATGCATCTCGTTGAACAGTTAGAGAATCAACCTGATCACTTAGTTTACCAACCTCGATTACTTTGCTGTCTACCTGAGCGGTCAGCTCGGCCAGGCTGGCCACCACTGCTTGGCGCTCGATGATAATTTTGGCTAGGTGGCGTAGCGCCTCGGTGGTCAGCAGCAAACCCAGTGGGGCTACGATGGCGACGGTCCAACCAAGTGGTGTTGATTGGGCATGGGAAAGGTTGAACCCGATAGTTGCCAGAGTATAGAGGATAACCAGGCCGGCCCACAGCCGAATCGACTGGCGCATGATCTGCGCAATCAACAGGGCCAGGGTAAATACGACCAAAGGGCCATCAACAAGCAGGGGCCAAATCCAGGCTTTCGGCGTTGGGATGCCGTTACTCTGGCCCGTGGCGTATAAGGCGTCATAGCTCAGGACAAAGGCTCCTGCACCAATGAGAAAAACCATTCCGGCAACAGTTGTGGTCAGACTATTTACGATTCGGGTCCGTGTGTTCATCTTGGCACCTCACTCTGATTGCTGGTGAAAGACAGGGCTAGTTGCTATTTGAGTGAGGATCTCCAGTGTTTGGCTCAGATCATCCCGGTCAAAGCTGGCCGGGTGTGGTTCGCCAAACAGAACCGAGTGGCAAGCACGGGCAGCGATGACCAGGCCCCGTTCTGTACTCAATTGAGTTGTTCGATTGTCTGTCTGGGAGATAAAGGCTTCGGTGAAAGCCTCTGTGGGGCCATGTCCATTGCGGACTGGGAATTTTTGTGCTAGATTCAGATGAGCTTGCATAAGAAAGTTACCCTTTCTTGTATGAGTTAGAGGCGCGTTGCCGGTGCTGCGGCGGCGCGTCTCGTTTTTAGTGAACTTTTTGACTGACTGGCTTCTGTCTTTCAGATTGAACCATTCGGCGCTGGACTTCGTTTTTGAGAATCTGACGCAACACGTAACTCATGCTACGTTCATCCTCTTTGGCCCACTTTTCTAGCATAGCCTTTAGTTCGTCAGTGCCGACAAAGCATATTGTGGTTGGTTCGGCCATAATTTGCGCTCCTTTATGAGTATAACAATCATATAATGATGATTATTATACTCATTTGTCTATTAATTGTCAATATCAGTTAATAGCCTTTGGTTATTCTAGTGGCTTTTAGTAAAATAGGGCTATGAGTGATAAACTTGCTGCTTGGGTCGCTAGAGAAGTAAAACAGCGCGGTTGGTCTTATCGAGAGCTAGCCAGACAAGCGGGCATTTCGCAATCTCTCGTTTCAAAAACTCTCTCTGGTAACATGCCTCCCAGTGCAGACTTTTGTATTAAAATTGCTCAAGCCCTGGGTGAAGCTCCGGAAGTACCCCTTAGACTAGCCGAAATATTACCCTTGCCCTCAACCTCGGAAGATGATCCCACTTTGGTAGAGCTACATGATGTGGTGCAACATCTACTCCCTGATCAACGTAAAGAGGCACTGCGTTACCTGCGATTCTTGTACCAAAGCCAGCAGGGTGAAACGTAATCAAGATATGCTTGAAAGAAACCATCTAGTCATCCCTCGATCCTGATCCGTTGTTTCGGTTATTTCTTGAACTCGCCCGGAAAGATTTCCGAGACATCCAGCTTGGTAAACGTCATCTGACGGCCAATATTCAAACCCCAAGTGTACCATGCGCTGGCAAAGAACGCCCCGCCGCCGTCCCAACCCGTGTTGGGCATCTTGTAATTGATACGGGGGCGAACCAGGATGACCTCGACCCCATACTGCTCAAACAATACCTGAGCTGCTTCAGTCCCCAGGACATCAACCTTCAGCAGGAGAGCGAAGGGCTTACCCAGCGTGTAACAGCGTTCCAACCAATAAAATTGGATGCTCCAGGGCGGGTTAGTCACCTGACAATCCCACCGGTCCGGCTCGTAGTCGAGGAAGTTCCGGCCAGTGATGATGTCACCAGAGACAGTATTGAAATTGTGATACTGCATGGTCCGTTCAAGGTTGCCCTCGCCTCGGGCCGGCTCCCACAGCGTCCAATCTTTTGACAGGTACGGCAGGAGCGGCCTGAAGGCGCAGGCCGGAGTTTGGCAGGCATCATGCCCAACTGGGGCATAGCGGTTATCGGTTCGAGTAATGCGGGGTTTATCACGGGCATAGATGAAGTTTTGTTTGACTACCTGCTCGACGTGGCTGGCCGTGACGTGGCCGTTGGGGGCGGTTTCTACTGCCTGCTGCCAGGCGGCGGTTTGCTGCTTCGGGGGTAGCAGGGTGAGCGGGCGGGCTTGGCGTTCCGAGGTAGGTAAAATGTCTCCAATTGGAGACATGGGGGCAGGCGAAATGTCTGCCGTGGCAGACAAATTCTGGACCACTTCGGCAGCATTTATTAACTCGTAAGCTCGTGGTCTGCTTATCCCCCACCGCTCCCGGCAGTAATTCTCAAAGGTATCATACTGGGAGCGGTAGAGTTTGCTGTCCCTGATCTCGGCCAGAGCCTCGCCAACCTCGACGAAGGTTTGCAAACCCTGTTCGATGACTGTTTCAAGAATTTCCAGCTTGTTGGTTTCCGTGGTGGTTAGTTCTTCCATTGACTTCTCTAAACCTCCCAGTGTTACAAGAAATTGTCGAGCTAGCCCGCCTCTTACCGCCTGAGCAGCAACTTCTACGCTTCGCTCGCTTCCTCAAAGCGAAGTAGGGTTACTTGCCGCCTATTTCGGGTTGGGCATCGGAATCCGTACCCGAATTGGTGGTCTTTCTTGCGCCCTCTTCTGCAGCTAACCGCTTCTGTCTACGGTCGGCAGCCGCTAAAAGAACGCAATAGGCTTCGGCCAGCCTGTTTTTTGCTATCTGCTCTTTCAAAGTCATCCTCATAACCTCCAATCTTGTTTTTGATGGCAATAGACCCCGCGCTTTTCCGCTTCACGCAGCGCCATCCGAAGCGCCTCGGACGATTTTATGCTTTAAGTTGATCCGGTTTAATAATGAGTAAAATTCAACATCTGAATTTTATCCTTGAGGAGATACTCACCCAGATTTACTATGCCCCAAGTTTAGGATTTCTTTTAACATCACCCGCACCCAAAAATCATTGTATATTTCATCCGGCGTGTAAAAGGTATTACGACTCCCATCCAACCACTCCAATGTGAATGGGTATCTGACTTGTTGACAGGCCAAATAGAGTGGGTCGGGTTGTTCAGGTTCGAGACAGGATTCGGTGACAGTGTTGACGTTCATGCCTCTTCGCTTTCAGTATGCAAGAGATTGGGTCCTTACTTCCAAGTCGGTGAATTTAGTCAACTCTGGATTGAAGTAAACTGTAATCGTGCCTGTGGGGCCAGACCGATGTTTGGCAATGATTATCTCGGCCACATTGGGAAATTCAGTCTCTGGGTTGTAGTAACCATCCCGATAGAGCATCAAAACCACATCGGCGTTTTCTTCGATTGACCCCGACTCCCGCAAGTCGGACAACACTGGGCGTTTATCGCCCCGCCTCTCAACTTCCCGGTTAAGTTGACTCAAAACTATAACGGGAATATTCAACTTTTTGGCAAGAGCCTTAAACTGACGGCTTGCCTCAGCCATGTCCTGGTGCATGTTAGAATTGCGGCGGGTATCATCATCTCGGCCGGTAATTTGCAAATAGTCAATCACGATAAGGTCCAGACCATTCTTTGCCCACTCCTTGATGGCGCGGGAGCGAATTGCACGGGGAGTAATATCGCCGGTGTCATCAACGCTAAAGGGCAATTTAGCAATCTCATCGGCGGCACTCATAATGCTTTTCCATCCTAGGTCCGCAAATTGGCCGGTTCTTAAGTGATGAACCTGTACCCCGCTCTTTATGCTTACCATACGCTCGCCCAACTGCAATTTGGACATTTCCAAGCTAAAGATAAGACAGCGCTTCCTCAGGGAAGAAGCATTTAGAACAATTTGAGTGATAAGGGCTGTCTTACCCATCCCTGGCCGGCCAGCAACGATAATTAGGTCAGATCGTTGTAATCCCCCAAGTTTGGCGTCCAACGTTTTGAGACCGGTGGGAATACCGGATAATCCTTTATGCTGGTAGATTGTCTCGAGGTGGTCTAACGTCACGTTCATTATCTCGCCGGCTGGGACGATGGAGTCTACCCCCCGGCCTGTTATTGCTTCCTGTAGAATCTTCTCAGCCTCCGCGGCTGGCTCAGCAACCGTTTCATCAAAGGCAAGTCGGGCCATCTTTCCAGCGGCGTCAATCAGGCGGCGGCGGTCAGCTTTCTGAAGGACGATATTCGCATAATATTCAGCATGAACGCTGGTAGGTGTAGCGTTAATCAAACTGGTTAAAAAGGCCGAACCACCAACTTCATCCAGGCGCTTACATTTAGCCAGGTCGTCATTAAGAATGAGAAGGTCAATCTTGTTTCCAGCCCGATGTAGTCTAAGTAGCGACTCGAAGATCCACTGGTGGCGCTGGATGTAAAAATCTTCGGGCTTGAGCCTGTCGGACAGAAGAGCCATCCAATCGGGTTCAATTAAGATTGAACCTAACAGGGCCTCCTCAGCCTCTTCGTTGAAGGGCTGCAGGCGATCAGGGGCGGTGCCGCTTTCGTGTATGATTTCCTCGGGAGGGGCAAGGTAATTGCCGCTTGGTTTCATGACAAAATCCTTTCCAATTCCTGTGTTCGTTGAGCGGTAACTTCGCCATTGGTCGACTGCGTTAATTGCTGGCGCTTCGCCTCCTCAATAGCCTGGTACGCTGCCTGCTGTTCGGGTGTCAGGTTGCTTTTAGGTCGGCTACTATTTTTGTGGTTGCCACTGGCCTGGAGTCCGCGCATGGTCTTCAGTAAACTGGTTGGTGAAGAAATGATCCGGTCTCCGGCGTATAGCTTCTCAATAGCGGCTTGTATCAGGCCAGGGGTGGCAGGGCCAAATTCGGCCTCAATTTCTCGAAGGGTGGTGTCCCAAATATCGCGTTCTTTCTTCTTGGAAGGAGCAGCGAGTCCGGTTAGAGTGAGAAAAAGATTCATTAAGCTCTCACTCGCGGCGTCAGCCGCATGTGTGTTTTCTGTTCTTTTATTGTTATTTTGATAGTCACGATTCGTGACTGGGTGCTGGTCACGATTCGTGACTAGCTGCTGATCACGATTCGTGACTAGAGGGCGGTTTGTCTGGTCACGATTCGTGACTAGAAGAAATTCATCAAAGGGTTCATTCACATTCATTTCAAAGTCGGTGTTCAACTCATAAAGTGTTGCTGTCCACTTATGGCTTGACCGTTGCGCTTTGATATAGCCTTTCGATATCAGTTCCTCAAGGGCCGCTTTGATTGCCTCAGGTCTCTTGAGTCCTGTACCTTCTTTAATTTGACTGTAGGGGATGCGGTCAGCCTCTTTGTGCCAGCCCTTTGTTTTGCGGACGATGAGGCACAATACTTTCCAGGCGTTTGGGGATAAATCTGGCATAACATAATCAAAGAAGCTGTTATTCAGGACAATGAACTCCTGCTGTTGCGCAATAAATGGTTTGACGATCATCGTCTCGCCTCCAGATCCTGTACAATAGTGCCGATTAGCTGATGAGCTACTGACTTTGACAGTCTCGGAATAGGCCTCGTACCGGCCCCGGCTATACGACGGTACTCGGCAAACTTACGTCGCCCCAGCCGGATAACCAAGTTAATCAGGGTGCGCTCTTGGGCCAGGCTTAAGGAACCTCGCTGTGAAGTAGCAAGACTATTTATGTAACCCACTTACTGTTTTGCCTTTTCTGTGTTTGACACTTGAGTTCGCGACACATCCTTAGCCATCCTCGTGGATTCCGGCTCCTGCACGGCGGCGACCTTTTCTTCCCACACCTTCCCGACCTCAAAGAGTAATTCGTAAATTTCGGTCGGGATTAGGCAAGCTGAGGGCGACCGGTCAATTTGTGTGGACATGCTGGGCCTCCCGATTTATGTTTGGGGAAGTGGATGTGGCTGGGAGGTAGCCAAGCCGCTTAAGTTCACGGCGAAGTATGTAATGCATCTGGTCCTGTGGATTACGTAATTCGTTAAGAGCAATCTGGAGAAGGCTATTGTATTCCCCTTGATCCAAAGTAACAGTGACCCGATTTATCATCGTCTTTGCCTCCGTTCATCAAAATAAAAAGTGGTGAGTGTCTTTCTCATTACACTCACCACTTTAACAGGAGAAATATCCGGGATTCAATATCCCGATGTCCTGAGTTTTATCCCGAATTTCCGCAATTGTTTATCGGTTGGTACAACCTCTTCACCGTATTGCTTTCGTAACAGACTCACACGATTCATGACCGTTTTTGCCGTAATTGTTTTGTCAACTTTTGATGCTATTTCCGCGTAAGTATGCCCAGTCCACCAAAGCTCTACTGCTGACCTATCCCATCTATAATCTGATATTTTATTCCAAGGCTTCGTGCCACTTTCCCCTATTAATTCGGTGGTTTCTTTTTGTATGTCAACCTGGGTTTTGTCCTCAACTATCCTAACTTCGCGGATGATAAGCTCTGTCAAAGCCTTGACAAAATCATCCCCCATAAGTTGAGTATCTTCGTGAGTTAATGAGTTCCAACCGTCCACCAACTCAACTCGTACTCGGTCTTTCGAGACTTCATAAGTATACATGGTGAGAGTATTTCTCACCGAAGTCTCGGGTGAAAAAATTAAAAATGTTGAATGAGAAGATGATGACTGCTCAGCGAGTAGACCAATAGTGATTTTCTCTATCATCGGTAAAGCAGTCCAACTTGCTTGATCCTGATTCTTGTAGATCATCTCATGCCAAGTATGGGATAATAGGTCATTAACTCGACGCATTATGGCGTTGAAGTGTTCGAGATTTATTTCGATAAGCAAGGATGGGTGCCGTTTTGTCATTGAATAATATTCCCTTCTTTCCCTGAGGACGAAAGTTTGATAATCTTACGGACCTCTAGATACTCGTAGTACGGCGTATATAGGGGACGTGCAGCAGTTGGGCAGCTTTCCGCTTGGTTTCCTCACCTCGCCGATCATAACGGGCTGTGGTGGAAACATCAGCATGGCCGGCCATTCGTTGAACAGTAGCAATGTCGGCTCCGGCGTCTAACAGATCGCCAACAAAAGTGCGACGAAAGTCGTGGGGGGAGACATCATCAACCCCCGCCTGCTGCGCTCGATTCTGCAAGATGGTATAGACTGCCTGGGTGGTCAGCCGATAAGGTTTTACGTGTCCCCCCTTTCGAATCTGAAGAAACAATGGACCGGGAAAGGCACCTCGGATTGCCAGCCAATCCTCCAGAGCAGCTTTGGCTCCACTGGTGACATGGGCCGTGCGCTGTTTGTTGCCTTTGGCTCGAAGGATTTTGAGTTCACTTGTTGCTGGATCGAAGTCCGTCATATCCAGGCTCACTAATTCTGCCCGGCGCAGACCGCATCCATATAGAAGTCCAATCATTGCCGCATCTCTAGCACCGGCCGGCGTCTGGTCGTCAATGCAAGCGTTGAGAAGAGCGGATAACTCGCCAGGGCTAATGGATCGGCCTGCGGGTAGAGTTTCAAACTTCACCCCCTTCACATTGGCAATACCTGTAGCATGGACAGGATCAATTGCACCATTGTCGGCAGCCTCCCTGACCAGCTTTCGAATCGCGCTCAAAATCTGATTTATTGCTGCCGGCCCTTTGCCGGTTTGCTCTAGGTGGTTCTTATAGCTATTCACAATCGCTTTGGTAAGTGGCGGCCGGCCCTGACCAGTGTGCCAGTCGAGAAAATTGTTCAAGGCTCGTTGGTAAGCGCGGCGACTATGTTGGCTTGACATGGAATTAAGGACAGCCTGGATCGCTTCTTGACGGTTGTCAGTTGGGGTAATAATGGCAGTTGTCATCAATCGCACTCCGAAAAAATAACTTGCTATAAGTGGCATTATCATACGTTATAAATCAAAAAGGTAGGCAAAGTCAAGCCTCTTTTTTGCTGATTTTTAGGTTCAATCAGGATACAATTCCCAGGATGCCTCCCTGTTAATCACACTCGGAGGGCCTTTTTGGAGGTTGTATGGCTCACTCGATGAGTCACACCCCCTCACACCCCACCTCTTCCCCAACCTCCGGCACTGCGGCCAGGACAACCTTCGCCGCCCAGCACAGGCGCTGCCTTTTGCAATGTCTCAGACGTTTGCGACGATCAAACCGGTGCATCCGTTTCTTACCCGGTATAGCTTCGACGTCAACAAATAGGACCGTCATGGTGATCTCCTTAGCTCTAAGATTTATTAGTCAGGGAACTGGCTCCATTCTTGGCGACCTCTGAGGCAGAGATCGCCACTGCGCTTCGGGCCCCCTCCTCCTCCACGTACATCTGGACGAACGGATTATCCGGCCAGGCGAAAACCGCGTGTTCCATCAGGTCAGTGAGAAAATAAAGCAACTGCTCCGGCGACTCGAACTTGAGGCCGAGGGTTGAAGGGCCAGCGTGGATGACAGCGGTCACAAAGCCAGGACCGGCCTCGAAGGTGACCGGCAGGGGAGCAGTCGTGGGGATTTTGGCCATGCGGTTTCTGCCGCTTGTGTAGGACATTGATTATCCCTTCTTTCTTTTCTTGGGTTTAGCTGCTTTACGTTTGCGTCGTTTTTGGACGATCTTGACAACCTTCTGCAAAGAGACTTGGCCTACTCTCATTTGGTTTATCCTTCCTTAAGGAGGGGGATTACTCCCCCTCCTTTTCCTCTTCTTCGCCCCCAAAGATCAACTCAGTATCATAGTCCCGAATCTCGACCTCAATCCAGTCGGGACATTTGACGACACTGGCCACACCCCCCCAGACTTCAATCTCGACCCTGGGCTTGGCGGCTACCGTCTTGAGTTGTGAGGCTTCATCCACAACGATGTGGTTAGCCTCTCGACCACCAACCTTTTCCTCAAGGAAGGGGTAGAACTCCTGCTCGGTCATCAGGCCGAGCCGGTCCACCAGATGCTGCTTGATGGCGTCTCGCACCTGAGCAATCGCCTCGATGTTCCACTCTATAAGCCCGAACTTCGGGGCGAGGAGTTCAAACAGTTCCTGGATGGCATTGTCTACAAAGCTCTGCCGGTCAAGTTGTTGTTGGGTTAGTTCTTGTTGGCTCATTGGGGTTCTCCTCTTGCTTTGGCTAAGGCGACGGACATCTTGGTATTCGCTGGATGGTAAGGGTCGAGATCAGACCGGCGTTGTTTGGTAAACCTTATCTCCCCCTTGATAAAAGCCTCATGGATCATCTCTAGCGCCTCGTACATATCCGGCGCGGCGGCGATGAGGTTGGCATTAGCTTTAGCCGGCATAACACGAAACAAGGGTGCGCTGTCAATGTCAGGACAGCTTTGCGTGTTGACATTTGCAATAATCTTTCCTTTAGGGCCACCCGCCATGATGAGCACCCAATCTCTATTGGGTTCTTCAAAATGATATGTCCAGGGGCCGGGGGTATGTTGTTGGGTCATTGGTTTATCCTTTCCCCCAAGACCAAGGCCATCTATTCTCCTCATCACTGGCTGCCCTGAGAATTTCCTCGGCAGTCAGGAAGGTGTTGGGGTTGTCAGGCTCGGAGCCGTCAGACAGGTCCACCTGCAAATTGCTATGCCCCAGGTCCGAGATGGCCCAATGCTCGTCAATGTATTCCAGGGCGGTCTGGGCCAATTCCCGGCCGTCCTGGGTTTCGTCGTCATATTGAATTGTTACTTCGAGCGTGTGTACCTCAGTCGCGACAAAGGTTTTGGTAACTAGCATTGTTTGGTTTATCCTTTCGTTGGAATTTTGACATAGACGGTGAAATCCCACTCTCCATCCCTCTGATCCCAAATGAGAGATATCACCTCTGTCTTGTATTTTGATGGTTGGCCTTTCAATATGCCGGCAGCGATCTCCAGAACTTCAGGCAGGTCAGGCCCCCGAACGATGATTTGTCTAATGGGAACGTCTTCACCTCTGAGTATTTTGACGCTCATCTCTTATCCTTTCGTTGGGTTTTCTTCCTCTGTATACCCGCATTTGGGACAGGCTTTGGTGTTACGTGGCAGCGTTGCCTTATCGTAAAACTCCTCACATTCCCGGCATGTGATGTAGTGGCTGCCGTTGATCTTTATTCTAGTTACCCACCAAGTCAGCTTTTTCAAGAGCGGTTATCCTTTCGTTGGCACTATGGCGTAGCGAGTCTGGTTGGTCAACTTCTGTCAAAAATTTGACAGAAGTTCAACCCTTCGCCCTGGCAATGGCGGCGTGAGCTTTGGCGATTCTCTGGCAATTGGCACACTCTTCTTGTGGCACCAGTCCGTAGTGACACGGTGCATCCTTGGGCGGCATCGCCGGAGTCAACTCTTCCAGCGCAGCCAGCAACTCCTGGTTGATCTTGGCCGGATTCTTGGTAAGGTAGTTGGCGTGGACATCCATAATACGGGCGAGTAACAAACTTGGGTCATCGGTCATGAACCGTTCCAGGGCTTCTTTTTCCTGCTCTGTTTCAGGAGGAGCGACGGTTAGGGTAATGGGTCTTTTCATCGTTGGTTTATCCTTTCTCGTCAATGTAGGTGACTTGCAGTTTGGGCAACGGTTATCTGCTATGACTTTGCCGACTTGCCAACCTTCTTTCTCAAAGAAGGCTTTGGCTTGTTCTTCATTGGTGACATTGTGAGTGTCCGGCCATGCTGTTGCCTGACCCTGGCACAAGCCACAGGTGATAAAAAAGTAATTCATCGTGCTATCCTTCCGTTGTAGCTGGCTCCACCAGCACTACCACTCAGTGGTTACTTGTACCGCTCTTTCCTTCTCATCCTCGAAATCAAAGGCTTTGCCGGTCCCGATTACCTCCCAATCTTTTTCCGCATGGTGAGGCAGGTCGTACATAGGGCAGGCGTCAACTATGAACTTGTCCCCCTGGATACGGATTGACCGATAAGCGCCACACTTACATTTTGTAGCCATCGGCCCAACCTTCTCGTCGTCAACGATCTGGACTTCACGCAATGAATTTAGCTGTCTCATATATTTATCGGCTCCACCAGCACATACACCCCCCGGCTCACCTCTTTAACCATCCGGTGCGCGGCCAGGAGTTTGAGGTCTTTGCGGAAGCGAACCGCGTTGACCCCCACCAACTCAGCCGCCTTGATGTCGAACTGCTGGTCAGTCTCGATAAGTTCTCGCAGCCGGAGATAGCGGCCCCAGGTTGCCAGATGCTTGATTGGGGGAGGTTCTTCACCCATAACTAAAGCAGCCTCGATCTCAGCAAAGCTGCGCTCGTCCCAGGGCTTGGCCGCGCCATTGGAGGGTTGTCTATACTCAACTTGATGGGAAACTTGATGGGAAACTTGATGGACTTGATGGGAAACTTGATGGGAAGTTTGATGCTCCGTAGCTAATCGTTCTTCCCTGGCAATCCTGGCCTCGGCCTGTTTCTGTTTGGCAACCGCTTCCTCAAGGAGACGCTTTTCGCGCAGTAGGTCGGCCTCAGCTTCCAGCTTGCCCCGCTCAGCAAAATCGCGGGTGGTCCGGGCGAGGTGCTCGTCCTCGGCGGCTTTCTCTCTGGCTCGTATCCGTTCCTTGAGAGCAAGGTTGGTGGTAAAGACTTCGTAGCTGAACCAGCTAATCAGGACCATCGGCAGCAGGGAGAGGATAGCGATTTCCCTGGGGAAACCGAATAGCTCCGGCAGGACATGGCCGAACAGGACGATGAGGCAGACCAGGATGAGATAGTTGATCTTGGCTACCCTGGCGTTGTAGCGAATGGGGGCCTCGTCCTTATGGGCAGCGTTGTACTTCTGCACCTGCTGGTCGAGTACCATCACGGCGATGGTCGGCGCTGCTCGACCACAGAATTGATTCAAGAGACTCTTGAAATTGATTCCGGTTTTCTGCTATGATTGTGAACTAAATATGGGGAAATGAGGCGTTTATGGAAGAGGTAATTAAACAACTGGCAGGGACTGGACTTTCAGAAAAACAATTAAAGGCTGTGGCTTGCCTGGTCATCGAGGACAGCAAGGTGGCGGCGGCTCGGCGTATTGGCGTTGATGTATCAACGATTCACCGCTGGTTGGCCAAGCCGGCCTTCCGGCAAGCAGTAACTGATGCTCGACAGGCGCTGCTGGCTGATCTGTTCGCGGAGGTACGAGGGCAGGCCGAAGCTCTCGTGAGAAAGTAATCCACCACCACCACTGAGTATGTTTGTTTTGCTGAACATACCCCGGATGGTTCACTTTTGGGGGTGTCCACTTCTAACACCCTGATGCCCATTTTTTGGGGTAGCTTACCTGGAAATGTGATTAAATTTCCCTTTTGCATTGCTACTCAGGCGGCAATTTCCTCAAGGAAGCAACAAAAAAGCCGCCCTACTGAGGCAGACTCTTTTACTTCATTACCACAAAAATGCCACGCTCCAACGTTCGCCAAAGCTACCAGAGGGGGCGCGTGGCTTTTGTATATGCGCCCTGTACCGACGCGCAGTACCGGCCAGGCGTCCCGTTGGAGCTTCCTCCGGGGGAACTGTCTCCCGCGAGAGACAGACAGGCCGCGCCATTTTTTAGTGCCTCGATCACGTCTCCGCCGGTTGTGGCCTACCCGTGATGTTGCCGACAGGGCCGTTCAATCACACTCACGACCTGTAAAAAATGGAGGACACAGCAACTCGAAAACCGGAGAGCCCGTTACAACGGTTGTAGTGGTCCTTGCGGCGGCAGGCACAGCGGGCGGATCTCTGACGGTAGTCCCACGACCCACCCCGCAGCACGCGATGACCCTTAGCACCGGGACTTTCCCGCCCATCTTTTGGATCATAAGGATAGGAGTAAGGGAGACTATTCGTCCATTCCCAAACGTTGCCGGCCATATCTAGCACCCCATACGGGCTGACACTAGCCGAGTAGATCTCTACTGGCGTAGTTCCACCCAGCTTGCTTTCTTGAGTATTACACCGCTTGGCGTCCCACTTGTTCCCCCACGGATAAATCCGACCATCCGTCCCCCGCGCCGCTTTCTCCCACTCCGCCTCGCTCGGCAACCGATACGCTTTACCCGTCACCTGGGCCAGCCAACTACAGTAGGCTACCGCGTCATCCCATGAAACATGAACCACTGGGTGGTTTTCTTTACCCTCCGGAATCTTACCTTTTTCCCAGTGGTACGGCGCTTTGCGCTTCGTCGCCTGCACAAAGGCCGAGTATTGGACATTGGTCACCGGTGTTTTGGCAATGTAGTAGTCGGGGAGACAAAGCTTATGTTGAGGCTGTTCTTCGCTATCTGCCTGTTTATCTTTTTCGGGATTGCTGCCCATTTGGAACTCACCAGCCGGGATTAGGATTAGCTCCGGCTCGAAAGTTTCTTTCTTTTTCGTTTGTCTTGGTGACTCAAGTTTGGCAGGGGTGGCCGGTTCCTCTGGTAGTTTGGGCTTAGGCTGTTTAGCAGGGGCAATCTCAGCCGGTGGCTGTCGCTTCCCAATCTCATAATCCAGCGCCCGTGTAAGGTCCTTAAAGCCATCCGGTTCGAACAGATTAACCCAATGCAATTCCGAGAGCCGTTCAGGTACTTGACACTCTTCTAAACGTACCGGGATGAGATAAATTGTTCCCACGGGCGTCTGCTCTAGGATATCCAGCGCCCACTTGATCTCTTGCTGTACCACGCCCCGTTTGGTGATTGAGTTATTCGAGAGGCAAACCAGGACGAGGTTATAGGGATCGCGAATAATCTTTTCAATTTCTCGTCGCCAGGTCTGTCCTGGCAGCAAATCAAACTTATCCAGCCAGGGGTGATAACCAGCGTCTTTGAGGTGATAATAAAGTTCCTTCACCCGAGGTTTATCTTCACTGGCGTGGCAGAGGAAAATCCGGGGTTGAGATCGAAAGCTAACCAGTTTGGGGTCAGCGGCAACGGTCGGAGTAACCGGTACTGATACTGCCGGCGAGACAGCTAGCTTTGGTTGAGGTGCCTCATTCTGTCCTTGGTTTAACTCTGCCAATTCTGCCTGCAATTTTTCAATGCTTGCCTCTATATCTTCGATCTCGAGGAGAATGTGAGGTTCAGTATCAATGCCTTTCCGAGCTTGCTGTTCCTTGAGTTTTTGCAAGCGCCTTTGCCACAATATTAGTTCGTTTTGAAGGTCATCTTTGCGTGACACGAGAACCTTACCTTACTCTTTCTCTGTCCCGGATTTCAGTATCCCAGGAGTCCAACTACAAAATGGGAGAGATTACAATCCGAAACCCGACGTCGTAGCCCCCTTGCCTCGGAAGGCTCCTATTACGAAGCGTACAACGGATGTAATCCTCATCGCTGAGGAAAGAGCCACCCCGCAGCACCCGGACTGAATTTCCCTCAATATAACTGGCCGACCATTCTTCCTCCCCAACATCGTAGGGATAAGTTTTGCCATATTTAGTGACACACCACTCCCAAACATTGCCGGCACAGTCAAATGTTCCATAAGGACTAACGCCTGCCAGATAAATCCCTACCGGTGTCGTCCTCTGTACTTGCTGCTTACCCTCACCCGCATTTAACCGGTCAGCTTCAAACTCATTGCCCCAAGGATACTTTCGTCCGCCAACACCTCGAGCGGCTTTTTCCCACTCCGCTTCGCTTGGCAGGCGATAGGGTTGCCCCGTTTCTACCCTCAGCCAATGACAATAAGCGACAGCCTCATACCAACCGACCCCAATGACAGGTTGATTGGGCTGATTATAACGCGCATCAGTCCATTTACCAGGTTCAAACCACTCCCCACGTTCTTTTTCCTGCCACCCTGCCTTCGTCCACCACTGTTTATTTTGATAACCCTTGGCCTCAGTAAATTGCCTGTATTCAGCATTGGTCACCAGATACTTACCAATTTGATAGGAAGGCAAAAAGAGTTTGTGGCGCGGTTTTTCATCATCATACCTACTGTTGTCATCTCCCATCCAAAACTCCCCGGCCGGAATCGTGATCATTTCTCCCAAACGGGGATCGCCCAGATAGCCCAATACCTCCCCGGCCGCTATTCGCACCCGCAAAGCCACTTCGGGTTGGGCAATTGTGGTCAATAGGGACTCGATCACCGCCTGCCGGATGGCTTTATTTACCCTGGCCTGCCCTTCATACAGGCAACGCCCGGCCAGAACCGGGTTAATCTGTAGCAGGGTCCGCACTAACTTGTCATCGTTTTCAGAGACCAGCCCTGCCGCCAGGATAGTCGTCTCTTCCCAACCGGTTGGCGGCGGCGGCGGCAAGGGATCGTAGTTATCTTCAGGCCGGACCCGTAACGGCATCTCCTCTTCCAGCCAAGGCCAGCGCCAGTAGTCGCTCAGACTGGCCGGATCGCGTTTGAGCATCTGCCAGGCGGCAAAGTATTCTTGTAAAAGTTGGTGATAAAACCGGACTGAGGAACGATCCACCGGCATCTCGATGATGTGGGCGCTGGCCGCCAGGGTTAGCACTTGGTCAGGCGGCGAGGGACGCGACGGCCACTTAGGATCAGGCTGCACTTCGTCAGGCAGCACCGCCTTGATCTTGCCCATTTCCACCAGCGTGCCGGAGCCGGCCCGAGCTTGCATCTCAAAGGACATGATAGACAGAGCTTCTCGTTGCACCTCGGCAGCGAGCCAGTCAGCAGGCGAACATTTAGCCTTGGCCCAACTCATCAGAATCTGAGTAAAACGCTGCATCAACTCGGCCCGATTCCGGCCCAACTGCCCATCCTCGGCAAAAATATCCACCATCATCGTCAGAAGGTAGGGGTTGCGGGCCATTTCGAGCAAGCGGTGTTTGTCATCCCCACTTCCGACTAACTCCTGCCATAAGGCTTGCCACTTCTCTGGTAATTCATTCCGCAAAAACGCCTGAATCTGCTCATCGTTGAGTGGCTGCACTTCCACTCGCTGCAAACCAGAGAGTTCCTCGCCGTAGTCCAGCACCCGGCAGGTGACCAGAAAGCGATTGTCTTTAGCCGCCCACTGGTCAATGAAGCGGCGTAAACTCTGCGCCCGTTCGTGATAACCTTCGTGGGGCATCTCGTTCAGGGCGTCGAAGAGAAAGAAGAGTTGACCAGCTTCCAAGTAGCCTTCGAGGTTAGCGACCAGTTCCGGCGCTCCCCAATGGCCGGCCTGGGTGGAACCACCCCAACCCTGGACAATGAACTCTTCCAGGGTCATCCCCGGCCTGAACTCACTCAGACGCAGAGGAATAGGCAAGTGCTTCGGCTCATCGGCGAATTCATAGGCCAAGTTTTCCAGGGCCGTCGTTTTGCCGCAGCCGGGGTCGCCGAGGAGGATGAGGCAGGGATACTTGTCTACTCCTTCGCCCAGGGTGTTGAGTTTGACCCGTTTGAGTTCCTGCCCCGCCTGAATCCACTCGTGATATTCGGCCATTGCGCGCTGTTTGCGGCGCAGGACTGAACGCGGCGCGGTTTCTTCCTCAGGGAAGGAAACAACGTCAGTGGTTTCGCCGGCCAGAGGGATGTAGTAGGGAGCATCGGCGGCATAACGGGCTTTGAGGCGTTCACGGTAAGCTTTCTCGGCAGCGGCAAGGGTTTGGGAGTCAACGGGCGAAGGAGTAAATACATCTCCAAAGACATTCAGCGAGACCAGGAGAGGCTTGAGTGCCTCGCGCCACTCGAACTGATTAAGTTCACCCGCCATCGCTTGCTTGGTCAGGACGATGGCCTGCTCGTGGTCGGCGATCTGGTTAAGCAACTCAACGGGCGTATTGCCGCCATACTTGGCCTCGCGCTCCCGAAGAGTGTTCAGGTTTTGGGTGAGTTTGATTAGAACCACTTTGAAGTCAGCCATGTCATAGTTCTCGCTTCAACTGTTCATAAGCCTCTGGTGGCGACGGCTGATGAGGAATGCGGACCCGGTAGCTGCTCATTCCACCGTCCAGCCGCAGAAACACAAACACGACCTCCCTGGCCGGGTCGTACTCCTTGACCATCCGTTTTACATCGGGGTCGCCGGTGGCCCGAACACCCTGGTAAGGCACGTAAGCCGCCTGGCTCTCACCAAACAGGTACGACTCGCCCCGTGGAGGGTCTTTCGATTCGGTCACGTCAACGACCAGGCAGCCCCGGCCCTGCTTTTGGTATTGCTGCCAGGCGAAAGCCGCAGCGATGGGCCAATTGGTGCGGATGAATTCGGCGTGGCTCTCGCGGCTCTCCCGGCCTGTAGGCAAGTCTTCGGGTTTAAACTTTGTCATTTGGACTATCGCTATCTCTGTTCACGCCTCCTGCAAAATTCCAATTGTCGGTGTAGGTAAAGGACGACGCCTATATTGCAGGAGGGGCCAAATTAAGGTGGACAGAATCGCCAGGATCAGCAGCAGCGTAATCAGCACTGTTACCAAGCCGAGCTTGCGGCTTCGTGGCTCATCATTATCCTCTTCTATCGGTATCTGTTCCCGCCACATGGCCAGCCTCAACTGCCTTGCTTCGGCTCTTATTGCGGTTGCATTTCTTCCAACTTCTTTTGGAGACGGTCAATAATCCACTCAGGAGCAACACCACTGTAGGTAATGTAAAGCAAGCGTCTGGCTCTGGTCATCCCCACATAAAGTAGTTTCCGCTCCTGATCCAAAAGCTGCTGAAACTCCTGGCTTTCAATATCTATCGGTTCATTGATCTTGAATTCCTCAAGCCCACAGATAAAAACAACTTCAAATTCCAAACCTTTGGCGCTATGAAACGTACAGATTTTGACCGCTGGCGCGGTAAAATCCAAATCACCGCTCACTACCGTACAAGCCACACCTCGACTACGCAGCTCCTGGGCCATCCGTTCGTTGCCGCTGCGATGGCGCTGAAGTATGACCATATCTTTCGGCAAATACCCCTGCTGCAATAAAGACAGAATCTGGGCGGCGATGCCGCTGTACTCTTTGTCCGGCGACTCAAAGGATAACAACACCGGCAGCGGTCCATGCCGAAATTCGTTGTAGCCTCCATCCGGCTCCACCAGAGTATCCCCGGCACTTTGTAGTTCTTCAATTAGGGTCTGGCTATTACGAATCGCTTCTAAAGCGACTTCAACGATTTCGCGGGTACTCCGATAAGAGCGTCTGAGGATGTAGCTGTTTTGACTGGTAATGCCCAAACCAAGCTCCTTCCAGGTAAAATCACGGGCATAGATTTTTTGAGCTCCATCACCTGCCATAAACACCATACTTGTTTCAGGCTTAATCATTCTGAAAGCAACCCGAAACCAGGCCGGGGCAAAATCCTGGGCTTCGTCTATCAAAATGGCATGGTACTGGGCCAATTTAATGAGGCCATCGTCCATAGCCCGTAACACCATCACCGGCAGGTCGGCCCAATCGCAGCTTTTATTTTGAGCCAGTCGGGCCTGGTACCGGCAAAATAGATCATAAATCAACTGCCGTTTTGGGATTTCACTTCGACCTAACCCACGCTCTCGATTGGTTCGTTTGACCTTTTGCGGGTCAAGGTAATCCTGCCAACTCCGATAATCCACCCGCTCTTTGATCCAATTGAACTCTTCGGCGAGAAATTCAGGATCAAACTCTGTAACTTTTGCTTCTTGCAACAGGTTGGCAATTAACCCTTTTTGGCTGCTGCTATTTTGGGGATTTTTGAAAAGGCCCTGCGCGAGCAGCAACTCGCGGCACCATTTGTGAAAATTTACAATTTCAACCCGATTAGAGTCACCCTCAATTTGGGAGAACACCTGCCGCAAATATTCCCGCAACGATTTGTTGTAAGTCAGAACCAGCACCCGCCAATTTGGATTCTGCTCGCTCAGAAACTTGGCCCGAAAGAGCAAAATCAGAGTTTTGCCGCTGCCGACCACGCCCCTAATCAACTTGGCTTGCTGCTTTCGATACAGCAGTTGGGCGTGTTCAGGCAGATAGGTATCAAGCTTGGCTAACCCCAACTGATCCGGGTCCAGGGTAAAGAGTTGTCCCTGAGTGCCGGGAACTCGGGTCTCAGGATACAGCATCCATTTGAGGGTATCTATTTGTTTCTTCGATAGCGTCGTAGAAAATGTCGGCGCAGTTCTGAGGCGGGTAAGTAACGCTTCTCCCAAATCCTCCTTCAGCAGAACACGCTTCTCGTTGATCATGTTGGGTAAATGTAGCTCTGAGGTGCGCCATTCGTGGCGGCTGATATTGGGAAAAGCAACCAGGTAGGCGATCGAAACCGCCAGCTTGCCCTCGTGTTTACCACTGGTCCTTAACAACAGGCTGTATTTCTCCTGATCAGTGGTGCGATAACGTTCTATTTCCTCCTTGAGCACTCGAAAATGGCCCTCTACTTGTTTTTCAGGATTGGTTCGCTTGGCGAGCTGGCTGCCGGTAAAAATCTCAAAGGTGTCCCGATTGGCTCCACGAATTTTGTCTATACTCCAGTCCTTGACCTCCACAATAATAAGCCCAATATCACGCCCCAGCACCAAAAAATCAGGTCGAGCGCTCCGTTTGTCCCCAAACAGAGTTGGCTCATGCCAGCCAAAATAATCATCCGGCAGATAACGTTTGAGTGCATTAAAGACAACCCGTTCGCCAGGTTGGCAGCCATCTGGGGCGGTGGGGTAGTTCATCTTAGCCATGGTGATGCTGATCTCCTTACAAGCCTATTTGTTTCTCACCCCTCTTCAAACCCGTAATGCTCGAACTTCAAGGTGCGACTGTTCTCATTGATGGTGCGAACCGTGCTCTCGTCAAAGCCTTCCGGTCGCCTGGCGCTAATCTCGACGGTGATTTCAACCTCACAGCCGATTTGGCTGGTCAATCGCTCGATGATTTCTTCGACAATTAAACCGACATCTTTATTGACTCGCCGGGCGTCAATGCCGACCCGGCCGTAATAGCGTGATAGCACCTTTTTGACCGGCTCAGTCTTATCCAGGGGTTTCTTACCTCCAACCACATAATCCTCGCCCCCATTGCGGATGACAGTTTCTGGCGGCTTTACCGCTGGGGGTTCAGCCACGTGGTCGGGGTGAATTAAAAGACTTTTGTCGTCAAAGTAGACCTGCCCCAATTGACGTAGAACCAGCCCGGTATGGTAGCCTTGCTCATTTTTGCCGGTGGCGTAGGCAAAGGGAGCGTCCAGGCGACTCACGCCATCTTTGACGGCTTTGACCAATACCTCCTGGTCGAATAGGCGGGGCAGGTAGCAGTATTGGGCCAGATATTCCCAAAGCTGCTTCAGCCGCACTTCCCAGCCGCGCTCGGCGCTCCAGATGTAGCGGTCTAACTCCATCCGTAATATGTCGGGTGACCAGTCGTAGATAAGTAAACCATCATTACGCAGCTTCCGGGCAGCCCGGTCGTAAAAATTATCGTCACCACTGATTTTGCTGGCCTGAAACTCAATTTTGCCCAAGGGGTCAGGCTGCACCGGAACCAATAGCCAGTTGTAGGCTGAGCGCAGCCGCAAGTCAACCGTCTCATCCGCTTTTTGCAGGCTGGTGGCGACCTGGCGGCGCTGCTGAGCATCGAGGTTCAGTTCTTCTCGCTCCTCGTGAATGGAGCGCCAGGCCAGAAAGTCGCGCACGGCCAGACGGAGCGCCTCGGCGTCATTTTCGTCGGCGGCGATGAAGAGCAGCATGTTTTTATAAAGGCGCTGGCCATTGCCCCGGCTCTCCAGGAAGCGTTGGGCCTCCTTGCCGGCGCTGGACTCGCCGTTGCTGCGCTTGTGGACGGCGCGGGGATGGAGCACGACCACCCTGGCCCGGGCTTCGTCCAGCACGTCTGAGGTTTCGGGTGGGGCGACGTGGAAGGCGGCGAAATCGCGGTTCTTCGGCACCTTCCGTAACCGTTCGATGAGCTGGGCGTCAAGCTCGTCCTCGGCAAAGCTCTGAGCGCGATCGCGGGCCAGCTTGTTGACCGTGGGGCGCGAGTCATACCAGTAGCGGCTGCCGTCGGTGTAGAGGTAGGTAAGCTGCCCGCTCAACCGGCGCAGGGCGTCGCCGAAGACGGCCGCCGGTTCGCCGGGCTGGGCGCAGCCAAGCCGAATCCGCACTTCTTCCAATCCCCGCACCCGCTGCTCGGCCACCGAGGGGGCGCTGCCGACAAAGATGGTGCGAGCCACCCGCCGGGCGGCGCTGTACCGGCCCAGCGCCGGAACCTGGCCGTCAATCGCCAGAGGACGCGACTCGTGGCCGTCTATGTCCGTTTCATACACCGCGGCCCAGGTATCGGGCAGGTAGCGCAGCAGTTCGTTGCGCACCGGCGTCGTATCGAGGGGCAATGTACCGGGCAGGATCAGCAGCGATTGGTCGCCGCGGGTCCAGAGCTGGTGGATGACGGCGGCCATCAGCCGCAGCACACCGCGGGTGCGCTGGAAGCGTTCCAGGGTGGACCAATCCTGGTAGAGCCGATCAAATAGCTCAGGGTGGATGGGGTAAGCTGACCGCATCCGCTCCAGGTAATCCCGCTCGGCCACCCCAGCCGGGAACTCGCCGGAGGTGTTGCGATACATATCGCCAAAGGCGTTGACCACGGCATCACGGCTGGCGTAATTAATATCGCTGGCAAAGAGCCGCCGCCGCACGATTTCAAAACTCTCGGTGGCGGTGACCGGCTTCCAGATGGACTCGATCCGCCCGACAATGTGCGACAGCGTTTCCAGGGCCGCCCGGCCTGCCTGACCGCCGACCTCAATATCCGACTCCGGCAGCGAGATGAGCAGCATTGCCTCCGGCGAACCTTTGACGGCTTCGGTCAGCGACTGCATAAAGGTCATAATCGCCTCAAACGTGCCCGCCGGCAGCCGGTCCACGCCGTACAGGTTGCGGGCATAGGCCACCAATTCGTCAATGATGATCAAACACGGTCCAAACTGGAAGAGTAGCTCTTTGAGGGTGTTGGAGCCGGGGCTGACCCCGCTCTGGTCGGCTTGCTCGACCAGTTTGTAGCCGGGCAGCCCGCCCAGTTGGTAGGCCAGCTCGCCCCACAGAGTCCGGATAGTCACCTCCGAATATTGGCGCGGCCGGGCGGGGTCGAGGGCGGTGCCGACGAGGACGGCGATGTTGGCTTCGGGCAGGTCGGTGTGGTTGATCTGCGCGGCAATGCGCTCGCCGCCGGGGAAGTCGGCCAGCTTGATTTTGCCCCCGGCCAGGTGGTACAAGGCCAGCATGCTGTGGGTTTTGCCACCGCCAAAAGTGGTTTGGAGCTGCACGACCGGGTCGCCGCCCTGGGCAGCCAGGCGATTGATGCCCGTGACCAACAGGCTCAGCAGCCCTTCGGTTAGATAGGTGCGGCAGAAAAATTCGACGGGGTCCTGGTATTCCACTTCGGCGGTCCCGGCCACGACCTGAGACAGGTCGGCGGCGAACTCGGCTTGGATATAGCGGCCGCTGGCCACATCGGGATGAGGCTGGACCACGGCCCGCCAGGGCTTGAGGCCGGCCAGGGTGGTGACTTCGGTCGAGGCCAGCGGCCCGGTATCTTTCTTGGCCTTCTTGGCCTCAGCCTCGAAACGCAGACGCAGCAGCTCCTTACCAGTTTCCTCGACAACCGCCGCTTCCTTGGCCGCGCTGACCATTTTCAGCAGGCGGGCGGCGGTGTCGGCGATGCGGTAGGCTTCGTCGTTGCCGAAGGCGCTCTGGTGCGCCCAGGCGTTGCGGGCTTCGAGCATCTCGCTGGTGTAGGAGCGGCCGGTATGGCCCAATTTGTCCTGAAAGACGTCATTCCAGCGCCGGATCATCAGGTTTAGGCAGCCATGGGTGTCCAGTGCCTTTAAGAGCGCGGCGTCACCGGCGCGAGCTTCAGGCGGCAAGCCCCCATAGCTGCCGGTGGCCAGAGTGCTGTCAATGATGTCCACATAGCGGTTTTTGTAGACCTGGCGATATTCGCGCAGGATGAAGGGCCCCAGGCCCTCCTTCAAGGCGGCCATAACCCGTCCGACTCGTTCGGTGTTGCTCAGTGCCATGCGTGCCTCCTGTTTTAGCCAAATAGTCGTCCTTGCTGGTACTGCTCGCGGAACTGGACGGCCTGCTCCTGGCTGGCTCCCCAACTGATGACCAGGGCGTTGTAATCGCGAGCGTGATCGGTCCAGCCTTTGCGCTCGCAGATGCTGTAGAGACGGTAGGCCAACTGGCGAGCCTCGGCGGCCATGTCCGGCGACAACTTAGCCAGCAGCCGGGCCGCGCCTTCTTCGCCGTAGGTATTGAGCCGCTCGATCAGGTGGTGGGTGGCCTCCCAGGTGGTCAGGCGGCGATCCGTGGCCGGATCCCAGCCCGGCTCCAGCTCCGACCAGTGATAGAGCCGGACCTTACCCGCACCCGATTCCAGCAGCCCGGCGTTGGCCAGGCCGTCCACGCTGGTGTTTTTGGCCCGGGCCAGCACATCCGCCTGACCGAAGGGGCCGGCCTTGAAGCCGAACTGCTCGAACCAGGCGATGGCAAAGCGGGAGTCCTGGTCCATATCCCCTTCCTGCTCGGCCAGGTAAGTATCTAATTCGTAGTTGATAAGCTGCAAGGCGGTGCGCACGCTCAAACGCTGGCCGTCCGGCTCCAGCACTTTGCTGTACCTGCTGTAGACGGCCATCCCCGGCCCGATGCTGGCCTGAGCCAGGTCCACCGGGGCAATGTTGCCTGATTGCAACTTCCGCAGAGCCTCGGGCAGTTCCCGTCTCAAGGTTTTGACAAACTCTTGGCGAGAGGTGATAGGTGCGCTGTTCGGGCGGGGACGGCAGACCAAGATAATGGAGGATGCCAGGGCACTTATATCCTTTTTAAGATTAGTAACAAGTTCAGTTCTGATAGGCCATGTACCTGTTATCACAAAACCAGTGCGTACAAGTCCTTCTAACATGGTTTCCCAACCAGTAGAAGCAACATACTCGCCAGGTTGCCCTACATCATCAACTTCTGACTCAGCTTGTTTAAAAGCATAGAATACAGTGAGCGGGTAATCAACGTCTGCACAATTACGGATATGGCGGAAAGTTTTTTCTAATCCTTCTTCAAAAAATTGGCGTGCCTTTTCCCTTACTCCGTTGAAACGGTGAGATACAGCTACTAATTCTTGCGATTTTGGGACTAAGATTGTATTGAATAAATCTGGATATGATCTCCGCAATGAGCGACGAAGCCAAATATAGAAAAAATCTGAGAGTTCTGCGTAGCTGATGTTGTCGTAATAAGGCGGATCTGTGCAAATCATTGGAGTCAAATCTAACTTGAAAGATGCTGCATCACTGAGAACAGCCTCACCACGCGATGAAGGATTAACGAATAAATTCTCAAGATTGTTAGTAATCCCTGAAATTTGTAGCAAGAAATTTCCGCTTGAATCACTGAATGGATTACCTTCAGCGAAGTCCCAAGTCATCGGTAATGCCTGTCGTCCAAATGTACTAGTAATGGTCTCATACTTAATACCTGAATGCCACGTACAGATTTTTGTTAGGTAGTTTGCCAAGCGATCAAGTGCAAATGCTAAATATGTGATTATTGCATTAGAATATTCAGAGGAACTAATATTACCAGTAGCAGGTAATCCAGAATTTTTAGCTGCTTGATACACTTGTCCCCAGACCTCACTTATCAAATCATTAAAAGTAGTTAATGTCACGAGTTGTCGAGAAGTGAAAATTTCACTCCAGTACTTAATTCCGTAACCTCGACCACTAACCAAAGTGGGGGTATCTTGATTCATTTCTTCTTCTGGCATCCAATCAGGAGATATGGTTTTGGCGAACTTTTGCTGCTCATCATTAGGTGGTAGATAAATGCGACCTCTTTCGCCTTCAGCCACAATTGCCATTAGCTGACTATCGTTATGCTTTGCGAGGAACTGGGCACGAATACTTTCTTCAGAAGCAACCTGCCCACAGGCTAGACAATAAAATTTTGCGCCACGGCCAATTTTTGGCGATTTTGGAGGCGTGCCATTACCTGAATTTACAACAAAATTGATTTGAGGGGGTTTAACACTGTAATCAACTTCAGGCTTAATCCATGCCTCTTTACCTTTTTTAGTTGCGAGTTGAAAGGATCGAGCCAACGGCATTTGTGCTCCGCAGGCAGGATTCGGGCATCTAACCGTTTGCACCCAAAGCCATGCAATTATCGTAGCTTCTCCACCACCATATTCGGAAGTGAGCTTCACTCTCGGGTACAAATGGCCGATCCGCTCCCAGGCCCGGTCGCGCATCCACTCGCCGTAGTAACGCACGTCGGCGGCCAATCCTGCCGCCCCTTTCCAGCCGCCTGTGCCGGCGGTACCCTGGCGGTCGCGGGGGTTCACCGGCGGTTGATTGGCAAATTTGGGCGGGATTTCGATCAGGGCTTTGTTGATCATCACCGCTACGGGATTGAGATCGCTGGCGTGGGCCTCCAGGCCCAATCGCTGCGCTTCCAGGGGGATCGAGCCGCCCCCGGCAAAGGGATCGAGCAGCGGCGGGGGATTGCCGCCGGTCGCCAGGCGGATCAGTTCGCGGGCGGTCTGGAGCACCTTTTCGTCGGTGGTGCTTTCCCACTGCACCAGCAGTTCGATGAAGTCGAAGAGACGCTGGCGAGGGGTGTCGTTGGCAATCGCGTTTTTGCCCTTAGGCAGCTTGCAACAGGCGGCCACAAAGTCAGGCGGTGCGGCGGGGTCGTCGGGGTCATCCACCAGTGAGGCGAAGATGACGGCCCGGCAGGCGGCCAGGGGTCGCCGCGCCCACCACAGGTGCAGAGTGCTGGGGTGGCCGTGACGGATGGATTTCTCGCGGGCGCTGGCCTCGTTAATGGCTTCGAGCGGCAGGGCGACTTCGATGAGTTTTTTGCGAGTGGTCATATCAATTTCCGATTTTAGATTTTAGATTTTGGCTTGTTCTCATAACTGCATATCTGAAGTTAAACATTACAAGATAAAGCCGTATTGGCAATTAACTGCGCTATCATCTTAGCGTTTTGTGAGTCTTCAATCAAGCTTTCTGCTATTGGAACTACGTACCATATACCCAATCTTGGTACCGAATCGTATCGAATTGCTGTTTCAAATTTTTCTTGAAAGCGACGAAGCACCGCTGGGCTGAATCCCTCGGTTTTTGGATCACCCACACCGATGACTAAGGAACGACCATAGTCTTTCCAAAAATCATAACTACAACCAAACCACAACAGATACCGACCACTTTGATTTTTAATGTAATAGCCAAACCCAAACTCGTCGAATAGGTATTCCGTTTTAAAGGGTTTAGGAATCTGATCCTTAATTTCATGAGTGAGTTCAATGAGCTTTAATAGCAAAGCGGGAAATTCTTTATTTTGCAACATTAGAATGTCTTCCTTAGAAAAAATAATCGGATCAAATCGGGCATGCAACAACGAGATAAAGTGTTCAATAGCGATGTTCTGCTTCAAATCCTGGAATTTTTCAAGGTGTTCAGTGAGTTTGTTCCAATAGACTATTTTAAGAGGGGTTTCACAGCCACTTATCTTAGCATTTGAGCGAATTAATGGCTCGTATTCATAATCATAAGGAATCAAAAATACCAAAGCGCAAGCTTTACTAATTAACGTGTCCAGATATTTGAGATAGCTAATTGGCTGATGTGAGGTTAATTTTCGGGATCCATGTACTTTGCACTCGATGAAAATGCAAAAAGACTCATTCTCAATAACTAGATCAGGTATCCCAAAGTTGGTTAAAGTGTATTGCGTGTTAACGTGAGCGTAATGAAAGAATAAGTCAGGTAAGGGCAGCCTTTCAGTCAAGAACGTGGTAAAAACCTCTTTAAAGGCTGGAAATTGCAGGAGATTAGCCAATAACTCCGTAAGGCTATTCTCCTTATCTACAAGTTTATGATATAGGTTGGCCTTGCGTATCATAGCTTCAGAACTCTTCCTACTTCTTATTTACTCATTGCGAGGAATTCTAGATCTATCCCAGCCAGATTGGCAGGCCGCACAGCGCCAAAATCTGCGCAGTCACAATCAGCCAGAAAGGCAGGATGAAGGACATTTTTTGAACTTTGTGGCGCTCCTTGAAGTGGTAAAGGGCGACATAGGCCGCCGGGCTGCCGCCAAAGAAAGCCAGCGCCAAGAGGATGGCCTCGGGTACACGGGTCTGTTCGCCGCCGGCAATGGCTTTGTCGTAGCGGTACAGGGCCAGGGTAATCCCGTTGACGGCCACGACAACGACAATTAACACCAACCACCAGGGCAAACCGGCCACTAGCGCTGCCGCTCCGGCCAATAGTATAACGGCCAAACTGATCAGGCCAAACCGGGCATAGGGATTCCTCCACCAGTTGGGTGAGCGCCGTGATCTTGGTCGCGGCTGGCTCGAATTTTGGGCCGGAGCCTGTTTGGAAAAGTCGGCGGGCCAGCGGCGGGAGCCGGTCGGTGGCTGAGCGGGTGGTCCCGAAAAACCCCTATTACCAGAGTCGCGTTCGCGCCGGCGCTGGCTGCGACACTCCTCGCAGCGCTTAGGCAGCGGCCAGCCTTTCTCCTGATACCAGCGCTGTTCTTCATGGCTCAGGGTGAAGCCCCGACCGCAGTCAATACAGGTGTAGTGTTGGCTCATTGACGTGCAATTTAAGCTAACCTACTGGCTCTACACCAAAACAGGCAGCAATGATTTGCTTGGTTTCCTGGCTGAGTGTGCTTGATTCTTGGGTGGTCAGGAGTTGTCCAGGGAAGTTGGCCCCATACCAAGCTTTCTTGAGTTCCCACTCCTGACGGTAATCCTCCACATCCAACATCCCCAGGTGCTCCCAGTAATAAGTTTTCCCACCCCATTCGATGGTGAAATCTGGCGACCGGCGCGAGCCGTCTGCTGCAATTAAAGGAGTTTCGTATTTAAAAGGGATGCCGCTCTGATATAGAATATTAGCGACAATCACTTCCGATTTGGAGCGCACAAAATCGCCTGAAAGCGTCTCGTGGATGCGTTGGCGGCTGAACTTGTCAATCCCCAGATATTCTCCAATCCGCTGGTGAAACTCAAACGTATTCGTATACGCCGCCAGCAGTCCCACAAACTCCTCAAACAAGGACATTCGATACGCCTTCTTTTCGGCCACATCAGCCTTAATTTCTTCTAACAGGGTTTCGGGTAAGGAATCAACGGCAGAATCAATCACCAGGCACTTGCCGGGAGCACGAGCAGCCTTTAACCTCCCTTCAGCCACCCATTCGAAGATGTTTCTCAAGATGTCATGCTCAGATTCCCCGGTTCTCGCTGCTGTTGGGATCAACAGCCCCACCCGCGTGGCCTGCCGATACGCTTCGAATGCGGGCAAGCTGACACCCCGAGCTGGTTCGAAAATCGCTAATGATTGGACACCTTTGCACACAGGCGTGATGACGCTGCTGCGGACCAGGTAGTGATAAGCGGATTGAGTGCTTTCTCCTTCTTCAAAATAGCTGACCGTGCGTTTCCCTGTCTGGTTGTCAGTCAGATTGGAGAAGGCAGTCCGTATATCTTTCTCACTGGGAAAGGATTGGTCAATAAACCAAGTTTTACGCACATCAACGTTCTTATCTGAGTAAAACAGCACCGCCCACGAAGGTTTCCCATCTCGCCCAACTCGCCCAATCTGCTGGTAATACTGCTCAGCCGATTCGGTCAGCAAGTAATGTACCACGCCGCGAATATCCGGGATGTCAATCCCCATGCCAAAGGCGCTGGTGGCAAAGATGGTCAGTAATTCTCCCGCCTTGAATTTACGGATAATATCTAACTTTTCCTCTGAAGATAGATCCCCGTGAAAGAAAGCAGCCTTAACGCCTTGGTCAACGGCCTGGGCGCTAAGTTCCTCGACGGAGCGTTTGCCCCGCTTGCGGTCCACATAGATCAACACTTTTTCGGCCCGGTGCTCATCGAGCAGTGCCCAAAACTTTTCATCCTTGGCCTCTTCATTGGGAACCTTGACTACTTGGATATGTATTCCGGGACGCAGGAGCATGTCGTGCCGGATTACATGGCTATCTTGGATGCCAAAATCTGTGCAAATCTGCTGACGGTCCATTGGGTTGAGTGTGGCGGTCAGGCAGAGGATAGTCGGCAAGGGCGCGTCCCCAAAAATATTGTGCAGGAAATGAGGAATCTCTTTGTAAAACGGTCTGAAGTCCAGCCCCCATTGCGAGATGCAGTGGGCTTCATCCACAACCACTAATTTAATTCGATTCCGGATCTTTTGCAGCACAAATTCTAAGAAGCCATCGGTCGCTAGGCGCTCTGGGGAGAGGAAAATGAAATCTGGGGTACTACGCTGATTGTATAGGTCAATCAATTCCTGGTACTGCACCCGCGAGTCAATGCCACTATGCAGGGTAAACACTTTGCAGCCATGGTCCTTAAGCTTCTGAGCCTGCTCATCCATTAGTGCCGTGAGGGGAAATATGACTAGCGTCACTCCCTCCGAGGCCAAACCGGCAATCCAGTAACACAAAGACTTACCGGCGCCCGTCGGCATTAGGCCGAGGGTATTATTTCCCTCCACCACAGACTGGATGATCCTTCGCTGCGTGGGGCGCACACCTTGGCCAATGCCAGAGAAATGGGCCTGAAAGATTTGATCAATTTGAGCATCAGAACCAGGGTTGACTCTCGACATATTCTGAACTCCTCGTATACGTGTAGATATTTTCTCGGTGTGTGTCCCCCACATGATCACAGAATCGGCTCAGATAAATATAACGATAGTGATCAAAAAGAGTAACATCCAAAGCTTGACAGGCGGCTTGAAGGAGCTTAAATAGCTTGAGCGCGTAGAACCCGAACAATTCCGCCGGATAGAAAAAGTTTTGATCACAAGTACCCAACTTGGGCTGGACCATTAAAAATTCTGATCCATCCTTCAGCCCAAAATTCTTGCGACCGCTAAGAAAATACAACGACCAGACAGCGTTTTGAGAACGAAGGGCGAAATTACGGGGATATTGCCCATATAATAGACTGGATTGGATACCATAGCCGATTACACCCCCGCAGCCATACTTACCCTCGTTCAGAGTTTCCAAACCTAAATCACCGTAAGTGGCGGCATTTTCGTGTTTCTCATCACTGAAATGAGCGACATACCTGATTCCAAACTCAGCAATATTACGTATGGTATCAAGGAGTTGGCGTCCGCTGACAATATTGAAACTCGCCCTATAATCCTTCATCACTTCATTCGGTGACATGAGGCAACGCCGGATAATGGGACATTGAGTTCGCGTCTGTCGTTTAAAGGCATTAGGATCATATTCAAATTCTGCTAATGCTTCCAGGCTCATGTATTCGCGATAAGCCTTTTGCTCCTTTTCATACTCTCGGATGGCCTCCTTAAACGCAGCGGCAAGTGGTTGCTGGGCGAAACTCTCGAAATACTTGGGGAAATTAGCCTCAATTTCGGCCAGGACTTGCTCGACATGCTCAGATTCATACGCTCGTTCTTCTAGTTCATTTCCTCTAATCATATACGGCTCCTTATTGATAAGTTGAACAATTATGGAAGGTCAAGTTTCAGGTAAGATAGTTTGTCAGAAATCACATTGGCGCATCGCCGCGGGCCATTAGATCGGCCAGGTCATAGTTACTGCTGGTCACACCGAAATCCGGCTCACGGCTGAAAGGTTTACGCACATAGCGCGGCGCTTTGGCCTGCCCGTTTTCCACCTCGACCAAGGCCAGGATATATTGCTCCGGCGAGTTAATGGCGGTCAAAATCTCGTTGCGGGTCACGGTCACAGTCTCGGCCTCGGCCCGGCGGCCCTTGGCTTCAATAAAGCGCAGCCGTCCGGTGCGGGGGTCCAGGCTCTCGATGTCGTACCCCAGGTTCTCTTTATGGACATCGCGGGGATGGTAGCCCAAGCCAGCCTCGGTTTCCATGATGGCGTGCATAGCGATGGCTTCGGTAATGCGCCGGTCCATCAATTCGGGTGGGGTTTTATCGCCCAGCAGCAGCCCCAGCGGAATTATTACCGCCCCGCCAATGATGATCGGCGGCGTGGCCGAGATTTGCCGCTCCAGGGCCAGCTCTTCCTTGCGCCGTTCTAGCCGGGCGGCCAGCTCGTCGGCCCGCTGCTGGGCCTTGGCGGCATTGAGCCGGTCATTCGCCTTGCCCGATTTCTCCTGCTGGCGCAGTTCGGCCGCCCGCTTGTCCCAGTAGTTGATCTCCTTGGTCAGCCGCTCGTGGACAGCGGCCAGGGTTTTATCCACCTGGGCCTCGCGCCGCTGCCGCACTTGCTGGAGATGGCGCGGCACCAGCTTCTCAATCGCATAGGCCATTACCTGGCCTTCCAATGCTTCTCCTACAAGCCAGTCAGCCGTCAGAGTCGTTTCGATCTGGGCTAACTCCTCAGCCGTAGCCGGCCGGTAATCCAGATAGGGCGCATAGCCGCCTGTCCGTATCTGCCCTTCCACGTCAATTTCCACAAAATGAACCTCGCGGGAAATCACTCGCTTCGACCCGCTCGAGGCTGTTCCGGCATCCTGAATGTTCTGTTCCAAAAAGAAAAGGACACGCGGCTCGCGGCCTGGATCGGTTTCATCCACCAATACCGCCCCGGAGCGCAGCGTCTCGCGGTATTTGTCCAGGGTTAGATGGATCACCGTATCCAGCAGCGGATGGCCCGGACAAACAAAATCGGCCTGCACCTGCCCGGCGTGATTCAACTGCTCCTTGTCAAAGCAGACCCGGTCATACTTTTCCCACACCGGCACCAGCGTACCTAGTTCCTTGGCATGGTGGCGAATCCGGGCCGGCACGTGGCTGATGCGATAGCGCCCCGGCTCCCGTTCCCTCAGCGAGCCACCCAGCCGCTCGAAGGCTTGCAGAAAGAACGACTTGATGTAGTGGGGCTGCAAGCGCCGGGCGGCGTAACGCTCCATCTCCTCGCGGATGCGCATGATCTGACTGGTATCCATCCGTTCGGTGACCAAGGAGCGAGTCTCCAGTAACTCCCGCACCCGTTCCTGGTCCACGGCATTATCTACCTTCTGCTCCAATTTGGCCCGCACCTCGGGCTGATCGCCGTAGCGGATCGCCTCAACTAGCAGCTTGCTCAGCGGGGTCTGTTCGAACAACGCGCCCAAGACATCAAAAACCTTGCCCTGCAAGGCTTTGCTCTCTGTTTCCAGCTTGTGGAGCAGTCGGGCGTAGACCTGGCCTTCCCGCGTCTCTCCGGCCACCAGGTTCCAAAGATGGCAGACCTCGGTCTGCCCAATCCGGTGGATGCGGCCAAAGCGCTGCTCTAGGCGGTTGGGATTCCAGGGCAAATCATAATTGATCATCAGGTGAGCGCGCTGGAGGTTGATGCCTTCGCCGGCAGCATCGGTGGCCAGCAAGAAGTAGACTTCGGGATCGTTGCGGAAGCGGTCTTCGGTGGCCCGACGCTGCTCGCGCGGCACACTACCGTCAATACTGACCAGAATATCCTCGCGGCCAAAGAGGGTGCTGATGCGCTCCCAGAGATAGGTCAGGGTATCGCGGTGCTCGGTAAAGATGACCAGCTTGCGGCGTTGCCCGTTGCCGTCAATCATGCGCTGCTCATCCTGGAGAATCGAGGTTAACTCTTCCCATTTGCGGTCCGTACCACTGTGTCGAACCCGGTAGGCCATTGTCTCTAGCTTTTTGAGCGTTTCGATCTCAGCCTGCAGTTCGGCGATGGTTAGGGCAGCCGTGGCGCTGTCGCTGACCTGCTCTTCAATCGCTTCGACTTCATCGGCTGGAGCGTCGTCCAAATCCTCCAGGTAACCCTGGTCATAGTAGCGGGCATCATCGGTTGCGGCAGCCTGTTGGCCCCCTTTGACTTCTTGCAGCCGTTTTTCCAGCCGCTGGTGGCGTCGTTTCAAGGATTGGTAAATAGCCTCGGGCGATGAGGCCAGGCGGCGCTGGAGAATAGTCAAAGCAAAGCCGACCGTGCCCTTGCGCTTGTCGTCGCCCAGTTGGTCAGCCCGGTTGAACTCCTCACGCACGTAATCGGTGACGGCGTTGTAAAGTTGGATTTCGCCCGGCGAAAGGGCATAACTGGCGGTGTAAGCGATTCGCTCCGGGAATAGGGGCCGGCCATCAAAACGACGCAGGTCTTCCTTGATCATCCGGCGCATGATGTCGGAGATGTCCACCTGGTGAGTCCCTTCACGGAAACGACCTTCAAAGCGGTCAGGATCGAGCAAAGCCAGAAACAACTGGAAATCTTCTTCTTTGCCGTTATGGGGAGTCGCTGTCATCAGCATAAAATGGCGGGCGATGGAACTTAAGAGCTTGCCCAGCTTGTAGCGCTTGGTCTCTTCCAGTTCCCCCACCCAGAAGTGGGCCGACATCTTGTGGGCTTCGTCAATGATGGCCAGGTCCCACTCGGTCCGGCGCAGTTTTTCCTGTAACTCGTCGTCGCGAGCCACTTGGTCCAAGCGAATAATGAGCAAATCTTTGTCCTGAAACGGGTTGCCGCTGACCGAGGTCTCAATGGTTTCGCGGCTCATAATGTCGAAGCGAAGCTGGAATTTGAACCAGAGTTCATCCTGCCATTGGGCAGCTAATCCCCCAGGGACGCAGATCAGGCAGCGCCGCACATCGCCTCTGACGATCAACTCTTTGATGAGCAGGCCGGCCATAATGGTTTTACCGGCGCCGGGATCGTCGGCCAGCAAGAAGCGCAGGGGTTGGCGGGTGAGCATCTCGCCATAGACGCCGGTGATCTGGTGAGGGAGAGGTTCAATGACCGAGGTATGCACAGCCAGCACCGGGTCAAAGAGATGGGCCAAGTGGATGCGGTAGGCTTCGGCGACCAGCCGGAATAGCTCGCCATCTGCGCTGAAGTGCCAGGTTCGGTGGGGCTGCCCCACTTCCAGGCCGGCTTCATCTGTGCGGTACAGCAGTTGGGTCCCTGGCTGGCCATCGGCCCGTTTATAGAATAATTCTACCGCCGTGGAGCCGTGCCATTTCACATCTACAATGGAAACGGTTTGTCCTGGAACAATCCCTTTGACCTTAACGCCAGGTTTCAAGTCTTCGAGTTGGGCCATGTGGGGTACCCCAGTCAAGAGATGATAAAATAACAAAAAGACGCGGCCTTGACCAAGCCGCGCCTCTGTGCTAAGATATGCTCAACAACAACACACGGCCAGGCCGCTTTACCTGGTCACAGCAAATACATAAAGACCCCTAAAGGTTTGGCAGCCGAGGGGTCTTTTGCTTTTCCTGAATATTTTATCACGATTCTATGTCCCCTGACAACCCCTTCGAGCTTACAGTTTCGTAACGATATTATTCGCCCTGCAATCTTTTTGAATTTTTGTCCCAACAGAAAAGCCCTTTCCTTGAGGAAGCAGGGCGACTTGCTGATGACGATGGGGAGTTGAACTTGTGGCAGAGTTATCGTTGGAGTCACAGCCCAAGACAAAAAACTACCTTACCAGGCAGTTTCAAAAGGCTCCAGACTCATATATCGGCATGACCAGGAAGGTTCTTCCTTGAGGAAAAATGAGCTAGACTGCTGCCGGTCGTTCAACGTTCTAGTAACAGAGGCAATTTCGACACTCCAATTTCTGCTGGGGTTTAAACTGCTTACGACTTGCGGCTGCGCTCAGAAGTGCTTAACTTTCGCAGGGTTTTGACTTCTATCTGGCGAATCCGCTCGCGGGTCACGCCGAAGGCGTTGCCTACCTCTTCCAGAGTATGGCTCTCGCCATCTGTCCTACCAAAGCGCAGCTCCAAGATTTTGCGCTCCCTTTCACTCAGGGTGTCAAGACCTTGTAACAACTGTTCCTTGAGTTGTCGTAAGGCCGCGTCAACCGGCTCAAATCTCGCGTCATCACTGACAGAGTCAGCCATGCTACTCTCTTCCAACCCGGCAGGTGTTTCGGGCGACATCGGCCCCTGGGTCATCCGAATGATGCGCTCCACTCTGTTGGCCTCTCGGCACCAGCGACGCTCTATATCCGGGTCCAGGCGCTGATGATTGGCCAACGCCTCCTTGATGGCCTGAATATCTTTGGACGAGAGTTGGCCCATTTCCAGGGCGATTTCTTTGGGGGTCGGCTCTCGACCGTTTTCCTTGAGGAGGCGGCGTTGCGTTCGCACCAGCTTACTGACGGTTTTGATCATGCAGTAGGGAACTCGGATGGTTCGGACCTGGTCATTCATGCTAATCACTTTAAGCTCAGGTCAAGTCGCCCAACTTTGAAGTCGTGGAAAACCCGACTGTTGGATTCGCAGGTATAATCCCCATATCTACGTTCCTAGGAAAACTCCAGTGTTATCCAGCAACTGACCGGACGTACTTACCTTACTCATTTCCCAAGTTATGTAGTTTGGTTTCAATTTCCCTAATGTCCTTAAACTGGTCGGAAATTTCGGGTGGTATGTCATAAGCTCTACGTTTGAACGCAAAGAGGGTATAAACCGTTTTAGATTGATAGCCTTCGGCGTATGTGGAAATACCAACAAGCTCCCATCCCACACTCCCAAGATTAGTGAGATTATTCCACTGACTTATGTCTTTATCAGTTACTAAAAGATATTCCCATTTTTCAGCCATGGATTGTTGATAGGCTTCAATTGCTTGCCGATACTCTACATGTCGCTTTTCAAGATGGCTTTTTAGTTGATTAATCTTTTGTTGGCGTTGCTTACGAGCCTCACGTTGTTCTTTTGGCTCACCGGATAAAAAACCCAACATTTTCAAATTCTCCTTCTGCTAGTAATAAAAGAATTTGTGTATTAGTCGCCCAATATCTCTTGATGCTGTAGGCGCAGTTACTAGAGTTAACACCCGCATCACAGCACGTAATGATGATAAATCTCTTCTAGTACGCCTCTGACCTCCATGAAAACAGACTCGAAATATGGGACGCATCACGATGATAAGAGTCAAAAGTGAAACGACCCACCTAGGCCAGGATGGGTTATTTCATCACTAAAAGAAAGGATTCCCACAATGCCAATTTCACTTTTATCCTATCACAACTTGGGCTTTTCAAACACCCCAATTTTGGGGGGTATAAAAGGATTTTCAGACCATAAATGAAACAGCCGGCCCCGGCACGGTCGGCTGCTTCATCTAACAATCTTCGAAAGGAATCCTACATCAATATGAGTATTCTTTACAGTTATATACTACCACGTTTGGCCGAGGAGCAACACCCCAATTTTTGGGGGTTTAAAAAGGTCAGTCTACCTTGAGGCCGGCCCTGATTTCCTCAGGGAAATATTGTTCCTCAAGGAAATATATGGATTACGCCTCATCCTCCTCAAGGAGATTTATGGATTACGCCTCATTCTCCTTGAGGAGAAGTTGACTAAGTTGAAAGTGCTTGAGGCAATCCGTAGAGTAAATTCCCACCACCCGGTGATCGTCGTCTCCGCGTATGGGGACAAACGCACCCGGCAGGAAGCGGCCCAGAGGGGCGCGGACGGCTTCTTTCAAAAGCGGGCCAACGTCGCCAAGCTCTACCGACAGATGCGCATCCTCCTGGCCATGCACTCGCCGCACCAGCTTGAAGCCGAACTCAGCCTCCAAACAGAGGGCCGTCAGGCCCAGCTCATCGCTCAGACGCGCCGGCTGAACAAGCTCAAAGAACGGCAGGCGCTGCTGGGGATTGATGCGCCGCCAGAGCTGCTCATCGAGATTGAGGATTTAGAGGGGGAAATAAAAAGGCCGGTCTTCTATTTGCCCGCAAACAGGGCCAACTCTCTAATAACAAAAAACCGACCCATAAAGGTCGGTCTTTCATTTGAGTTAGGGGTCTAATCGAGTTCGATTCGGGCTGTCAAGGTTACTTTGATTAATTGTCTACCCGGCTTCTGCCGGGGTTTTGAGTTATTACGAGGTAGCACTGAGCTTGGAGTGGATAAAGCGTGACACGCCGCCTTCGTTGATGTCGTGCCAGGCGTAGATGCCTTCGCGGAACTTGATCCACTCGTCGTAAACCGTCTTGAAATCAGCATCTTGAGCCGCCAGTTCATCATACAGGGCAAAAGAGGCCTCTTCTGCCGCCGTCATGATCTCATCACTATAGGGTGTCAAGACAACCCCACCGTCCACCAAGCGGGTCAGCGCTTCGTTGTTGCGAGCGTCGTAGCGGGCCAACATGACCATGTTAGCCTGGTAAGCGGCTGTCTCAACCGCAGCTTTATAAAGCTCCGGCAGGGCTTCCCACTCGGCCAGGTTGATTTGCACTTCCAGGGTGGGACCCGGCTCCCACCAACCCGGATAATAATAGAAACCGGTTGCCTTTTGCAGCCCTAACTTTTCATCGTCATAAGGGCCGACCCACTCAGCAGCGTCAATCGCCCCGGTTTGGAGCGCCTGGAAAATTTCCCCGCCGGGCAGCGTCTGGACCGTTACCCCTAATTTGGTCATCACCTGACCGCCCAGGCCGGGAATGCGCATTTTCAAACCTTCCAGATCGGCTAGGGTGCTGATTTCTTTACGGAACCAGCCGCCCATCTGCACCCCGGTGTTGCCTGCCGGGAACTGAATCACCCCGAACTTTTCGGCATATAACTCGCGCAGCATCGTCAACCCGCCGCCTTCGTAGAGCCAGGCGTTTTGCTGCTGTGCATTCAAGCCGAAGGGCAGAGCCGTTCCAAAGGCGGTAATGGGGCTTTTACCAACATAATAATAGGAGGCCGTGTGGCCGATAGGCACGGCCCCTTGCTCCACCACATTGAGCACTTCCAGGCCCGGGGCAATTTCGCCGGCAGCGCGCGGGTTAACAATAAATTTGCCGTTGGTTAACGCCGCTAAAGCTTCCGCAAACACGGTAGCCCCGCCAAAAATAGTATCGAGGGCGACCGGCCAACTGGTGGCCATCTCCCACTCAAGCGTGGGCAAATCTGCGTCCTGGGCATTGGCGACAATATCCGCCGCTCTGGGTTGAGCCAGGAAGCTTGCAGCACCGGCTGCCCCCACGATGGACGCTTTTTTCAGAAAACCTCTTCGATCAAGCTTTTCCATACCATCCTCCTTGATAAGATTTAACTACCTTGTTTAATTTGGCGGCATTGTATCATAAGAAAAATGAAACACAAAAAATTACTCCCGTTTTGCCAGACTCAGGCGGTTTTACTTTTCAACCCCTTTGATGTAACCTTGAAGCTCCAACCTCAAGCAAAGATAGGAGGATCTATGATTAACCTGCAAGAAGTCCTCAACCGGCTGCCGCGCCTGCCCTTAGCCCAGTTGCCAACACCCTTACAGCCCGCCCCCCGGCTCTCCAAAGCCCTGGGCGGGCCAGCCATCTATTTTAAGCGGGACGACCTGACGGGCATGCCCCTGGGCGGCAACAAAACCCGCATGTTTGAATACGTCCTGCCCCGCGCCCTGGCCGCCGGAGCCGACTGCGTTGTCGCCGGAGCTGCCATTCAATCCAATTACTGCCGCCAATTGACTGCCGCCTGCGCCCAAGTCGGCCTGGAGGTTTACCTGGTGCTGCGCTCGGTCCGGCCCGATGTTGAAACCGTCCCGCAGGGCAACTTTCTGCTGGACCTGCTGATGGGCGCTCACGTTTATCTTGTCGAAAACATGGGCTGGCCGGAGCAGATTGAAAAAATTTACGAGTTGGCCGAAGAACTGCGCGCCCAGGGCCGCCGGCCTTACGTGGCCCGCGCCGCCAACCAGGCTGATATTGGCCTCGACGCCGCCGCCTACACTAACTGCGCCCTGGAACTGCACCACCAGTTGGCCGAACAAGGTCTAAAGCCCGACTACCTGTATGTGGCTGCCGCCGATACCACCCAGGGCGGTTTGCTCCTCGGCGCCAAGATCCTCGGCGAGACCTACCAGATTGTCGGCATTAATCCGCTGGGTAAAGCTGCTTTTGGCGGTCCTCCGGCTACCGAATTGATTATTCACGCCGCCCATAAAGCTGCGGCTGAGCTTAAGCTGCCGGTTGAAATTCGCCCGGAGGAAGTCATCAGCTATAATGACTATGTGGGACAGGGTTATGGGATGCCCACGCCGGAGGGTCTGGCCGCAATCCGGCTGGTGGCCGAGACGGAAGGGATTTTGTTGGACCCGGTCTACACCGGCAAGGCCATGGCCGCGCTGATGGATCACATCAAGCAGGGTCGTCTCAAACCAAGCGATACAATCGTTTTTCTGCACACCGGCGGCTATCTGGCCCTGTTTGCCTACCAGCACTATTTTGATTTTGAGGGTCAAGTGGGCAAGATTATCTGACCACTGGCCTAGCTACCCTACACTTTGCTCTGTGAAATTAAATGGGACACGGATGAACACAGATTTCACGGATTTTTCTTTAATTTTTTGATCTAATCTGTGTTTATCCGTGTTAATCCGTGTCCTAATTTGAAACTGTAGAGTTGTCAGACTACTGACCACTATTTTCTGGAGGTCAAAATGCCTTATCTACTCTTAAGATGGCTCTTTCTGGCCATTGCCATTGCCATCACTGCCTGGCTGCTGCCGGGGATTCAGGTTAGCGGCGGGATTACGGGCTTAATTATTGCGGCGGCAGTGTTGGGGCTGGTCAACGCGATCATCCGTCCCATTGTTTCATTCTTTACCTGTCCCCTCATTATTTTGACCCTGGGGCTTTTTATTCTGGTCATTAATGCCATGATGTTGGCCCTGACCTCCTGGCTCATCCCCAGTATCTTACAGGTGAGCGGCTTCTGGACGGCCCTGTTTGCCAGCCTGATTATCAGCATCATCTCCGGTCTGCTCACCGCGTTCCTCCACGACGAAAGCCGCTGGTAAATATTGGAGGTCTCACCCGCTCATGAACCATGTCTCACTCACCCGTTTCGCCTGGTTATCCATCGCTACCGCCCTAGTTACCATTGGCTTTAAACTGAGCGCCTATCTTTTCACCGGCTCGGTCGGCCTGCTCTCCGATGCTCTCGAGTCGCTGGTGAATCTGGTGGCCGCGATCATCGCCCTGATTATGCTGACTATTTCGGCCCGGCCGCCGGACGAGGAACATGCCTACGGCCACAGCAAAGCCGAATATTTTGCCAGCGGCGCTGAAGGTATGTTGATCCTGGTAGCCGCCGTCAGCATCATTGTGACCGCCGTGGGCCGCTTGATCAATCCGCAGCCGCTAGAGCAGGTTGGCCTGGGGTTAACCGTGTCGGTCGTCGCCTCTTTGATCAATCTGGTCACGGCCCAGGTTCTGTTACGGGCCGGGCGGCGCTACAACTCGATCACGCTGGAAGCGGACGCAAAACATCTCCTGACCGACGTTTGGACGTCAGGGGGGGTGCTGGTGGGGATTGGCGCGGTCGTCCTGACCGGCTGGGAGCGTTTGGACCCGATTATCGCGCTTCTCGTTGCCGCTAATATTGTCTGGTCGGGGGTCGGCCTGGTCCGGCGTTCGGCGCTGGGGTTGATGGATACCGCCCTGCCCGGCGAGGATCAGGCGGCGATTCAGCAAATTTTAGAACGGTACCGGCAGAAGGGCGTTCAATTTCATGCCCTGCGCACGCGCAGCGCCGCCGCCCGCCGTTTTGTGTCGGTGCATGTTTTAGTGCCCGGAACCTGGACCGTGCAGCAAGGCCATAATTTGCTGGAACAGATTGAAGCAGACCTGCGCAGCCAGTTCCAGCATATCACGGTGTTTACCCATCTTGAGCCGCTGGAAGACACGGCCTCGTGGCAGGATACGACTCTGGATCGGGATAAAATCGCCGCTTCTTCAGGATCAAACAACTCAACCTGATTATTTAGTGATTAATTCATTCCCGGCGGCCTGCCAGGCTTGCATGCCGCCATCCACCTCGACGATGTTGGTATAGCCCAACTTGACCAAATTCCCGGCCGCTTCATCGCTCATGCGGCCGCTGCGGCAGTAAAGCAAAATGCGGGCATTTTTGTCGGCCGGCAGTTGGCTCATATTGGCTTCGATTTCGTTGTAGGGAATGAAGGCATCGGTTTGGGGCAGCTCGCCTTCGTAGGGAATATGCACATTGATCATGGTGAAATCTTTGTGGGCCAGGGCCGGCTTTAATTGGTCAACTGAGATGTCCACATAGCCCTGGGCATTTTTGGGCAGGCTAAAAACATCGGCTGGGGCAGATTGGGAAGCAGCCGGGGTGTTGGTCGTTCCGCAGGCGGCTGTGAACAGCATGGTTAAGGCCAGTAACGCCATCCAGATAAAACGTTTGATCGGCATCTTCGATTCTCCTTGCATGGGTTCGGCTTGAGTAAAGGTTATTTTACTAATTTTACCCGGAGCAGCATCAATTGTCGAACCGGCTGTTTCAAGGGGTGCTCCACTAATATTTTCATTCAGTTTCCCGATAACACTGGAATATAGCCAGGGAGTATGGTATTATCAGAACGCCCGCTAATCCCATAAGGAGAAGAAAATTGAAACGCCAAACGCTGGTTGAATATAAAGATGCATCGCCGGAAATTCAGGCAATCTATGATGAAGTGATGGAAGTTATCGGCAGTCCAGATGTATTCAATTTTCTTAAGGCTTTCGGAAATAATGAGAAAGTGTTACGCGCCTTCTGGTCAATGCTCAGATATACCCTCTTGGAAGGCGATGTTCCTGCTTTACTTAAACAGTTGATCCTCTTTAGAATATCCATTGAACATGGCAATACCTATTGTGCTTCCTTACATGGACGGACAGTCCTTAGAATAGACCCAACCATTACTTATGAAGAATTAATAGCTATGTCTGAGGGGGGGAATATGGATATACCAGCTTCTTACGGGATAGCCATTAAACTTGTAACCCAAATGGCCCTGCACCCCAAAACAGTGGCGGCTGAAGATTTTGATTTTGAGGCACAATTACGGGATGAAGGATTCTCGGAGCAAGAAATAGATGAACTGATATCCATAGCCGGTTTTGGGGTGCTGCTGAATACTATGACGGATATTGTTCATATACCTACCGAAGCGTCCCTGGATCCAGCTACCGAATGAGGTTTGATTTCCAAAATCTGTAATAGCCTGGAAGATTGGAAGGCTGGAGGACTGGATAACAGGTAGTGTCCAACCTTCCAACCCTCCAGCCTTCCAGGAGGAGCTCTGATGTCAGCAGAAGGATCCCTTTCGAGATTAACCCGGTACGAATCCCTTTTTGAGCTATCCAGTGAAATTAATACGGCCAGTGAGATTACTCGCGTGGGCGATGTAATGGCCCGCCGGCTCAAGTATGTTGCCGACGTTTTTTCATGGCGCTATCTGAGTATCGAGGGTGAAAGTATAGGCTCTTCAAACAGTGCAGGGAACGTGCTGATTATTGATGGTTATCAAGGAACGGCGACGCTGACCCATATTCTGCCAGATCATCTGTCGAGTGTTGAGTCCAAGTTATGGGCAAATCGAAAAACTTGTTTTCTGGCTGGGGAGACGCTTGCCGAAGCGAAAGAGTCTCTGCCCAAGCAGTTCCAAAAAAATGATATTGTCCAATTATTTGCCTGTCCCCATTTTAGGGCCGGGGAACTTCAGGGTCTATCTATTTTTAGCAGGCGGAGGCAAGCCTTTAATGAATTAGATATTAAGTTTATCACCTTAGCTGCCCAGTTCTTTCACGAAAAAGTATACATGTTATGGGAGCAGAGAAAGCTGCGTGATCTGGAACAAGCTTATCTGCAACAAGAAATTATGTTGCGCCAGAATGAAAAATTGGCGACGCTGGGGAAGCTCAGCGCCGGGGTAGCCCATGAGCTTAACAATCCTGCTGCCGCCGCGCAACGCGGCGCCGAACAGTTGCAAGCTGCCATCATAAAGTTAGATCAGGCCGAATTCAGCTTGGGGCAGTCGAATCTTTCAGCCTCGAAACTTGAAGTTTTAGAGATGTATACCTGGATGATCCAGGAGCGGGCCAAAGAGCCGCTTGATTTGGATCCATTAAGCCGGAGTGATCAGGAATATGAAGTAGAAACCTGGCTGACAGATCAAGGGGTAGAAGATGCCTGGGAGTTGGCTCCTATGCTGGTTAATATCGGCTTTGATTGCTCGAAGTTATCACACCTGGCCGCAAACTTCAGCCCCGAAGAATTTCCATTGGTTGCGGCTTTGCTGAGTAACAGATATAGCACGTATAATTTGCTGGCCGAAATCGGGCAGGGCACAAGTCGAATTGCTGAGATTGTAAAAGCCCTAAAATCATACACTTATCTTGACCAGGCTCCGGTCCAATCTATTGATATTCATGAAGGCTTGAATGATACGCTGGTGATGCTGCGTAGTAAGCTAAAAGCCGGGATTCAAATCCGGCGTGAATATGCCCAAGACCTGCCTCGGATTGAAGCTTTTGGCAGTGAGCTTAATCAGGTTTGGACCAATATCATAGATAATGCGATTAGCGCTATGGAAGGACAAGGCGAGATTGTCTTGAGAACCTATTGGCAAGACGCCTGGGTAATTGTGGAAATTAAGGATACGGGGCCTGGCATTCCCCAACATATTCAGGCAAAAATCTTTGACCCCTTTTTTACTACCAAACCACCCGGACAAGGCACCGGGCTGGGGTTAAGTATCAGCCACACCATCATTGTCCAAAAGCATAAAGGCAAGATTGCGGTTTACTCAAGGGCGGGAGAAACCTGTTTTGAAGTTAAACTCCCCTTAAACTTTGAGACTCCGCAAGTAGAAGCATAATTCTATTGACCAAATAACCTAAGCTCCAGGAGGGGCCTTATGGCCAGTCCCATTATTCTAATCGTTGATGACGACATCCAGGTGTGCAACGCGGTTGAGCGTGATTTAAGGCAACATTATCGCCAGGATTATCGCATTATGAAAGCCACATCCGGCGCTGTCGCTTTGGAGGTTGTGCAACGGCTTAAGCAGCGCAATGACCAGATCGCCCTGTTTCTGGTAGACCAACGCATGCCGGGCATGGAAGGTGTTGAGTTTCTGGCCGAAGCTATGAAATTTTACCCCGCTGCCCGCAAAGTGTTGCTGACCGCTTATGCCGATACCCAGGCGGCAATTGCCGCCATCAACCTGATCGGGCTGGATCACTACCTGATGAAGCCCTGGAGTCCCCCGGAACAAAATCTTTATCCCGTTCTGGATGACCTCCTCAGCGATTGGCTGGCCACCGCCGAAATGCCCTTTGATGGCATCCGGGTCGCCGGCACGCTCTGGTCGGCTAGATCCCACACCATTAAAGACTTCCTGGCTCGCAGTCAAATTCCCTACCAATGGTTGGATATTGAGCAGGATGCCGAAGCCAGGGCTTTGGTGGAAGCAGTCAACAAGGAACAGCATCGCTTACCTGTCCTCTTTTTCCCCGATGGGAGTACCTTAATTGACCCGCACATCACCACGGTAGCCGAAAAAGTAGGGCTACGCACGCAAGCCACGCAGCCCTTTTATGATCTCATTATTGTGGGGGCCGGACCGGCTGGATTAGCTGCCGCTGTCTATGGGGCTTCTGAAGGATTATGTACCCTGCTTATTGATAAAGAAACCACCGGCGGCCAGGCCGGCACCAGTTCCCGCATTGAAAATTACCTGGGCTTTCCCAATGGGTTGAGCGGCGCTGATTTGGCTAGACGAGCCACCGCCCAGGCTACCCGCCTGGGAGCCGAGATATTGACGGCGCGAGAGGTCACTCAGATACGCGTGGACGACCCCTATCGTTTTGTTAAGCTGGCTGATGGAACTGAATTGAGTTGCAAGGCGCTCATCATCGCCACCGGGGTATCATTACGCACCCTTGATATTCTTGGCATTGAAGCCCTCACCGGAGCCGGGGTTTATTACGGAGCTGCCTTAACCGAGGCCGCCCATTACAAAGGTAAGCCTGTATTTGTGGTGGGTGGAGCCAACTCAGCCGGTCAGGGAGCTATGTTTTTCTCGCGTTACGCCAGCAAAGTAACCATGCTGGTCCGCGGCAGTTCTCTGCAAAACGGCATGTCGCAATATCTGATTGACCAGATCAACGGCACAGAGAACATCGAGGTGCGGGTGCGCACCAGCGTCATCGAAGCCATCGGCACAGACCGGCTGGAAGCGGTGGTGATTAAGGACAATGATACCGGCGACATCGAAACCGCGCCCGCCGCCGCCCTGTTTGTGTTTATCGGGGCCAAACCCCATTCAGAGTTTGTGGCCGATGTTGTCGAACGAAACGAGGCGGGCTTCATCTTAACCGGGCCGGATTTGATCCGCGACGGTCGCCGGCCCAAAAACTGGCGGCTGAACCGGGATCCCTTCCTGCTGGAAACCAGCGTGCCCGGCATCTTTGCGGTGGGTGACATCAGGCAGGACACGATCAGGCGGGTGGCTTCAGCGGTGGGGCAAGGCTCGACAGCAATCAGCTTTGTCCATCAATACTTAAAAACTGTTTAAGTTAATGAGGGTCTGAAACCCGCAGTGTGGAGAGAGACAAGAATGTTAGAGCGCAGCAAGCTGTGGCCGTGGCTGGCAATTACCGCCGTTTTGATCCTGGCAGCGGTTGCGCTTCACCTCCAGGGGCGTTTTTGGTGGTGTACCTGCGGCCGGATTTATCTGTGGGCGGGCGACATCTGGAGTTCGGACAATTCGCAGCACCTGCTTGACCCGTACAGCTTCACCCATATCCTGCACGGTTTCGTCTTTTTCTGGCTGCTGGCCTGGGGTTTGCCCCGGCTGGCCCCGGCCTGGCAGCTCTGCCTGGCCCTGACCGTCGAGGCACTGTGGGAGGTGATCGAGAATTCCGAGTTCATCATCCAGCGTTACCGCGAGGCAACCCTGGCGCTCGGCTACAATGGCGATACCATCGTCAATTCCCTGAGCGACATCCTGCTCTGCGGCCTGGGCTTCGTGCTGGCCCGGCAGCTTGGTTTCCGCCGCTCGCTGGCGCTCTTTGTGATAACAGAACTGGTCTTACTGCTCTGGATCAAGGACAGCCTGATTTTGAATGTGATCATGCTGCTCTACCCCATCGAAGCGATCAAAGCGTGGCAGGTGGGGCAATAACACTTTACCAATTCTTGCGCCAATTGGCGGTGACGATGGATTTGTCGTAAGTCACCTCGACCTCAATCGGCTCCGACAGCGCGCCCGTGGCGGTGCGCTGGTCGGCGGTGGTCACGATCGTCAGAACCCATTTGCAAGGGACCGGCTTGGTCGCCAGCGTAATATCGTAAAAGCCGGGCGGCCAATTGGCCCCTTCGTTGTTCAACCCCCCAACAGGGCCAGAGGGGTTGGAGATGGCGGAGAAACCGCCGCAACTGGCCTGAACGTAGACTCCGTTGACCGGGTTGCCGGCGGCATCGGTGATATTGCCCAGAAAACGGGTCAGGCCGTAGTTGGTGTCGGCGTACCAACCGGTCGGCTCGAACTGGTACTTGGGCTTCTCCGGGGTAGGCGTCGCCGCCGGGGTTGGAGTAGCCGGCGGCGGCGGGGCGGCGACCACCGGCACATTGGCCGTGTTGCTGGCCTGGACCACCGAATTGGCCACCCAGCCGCTCGCTCCATCGGCGTTGCTGATCTGCCACCACGAAGCTTCGTTGTTGCGCCCCGTAATCGGCGCCACCAAATTCGGCGGCAGCGCGGCAACGACCGGGTAATCTGTGCCGGGACCGGAACGGACATTGACCGTACTGGCGGCGGCCAATTGCGGTCCTGGGGTCGGCGTCAGCGTCGGGGTAGGCGGCACAGGCGTCGGCGTGTCCGGGAGGGGGGTCGGGCTGGGGACGAGCGTCGGCGTCGCGGTGGCTGTAGGAGATGGGGTGGCCGTAGGAATGGCGACCACCGCCGTCGGCGGGACAGGGGTAAAGGTGGGCGCGGGCGTCCGGGTGATCTGGACAGCTTCGCTGCGCACCCGGAAAAGCCAGGCGAACAGGGCGGTTGCCGCCAGGTACAGGACGAGAATCAACAAAACGATCAGGCTGAGATAGCGAACTTTTTGCATTGCTCATAGTCTAGCCAGCTAACTGGGAATCGGCAAATGAGGCAAATTGTTACAATCTCGTTCCCAAACTGAGTTTGGGAACGAGATTGCATAAATGCGGAGTGTCAAAGTGCACTTTGACACTCCGTACCCAGAGCAAGCTAGACCAGAACAGCCTGAGTCGCGCGTATTTTGTCGTAAAGAACTCGCCCCAGCCGGGCGATACCCTCGCGGATGCTGGCGGGCGTGGCATTGGAGAAGTTCAGGCGCAAGGTGTTCTCGCCGCCGCCGTTGGGGAACATGGGCGCGCCGGGGACAAAGGCGACTTTGGCCGCCAGGGCCGCGGGCAGCAGCTCTGCCCCGTTAACGCCCTCCGGCAGCGTGACCCACAAAAACAGGCCGCCGTCGGGCCGGGTCCAATGCACGCCCGGCGGAAAGTGCTCGGCCAGGGCAGCCAGCATCACGTCGCGCCGCTCCCGGTAAACCTTCTGGATAAGCGGCACGTGCTGCCGCAAAAAGCCGTCGCGAACGGCCTCGTAGGCAATCATCTGGTTAAAGGTGGCCGAATGGAGGTCGGCCCCCTGTTTGGCCTGGACCAATTTTCGGATCACTTCTCCAGGGGCCACAATCCAGGCCAGGCGTAGGCCGGGCACCAGGGTTTTGGAAAACGTGCTCAGGTAAATCACGTGACCTTCATAAGCCCCCTTGCCATTCGTCGAGGCGGGACCGGCCAGCGCCAGCAAGCTCGGCAGGGCGTCGCCCTCAAAGCGAAGCTGGCCGTAGGCGTCATCTTCGATGATGGGGACGCCGTAACGGCCGGCCAATTCAACCAGGCGCTGGCGGCGTTCCAGGGTTAATGTTACCCCGGTGGGGTTTTGAAAGGTGGGCAGACTGTAAATCAGTTTCGGCCCGACCCGTAGCGCAGGCTCCAGTTCCGCCGTGAGCATGCCTTGCTCGTCCGCAGGAATCGCCAGGTATTCGGCCTCGTAAGCATTCCAAGCCTGGAGCGCGCCCATATAGGTCGGCGCTTCGACCACCAGGTGGTCGCCGGAGTTGATAAAGATTTTGCCCAGCAGGTCAAGGGCCTGCTGCGAGCCGGAGGTAATGAGAATATTGTCGGGCGAGATGGCAAGGCCGGAGGTGGACGTGTCGTTAGCCAGCCACTCGCGCAAAGGGCGATAGCCCTCGGTGGTGCTGTATTGCAGCGCCTGGGGGCCAAAATCACGCAGCACCCGCTCGGCGGCTACGGCCATTTCCTCCACCGGAAACAGGTCGGGCGCGGGCAGTCCCCCGGCAAATGAGATCATGTCCGGCTGCTCGGTCACTTTGAGCAGTTCGCGAATGGCCGAACTGGTCATACGCCGGGTTCGTTGGGCGTAACGATGAGTCCAAGAGATGGGCATAGTCGAGTGTCTCCTAAATTTGGGAGTTGGAAGGCTGGAGGTTTGGAGGGTTGGAAAAATTACTAACCTTCCAGCCTTCCAGTCATATTAGCATCAGTGGGACTATTTGAGTATAGCCAATTAACTCAGGCCGCGTGAGGCCAATCCGGTTATTTCAGCTTTACATGACCAGCCAGAGCAGAACGGTCAGGGTGGCGATGCTGGCCAGAGTGCTGACAAAAACGACGGCAGCCGTAAACTCGGCGTCGGCCCCGAATTCGGAGGCGAGGATGCTGCTGATGACGGCGGTCGGCAGGCTGGCCTGGACGATCACGACTTGGCCGGTGATGCCCGACAGCCCCAGCAGGGCCGCTAAAGGAAAAGCCACGAGCGGAGCGACGACCAAACGGGCGGCAGTGGCCAGAGCAATCGGTTTCCAGCGTCCCCTGATCGAAACACGGGCCAGTTGCAGCCCCAACACGACCAGCATCGCCGGGACGGCTGCCTGCCCCAAGAGAGAAATCGCTCGTTCAAGCGGCAGGGGCAGGGTCAGGTGGCCAAGATTGATGATGAGTCCCAGGGTCACAGCATAGGGCAGCGGCACCGTGACCATGTTGAACAGCGAGCGTTTGATCGAGGCTGTGCCGCGGGAGGCCAAAAACACGCCCAGGGTGTTGGCCAAAATCGCAGTGATGACAAAGAAAACCACCGCGCGCTGCAAACCAATCTGGCCAAAGGCAAACTCGCTGAGGGGCAGGCCGTAGTTCCCGGCATTGATCACCACCACACTGAGCATAAAGGCGCTCTCGAGCTGGCGGTCAAAACGGAATAATCGAGCCAGCAGCCAGCTAATCAACGCCATCAGCAGGTAGAAAAGCACAATCATCGCGGCAATCAGGCCAATTTCGTTGGCTTGCAGGTCGGATTTGGCGATGCTGCCGATAATTAAAAACGGGTTAAAGAGATAGAAAATGACTCGTGATAAAACCCGTGGGTCAAGGGAAAAACGGTACCCCACCAAAACGGCCAGGCCCACAATAATGAAGATAGGGGCAATGATATTGTAGATGATGTTCAGGACGGATAACATAGTGGGAAAAGGAACTCATTGGAACTTGAAGGAACTTTTATCGGGATTTACGGCGAAAGTTTGTACTCGTAGCTGGCGGGCTGGGTGGTGACAGGGGTTAAGCCACTGATTATGAGGACAGCCCGGTCGAGGGTTGTGCCCAGACCTTCAAGGGTCAAGACGCCACGATTATGCGCATCCAACGGAATTTGCCGCAAGTTAACCGTGTCGCCCATTTCCAGCACCTGGACTAAAAAGTGCTGGGGCAAAATATTATCCATACGCACAAAACCTTCGGCCTGCCAGCCATTGGGACCGTTTTCGACATCGTCGTAAAAATCAATTTCAGGAATGCTGATGTTATCAAGAGTCCAACCGGGGCGGTTGACCGCATCATCGGTGACATACTCAAAGCGGATCATCACTTCCTGGCCGGCATAGGCGGAAATGTCCAGGCTTTCGTCCAGCCAGGCAGGTCCCTCGCCTGCTAAGCCGGTGTAGCCGGGACCATAAGCGTTGCCGCTGGGATTAGTCGTAGTACTGTGCGGGGCTTGGAGAATCGTCCAGGTCTCCCCGCCATCTGTTGAGATTTCAACATAGCCATAATCCCAATCGGTTTCAATATCATACCAGGTTGCGTAATTGAGCGTCGCCGAGCTAACATTACGTAGATCAAAAGCGCGGGTCAGACGGGTATTGCTGTCATCCCCTCGCAAACTATACCACTGATATTGGCCGCTGTAGGCATCGTTGTTAACCACCTTCACCTCAGTGGCGCCTGTGAAATCAAGGGTCACCTTACCCGCGCCGCTCAGTTCAATATAATCCGTCCCATACTGGTAGACAGTTGTTTGGCCCTCAGCCGGGTAAACGCTGTGATGTTCGGCAACACCAACCGGCTCCGGAGAAAAGTCTTTATAACCCCAGCGGCCATCGCCAACAGTCGTATCATTCAAATAATTGGCTACCACAAAATCGGCAAACACCTCATTGAACTCTTCACTCTGGCCATGCTCGGTCAAAACTGCGTTAAAGCCCGCTATGCCATTGTTGGGGTTAGCCACCACCGCCTGGGTCATCTCTTCGCCGTAACGCTGCAAAAAGTAGGCCATAAAACGAAAACTGCCGCCATAATTGACCACGGCGGCGCTGGGCGGGCTGGCCCAACTGGTCAACTGGGTATCCGTAGCGCCCGAAAAAATATTGGAGAAACTGCTTGGCCCGTAACCGTTGATAAAAGCCGCCAGTTCGCTCATGCCTTCGTTGACCCAGGCATCCTCGTTACGATCCTGGGCAAAATGAATCATATGTTGAAATTCGTGAGCCAGGACACTGTCAAAATAGGCGCTGCCGGGCGGAACAGACTGGAGGTTCATAAAAAACATCTCGCGCTCATTGCTGTAGGGTTCGGCTAAGCGGGAATATTCGTTGGCGGCATAGAAAAAACCCGCCACGCCGGGCAGGTCGCCCATAAAAATATGGACACGGACATCGCCGTCAACACCGGGCGACCATTCGCTGCCAAAAAAAGCGCGATTGGTGGGGTAGGTGTGGTTTTCAAACTGCACGGCGGAGCGCTGCAAATCGGCTTCGAGCACGTTGTAGCCATCGGCAACCCACCAATAGGAATGAGCCGTGATATAGCGCAAGGTAGCCCCAGCCTGAAATACCCGGGGTGGAGTTTGGCTGCTATCCGTGACCCAGAAGGTGTCGCTGTCCCCTAATTGGTAAGGGACAGCCGTCTTTTTTACGATTTCTGGAATTTCCCGGCCGGCATGTTTGAGGCGCATGGCCAACAGCCGCTGGTCTCGGGGGGGCAGGATAGTTTCCAGCAGAAGTTGTTCTGTGGCCGGTTGCAGGGGACTGGCCTGACCGGTGGTACCGCTTCCGGCTGCTGTTGGTTCAATCTGCGGAGCAGCCAGGGATGTTGGAGTTGGGGCCGGGGTATTGGGAACAGCCGCTGGGCTAGGGGTCAGGGTGGGAACAACGGTAGACGTTGCCGGAGACGCGCTGGCGGCAGCAGGCGCATTTACCAGCCGAGCAACTCGAGGCGCTCCCAGGAGAATAGCCGCCAGGCAGAATAACAGAGTGACTGCAAGCAGGCTCCCCATAACTAAGGTAGTTTTTCGAGACAAGGGTCTGCTCCTGCAAGATCAATCACCGGCGGAAAGCATCTTTGTACAACCCTTTATCGCAATCCCAGTGACAAACCCAGTCGGCGTTGATAATCGTCTCGTCGGGCCAGTTGACCATAATTTTGACATCTTCCGATAGGCGGGTAAATTGCTTACACTGCGCGTCAAAGCGGGCAAAAAAGTCGGGACAATCATAGCGGACTACGGTCAAATACCACCAGCCGACCCCATTACCCAAATCTTTATTGGGAATAACCACATCCCATTCACCGTCACCTTTTTCGGGATAGTGGTGGCTGGCCCCAGTGGGGTGAGACACCACACTCCACGACCAGTTATCCACCAAAACACTATACCCATTGACCAGGTTGCCCTGTTCATCCCTGATCCGGCCTTTAAAATGGACAATCGCGGCATTGCCAGAGGCGTGCCAGCCGGTTGGGGTAAATTGATACTTTTTCTCGGGGATGGGGGTTGGCGGGACCTCAGTGGGCACCGGCGTAGGCGTAGGGGGAGGAGGCGGCGGGGCCTGCGCAATTTCGACCCCCTGGGGGTCGCCGGTTACCTGGACCAACTCGGCGAAGACCCAGCCACTGCCGTCGGCGCTGGGATATTCGATTTTGAGCCAGGTGCCGTCGTCATTGCGGCCAAGCACTTGGGTAGATTGCCCTACCTTGCCGGCCCCAATAACCGGATAATTGGTGCCAGGGCCGGAGCGAACATTCATATTTTGCAGCACCGTCACCATAACGCCCTCAGGTGTTGGCGTGGCCGTTGGTTCAGCCGGCGTAGGCGGCGGCACGGTAGGGGTTGGCAGCACCGATTCGGGCTGAGTTACCTCCGCCGCTGGTTGGACCTGGGGGGCGGCTGCTTCGTCAGGTTCGGTATTAACAGGGGCAACTTCGACAAATGCCCCTCCTTCAGCCGTGGGCGTGAAGGTTGGCATGGGTGTCCGTGTGGGTGCAAACTGGGCAGGACTGCTTGACTCCGCCAAGATACTTGACAATTGACAACCTAATGAGACCAGGGCCAAAATAATCGGCAGCGCAAAAATGATCATTCGAGAGTCATGATTAGATATTTTCATCCCTATCTCTCCAGAACCGGTACTGCTCATTTGTTGAACACAAGTGAGTATAGTCGAATAAAGCTAATTTTCAAGCTTATTGCTGCTGCTTGAAAAATTCAAAGTGAACATACTGGCGCGGCTCGGTACTCAGATTGACTTCTACTTCCGCTGAAACTTGAACGCCGCCCTCGACCAGTTGAATTTTATAAACCCCTGGGGTATACGGCCGGATCTCCAATTTAGTATTCATGCGATGGTTATCCCCGGTACCGGGCATCGTACTATCTGCCGTACCCGGACCGGATAAATCGCTCAAATAGGTATTCCCATCGGGAGCCAGAGCCTTAATTTGAAAATTTGATAACGTTTTAAATTGACCAGGGGCAATATCCAGCCGAATCCAGCCGGTGATGCGCGTTTCGCCCGGCGAGCCGGTATCATGAGTATAGTAGACAACGTTAAACGGAAAAGCCGGGGTAGGCGTCGCCGTTGGTTCGGCCGGAGGGGGTGTTGCCGTCGGTTCTGCCGGAGGAGGTGGAGCGGCAGCTTCAACGCCTGCCTGGGCCGGTTCGGATGTGTTGGCTACGGTTGGAGTTGGAGTCGGGGTTGAGGTTGGGGTGGGTGTGGGAGATGGCGTATCGGTTGGGATGGGGCTAGGGGTAAACGTGGGAGTCCAATTCGGCGTAAAGGTAAAAGTCGGCTGCGGGGTTTTGAAGGGAGTCGGGGTGGGTGTATTAACCTGGACAATTAAGCTGCCTACCGAACAGCCTAGACTGACCCCTAAGCCAACCAGGCTAAACATGACCAACAACCAAAGCCTGCTGGCGGAGCGTTGATTGAATCTTTTGGGATTATTTTTTAACATCGCGGCGGTCAAATTGGGCAATTTTACTTCTTCTTAAAAATGATGAAATCCCAAACCCACTGCTCCGGGGCCGCGCTGAAAGATAACGATACTACCGGCGAAAGTTTCGTCCCTGCTTGATCGGCTAAATATATGTTCCAGGTACCATCACTAAAGGGGCCGGGTTCAAATTTTACATTGCCCTGTTTCACATAACCGCAATTCAAGCAATTGGCAGTGCTGTAATTCCAGGTAGAAAGCGGGCTTTCCGCATGCATACCGGATGGGGTTTGATCACCGACTATTTTCAAGTCACCAATAGGGGTGTTGTTCTGATCAACTGCCGCCACGTAAACGGTGATACCGTTGTAAGTTGTTTTTTGAAACTCCCGATTCCCCTGCTCGGCGATGGCAAAAGGAAAGTCCGGTGTTGGGGTAGGGGGAGGCGGCGCGGGTGTTGGGGTATCGGCAGGCGGCGCCGGGGGCCGAGTCGGCTGCGGGGGTGGGGTGTCGGTGGGCGCCGGTGTATCAGTGGGGAGCGGGGTATCCGTAGCCACCGGGGTGGGGGTCTCGGTAGGAATGGGGGTTATCGTCGGCGTGGCTGTGTTGGTTGGGGTGGGCGTATAGGCCGGGGTCGAGGTAAAGGTAGGCCGGGGTGTGGGCCGCTGCCGGGTCTCTTCGGCATTACCCGAACGTGAGGCCAAATTGCCCAGGGTTTCACTGGAACGGATGCGGTCAACAAGGCCGCAGCTCAATGAAAAAAAGGCAAACAAAATTAACGCCGCCAAAAAGGGGCGCGAAGTTCCCTTCATAAAGATCATCTTCCTTCCTTCAACATTCAAACAAAGATTGATTATAAGCGTGGTGGGAAAAGCTGGCAAAAAAGGAAGCGTCAGAAGATAGGGAGCGAGGAGGCGAGGACGCGTGAGACAAAGCGAAGACCTATTTTCTTCGCCTCCTCTGAAAATAGCCCTCACCCCCAACCCCTCCCAGTGGGAGAGGGGAGTCGCGCCAGCGACGGGGTGAGGGCTTTTCATCGCTGGTGGTGGGCCACAGGCTCGTGACGCCTCCTTAACCCTGCGTCAGGCTAGGTTTATTCTAACGTCTGCGCCGACGCCGGCTATAGCTAATTGATTCTTGATCACGGCCATACTGGCTTTGTAGGCGGTAGCGATGCTGTCCTGTTGGGTCCAGGCTTCCGTCTGGATCCAGACGCGGATGTCGGCAATTTCGGCCAGCGGAAATCCGGCCGGGTAATTATCCGAGCTAAAGGGGTTGTCCTCAAGAGGGGCGGTAATAAAAAGAAAAACACTGTCTGACTGCCTGATAATCGCGCGCAGCCGGCCAAGCAGGTGGCGCAGCAACCCGGGTTCCGTGCTGCCCAACAAGTCGGCCACAATACCCATGGCTACCAATACCAGCCCATCGCGATTGGCGACGCTTTCCAGGGTGGTCAATGCCTCAAAGACCGTTGCCGGACGGGTGAGCAGGAGGTGCGGGGCAATCAAGCCGCAACGTTCGGCCTGCCAGGGATCGAACAGGTGGCTCAGATCAATAACCGTCACGATTTGCTGTTTGCGCTGTGCCTTGGCCGCAATCCCCGCCGCGAGCAGCAAGGCGCCGCTGCTCGCACCTGCTTCGACCCCGATCAACTCCGTAATTTTACCTCGAGGCAAGCCGCCAATGCCCAGGGCTTTATCGAGCGAGCGAAAACCGGTGGCCAGCGTCAAAACATCCGGCGCTGGCCTAAAATTAAACATTGCCGGCAAGCTGGGGCGCGAGAGACGACCGGCAAACAAGGCCGTTACACTCTGAATAACTTGTTTGGCTCCCCGTGAACTCTTAACTGCCACCCCAACTACCTTTCTTGGTCTTGATAAACTGATTATACCAGAACATACGTTCTAAAGTCAAGAGTTTGTTTTTATTTTTAAACTTTGAATTTAGGCTATCCCCGCCCTGTCTGTGGTATAATAGGCCGGTCTCGCAGTGAGGTAACTTTATGACCATAACGGTGAATATTATTGGCATGCCCATAGACCTGGGCCAATCCCGGCGGGGCGTAGATATGGGCCCCAGTGCCCTGCGCTATGCCGACCTGGACAATCGCCTGCGCCGCCTGGGCCATCAGGTCATTGATAAGGGCAACATCAATATTCCCGTCAGAGATACACTGCCGCCTGAGGGCGGACTGGCTTTCTTGCCGGCGGTGGTCCGCGCCGGTGAGGCCATGTATCAGGCCGGCCAGGCTGCCATCGAAGCCGGTCACTTGCCCCTTTTCCTGGGCGGCGACCACTCCATCGCGGTCGGTACTTTGGGCGGCGTAACCCACATCGGGCCAGCCGGCCTAATCTGGGTTGATGCGCATGGCGACTTCAACACCCCCGCAAGCTCGCCCAGCGGCAATCTGCACGGCATGCCTCTGGCTGCCCTGCTGGGCCTGGGCGCAGCTGAATTGGTCAACTTGGGCCGGCCCGGTCCCAAGTTGCAACCCAGCGAAGTGGTCCTTATTGGCGTGCGCGACCTGGACTCCCAGGAAAAAGTTTTGCTCAAAGAGAGCCAGATCAGGGTCTATACGATGCGCGAAATTGACGAGCGGGGCATAGCCGCCGTGGCCGGCGAAGCTCTGGAGCGCCTGAGCCACCTGCCCCGGCTGCATGTCAGCCTGGATATGGACAGCCTCGATCCTCGTGAAGCGCCCGGCGTGGGTACACCGGTTCCTGGCGGGCTGACTTCCCGCGAAGCCCACCTGCTTATGGAAATCATTGCCGACTGCGCCTGTGTCGGCTCGATTGACGTGGTAGAAATTAATCCGATTTTGGATGAGCGCAATCAAACGGCTAAAATTGCTGTGGAATTAATCGCCTCGCTGCTGGGACAAACTATCCTGTGAGGTCGCATGTCTGCCCATAAAGATTTGATTAAACACCTGACCACCTTGAACAAAATTGCCGAGATCCTCAACCAATCGGCTGATGTGCGCAGCGCGCTTGACGCAGCGCTGGTCCGGCTGCTTGATTTGATGGGATTGGAAACCGGCTGGATTTTTCTGGTGGACCCCAGCTCGCAGAATCGCTGGGCCGGCAAGGGTTACGTTTTGGCGGCGCATCACAATTTGCCCCCGGCGCTGGCCCTGGACAAGGCCCGGCCCTGGAAGGGCAACTGTGACTGCCAGTCTCTGTGCGAGAAAGGCAAGTTGGCCGGCGCTTACAATGAAGTCCACTGCAGCCGCCTGCTCAATGCCCCCGGCGACCGGCGCGGACTGGTCATGCACGCCTCTACCCCCCTCCGCAGCGGTAATCACACGCTGGGGATTTTGAATGTGGCCGGCCCGGACTGGACTCACTTCAGCGCCGAGTCGCTGGCCCTGCTGACCAATGTCGGCAGCCAGATTGGCATCGCCCTGGAACGAGCCAGGCTGTACGAGTTAGTCCGCGAACGGCGCATCCACGAACAGGCGGCTCTCCTGACCCTATCGAACCAACTGCTGAGCCAAACCAGCATGGACGATTTAATCTGCTGCCTGGTCGAGGAAGTGCAGCAACTGCTGCAAGCGGATGGCTGTGCGCTCCTGCTGCCGGATGAAAAATCGGACAGCCTGGCCTTTCACGCCGCTGTGGGCTGGCGGGTTGACCCGGTGGCGGCCCAGCGCCGCGTGCCCGCCGACGAGCGCAGCGGCTCGGGCCGGGTCATGCTCACCCAGGAATCTTTACTGATCTACGACCTCCAGCATCACGACCCTACCCCCTGGAGCGCCGACTGGCTGGAGTCTGAAGGGTTTCGCAGCCACGCCGTGGTCCCGCTCATCGCCGAAGGCCGCTCGATTGGCGTCCTGATGGTGGATACCCGCCAACCCCATGAATTTACCGAGGATGAGGTCCGCTTTTTGTGCCTGATGGCTAACCAGGCGGCGATTGCCATTGAGAAGGCCCGGCTGCACCAGGCGGAAATCAAGCGCCAGCGCCTGGAAGAGGAAATGACCGTGGGCCAGCAAATCCAGTTGAGCCTGCTGCCGGAGGCCCCGCCAACTGCCCCGGGGTGGGAGTTTGCCACGTTTTATCAACCGGCCCGGCTGGTGGGCGGCGACTTTTACGATTTTTTTGAGCTGCCGGCAGAGTCGGGCGGCGGGTTGGGCATGGTGATCGCCGATGTGGCCGACAAAGGCGTTCCGGCAGCCCTGCTGATGGCCCTGAGCCGCTCGATCATTCGGACCAAAGCGATGACCCCTGGCTTCAATCCGGCCAAGGTACTTGAACGGTCCAACCAGTTGATTATGAAAGACAGCCGCTCTAAACTTTTTATAACTGCCTTATACGCCGTCCTGGATACAAATACGGGCCGCCTTCGTTACAGCATCGCCGGCCACAACCGGCCGGTCTGGCTGCATGCCACCAGCGGCGCTGCTGCCGAACTGAGCGGCCGGGGGATTGTTCTGGGCATTTTTGAGAACATCGAGCTGGAAGAGCGCGAGGTCAACATCGCTCCGGGGGACCTGCTGGTTTTCTACACCGACGGCCTGACCGAAGCTATGGATGAGGAACATCGTCTCTTCGGAGAGAAGCGGCTGCACGCCGTCATTACCGCCCACCCCAAAGCCAGCGCCGGGGAGCTTCTGGACGCCATTATGGCTGCTGTCTACACCTTCACGAATCTCGCCCCCCAATCCGATGATTTGACCCTGTTTGTCGTCAAGCGACAAAATTAAAGTTCGGAAAGTTGGAAGAAGAATCTGTACCAAAGGACAGGTTGATTGCCTGTCCTTTTTGCTTGGGGTTAGTCTGGCCCGTGGCCTGGTGCAACGGGTCGTTTTTTTGAATAAGATGGAGAAAGTGAACAACAATACAAGAATTTACGGAGGATGTACTTAGGCAACTCCAAGAAAATAATTATCCAAAGTTCGTGGTACGTAATGCTTGATGCGTGATGGTATCCAGGCAAGATTTCTTACGCATCACGTATCACGCATCAAGCCGGTGAGAACAATTGGATGATTTAAATCTTGGAACTGCCTTATCCCCAGCGGGCCATAGCCAGGCCGCTCCCGACTCGCAGGGCGGCAATGATAAACAACGCCTCGCGCAAACCGACCACATCAGCCAAAAGCGGCCCCAACATCGTGCTGGACAGAGTTGCCACGTTCAGAGCTAGGTTGTAAAGGGCGAGATGAGAAGGCCGTTTATCTTCGGGAGTCACTTCCAGGAGCCGGTTGACCAAGGCCCCGCTCAAAATCGCCCAGACAATGCCGCCAACCACGCTGGTTACCAGCAGCAAGGCCAGGCCATAACTCAGCGCAGTAATTAATGGATACGAGGCCAGCAGAATCGAGCCAACGACTATCAGCCGGTAACTGCCGAGATAACGGGTGAGCGGCTCCAGGAGAGGCGCCACCAACAACATGGTCAGGTAAAAAAGGGCGTTGATCCAACCGATTTCGCCATCGGTCAGGTGAACTTCACGCACCCAAAAAAGAGGAAAGAGTGCTGTCGGCAGCAGTTGGGTAAAGTGAAACAGTAGAAAAGCCAGCATAACCCCCCAATAGCGCGGTGAAATGCCGCTCAGCCACTCGCGTTTCGTCGGACGCCAGCGCAGCCAGAGGCGCAAGGTGACGTACATCCGTTGGGGAACGTCGCCGGCTTGACCCACGCCGCGCCCGGGTTGGGCGCGGTCTTGCAAGGGCCGAATTTGAAACTGGGGAATAGGTGGAGCCTGAATCCGGTTGAGATGATAGGTGCTCATCCCGCCGCCGAGCGCCCCTAAGGCAAACACGGCGGCATACCCCCATTCAAAGGGGAGCTGGTCTAGAAGCCAGCCGCTGAGTAAAAAAGCCAGCATGATAGTTCCGGCCAGTAACGCATTGCGCCGGCCCACCACTCGCCCACGCGCTTCGGGGGGCACGGTTGTGGCCAGCAAGGCGTTGAAGCCAATCGCCAGGGCGGTACCGGGGATGGCCATTAACAGGGTCAACAGGAGGGCAGCCCAAACTTTGAACGGGTCGGGTAAAAGGAGCGGTAAAGGTATCATCAAAAAAAAACCGAGCCGCTGCCAAATGGCCGTTTTTACCACGGCCTGCCGCAGTGAGCGGTTTTCGAGCCAGCGCCCCGCCGGCAAAGTGACCAGGGCGTTGACCAGCGCCGGGCCGGCGCTCAGCAGGCCAATCTGCCACCCGGCCGCCCCCAGCCGTGCCGCGAAGACGGCCAGAAAGGAGAGCGTGCTGCCATAAGCCACCCCATACCAGGCCACATCCCAATAAAGGTGAATAAAATTGGCCGCCTGAGTTTCCGGGGCGACCGCTTGACGCTGACTTGTTACTTCTTTGGAAGTTGATGTAGACATTTAGGAGTCCTGTTTGTAGTCTTTAAAAGTTAAAAGTTATAATAATCCCAGCAAACGGGGAAAGCAAAAGTAATCTGAAAGGATAATCAACGATGAGCAAAGTCAGACTTGCCAGCAAAGCTGAGGTAGCTCAGCCCGGCTGCCGGGTTTATCATGTCAACGGCCACACCCTGGCTCTCTTTACTTCCGAGGCCGGGCTATACGCCATTGATAACCGCTGCCCGCACATGGGCTTTCCACTGGATAAAGGCACAGTCCGCCATGGCATCCTAACCTGCCACTGGCACCATGCCCGCTTCGACCTGGCCTCTGGCGGCGCGTTTGATCTCTTTGCCGACGATGTCACCGCCTACCCGGTCACGATTGAAGGGGATGACGTCTGGGTTGACCTGAGCCAGCAGCATGATCCCCGTACCTACTACCAAAAACGGCTGCGCGACGGCCTGGAGCAGGAACTCAACCTGGTTATCGCCAAGGCCGTTATTGCCCTGATGGACCCGGCCGATCCCGTCAGCGGCAACGAACCTTTCCAAATCGGCCTAACGTTTGGCAGCCGGTATCGCGCCGGCGGCTGGGCCATGGGCCAGACCATCAACACCTGCATGCGCAATCTCCTACCCCACCTTAACCCGGCAGACCGGCCCCTGGCGCTCTACCAGGGCTTGACGGCCGTGGCCAGGGATACCGCCGGGATGGCCCCGCGCTTTGCCATTGACCCGCTGCCCGGCCCTACCGTTGACCGAAAAACACTCAAAAGCTGGTTCCGCCAATTTGTTGAAGTGCGGGATGGCGAAGGCGCAGAACGCTGTCTGGCAACGGCCCTGCAAACCGGAGCATCACCCGCCCACATTGCCGACATGCTCTTTGCCGCCGCCACCGATCACCGTTACCTGACCATCGGCCACGTGGCTGATTTTACCAACAAGGCTTTGGAAGCGTTAGATCAGACCGGCTGGGACCATGCGCCCCTGGTGCTGCCCAGCCTGATTCCGGCCTATGTCAACGGAACCCGTATGGAAGAGCGCAATGCCTGGCGGCATCCAGTGGACCTGGCGGCCATCCTTGAGGCGGCCTTTGAGCGCGTTCCGGCGGCTCTGGCTCAAGGTCAAGATCGCACCGCCTCAGCCCCCACCCTGAGCCGCCACCTTTCTATTCTATTGGGCGACGATCCTCAAGCTATCACTGACCTACTGCTGCAGTGGCTGGCCGACGGCATTGAGCCGGCCGAAGTGGCCCAGATGGTCAGCTATGCCGCTGCCCGGCGCATCGTCCACTTCCATACCTCCAACGAATTTGGCGATTGGGATACGGTGCTGCACACCTTGACCTACGCCAACGCTATTCAGCATGCCGTTCGCCGCACCCCCTCCCTTGAGCTATTGCGGGGCATCTTTGATGCCGCTATGTCCGTCTACCTGGACCGGTTTCTCAACATTCCGGCTGCGCCCCTGCCTAAAGTTGAGCCAACTTCGACCCCGGCAGAACACCTCCTGGCCGAATTTCCGGCCCTGCTCAACAAGCAGCAGCAGGTCAACGAAGCAGGCCGGCTGGTGGCTCAATACCTGGCCAACGGCGGCCAGCCTGAACAAATCATTGCCGTTTTGGGAGCAACTTTGTTACGCGAAGACCAGGATTTCCATACCATCCAGGCTGTCGAAGCAGCCGTCAGCCAATACCGGCTGTTGCAAGACCAGCCTGAAGCCGGGCACGTGCTCATCGCCGCCGCCCGCTACCTGGCGGCTCACGCCCCGACCCCGCGCGCCCAAAATCAAACCTATCAAATCGCTTTACGGCTGCACCGGGGGGAAAGGTTGTTTGAAGGCTGATGTGTCGCAGCGCACAGCCAAGTTGTGCGATCCGACACAGCTAAACTGAGGCAGCGATGCTATCATCATGAGCATTGACGGGTTTTGAGAGAGGTCAATCATTGATGGTAGTAGTAGCCAATCTGCACTTTCCGGCGATGACGGCCCAGGATGTGGGCCGGGAGGTCTATCATGGCCGGCATGAGATGGTGCGCATTATCGGCGATGAGAGAAGTTTGGGCAAGATTGCCTGGATTTTTCAGCGAGTGCCGGATATGTTTGAGGTGCAGCACCAGACCTCCGGGCTAATCGTGCGCCGGGGTAGCCGCTAGGGTAGTTGGCTTTTACCACGCTGCCCCAAGTTGGGAACTTGGGAGCAGTTCAATCCAGGGCCGGGTGGGGATTAAAGAGCCGGGGTAACTCGGCTCTTTCTGTTTTGTATATGTCAACGACTTTTCGAACTAAAAAGAACCAGTATACCCAACCTTTTTACAGAAAATGTAAACTCGTTATGTTTGGTTGCTGTTTTTATGATTTTGTGGTACTATAGTGATGGTGGCAGCCACCGTGTAACAGGCTATTGCAAACCATTGCTGTAATATTTTATGGTGAGTTATTACCAATTCAGAGGTAGGATTCGCTCTCTGGATTGGCTGTCGGTTTTACACCGATATTTCTATACACCGGGGCAAGGGCAAAAATTATGGATGATTTAAAGAAGAACCCCGAGGATGAAGTCGAAGGTAACGAGGTCGAGTCGCCGGCAGACGGCCCTATGCCCGATTGGATGCGCCTGGCAACCTCTGGCGGCAGCGGTAGTTCGTTGACGGAGGAGAATACACCTGCCTGGCTCAAATCAATTCGCTCTGGCCAGGGCTTTTCTAAAGAGAAACCTACCGAGCCAGCCCAACCGGCTCCACCCCAGTCTCAAGCCAGCGACGATAGTATGTCGGATTTAGAACGACTGCTGGCCGAGGAGGGTATTGACCTCAACACCGTCGCCGAAGAACGCCCGGAAGGGGCCGGAGACATGTCGGCGCGAGATTGGCTGATTGCCACCTCCAGTGAAGAGATCATTCGCAATAAGCTTGGCGCACAACTGGCTGAAGAAGAGGTCACGCCGCCTGCAGTTCCAACCAGCGCGCCGCCCGATACTCCGCCATCCCCCTCTCAAGCACTTCAAGCGAGTGATGACAGCCTGTCGGATTTGGAACGGCTGTTACGCGAAGAGGGTATTGAACTCGGCTCTGTCACCGAAGAGCGCCCGGAAGGGGCGGGCGGCATGTCTGCCCGTGATTGGCTGATTTCCACCTCCAGTGAGGAGATCATTCGCAATAAACTCGGCACTCAACCCGTTGAAGAGAAGCCTGCGCCGCCTCCTGCTCCAGCTACCCCACCGCCCAGCCCCTCCTTGAGCGACGACAAAATGGTCGTAGAGGAAGACCTGCCCGATTGGCTGCAAGAAATTGCCGCTGACGCCTCGGAAGCCGAACCCTCTTTGGCCTTTGACACGGAGCTGACCGAGCCAGCCGTCCCACCTGAGGAGGGACAATTCGTAGTTGAGGAAGACCTGCCCGATTGGCTGCGGGACATGGCCGAAGAACCGGTCGCTATCGCCGAACCCGAAGAACCTTTAACCCCAGCTGCCCCCGCTTCCTTCGCAGACGATAAAATGGTGGTCGAAGAAGATTTACCGGACTGGCTAAAAGACATGGCCGAAGAACCGGCCGAAGGAGATATACGAACCGCTCCTCAAGTTCAAACATCGCCGGCCTCCTCTATGGATGATGGCCTGGTAGTTGAAGAAGATTTACCGGACTGGTTACGCGAGGCGGCCGAGCCGGTAGCCGCAGATTTACCCATACCCGAGTGGACCGAGTCAGCCCCCGCCGAAGCAGACAAAATGGTAGTCCAGGAGGATTTACCCGACTGGCTTCAGGAAATCGCAGAAGAGCCAGCCCTCCCGGCCGAACTTAATTTAACCGGGTTGCCGGTACCGGCTCTGCCCTTCCAGGCCGAAGATAAAACAGTGAGCGAAGAGGATTTGCCGGATTGGCTGCGTGAAGCCGCTACCGATTCCGTAGCAACCCCTGAACCGGAATTACCTCCAGCCCCTCCGGCTCCGCTCAGTACCGACAAGATGGTTGTCGAGGAAGATCTACCCGATTGGCTGCGCGAGGTTGAAGTTGGCAGCAGTGAATCTGAGGTTATAGCGGCGCCAACCGAGTTAAGCGACGTCGTGGCTGATCTGGGTGAAGCTGAGGGTGATGAAGATTTACCCGACTGGTTGCGTGAGGTGGAGGTCAGCAGTCTTGAAGATAACCTGGCTTTGCCCCTGGTAAAACCTGCGGCCGAAGCGCCCTCCGAAGCAGATTTTACCATCAGTACGCCGCTGGGAGATGAGGAGCTTGACCTGCTCGACGAAGAAGATTTACCGGCCTGGTTAAAAGAAGTGCAAGAGCGTAACGGCCAAGAACCCAGCGATGTTTCAGCCCTTCCAATAGGTACTCCGCTAGACAGTTCCGGATTAATTGAGGAAGCAGAGTTACCCGACTGGTTGCGTGAAGCTCAGGAAGAGACGACTCCTCTGGCTTTTGAAGAGGGGGAGCCGGTAGCCCCAGAAGCCCAAATAATGGGCGACGAAGCACTGCCAGACTGGTTACGTGAAGAACAGTTTGCTCTCGACGAGCCATTTGAAGCGTCAGAACCCAGCCCGGAAACTCTGATCGAGACCGTCGCCGAAAGTGACATGGTTGTAGCTGAGGGTCTGCCTGATTGGCTGCAAGAAGTTCAAGACGAAACGCCGGAGGAAATACCTCTTGAAGCGGAGTTACCCGCTCCAATTCCGGCGGTTAGCCCCACCCGCCTCGACACCGACGAACTGGTAGACGAAGAAGGTCTGCCCGATTGGCTGCGCGAGGCCGCCGAAGCAGAAGAGGAAGCTGAGCCGCTGCTGGCCGAAGAAGCGCCGGTTCCGGTCCCGGTAACCGGCCCGCCCTCCCTTGATGTAGATGTAATGGTAGACGAAGAAGGTCTGCCCGATTGGCTGCGCGAGGTAGCCGAAGCAGAAGAGGAAGCTGAGCCGCTAGGGGTCGAAGAAGCGCCCTCGGCCCCTGAGCCGATCTTAATAGCTGGTGAAACTGTGGCTGTCGCAGTCGAGGCAGAAGAAATCGAAGAGGCAGCGCCGGTTGAAGAAATGGCGGAGGAGGAGGAAATCGCTCCGGTGAGCCAGCCTGAGCCTGAACCCGTTGCCGTGAGCGAACCTGAAAGTGTACCTGCCCCCAGCGGTATCCCTGACTGGCTGCAAAAGCTGCGCCAAGTTGACGAGGAAGAGATTGTGCCTGTGCCCGTCGCCCCTATGCCGCTACCAGCTCCGGCGGCTGTGGCCAGACCCGTACCTCAACCCGTATACGCCCAGGCAGTAGCGGTCCCCTCCCCCGACATACCGGCTGATGCCGAAGAACGTCTCAAACGCGCCCGAACCGCGCGCGATAAGGGGGATATTAATGAGGCGGTGGGCATTTACGACTCGCTGGTGCTCAATGGGGTTTACCTGAACAAAATTATTGAGGATATGCAACAGACCATTAAGCTGCATCCCGGCAACTATCTCCTTTATCAATTAATGGGTGATGCCATGATGCGCGATGGCCGTTTACAAAGCGCGCTCAATGCCTACCGCGAAGCTCTCTCAAAACTTTCATAATAGCCGGGGCAGATTTTTGACCTGCCCTCCTTTCTCAGATAGAAAAAAGCCGGGGTAACGCCCGGTTTTTTTGTGGGCAAAATTTGTCAACTTTGCCTTCCTCATGATATGCTGGACTGTCTCAGATTTTAATCTATTCATAATTTTCCAGGAGATGACGGTGGAACGAACGCTGATTATTATCAAACCCGACGGGGTTGAGCGGGGTCTAATCGGCCCGATCATTACTCGTTTTGAACAGCGCGGCTTGAAAATTGTTGGGATGAAGATGCTGCACGTATCGGACAAATTGGCCCGGATGCATTATGCTGTTCACGAAGGCAAATCTTTTTTTGAACCCTTGATTCAATACATTACCTCTGCTCCGGTCGTAGTATTCGCGTTGGAAGGGCCGCAGGCGGTTCAGGCGGCGCGCAATACCATCGGCGCGACCAAACCGGTTGAGGCTGCCGCTGGCTCGATCCGGGGTGATTTTGCCATGATGGTCGGGCGCAACCTGGTCCACGGCTCCGACAGCCCGGAAAACGGTGCGGCTGAAATTGCCCTGTGGTTTAACGAGTCTGAATTAATCAGCTATGACCGGGCTTTGGATCGCTGGATCTTGGAGTAGTCGTACAGATAGAAGGAGATTATTTATGGCCACTGAGGAAGCTACACCCTCAAACCAAAGTGAAATCAATGTCACCGGCCAGAGTGTCAATAATATCCAGGCTGATCATGTCAACGTGCGTTATGGCCGCACCGGCGATATTAAGGCTAATACGGTGACTGTTTCCCAGGCCGGGGCCGACCATATTGAAGGCAGCACCGTCGAACTGCGCCAGGCCGGAGCCAAAACTGTAAAAGGCTATCATGTCACCATCCGGCAGGGAGGGGTGGTGGAAGCCAGGGCTGATACCCTCTCTGTGAGCCAGGGAGGGGTCGTCTTTGCCGAAACCAAAGAGGCTAACCTGACTGCCTCCAGCGCCGGGGCGATTCTGGCCAATGGGGATGTCACGTTGGATCAGAGCAGTGTCAAAGCTGTCTTGACCCGCGGGAACGTTAAGATGGACCAGAGTGGCAGCGGGATGGTGCTGGCCCGGCAAGTTTCGACGGGAAGCAACACCGGTGTGGTTTTGATGATTGCCGGGCGGGTTGACGGCCCGGTCAATGCGGTGTTTGGCCCGGCTGCCGGGGCGGCTTTTGGCGCAGTCTTTGCTCTGGCTATTGGCTTGATTTTGTGGATCAGAGGGCGGCTGGGGTAAAGTTGTCAAAGGATTGACCATGCAAAAAACCATCTTGCGCTTGATATGGCCCTATTTACAGCGCTATCTGGCCAGATATGCTGCCGATTACCTGGAGCAACGGCGTCAACAGAAACGCCAACTGAAAGAGGAGGAGGCCCGTCTGGCCGAGCTGGCTCAGGATTTATCGCCGGCCATGTCCGCTGAACCGGGTAAGCATCCTCCATCGAAGCTTTTGACAGCCAATGTTGTCTGGTATACCCTGGCCGGCATCCTGCTCGGGAGCGCCTTAACCGTGATCCTGGCAAACGTACTGCGAGAAGAGACCTAATGTATATTGTTACCACCCAACAAATGCAGGCCGCCGAAAAGGCGGCCGACGCTGCCGGCTTGAGCTACGAGCAGATGATGGAGAACGCCGGTCACGCTGTGGCCGAGGCGATTGCAGCCCACTTTGACATCAGTGGCGTGCGCGTCCTGGTCCTGGTTGGCCCAGGCAACAATGGCGGCGATGGGCTGGTGGTCGCTCGCTACCTGGCCCAAATGGGAGCCACAGTCACGGTCTACGTGTGGCAGCGCCGGACGGATGGCGATAAGAATTGGGCCTTGCTGGATGCTGCCGGCGTGGAGAAGGTTATGAGCAGCGACTCCGACAGCCAGGCTCACCTGGCTCACTTGCTGGCCGAGTCAGGGGTGATTGTAGATGCGCTGCTGGGCACGGGTGTCTCCCGGCCTATCGAGGGCAGCCTGGCCCAGTTGTTGGATCAGGTCAAAACGGTGGTGGCTGAGCGGCGCGGCCTTGAGGAAGGAACGTTGGTAGAACCGGCCCGGCCCATATCCGACTCCGAGTTTGGCCCGGCGGTCGTGGCCGTAGATGTCCCTTCCGGCCTCAACAGCGATACCGGCGCGGTTGATCCCCATACCCTGACGGCCGATTTGACCGTGACCTTGGCTGCGGCCAAACGAGGCCATATCTTGCTGTCCGGCCCGGAAGTGACCGGCCAGTTGCTGGTAGGCGACATTGGCCTGACAGATGAGCATTACCCGGAAGATGTAACTTTACAGATGGCTACCCCGGCCAAAGTGGCGGCGCTGCTGCCGCCGCGTCCGGCCAGCGCCCACAAAGGCACGTTTGGAACGGCCCTGCTCGTGGCCGGTTCGATGAGCTATACCGGCGCGGCCATCCTGGCCGGACAGGCGGCCACTCGCAGCGGCGCGGGCCTGGTCACGCTGGCTCCGCCCCAGGTGATCCATCCGATTGTGGCCTCACGCCTGGCCGAAGCCACCTATATTCCTTTACCTCACGCGGAAGGGGCCATTGCCCCGGAGGCGACCCGGCTTTTATTCTCAAAATTAGATGGCATAGACGCGCTGTTGATTGGGCCGGGGTTGAGCCAGGCGGCGCCAACCGTCGCCTTTTTGAAAGAGTTCCTTTCCGGCAAAGCGGGATTGCCTCAGCGGGCCGTGGGATTTCGCCAGCCGGAGGCCGAAACCTCTTCGCCGGATAAAAGCCCCTCCATCCCCCCCCTCATCGTTGACGCCGACGCGCTCAATATTTTGGCCGGACTGGAGAAGTGGTGGCAGCTCTTGCCCCCTGACTGCATCCTCACCCCCCATCCCGGCGAGATGGCCCGGTTGATGGGGAGTACCATTAAAGATGTTCAGGCGCGGCGTTTGGAAATTGCCGGAGAAATGGCACAGCGATGGCAGCAGGTAGTGCTCCTGAAAGGAGCGCACACGGTCGTTGCTGCGCCGGACGGCCGGATGATGGTCCTGCCCTTTGCCAACCCGGCCCTGGCCAAGGCCGGTTCCGGCGACGTGCTGGCCGGGGTTATTGTCGGTTTGCGCGCGCAGGGGCTGGGGGCATTCGAGGCGGCGGTGGCCGGGGCTTACCTGCACGGTTTAGCCGGCGAACTGGCTCGTGAAAATTTAGGTGTAACCGGTGTGATCGCCGGGGATCTGGTGGGTTATTTGCCGTTAGCCTTGCGGGATATGTGTGGAGAGTAAGAATCGGCCAAAAGGAAAAGAGCGCCCGGGGATGGGCGCCCTTTTCAGCGATGATTGGAAACAAACTAAAGACTGTAGGGATTGTCTGAAGTGTAGCATCAGATTGTTATGAGATTGTTAAGGAGACTTTAAAGCTTGGTTAAGCTTTTTGACCACAGATTTTGACGCAAAACAAAAGGCGAGGAAATGTTCCTCGCCTTTCCTTTTGGCTGAAAACTATTTAAGATTCAGCCGCATTATCTTTGGCGCGGTTGAGCGCCTGGGAGACCGTCTCTTTACCCCGGCTGATCGCTTCCGAAGCGGTGTGTTTGCCTTTTTCCAGGGTCTCTTTGCCCTTCTCTTGCAAACCCGCGACCTGGCCTTGCAAATGGGTCACCTGCTCTTGCAGCGAGGCCAGTTGGGACTGGGCTCGCTGGCGAGCTTCCATCATCCCTTCTTCCGCCCGATCTTTGAATTCAAGGCTTTTGTCACGCAGTTGAGCCCGAGTTTCCTCGCCTGACTGCGGGGCCAGCAACAGGGCTAAAGCTGCTCCCACCAAACCGCCAATTACCAAACCGGCAAAAAATTCGACGCCGCCACTATTTTGGTCTGACATAATTTGTTGCTCCTTTCAGTTTTACCTCACCATTTTAAGTTAAAGCTAGCGCCGGAAGAGGGTCCGAAAGACCGCTCTCACTCCTGCAACGGCGCTCGCCGTAGTAATCACAGGTTTTACTGCCTGCTCGGATAAAAAGGCCGTAGTGCCACGGGCCGTGTTCAAGGTTGACTGCACTTGAGCCAGCATCGGCTTGATTTCTCGATTAAGCATCCCTATCAGATCATTGATTTTGAGCACCAGATAAACGGTAACCACAACCAAAGCAATCAATAATAGTATAACCAGAAAGACACCCAAGCCCAAAAAGATAATGAAAATATCACGTAAAACTGCGGCGATGGGGGGATTCAAGAAAAGCCAGACCCCGAGTCCGCCAAAAATGAGAATCACAACGACGGCAGCGATAATTCCATAAATAATCGGACGTTTATCCATCGGCTTCGGCGAAAGTTCAGCCCAGCGATTATCTGCTTCAGTGTTATAATAAGCCTCACTTGCAACGGGGACAAAAGTTTCTTCAGGCATGCCTACTTTTCTCGATAATTATTAATGAGATTAGTCTCAACATTCTAACATGGTCTCCCGTTCTGAGAAAATTATCATCACCCTGATTTAAACTTTCAACCATTTCATCAGGAACAAACTGACCCAACTGGCAACTGTAGCCTCGACTACATGCACGGAGCCAATCATAAAGACATTCAGCTCCAGCAAATTGCCTAATGCCTGCCCAACCCCAAAGCCAATAATCCCGGTTAAAAAGTAAATGACTAAATCCCGGGTGGTTTTGCCCTGCCAGAAATGGAAGAACGCGCCATAAATGCCACCCAACAAAACTGAGAGCAACAGATACGGAGCCATAAATTACCGGGGAGGGAGAGATTTCTCGATGATGCCGCCGCCGAGAATTTGATCGCCCTCAAAAAATACGACAGCCTGTCCCGGCGTGATGTCACGCAGCGGCGACGCAAAGACCAAGCGGGCGCGGGCCTCCGGCAGCGGGGTCAAAGTGGCTTCCACTTCCCTGGCCTTGTAGCGGATTTTGGCCGTGATTTGGATGGATCCAGCCGGAGGACGACCGCCGATGTATGTCACCTGGCTGGCGGTCAACTCGGCTTGGCCCAACTCGACCAGGCCGCCGACGACCAAGCTGTTGGTGGCATTGTCCAGATGCAGGACATACAGCGGTTCGGGCGCGGCCAAACCCAGGCCCTTGCGTTGGCCGATGGTGTAGAAGGCCAGGCCTTGATGCTGGCCCAATACCTTACCGCTGCTATTGATAATCGGGCCGGGCTGGACGACTTCCGGGGCACGGCGCTGTAAAAAGGCGCGATAATCACCCTGGCCCAAAAAGCACAAATCCTGGCTGTCAGGCCGGTTGAAAACAGGCAGCCGCCTGGCCTCGGCAAATTGGCGGATTTCGGCTTTGGTGTGCCGGCCCAGGGGAAACATGACCCGTGCCAAGCGCTCCTGGGTTAAGGTATACAAAATATAGCTCTGGTCTTTGGACGGGTCAATGCCTTTAAGCAACTGAAAGCCGCCATCACTGCCCTGCTGTACCCAGGCATAGTGGCCTGTGGCCAGGTAATCGCCGCCGAGGCTGATCGCTTCCTTCAGTAGCTTGTCAAACCGAATATCGCGGTTGCAGACCACGCAAGGATTGGGGGTCACGCCCTGGGCGTAGCCCTCAATAAAGAAGTCAACGACGGTCTGCTTGAAGGTCTCCTTGTAGTCGCGGACAAAGAAAGGGATGCCGAGTTGGTCGGCGACGCGGCGGGCATCGGCGACGGCATCGGGCGTGCAGCAGCGATTGGCTGCCCCGCCTGCCTCGGCCCACAGCCGCAGCATCAAGCCGATGACTTCATAGCCCTGCTCAACCAGCAGCGCCGCCGCCACCGAACTATCCACGCCGCCGCTCATGGCGACGACGACTCTTTGGGTGCTACCGTTATTTGTCATTGGTATTAAAATGATCACCGAGCACCGACCCCCACCCTAACCCTCCCCCTAAGAGGGGGAGGGAAAGGAGGGGGTGGCAGTCGGCGGTCACTCCTCTAGGCTGACTCATAGGCTGGATTGAGTTGGCGCACTTTCTGAATAACGTCGGGCAGGATTTCCAGCACGGTGTCAAGGTCAGCTTCGGCAGTTTGCCGTCCGACGGTCAGGCGCAACGCGCCGAGGGCTAAATCGTGCGGGAGGCCCATCGCCGTTAGCACGTGGCTGGGTTCGGGCATGCCGGTGGTGCAGGCGCTACCGCTGGCGGCCTCGACGCCGGCCATATCCAGGTGCATCAGCATGGCGTCAGCCTCGCAGCCCTCGAAGACAAAACTGGCGTGGTTAGCCAGCCGCTGAGTGGGATGGCCGGTCAAGTGACTGCCGGAGATCGTTCCCAGGACGCTGGCTATCAGGTGGTCGCGCAGCCCCGCTTGCCGCGTGTTTTCCGCCGGGCGCTGGGCCTGGACCAGTTCCAGCGCCTTGGCAATACCGACAATATACGGCACATTTTCCGTGCCGGGCCGGCGGTTGTTTTCGTGGCTGCCGCCGGTAAAGGGCGACAGCAGCGGCGTGTTCTTACGCACGTACAAGATGCCGATGCCTTTGGGCGCATAAATCTTATGACCCGAAATCGCTAACAGATCAACATTCAACAGGTCTACATTCAACGGTTCGTAAGCCGCGGCCTGGACCGCGTCGGTGTGGAAGGCAATACCCCGCTCGCGGGCCAGCGCCCCAATTTCGGCAATCGGCTGTAAAGAGCCGACCTCGTTGTTGGCGTACATCACGCTGATCAGCACCGTCTCCGGCCGGATGGCGGCGGCAATGTCGGCAGGATTAACCACACCGTAACCATCTACCGGCACAACCGTCTGCTCAAAACCGAACCTGTCGCACAACTGGTTGAAGGTGTGATCTACAGCATGGTGCTCGATAGGGGTGGTAATCAGATGATTGCCTCTGCCGGCCTGGTGCTGCACCCAGGCCACGCCACGAATGGCGATGTTGTCGCTCTCGCTGCCGCAGGCGGTGAAGACGATTTCTTTGGGCGAGCAGCCCAGAATGTCGGCCACGGTGCGGCGAGCGTCGTCAATAGCGCGGGCGCTGGCGCGGGCCTGTTTGTGCAAGCCGGAGGCATTGCCGTAAATCTGGCTAAAATAAGGCAGCATCACCTCGACCACCTGCGGGTCCGTAGGGGTTGAGGCAGCGTGATCTAAATAAATTTCTCTTTGTGGACTCATAGCATCACCTTAAAACTTTAACTTTCAGGAAGATTGGAAGGCTGGAAGACTGGAAAGTTTTCTCAACCTTCCCAACTTCCAGCCTTCCAGCATAGTTAACTATACCCAAAAAAGCCCCTATCCCCAAACGCTACCTTAACCCTTGACCAGCCGGGCCAATTTATTCAACTCCACGTCAATGCCCATGACGATGATCGCCGCGCCAGGGAGCAGCTTGGTATCAGAGTTGGGATGGGCCAGCCGGGTCTGCTCCGGGTGAGAAAAAGCCAGGACGGTGACATTGAGCTGGGCTTCCCGCAGGGTCAGGCCGGCCAGCGGTGAATGGGAGCTGACGATAAATTCTTCCAGGCGCATTTGCTGGCCACCAAACTCTAAGACGCCGTCCAGAAAGCTGGTTACATTGGGATGGGTCAATAGTTGAGCCACCCGCCGCCCGGCAATGGCATAGGGCGAGATGACAGTACCGGCCCCGGCCCGCTCCAACTTGGGGATGGATGCTTCCGAATTGCAACGGGCGATAACTTGCAGGTCTGGTCGCATGCTTTTGGCGGTGAGGACGATAAAGACATTCTCGGCATCGGAGTTGGCCGCCGCCACCAGCGAACTGGCCCGCTCGATGCCGGCCTCGCGCAGAATGCGTTCGTCGGCGGCATTGCCGAGGATAGCCGGCAACCCCAGGTGATGGCATTTTTCAATCACCTCACCGCTTTGATCAATGACGATAAACGGGGCGTTGCGAGCCTTCATTTCGTTAGCTAACGAGCGTCCCATCCGGCCAAAGCCGCAAATGATGCAGTGCTGGGTAATCTGGGCCAATGCTTTACGCCTCCTGCGCTCGTGAAACTGCTCTTGCAGTTCGGCTGAGGTAAACAACTCGATCACTTTGCTGATCGAATAGGTGGCTATAATGACACCAAAAACAATCAAGGCCAGGGTAAAAATACGCCCCTCGGTGGAGAGGGGCCTGACCTCGCTGAAGCCGATGGTGGCCATCGTAATGACGGTCATATAGAGGGCCTCGACAAAAGTCCAGCCCTCGATGAGCATATAGCCGCTGACGCCAAAAATCAGCAGCGCAGCCAGGAGGTAGACAACCAGAAGATTGGACTGCTTGAAAAAGATATTCATCGGTGATGGGACCGGTGAAGGAGAAAGGACACCAAAATTCGGCAGTAGGCAGACAAACCGAACTGCGACAAAGTTCCCGACTATCAGAGATGGTTAAAAATCATGGGGCAGCAGGTAGTACGAAGGGCTTCTAATAGCTTTTACGGCTGAGTAGCCTGCCTCTGTTGAAGCCATCGTTCAAATGAGGCCTGGCTCTCCCTTGATTTCTTGCCAAGCAGCAAGCCTTCAACTCCAATATCTTCATCTAAGTCAGGCCAATGGATACCATAACCTGCACCGCTGATTTCAAAGTTAGCTCGCTCTACTGGCGTCCCATAGCTTAAGCGAGGATACCAACCGATTGGGACAGCAATGGTGCGACCATCTTCCAGATCAACAGCCAATGTGTCATCTGTTATGGACACACTGGCAATTCTAACCAAGGTGAGGGTTTGGATGACAGAATCGATCCCATTCATTTCTCAATGTCTCCAGATTGTCTCGCACAATCCATTCAATATCCCGTAGTTCTTTGCGATTGAAGCCATAATTCTCAGCCAAGGACACATCAGGGTCAAGCCAAAATTTTGCGCTCATCTTCTCTCGATCAATGTGCATATGGCGCGGTTCATCACAGTCATAGGAGTAGAAGTAGAAACGGTAGGGGCCAGGACGTAAAGTTGTTGGCATGTTTTTGAGGCTTCAAAAGGTAAAAATCCGTGATGGTTAATTATTGTAGCACAAACTCGGGCGACACGGTAAATTCATTCATAGTGATAGGACCCGCTCAATTCAATTGTCCGAAAGTGTTAAAGCTTTTATCAGGTTAATGGGGTTTACAATTAGTCCATTATTCAATAATCATCAACGTATGCGGCGGTGCAGGGATTGCCGACTCACTCCAGGCGACGGCAGCCAAGAGACGCTGGCGAGCGGCTTCGAGCTTGGCCTCATCATTGGCATGGATGGTGAAGAGCGGATCGCCTTCGGCCAAGCGCGCGCCTACTTTTGCGTGGACAACAATACCGACGGCGTAATCAATCGGGTCGCCTTTTTTGGCCCGGCCGCCGCCCAAATCCACCCCGGTCTTGCCAACTTCGGCGGCGTCCACCCCGGCGATAGTGCCGCTTCGCGGAGCCACAACCGTCTCAATTAAAGAGGCGGCAGGCAGCAGGTCAGGATTTTCCAACTGGCTGCGGTCGCCGCCCTGGGCCGTGATCCATTCCACAAACTTGGCCCAGGCCCGGCCGTTGTCCAGCGACTCGGCCAGCATGGCCTGGCCCTCGGCCAGATTGCCCGCCTTGCCGGCCAGTTCCAGCATTTTCCCGCCGATCGTTACACAGTGCTCGCGGAAATCGGCCGGACCGCCGCCGCGCAGAGTCTCAATCGTCTCCCGGACCTCCAACGCATTGCCAACGGCCGCACCGAGCGGCTGGTTCATGTCGGTCAGCACGGCCGCCACCTTCCGCCCGACTCCCTGCCCGATTTTAACCATGAGCCGGGCCAGCGCCTCGGCGTCGGCCACGGTTTTCATAAACGCGCCCTGGCCCACCTTGACATCCAGCACAATGGCATCGGCCCCGGCCGCGATCTTTTTACTCATGACGCTGGCCGCAATCAGCGGCAGGCTTTCCACGGTGGCCGTTACATCCCGCAGCGCATAAAATTTGCCGTCAGCCGGGGCCAGGTCGGCGCTCTGGCCGGAGACGACGACGCCGTGCTGGGCCAGCATGTCCATAAATTGGGCGGTGGTCAGGCTGACATTGAAGCCGCGAATGCTTTCCAGTTTGTCAATGGTACCGCCGGAAAAGCCCAGGCCGCGCCCGCTCATTTTGCCCACCGGCAGCCCATGACAGGCCACCAAGGGAGCCACCACCAGCGTGGTTTTGTCGCCCACTCCGCCGGTCGAGTGTTTGTCTACCACGAAGGGGGCAATGGGATGCAGGTCGAGCGTATCGCCGGAGCGGGCCATGTGCAGGGTCAGGGCGGTGGCTTCGGCCTCGGTCATGCCGTTCAGGAGCACGGCCATGCACCAAGCGCTGGCCTGGTAGTCGGGGATGTCGCCCCGGGTGTAGCCGTCCACGAAAAATTTGAGTTCGTCGCTGGTCAGTTCCTGTTTGTCTCGTTTTTTGGCAATGATGTCAACGGCGCGCATCAGGATCTCCTTTCGGGACCGGGATTTCAACTCCACCGGCAATGATTTCTTTTTGAATGAAGTCATTGGTGGTGTCGTAATAATCAGCCAGAGGGTAAACCACAGGTTGAATATCCAGGTGATAGGGCATAGTTTTTAGCCAGCAATCGGCCATAATCTTTAGCCGATTCTCATCAGTCACATCGGATGAGAAAATAGCCAAATCAATGTCACTATCCGGTTTAGCCCTCCCTTGAGCCATTGAGCCAAAGAGGATGACTCGATCAAGGAGATAGTATTTGGCCAAGTCACTAAGATAATCTTTTAAGGCCTGTTCGATAGCAATTGAGATTTCAGCCATTTGAAAATTTCCTGAGTTTCGTTCAAAAAGGTTTCGGCGGTTTTGTTATCAAGCATCTGAGAAAGCTTTTGCTTGTAGGCAGGGTAGCGTCCCTCAACATAGTAGGTATTGAGGTTAGTCATTGTTTGGAGATATTCGGCTCGTTGCGGCAGATTCACCAGCCCAAAGAGATAAATCAGATTATGCGTCCGGGGGGCTTCTTCTCCTTTTTGCTGGATGTGAATGGCTTTCAGCAACTTTTCCACAGCTTGCTGGCACAGGAAGACGGTGTAGAGATAACGGCCAGCGCTTTGCATGGCCGCCGCTGTTTCCAAATCATATTCAGCAATATCCAACCAATACCCAACTTTTTCTCCCGGTGTCATCGAGTTACCTGTTAAATTATGGGGCAATATACAAATACATCAACGGAGATCCGGCGTTAAAATGGAGCAGTTGCTTGACCTCTTCGACCGGGCTGGGGCGATTGAAGGCGCCGCCGAGGGCTTCAAAAAAACTAACCGGGCGGTCATACTCGACAATGCGCGGCTCGCCGGTGATGCCGCCCAACTCGGCCGCCCGGTCTATGGCGTCGGGCAGGTAGCCCAGGTTGTCTACCAGGCCCATTTCTTTGGCCTGTTTGCCGGTACAAATCCGACCATCGGCAACCGCCCGAACCTGCTCTTCGCTCATCTTGCGCCCTTCGGCCACGATACGGACAAAGCCAGCATAGGCTTCGTCAATAATCGCCTGCCACAGGGCTTGATCTTCGGGCGTGAACTCGCGGAAGGGGTTGCCAGTATCCTTGAATTTGCCGCTCTTGACCGTGACCGCCGTGACCCCATACTCCTCGGCAAATTCCTCCAGATTGAGAAATTGGCTGATGACGCCAATGGAGCAGGTCAGGGTGTGCGGGCTGGCCCAAATTTCCTGGGTGGGGGCGGAGACATAGTAACCGCCGGAAGCAGCCAGGCTGCCCATGGCCGCAATAATGGGTTTGCTCATCTCTTTAATCTGCAGGTAGATTTCGTCGGAGGCAAAGACACTGCCACCCGGACTATCCACAAACAAGATTACCGCTTTGACGCTGTCATCTTCGTCGGCTTTTTTGAGGTTTTCGACGACCTGCTGGCTGAAAGCGCCGCCGCTATCGGCGCTAAAGGGATTCGGCGCGGGGGCTTCGCCGGCCAGGATAACGCCTTCGACGCGAACAATGGCGACCGCGTCGCCAAAAGCCGGGCCACGATCCGTGCGGTCCATATTACTGGCGGCCCACAAGCCCAGGCCGACAAAGGCCGCGCAAACCAGCAGCCCAACCAGGGTCAGGCCAATGATCCAATACCAAGTCTTTCTCTTCATAAGATAACTCCTTCAAACATAGTCGTCAGTAGCCAGTAATCAGTAGTCAGTAAAGAGCGAACAGTCCGACTGATTCCTGGTTGCTGTCCACAGGTATATGATGACATCTAAGATTGTCATGAGAGAGGGGTTGAGGTTTATTGTATAGATTATACCACACTTGGGGACAAACGTTTTAATCCGCCTGGGGGGACTGAACCAATAATGCGGCGGTGCCCAACTTTGGAAACAATCTGCAAAGCCACTATAATCAGTAGAACCTACAATGAAAGCGATCAAAACGCGTGTCCAACCACCAACGGACCCCCGAGGAAATTCAGCAAGATTTACATCGTGAACTCGGCCAGATACTTCACCCCGAGGGTTTCAAGGCTGACACCACCAAAATTGATTGGCAGCGCTATCGCAAGGTGCGCAGGTTTTTTGCCAGAGCTTTTCTGCATGTCATTTGGTGGGATATTATTCTCAACCGGCCGGGGCTGAACTGGCTGCGCACTCCCCCCCTGTCCCGCTGGCAGGAGATTGCCCGCCGCTATCGCGCTCTGGCCGTAGAAATGGGGGGGGTATTGATCAAGCTCGGCCAATTTCTGAGTATCCGGGTAGACATCCTGCCCAGTGAAGTCACCCGCGAGCTGGCCGGCCTGCAAGACGAAGTGCCCCCCGAACAATTAGAAGCGGTCATTGCCCAGGTCGAGGCTGATTTTGGCCGGCCGCTGGCCGAAATATTTACTTGGTTCTCGCCGCAGCCGGTTGGGGCGGCCTCGCTGGCCCAGGTCCATCTGGCCCGGCTTCCCTCAGGCGAAGAGGTGGTGGTTAAGGTGCTGCGTCCCGGCATTGACGTGCTGGTAGAGACAGACCTGAGCGCGATTGCCCTGGCCATTCGCTGGCTGAAGTTTTACAAGCGCATCAGTAAGCGGGTTGACCTTGATTGGCTGGCCGAGGAATTTACGACGGTTACCCGCAACGAGTTGGATTTTAAGGCCGAAGGACAAAACGCCGAACGCTTTGCCCAAGATTTTGCCGGAGACCCGCAGGTATACATTCCCAAAGTTTACTGGGATTACTGCGCCGCTCGAACCCTGACCCTGGAAAATGTGGGCTATATCAAAATTGGAGATTTGGCCGCCATCGAGGCGGCTGGCATCAGCCGGTCACAGATAGCCAAAAGGTTCTACAGCATCTACATGCGCCAAATCTTTGTGACCAATTTTGTCCACGCCGACCCCCACCCCGGGAATGTCTTTGTCAGGCCTCTCCCCCACCCCAATGTTGAAACAGAAACTCATTTTGGCCCTAACGATACCGCGCCTCATCAGCCTGACCGCCCGTTTCAAATTGTTTTTGTGGATTTTGGTATGGTCGCCGTGATCCCTGAACGGCTGCGGTCAGCCCTGCGCGAGTATGCAATTGGCGTAGGAACGCGGGATGCCCATAGAATGGTGCAAGCCTATGCCGATGCCGGGGTGCTCCTGCCCGGAGCAGACCTAAAGCGTTTGGAAGAAATACACGAAGCCATGTTTGAGCGTTTCTGGGGGGTGCGCATGGGCAAGATGCGGGATGTCGCCCTGAATGAGGCCCGCTACTTTGTGCGCGAGTACCGGGATGTGATTTATGAGGCCCCTTTCCAATTTCAAGTGGACATGCTTTTTGTGGTCCGCGCCGTGGGCATTCTCTCCGGCATGGCCACCAATCTCGATCCCGAATTTGACCCCTGGGCCGAAACTATCCCTTTTGCCGAGCAGTTGGCCAAAGAAGAGCTGCAGCAAAATTGGCGCGGCTGGCTGCAAGAAATTGTCAGCCTGGGCCAGTTGGCCCTCAAATTGCCCGTCGAGCTGGACCGGGTGTTGATGCAAGCGCAGCGGGGCAATTTGGTCGTCCAAACCTCGCTGGCCCCCGATACCCGCAAAACTATCCAGCGCCTGGAGCAAGCCGTTCATCGCCTAACCTGGGCTGTGGTCGCCGCCGGCTTGTTGATTGCCGGGGTTAATTGGCAAACGGGCAGCAGTAGCGATAACCTGGGTTACGGGTTGATGATTTTGGCCCTGCTGGCCTTTTTGTGGGGTATGTTCAAAAGGGGATAAAGCAGAAGTGTGACCTTGTGCCTACCTCTCGCGGATGACAAGGAGAATCGCCCCTACATCCCACATAAATTATGCGGTCTGATTTAGTTTGGTATCTTCTCGCGGCGATGGCTGGCTGGCTGCCCGACCCGCCGGCTTGTTAGCCGGCTCTCTGGCTCGTGGCGATAATCAGGGATACCGTACACATGGACCGGGCCGCGTTTGCCTTTGACCAACACCTCGCCCAAATCCACAAATAGAACCGGCCTTCTGGCCCGTTCTTTCTCGTCCATCTCCTCATAAACCGTCGAACTCACCACCTGGATTTGATTCTTGACTCTTTGTTCCAGCGCCTCATACGCCTCCAGGCTCAAAATAATATCGTAGCCATCTACGTTGCGGGTTAAGGCTTGCAGTCGAGCCGCCAGGTTAACGGCATCGCCGATAATTGTGTACTCAAATTGCTGCTCCGAGCCAATGGGGCCGGCGACCACAGGGCCAATACTCAGGCCCATACCCACCTGAATCGGCGGCAGACCCAAAACACTCCACCGCTCACTCATTTCTTCAATCGCATCTTCCAAAGCCAGCGCGGTAAGGAGCGCGGCGGTTGAGGATTTTGAGGCTGGTTCAGGCGTGGGTGCGCCAAAAAAGGCCAGAATAGAATCGCCGGCATATTTGCCGATGATCCCGCCGCCGCTGTGAACCTGGTTAGCAATGGTGGTGTAATAATCATTTAAGAAAAAGATAAGATGTTCCGTGTTATGATGGCTTTCGGTAATCCGGGTAAAGTCGCGGATATCAATAAAAAGCACACTGACCACCTGGGTGATGCCACGAAAATCCAACCCCTTTTCCAGCAGGGATTGCCGCACCGCCGGCGACATCGTGCGGCTTAACAGATTCCAACTCCGCTGGAGATGATCCAAATTTTTAACCATGGTGTTAAAAGAGTGCGCCAATTGGCCAATTTCATCCCCGCTTTCGTCGTCAATCTGAACGGCCAGATTCCCCTGGGAGACCTGCTCGGCGGCTTTGATAATTTGCTCAATCCGCCGGACAACATGCCGGGTAACGAATAATCCCGGCCCAATGAAAGCGGCAAATGAGATAATAGAAATAACCAGCAAAGTCGGGGGAATTTGGCCTGTGCTTAGATAAGAAAACCCTAAAGCTAAAACAATGAGGAAAAATAGGATCAACAACGGAATAATAATCCAGAACCTTAAATTGGGATTGATTAACCGTTTTACTGGAGTCTGCTTTTTTTGGTTAAAAGTGGGCCAGGTCATTTACCAATTTTTTGGCTTTACCGATGAAACAGTCAATAATACAGCCAAGCACAAAGTTGTACTGATAATAACACCTGATGATAACCTAGACAAGTAAAGACCCGGCAGGTTTTAGCAGCCAGTCAGACCTACCCCGAGTTTGAGACCTCGTTCCTTTGTGCTATCATATCCAACGCGACGCCCCTTGTAGCCGGGTGTCATCTTTTGCCGAGGGGGAATGATTAATGCAAATTGACGAACGCAAACTTGATCGAATTTTAGCCGCTGTTCAAAAGCCCGCCCGCTACACCGGCGGGGAATATAACAGCGTCGCCAAAGACTGGGCCGATCCAAAAATTCTGACCAAAGTCGCCCTGGCCTTTCCCGATGTGTACGATTTGGGCATGAGCAATCTTGGCTTGGCCATCCTGTACGATCTACTCAACAAGCGGGAAGACATCCTGGCCGAGCGGGTCTACGTGCCCTGGCCCGATATGGAAGCCAAAATGCGGGCCGCCGGCCTGCCGATTTACGCCCTGGAGAGTAAACGCGAAGTGCGCGATTTCGACTTGATCGGCATCAGCCTGCCCTACGAGCAGCTTTACACAAATGTCTTGACCCTGCTGGATATGGGCCGCATGCCCCTGCGCAGGGAAGACCGTGACGCCCGCTACCCTCTCGTCTGTGCCGGCGGCAATGCCGTGTTCAACCCCGAACCCATGGCCGATTTTATTGACTTCTTCGTGATGGGCGAAGGCGAGGATGTCATCATCGAAATTATCCTGGCCCTGCGCGAGGTCCAGCATCTCGACCGGGAGGCCCAACTGCGCCGTTTGGCCCGCATCCCCGGCGTGTACGTGCCCCGCTTTTACGCGCCCAGCTACTACAAGGCAGACGGAACGCTGTCCAACATCGAGCCGCTGGTCGAAGAAGCCGAGGCGCATATCGTCAAACGCATCGTTCCCCTGATGCCGCCGCCGGTGACCCGCTTTGTGGTGCCTTTTGTGGATGTCACCTTTAACCGGGCTTCCATTGAAATTCAACGCGGCTGCACCCGGGGCTGTCGTTTCTGCCAGGCCGGGATGATCTTCCGCCCGGTGCGCGAGCGCTCGCTGCAGGAGTTGGTTGAAACGGTAGACAAAATCATGACCGAGACCGGCCACGAGGAGATCGGCCTGCTCTCGCTGAGCAGCAGCGATTACACCCAGATTGGGCCGCTGGTCAAAACCATTGCCGAGAAATATGGCGAGCGGGCGCTGAACATTTCGCTGCCCAGCCTGCGCATCGAATCTTTTTCCGCCGATTTGATGGAGATGCTGCAGGGCAGCCGCAAGAGCAGTTTTACTTTTGCCCCCGAAGCCGCCACCGACCGCATGCGCGACGTCATCAACAAGTACATCAGCACCGAAGATTTGCTGCAAACGGCCGAAGAGGTTTACAGCCGGGGCTGGCGGCTGATCAAGCTCTACTTTATGATCGGCCAGCCCACCGAAACCGACGAGGATGTGATTGCGATTGCCAAGTTAGCCAAACGCGTCCTGGCGATTGGCCGCAAGTATCACGGCGGCAAGGCCAAGGTTCGGGTTGGGGTCAGCACCTTTGTACCCAAACCGCACACCCCCTTCCAGTGGGCCAGCCTGGCCAATTTGGACGATATTCGTCGCAAACAGGATTTAATGCGCGACGAGTTTGGCCGGGCGCATGGCATTATTTTTAACTGGAACGAGCCGGAAGAGAGCCTGATGGAAGCCTTTCTCTCCCGCGGCGACCGCCGCCTGGGCGCGGTCATCCAGACCGCCTGGGAGAAAGGGGCCAAATTCGATGCCTGGGGCGACTGGCACAGCCCAACCGCCTGGCGCGAAGCCTTTGCCGAACACAGCCTCGATCCCTGGTGGTATGCCCACCGGCCCCGCCTGGCCGACGAAATCTTCCCCTGGGATCACATCAACGCCGGGGTGGAGAAACGCTGGCTGCTCATGGATTGGTATTCGGCTCAACGCGGCGAAACCAAGGTAGACTGCCGCGAGCACTGCTACCACTGCGGTATTTTGACCGCCTTCAAGGGCCTGCGGGCCAACACGCCCCCACAAGCCTGGGAGTGCCCCCCCATTCGCAATCCCCGCTGGAAGGAATTGGCGGAAAAGGGCGAAGTCATTGGTTTGACGGCAGTGGTGAAACAGGCGATGGCCAAGAGTAAGGTGCCGGAAGTGTAAATCTCGCTGGAGGATCTGTGCCGCCTTTGCAGTACCTACCTTACGTTCTCCCCCTCATCATCGCCGTTGTGACTCAAGGCATCCTGGCTTTTTACGCCTGGCGGCATCGCCGTACCCCGGGCGCTAAATCATTTGCGCTCCTGATGGTGGCGCTGTGCGTCTGGAGTGTGGGTTACATCCTGGAACTGTTAAGCGGGGCCAACCTACCCCTCAAAGTTTTCTGGGCGAGCGGGAAATATCTGGGGGTTGTGCTTACGCCGCTGGCATGGTTTACCTTCGCCATCGAATACACGGGCCGGGAAACCTGGCTCACACCTCGGCGGCTGACGTTACTGTCCATCGTGCCCCTGCTTACCTTCATCCTGGCCATGACCAACGGCGTCCATAACCTGGTCTGGAGTCAGGAGCAGGTGGTCGCAGCCGGCCCGTTCCTGGCCCTGAAGGTCGCTTTTGGACCCTGGTTTTGGGTTCACACGGCCTATTCCTACCTGCTACTTTTGCTGGGTGCAATCCTGCTTGTCCAGGCCTTGCTCCACCGGCCGCACCTGTATCAGGGGCAGATGACCGGTTTGCTGCTGGGGATGGCTGCCCCCTGGCTGGGCAATGCCATTTCTATCTTTGACCTCAATCCCATTCCCGATCTTGACTTAACCCCTTTGGCCTTTACCGTTACCGGCCTGATGCTGGCCTGGAGCCTCTTTCGTTTCCGTTTGCTCGATCTTGCGCCGGTGGCTCGTGAAACCGTTGTGGAGAGCATGAGTGATGGCATGATTGTGCTTGACGTGCAGGCCCAAGTCGTTGATATTAACCCCGCCGCCCAACAGATGATTGGGGCGCCAGCATCGCAGGTCATTGGCCGGAAGGCTGCCAATGTTTTTGGGGCCAGACCGGACTTGGTGGAGCGGTATCGTCATGTGACCGACGCCCGGGATGAGATCGAGGGGAACGGAGAGTACTACGAACTGCGTCTCTCACCCTTAAAAAACCGGCGAGGGAATATTATTGGCCGGGTAATTATCCTCAGAAATATTACCGAACGTAAACAGGCTGAGACGGCGCTGGCGCTGGCCCGCGATCAGGCTTTAGAAGCCAGCCGTCTGAAAAGTGAACTGATGTCGCGGGTTAGCCACGAATTACGGACTCCGCTGGGAGTCATCTTGGGCTACGCCGAGATGCTCCGCTATGGTTCTGATAGTCAGCTAGACGAGTGGCAGCAGAAAGCTGTCGATGAGATCATTGACAGTACCAACGGCCTGACCGGCTTGGTGAATGAACTACTGGACCAGATTCAGCTTGATGCCCGCGCCGTCAAGCTGCGCATTGAACCCTTTGCGCCGCAGGAGCTGCTGCGCAAGGTTGAAGCGCAGATGGCCATCTTGGCTCACAACAAAGGGCTGGCCTTTGTCACCATCCTTGCGCCCGACCTGCCTGCCACCTTGTCCGGCGACGAAGCCCGCTTACGCCAAATCCTCATTAACCTTATCGGCAACGCGATCAAATTCACCCGGACCGGCACGATCCGGATACGCCTCTACTGTCTCGATGCCGAGCACTGGGCGATAGAAGTGACCGATACGGGTCCCGGCATCCCTAAAGAAGCCCAGCAGTATATCTTTGAACCCTTCCGGCAGGTAGATGGGTCAATCACGCGTGAACATGGCGGCACCGGGCTGGGGCTGTCCATTGTCAAGCACCTGACCGACCTCTTGGGCGGTCAGGTTATGCTGGAGAGCCAAATTGGGCAGGGCAGTACCTTTACCGTTGTGCTGCCTCTTGCGCCGTGCCGGAGCCAACAAAATGACCTGTTACCCCAGCGCTAACGGGTAAATACTGGACTTTTAGCTTTAGAGGGAGAAAATTATGAAAGTTTTATTTATCGGCGGTACCGGCAAGATCAGCTCGGCCTGCGCCCAGTTGGCCGTGGAACGCGGCATCGAGCTTTACCTGTTAAATCGGGGGCAAACCTCGGCCAGGCCGGCGCCCGCGGCGGCCCGCATCTTACCGGGCGACATTCGCGATAAAGGGTCGGCCAGCCAGGCTCTAGGGGATTTGACCTTTGAGGCGGTGGTCAATTGGATCGCTTTCACGCCTGAGCACATCGAGCTGGACCTTGATCTCTTCCGCGGCCGCACCCGCCAATACATCTTTATCAGTTCCGCTTCCGTCTACCAGACGCCGCCGGTCAACTTGCCCATCACCGAATCGACCCCGTTGGACAACCCCTACTGGGAGTACTCACGGGCCAAGATTGCCTGTGAAGACAGATTGGTCCAGGCTTACCGCCAGGAAAAATTCCCCATGACCATCGTCCGCCCCTCGCATACCTATGATAAAACCATGCTGCCCTTTACCGGGGGTTATACCGTGGTTGACCGCATGCGTAAAGGTAAAAAGGTCATCGTTCATGGCGACGGCACGTCGTTGTGGACCTTGACCCATCATCGCGATTTTGCTAAAGGGTTCGTCGGCCTGTTGGGGAACAATCACGCCGTTGGCGAGGCCTTCCACATCACTTCAGACGAGTTACTGACCTGGAACCAGATTTTTGAAATCGTGGCCAGGGCTGCCGGCGTTGAAGCCCGCTTGGTTCACATTCCCTCGGATTTTATCGCCGCTTTCGATCCGAGCTGGGGGGCGGGTCTCCTGGGCGACAAGAGCCACAGTGTGATTTTTGACAACACCAAGATAAAACGGGTTGTGCCGGACTTTGCGGCGGCCATCCCCTACGTTCGCGGCGCTGAGGAAGTTATCGGCTGGTATGACGCCGACCCGGCCCGCCAGCAGGTTGACGAAGCCTTGGACCAATTGATGGATCGGATTGTTGCGGCTTATGAGTCGGCCTGGCCGTAAAAAGTGCCACGGCTTCGGGGCAGCGCTATTGGATCGCCACGGCAATAAAAGGTAAGTTTCTCAGCTTCTCATCCAAATCCAGGCCATAGCCAAAGACAAACTTATCCGGGATGGTGAAGCCGACGTAATCCACCGGAATATCCACCCGGCGGCGCTCTTTTTTGTCGAGGAGCGTGCAGATTTTCAAGCTGCCCGGCTGCCTGGCCCGCAGAATATTGGTGATGTAAGTGAGGGTGTGGCCGGTATCCACAATATCTTCCACAATCAATACATGACGCCCGGCAATCGGCTCATCCAAATCCTTCAAGATGCGCACCACGCCGGTTGACTCGCGGACTTCTTTGCCGTAGCTGGACACGGCCAGAAAATCAATCTCATGGGGAATTGAAAGCTGGCGCATCAAATCGGTCAGAAACAAGACGCCCCCTTTCAAAATGCACAGCAATAACAAATCCTGGCCGGCGTAATCGGTCGAAATTTGCCGGCCTAATTCTTTGATCCGGTTTTGCAAATCGTGTTCGCTGATCAGAGTTTCGTAAGGGATGTTGTAATTTGCTTCCATCATTAATTCCTCAGTTTATAATTTTTCAGGTAAAGTTTGCCCACTGGCGGGGACAACCAATACTTTATCTACGCGCTTACCGTCCATATCCATCACTTCAAAGCGCAGGCCGGCCCAGTGAAAATGGTCGCCGGCCGTCGGCACCCGCCCCAGCAGCATCATGACAAAGCCTCCCAGCGTTTGATAATAATCATGCTCCTCTTCCGGCAAGGTCCCAAGATCAAAAATTTCCTTAAACTCCTCCACTGCCAACGCCCCATCCAGCAGCCAGGAGCCGTCCTGGCGCTGAACAGCTTGCGGTTCGCTCACCTCGACCTCACCGACAATCGCCTCCAAAATATCATGGAGCGTGACCAGGCCCTGTGTACCACCATATTCATCAATCACCAGGGCCAAATGGGGTTGGCTTCCCCTGAATAACTCCAGCACCTGGAAAGCCAGAACACTTTCGGGCACAAAGATGGGCGAGCGCATCGCATTCTTTAAATCAAGCGGCTCACCAGCCACACTACGGGCCAACAGATCTTTGGCTCGAACTACGCCCAGTACATTGTCAAGACTGCCGCGACAAACTGGAAACCGCGAATAGCCGCTCTCAGTTATTTTTGCGACTATCTCCTGAGGTGAGTCGTCCAGGTCAAGCCAGACAATTTCCGGGCGTGGGGTCATCAAATCAAAGGCCCGCTGATCGTTCAGCCGGAATACCGCCTCGACCATGTCCTGTTCGGCCACTTCAAATACTCCCGCCTGCGTGCCTTGTTGAATCAAAACCCTGATCTCTTCTTCAGTTATGGGCGGTTCGGTGGAGGGCTTTACCCCCAGCAGGCGCAGGACGGCCTCGGTCGAAACGCTTAAGACATAGACGGCTGGATTAACCACGGCGGACAGAAAGTTCATAGGCGCTGCTACTAAACCGGCAATGACTTCGGGGTTCCGTAAAGCCAGGCGCTTTGGCACCAGTTCGCCGATAATAAGCGAGAGATAGGTCAGGACGACAACCATTATAATCAGGCTAATCGCCCGGCTGTACGGCGCCAGCCAGGGCACACGCTCCAGCAAGGTTTCCAGGTCATCGGCCAGTGTTGCCTCGCCAAACGCGCCGGCCAGGATACCGATGAGGGTAATGCCGACCTGCACCGTTGAGAGAAAGCGGTTGGGGTTCTGGGCTAAGGCCAGCGCCGCCCGCGCCCGCGCATCGCCCATGTTAGCCTGCTGCTGCAGCTTGGCTTTACGCGCCGAGATAACCGCCGCCTCAGACATGGCAAATATCCCATTCGCTACCGTCAGCAAAATAATTATCAGGATTGCAGTTAGCAAGTTCACTCCTTCAATTCAAAAACCAACAAATCGCCCGTATACGCCATCGAGAGTAGTTCTATCGGGGGCAATCACTAACAAAACTCGTTGCCCAACCCGGCTGAGTAAGGTCACGCTGCTTTTCTCTGTCCATAAGGTAGCGCTGCCGGCAGAGTACGGCTCCAACTGCCCGCCGCGCAGTTTCATCAAGGCGGCAAAGGCGTTCACAAATTCAGCCGCCTCGGCTTCTGTTGCCCAGATAGAAGACTCGGCCAGCAAGCGCCGGTTGGCCGAGTCAACCCAGAGGGTATAGGCGTCGCCATCCCAACCCGCCGCGCCGTTGATGGCCGTCGGCTGGTCCACCCGGTCAACCAGCCAGACCAGAAAACCGGCCTCGCCCAGCACATCCCGATCAATTTCACGCCAGCCGCTGCCCAGGGCCGGGGCCAGATCAGGCAGATTGACCGGCGTCGGCAGTTCACCCGCCAGATATTTTTCCGGGTGCATCACCTGTTCCGAAGAGACCGGCAGCTTCTGATAAGCCTGATTGACCAAATCCCAGGAGAAGTCACCTTGAATAAAAAGATAAAGCACAAAGTATTCGCCGGCAGTATAAGGGAAATAGGTAAAAATCCCTAAAGCCGGCGAGACTCCTTCGAGTTGGGGATGCTCGCGAAAGAGGTAGCGGTAAATATTATAGTCAAGCTCATCTTGACCAATATTCTGCCGGGTAAACAAATCTTCGACCAGCCGGGCGTCCCCTTCGGGCAGTGAGCGAGCCGCCAGCAGGGCATCGCCCGAAAGCTGCTCCGCAAAAACATGCTTCAGATCAAAATGGTAATCCTGGAGCGCATGCACATACTCGTGGGCAAAGGTCATCTCCTCCTCGGCAAACATGTTGACCGACTCGGCGATAATGTACATGATCTTTTCTTTGGGGGTGTAATAGCCCAGCAGCAGATCGGTCTGTGAATCAAAAGCTGCCTGCACCAAATCCACCTCCGGCTCAATCAAATTCAGCGCCCGATAAAACTCCTGCTGGGTCTGTACCGCTTCCAGAGCAGCTACGTCAAAAGAGCTGTCGCGCCACTGGTCCTGCAACTGGCGGCGGGTTAAAAACTCGATGGGCACAGCCGTAGGTAGAGCAAGCTGGCGATACAGCTCCACAAACTGGACAATCTGCCCAATCTTATCCTTATTGATGAAGGCCGGAGCGACCACGTAAGTGGCTGTTGGCGAGGGTGCAGCCAGGGGAACCGTTGCACTCGGTGGGGCAGTTGGGCTGGGGGAATTGACTGGCGGCGGGGTGCTGGTCGGGGGAGGCGGCGGCGGAGCAGTGGCCTCTGGGGAGGGGGCTGCCGGAGGAGGTACGACCGCGACCGCTGGCGGCTGTAAATTATAGTCAAGCGTGCTGGCAACCAGCCCGGTCCCGGCACAAATGCCACACAGAATACAGGTCAGAAGGCCCAAAACAATGAACTGAAAGGGAGTAAAGCGGATGTTTTTGAAGTTAGACACATGAACTCGCAATGGAAGTTATAATTGGGTTAGAAATAATCTAAGAGGTGCGACGCACTTGATCCAAGACAGCCTGGCTCCCATCAAATCGAATCAAGTGCGTTGCACCTCCTACAATCGGGTTAAAAGTTCAGCCTGCTGCGCCAGGAGTTGCTCAATCCCCTGCCGGGCCAGGGCAACCAAACCCAGCAGAGTTTCCTGGTCAAAAGGAGTCTTCTCTGCCGTGCCCTGAATTTCGACGAATTTGCCTGCGCCGGTCATGACCATGTTGAAATCAACTTCAGCCGCAGAGTCTTCCTCATAGCACAAATCCAGTAGCAACTCGCTGCCAACCACTCCCACACTGACCGCCGCTACCGGTGTAATCAGCACACTGGCCGGAACCTGATACGCCTTGATCAGCTTTTGCAGGGCGATGGCCACGGCGACGTAACCGCCGGTAATGCTCGCGGTGCGCGTGCCGCCGTCGGCTTGAATGACGTCGCAGTCAAGGGTCAGGGTGCGCGCGCCTAACTTATCCACATCCACCACGGCCCGCAGGGCCCGGCCAATCAGCCGCCGGATTTCCTGGGAGCGGGCATCCTCGCTGCCCTGCCGCCGGGAGATACGCCGGTGGGTCGAGCGCGGCAGCATGGCATATTCGGCGGTCAGCCAGCCCCCGCCGGACTCCTCGCGCCAGGACGGCACCTTGTCCTCGATGGTGGCATTGCACAACACCCGTGTGTTGCCGGTTTCGATCAGCACGCTGCCTTCAGCGTAAGCGGTAAAATGCGGGGTAAATTTGACGGGACGAAGTTGGTCGTTGAGACGGTGATCTAAACGAGGCATTCTCATTCCTGCCTTTATTCAATTGAAACTTTTGCAGCATTGGGACGTATAGGGTTTCGGAGTTGATTGATAAGATTTATCATAAAAAGGGAGAAAACCGATGATTTCACATACTGTTCTGGACAACGGCGTGCATCTGGTCAATTTGGAGCAGCCCCTGCATGCCAGCCAGGCCCGGGAGACGATGCAGCTTTTCCGGGAAATGTCCCAGCAAGGGGCCGAAAAAGTGATTGTTAATCTGGAGAAAGTACCTTTTATTGACAGCCACGGCCTGGCTGCCCTGGTGGTCGGCCTGAAAATCTTTGACGACGGCGAAAAACTGCGGCTGGTCGCGCCCCAAGATCAACCCAGACTGTTGTTTGAGTTGACCATGTTCGACCAGATTTTCCACATTACCGAGAACGTAGCCGAAGCAAAACAGACGCTAAACTAAAGGATAAGAATTTACCGCAGAGACGCAGAGGCACGGAGTTTTTATAATTTTTTCCTCCGCATCTCTGTGTCTCTGTGGTTCAAAACATTTGTGATATTTAGGGTTGCTTTACTTCAGCTCTTCATAAACTCATCAATCGCCGCTCTGCTGATCCGGTACTGGCTGCCAATCTTTTTGGCCTTCAACTGGCCGGAATTGCACAGTTCCACTACATCTTCCACCGATACACCCAAATAGGCTGCGGCCTCGGTGACACCCATAATATCGGGGGTCGCGCCGCCTCCTACCGGGGCTGAGGCAGGCGCTGCCGCCGGCTGCCCCGCCGCTTGCTGCTGTTGCTGCGCCCCAAACATCCCGGCCATCATCTGGCCCAGGCCCATGCCTGCGCCCATCCCGGCTCCCAGGCCGACGCCGGTGCCGGCCTGGCCGCCGCCCTGCGAAGCTTCCTTAATGGTGTTCATCGCCTGCAACTGCATGTACATCTGCGCATCCAGCAAGCCCATCTGCTGTAACTTCTCGGCAGAGGTTTCCAGCGGGCTTAGGCCGCCAATGGTGATGCTCTTCAGCAGCAAGCCCAACGCCTCAAACTGATCCTGGGCCTTCACTTTGATGGCCATGGCCATCTCGTCCATCATCGATTGGGCTTTCATCAGATTGCCGGGGTTGACTTCGGCAAACCAATCCGTCGCCCCTTGAACGATCACGTTGGTCAGGCGTGTCTTCAGGTCGCGCAGCTCCAGGTAGGCCTGGCCGCCGCCGACCAGCGTATCCACGACCCGCTTGGGGTCTTTGACCTCAAAGCCAAAGGTGCCGTGCGCGCCCAGCAGTAGCCAGCCAAGGCCCTGAGCAGGGGTCTGCATGGCAATCGGCTGGCGCGTGCCCCAGCCCTCCTGGGGAAACTCGCGCATGGCCACGTAATAGACCACCGCCGGAAAACTGCCTTTGCCAAAAACCAGGTTGCCCAGCAGGCTGGTCAGCAGGGGCACATTCGCCGTCGTCAAGGTATGGCGGCCCGGCCCAAACACATCCAGCGACTTGCCATCGCGATAGAACACCGCCGCCTGCCCCTGACCGACCACCAATTGCGCCCCAAACTTAATATTGGCTTCACCCGACTCGGGAATGCGCTGGACAATCCGCTCCCGCAGCTCCTGGGTTAATTGAATCATTTCCGATAAGGCCATCAGATTTTCTCCTTATAGTAATTTACCGGTGCATATGATACTTGACTTCTAAGACGTGATGCGTGATGAATTTACTCATAACACCTCACGTTTCACGCATCACGCATTACGCCATCCCCGTCAGCACGTCCCGCCGTTGGTCAAATTGAGCCGAGGCGTCTGTAACCGCTTTGACATAGCCGCGTACTGCCGGGGCAACGGCGCTGGCGTCGCCGCCATCCAGGGCTGTTTGGAGGGCATCAATCGCCGCAGCAACGCTGTCGGCCTGGAGCAGCATCTGGTTATCAAATTCATACAGTCTGTCCAGTTCGTCTTCTTTAACCTTGATGGCATCAAACAAGCCCGCGTAACCCTGGCCGGCCGTCTTTATTTTGTCAACAAAGGTTTGCAGCCGGGTATTGCCCTTATCCAGTTCCGCCAATTGGCTCATCCCGGGGCCGGTCAGCATTTGGGAGGCGACATCGGTGGCGCGGCGCAGTTGGGCCTCATATTGAGCGGCCAGGTGCTGCCGCAGCAGGGCATCGGCCTCACGGCGCATTTCCTTTTCCTTGTACCCCTTGTAACCAGGAATTTTATGCATTAAGGCCTCAAACCCGCTGAGATTATCAAAAATAGTATTCCTTAAGTCTGTCATCTAAAATTCTCCTTTATTTGCTAAAGTAAAACGACTGCCGCCAAAGCGTCACTTGAACTTCTTCATTTGTGTTCTATCCCCTCCATTATAATTCGCTTTGAGGGAAAAGCGAAAATAGTTGAGCGACTTCGGGATATCGAAGCAGAAAAGGCAGATGTTAAGAGGAGGCGGGGGAAAGGGGGGGGTTGATGAAGGAGAGGGGGTCAAATATAGCCGGATAAAACGAAGCAAAAGAAGTTGCAGGCGGGGTTGGCCGCCCTGGATGGGCGTCAGGGCTGCGGTCAGGCCAACTCGGTCCCGATCCAAGCCCGATGGTGGGGCAAAAAGTGGCTCAAAGTTGGAGCGGCAGACAGGGGCGGAGGCACCGGGCGAGCAGAGAGACCAGCGGAGGCGTACCATCGGGATGAAGTTAGCCCCGGCGTGGCTCAGGGGGTGAGCGCGGCCAGGGAGGCTTCGCGGACGAGGCGAGCCAGGGTGGTCAAATTGTTCCAGACATCGGCCAGGAAGAGGGTGGCTTTACCCCTGGGGGTACCAAAGACGGACAGGCGTTTGAGGTTCCAACGTTCCATGGTCGAATTACGACCTTCGACGGCATTGCGGGCGCGGTGATAGAGTTGTTTCCAGGTAGGGCTGCCGACGGGCAGATCGCGGGTGAGGCGAATGGAGCCATCGGCGAAGCGTTGGCCGACATTGATGACTTGGCCGTGGGAATGGGTGTCAGCCTGGAAGGGACATTCGGGGGGCGGGTAGATGGCCGTATCGAGGCGGACCAGGGGTTCGGCCCCATGCAAGCAGGCTTGTTGACAGCACCACTTGTGGCGCTGGCGACTGGGGTCAAAACCGTTGGCGGTGAAGGCATAGCCGAAGGGGCACAGGGGCCGGCCGCGGTCGTCGTAGCCGCGCAGAAGCCAGTTGGTTTTGTCGGCATCGGTGGCGTGCTGGCGTAAGTCGATGACCCGTTTGGCCCCCAACTGATAGACGGTGGACAGGATCAGGTCGAAACCAAAACCGGCATCACCGGCGACGGTGTCGAGGTGTAGGTCGGGATAGAAGGGGGCCAGTTGGAGCAACAAGGCGGCCACGGGGATTTCTTCGCGCTCGTTGGCTGGGCGGAAGTCATCCAATAGGATCAGGCTGAAGCGACGGCGGGGTTCAGCCAGTTGGAGGGGCAGGCTGCGATAGCCGTAATGGGCTTCACCACGGGATGGGTGAGTGGCATCGGGGCTCTGGTTGGGATTGTCGGGGCGCTGGTTGGAGCCACTGTAGTAAACGAAGCGGGCGTCTGGCTCCCGGGCGGGGGCAAAGCGACAGCTTTGTTGGCACGCGGTCGTGTCACAGGCACAGCCGCGTTTCTCTTTAGCCTGAGCCGGACAGGACCTGAGGTTATCCGGGTCGGTGGGTTGATAACAACTGGCCTGCACCGAGCTACAGCGCAGCCGAGACGCCGCATCGTGGAGCATGCCATCGGGGCAGACCAGGGCTTGGAGCCAGGTTCCCGGCGAGAGCAAGTCGGCGGCGCGGATTAAGGCCACCGATTGGGCAATCAGGTGGTTGAGCTGCTGGACCGCCACCTCCACCGGCTCCTGGTCGGGCAGAAGTAAGGTCACGGTCTGCCCGTCCAGGTCAGAGTGGTAGCCCAGGGTGGTCAAGAAATAGCGCAAGCCGCCCTCGGTGGGCCAGTGACCGCGGGTAAAGCCAAACCGGCGGGCATAGTCGGCATTGCGGGCGTAATGCAATTCTTGCAGGGTCTGGCTGCGGCTCCAACCATTGATCGTTTGCCAGCCGAGCAGTAGAAACAGGGAGACCGGATCAAAAGGAACCTGCCCGCGGGCCGAACTCCAACCTAACCGCTGGGCCAGCACCGGGCGCAGCCCCTCAAAATTGACCAGTCGCAACAGCAGGTCAAAGTCAGATAACTCGTCCCAACAGGTCAGTTCAGACAGCTCGTCCCCACTGGGTGGGACGTAATGGGAGCGGTAACGCCGTTTCGGGCAAGCCGGCGTCTCCGGGGGCGTGGGCCAGGGCAACGGCAACCGCGCTTGTAAGCCGGTGACGGAACAAGCTCGGACGAAGGCCTCCTCCTGGGCCCGTGTTTGGGGCGGCTTGAGCTTAGCGACCATAGCGCCTCCGCCGGAACTGTCGCCAAGCCTGGGTTTGCTGGTCGGCCCACTCATAATCGCTGACCTGCTGCCGTCCCAACAAACTGCGCAGACAGGCCGAGTGACCCGGCTGGCGCAGCCAGATCAGGGCTTCCTGGCGCAGTTGGCTCACCCGTTCCGTACTGACCCCCAGGCTGGCCCCAATTTGTCTTAACCAGGCCGGGGGTGTCTCATTCAGCCCATAATAGGCGGTAATCACCTGGCCCAACTTCTCCGGCAAGCGGGCCACCAGGTCATACAGGGCTTGCTTAACCGCCTCGGTCTCATACATCACCGCCGGGTCGATCACCGCCCTGGCCTCACCCAATGGTAGCCCTCCACCTGGCTGGAGTTCCGCTTCCCGGATCACTCGCCAGATGGCTCGGCTAATACTGGGCCAGGCATAGGTCGAAAAGGCCAGCCCTCGTTCCGGCTGATAGCCCAGGATCGCTCGCCACAAGCCAATCCGCCCGGCTTGGACCCGCTCTTCAAAGGATACTTGGCCCGGCCAGTGGCGGCGGACGTTGGCATGCACCAGCCGCTCATGCTGGGCCATTAACCGGTTTAAGCTGGCCCGACACCCCTGTTGGGCTGGGCGGAATAAGTGGGCCTCCTCAACTCGGCCCTGCGCTATTCGATTGTTCGTACACATAAGGCACCTCCTGTACTGAGATGCCTTATTATTGGAGCTCTGCCCTATTTATGTAAAACTATCTGAACCAATTTGGGGTTGATTTTATCCGTTTCTTTTGCTTCGAATCACC
>BOKF01000014.1 GCA_016860845.1 Chloroflexota bacterium
AGGGAGGCCACCACCGCAGGTGGTTCGTACAAAAAAGAAACCGGATTTGCCCACTGAGGTACAATACCGAGCGACGTTTAGACAGTTAAGACCGTCTAAAAAATGGTGCTCCCGTAGCCCGTATTTCAGTGTGGTTCCGATTATGAGTGGATTGTGCATTGATGGCATTGCGACCTCGTTTAGCAGTTTACCTTAAAACAGCATAGTCGGGTCTAAACGTCAAAGCGTAAAAGAAGGAGAGACGTTTAGAATGAGTAAGCAAAAGAAAAAGCAAGCAGTCGTTAGCCTGGATAGTTTGAAACAAATCAATCTGAATGCCGCCGGATTAGACATCGGGGATGATGAGATCTACGTCTGTGTACCGGAAGGTCGAGATACGGAATCCGTGCGGAGTTTCGAGACTTTCACGGTCGATTTGCACGCGCTAGCTGATTGGTTAGAGAAGTGCGGGGTGACCACGGTGGCGATGGAGTCGACCGGGGTGTATTGGATCCCGGTGTATGAGGTCTTGGCCGACCAGGGCTTTGAGGTCAACTTAATCAATGCCCGCCATATCAAGAATGTGCCTGGCAAAAAGAGTGATGTGTTGGATTGTCAGTGGATCCAGCAGTTGCACACCTATGGGTTGTTGCAAGCCTCCTTTCGCCCAACCGAAGAGATGGTGGCCTTACGGGCCCTGGTGCGTCATCGGGACATGCTGATCCGGTACCGTTCGGCCCACATCCAGCATATGCAAAAAGCCTTACAACAGATGAACCTGAAGCTGACCAATGTGGTCAGGGACATCACCGGCGTCACTGGTTTGGCGATTATCAAGGCTATTTTGCAGGGCGAACGAAACCCCCACCAATTGGCCAAATACCGGCAACCGGAATGTAAACATACGGAAGCAGACATTGCCAAAGCGTTAGCCGGTCACTATCGGGAGGAACATCTGTTTGCCCTCAAACAGGCCCTGGCCTTAGTTGAATTCTATACCCAGCAGATGCGGCAGTGCAATGAGGAAATTGAGGCCAAATATACCAGCTTCAAACCGCAGATCGATATTGAACAATGCCCGCCGCCCCCATCCCGGCGAGGTCGCCGCAAGCCCAAAGGGAATGAACCGCTCTTTGATGTCCGGACCGAATTGTACCAGTTAACCGGGGTCGACCTGACCCAAATTGATGGCATCAGTGGGCTAACGGTGCAAACAGTCATCTCCGAAATCGGTCTGGATATGAGTAAATGGCCCACGGTCAAACACTTCACCTCCTGGCTCGGGGTATGTCCCAACAACCAGGTGACAGGGGGTAAGGTTAAAAAGCGGGGCCGACGCAAAACCCAAAACCGGGCCGCCCAGGCCTTGCGCATGGCCGCCCAGGGCTTGAACCGCAGCCAAAGCGCTTTAGGAGCCTACTATCGCCGCATGCGGGCCAAACACGGTCCGGAAAAGGCGAACCTGGCCGCCGCTCACAAATTGGCACGGATTATCTACTTTATGTTAAAGAACAAGACTGCTTATCGAGATGTCGGAGTGGAAGGCTATGAGCAAAAACACCGGGACCGAATGGTTAGGAATCTTCAACGTCAAGCCCATCGTCTCGGTTTACGGGTAGAACCACTCGTCGCTCAAAGCATGGTTTCTTAGCAGTTTGGGGGCAAGTCCGAATCGCTGAGAAGAATGATGACACTGAAATCGCTGAATTTGATGTCTTCATCAGCAATTTCAGTAAATTCAGCGGTTTCAGCGGTTCAAAGAACTTAAGTCGCCCCCAAAGTTAAATACGCCGTGGTCGTCAGGCCCATTGTCAGAATATTAAGGGCGAGGTAGAATAATAGGGGAAAGATGATCACTCGCGGAGATATTTAGGTTGTTCCCCAATCTTACCTCGGCCCCATACACCCTCAAAGCCGCCGATTTTGAACCGGCCTACCTGGCCTTGCACCGCAGCGGCGAACTCAAACGCCGGGCGCTCGAAGCCCTGGCTGGATTGGCCGACTGCCGCGTCTGCCCGCGCGACTGCGGCGTGGACCGGCTGGCGGACAAAATGGCGGCCTGCAAAACCGGGCGCTACGCCCAGGCAGCCAGTTGTTTTCCCCATTTTGGCGAGGAGGACTGCCTGCGCGGCTGGAATGGCAGCGGCACGATTTTCTTCTCTATGTGCAACCTGCGCTGCGTCTTTTGCCAGAACTTCGACATCAGCCAGGCCAACCGGGGCCAGGAAGTCAACGCCGTCGAACTGGCCGCGCTCATGCTCGAACTGCAAGAGAGCGGCTGCCACAACATCAACTTTGTCACCCCGGAACATGTCGTGCCCCAGGTGTTGGAGGGCTTGGTGGTCGCAGTGGAAGCGGGCCTGCGCCTGCCGCTGGTCTACAACACTTCGGCCTACGACTCAATGGAAAGCCTGCGCCTGCTCGACGGGGTGGTGGATATTTACATGCCGGATTTCAAATTTTGGGATTCGGCCCTGTCGCTAAGATATCTTAAAGCCAAAGATTACGCCGAGGCCGCCCGCCGCACCATCAAAGAGATGCACCGCCAGGTCGGGCCGCTCAAATTTGACGAGCGCGGCCTGGCCAAACGGGGCGTGCTCGTCCGCCACCTGGTCATGCCCGGCTTTCTGGACGAGACCCGGCGCATCCTCCATTTCCTGGCCGAGGAAATTGGCCTGGGTACTTACGTCAATGTGATGGGGCAGTACTACCCGGCGGGGAAAGTATCCAAAGAGAAGTATACCGAAATCAACCGCCCCGTGACCACCCCCGAGTACGAGGCCGCCGTCCAAATGGCCCGCGATCTGGGCCTGCGCCTGGACGAGCGCCGGCGGGTCGGCAGGTGGTTAGGGTAACACTTGGGCATTAGCTGATGCCGCCGAAACTTGACTTTATATTTACTCAGCAAACATCTCCCCTAACACCCGCAGAACTTCCTTCTGAGTTTCCTGGTCCATTTCTCCCAACCGTTTAACCAAACGTATCTTATCTACTGTGCGTGGCTGGTCTAAAACAATCTGCCCTTCTTTCCCGTCAAAGTTACATAACACTCTTGTCGGATATGAACGGCCTTTAGTCGTCATCGGGACAATGATAACGGTTCTGATGTAACGGTTCATTTCATCGGGGGAGATCACCAAACAAGGTCGGGTTTTCTGAATCTCCGCTCCAAGGGTCGGATCAAGATTTACCAAATAAACCTCAAATCGTTTGACTACCACTCCCAATCTTCCTCATCCCAGGTAGTCAGACTTGGAATTTCATCTAGCATCTGGTCATCTTCGTGAGCCGCCATGGCTTGAAATTGCTCTTCCCAATGAGCCCGAGGGCCAACCAACGGACGAATGACTAACTGATTTTCCTGAACTTCCAACTCAACCTCGTCACTCAAATTGAGTTGTTCGAGGACAACTTTGGGAATACGGAGACCTTGCGAGTTTCCGATTTTGATAAGTCGTGTTCTGACCACTGGCATCAATTACCATCCTTTCTTTACAGTAATTACATTGTATTTACAATCCTAATAAATGCAAATTGAGATGATAACTGACGTACACTTACTTTACTTTTTTCTTGTCTTAACCTTTGGAGTCGGGCGGAGATTTTTTGCGGCCTAACGGTCATAAGCTAAGCCGCTTGCGGGTGGGCGAGGATACTTCTATTATTTACCAACTTTGCCAGCAAAGTATGCTCAAAAAATGCCAAGGTAGCAAGTCGGCTACAATGACAGACTGTGTAAAAACTCCGAAAAAATAAGCTGCAGCAAGGCAGAATGGAGGTGAGAATAGCCCCAATTACTGACAACTGCTGACTATCACGGGCTTGAAGCTCAGATTTGGCTGTGGTAAGGCTCACGACAGGATTTTGGAGGCCAAATTTAGCCAAAAACTGCCAATTTAGGCTAACTTAACACCGCCATCAGGCGCTTTACACCCAAAATGTTCAGCACCCGCCGGATATTGTAAGCCAAGGTGGACAGGCTGAACTCAGCTTTGACTTTCGGTAAGCCGCGCAGCAGAAAATGACCCTGATCCCACCAGAACTTGATCGTGCCGAAGGGATGTTCAACCAGTTGTTTACGTTGTTTCATCAGTTCAGGGTGAGCTTCAACGCGCGCTTGGGTCTGTTCGATGATATGCTCATCTACCCAGCGGGTAATCCGCCGGCCTTCTTTGTTACGGGTGCATTTTTCTTTCAAAGGGCACTGACCACAGGCGCTGGTTTTGTAGTAGCGGATCTGACGTTCTTTTTCAATCGTCTCGAAGCGAAAGAAGAGGGTTTCACCGGCCGGACAGGTGTAAGTGTCGCTGTCGGCTTGGTAGACAAACTGCTCTTTCCCAAATAAGCCCAACTTGGCATTGGCCGAAGTGTCAGGTCGAGCGACATAAGGTTCAATCCCGGCCTCCTGACAAGTTTTCAGTTCTTTGCCGTGGGAATAACCCATGTCAGCCACCGCTTTGAGGTGTTCCACCGCCAGCATCTGTTTGCCTGCTAAAGCCATGCGGCTGAGTTGATCCCGGTCGGTAATGTCATTGGTCACATCTTGAGCCACGATGAGATGATGTTTACTATCGACCACGCTCTGGACGTTGTAAGCCACGGGTGCTTTGGGGCTTTTAGGCATGGCCCGACTGTCAGGGTCGGTTAAGGAGAGCTGGCTCTCGCCACTTTCTTCCATCCGTTTGAGATAGCCCTGATACTTGTCCTGACGGGTTTTGAGCCGCTCGATTTTGGCTTGCAACTCGGCAGCAGACTGTTTGGGAGAGACAACTGAGGTCTCAACTTGATCCGCTTGATCCAGTTCCTGCAGATAGGCGGCCAGCCGTTCTTCCATCTCGGCCAAATACTGCTTGACCTTGGTTTGGGTGAAGTTGCGTTTGGCGCTGTTGACCGCTTTGAATTTGCTGCCGTCTATGGCGATTAATTCGCCGCCAAATAGCTCTAGCTCCCGGCACAATTGGCAGAAGGCTTTGAAGGTTTCCTTAAAGGCCGTCAAATTATCTTTCCGAAAATCGGCAATCGTCTTGTGATCCGGCACCAGTTTGCCCAATAGCCACATCACTTCCACGTTCCGCTGGCATTCTTGTTCCAACTTGCGGCTGCTGCGGATGCGGTTCAGATAGCCGTAAAGATACAACTTCAATAACAGCCGTGGATCGTACCCCGGTCGGCCTGTTTCTGCCGGAACGGTGTCGGTAAATCCCAGTGCTGCCAGGTCCAGGCTGTCCACCCAGGCATCAATGAAGCGCACTGGGTTATCCAGGGCGATGTAATCGTCCAGACTTTCGGGAAATAAAATCAATTGTTCCCGAGCAATTCCGGTAATATATCCCATGGGTCAACCTCCATCTGTGTTGACTCATTATAGACCCGGCCCATGTCTGAGGTCAAAATAGTTTTTACACAGTCTGGCGAATTGTTAGGCGGGTTACTCTGGTTTTCCAGATTTTTTGACAAGCTCTTTTTTTGCTTCAAGTAGAGCATTAAAAACCTCGACTTTTGCACAATGGGCAAAAAATCTATCTGCTTTTTCGTTCATGATTTGTGCAAGCTCACGAATTACCGATTCAGTAAAGAGATAAATGACAGGGTTATTCTTATTTGCCAAAGGACCATTCCAATGAAGGATGCCGGCCTTAGTTTCTTGGATTATCAGATTCCCATTATCGTCCAGATAGGTTTCAAATAAACGACCTCCGACGACAACAATTGGGAAAACTATATTTAAATAGATATTATTTTTTCTTGGTTCAGAAAGAATGGTTACATTGTATTTATCGAGATAAGTAGCATGCGATACGGCGGCTTTGAAAGCACTGGTGATTGCCTTATAAGGCACGTCTTGTCCACCTGTAAAGGCTTGTGTTAAACCATAAGCAACTCGTTTTTTTGAGTTTTTATCTAAAAATGAAGGCAATACTGCTTGTACCTCATCATCTAAATCATAAAGTATTAGATCGCCAATATTTGATGTTACTGCATTTTCAGATGATATCCAAGATTGTTCAATTGTTCGATCATTCGATGTAAAAAGAATCCAGGGTTTTTCTTGAGAGAGCTTACATTCAATATCACAACCAACTCGCATAATCAGAACATATCCTGATTGTGATATACGTTGAAAACGCTCTGCTCTCACATCAATTTCTCTATGAGTTCCCGTCTCGGAATCCAGATAGAAATCTGACTGAATGACTTTAAAGCCAGCTCCATGAAAATGTTGTGCTACAGACATCTCTAATGGATAGCCCTGTTGCTTCAACCATTTGGCTATCTTCTCTTCCATTGTTGTATTCGGTTCATTTATTCCGATCTGCTCATCCACTTCATTTTCCTAGCAATCAAATTATAGTAAGATTGGAAACAACTGTAGAGCCTCAATGTCACACCCGCCCAACTATTTATTGAGTTGATGGCATCTACCCATAGATGCCTATATGCTTTTATCATTCCCCACCAGCCCGCCTTCGACCCCAGGGCCAGCCCCATTTTACCATACTTTCTGCCCTGCTGAAAAGCCCCGGTTAAGCTGAAAAAGGAACATTTTTAGCTGTGAGGCAAATTTGAACCACTGAGCAGAATGATTCCGCTGAAATCGCTGAATTTGACCTCTTCATCAGCGGTTTCAGTAAATTCAGCGAATTCAGTGGTTCCAAGAGGCAAAGTCGCCCCCAAATCGAAGTACACCCCCTCCAAATTCCCCTGACTACCACATTAAGCTTTATTATGTTATAATTTCCTTAAATTAATCTTGGGGAATTACTATGCACGTTTTGCACGCTCACTGGCACCCGCCGACCCGGCCCAGTGATATGGAGACGGCGGGCGTCCTCTTCTGGGCCGAGAGTTCGGAGGGGCAGCCGCCGCTTAAACTTAAATCTAAAAAAGGGGCGGTTCAACCCCATCCCTTCTGCGCTGCGCCGGAGACCCTCAAACCCCTGCTGGCGGTGGTTGAGGCCGAGGTTACGGCCGCTGAAAAGAAGCTAGTCGTGCTGTTGCTGCCGACGACCAGCTTCGGCCCGCAGCCATCGCCGCAGTTATCGTACGATTGGGAAATTCTGGACAGCTCGCCGCCGGCCCTGGCGCCCTGGCTGGTGGCCGGGCTGTGGCTGCCCCCGGCTTCCGCTTTCACCCTGTTGACCCGCCTGTTTAGCTCCGAAACCTTACCCCCGCACCTGGCGCTGGGGGCCGACGCCCACTACTGGCATACCGCTGCCAGCCTGGTGCTGGAAACGCTGGCCCAGCAGAAGCTCTTGCCGGTGCTGGCCCAGGCCGACGCCGCTGGTAAAACCTTTCACGCCCGCTGGCTGCCGGTGCTGGACGGCCCGCACGATGGTCCCCGCCTGGCCCGGCTGCTGGAAGCGATGCCGCCGTTGTGCCGGGCCGAAACAGACCGGCCGGAAAATGCGCCCACCCCGCGCACCGTGTTAGATACCTTCCTGAACACGATGACCGACGCCCTGGCCCGCCGCTGGGGCGCGCCCGCTGCTTCCTTTTTGTCAAAGGCGGGGACAAGCGGAGGCGGAGATACCGCCCGCGACTGGTTAGCCTCGCTGTTTAATGCCAGGCCTGCGGTTCGCGGTTCGGCCGCGCAGTTGAGCCATCTGAACCAAAATTACCGGCTCTGGCAGCGCAACCTGCACGTGGCCGGGGATAAAACGTTCCGGGTGGCCTTCCGGTTGGAAGCGCCTTTGCAGCAGGCCGAGTCGGCGGCCAGGAAGAACTGGAATCTGCACTTTATGCTGCAAGCCCGCGAAGACCCCAGCCTGTTGGTCCAGGCCCAGCAGGTCTGGCAGACCAAGGGCAACGTCCTTAATGCCCTCAACCACCGCTTTGAGCAGCCGCAGGAGAAGCTCCTGGCCGGGCTGGGCTATGCCTCGCGCCTGTTTGAGCCGCTGCGGGCGGGGCTGAAAACCGCCAAACCGGCGGCGCTGCCGCTTTCCACGGATGACGCCTTTAAATTTCTGCGTGAAAGCGCGCCGCTGCTGGAGGCCAGCGGCTTCGGCGTGTTGGTGCCCCCGTGGTGGAACAAACCGGGCACGCGCCTGGGTGTCCGCCTCAAATTGGCTTCCAAAAAAGGAACAAAGACCGAAGTCAGCGCCGGTCGCATGGCCTTGGAGAATTTGATCACCTACAAATGGGAGCTGGCCCTGGGCGACACTACGTTGACCCGCGAAGAGTTCGACGCCCTGGTCGCGCTCAAGTCGCCGCTGGTGCAAATCCGGGGGCAGTGGGTGCAGTTGGACCCGGAGCAGATCGAGGCGGCCATTCGCTTCTGGGAGAAACAAAACCTGGAAGCCGAGGTCGGCTTGAACGAAGCGGTGCGCTTGGGGTTGGGGGCCACGGATCAGGTCGAAGGCCTGCCGGTCGAAAAGGTAGAGTATGAAGGCTGGCTGGCCGATTGGATGGAGCGCTTCACCGGCAGCGAAAAATTGACCACGCTGCCACAGCCGCAGGGCTTGCAGGGCCAGTTGCGCCCCTACCAGCAGTACGGCTACTCCTGGCTGGATTTTCTGCGGCGCTGGGGCATGGGCGCCTGCCTGGCCGACGACATGGGCCTGGGTAAGACCATCCAGACCCTGGCCATGCTGCTGCGCGAAAAGGAGCAAAATGGGGCGCTGCCCGGCCCAACCCTGCTGATCTGCCCGACCTCGGTGGTGTTCAACTGGTTCAAAGAGGTCCAGCGCTTTGCCCCCGCCCTGACCACCCATATTCACCAGGGACCGGCGCGGCTGCGCGGCGACGAATTGAAGCAGCAGGCCGGTGAAACGGATGTCGTTTTGACCAGCTACGCCATCGCTCGCCGGGATGCGGAGACCCTCAAGGCGATTGATTGGTTTGGAGTTATTCTGGATGAGGCTCAGAACATCAAGAACGCCGAGACCAAGCAGACGCGGGCTATTCGCCAACTGCCGGCCCAGTTCCGCATGGCGCTGACCGGCACGCCGGTGGAGAACCGGCTGTCGGAGTTGTGGTCTATTATGCATTTTCTCAACCCCGGCTACCTGGGGGCGCGGGAATATTTCCGCCAGAATTTTGCCCTGCCCATCGAGCGCTACGGTGAAGAAGAGGCCATTGGCCGCTTGAAAAAGATGGCCTCGCCCTTTATCCTGCGCCGGGTCAAAACCGATCCGCGGGTGATCCAGGATTTGCCGGAAAAACAGGAGATGAAGGTCTACTGCAACCTGACCGAGGAACAGGCCACCCTGTACGAGTCGGTCGTTCAAAAAGTGATGGAGCGGCTGGCCGAAGCGGAGGGCATCGAGCGGAAGGGGCTGGTGCTAAGCATGCTGATGCAGCTTAAACAGGTCTGTAACCATCCGGCCCAATTTTTGCACCAGATCGGCGACGGCCAAAAAGTTGAGCTGGAAAGCGACACCCCGCGCAGCGGCAAGTTAATCCGCCTGACCGAAATGCTGGAGGAAGCGGTTTCGGTGGGGGACCGGACGCTCATTTTTACCCAATTTGCCGAAATGGGCCACCTGCTCAAAGAGCATTTGCAGGAGGCGCTGGGCGTATCCGCCCTGTTTTTATTCGGCGGGACGCCGGTCAAAAAGCGCGAGGTGATGATCAAACGTTTTCAGGAAGAGGACAACGGCCCGCCCATCTTCATCTTATCGCTCAAAGCGGGCGGCACGGGTCTAAACCTAACCCGGGCCAACCATGTGTTCCATTTCGACCGCTGGTGGAACCCGGCGGTCGAGAACCAGGCCACCGACCGGGCCTTTAGAATTGGGCAGACCCGCAACGTGCAGGTGCATAAATTTATCTGCGTCGGCACACTGGAAGAGATGATTGACGAGATGATCGAGAGCAAAAAAGCCCTGGCCCAGAGCATCGTCGGCGGCGGCGAGAACTGGCTGACCGAGCTGTCCACCGACGAGCTGCGCGATCTGGTCACGCTGCGCCGGGAGGCGATACAGTAGGACAAGCTGTTAGCTTGTCCCAGCCCAGGACAAACTAACAGTTTGTCCTACAGGAGCATAATCAATGAGCCGCTACGATTATTACGATTATTACTATGAACCCAGCCAGCCCATCAAAACCGATGAGGGCATTAAAGCCAGGAGCAAGCGCGGGGAGTTTGCCAAAAACTGGTGGGCGACGCGCTGGATTGCCGCCCTGGAACGGCTGGTGGATCGAGGCCGCCTGACGCGGGGCCGCACTTATGCCCGCCAGGGACAGGTGCTCTCCATCGAGGAAACAAAGAGCGGCATTGAGGCCAAGGTGCAGGGATCGCGGCGGACACCCTACAAGGTAACGGTTAATATTGATACCCTGACCAACGAGCAGTGGGAAAAAGTTATTGACGCGCTGGCCGGACAGGCCATTTTTACCGCCCAACTCCTGGCCGGGGAGATGCCCCAGGATATCGAGCAGGCATTTCAGGCGGCAGGAGTCAGCCTCTTCCCCGAAAAGCGGGGGCAGCTCATCACCCATTGTAGCTGTCCCGACCCGTCGAATCCGTGCAAGCACATCGCCGCGGTGCATTACATCCTGGGCGAGCAGTTTGACGAAGACCCCTTTTTGCTCTTCCGGTTGCGGGGCCGGACCCAGGAGCAGATTTTGGCGGCGCTGCGCGAGCGCCGGGCAGCGGGCGGGGTCGCCGATGAGGCGGAAGAGGAAATTGAAGAAGTTACCCCGCCCCTGGCCGAGACGATGGCTCATTTTTGGGAGCTGGGCCAACCCCTGACCCACTTTAAAACCACGATCAAGCCGCCGCTGGCCGAGTTTCCCATCCTGAAGCGGCTGGGCCAGCCTTCTTTTCTTGGTGAGGACATCGAGCAGTTCCTCGGCCCGGCCTACCGGACTATTTCTGAGGCAGCCATTGCCACTGCTTTTGCCGATGAAACAGAAAAAGGTGACGATGGAACTGGCGGAGATACTCTACCAACAAACGAATGATACCTTGAAGGGGCTGGCCGGTCTGTGCGGCTGTTCCGGGCAGACGCGCAAGGATGACCTGGTGCGCTGCATTCACAGAGCGGTAATGACCCCGGCCTCGCTGGCGCAGCTTTGGGGCCGGTTGGACGATGTGTCGAAAAAGGCAGTCGCCTCCGCGTATCACAACGGGGGGGAGTTCGACGCGACCGCATTTTTGGCTCAATACGGCTCCCTGCCCCAACGCCCGCAGAGTAAGTGGTCCTGGACGGTAAAACCGATTTTGCTGGACCTGTTTCTCTACTCCCCCATGCCGTATTATGCCCAAAGTGTCTATAACCCCGTTCTGCCCGCCGATTTGATGCCCCTCTTGGAAAATTTGGTGCCGCCGCCGGACAAATTCCGGCTGGAGGGCCGGCGAGATGCGCCCAAAACGGTCACAGGTCGTTTTCGTAAAAGCGTGGACCTGGTTCGGGCCGAGACGGAACAGGCCGGACTGCACGATTTGACTGCCTATCTGCGGCTGGTCAATGAGGGCAAAATCAGCAGTGATTATTCCTCCGGCCGGGCGACGATTACCGGCATCAAACAGATCATGGCGAGTTTGTTGCAGGAAGATTTCTTGCCCCTGCCCCCCGGCGAGAAGTATCGGGCCAACCAAACCATCCGGCCTTTTGGCCTGGATGTGTTCGCCCGCGAGTCGGGCCTGGCAAAAGTCGGGGCAGGCAGTAAAGTGCAATTGACGCTGGCAGGGCAGCGATTTTACCAAACCCAGGATGTCGAAGTTTTGCTGGAAGCCTTTGAAACCTGGACGCGGGAGGGTCGCTTTGACGAGATGAGCCGGATTTCGGCGATCAAAGGACAAAAGACACGCAATACCTCTCTCACCCCGCCCGCTTCCCGGCGTGAGCCGATTATCGAAGCGCTGTCGTGGTGCCCGGTCGGTGTTTGGATTGACCTGGAAGAGTTCTTTCGGGCGGTTAAAATCTGGCACTTTGATTTTGAGGTGGAGAAAACGCCTTACAGCAACCTTTATGTGGGCGATAAGGAATACGGTGCGCTCTATGGTGAGATCTACTGGCCGGTGGTCAAAGGTTCGTATATCAAAGTGGTATTGTGGGAGTATCTGGGCAGCATCGGCGCGTTAGATTTACTCTATACTTACCCTGAAGATGCCAGATCCAGGGTCAGTTCGCCCTTTTCAGATGAGGTTTTTAGCCTGTATGATGGTCTTTGCTATTTTCGCATCAACCCCTTGGGGGCTTTTCTGCTGGGGCAGGCCGGCGAATACGTTCCCTCCAGGCCGTTGCACCAGCCGCTTTTTACTATTTCTGCTGACCTGGCCGTGACGCTAGCCAACCCTGCCGAATTAACCCCCAACCAGCGCAGCATTTTGGAGCAACTGGCCGTCTCGATGGACAACGGCCACTACCGGCTCGATACGCAGCGTCTTTTAACGTCTCTTGAAGAGGGGCAGGCTCTGGATCACCTGGCCGATTTCCTGCAAAAACGCCACACCGGGCCGTTGCCGCCGCAAGCATCAGCCTGGCTGGAACAAATTCAAGAAAACAGCCAGGCCTTCAAAAGAGGCGAGCCGGCTCTATTTATCAAAGCCAGATCGGCCGACTTGGCTCAGTTAGCCCTGGCCGACCCCGTTTTGCAGAAATATTGCAGCTTGATTGATAAAAGGACGTTAGTCATCCCGGCCAGTAAAGAGAAAGCAATCCGGGCCAGGTTAAAGGAATTAGAGTATTTACTCCAATAAATAAGGCCGGGATTAGGGGATTAATCTTGTTCCCAAACTCAGTTTGGGAACAAGATTAACGAGGTTTGGGAACGAGACTAAAACCAATTATACACTTTCCACCTCGCCGAAATTGTTTTCGACAAGTTCAGTCAGGCTGTTGATAGCAGCTTCGGCATCAGGACCATCGGCATTGAGGGTAATGGTGTGATTTTGGGCCACGCCGATGGTCAACACGCCCAGGATGCTTTTGGCATCGACGGTCTTGTTCTGGAGCGTGATATTGGTCACGCTAATTTTGGAGGCAAATCTGCTGGCCGTTTGGACAAACAGGGCAGCAGGCCGGGCGTGAAGTCCAAGTTTATGTTTGACCGTAAGCGTCGTTTCGATCATACCTTTCCTACCTTTTATAACTATCCTGTCCAAACTTGTGAATCTGTCTGGACTAATGGCATCTGAGGCAGCCAAATGAGCCGTCAGAGGCTAGACCAAAGCCCCAGGGTGTTCGAGGACATGCTTTAAATCGGCCAGGAATTGGGCAGCCTTCGCCCCGTCAATAACCCGGTGATCGGCGGTCAGGGTGAGATCGGACATCGGCCTGGCTACAATCTGCTCATCCTCGGTGACAATGGGCCGCTTGACGATGCGCCCTACGGCCAGAATGGCGGCCTGGGGCGGATTGATGATAGCGGTAAAATGCTCCACCCCGAACATACCCAAATTAGAAATGGTAAAGGTGCCGCCGCGCAGCTCTTCGGGCCGCAACTTGCCTTCGCGGGCGCGGGCGCCCAGATCGTTGAGTTGCATAGAAATTTCGCCCAGGTTCAAGCGGTCGGCCTGGCAAATTACCGGAACAATTAGCCCGGCCTCAACGGCCGCGGCCACGCCGATATTGATCTCGGCCCACTCCAGAATGCTGTCCTGGTTGAACGAGGCATTGACTGCCGGATGCCGGGCCAGGGTCCAGGCGCAAGCTTTGACCAGCAAAGCGGTCAGTGTGACCCGTGGCCCATCCGGGATCGTCCGCGCCTCGTCAACGATTTGCTGCGCCCGGCTCATCTCGACTTCAAGGCTGACCGTGAACTGCGGAATATCGCGGGCAGCAGCGGTCAGCCGTTCGGCGATGGTGCGGCGCATCGTGGTCAGAGGCACCGTGCGGCGGATGGCCGGCTGGTCGGCTTCGGCGGTAGGGATTGGTCCAAGCGGCGCCGCTGCTGGCATAGGAACGGCCGCCTTCTGCCGGGCAGCGGCCTGCTGCACATCTGCCGATTGAATGCGCCCAGCCGGCCCGCTGCCACTGACGGCGGCCAGATCAACCCCCAGTTCGTGAGCCAACCGCCGCGCTGCCGGAACGGCTTTGAGTTTGTCTGGCGAAACCTTTGAGGTGGCTAAAACTTCAACGCTTTGAGGTTGTTGGGCCAGGAAACTCTCGACATCAGCTTTGGTCAGCCGCCCCGAACTTCGGGGCAGGGCCTGCACATCCAGGCCGTGCGCCTGGGCCAGCCGTTCGGCCACGGGGGTGGCTCGTTCAGCCGGGTGGTCTGTGGGCAGCAGAGCCGCTGCTTCTATCGGGGCAGGCGAGGCAGGCGCACCTGCTTGAGGCAGCGTCTCGCCGGGTTTAAGAATATAGGCAATGGCCTGGCCGATGGGGACGACTGTGCCGGGACCGGCTGAAATTCCCCCCAATATGCCGCTGGCCGGCGACTCCACTTCCATGTTAATCTTGTCCGTCTCGACTTCTAGAATCGGCTCACCTTTTTCGACCGGGTCGCCTTCTTGTTTCAGCCATTTGGAAACCGTGCCGGTTTCCTGGGCCATCTCAAACTTGGGCATAATGATGGGCGTAGGCATAACAGTTTTACTCCACTTAATTGAGGCTTCTCGACCGCCGACGGCAGACCGACGACCGCCGCCAGAGTCAAAGCTGATATTGCGGCGGTCAGCGGTCGGCGGTCGTTTAAATGTCCAGCCGGTGTAGTCGTTTGGCTGAAGTGATGATGTCTTCGACTTGGGGCACGGCGGCCTTTTCCAGGTTGCGATTGTAGGGAATGGGCACGTCTGCGCCGCCCAGCCGGACAATGGGCGCCTCCAGGTAAGCAAAAGCTTCACTCTGGGCAATCATGGCCGCAATTTCGCCGCCGTAGCCGCCGATGAGCGGCGCTTCGTGGACGACCAGCAGCCGCCCGGTCTTTTTGACCGAGCGGATGAGGGTCGCGGCGTCGTAGGGCTTCAGGCTGCGCAGGTCAACCACCTCGGCTTCGATCCCTTCCTGGGCTAACTTCTCGGCAGCTTCCAGGGCGCGCAGGGTCATCAGCGAGGCCGCGACGATGGTCACATGCTGGCCGGGACGTTTGACGTCGGCTTTGCCGAGCGGGATCATGTACGGCTCTTCGGGGACCGGCCCCTTGGTTTTGTACAACAACTTGTGCTCGACAAACATGATGGGGTTGCTGTCGGCGATGGCCGCCAGCAAAAGCCCTTTGGCTTCGTAAGGGGTGCTGGGAGCGACCACCTTTAACCCCGGCACGTTGACAAACCACGACTCCAGGCTCTCGGAGTGCTGGGCCGCCGCGCCGGTACCGCAGCCACCCGGTAACCGCAGGACCATATTGACCGAAGCTTTGCCGCCAAACATATAACGGATTTTAGCGCCCTGCAAAACCGTTTGCTCCATGGCCAGGGTCACAAAATCCATAAACTGCATCTCGGCTACCGCCCGCATGCCGGTCATCCCGGCCCCGATGGCTGTGCCGGCGATGCAGTTTTCCGAAATGGGCGTGTCGCGCACGCGCTCCGAGCCAAAGCGGTGAATCAAGTCGCCGGTCACGCCAAAGGCCCCGCCATAGGCGCCGATGTCTTCGCCAATCAGGAAGACTCGCTCATCGCGTTCCATAGCCTGGCCCATCGCTTCACGCAGCGCCTCGGAAAAGGTAATCTCCCGTGAGCCTTTAGGCGGCGAAATCGGGGTGGCCGGGCCAAAGGTGCGGCGCATCCAGCCGGGCAAAACCTGTTCCGGATTGGCCTTGACCTCCGGCTCTTCGGTGTAAACGTCGCGCAGTAGATTTTCTACTTTTGGTTCTTCACTGGCCTCGGCAAAGGCAATCGAGTCGGCGATGTCGGCCTGCACTTTGGCCACAATTTGGTCGGCCTCAGCCTGGGTCAAATAACCCTGGTCAATTAGCCAGTTTTGGAAGTTGGGGATGGGATCGTGCCCTTTCCATTCTTCCACTTCTTCTTTGGTGCGATAAACCTGTTTGTCACTGCGGGAGTGGCCGGTGTAACGATAGGTGACAGCCTCGACAAGGGTTGGACCTTCGCCGGCGCGGGCGCGGGCCACGGCCTGTTTAACCGCCCGGTACACGTCCAGCGGATTCATCCCTTCCACCGTTTCGCCCGGCATACCGTAAGCGATGGCCCGGTCGGCGATGGTGGCTGCCGAGACAGCCCGGTAGGCCGGCATTGACATGGCGTACTGGTTGTTTTCACACAAAAAAATGACGGGTAGCTTCCAAATCGAAGCCATATTCAGGCTTTCGTGGAAGTTGGCGTTGTTAGAAGCGCCATCGCCAAAGAAGCAGACGACCACCCGGTCGGCGCCTTGCATGCGGGCGCTCAAGCCGGCTCCGACGGAGAGGGGAATACTACCGGCCACAATGCCGTTGGCCCCCAGGCTGCCCAGGCTGAGGTCGGCCATGTGCATGGACCCACCCCGACCCCGGCAGACGCCGGTGGATTTGCCCAGCAGCTCGGCCATCATGCCCCGCACGTCTTGCCCTTTGGCAATGGCGTGGCCGTGGCCGCGATGGGTCGAGGTAATTTGATCGTCGGGACGCAGGGCCGCGCAGGCGCCGACGGCCACGGCTTCTTCGCCGATGAAGAGGTGCATAGTGCCGTGAACTTTACCGGCATAATACTGCTGCTGGGCTGCCTCTTCAAAGTCGCGGATCAGATACATCTGGTATAACATCTCCCGCAACTTCTCTACCGAAAGATCAATTTCTGCGGTTGAATCCTGTTGAATAGCTGTTTCCATTATAATTCCTCACAAAATCCTGAAATTAAGAGATAGGTGACAAAATGTCACTGCGCAAAAACTCACGGACACGCTGGAGGTTGGGCAGGCGCAGGCATTGTTGAGCTATTTTTTGAGCCTGTTCCCGCGTTAGTTTACGCAGGAGGGCTTTAACTGAAGGTATGGCCGTGGCCGCCATACTAAATTCGTCCAACCCTAATCCCAGCAATAAGGGTACGGCGATTGGGTCGCCGGCCATCTCACCGCACAGGCCAACCCATTTGCCGTGCTGGTGGGCGGCCTGAATCACCTGCTGAATGAGCCGGATCACGGCCGGGTGAAGCGGGTCGGCCAGATGAGCGACCTGCTCATTGGTCCGGTCTACGGCCAGGGTGTACTGGGCCAGGTCGTTGGTGCCAATGCTAAAGAAATCCACCTGCGGAGCCAGCACATCGGCCAGGACGGCCGCAGAGGGGATTTCAATCATAATGCCCACATCGAGGGTGGCGGCATAGGGCACGCCGCGGGCCTGTAAATCAGCTTTGGCTTGAGCCAACTGGGCTAAGGCTTGCTGTAACTCATCCTCGGAGCCGATCATGGGAAACATGATTTTTACGTTTCGCTCATACCCGGCGCGCAGAATAGCCCGCAGTTGAACTTGAAATAACTCGGGGCGGGCCAGGCACAGGCGGATGGCCCGCAGACCCAAAAAGGGGTTTTGCTCCCTGGGCAGATCAATACTGGGCAGTTCCTTATCGCCGCCAACGTCCAGGGTGCGCACAATCAGGGGTAGCTGCTGAAAGACATCGGCAATGGCGCGATAGATGCGGTACTGTTCCTCCTCTGAGGGAAGCGTGTCTCCCTGCAAAAAAAGAAACTCGGTGCGCAGCAGGCCCACCCCTTTGGCGCCCATCTGGATGGCTTGCTGAGCATCGGCGACGCTGCCAATATTCGCCACGACCTCAACCTCGTAGCCATCGGCGGTGAGGGCTGGCTCCTGGGCCTGAGCAATCTCCAGGGCGCGAGCTTGCTGGTGAACCTTTTGTTTGGCCTGATATTGGGACAAGATTTCCTGATCAGGGTCAATCAGCAATTGGCCGGTGCTGCCATCAATAATGACCTGGACCCCGGACGAGATTTCAATCTGGCCTACCCCCACCACTGCGGGGATATCCAGGCTGCGCGACAGAATGGCCGTGTGGGAAGTGCTGCTGCCAATTTCGGTACACAGCCCCAGGGCCATCTTGCGGTTGAGCGAAGCCGTGTCGGAGGGGGTCAGATCGTGAGCAATAATGATAGCCGGTTGGGTCAGGGCGCTTAAGGTTGTTTCTTCTAACCCCAGGAGCTGGCGGAGCAGTCGTTGGGCCACATCCTTGATGTCGCCTTTGCGCTGCCGGAAGTAGTCGTCATCAATCGCTTCAAATTCGATGATCAGTTGGTTGGAAACTCGTTCAACTGCTGCTTCCGCGTTAATGTGCTCCTCTTGAATAATCTGCTTGATCTCGTCGGCAAAGACAGGGTCGGTTAAAAACATCCGATGTGCTTCAAATATCTGCGCCTCTTCCTTACCAATCGTTTCCTGGGTATGTTCTTGAAGCGCCACCAGCATGCCTTGCACGGCCTCGATGGCCTGGATCAGGCGGTCAACTTCGGCCAAGGGGGTTTGAATCATGCGGCGTTCAAAGGTAAGCGGTTCAGGCCGGTAGACAAAAGCCGGGCCGATGGCAATACCCTGGCTGGCGGCTATCCCTGTCAGGCGGATCATACGGCCTCGCCAAAGTTGTCTTCAATCAACTGGGTCAGGGTGTCTATCGCTGCTTGCTCGTCGTCGCCGTCAGCCGCCAGGCGAACAGTATGACCCTGAGCCACGGCGGCTTTAATGACGCTGACAATACTCTTGGCGTTGACTTCGGCGCTGTTACGGGTGAGGTTGGTCAGCATGATTTTTGATTGGAACTTACTGGCAGTTTGCACAAAAGTAACGGCGGGTCTGGCATGCAGGCCGACCGGATGGTTGATGGTAATTGTTGTTTCTACCATTTTTTATACTCCCTTGGTTTATTGAGTTTTTGTAGAAAGTGCCGGCATTAGACCTGTTTGGTAGGCAATGGCGGTGAGCTGGCTAACAAATTCAAGAGCATCGGCCCGGGCCAAAGCATTGACCATTGAATCGCCCCAGACCAGCGCCCCAAGCTGGGGTACAAGGATGACATGATTCTGCTGGACAGCTTCCGCCAAAATAGCCTCTGTCAGGGATGATGGTTTGAGCAGGTTGATCCCGCCGATAACTGCCCCTATCTCCGGTGCTAGCTCTTGAAGCGGCAGCTTGGCGGCGTTGGCTAAGGTGAGGGTGTAGGGTGGATGGCAGAACAACACGCTCTCGGCCGGTGTTTCGCGATAAATCAGGCGATGCCAGTTAAGATGGGGAGCTGCTCCCTCACCCGATTTGCCGGGAAGCGTGGAGCAGGTGACCAGGTCGGTTTCGGTGAGGTAGGCCAGATGGCTGCCTTGAGCATTGATAACCAGTTGCTGGGGCGACAAGCGCAAACTGAGTTCTCCCAGGGTCCCTAACGCCAGGCGACGATCTGCAATCATTTTGGCTGTGTCAATAAACTGCTGCTGCTGCGCGGGCTTGAGCAATATTTTGTTTCGATACTGGTTATAGGTATAACCACGCGGCGCATTAACCCAATTGACAATCGCCAGTGTTATGTTTTTGTATGCCGTCAAAATGCTCATGTACCCGTTATTGACCTGTAGCAGCGGCCACCTGTTGATCTTGCAATCGCCGCAAATGAACAATGGTCAGTGATTCATCCAGCTTGACATCGGCGTAAGTGACTGGATCGCCTTGTGACACATCACGTAGCAGTTGGCTCCCTGGGGCCAGGCCCAGCGGCAGTAATCCCTCTTTACGGGCAGTGTCGGCTCGTTCAATCAGCCCATACACGCAGAACCCACCCAGGCCGTCAATAGTTTCACCGGCCTTCAAGTCTTTCTTGGCAATCGTAATAGTTTCGGCCACAGGCAGACGATCCGTAGCTGCTGTCGTTTCGCCCTTCAACACGGCGCGGGCGATGGAAATGGGTGTTTCCAGGCTGGTCAGGTGGTAGGGGCGGTAAAGCGCCCAGTAAGGGCCGCTGCCCATGCTCAGGTACTGCAGATCACGGATAATTTTGGGGTGATCGGTAGTAAAGACCACAAATACACCAGGGGAAACTCCCAGGCCATATTCAACCACTCCGGTCTGGTTTAGAATCCCCCCGGCCTCTTTAGGTACATACACCTTTGGAAGTGTGGCGGCAGTAACCGCAGGGCCATGCATCCCGCGTACATCCGGCACAAAACCGATAGCGTTGCCCAGCGAGGTCATTTCGACCATAGTTTTAGTGCCATCTTCAAAAGAGGCCAGCATTTTAGGATTCATCTGCCTCATCTTGGCCTTTTCGGCCACGGTGGCGGGATTAGAGGTCCGGTCAAGCGGGTTGTTTTTACCTTTACCGGCGCAGATAACCTCAAAGCCCAGGCTGCTGGCAAAGTCAAAAAGTTCCATCGTCGTGCCGGGTTCATCGCCGGCGGTGAGGGTATAGACCACTTTGGCGGCCTTGGCCATCTTTCGCAAGAGATAGCCGACCGTGGCATCCGTTTCCACGTTCATTTGCAGGACATGCTTGCGGTTGAGAATGGCATCGAGGGCGACCCGCGCTCCAATTTCTGGAATGCCGGTCGCTTCAACAACGATGTCTATATCGGGGATTTGGGCCAGGAGAGCGGAGTCGTTGGTGGCTAACCGGCGCCCCTCCTCAATCGCCGCCACGGCCAGGTCAAGGTGATTTGTTTCAACAATCTGCTTGTCAGACAGATTGGCGGATTGAAGCGCCTGGACGGCTCGACCCGGGACCACATCGGCCACGGCAAAAGCACGCATCCCATACATCTTTTCCATCTGGCAAATCAATCCTTCACCCATCTGGCCGGCCCCAACAAGGCCAACTTTTATAAGCTTGCCAGCCTGCTGGTATTCCTGAAGCAAGTTTTGTAGAGTCATTTTTTAGCCTTTCAAGGGTTAATCTCAAACAGGGCATCGGTCTCCAAACGGAACCGATTGAGTTAATCTTCACTAACAATCTTGACAATTGTGCCTGGCGCAATAGGTGGTATCGGGATATCGCTGGACACAGAGATGTCACCCGGCATTTCCGGCTGGGTCAAGCCGTTGAATTTGACCACAAAGTGTCCTAAATTGGCCAGATTCTCATTGGCCACTTCACCCACACACAGGATGGGCAGGACATAATCATCAATAATTAGCTTGTCGCCGGCCACCACCTCTTGCTGAAGTTTGTTATGGGTATGTAAAATGGCAATTTCGGCCAGCTCATCCGGGACAGTATCTTGAAAGAAAACCAGGATGCCCTCTGCCATAAAATCCTGGGTAACCGGGCCAAGTTTAGTTACTTTCGTTTCATACTTGGTAATACTCATTTTCTGGTCCTTCGGATTCAGTAAACAATAAGATTCTACCCAGAGGAATTAGGGATAAATCCTCCACTTTTCGTTTTGCCGAGAGTCAAGAACCTATGCAGAGGACTAAAGATAAATCCTCCGTTTTTTGGTTTTGTTGAGGGTTAAGAATCTATCCAGGCAATCTTATTCATCCAACAAAGCGATATTGTCAACCGTAACCCCAGACACAAAGTTGGTTTCTTTGATGTATTTCATCAACGGGCCGGAAGGCGATGTGGCATGAATATCTACCGTGAGCACTCCTTTCATCGGGTATACCCCTACGCGGGCGGTGCCGCCGCAGTCAATCACGGCTACGGCAATCTGCTCAAAATCGGCCTTAGAGCGAAATCCGTCAAATGTCTGGCCGCCGGTTAGTTCGGCAATTCGTTGAGCCACCGGGTGAATCCCGCCCCCGGTAACGCAGTAAATCAAATTTTTCCCGGGTTTTGGCTCTATAACCAGGGGCCCCCCCCAGCCACGCGCGCCGTGCTCAATTTTAACGCGCCGATAAGGGCTGTCACCTGATGGCGCAGGCATAGCTGGCGCTTCCGGTTGGATTTCAACCGCTACTGGAGCCGCTTTTTCTTCTGGTTTTGGCGCTTCGCCGATCATAATTTTCTTGAAACTATCCCAGAATCCCATATTTTCCTCCATTATTCTAATTATTGTGATGCTGCGGTTAGGGTTCTGGCTAACCGCAGCATCCAACCGAGAAATCTTTTTACGGACTTAACTATATAACCCAAAGCTAGCCAACCAAGCCAGAACCACCGCAATTGGCCCCGTAATCATGCGCGAAAATAGAATGGCTGGCACTCCTATCTCGACGGTTTCCGGTTCGGCTTCGCCCAGAGCCAGGCCAACGGGGATAAAATCGGCGCCGACCTGGGGATTGATGGCAAACAGGGCTGGCAGAGCCATACTAGGATGAACAGACCCATTGGCAATCAAAGTGCTGCCTAACAGGGTGGCCGTCACCTGGGCAATCACGGCGCCCGGACCTAACAGCGGCGACCAGAATGGGATTGAGCAGATAACAGAAATGATGAGTAACCCGATCAGGCTGCCTGCCAACGGCGACAGTACATTGGCAACGGCATTGTTGAGACCGGTATAGACGACGATGCCGATCACCAGAGAAATGAAGGCCATGAACGGGAGAATATTCTTCAGCACCTGATCAATTGACTCGCGTCCCGCTTGATACAACGTGCCGACAATTTTACCAACACCACGTCCGAAACTAGCCAAGAACTTTTCCATGATTATTTACCTCTCTTAGATTTATTTATTTAGCAGCCGCGGCGGCCATCTCTTTTTCGCTCTTACGCGCCCACATGATCGCCGTAATCCGTTCGGTGACGATACCGCGAATGAAAATGACGACCATGCCGATCAGTAAATAGCGGATAGCCAGCGGCACTGGCGAAAGCCCCAAGGCCTCAATACCGGCGGCAATGCCCAGCCAGACAAACAGTTCGCCTGGATTAATGTGAGGGAAAATGCCTACCGGTGGGTGCACATAAGAGACAGCCGCATCATAGAAGGCCGGCTTATACCGCTCCGGCAAGAAACGACCCATGGTATAGGCCATCGGGTTGGTTAGGAAGAAGACCGATACGACGGGTAAGACCAGGTAACGGATCGGGTAGAAAACCAGTCCTGGACGAGCGGCCCATTCTCCTACCTTATTAATTCGTTCCACGCCGATTAAGGCAATCAGGGCATTGACCGCTGTCAACAAGATGATTAACAGCGGGACAATGCCTGTCACCAGGCCGACGAATACGTCGCCACCTTGCTTAAACATGCCGATGAAATGTTCGGCTAACCAAACCAACGAATCCATAGTGTAAGTCTCCTCATTTTTACATTTTTAAAGATTTTTACCACAAAATGTTTCGCAAACCCTTCTTTGCTATGGCATTGTCTTAATAGGCACCTCCTACCCAATTACATCGTTGTAACTTACTTCTATAGTTGGTCAGTCTCTGGCAGGGTTGTCAGGGGTTCAGATTTGAAGCTGCAAACTTATTCGATAATTAAACAATCCCCAAGTTGGCCTGAGAAAAGGTGTTGATTTTCCCTTTGGCTCGTGCGGCTTGCAGATCCCTGGCGGCATTGGCACAGGCAGACCGCAGCTTTTTAGAGATGGGGAGACTTGCCTCATTGTTTAACAATTCCTGCAAAGACATACCGACTAATTGGGGCATTGGCCTTAACTGGGCAAACACAGTCCAACCAGAAAACTGTTCAGCGTGGATAATCCGGTCATCTTCGTCAATCGTGAGCACCGCATAGGCTCTTCCTTTGTAACGATTTCCACTTAGCCCAATAGCGGTCAAACCGCTCCGGCGCAGGGTAATCATTCGCTGGTAAAAATGACGCATTTGCCGGTAAGCCAGGCCAAATTGAATGACCCAGAGTGCCCCCAAAACTAGGAAGAGGAGGCCAAAATTGTTGGTAATTATCTCCATTGTTCTTACCCTCCATGTAAGGCCAAAATCTGGGTGGTCGTGAGACTGTCAGTAACTAATACTTTGATAAAGCCGCCCCGCAAAGCTGCCAGAATTGCAGGCGCTTTGATGACATTGCCGGCTACGGCGATAACAGTGGGAATAGCGCGGATGGTAGCTAAATCTAGACTAATCGCGCGGCGATTAGCCGGGAGGTCAACCGGGTTCCCTTGCCGATCAAAGTGGCGAGACAAAATATCGCCTACAGCCCCAATTTGATGTAAGGCAGCCAAATCTGTTTCGTTAAGATACCCGACTCGTTGTAAGCTGGAAAGGGTGGGGTCAAGGGTGCCAACCCCAATCAAGGCCAGGTTTACCCGGCTGGCCTGGGTTAAGGTATCAGCAATGGTCGGATCTTGCAGCAAAGACTCGGCCAGGGCCTCGTCTTTAACCACCAGAGGAGCATAAAGCACATGATAAGTAGCCGATAATTTTTCGGACAGCCAACGCGTTAGTTCGGAGCCATCGAATGCCGGGCTGCCGCTGCCAATAGCGCCGGAAATTTGAATGACTTGGACATTTTTCAACTCCATAACCGGCATGGCCCGAACGACCTGGTGAACGGTTGTTCCTGAACCAAGGCCAATTTTAATGCCGTCACAAAGGTGATCTTGAAGGCAGCGCGCCCCCAAACTTCCTAAACGCTGGAGGAGGAGCTGGTTATCATCAGGGGGGTTAGCGAGGATATAGGCTTGAGCAAGGTTAAACGTTTGGCTGAGGCGGGCTTCTAATTCGCTATCTCTTTTGAGAGGGAAGATTACTTTAATTTCTACCAGGCCCGCGTCACGGGCCTCTTGCAGAATCCTGGAAACCATGGAACGCGACTTTCCAATCCGCTCGGCAATAACAGATTGGTCCATATTGTCCTCATAGTACCAGGATGCTACTTGCCCGAGTAGCTCCAAACGTTCATCTTCCATGATGATACCTTGGGTAAAAAAATGTGAATTTTTATTGGCAAGTGTGAATTTATTATAAGTACTTTTTGGAATTTTGTCAAGAGGCAAATTCAAAATTGTGAAAATATTTTGACAAGTGTGAATGAACCTCTGCTTTAACAAAAAAACCTCGAATGATTTCGAGGTTTTGGGACCATTCTTGTTGCCGAAAGACTCCCCACTAAACCGTGAAGGCTAATCGGCGTCCGCCGAGCGTTAAAACGCCCGGCTTTCAGTTATGATAGCCGGCTAAAGCAGGCTAAAAATACTCCTTTGAAGCCGGTTCAAAACCGGCTTTCACTTGTTGTATACGAGGGCTTCCAGCCCCCGGCAGACTTTGAGTTTATTCGTTCGGAATATTGCCCACATAAAGGTTGTTGCTGTCCAGGATATAAAGCCGGCCGCCAATTTCGTCTACAAAAATATCTTGCAGGTCGGCAAAAGACACCCCTTCCCCTTCACGTGGTTTGAATTGGCGCACAAAAGCGCCATCTTTGTTAAGCTGGACTACCCGCCGGTTCCCGGCATCGGCGACATAGATATGTTGGACCAACTCATTGGGAGCAGTAAAAATTGCCACCGGGTTGCTCAAGGGCTTATCCAGCCCGGTCAGGTTAAACCCGACCGGCTGGCCCCCTTCGAACTTGCCGATCCGGCCATCCTTATAAAGGATATAAACCGCCCCATCAATAGCCAGATCAACGCTATTGGTCAGATCAATGGATTGGTTGGCAGGGAAATAGCTTTCCGGAGCAGCGCTGTAGCCATCGGCGGTGGGAATATAGCGCCAAAGTTTGTTGGCCGGAGGGTCCAGGATGTAGAAGTTGCCAAAGAAGCTATCTACCGCCGTCGGCAGCCCGAATGCAGTGGCGGGCGTTGCCAGGTTAGAAGTAGTAATCCCCCAACTGGAGTTGTATTCCAACAAACCGGTGCTGTTCAGTACAATCAAATCGCTGGTTTGGCGGTTACCGCCGGCCGGCATCCAGGTCATTCCCAATAAATCGCCCACTGTCACCTTATCCACGGCCTGCCCGCGTGAGACCACCAGGAGCGATTGGTCATCGGGCAGCAGCGCCTCGCCCAGATCATCCAGGCGGTGATGGAATATGCGGTCGGTCCCGGCGTCGAGCACATATAATTCGACCCCCTGGACCAAAATGCCTTTAAGCTGGGTGCCCTCGTCGGTGTACTGGCGCAGTTGCGGCAAGTAATACAAGCGCTGCACATTGCCAACATGATCGGTCTGCTCGGCCATTTTTTGGCGCAGCTCGCTAATTTCGGGCTGGCCAGCTTTAATTTTTTCGGCTTCGCGCAGCAAAGTTTCTGCCTCGGCCATGAGACCCAGGGCTGTACTGGAATCGGTGGTTTGCGCTTGTTGAAATTTATTTTGAGCGCCGGCCACAAATTCAGCATACTCGGCCTCACGCTGCCGGCCCTTTTGCCAGTAAATAATGCCGACAATCAGCCCGACCAGGAGGGGAATGGCGAGAGACACAAAAAGCAACAACTTCCACGAGAGGAGCGGCGCTGCCGCCGGTTGCTGCCGATAAGCCTGCGCCCCAGCTAGGCGCTGACCATGACCCTCTGCCTCTCCTGAACCCAGTTTGAGCATGGCGCTCACCCCGCGCCCCAGCAGGGCCAGGGGCAGCAAAATAATCATACTGAACCAGCGAAAAATCCCGCCGGGCGAGAATGATCGTTCCGCAGGGTGCAGCCGTCGCAGTTCCGGCTCAAAGTTTGAGCCGCGTGCAACCGAGGCCATCACTTTGGCTTCACGCCCCAGCTTTTCCCCGGCGTCGTAACTTTCTTTCGGTGCAGCAGCATTCCGCCCCGGCTCCCGGCCTCTTGGCAGAGGCGGCGAGCTGTCTTCCTCCTGGGAAAAATCATCGTCAAAGCCTTCGTCTTCTTCGATTTCGCCGGCTGGCGCAGCTTTTTTGGAGAAAATCCCCAGCCATTGGACTTTGGGGGATGAGCTTGATGGGCCTTTACCTGTTGGCCTGTTTCCAAAAGCCGGCTGCGTCTCGACCACTGCTTCGACTGCCGGTTCGGCTGTCGAAGCCGAACCCCTGCGTGAGGCTACCGAAGCGTTCTTTTTCAAAAAAGAGCCAAGGGTTGAAGGCGTTTCTTCGACCACCATTAAGGCCAGGGCTGAGCAGTTGCTGGCCTGGGCCACCTGCCCCAGGTTTTTGATGGCTGCTTTGATATTTTGTCCCGTTACCGCTTTGGCCACATCGCTGAGGGGTAGTTGGCCGGCCAGGCCGCTGTCGGCCAGAACGAGGACATCCTGCGGGCTGACTCGTAAATGGTAAAGATTCGGCTCGACAATTGCCTGGATGCCTAAAGCCGACTCGTTGACATCGTCGGCGCTGCGCTGTCCTTTTGCCGGGCGTGGCGGCAAGGCTTCATCCAGCCAGACGGATTGGGCCGGGTAGCGCTGGACACGGCTGCCTAATACCCCAAACAGCGCTGCCGGCCCGATTTGGGCCGCAAAGGCATCCTCGCCGCTCATCACCAGGGCGACCGCCCCTGCAACCACTCGCTCGTCTACACCAACCTGGAGATTGCGTTCATAAAGCTGGTCGCCCACTGCCTGGAGGGCACGGCGCAGGCTGGCAGTTACCGAACCATGATCCAAATAATAGGTGTCACGAAGCAGACCGGCCAGTTTTTGCTCCAGCGTCCTGTAATCGGATTTGGCTCCGCGTACCTCGACCAGGATAAACAAATCACCCTTGCCTGCGCCACGCGTTCCCGCCGATTTTGGCTCGCGCACGGCCACTTGGTTAGGTGCGTCGCCGCGCCAATTGCCTCCCACAATGTTAAGCTGGCCAATGACGGTTGTAATTTCGGCGGTCATAGAACACCTCCTGCTATTTTAGATTTTGGATTTACGATTTACGATTGATAACCTCAATCTAAAATCCGAAATCCAAAATCGTAAATCGTTACTCCCACTCAATCGTCGCCGGTGGTTTGCTGCTGATGTCGTATACCACCCGGTTGACCCCCGGCACCTCGTTAACAATCCGATTGCTGAGGCGCGCCAGTAAATCGGCGGGCAGGCGGGCCCAATCGGCAGTCATAAAATCGTCGGTAGTTACCGCCCGGAGGGCGATGACATCGGCGTAGGTCCGGTAATCGCCCATCACGCCCACGCTCTGCACCGGCAGCAGCACGGCGAAGGCCTGGGCCGTTTGCTCATACCAGCCACTGGCGTGCAGTTCTTCAATCAAAATGGCGTCAGCGGCCCGCAGCGTTTCCAATCGCTCCCAGGTGATTTCGCCCAGCAGCCGCACCGCCAGGCCGGGTCCGGGGAAGGGATGCCGCCAGACCATCTGCCGGGGCAAGCCCAGCGCCTCGCCCACGGCCCGGACCTCGTCCTTGAAGAGATAGCGCAGCGGCTCGACCAGCTCAAACTGCATGTCCTCCGGCAGCCCGCCGACATTGTGGTGGGTCTTAATTTTAGCGGCAATACCCCCCCCTTTACCGCCCCCGCTTGCGGGGGGGGAGGAAGGGGGGGGTACGGCGCTTTCGATCACATCCGGGTAAAGTGTTCCCTGGGCCAAAAAGTCAACATGGCCGAGCCGGCGGGCTTCGGCCTCAAAAATGCGGATAAATTTCTCGCCGATAATTTTGCGCTTGGCTTCCGGGTCGGTGATGCCGGCCAGGGCGCTGAGAAAATCCTCGGTGGCGTCAACGGCGACCAGGCGAGCATGCATCTCTTTTTCAAAGGTCTGGACGACCTGCTCCGGCTCGTTTTTGCGCAGCAGGCCATTGTTGACAAAGATGCAGGTCAATTGCTGCCCAATAGCCCGGTGCAGCAAGGCGGCTGTCACCGACGAGTCCACCCCGCCCGATAACCCACAGACCACTTTTCCCGCCCCAACCTGAGCCTGAATCTGGCTGATGCTTTCTTCGATAAAGTTGCCGGGCGTCCAGCCGCCGTGGCAGCCGCAGACCCGGTACAAAAAAGCTCGCAGTAACTCTTTGCCCTGGGGGGTGTGGGTGACTTCGGGATGGAACTGGAGGCCGTACAGCCCGGCCGCCGGGTCGCCAATAGCGGCGTGAGGGGAGTTTTCGGATTGGGCCAAACTGTGAAACCCCGCCGGCAGGCGAGTCACCCGGTCGCCGTGGCTCATCCAGACGGAGAGGGTCGAGCGTGACCTGTGGAGCGGCGCAAAAAGAGGGTTGTCCGGGTCGGTCAGCTTGATTTCGGCTGGGCCGTACTCCCGCTCCTGGCCCGGATCAACCTGGCCGCCCAGGTGATAGGCCAATAATTGCATGCCGTAGCAGATGCCCAGGATTGGTTTTTGAGCTGTTAAAACAAAATCCGGCAGGTGCGGCGCATCGTTGGCGTAGACACTGGCCGGTCCGCCGGATAAGATAAAGCCGAGGGGATTGAGCCGGGTGATTTCGGCGGCGGGCGCGTTGTACGGGATCAACTCACAGTATACCTCCAGTTCGCGCACCCGGCGGGCAATGAGCTGGCTGTACTGCGAGCCAAAATCAAGAATCACCACGGCCTCACGCGGCGCTGCGGTCACGGGGATGTTCCTTCGGCAAAAATAATTTCATCGTCGGTCATTTTGGCGATGACGGCCAGAGAGCGGACCCGCAGGCCCAGCGCTTCCAGCTTGGCGCGACCGCCTTCAAAAGATTTTTCGATAACTGCGCCCACGCCGACGACCTCGGCGCCGGCCCGTTGAGCCAGCCGCACGAGAGCCAGGATCGTGTCGCCGGTGGCCAGAAAATCGTCAATGATCAGCACTTTATCGCGGCTGGTCAAAAATTCAGGCGAAACCATCAGTTGGACTTCCTGGCCTTTGGTGTGAGAAGGGGCGCTGGCTACATAGACCTCCTCCGGCATGGTAATCGGCTTGGTTTTGCGGCCGTAAACCACCGGCACGCCCAGGGCCAGGGCAGTTGTCAGGGCCGGAGCAATACCAGAAATTTCGGCGGTGAGGACTTTGGTGATTCCCAGTGCCCCAAAATGAGCCGCCAAAGCGCCGCCTGCGGCCAGCATCAAGGCCGGGTCAACCTGGTGATTAATAAAACTATCCACCTTGAGAATGCCCCGCCCCAGATTTTTGCCCTCGCGCCGGATGCGTTCTTTTAAGGCTTCCATAAACCTCCTGACATTATGACAATTTAATTTTACCACAGAGGTTCAGCAGGTTCAAATATTATGACAACTAATTTCAAAGTAGTATTTCAATATATTGTGGTCAAATACAATTATAACACAATATCTAGTAGAAGCCAGAATGAATTTTTGAGATTCTTATTCTTCACGACCAATAAAAAACCTGGACAGAAGCTCCAGGCTTTGGGGAAATTTACAGAGGAGTGTTCACGAACCTGTGGTACGCCACCAAGGATGAAAATGGAGTCCAAAGCTTGCTTTGGTTTATTGGCAAACCAAGGTTTGCACTCCAGGTTTATTTTCTAAGGAGTGATTATTTAAACCGGCATGGTTGCGGGAGGCCAATCACTCGTTCTTCAGTGCTGTAGCTGATAATATTCTCGCAAGAGCCTTTACCGATGCTGCCTGACCAGACAATACAGCGCATATCTTGAGCTTTGGCCACCCGAAACACATTGGCCTCGATGGCAATAGAAGGTTTCTTACTACCGGTGGGAGGGAAACTCCAATTTTCGGTGCTGGTTTGGTCAAACCCTCTCAGGGTATTTACGCAGTATAATTCGTCGTAGTTTAAATCCACGGTTCCAAATTCAAAAACAACGGCTCCATCCAGCCAGACCATGTTATTGGTTGGCCCTACAATCCGGGGCGCCGGTCTAAGGGTTGGTGCTGGGGTAGGCGTGTCTGTGGGCGATGTTTCAGCCGTTGCCGTCGGACGGGGGGTATGGGTAGCGGTAGGGGTGGGGGTAGAGGTAGAGGTGGGGGTGGCTGAGGGGATGGGCGTAGCCGTGTCGGGAATAATCAGGATAACCGCAGGAGCGGTGAAAGTTGCGGTAGGCCCTAATGAAGCTGTTTCCGGCGGTGGGGCAAAGAGGCCACCGGCGCTGAGAATAACCCCCACGAGGACAAGCAGCAGGAGCATAGCCAGCCCGATCAAGAGCCGGTTCCTGGTTTGATGGGTTGACGCCGGAGGACTCCATGTTCGACCTACCCCGGCTGCTTTGTTTTGGGCTACTTTTCGAGCATAGCGGACGCTGCGGATAGCCACCCCGGCATCAGGATGGTTATAATGAGAGGCGCTCTTGTACAGCTTGATGGCCTTATCGTAATCCCCACTGAGTTCAGCTTCAAAGGCTTCACGATAAAACTGGCGAGCCGGAGTTTTAATCGTCTCATCATTAAGGGTCAGGAGTTCGTCCTCAACCGCCCGAATCTCCTGGCGTAATTCAGTAATCTGGCGGACCAGGAACTCCGGCAAACCAGCCGAGGCCTCGATATACGTGGCTTCTTGCTTTCTCAAATTGGCCAGGTTGAGAAGAAGCGATTGTAATTCGGCTTGTTTGCGCAGCCGCTGTTCGCGAGCATGTACATCAGTAGCCATACTGATCTTTTAGTTAAACAACCTCTCTCTCCATTCCTATTATGAGGGAATTATCGAGACAGGCAAATTTAAACCCCCAAAAATGAAGATTAAGGCAGATTGGTGAGAATTTAGCCCTTTTGGTCCCCCAAAGTGGGGATTTTCCCTGGACTTTTCCCCCCTGAGGAGAGTTTTGGGGACTTTCTACTCCGCTAATTTGGCAAGTCAAAATGGTGCGCACGAGCAAACTTGGACCAAATGGATGCTTGACAGCGCCCTTATCATCAGGTATGCTGGGGATACTTTCCACATTTACCACCTCATTCGCTGCAAACAAAATCTAAAATCCAAAATTGAGAAGGGGGGCCTTATCAATGACGCAAGCCTGGTATAAAGTAGCCGAAATTGGGGAACTGCCGGCCGGACAGGTCACGACCGTGACTGCGGGAGTTACCGCCGTCTGCCTTATTCACACTGCCGATCATGCTTACACGGCGCTGGATAATCGCTGCCCGCATCAAGGAGGGCCGTTAGGAGAGGGGCAGCTTGATGGGGCCTGGCTGATCTGCCCCTGGCATGGGTACGAGTATGACCCCAGGACCGGTGATTCCCCCTCCGGCTATGGGGATCACGCGACCGCTCTGCCGCTGGAGGTACGCGAGGATGGCATCTACGTGGCGGTGGAAGAGCCGGAACACCGGCCGACGGTGTCGGACCAGATGGTTCAGGTAATGACTGAGTGGGGGGTAGACACGGTTTTTGGCATGGTCGGCCACAGCAATCTGGGCTTTGCCGACGCGCTGCGCCGGGCCGAGGTGGAGGGGCACTTGCGCTTCTTTGGTGTACGCCACGAGGGCGCGGCCTCTTTTGCCGCTACCGCCTACGGCAAGCTGACCGGGCGACCGGCAGCCTGCTTTGCCATCGCTGGTCCGGGCAGCACCAACATGCTCACCGGTCTGTGGGACGCCAAAATGGACCGCGCTCCGGTACTGGCTTTGAGCGGCCAGGTGGATACCCAGGTACTGGGTCCCGGTGCATTTCAGGAAGTTGATTTGTACGCGGCTTTCGATGCGGTCCGCACCTGGGGCCAGACGGTTTTGACGGCTAAAAATGCCGGCAATTTGATGGCCCTGGCCTTGAAGCATGCCGTCGTCGAGCAGGGTGTGGCCCACTTGATTTTACCCAACGAGGTGCAGGTTGCTCCGGCGCTGGCCTCCCTCCCGGCGACGCCCCGGCAGGGACGTGTCTCCACCGTCAAGATCAGCCCGCCAGAAGCAGAATTGAACGAGGCGGTTGGCCTGATCAAAGAAGCGAAACGCCCGGCCATCATCGTCGGCCACGGAGCGCGCTTTCACCGGGAGGCAATTGTCGAATTTGCCGAAAAAATTGATGCGGCGGTCATCACCACCTTCAAGGGTAAGGGCCTTATCTCCGACCAGCATCCCTTGGGCTGCGGAGTCTTGGGCCGCAGCGGCACGCCGGTAGGCAGCAGCGTGATGGGCCAGAGCGACCTGCTGATCGTGCTGGGCGCGTCGTTCTCCAACCATACCGGCATTTCGACGAAAAAGAAAACCATCCAGGTGGATATTGACCGCATGACCCTGGGCAAATTCCACCCGGTGACGGTGCCGCTGTGGGGCGAAATTGGTACAACCTTGAAGCTGTTCAACGAGCGGCTGGGCCCAATTGAGCGTCCCCAGGTGCGCGCCGATATTGCCCGGCGTTGGGCCTACTGGCGGGGCGAAAAAGAGAAGCACCTGGGTCACCTGGACAGCCGCGGGCGGCTGCACCCGGCCCTGGTGTTTCACCACCTGGCCCAGCTTGTGCCGGAAGATGCCGTAATTTGCGTGGATGTGGGCAATAACACCTACAGCTTTGGCCGCTATTTTGAGTGTAAAAACCAGGACGTGCTGATGTCCGGCTATCTCGGCAGCATTGGCTTTAGCTTTCCGGCGGCGATGGGAGCCTGGGCCGCGGTCGGCGGCCGGCGTAAAATTGTCTCTGTTTCGGGCGACGGCGGTTTTGGCCAATATCTGGCCGAATTTACGACGGTGGTGAAGTACAACATGCCCATCTGCCATATCCTCTTAAATAATGAGGAACTGGGCAAAATCTCCAAAGAGCAGCGGGCCGCCCAGTTGCATGTCTGGCAAACCAGCCTGCACAATCCCAATTTTGCCGAATACGCCAAATTGTGCGGCGGCCGGGGTTTCCGCGCGACCACCCCCGAGGAAGTCGCCCCGGCGATTGAGGCCGGTCTCACCGGCAGCGGCCCGGCGATTGTGGAAATTCTGACCGACCCGGCGCAGACGTAGGAAGGAGTGGATCGAAGATGGTAGATAGTGGATAGAAGATAGAAAATTGCTGTCCACTATCTTCTATCCACTATCCTCTAGCTTCTGTTTTCTTCTACAGTCCCAAAATTATCCCGGCGATGGTGAAATAAATAAACAGGCCGGTCGCATCTACCAGGGTGCTCATGGCCGGGCCGGAAACGACGGTTGGATCAATTTTGAATTTGGCCGCCAGCAGCGGCAGCAGCGAGCCGAGCGTGTTGGCCCAGAGGACAATGGCAAAAATAGCAATCGAGACGGTCAGGGCCAGGGGCTGGCCGGTCCCCCAGGAGAGCGCGCGGATATAGGCGACCACGCCCATACACAGGCCCAGCAGCGCGCCGGTGCGCAGCTCGTGCCAGAAGGCCCGCCAGGCATCGCGTAAGTCAAGATCGCCGACGGCCAGGGCGCGAATGACGGTGCTGGTGGTTTGCGAGCCAGCATTACCGCCGGTGCCGATCAGCAGCGGCACAAAAAAGGCCAGGGCCACGGCGGATTGCAGTTCGTTCTCAAAATGGCGCAGCACCGTGCCGGTCAGGCTTTCGGTGATAAAGAGGAGGAGCAGCCAACTGATCCGCTTGCGGGTGATGGTCAAAACGCCGGTGCTCAAATAAGACCCCTCCAACGGTTCCGCGCCGCCCAGGCGTTGAATGTCCTCCGTGGCCTCCTCTTCCAGGACATCAATTACATCGTCTATGGTAATCACCCCCAAGAGGGTGTTGTGCTCATCCACGACGGGCAGCGTTTCCAGGTCGTAGCGGGCCATCAGCCGGGCGCATTCCTCCTGGTCGGTCCCAGCCGGAACAGAAATAACCTCGACATTCATAATGTCCATTAAGATGGCCTGGGGAGCCGCCACAATTAGTTGGCGCATATTGACCACCCCGCACAAGTGCAGGTCCCGGTCCACCACGTACAGGTAGTAACTGGTTTCCTTGTCGGGCTGCCAATCATGGATGGCTTCCAAAGCTTCGGCGGCAGTCATGCGGCGGCGCAGGGCTAGATATTCGGAGGTCATCAGGCCGCCGGCGCTGTCGTCGGGGTGAAGGAGCAGAGGGTGGATTTCGTCGGGATCGTCCAGGCCGGCCAGGACGGCCCGAGCGTGTTCCGGTTCAAGGTCGCCGAGCAAGTCAGCGGCTTCGTCCGGTTCCATCTCATCTACAATGCGGATGGCGGTGGCGGTCGGCAAAGCGGCGACCAGTTCGGCAGCGTCCTCGTCGTCTAACTCTTCCAGAATGTCGGCCGAATCGGCCGGGTCGAGTTGGGGCAGCAGGGCGACCTGGTCCTCTTCGTCCAGCTCGGCAAAAAGCTCGGCCTGGTCGGGCGGGTGCAGGCTCTCGATGATGTTGGCCGCGCCGACAAGGTCGTCACGCTCCAGGGCGGCCTGCAATTGAACCAGGACATGGTTTAAAATAGGGGTTTCCACGGGGCACCTCCGAGATATAGTATACGCTCCCGGAGGCGGGAGAGAACCTGCCGGCGGGGGCTAATTTATTGCATTGGCAGGCGTAGCCAGGGAGTAGCGGGACAGTTGTCCCCACCTACGCGCCGCAGGTCCGTCTTCCACTGTTTGGATCACCATAGCTGTGAGTATCGTCACGACTGTGATTATAGGCTCGATAAACGGGGTGTCAATTAGGATTATGGCTTAAGTATCAGCGGTAGGTAGGTGTGGGGAGGCGAACTGGAAGGAGCCGCTAAAGCAGCCCACAAGCTGAAGCGGTCAGGGCTAGCTGTAATGGTATTCGCCGATGTGTCCACCACACTGCTTGGCTCTTTGACCCAGGCCGCGCCATCCCAGTAGTAAAGCGCCAAATCCGCTTCATTCATTCCAACTGGGACATCCTCTTGTCGGTATGTCACCTTGATGGTGTAATGCTGTCCCGGCTGTGGCTGCGCGGGCTGGCCGTTCGACAGGTAAGTGGCGTCTAATTTGAAGAAAAGGCCGACGTTGCTTAGAGACCCTGTTGATGTAATGGGCTGAGGGGTATAAGTAATGAGCACAGTGTCGCTGAAGATGCCGCTAGAGGCCGTAAAAGTGACTCCCGGAGTAGGGTAAATAGTTCCCCCAGAGGGCGGTATCGAAGTTGGATTCGGCGTATCGCCGAGGTAGCGAGCCAGAGCAAAAGAGAGTCCACTCTGGCCGATGACAAGAATTCGACCATCATCAGGCTGAACAGCTACATCTAAACTGTAAGGATAGTTATCGAGCGTGGTAGTGACAATCCCATTGTTGCCAAACGTCGTATCCAGGCTACCATGGCCGTTGTAACGGACCAAGCCAAAAACCTGTTGTATCCCGTCAGCAACAGGGCCTGTAACAACGATCTTGTTGTTAGGTTGTACAGCCGCCGCCCATCCAATAGCCGTACTGCCGATAGATGTAGTGACAACACCAGCACTGCCAAAAGTGCTATCCAGGCTACCAGTAATAGTGTAACGAACCAGAGCGAAGGTACTTTTACCACTACTGCTGATAGTACCTGCGACCAAGATCTTGCCGTCAGATTGAAGGACTACGTCCTCTCCCCATGATGTACTACCAATTGAGGTGGTAACAATACCACCCTTGCCGAAGATGTTGTCCAGGTCACCGCTGTTTGTATAACAGATCAAAACAAGGCTGCTGTCGCTAGAACCGGTGACAAGAATTTTCCCGTCGGGTTGAACAGCAACATCTCGGCCATATACATTACTGCCAATCGAGGTGGTGACAATACCACTGTTACCAAAATTGCTATCCAGGCTGCCAGTTATAGTGTGACGGGTCAAGGCGATCACTTGTTGACTACCATCCTGATGATAACCGGCCATGACAATTTTGCTATCAGACTGAATAGCGATGCCATGTTTAGTTGCGGAGCTATTTCCAATCGGGGTAGTAATAACACCGCCTTTTCCGAACTCATTATCCAGAGTACCGGTAATGGTGTAACGGGCCAGTGTAAAACTATCCTTAAAACCATCACTACTGTACCCAGCAACCACAATTTTTCCATCGGACTGGAGGATGATATTATTGCCTTGGCCACCATAACCAATAGTTGTAGTGACAATGCCCCCGTTGCCAAACGCATCATCCAAGTTGCCATTGCTGTTGTAACGGGCCAAAGCAAAAGCCTGGGATCCCCCCGAATAACCGGCGACAACAATTTTGCCATCAGGCTGGAGAACAACCGCTCTTCCGAAGGATTGACTACCAATAGTCGTAGTAACTACTCCGTCGTTGCCAAAGGTGGGGTCCAAATCGCCGGGGTTGGAGGCAAGGATTGGTAGAGTCAGACTGAGAAAGGCGGCGGAACAGAGGAGGACGAGCGCCAGCCGGATCAACAAACGTGAGCACTGAGGATAGGCCATAGGATTCCTCCTTGAGTTGACCGCAAATACCCTTTTTGTTAGTGAATTATCTCTCAAATGGCAGTATAACCGAACTTGAACGGGGAAACAAGGGGCGCTTCATAGGAAAACGGTTAGAAAATTAATGAAAAGGAGAGCATTTGGTATTACAAAATCACCTCAGCCACGCCGGTCGCCGAGCGTTGAAACGCCCGGCTACTATGGATGGAAGCCCGCTGAAGCAGGCTGCTGAACCGTTTTTAAGCGGTTTTCACCTATTGTAGCCGGGGGCTTCCAGCCCTCGGCGGGCAGCGATAAATTATAGAATACTCTCAAAAGTGTTCAAACTCTTGTGGAAAGAGTTAATTGCGGAGTGAAAAAGTGCACTTTTTCACTCCGCAGCGTCAGGCCAGGCAGCGTGCCATAAAGCTCAGCGTCAGGCTGGTTACCTGCTCGATCTCGTGGTCGAGCATCACCAAATGGCCGGTGTGCTCCAGCCAGTGCAGCTCTTTGAGCGGGGAGCCAATCTCGCGGTAAAGCATGCCGACGCCGCGCAGGTCAATGACCGTATCCAGGCGGCCCTGCACAATCAGCAGCGGCTGGCGAAGGTGGGCCAGGCGGCGGCGCACCTGGCGCTGCAGGTGGGTCAATTGGAGAAAGGCCGGGATGGAATTGACCTTGTAGCCCTGCCATTTGCCATCGGCGTCATCATAAAGAAGGGTGCGTTTGGGAGAAGTCCGGATAAACGGCGCGGCCAGCCGGGCTTTGAGCGTAGTCAGGCGGGGGACGGCCAGGGCCGGGGCATAGGTCAGAATGCCGGCAATCTCCGGCTGCTCGCCGGCCAGGTACAGCGCCAGCAGCGCGCCCATCGACTCCCCGCCGACGAAGACGCGCTCGCAGTGGGCGGCGAGATGGTGATAAGCGTCGCCCATCGCCTTAACCCAATCCTGCCAGCGGCAGCGATTCAACGCCTGCGGGTCAACCCCGTGGCCGGGCAATAATGGCCCGGAGACGGTATAACCCTGCCGGTGGAGACGGCCGGCCAGCAGGCGCACCTCGGCGGTGGTCGCTGTGTAGCCGTGCGAAAGCAGCACCCCCACCGGCCCGCCCGGCCAGAAGAAGGCGTCGCCGGGTAAGTGGGGGTTGTGGAGGGCAGGGTTTGAACTCATCTCCAGACTTAACTTACAAATTTAGGATGGGGTGCGTATCCAGCTTACGCACTACGCAACACGCAGCACATTTTAGACTATCGCCTCCGCCACAATCTCGGCCACATCCTTGACCTTCATCGGCGCGCCGGCTTCGGTGTTGGCGTCGTTGAGCATGCGGGCGCAGAAGGGACAGCCCACGGCTAGGGTGTCGGCGCCGGTGGCTTTGGCCTCGGTGTAGCGGTTGGCGTTGACCGCTTGAGACCCTTTCTCCTCTTCTTTCCACATTTGCGCCCCACCCGCGCCACAGCAGAAGGAGTTGTTTTTCTGGCGGCCCATCTCCAGGAGGGTCAGCCCGGCCTGCGCCAGCGCCTCACGGGGAGCCTCGTAGATGCCGTTATGGCGGCCCAGGTAGCAGGGATCGTGGAAGGTTACTTTTTCCAGCCGGTGGCCGTTGAGTTTCAGCTTGCCGCTGCCGATGAGTTCGGTTAAGAGTTGGGTGTGATGGAGCACGCAGTAATTGCCGCCGTAGTCGGCATACTCTTTGCCGATGGTATGCAGGCAGTGGGGACAACTGGCCAGGATGCGCTTTTGGTCCGCGCCGACCGAGTTAAGCAGTTCGATGTTGGCCTGGGCCATTTCAAAAAAGAGGTACTCGTTCCCGGCCCGGCGGGCGACGTCGCCGGTGCAGGCTTCGTTGTTGCCCAGCACGGCAAAGTTGACTCCCGCGGCGTTGAGTATAGTGGCGATGGCCCGGGCAATAGCTTGGGCGTTGGGGTCGAACGCCCCGGCGCAGCCGACCCAGTACAGCAGCTCAAAATCGGGATTTTCCTCTACCGTCGGCACTTTGAAGGGCAGGGGCTTGGCCCATTCCAGCCGGTCGGAGGCCATTTGCCAGGGGTTGGCGTTGCGCTCCATGCCGGTAAAGGCCCCCTTGAGTTCGTGGGGAAAGGCGCTGTTCATCAAGACCTGGTCGCGGCGAATACCCATAATATCAAACATCGGCTCGTTGCCAACGGGGCAAACCTCGACACAGGCGCCGCAAGCCGTACAGGCCCAGACGGCGCTCTCGCTGATGGCGTATTCGAGCAGGGCCAGCGGGTCCTCCTTGCCGGCGGCCAGGTCGTTCATGTGATCCCAAATATGGTAACGTTTGTTAATTTCCAGGGCTGAAGGGGATAATTCCTTGCCGGTCACGTAGGCCGGGCAGGCGTCCTGGCAGCGGTTGCACATGATGCAGGCGAAGGCGTCTACGAGGTGGGTTTGGGGCAGGTCGGTCAGGCGGGCCGCGCCGAACTGCTCGATGCTCTCGTTGTTGAAGTCAATGGGGTCCAATGCACCCAGGGCGCGACGTTGGGGGCGGGTCATAAAATTGAAGGGACCGACAAACAGGTGGGCGTGCTTGGTGTAGGGAAAGTAAGGCAGAAAGGCCAGGATCAAGCCCAGGGCAATCCACCAACTGACGTGCCAGCCAACGGTTTGCGCTCCCGGCGACATGCCGGCCCACAACCGGGCGACAGCACTGGCAAAGGGCTGCCAGGCGTCGCCGCCTTCCAGGGCCGCCAGGAAAGATGCGCCCAGGAAGCGGAAGCCGACATGGCTCAGGATGAAGCCGCCGACGATGAGCGAGTCGGTGGGGATGCCGCTCAACATCTTGGGATGCAGTTTGACGTTGTCGTGATAGCGCAGCACTGGGGGCTTGACACCAAAGCGGCGCACCAAAAAGTAAATCATGCCGATCAGCACACCGACGCTGAGAACATCGGCCAGGAGGCGGTACAGGCCGCCCAGTGGGGTATCACCCAGAAAGCGGAAACCGGGAAGGTAGCCTTCGACGATGTCTACAGCGTTGACCAAAAAGTAAAAGAGAAAACCCCAGGCGATGGCAAAGTGAAACAACGAGGTTAAGGGGCGGTGGCGGATGATGCGCCCCTGGTTGATCAGGGACATAAGGCCGGTCCATAAACGCTGCGGCAGGTGGTCGAAATTGAGACGGCCCTGCCCGCGCAGCACCACCCGGGACATGCGGCCAAAAGTGACATAGGTCATATAAAGGGAGGCCAAAACGGCGAGAGCGAATAGGATTTTTTCGATTAAGGTCAGCATTGACTCCTCGATAACAACTTTGGTTTTTTGCAGGCTGAAGCAGGGGGAGGGACAGGCGCATTATACCAGCAATCTGGCCGGCGAGCCAAACAAAAAGCCCACAGCCAGTTGGGGGCGATAGTTGTGGGTTTGAAACAATCAGGAGTGCAAAAGTACACTTTTGCACTCCTATTCCGGCAATTCGGTTGACTAGGCCGCTTTCTTCAACTCGTCACGGCCCGATTGTTCAATAAATGAAGTGCGAGCGTGTTCGTAACGTTTAATGAGCTGTTTGTCGCTGCCTTTAAAGCTGATAACCGTCTGCTGGGCGCAGGTGGCACAGCCGCGTTGGGCGCGATAGCTGTCCATTTCACAGCTTAAGCAACTGCCCAGTTGGATCATCATGAGACAAAAAGCCAGAGCATCAGGATGGGTTTCGGGCAAAGTTGACAGCGAGTCTATAAACTTGGCCCACTCTTCGCCGCGCAAATTACGCAAGCGGGGAATTAAACGAGGCGTAAAGAGTAAATCATACTTGCCATAAACTTGCGGAAGATCATTCATAGTTTCCCAATCCTGCCTTGGCCCCGGTTTAACCGAGCTATTAAGTTTAAATAATTGCTAAAAAAATAAACATAACTATTATAATCGGCCCATATCCGCATGTCAATAGCTTAATTTTTATGAATTTCACTATAAATATTGACAAAAGGCCACTCCCTAAGTAAAATAGCCTTAATCTACAGCAAGATAATTTATCAATCTGGCTTAAAACTTTAGGAGGCATGAATGATTACACTAACGACGTCGGCGGCGGAGAAGCTGCAAGGCATCATGAATGAAAAAGGGTTGGCTCATCACGCCCTGCGCGTGTTTGTTTCCGGCGGCGGCTGCTCGGGCTTATCGTATGGCATGACCTTTGCCGAAGGCGCCGAATTTGGCGATCAAGAGTTTGACGTGAACGGGGTCAAGGTGGTGGTGGATATGGGCAGTATCCAGTATCTGGACGGCGCTGAGATTGACTATATTGATAGTTTAATGGGCGGCGGCTTCCGCATCGAAAACCCCAATGCGGTCCAGTCTTGCGCCTGTGGCAGTTCCTTCCGCACTGCTGCCGGTGAACAAGGCACGCCTTGCGGCCACTAACTTCTTAACCAATCTATCGCCCTCACGAAAAACTTTGTGGGGGCGATTTTTTTTGAGTAGAACCCATGACCAAACTCTTCACCGTTGCCGAGGCCAACGCTTTACTGCCTCGAATTAGAGTTATTATGGAGGGGATGCAAGCTATTCGGCAGGAAGCGATGGTTCTGCGTCCGGACGTGTGGCCGGTCCTGGAAAAAGCTGTGGGCAATGGCGGCAGCCGCAAGGCGGGGGAACTGCTGGTATTGTTCAAACAGTTTGAAAAGCTATTGACTGAGTTACAGGGCTATGGCTGCGAACTGAAAGGGCTGGAGCAAGGTTTGGTTGACTTTCCGGCGATCATGCACGGTCGGACCGTCTATTTGTGCTGGCAATATAACGAGCCGGAAATCAAATTCTGGCATGACATAGATGCCGGCTTTGCCGGCCGGCAACCATTGAGCGGCGATGAGGGGTGAGGGAGGAGGAAGCAATTTTCATCCTATCGTTGCCTCTCTACCTCATTTTTCCCGGAATCAGAAGAGCCAGTTCAAAACTGAACTGGCCTTTTTGCTTTAAAGGGACAATCCTGAGTGATGTAGGCTAATTAAACCCACTTTTTCGGCTGCCCAAACGGTGGAGTTGACCACGCCACTGGCCGATGCGTTGCGAAAAGTGATATTGGGGGGCTAAGTTGTGGGGAGTATTGCCCCATCTTCGCTGCATCTTTTTAATGATGGCGATCCAAAAAAACAAGTACAATAGGTTAAAGATAATACTGGCGGTTGAATCTCCCATGTCGTGACTCCAGTAGAGGTATGAGATGTGATGTCCAGGTTGTTCGTAATCCAAGAATATTTTAACACTAAAGCGCTCAAAATTCCATCAATTGAGCGTAAAGGTTGAGTAAGAGGAGGGTAAAAGTAGGGAAAGTAAAGTATGAAAGTATAAACAACGAATTTATTGGGAAGATGCCAGGAGTGTCTTTCGAAGGTCAAGAATCTTAATCGCGCAGATGCCTACGAAGCATTAGGCTGAATCACGTACTTCGATTGAGCTTATCTGCAATTGTCACCCGGCGGGAGATACGTTATAGTAACCAAGTGGTTTTTGCCTTGCGTGCCGGAGTGTTGTAGAATGGCTAATTATTATAGTCAGATTTGTAAAAATTCGGTCTACCTCAGGCCCTAAAGTATAGCTTTAAGGTTTGAGAAGTGATAAGCGGAGACAAAAAAGAAATGTTCAAGTTTTGGTCCCAGAAGCGCCAGCCATCAAAAATCCTGTGGTTGGATTTAGGGGATTTAGGCGACTTAGTCCACCCGCATGGCCCGCACGAGCAGTGGCAGGACCACGGCTTGGGTTTGCTGAGAACCATTTTGCACCAAAACGGGATTATGACCGACCTCCTCTCAACCCGCGCGGTCACCTCGTGGCCGGAGCTGCAAAAACAGATCGAAGGGTATGAGACGATGATTATGAACGTGCGGAGCTACACCTTCCCCGTAGCTCGCAAATCGGCTCAACTTTTCAAGGAAGTGAACCCGAACGGCATGGTCTTAACCGGCGGTATGCATGCCACCGTTGCCGTGGACGAAATGACCGAGGTAGCCGAGTTTGACCGTATCTGCCAGGGGCCGGGCGAAAATACCATTGTGGACCTGGTTAGAGATTCGCGTGCTTTCCCCCGTGTTATTGTTGGGATTGGGGCCAAAACGATGGCCGACTGGCCGATGATTGACCGCACGCTTTGGCCCAAACCGCACCGGCGCATTGCCAAAAAGTTCAACTGGCCGCTGGAACCGGAATGCGGCTGGGGACCGGCCCCGGTGGCGACGATTATCACCAACCGGGTTTGTCCCTGGCAGTGCGTCTTTTGTAACGAAAATTCTTACATTCCCAATATGGGCCGCAGGCCGGTTGAGGCGGTGATTGACGAACTCAACTATCTGGACCGCAGGTACGGTGTTGGCTCAGTGGTGATTCATGACTCGATGTTTTTCCAGAATCCGGGTTGGCTGCAAGAGTGGATCGAGAAATACCCGCGTAAAGCCAACAAGGTCTGGCCCTATTGGGCAGCCGGCCGCTCCGATACGGTCCGCCAGTGGCCCGATCTGTTCGAGGCGCTGGTGCGCGAAACCAACTGGAACACCATCTCCATCGGCTTCGAGTCGGGCAGCGACCGGATTTTACGGCTACTCAACAAGGAATGTACGGAGGAAGATAACTATTTGGCGATTGAGCTGCTCAACAAACTCGGCGATGAATTTAAGCGCCAGGGCAAACAGCCGCCTATGTTCTGGGCGAACATCATGCTCGGCATCCCCGGCGAGAGCGAGGAAGACGCTTTCAAAACCATCCGGATGCTCAAAGCAATGAGATATGTCTACCCCTCAATTTCTTACTATGCACCCTATCCGGGGTCGGCCCTGGGTTACCAGCTCATTGCCGAGGGCAAAAGTATGATGTCGAAGGATAATTATCACCGCTACCCCGGCGATGAGAAGGTCAAGGGGGTCAACTACCAATTCTACCGCGAGCTGCTGGCCGGTAAATTCGATAAAGAAATCAACCAGGGACTTGACGCTTCCGCCCGGCATCGCTCCGGAGTGTATGAAGAAGCCTTGATTAAGGCATAAGGGCGACGCACTTCAGCCTGAGTTAGGCTGGCAACCTCGGTTGAGAAAAAGCGCGTCGCACCCTGAGCAGGTACAGCATGAGCAGTTTTAGCAACCCGCACTATATGTATTTATTTGAAATGAAGAACGGCAAACAGAAGCTGGCTTACGGCCAGTCGCCGGAAGATGCCCTGGACATTTTGCGGATTCGCCTCAGCGAAGAGGAGATGCAAGAGATTATCGCTGAGAAGTATATCAAAATATCACAGCGCAAATTGCAGCAGTATGTCCATAATTTGGGGTAGAAGTCAAGAAGTAAGAAGTAAGAAATTAGAAAAAATCTCCAGGTAAATTTCTTAATTCTTAATTCTTATTTCCAAGCATGGTCAAACCGTCAAAAGCTGAAATCGAAATTCTTTGCACCCTGGCAAGTGGGTCCACCCTGAAATCTCATCGTTACCTTGATGGTACCAAAGTTTACCAGCTCCATTCTCTAGAAGGCCAGACGAAACCCATTCAGCAGCGGCATGTCGAGGCTTTACAAAGGCGGGGTTTCATTATCAGCAATCAGAAGTTTCCGGTAGCCACTTACTCTTTGACCGAACAGGGCCGCCAATTGGCGGCGGTTTTAGAAAAAAATCTCCATTCAGAGTAGAGATTCTTCTCAATACTCAACTTTTAAACTGATTCTTGCGTCAGAGTTGATTGTAGGCTAGAATACGAAAATTATTATAGTAGTAATTATAAAAATTATGCTGCCTATCTGGGGAACTTCGGAGCATAATTGACTTGAGGAGGTAAATTTCTATGCGTGTTATGATTGTGAATCCTCGTTTTCATCTGCCCATTGATACGCGTACAACGCCCCATTTGGGGTTAGCTTATCTGGCCGCTGTTTCTGAGCAGCGTGGCGACGAGGTCATGGTCTTTGATTCTGACGTTGAGGATGAGCCAATTACTGAGGCTGTCCGCCGCTTCCAGCCGGAAATTGTCGGTATTACCGCCAACACGCCGCAGGTAAAATCGGCCTGGCGGACGGCCCAGGCTGTCAAGTCCGTTGCCGATATCCCGGTTGTGTTAGGTGGCCCGCACGTTTCGGTGCTACCGGCCGAAAGCGCCAGGCGGCCCGAAGTGGATGTCGTGGTCCGGGGTGAAGGCGAAGCGGTTTGGGTGAAGCTGTGCGAGATTATCGAACGAGCCGAGAAAGGCAACCCGAATTTTGTCGCCCGTCATTTGCTCGACCCGCAGCACAACCTGCTCGACTCGCTGCTGGGGATCAGCTACACCACCAGCGATGGCCAGGAACGCCACAACCCCGATCACCCGGCCATTGCCGACCTGGACACGCTGCCCTTCCCGGCCTATCACTTCTTTAAAATGGATCGTTACACCAATCTCCAGCCGGCCACCGACGCGGTTGACGGCTCCAAATCCTTCTCGGTGATGACCTCGCGCGGCTGCCCCTACCGCTGTACTTTTTGCTCCCAAAGCATTATGCCGATCAAGTGGCGCGCGCGCAGTCCTGAAAGCGTGCTGCAGGAGTGGCAGCACCTGGTCCACAATCTGGGGGCGCAGGAAATCGGTGTACTGGACGACTCGGCCAATATCCAGGTGGACCGCCTGGAGCGCATGGCCGACCTGTTCATCGAAAATAAAGTCAATCACGTGCCCTGGATTTTTGTCAACGGCATCCGGGCCAACCTGGCGACCAAAGAACTGCTGGGTAAGTTGAAAAAGGCCGGGTTGAAACGGGTCGCCTTTGGCGTGGAAAGCGGCGATCCCGATGTGCTGCTGTCCATTGACAAGAAAATTGACCACGACACCATCCGCCAGGCCTTCAAAAACGCTAAAGCGGTCAACCTGGAAACCATCGGCTTCTTCATCATTGGCCTGCCGGGCGATACCGCCGAGTCCATGGACCGGACCATTAAATTTGCCTGTGAAGTGGACCCGCTCATTGCCAACTTCTCCATGATGACACCCTACCCCGGCACCAAGGTTTACGAAATCGCCAAGCGGCAGGGGCGGCTCCTGCTCGAAGATTGGGAAGATTACGTTTTCTTCGATGGCCGCGCCCGCTACGAACTGGGCGATATGACCGCCGAACTGGTCCAGCGCAAGTGGAAAGAAGCCTATCGCCGCTTTTATCTGCGCCCGCATCGCATTGCTATGACCTTAAGCCGCAAGGATTTCTGGATCAACTGGCGGCGGACCTTTAAGGTGGCCTATAACACCATCTTCCCCAAGAAGGAGAAAGCCGAACTGCGGCAGGCGGTGGAGAGCGCCCAGGTCATTTAAGTTAAAGCCTTCAACTTGACGCATAATGAGCCAACTCATGTCGCGTGTTGTGTGTTGCATGTTTCGTAAACCTACGGAAGACGCAACACGCAACACGTACTACGCGCCACGTACCACGAATATCCCAACGCACTGCTGGCTATATTTATGTTTGAGTTTGCTGCTGGCCTGGAGCGTCTCCGGCTGTAACAGCTTGAGTTTCGGCTCCACGCCGACCCCTGACCTGAGCGCCACTGAGATCATTAATCGCTCCAGCCGGGCCATGCTGGCCGCCAAGACGCTGCATTTCACCATAGATTTAACCGGCGCCCTCGATTACATTGACCGGCCGCCTACGACCGCCCTCAAACATGTCGAAGGCGACCTGCTCCGGCCTGATAAAGTGCGGGGGCTGGTCAAGGTGAGCAGTTTGGGCCTGGTCAGTGAAATTGGCTTGATTAGTATTGAGGGCCAATCGTACGTGACCAATCCGCTCAACCAACGCTGGCAGCTCCTGCCTTCGGAATGGGGCTGGTATTTCGACCCACGCCTGCCTTTTGACGAGCAGTATGGCATCCCGGCGGTGGCGCCGACGATCCCCATGCGAAAAGTCGGCGTTGAGCAGGTGGAGGATAGGTTTCACTATCACCTGGAAGGGGTGGCGCAGGGTGAGCAGATTACATGGTGGACCGCCGGACTGATTGCTTCCGGCGATGTGCCGATTGGGGTCTGGATTGATACCGAGACGTTTCTGATCCATCGCGTCCACCTGGTCGAACTGGCCAGCGACCCCGAACGGCCGACCGAATGGGATATTCAGTTCTCTGAATTCGACCAACCGTTGGAGATAGAAGCGCCGCCGCTGGCCAATTAAATGAACATCCACACCCCGACGAGAGAAAACACGACCTACGCCTATCTGGTTTTGGCCCTGGTTGCTTTTGGGGTCTTTATCGCCGCCGATGATCTGACTGTCATCTCGACGATGCTGCCCCAGATGATTTTTGATTTTGAAATTCCGCTGCCGTCGGGCTTGGACGATGCGGCCTGGATTGTGTCCAGTTATTTAATCACCCATGTGGTGGCGATGCCGCTGCTGGGGCGAGTGTCTGACATTTACGGGCGGCGGTTTATCTTTATCAGTTGCATGCTTCTCTTTGCCATCGGCTCGCTGATGGTGCCCCTGGCTGGGAGTTTGCGCTGGTTGATTATCGCCCGGGTGGTGCAGGCGATTGGCGGCGGTGGGGTCGTGCCGGTGGCGATGGCCGTGGTGGGCGATGTTTTTCCGGTGGAGCGGCGTGCTTTTGCCCTGGGGCTGCTGGGAGCGGTGGATACCTTCGGCTGGATTATTGGGCCGCTCTACGGCGCGTTCTGGGTGCGGTACTTTACCTGGCACTGGCAGTTTTACATCAACATTCCGATCAGCCTGCTGGCGGCGCTGGCGGCCTGGTTTTTGCTGCGCCATCTCTCGGCGAGGAGACGCGGGCCGGAGGCGTCGCTGGATTGGCTGGGGGCGCTCTTTTTGAGCGTGGCGCTGGTTTTGATTAATATCGGCCTGGCTAACAGCGGGGGACAGGCAGCGGCTGGCCCCGTGTTTGATTTTTCGGTGGGAGCGGCGGTGGTTCCAACCTGGCAAAGAACCGCGCCTTATTTTGTGGGGGGTGGGCTGGCGCTGCTCATTTTTATCTGGCTGGAGCGCCGTACCACTCATCCACTACTGGACCTGCGCATGTTTGGCATGTCCAATTTCACCGCCGCCTGCACGATCAATTTTGTGGTCGGTTTTGTGTTGATCATCGCTATGGTCGCCGTGCCGTTGTTTGTCAATGCCGTGCTGGCCGAGGGAGCGACGTTAGACGAATTTATCAAATCGGCGGCAATGGACAGCGGGCAGGTTCTGTCGGCCCTAACGGTGGCTATGGCGGTTATGTCGGTGGTGGGCGGGTGGTTGTGCGCTCGTTTTGCCTACCGTCTGCCTACGGTGGCCGGCCTGCTTTTGATGAGTCTTGGTTTTTACCTGATGAATACCTGGTCGGCGGCGGTGACTTACGGGGAGATGGCCCTCCATTTGATGATCGCCGGTCTGGGATTTGGGCTGGTGATTGCGCCGGTCGGTGCGGCAGTGATCAATGCGGTGCAGCCGCATCTGCGGGGAGTCGCTTCCGGTGTTGTCTTGATTTTTCGGCTAATGGGGATGAGCGTGGGGCTGTCAAGCCTGACTGCCTGGGGGTTGTATCGTTTTGACGTGTTGAGCCTGCCCTACTCCATTGCCGAAATCGGCCAACATATTGGGACCATTACCGCCCAGATCTTAAATGAAACGTTCCTGGCCTCGGCCATTTTCGCTCTGCTGACGGTGATCCTGGCCTTTAATTTGCGCCCGGAGGTGCACCAATTAGAAATGAGGTGAGCTAAAAAGCTCATTGACGCTTAGCGGCAAGTCGAGTTATAATGAGGACAAGTTCAGGGCCCTTCTCGTCGTTGACTTGAAGGGCGTAGTCGGCCTAAAATAAATTTAACACCCTGTTACTGGAGATTCCAATGAACAAGAAAACCACTGTCATCATCGGTATTGCGGCGCTGTTCTTGTGCCTCGTGTGCGTTGTTGTGGCCGGAATTGGGGGCTACGTTTATCAGGACAAGGTCCTGGCCTTGCTGGGCCTGGCGCCCGCGCAGAAAGTCGCAACAATGTTACCGGCCGAAACTCAATTTTATATGTCAATTACGCCCAATATTCAGAATATGGTCGGCTACCAGAATTTGAAAAAGTTGTACTTTGACAATCCCGATATCCAGGCGCTGTTTGACGAAGTCGAAACAGAGATGAGCGATGAGGCCGGGATTACTTACGAAAATGATATTAAACCCTGGCTGGGTACGGAAGTGGTCATCGCCGCCCCGGATTTTACCGAGGGGATCAAAGCCCAAAGTCAAGACCCCTTCGCCAGCGCCCCGGCCCCGGACTTTATGCTGGCCGCTGAAACGAGCAATAAGGAAGCCTCGGATAACTTTATCAGCAAAGTGCTGGCGGAGGCGGTTAAAAAAGATAATCCTTACACCGACGAAGTTTACCAAGATGTAACGCTGCATCATCAAAAGAATGGTGACGACACCGCAACGCTGGCCACCTTTAATAACTTTGTCGTCGCTTCCAATAGCGACGCCCTGGTTAAAGGCATGATTGACCAGGCGCAGGGCAAAGATGCACCGGCACTGGCCGACAGCGAGCGTTTCAAAAAGATTACCGGGGAACTGCCGGCCAATGCGGTTGGTACCCTTTACATGGAATTTGCCGGCCTGTTTGAGGCGGCGCTGGCCGAAAGCGCAGTGGAACTGCCGGAAAGCCAGGTGAAAGATTTACAGGCCTTTAACGGTTTTGGCGCGGCCGGCACGCTCCAGTCGGATGGCATCCAACTGGATATGGTGGTCAGCTATGATTTGACCAAGATGAGCGAGACCATGAAAGCTTCGCTCCAGCGCCCGGCTTCGCCCAATGCCATTCTGGCCGATATTCCGGCAGATGCGCTCTTTGCGGCCAACGGATTCAATCTTAACCTGATTTGGCAATCGGCCAAACAAAGCTTGGAGTCGAACCCTGATTTCACCCAACAGATGAGCGACCTGGAAAAGGAGTTGGGTTTCAGTGTAGAAGAGGATATTTTTGGCTGGATGACCGGCGAGTATGCGATAGTCTTGGTCGAAGCTACGCCAGCGGATGAATTTTCACCGCCAATGGGTGGTTATGTACTGATTGGCGCAAACGATGTGAACCAGGCCAAAGCACACGTAGAAAAGATCTTCAGTGCGTTGGAGGAGAGTGGGGGCAGCCCGCCGCTTGAGTCTCAAACGGTGCAAGGTATCGAAATGAAGGTGATGGCCGATCCCAACGGCGCGTTTATGGGCGGCTACGGCTTTCACAAAGATTATTTTCTGGTCGCTTATCACGAGGACGCCCTGAAGTCGCTCACGACCGCGGGCGATAATTCGCTTTCCGGCAGCGCCAATTTCAAGGTAGTGCAGAGCCGGCTGCCGGGCAGCAATTACGGCTATGTCTATGCCGATCTAGATCAGGTGCAGCAGGTGGTCGAGGCTCAGTTGAGCGATTTTGAAGAGGAAGATTACCAGAAAAAGGTCCGGCCCTTCCTGGAGCCGATGCATGCCCTCGGCGCGTCGGCCAGTACGGTGGGGGTTGACCAGGGGATGAGCAAAGGGACATTTTTTATCCTGATTACGGAGTAGTAATTGTATGAGGCTTGTAGCCTACAACTTTCGTTCTGGCGGCAAAAAGGGAGAACAAAATCAGTGGCGAAAAATCCTCAACGATTTTAACCCTGATGGTAGCAACATTCAGTCTTTCCACCTCAAACCATCGTCAGGTATAATTTAGCCTGGGAGAAAAATTATGACGATGATAGAAGCTCTAGCCACAGTACGGTACGTATTAGATACTAAGGGTGACAAAACCGATGTGCTTGTTCCATTGCCAGTTTGGGAGGCTTTGCTTGGCTCTTGGCATCAGTTGATCGAGATGCTGGAAGACCAGGATGATCGAGCCATCGTGGAGGAGTGGTTGGAAAAACGGGCTGCGGGTGAGATGGAGATGATCCCCCTCGAAGAACTGGAAAAAGAACTGATCGCCGATGGCCTTTTATCGGGTTGACGTTACCAATCAAGTGCGTGAAGAAATACGACAGTTTCCTGGAACGTACAGCCATAACTGGAGGATTAAATGAGAGTTCTATTAGCCAGTCCAGAGTCAGATGTCTGGAACAGCCGCAAACATATTCATATGGGCCTGGGCTACCTGGCCGGCTCGCTGCTGGCGCACGGGTACGACTGTGAAATCTGGGATGCCTCGGTCGAGTCTGACATTGAATCGCTGGATGAGAAGCTGGCCCGAGATCCGTTTGATATTGTCTGCCTGTCGGCCCCGACGCCGCTGATTGTGCAGGCCTGGGAAGCGGCGCGGACGGCCAAAAAGCACGGCGCGCTGACGATTCTCGGCGGGCCGCACCTGACCCTCATGCCCCACGAGTCGATGGAGAAGCCCGAAGTGGACCTGGTGGTGCGCGGTGAAGGCGAATACACGATCATCGAGATTATGCGGGCACTGGAAAAAGAATTGTCAATAGTCAACAATCAACAGTCAATTGTCAATGGTCAACCACTGACCCCCGATTCCCGACCCCTAATCCCCCATCTGTTTGATCCAGAAGCCGGTTGGGGACGAATCCTCGGCCTGTCGTGGCGGAACAAAGAGGGCAAGATCCAGCACAACCTTGACCGCCCGCTGCCCGACGACATTGACGCCATTCCTTTCCCGGCCTTCCACCTGTTCAAGATTGATCGCTACACCAATCTCAACCCGCTGACGGATGGCCTGAATATGAACGCCCGTGCCTTCACCATTGTCACTTCGCGCGGCTGCCCGTATAAATGCACCTACTGCTCCAAGCCGATCACCGGCGATACCTGGCGCGGCCGCAGCGTGGCGAATGTCATTGCCGAGTGGGAGTGGCTGGTCAAAGATTTGGGAGCGACCGAAATCGGCATCACCGATGACATCTGGAACCTGGACAAAAACCGGGCCAAGGAGTTATGCCAGGCGCTGATCAAAGCCAAGCTGAATCACGTCCCGTGGGTGACGATTCATGGGATGAAGGTCAATAATACCGACGCCGAACTTTTTAAGTTGATGAAGCAGGCTGGCTGCAAGCGGGTCGGTTTTGGCGTGGAGAACGGCGACGACTGGATGCTGCGCCACGTTATCAAAAAGGGCCAAACTGTGGATATGGTTCGCCAGGCATTCAAATGGTCAAAAGAAGCCAGGCTGCAAACGATGGGCTTTTTCATCTTTGGCATGCCCGGCGAAACCGAGGAGTCGATGGAAAAAACAATCCGCCTGGCCCTGGAACTCGATCCTGACCTGGCTCACTTTATGATGGCCGCGCCCTTCCCCGGTACCGAGATGTGGGAAACTCTCAAAAAGCACGGCGATGTCTTTTCTGACCAAATGGATTGGTCCCAGATTGCTATCCAGGATGATAAGGCCCACTTTGCCTTTGATGGCCTGACCAAAGAAGTTGTCGAGCGCAAGTGGCATGAGGCCCATCGCCGCTTTTATTTGCGGCCCAAACGCATCGCCCGCATTGCCGTCCGCAAAGACACCTGGCAGCGCTTCCCCTATTACCTCAAGACTGCCGCCAATATGCTGCTGGGCATGGGTGAACGAGAAACAGCGGCAGCGTAGCCCCTTTTTTCTCAAGATTGATAGCTATGGATAACATTAGGCCGAAAGAAGTTCGGCCTAATTTATGATTGGAAAACAAATGCCGACTAATTACGACCCCCAGTGGCTCCAGTGGGCCAAGCAGTTGCAGGCCATATCTCAAATAGGCTTGACCTACGCCCAAAACCCCTATGATGTCGAGCGGTATGAAGCCATCCGGCAGGTTGCCGCAGAGATGATGGCGGTTGCCTCAACCAGTGATTTGAAACAGGTGCTCGATTTGTTTGCCGGGGAAGTGGGGTATGCTACCCCCAAAATTGATACTCGAGGCGTCGTCTTTCGGGATGAAGCCTTGCTGTTGGTCAAGGAGGCTGCCGACGGTGGCTGGACCTTGCCCGGCGGTTGGGCCGACGTGAACGACTCGCCGAGTGAGGCGGTGGTCCGGGAGATTTTCGAAGAGTCCGGTTTTCAAACGCGGGCGGTCAAACTGCTGGCCGTGTATGATCGCAGCAGGCACCCGCACACGCCGCCGTTTCCCTACCATATCTACAAGCTGTTTTTTCGGTGCGAAATTATGGGCGGGGTGGCGACCCGGAGCATGGAGACGATGGATATCGGCTTTTTCCGCGAGCACGAAATCCCCGAACTGTCTATCTCGCGGGTTACGCCCGGCCAAATCACCCGCCTGTTTGAGCACTACCACCATCCCGATTGGCCGACAGATTTCGATTAAATGGGACGATAATGTTAAATTTATTACCCAAACTCCCGCTGTATTGGGCCTATCGCCGTTTTGGCTGGCCGACGATGCTGCCTTTCTCCATCGTCGTCAGCATAAGCTATCGCTGCAACAGCAAGTGCAAAACCTGCGACGTCTGGCGCAAGCCCAACGACGACATGACCCTGGAAGAGTGGGATAAGACCTTTGCCAACATTGGCCGCGGCCCGCTCTACTTCACGTTTACCGGCGGCGAACCATTTATGCGTAAAGATACCGCCGAGATGGCCCTGTCGGCTTACCGGCACTGCCGGCCCTCGGTCATCACCATTCCGACCAATGGCATTTTGACCAAACAGATCATCAGCCAGGTGGACCGCCTCTGCGCCGGCGCGCCCAGGACCAATATCGGGATCAATCTATCGCTGGACGAGGTGGGCGAGCGTCACGACGAAATCCGCATGGTTCCCGGCAACTGGGCCAAAGCGATGAAAACGTGGGAGGAACTCAAGGCGCTGCAAAAACAGCACAAAAACCTGGTGCTGACCAACCATACTGTTATCTCCAATTACAACATTGACCGCTTTTTTGAGATCTACGCCGGGCTGGAATTTTTAGAGCCGGACAGTTACATCACCGAAATCGCCGAAGAGCGGGTGGAATTGGATACGATTGATTGGGAAATTACGCCTGTGGCCGAAAAATACGGCCCAATCGCCGATTTTCTCAGCCAGAGAGCTACGCAGCGCCCGGTCAGAGGCTTTGCCAAAATCACGCAAGCCTTCCGTGCTGAATATTACCAACTGGCCAAACGTATTCTGTACGAGCATCGCCAGGTCATCCCCTGTTATGCCGGCTGGGCCAGTTGCCAGCTTGCGCCCAACGGCGACGTGTGGAGCTGCTGCATTCGGGCCGAAAATGTCGGCAACCTGCGCGACCACAATTATAATTTGCGCCCAATCTGGCAGGGTGAGGCTATGGCCAGCATGCGGCACAGCATCTACCAGGGTGAATGCCAGTGCCCGATGGCCAATGCGTCGTATGCCAATATGGTGCTGCACCCACCCACCCTGGCCAAAGTGCTCTCGACCGTCATCACATCATAACCACTTGAAAGGTGCGAGGCACTTGATATTGAACAAATCTGGCCTCCTTAGCCAGGATCAAGTGCCTCGCACCTGAGCAGTTACTAAACTTGCCTCATTTTGAAAAATCCCGTACCATTCAAACCTCTTATTAACCTTTGCGTGTCAAGGGTTATTCTCGTTAGGCTCTCTCGTTCCCACGCTTCGCGTCAATTTGGGAACGAGGGAAGAGATGGATGATGGGGTCAATCTAATGTTAACTCACGCAAACTGCCAAGGTTTTTGCCCTGGCTGAGTATATATTTGAAGGAAAAATAGAAGGTTGGAAAAGGCCATCTTCCAAACTTCCAAACTTCCAACACCTTAATGTGAGGGGAACAGAATGTCTGAAAACTTTGAAAAGCAGTACGAGGATGATCACTTTTTAGATCATGTCGTGGTGCGCCACCCCAACGGCCAATCCGACAAGGTGGCTATTCCCGCCGACGAAGGGGCGCTGCTGCGGATAGGCCGCGAACTCGATAACGAGGTAGTGTTGGTTGACCCGCGTGCCTCGCGCTATCACGCCGAGATGCGGCGCAGTGCGAGTGGGATTGAAATTAAAGATTTGCACAGCGCCAACGGAACGCTCATCGGCACAACCCGGATTGAGCCGGAAACCTGGACGGAACTGCCAGTGGGCCAGATGGTCCAACTGGCCGAAACCCGCCTGTTTTGGGAAAAAGCAGCATCGGCGCAATCAACCGTAGCCATGAGTCCGGCCCAAAAACAGGCTGCTGCCGCTGCCAGTGCTGCTCCGGCTGCGGCGGCTGTTGCGGCCCCAATGCCCGCTTCAGCGGCGGCGCCACAGCGCCCGGTCATCGCCCCCTGGATGATTGGCGTGGCTGTGGCTTTGTTGCTCCTGATTGGCATCGGCGCTTTTCTGGCTTTTTCTGGCTGGGGCAGGCAGCAGGCTACAGGCGGCCCGGCAGTCATCGAAGGCCAGCCCGTGACCTCTCCCACCGCTGCCGGCAGCCTGGCGCAGCAAACGCCGAGCGGTGGTCCGACCAACACGCCCACTCCCAGCGGCCCGCAGTTGGCCATCCCTGTCGTCGAAATCGTCTCGGCCCAGGTGCAGCCGATTCTCTTGGGAGCGCTGCCCAGCACCGACAAAGCTTTACTCCTGGTCAAGGTGCGGGTGCAGAATGTCGGTAACGCCCCCTTTAAGATTTCCACCGATGATTTTTCGGTCCGCACGCGGGATGGTAAGACGATTCTGCGTGAAGCCGGCGGCACCACCAGCCCCGAGGGCTTGTTGCGGCTGGGCGCAATTGACCGCTTTAACGACCTGAATTTAACCCCCGGCGGTAGCGTCCCCGAAAGCTTAATTTTCGAGGTCAAACCGCAGACTTATGACGTTGAGTTGGTTTTTGAACCGGCCGATCTGAACCCGATTGTATTGGGCTTGGGCACCATTCGGGCTGGCGAAGAGTTAGCCCTGGCCTTAGGGACGCCGGTGGTTGAGGAAACTGAAGCAGCAGTTGCTGCCGTTGACACCCCCACCCCCACCCCTGAACCCACGCCGACCGCGACCCGCCCGCCGGTCATTCCTGCACCTCAAGTGGTGCCCAAATCGGCCCTGGTCGGCACGATCGCTTATGCGGTCTTTAACGGTAATGATTACGATCTCTACCTGGGCCAGGCTGATGGCTCGGGAACCAAATTTTTCCGCGCCGGGGCCAGCCAGCCTGCTTTCAGCCCTGATGGTTCTCGTATTGCCTTCCACTCGTGGAAGGGCGACTCGCGGGGTTTGGTGGCGATGGACGTTTCGGGGGCGAATGGTAATTTGATTTCCAACTTTATCGAAGATCAGTTGCCCACCTGGATGGCCGACGGCGAAAATATCATTTTCCTGAGCCGCCGCACGGGAGGACGCCAATCACAACTGTACAAAGCCAGTGGTTCGACTGAACTGGGAGAAGCTGTTCTCGTCGGTGAAGGGGAGTATCCCACTGTCAATTCACAGGGTAAACTTGTTTTCAAGGGTTGGGGGACCACAGCCTACGGCTTGCGCACGGCTACCAGCAACCTGGAGGACCTCCAAAGCATCACCAATGTGGATGAGGATACTGCCCCGGCCCTCTCGCCGGATGGCGGGCAAATCGCCTTTATGTCCCGGCGAGAAGGTAACTGGGAAGTCTACATCGTCAACGCCGATGGGTCCGGCCTGCAGCGACTGACCAATGACCCTGCCGATGACGGCCTGCCCACCTGGTCGCCCGATGGTAATGCTATCGCCTTTGTCAGCAATCGGGGCGGCCCCTGGGCTGTCTGGGCCATGACTCCCGATGGCAGTGGCCAGCGCCAGCTTTTCACGATGGAAGGTTCACCCGATGGCCAGGTTGGCACAGATACCTTCGCCAGTCGGGGTTGGGCGGAAGAGCGGATAAGTTGGACAAAGTAAAATACGACCGCCGACGGCTGACCGCAGACCGCCGCAAGAGGAGTCATCTTTGTCGGCGGTCAGCCGTCAGCCCATAGGGGGCCTTTGGCTCTGGTCGGCGGTCGGAATAATTATAATATTTAGTAAAAAAATTATAAAATTGACAAAAAAAATGCCCTCCCCTATAATCAAGCCACGAATTTCAACTGCGGCTTCTGCTTGTTCTACTCGTTCCCAAACTCAGTTTGGGAACGAGTAGCTTACCGATAATTCATTGTGGCAGCAGTAGGAAGTATCCCCTTCATAGAGGAGGTTGTCCGTGACGCGCGTTTTGTGGGTAGAAAAACAAATTGACTACGAGCCGCAAGGGATTATGTCCATGGCGGCAGTGCTCAAGCGAGCCGGTCACGAGGTGGGCCTGGCGATTTGCGCCCAGGAAGATCCGGTTCAGGTGGCCAGAGATTTCCAGCCTGATATTGTTGGTTACAGTATGATGACCGGTTCCCAGCATTATTATTTCAAAGTCAATCAACGTATCCGGGAAGGTCTGGGCCATAAACCGGTGATGTCCGTTTTTGGCGGGCCGCACCCCACCTTTTTCCCGGATATGATTCACGAAGACGGCGTGGATGGGGTCTGTGTCGGTGAAGGTGAAGGGCCGCTGGTGGATTTGGCTAACGCCCTCGGCAACGGCGGCTTCCACCCTGATATTCCCAATTGGTGGTTCAAAGTAGATGGCGAAATTGTCAAGAATCCGGTCCGCCCGCTGATTCGCAAGTTGGGCGATTTGCCCATGCCGGACCGTGACCTGATTTACAGCAAGCACGCTCCCACCCGTAACAGCCCGATCAAGCATTTCATGGCCAGCCGGGGCTGTCCTTACAACTGCACTTACTGTTTCAACCACGCCTGGTACGAAATTTATACCCGCGAAAAGCGCGGCTACCAGCGCAGTGTTGACTCGGTTATCGAAGAGGTGCTGTGGGTGCGCGACCGCTACCCGTTGGAGCAGGTTGTCTTCCTCGATGACCTGTTCATTATCTATGTGGACTGGCTGGAAGAGTTTGCCGAAAAGTTCCCCAAGGAAGTTGGCCTACCCTTCTTCTGCAATGTCCGTTCCAACTTGATCACCCCGGAAAAAGTGGCCCTGCTTAAAAAAGCCGGGGCCAACACGGTCAGCATGGGTATCGAAGCCGGCAACGACCGCCTGCGCAACGATTTGCTGAAGCGCAAAATGTCCCGTGAGACAATTATTGAGTCGGGCCGCATGCTGCATGAGGCCGGGATTAATCTAACTGCCACTAATATTCTGGCCCTGCCGACCGGCACCCTGGACGACGATTTTGAGACGATGCGGCTCAACGCCCAGGCCAAAGTCAAGTATGCTCACGCTTTCCTGTTCCAGCCCTATCCGGCCACCGAGCTGGGCGAATTTACCAAGAAGAACGGTCATATGGCCGGCAGTTTTGACGATATTGGCGCCATCGCCTGGGACAGCTCGATCCTGACGCGCGATGAGAAAGAGAAAAATCAGATGGAAAACTTGCAGCGCTGGTTTGCCCTGGGCGTTGAGTTTCCCTGGTTGGAGCCGGTCATCCGCCTGCTGGTCAAAGCGCCGCGCAATCAATTTACGGATACGCTCTATTGGTGGATTCACAAGTTGTGGAAAGGGTGGGCGATTACGCATCGAGTTCACCCGATCAAAATCACGCCCAAAGTCATTTGGAATAACGCCCGCCACTTTATGCAGATGGAGGCGTGATCGTTCAAGATTAGGCTGTCAATAATCCGCTGTTGTTTCAAGTAAACAAGTACGCACGAAAAAAGAGGGTACAGCCGAGGTTGTGCCCTCTTTAGTTAGATTTGAATTTGGTTTGAAGGTTCTTTGACACCCCCCCTGATTCCACTATAATGAGCGCATCGCCAAACTTTGATTATCAGGATACCTCTATGGCTGTCGTCGTCTTTGGCAGTATCAATATGGATTTGGTGGTGCGCACCCCGCGCCTGCCCGCCCCGGCAGAAACTATCACCGGCCACGAATTTTTTACCGCGCCCGGGGGCAAGGGAGCCAACCAGGCGGTCGCCGCGGCCCGGCTGGGCGTGCCGACGCAGATGGTCGGCCGGGTGGGCGGGGATGCTTTTGGCCAGGAGCTCCGCCAGAACCTGCTCAGCGCCGGGGCCGATGTTTCGGCCGTGTTCATTGATCCTGTGGTCAGTTCCGGCGTGGCCGTGATTGCGGTGGACGACAACGCCCAGAATAACATCATCATCGTGCCGGGCGCAAACGGTCGGGTAGGACAGGATGATTTAGACCGGCTCGAAAGCAGCCTGGCTGGGGCCAAAGTCCTTCTGCTTCAGCTTGAAGTTCCCCTGGAGGCGGTCGTCGCTGCGGCGCGCCTGGCCCATGAGCGCGGCCTTACCATCGTGCTCGACCCCGCCCCGGCCCAGGAGTTGCCTGCCGAGCTGTATACCCTGGTTGACATTATCACCCCCAACGAAGTTGAAGCAGGACAATTGGTCGGGGTGTCTATCAAAAATCCCAATGATGCTGCTGGCGCAGCCAGAATGCTGCTTAGTCTGGGGGTCAAAACGGTTATGGTGAAAATGGGCGCGTTGGGTGTTTTGTACGCTCAGGCCGAAAGTGAACCCATCCTGGCGCCTGCCTTTGAAGTACAAGCGGTAGATACGGTCGCTGCCGGCGATGCTTTCAATGGCGGTCTGGCCGCTGCTCTCGTTGAAGGCAAGGCTCTGCCGGAAGCAGTTCGTTGGGGGGCGGCGGCCGGCGCGCTATCTGCCACCAAAATGGGTGCGCAACCTTCTATGCCCACCCGAGCCGAGTTTGATGCCTTTTTAACGGCCCAGACAAATCATCCTTGACCGCCGCTTGGCGACCGCTGACCGCCGCAAAGATAAATGCCGATGTATGACCTGATAATCCACGATTGCCATATCTTGACCCCTGATAACAACATCCAGCGCAACTACGACCTGGTGATTGACGCCGGCAAGATCGTTGACCTCCAACCCACCGGCCAAATTGATCTCGGCCAGGCTCATAACCTGCTTGAGGGCCGGGAGATGCTGGCCATGCCCGGCCTCATTAATACCCATGCCCATGTGCCGATGGTCATTTTCCGGGGCCTGGCCGAAGATGTCTCGATTGAGCGCTGGTTCAATGAGTTTATGTGGCCGCTGGAAAGCAACCTGATTGAAGAGGATGTTTACTGGGGCATGCTGCTGGGCCTGGTGGAGATGATCGAAGGTGGGGTAACGACAGTTGCCGACCACTACTTCTACATGGATCAAGCTGCCAAAGCGGTCGAGCAGGCCGGAACGCGGGCGGCGCTGGGTTGGGCCGTGTTTGGCAGTCAGGGTTACGGGACGCTGGACGAGACGGCTGCCTTTGTGGAACGCTGGCAAGGTCAGGCCAGTGGCCGGATTACGAGCTGGATGGCCCCCCATGCGCCGTATACTTGCGATGATGATTTTCTGCAGGCAACTGTGACGCACGCCAAGCGCCTGGGTGTCGGGCTTCACATTCATGCCTCCGAAGAGATGGGCCAGACGCAGGCCAGCTTGCAGAAGCGCGGCCTTACGCCCATTCAAGTATTGGCCCAAACCGGCGTGCTGGATGTGCCGCTCATCATTGCCCACGGCTGCGGTATTCTCCCCCAAGATATTGACCTGCTCAAACAAGCTGCCGCTCCGGTTGGAATTGCCCACGCCCCCAAAACTTATCTCAAGCTGGGCATGGGCCTGACCCCCATCTTGCCGCTGCGCGAGGCCGGTATTCCGGTCGGACTCGCCACCGACGGCGCGGTCAGCAATAACACGCTCGACATTTTTGAGAGCTTGCGTTTAATGGCCATGCTCCAAAAACACGAAGCCCGCAACCCGGAAATCATGACTATTCCCCAGGCCCTGGAGATTGCCACCCGTGGCAGCGCCGCTGTGGTGGGTCTGGGGGATAAGATTGGGCAAATCACCCCCGGCTACCTGGCCGATGTGATTTTGGTGGATTTGAGCGGAGCGCATCACCAACCGCTGCACAGCCTGACTGCCAGCCTGGTTTACAACACTCGGGCCAGTGATGTCCAGACCGTTATCGTCAATGGCAAAATTATTATGCGCGACCGCCACATCTTAACCCTGAATAAAGCCGAAATCATTCGCCAGGTTAACCGCAGTATGGAACGGTTGGCCCAGCGCGTGCCGGATAAGCGGATTCAAGTCTATAATCCGTAAGTTCAGGATAGTCGGACAAACTTTAGTTTGTCCACCCAGGCAACAAGGAACAACATCATGCCTCCACAGTTACATTTTCATCCCGAAGTAAAAGCCGCGCTGGACCAGGGTAAAGCCGTCGTGGCGCTGGAGTCAACGGTAATTACGCACGGACTGCCCGCCCCGGAAAATATCGAGGTTGCTCGCGCCATCGAAGCGGCGGTATGCGAGCAGGGCGCAACGCCGGCCACGATTGCCATTCTGAGTGGTGAAATCACCGTAGGCTTGACCCCGGAACAGTTGGTCTATCTGGGATCGGCCAAGAATGTGCATAAATGTTCGCGTCGGGATTTCCCCGTTGTGGTGGCTCGCGGTGAAGATGGGGCTACCACGGTAGCCGGAACGATGATGGTGGCTCATTGGGCCGGAATTCGGGTGTTTGCTACCGGCGGTATTGGCGGCGTTCATCGCGATCACCCCTTTGACGAGTCGGCTGATTTGTTAGAATTGGGTCGAACGCCGGTAGCGGTGGTCTGCGCGGGAGCTAAAGCAATTTTGGATTTGCCTCTCACACTGGAGGTGCTTGAAACGCAAGGTGTCCCGGTGATCGGCTATCAAACCGACGAATTTCCGGCCTTTTACTCTCGCAGCAGCGGTTTGCCGCTTGAGTTGTGGGTCGAAACCGTGTCAGAGATTGCCGCAATCCTCAAAGCCCACGACCAGATGGGCTTAACAATGGGCACGGTTATCACCAATCCCGTTCCTGTCGCCGATGAGTGGCCCGCCGTCGAGGCGCAGAGTGTCATCGAGCAGGCGCTGCGCGATGCCGAAACTGACCGCATCAGCGGTAAAGCTGTTACCCCCTACCTGCTTCAACGCGTCAGTGACCTTTCCGGCGAGCGCAGCAAAAAAGCCAACATCGCCCTGTTATTGAATAATGCCCGGCTAGCCGCCCAAATCGCCCTGGCTCTAGAATGAAAAGGCAGGTTGGGAGATTGGAAGAGCCGTTCTACCAACCTGCCAGCCTTCCAGATTTCCAATTCAGGTAACTATGCCCAAAAAAGTTATTATTGATACCGACCCCGGTGTGGACGATGCCATGGCCATCCTCCTGGCTTTAAAATCGCCGGAAATTGAACTGGTGGGATTGACCACCATCTATGGCAATGTTTATACCGATTTGGCGACCCAAAACGCCCTGCGCCTGGTGGAGTTTGCCGGTCGTCCCGATATCCCGGTAGCCCATGGGGCCGAAGCGCCTCTGCTCGTACCGCTGGGGTCGTCCGCCGATTTTGTTCACGGCCAGGATGGGCTGGGTAATATCAATCTGCCGCTACCGCAAGGTCGTGCCATTAACCGGCCTGCGGCCCAGTTTATTGTAGAAACGGTTATGGCCCGCCCTGGCGAAATTACTCTCGTGCCGGTTGGCCCGCTGACCAACCTGGCCCTGGCTCTGGCCCTGGAACCGCGTTTGGCCGAGAATGTGGCCGAAGTAGTGGTTATGGGTGGGGCGGCGACAGTCAATGGCAATGTCACTCCTGCCGCTGAGGCCAACATCATTAACGATCCGCATGCCGCCGATAGGGTTTTTACGGCGGCCTGGCCGGTAACGATGGTCGGCCTGGATGTCACCATGCAGACGATCATGACCGACGATTACATGGCTGCCCTCAAAGCCTCCGGTTCATCTACCTCCGAATTCATTTACACGATAAGCCGCTTTTATCGGGATTTTCACTTTGACACGCATGGCCTGGCCGGCATGCATACCCACGATCCCTCAGCCATTGCTTATGTGCTCGATCCCACCTTGTTTACAACGGTTCGTGGTCCCCTCCGCGTAATCACAGAGGGGATTGCCGTCGGGCAGACCCTCCTCGACCGCCGCCAAAACTGGCGCCAGCCCAATGCCTGGACCGATCAACCCGCGGTGAACGTCTGCCTGGGCGTTGACTCGGAACGTTTATTGGCGCTGTACCGGGAGCGTATTATCGCTGAGGGTTTGTAAGACTTAATATACTCAATGTTGCTCGGTCTGGATTGCCAAATCCAGACCCAAACGAGGATTTGTCAATCCTCTTTGAGCAAATATTAGAGCTGCTGAAACTCTAAATTTCTCCAGTAGGAGTGAAAAAGTGCACTTTTTCACTCCTGAAATTAAGAATGGATTTTGTCGCCTTTTCCCTCATCATTGATGATATTGTTTTTCCCGATGGCCAAACGGTAATGGGTGTCCTGGGCGGCGGCGGCCCCCAAACCGCGTTTGGTCTGAAACTGTGGGCTGAGCGGGTGGGGTTGGTGGGGGGTGTCGGCAGCGACCTGCCCCCGGCCGCTTTGGCCTGGCTGGAGGTAAGCGGTATTGATACCCAGGGCCTTCGCCATTCCGCCCAATGGCCAACGCCGCGCGCCTGGCAACTTTTGGAAGCCGATGGCCGCCGGACGCAGGTCTGGCGCATTCCCGGCCCGGCCATTGGCGCGCAGTTGGGACGCCGGCTGGAGTACCTGCCGCCCCCTTATCGCCGGACACGCGGCTTTCATTTGGGCGTCCACCCTGAGGAGCCAGACCTTGATTTTATGAAAGCTTTGCGGAGCGCCGGCGGTGTGATCAGCATTGAACCGTTCCGGCCCTCCGCTCGCTCCCTGAGTGAGATGGAACTGCGGGCGCTTGTCTCCACCGGGCAAATTTTCTCCCCCAACGAGGCGGAAGCGGCGTCCCTGGTCGGTCCAGGCGAGCCGTTGGAGTTAATCCGGCGGCTGGTGGCAGCCGGGGCTGAAATCGTGGCCTTGCGGCAAGGGGAAAAGGGAGCCACCGTCCATTGCACCAGCAGCGGCGAAACCTGGCATATTCCGGCCTTTGAAACTTCAGTGGTGGATCCAACCGGCGCGGGCAATGCATTTTGCGGCGGTTTTCTGGCCGGTTGGGTTCAGACCGGCGCTCTGCGCCTGGCCGGGCTGTACGGCGTCGTCGCCGCCAGTTTCCTGGTGGAGCAGGTCGGCCTCCCGGCAGTGGGACGAAGAAGCGACGAGGCGAGGCGGCGGCTGGCAATTTTAGAAACCAAAACCACCCGACTGAATTAATCCATTCGCCGTTCGCTATTCGCTATTCACCATTCGCTCTTTTGACACCTCCCCTTAGCTGCGTTACACTGGCGGCATGCCTGTCCTCAAGTTGAAACAATCTTGGCTGTTCCCCATCGCGCTGCTGTTCCTCCTGGCGGCCTGCGTTCCGCCCACCCCGCCGCCGTCGCCCACGCCCTGGCCAACGGCGACGGCCACCCAAACTTCCACCCCTGCCCGAGCAGCCGCCACTCCTCGGCCTACGGCAACGCCTACCCGTACCCCGGCTCCCAGCCCAACCCCGCCCGTGACAAATCTCCTGGTTTGGGAAAGCCTGCCGGAAGCTCAAGCCCAGGCCCTGGCCAGGGATGTCAAGGCTTTTGAAAAAGAGTTCCCCTACTATACCGTCACGCTGCGTCATTACGACAGCCCGGAGAATTTTATGACTCCGCTCATGGCCGGTGAAGCGCAGTTCGATGTGGTCTTGGCCTCGCCGGTACTGCTGGGCAGCTTATGGAATGCCGAGCAAATTGCTCCTATGTCTGATTTTTTCTCCTCCGCTTTTTTGGACAGCTTTGCCTCGATCACCCTGGCCGGAGCCACTCAAAAAAATGAGGTGTGGGGTCTCTCCGATACGGCGGGGTTTCACCTGCTGCTGTTTTACAACCGGGATTTGGTGGACGCCCCGCCAACGAACACCGAGGACCTGACCAAGTTGGCCAAGCAGCAGGGAGGACCCGTCCTGGGAGTCAACAGCTACGACCCGCTTTGGCTGCTGCCCTGGCTGTCGGCTTATGGCGGCTGGTTGACCAATCCGGCGGGCCGGCCTATGCTAGACACTCCGGCCATGCAGCAGGCGCTGGCTCTCTACCTGGGCTGGCAGCAGGGTGACAACAGCCTGGCTTCCCTGTCAACTTATGATGAGATGCGCGCCCAGTTCTTGGCCGGTAAGTTAGCTTTGATGATTGACGGCGAGTGGGCCATTGGGGAGCTGGCCCGCGCCGCTAACATTAATTGGGGCGTTGCGCCTTTGCCCATCGTGATCGAGGAGGGGGAGAACCTGACGGCAGCGCCGCTGGTGTTGGCGCGTTATTGGGCGGTCAGCCGCAGAGCCAGCGGGGATAGAGCTTTGGCCGCCGCCACCTTTCTGGAGTTCGTCACTCGCCCGGAGCGCCAATTGGATCGAGCGGTCAACTTTGGCCTGCTGCCAACGCGCCGCGAGGCTTTGGATGACCCGCTCATCATCAATGACTCGGCCCTGCGCCTTAGCTCCGAGCAACTGCTGTCTGGGCGCACCGTCCCCCTGGGAGTCAATGCCGATGCGCTGCTCAATGCCATGCGCGAACCCCTGCGCCAGGCTCTTGAGGGCAAGTTGACCCCGGAGGAGGCGGCGGAGCTGATGCAAGCGAATCTAGAGCAGTAAAAAAGAAGCGAAGATGCGAGGAGGGGAGGAGGCGAAGCGTTTTGCTCGCATCACGTTTCATCGCTTCATCGCCTCCGCTTTCTCTCATCGCATCACAATTGTTCCCTCGGCCAGGTTTTCAAATCCGGTGTCAGTGGTTTTATAAACGACAATCTGGATAGCCTCCGGAGTGAGGTCCTCCGGCAGCGAAAGTGCGTAAACATCTCGCACCACTTCGCCGGGTCGCCAGCGGCTGGTTGGATAGACGCCCCACACCGGCTGGTGGTCCTGAATCAAGGCTGTCTCACTTACATGAATTAATTGTCCTCCCACCAGAGGTCGTACGGAAACAGTATAGTCTTCACCCAACGGCTGCGACGTTTGCCAGTAAAGCGCAATTTGCCAGTTAGCCCGCGGCAGCCGCCCGGCGACATCTGGAGGCAGAGGGTAAGCCGTCTCCACTTGCTCCCAGCCGGCCAGTTTGAGCACATCGCCAAAGGACAGGTCAAGCGGTAACACAGCGGCAGGAAGTTCGGTGCGCGGCGCGGGCCAGAGGGCAATGAGCTGTTCCCCGGCTGCTTGAGGATACGTTTCTGCTAAGCGAATTGCTTCGGGCGCAGCCGCTACCGCCTGGCGGCTGATATAGTGGGACAGATTGTCATTTTGCCCTCCAGGTGGGGTAAAATCGCCAGGATGGGCCGGGTAAACAGCCGAAGCTGCACCCCAAACGCCTGTCAAATATTGCAGCGCCACTTGTTCAGGAAAGACGCTGGAAATGACGGCCGGCGTCGCGGGTTGGTCAGCTAGGATGGCCCAGCCGGGATCGAGGCCGGTATCGGTGGGTAGGTGGCTCTGGTCGGCGCGGGGGAGGTTGGTGGAGAAGCGGTAAAAAAGCAGGATAATGAGAAGGGCGGGGAGAAGGGAAAGCGTAAAGCGTGAAGCGTAAAGCGTGATGCGTGATGCGTGGTGCGTGTCTTCGCCTCCTCGCCTCCTCGCTTTTTCGTCACCTGTCACGCTATTCGCCGTTCGCCATTCGCCTAATCGCTTTAGCCCTGCGGCCACACCGATGATAAAAATAGGGTAGGCCGGAATAATTACCTGGAACCAGTTGCCAAAGCGGTAGAGCCAGCAGAAGACAAAATAGATCAGCAGGGTGCCGTACAAAAAGATAGCGCGCCGTTTGCCCAAAAAGGCCAACCCGACGAGTCCGCCTATAAAAATGGGCCAGGTTAGTTCTTGCCACATCAGTGCTGGAAATTCGGCGGTGAAGAAGCTATGCGGGCCCAAGCCGGGAGCGAGTTCATCGCGGCCCTGGGGGATGGTCAGGAAGTCCACAAACCAGGCCCAGGCAGTCGGCCACTCGCCCGCGCCGCGCCACTCGGGATGGAGCGCGCCGCTGATAAACACGTAGGCGTAACTGAGCAGGGGCAAACAGGCCAGGCCAAGCGCCTGCAAAATGAGCTTGGGCTTCCGGAAAAAATTTGACGAATTTTGTTTGCTGAAGATAAACCACAACAACGGGGGCAAGATGAAGAGGGTAGTGACCATATTCGCCAGCATCGTCCCGGCGAGGAACGCCAGCCAGAGCAGGATTGAGTCGCGGGGCCGGTCATCCCAACGAAAAGCCAGCCAGATGACCAGCAGGGTCTGCAACACCGCGCTGGTGTACTGCTCGGTGGTGACGCTGTAATACCAGAAAAAAAAGGTGACGGCGTAAAAGGCGGTCAAGAGGAAGGCAGTGAGCCACTGGGGGCGCGTCACCTGGAGTAAAATGAGGTATAAGACAAACAGGGAAGCCAGCCCCCACAGCGTCGAATACAACGAGAGGATTTGGATGGGATTGAGCGCCCAACTCAATAGAGCGCGTCCCAGGCGAAACCACAGCCAGCCGCCCATTGTATAGAGCGGGTAGCCGGGAGCGTTACTGGGCCGGCCTTCCGCCTGAGCATACTGGTGGGTGATCAGGTCGCCGCCGGTCAACTCGTCGGGCCGGAGGCCGTTATCCAGGGTCAAGAGGTACAACAGAGCGGCGGCTATCAGCAGCACGCCTGCTCCGTAACCTGCCGCCCCTCTATTTTTGGCAGTCATGATTATAATCTCAGGGATGATTAATGAAGCGGCAGTACTATATCAAAGGGCAGAGGCTTTGTCAAAAGAGTTTTGCCCCAGGTTCTCTTGACAGATTAAGCCGACAAAGTTACCATGTTTGTCTATCTGCCTGGTAAATCCAGAACCGGTCTACAGGAGCCAGATGGTACAGTGAGCGACAATCTATCCACCCAATTTCCCACCCCCCCTGAGTTGCAGCCTCTGGCTGGCCCTCCGGCTAGGGGCCGGCAAATTTTTAGCCTGGTTTTGATTGCTGCCGGATTTTTGCTGCTGGCAACCGGTAGTTGGATGTTTGTCCAGTATCAGATGGAGGTCCACAAGCCGCCCCCCGCGCGAATTATCGAGGTGTCTTTGGCCGATTTGACCCCGACGGCGGCGCCAACACCAACACCTCGGCCCAGCCCCACCAAAGTAACCTTTGTTACCCCATCGCCTACGGCTGCTCACAAGCTGGGTGATTCCTTAATCATTGAGCCAACCAACACCCGTAGAGCGACAGCTACCCCGGCCAACACGCCGACACCGGAACCGACAAGCACGCCTACCGTAGAAAATACTCCTACGCCGGAAGCAGCCGCCAGCGAGATGCTTTCCATGGAAGACAATCCCCTGGTGGTTGAGGAACCGGCTGAGGCCGCAGGAGCGCCGGAGGCTCTGCCTGTTCCCGGAGATACCCAAACTACCTCACCGATTACCCGGATTGTCGCCGAGAGTATTGGGCTGGATGCTCCGGTCATTGGGGTCGGCTGGATCACCGAAATCCGGAGTGGCGTGCCGACCAATATCTGGACGGTGGCCGATTACGCCGCCGGCTGGCATAAAAATTCTGCCTTGCCCGGCCAGGGGGGCAATATTGTCCTCTCCGGGCACCATAACATCAAGGGTGAAGTTTTTCGCTACACCATTGACTTAAATGTCGGCGATATCGTCACTGTGTATATAGGCGACCAGCCCTACAAGTACGCCGTCGTGGATAAATTTATCGTCAAGGATAAGGGCGAGCCTGACGCCATCCGCCGCGAGAATGCCAAGTGGATTGGGCCGTTTAACGAGGAGCGCCTGACGCTGGTGACGTGCTGGCCGTACACCAATAATACCCACCGGGCAATTGTCATCGCCAAGCCGGTGCAATAACGACCGCCGACCGCCGACCATTGACCGGCCGATCACTAAATACCTGTCGAATATTGCACCCTGAGTAGCCTTGAACGTAGTGAAAGGCGTATCGAAGGGTGCGATTAATAAAAACTCGAAGGAGTTACGCAGTTCAGGGTAGTTTAGCCCCTTGTGGGCAGGCATAAAGCCCTAAACTACCACCCAACTGCGTAACTCATATTCAGGTTAACTATGTATTTTTGCCATTCTTATGCAATCTGGGAACAATTTCCCCAATTGGTGCCGGGCCTGTTGGTCGTCGAGGGGATTGAGCCATATGTTGAGGCCGAGAGTTTGCTCCAGCCCTGGTTTGAGCGGGCGCGGGCACGGCTGGGCCAGAACATGGAATCTGACCTGCCGGAAATTTCGGCGTGGCGGCGGGCCTACGCCCAGATGGGCTTAAAGCCGACCCAGTACCGCTCGGCCGGCGAAGCCCTGCTGCGCCGTTTCCGCAAGGAAGGCGACCTGCCCCGCCTGCATCCCCTGGTTGATTTGTGCAATGCCGTCTCGTTAGCCTTTGCCCTGCCGATAGCTGTCTTTGACCTGGTCGGTGTGACCGGCTACCTGGAAGTGCGCCATGCCCGCGGCGATGAGCAGTACCTGGCCTTTAGCGGCGAGATTGAAACCCCCGAACTCGGCGAAGTCATTTTTGCCGACGCAGCCAACCAGGTTCATGCCCGCCGCTGGACCTTTCGCCAGAGCCGCCGTTCGACGATTGGGCCGGAAACCCAAAGCGTCCTCATCGTCAGCGAAGGCTTGCATCCTACTGCCAGCAATGATGTTCCCGCTTTAATTGATGCGTTAGCCCAGGGCATTGCCACCCTCTGGTCAGCACCCCGGCAGCAAGCGGTTCTTACCGCTGTCGAACCCCGCTTGGAGTTTTAATCCTAATCCAACGTAATGGGATTGACACTCCGGCAAACAACAACCGGAAATCACAAATAGCTAGTACATCTGGGCGAAAGTAAGTCGGTGGTTTGTAGTAACGGCTTTAGCCGCCTAGACCCCGGAAGGGGTTACTACCTACTCTAGAGTTATTTATGCCGCCGTGTACTAGAACGTTAAGCTTGGTTTTTTTCTTCAGGTTGTCTATTCATTATTCAATCTCAGCGATTGAAGATCACGAAGACACCTAGATAGATCAGAGCCGCCAGCACACCTACTAAAACTGCCGGGCCAGGCCGGATTCGCTGCACCGCGCCGACCCCTTTGGGGAAAAGCACAAAAAACAAAATAAAGTAGAGGCTATAGAGGACCCACAGGATGGTGCGCCAGATGGTTGGTGAGTTAAGCGCCACCTCGTATTCCTTCAGATCGAGCAGACCGATGGCCCCCAGGAAAGTGTCGGGCAGATCGTGGGCCAGTGAAGCCAGGCAGGCAATGCTAATCCCAAAACCGAACACGCTCAACATATCTTCAAAACGGCCTTTGCCGGAAAAAGGACGACTCAACAGTTGAGCCACCCCGGCCGCCAGGATCCAGCCCATGAACATGCTCGGGGCCAAAAAGAACTGGTTGTAGTAATAATAGAATTCCTTTGGAATTGCCAGAAAGGGTGTGAAGGCTGAAGGCGCTCCACCGCCTATGGTTAGGAAAACGTAGACGAGCGTATAGAGTACGACACTGATCGAAAGAGCCAGCAAGCCAAATCTAAGCCGGCGGTCGTCGGCCAGCAGCGCATCGAAGGTGCGGCGCGGTCGGAAGATCACGCCGAGGTAATAGTCTTTGAACGACTTGAGCTTGGGCGATGTAGAATTGTTCATAAGCCTCCTTATGTTTTGTGCGACCTGAATTATGCTTCGGCTGCGACCGGCTATAAACTCGTGGCAGTCTCAGCCCGCCGCTTGATGCCGAGCAAGCATTTTCGCATCATCACGATATCGCCCACATCTTGCAACAAATAGTAGAAAACCCAGGGCGGCGTCCAGTCATACCGCACTCGTAAGCGCGTTATCAAGCGGGTACTCTGGTCATCGAGCGGTGCAAGCCGCCATAACCAGGTGGAATGGCCTTTCTGATCCCACCACAGGATGTATTCATGAGTCTTAAAATCTTTAACCCACATCCCCTGCTTACCGTCAGGTGTCATCGGGATAAAATCGCCCTGACTGATCTGTTGAAATTCGGGCAGAATTCGGTCTGAGCTGGGGCTGCCAGCATTATCAATCCAGTCATAGCTATAAAACCCGGCCCGCTTACTCCCCAGTTGAAGCAGCCAGAGCCAGATGTCTACCGGTTTAGCTTTGACCGTCACCCCGCGCGTGGCATTGAAGTTAGGGCGGATGACGATATCATCGCCCGGCATGGGGCTGGCGACTTCCGCATCAGTTGCGCCCCAACGCAGTTGCCAGGGACGAATCCAGAGCAGATAGGCAGCGAGGAGTCCTACTCCTCCAACGATGATTCTTGAGATAGGTCTCATAAGTTATTCTCCTCTGTAGATGATAACAAGTCTTCTCACCAGAGACCGTAGATCGGCCCCGTAAAATAGAAAACAATCATGCCGATGGAATTGTAGAAACCATGCGCCAGGATGGCAGCCCACAGGTTGTCATCAAATTTCCGTTTCAGCCAGCTAAAGAACAGCGCGTCAACGGTAGTTACGACTACGCCGATAAGTCCCTGCTCGGTGTGAGCCAGGCCAAATAACAGGCTGGAAATCCCAACCGTCAGCAAAATCCCAGGCAGGTCGCTCCCAAATAGATCGGTGAGCAATTTCTGGAAATAGCCGCGATAAACGATTTCCTCGCCCATAGCGGCTAGCGTCCAGGAAAGGGTCAGAAAAAGGAACAGTTGCCCCAGGTTGCCCTTGAGATGGGCAAACCCACTATAATCGATGGTCGTGCCGGTCAGGCGGTTCAGGATTGGCATGATCACGCCAACATCGAACAGTTGCAGGAAAACGACGCTAACGAAGGCAAAGCCAACCATGCGAGGCCAGGATTGGGGGCGTTTGAATCCCAGCGAACGGATGTGTTCGCGTCGGATCAGCAGCGATACGACAATCATGCCCAGAATGACCAGGGTCGGGAGGAAAAGGTCGAGCAGGACGACCGCCGCTGCGGCGACAAGTTCAACAACCATGATGATTTTCCAGAAGATTTTGGTATTCATTTTTCGGCAAGGTTCAAGTTAGATTGACAAAATAAATTGCCCACAGGTCATTTATGACTCATCATAGGTTTACCAAGACCAATGAAGAGAGAATGACCAGTGGGCATAAGACGAGATGATATAACCAGTGAACAGCGGGCGCAAATTGCCATCACGGTATTGGCCGCAGGCCGGTCGTATGGTACGGTGAAAGAAATGACCCAGAGCTATAGGGTGTCGCGTCAGACGATTTATAAGATTGCGGCCAAAGGAGAGGCGGTGTTGCGCCAAGGATTGCAGCCAGGACGCCACGGACCGCACTGGGATAGAAAAACGCTCAGGGTAGATGTTAATCGTTTGAAACGGGGCAGTGTGGTTTTGACCGAAGTGGGGGTGAGCCAGCGGGATGTGGGGCTGTGTTTGGCTGAACTTTTGGATACCAAGCCCTCGTTGGGCTGGGTTAACGGGGTCTTGGAGGAAGTTGAAAGTGCGGCAACGGCGATCAATCGGCGTTGGCAGCCTCAGATTGGCGAAACGTTGGCCGGGGATGAGATTTATGCCAACGGGCAGCCCAATCTGTTGGTTGTTGGGAACGACACTCTGTATATCTACGCTTTGAGCCGACAGCCCGACTGCGATGGCGAGACGTGGGGGTGTACTTTGTTGGACGGACCCGAGTGCCCCCAGTTTGCCAGTGATGCCGGCACCGGCTTGGCGGCGGGAGCCAAAGCAGCGGAGATAAAGGTGCATCAATTGGATTGGGATCATCTGTTGCGCCCCTTGTGGGGTCAGGCGGCGCGCCTGGAAAGGCAAGCCTATGTGGCCTTGGCGGCGGTGGAAGAACGCGCCCAGCAGTTTGCTGCCGCCACGACCCCCAAACGCTTGCAGCAACATCTGGCCAAATGGGAACAGTTGAACCAAATTGCCGCTGAAAAAGTGGCTCAAGCCGATGCCTTTGCCCACATTGCTCGGCAAGTGGATGACTGGTTTGCCCTGATTGATCTGTCCAACGGTCAATTGCGGGAGGTTAGCACTGGGGTCAAGCAATTGCAGAGCTTGGGGAAGCAGTTGCAGGGCTGGTCTGGACGTATTTATCACAAGTTGGCCACCCACCTGCAAAATTGGGCCCCGGCTCTGTTTAGTTATCAGCCTCTTTTGGCTGAGGCGCTCCAGCCCTTGCAGACCTGTTACGGCGAACCGACCATTGCCGCCTTGTCTCGGCTGTGGCAACTGGAAACAAACCAAAAACGGCGGCCTTTGTCCAGGTTGGAACAAGCCAGCTACCAACGCCTCTGGCAACAATGTTTGGATGAAGCAGCAGCCGAATTGGGTGAAACCCAACTCTGGTCGGCTTGGGAACAACTCCGTCAACTCCTGGGGCGCTCCTGGCGCGGCAGTATGCTGGCTGAGTGTGTCAATAGCCTGCTTCGTCCTGTTTTGAATGGTCGCAAACATACCGATCAAGGTTGTTTGGAGTTGTTTCGTTTCTTGCACAATGTTCGTCCTTTTGACCGAGGCAAACGGGCTGATCATAGTCCCGCTCAATTGGTTGGTTTCGATGTACCCGATGACCCGTTGATTTTACTCGGTCTCAAACCTAAAGTGTCAATCTAACTATCTGAGCTTTTGAACCATGTCGAGGCTTGCCTATGGCGCCCACAAAGGCCATATAGCGCTGGACTGCAGGCGGAAGATGCGCGATGTCCGCTTCTGTCAGGATTTTGGATTGTTGGGGGCCTTGGCTGAGTCCGGCCGCGGCCTCGCGCTCGTACATTGCACGGAAACTCCAGGGCGCGGACCCGAGCGCCGCCACCACGATGGGGAGCAACAGGATCAAGTTAACGATTGATTTAGATTAGATGATTACCTGTTCGACCGGACGGCGTAGCGAACGCGGCATTGCTTCAGCGTAGCCGAAGCGCACCAACAATTGCGGCAGAGACGAGCCCAACCCCATCGCGGTCTGAAACTGCGAACGCAGGTCGGCCACTTCAATCGGCTGGTTCAAGAAAGCCGATTTGATGTTCAGCAACGTCATTTTGAGCGCCAGGCGCTCATAAACCTGACCCGCGCGTACCCAGGCCGTCTTGTCATCCGATTCCGAAACAACCACCACTGCGCCAGGAGAACTGCGCAGTTTCCTGGCGTCGGTATCGGCCTGCTGTTGCGGCTTGGTGCCAGCCACAAACATCCGGCCAAGCCAACGCGGTACTTCGGGATTGCCCGAACAGCGCGAGTACAAGCCATCGAGCGACGCCAATGCCTCTTTCTTGTTGAAACGCAGCCAGTAGATTAACTCGTCAATAAATGCTTTGTCCGCATACTGGCTCAAATTGCCTTGATTGACATACTCCAGTACCGCCTCCTGGTCGGTTGGGTTTGTGACAAAACGGAGCGACACGCCTGGCTCCAGCGGCAGGGCCTGCACCTGGTCAAGATCGTCAGTCTTGACGAGTTGGCCGTTATATTCCGAGCGAGTGTTTTGGCGCAGCGGGATAGCCTCAAACAAGGGGCTGCTCTGCGGTGTATCCACAGCAAGACGGATGTGGATAAAATCTGCCGTATCCGGGTAGGTCACTTCGGGAGTATACCCAACAAAACGAGCCGCAATCAGCAGGTTTTCCAACGCGCAGCCAAGGCTGATCCATAGTTCCCGGTCATTAGGGTCAACCACCGGCAAACGACGGGTATGGTCCGGGTGGATTTCGATAACATTGTCTTTGATGGCGAACTTCCATGGTTGGGTGTTGTGTCCATTCGCCGCCAGCGTGGTATAACGAATAAGTTCCCGCATTTGTGCTGTCATGCTTAAATCTTTCTCCAAAGATCTGCGGATTTGGCTGGCCGGTTCATCATAATCTAGCCACGGCGCATACTCAAAAAGCCCATATCCCCCTGCCGCAGTTATTCCGGTAGCTCCCAGAAGTGTCAAGAAACTGCGACGGTTCAGAATTGGTCGAGACTGTTTTTCTTTCATGGTTTAACACCTATTTCTACGAGAATTATGAGCCACTGTACATCACTCACATCAGTTGGATAGGCTTGTCGGGGCATAGTTTCGTTCCCCTCCTGATTAATCCCTCATTGGAGCGCCTGGGCGGTCGTTGGTTGAAAAACAGCTTGGGTTTATCTTTTAGCCACTATGGGTTATCTCGCCTGAAAAATGCAGCATTCGCGTCTAAACAGGCTTGAAGTTGACTTCAGGATGCCGGACAACCCATCGCGCCATTCGCTCAGAGACGGCCTCTTGCAACTGCACCGTCAGGCCGCCGTCCACTACCAAAAGATGGCCGGTGATAAAGCTGGCCTCGTCAGAGCAGAGAAAGGCCACGGCATTGGCAATATCTGCGGGGGTACCAGCCCGGCGCAAGGGGTAGACTTCTTCGTGAAACCTCAGCAATTCCGCGTTTTCTTGCCAACCGGCGCGAAACCGTTCGGTCAAGACGTGACCGGGACAGACGGCATTGACTCGTATCCCCAACGGGCCAAGCTCCACGGCTAGTTGCCGGGTCAGGGCATTGACCCCCGCTTTGGCCGTATCGTAAATAGTGCTATTGGGGGTGGCCAGGAAACCGCGCACGGATGATACATTGACGATACTGCCCCGATCCTGCTTTTGCATTTCGGGCACGGCATATTTGGCCCCCATAAACAACGCTTTCAAGAGAACGGCAAAATCTTTATCCCAATCTGCCTCGCTCACTTCCAAGATAGCGCCGCGGGTGGCCTGACCCGGACTGAAGGCATTATTGACCAGGATATCCAGCCGGCCCCACCAGCCGATGGTTTTAGCCACCATCGTCTGAATCTGCTCTGGCTGGCCGGCGTCAACCGTTACCGTTTCAGCTACTCCGCCGGCTTGTCTGATTTTCTCGACGTTTTGGGTCGCGGTTTCCAGGTCAATATCGGCAATGAGGACCTTGGCCCCATCCGCAGCCAATCTTCTGGCTGTAGCTCCACCGATTCCCTGCGCTCCGCCAGTGACAATAGCGACCTGTCCTTCAAACCGTTGCACCTTTTATCTCCCTGATGTTATGGCCGAACCGGAGTTCCATCCGGCAAGCGGGTTTGGGTCCACTGTTCAACATAATCCCGGTACGGAAATTTGGCGGCCAACTCCTCATTAATCTCAATGCCCAACCCTGGCGGCATGTATCCGCTGGGTAAAGGTAGCGCAGCCCAGGCCATACAACCCCGGCTCTGAGGTAATTGCTTTAATCACCGCCCAGCGTGCCTGGCCCGGTTGGGTCAAAATGGTTTTGACATCTTTAATCGTGATGGGTTGAGTCACAAGATTTCTCCTACTCTGACCAAGTCAAACGCAGCCGCAATAAGGAGGTTGGGCGTTATCTTTAGACCGCTACCATGATGCGGACCAGTTGAATCTGCCCATCCCGGTCGAAGATGTGACGGCTGGTGGTGGCATCAAGCCGGCTGCCGTCGACGGTATCACGCGTGCCGTTGGCGTAGGTTATTTCGATGGCCGTTGTGGGATTGCGGGTATAGATAATCGGCGTCTGGCAGAAGGTGAAAGCCAGTGACTTAGCCGGGAGTGAGACGGTTTGCGGCTGCCCCTGTACGGCGATATAGGTGAATTGACTTGGTTCGTGCAGAAACTCATCGGGCCGTAACAGGGTGGGGGTAAAATTCAACTCGCCCTGCTTCACGGTCACGCCCAGTTCGCCCAGCCGGGTCAGGATTTCCTCTTTCACCTGGCCGGTCATACCTGGTTGGCGCGCGCCACTGCCGGCCGGCGTGTGCGAGTAGGGGTCGGTGGGAAACGCGCCGTAAACCTGGGGCGATTTGTTGAAGCCCAACCCCTGGCGGATGTCGTAATAGGCTGCCGCCAGCGCCGCCGTGACTGCGGGGTCCGCGCCACTGGTTACAGCCGCAGTGTGGCACTGCTGAACCGCCAGCAGCAGCTTGGAGACCATGTGCCAGTAGATGCTGCCCAGACCCTCGAAGGCAAAGAAGGTGCCAGACCGTCCAGTGAATGACCGGTGGCCAAAGACAGTTTCAAACAAGTCGAGGATGAAGGTTTGCTCCGCCGCAACCAGCCCGGCGTAGAGCGGCTCTTGGGCCAAGTCCGCCAACACCTGCGCCACATCATCAGCATTGCGAAATGTGCCGTTGAAGTGATAGACGCCGGTCTCGTCACGAATGAGCAGGCGTTGGTCGCCGGCGGCAGTCAAGGCTGCCACCAACGTTGAGCCGGCTACCTGCTCGGTGGTCACATTGTTCTTCTGCAAGAAGCCGGGCAGCGTGCGGTTGGGATACAACATATAGGAATGTTGGTCGGCGCGATACAGGTCGCTCTGGCGCAGGCTCTTTAAAAGCGCGACTGCGTCATCTGGTGTCAACATACCGGATGAGAGAATGGCGACCTGCCCTTCCAGCATCGGGTAAAGATGTTCAACGGCGGCGCTGTGGGTGTCCAGGCGCAGGATGTTATAGGCGTGATACAGGTTGTCCGGTCGCCGGTTGGTATGGAGAGTGTGCTCGAAGTGGGTCTGGGCCAGCGCCAGAAAGTCGCACAATTCCTGCCCGGTTAGTTCGGCCTGTTCCGCCGGTAGTCCGTCGCGATAGAGGCTTGAGCGGTACGCCGTGGCGACCGCCCCCAGGGCATCCATCACGGCCCGGCGAGTTTCAGCGGTGAAGCCGGTCTCCAGATGAGCCTGGCTGCAAACCAGAATAGACTGCACCGCCTTGAACAGATCCGCGACAGCCACATTGACCCGAAAAGTGGTTGTTTCTGCGCCGGCCAATTGCGCCAACCAGAAGGCAACGAACCGGCGCAGATAAGCAACGGTGACCACCGACAGCCCCTTGCCCACCAGGGCATTATTGGCGTCGTTCCATTCGGGGCGCTGGGTGTTCATCCAGATGCCCCCCTCGGGTACCAGGTTGGTCAGCTTGGCCAGCAACAAAACAAGCAGTTTCTCCACCATTGTGGCGTGGATGACCGCGCCATCGCTGTCGCGGCACAAGCGTCCGTCAGTGCCCATGGCTGCCACCGCTGCCATCGCCACTTGATCGCTTTTCCGGTCAAAATCAATGGTATTGTACCAGTCTGTCAACATAGCCTGATAAGGACGCAAGCGGTAGGGGACATTGGCGTAGGCAAAGATGGGGCGGTTCCAGAACGCCCGCAAAGCGCCGGGGTGGGCTTGCGCCGCAAATTCCAAAAGCTTTTGCAGGTAAATGATCTGATGGTCGCCCCAGTAGCCGATATTGGCCCAGGGGTGGTCTGGTTCCGGCGTTTCCCACTCGATACCGTCGCGGGTGACGCGGTAGGGGTTGTAGCCATCGGCGGTGGTGGCGTTCAAAAATTTGGCAATCATCCCCTCGATGGTGGTCGGAAAGGCGTAGGCCAGCGGCTCCCAATTCTGGAAAATGTCGCGCCAGTTGCCCTGATAGTCCAGCCGGGGTGAGCCATCCGGCTGCTTAAGAGTGATCGAGAAGCGATTCCAGGGGCGGCTGGGGTCGCCGTGCCGGCGGCTGAAGGTGAGCGGCAGGTATTCGTAACAGAGGCGCTCCAGGTCGGGGGAGTGGGCCACGGCCGCCCGCGCATACAGCTCACGGAGGTTGATTTTGTCCGGCAGCGCCTCGAACCAGGCGGCCTGGGCGGCCAGCACCGGCCGATTGCGGGTGCGGATAAAGGCTAGCAGGTCGCGTTTGTCTACCCGGTAGCCGTCGGCAAAGATGCCGCCGCGCAAAATGTTGAAGAGCACATTGGCAAAATGATGGCTGGTCGTAGATTGATCCGCCGACAGTTGTAGTCCATCCGCGCTGGCTACATATTTGACCAGTTCGGCAGTTCCTTGCTCGATGTCGTCCTCAAGCTGATTGGTCATCGCCTCGCCCTCGTTTTGGAGCCGCCGCACCAGGTTGGCCACCGCCCGGCTGTCTTGGTTGACATCGGCGACGATGTGCCACGACCGCATTTGTCCCCCTGCCAAGGTCAGCGTACTGTTGACCAGATAGGCTCCCGCTTTACCGGCCACATCTTGTTCAGGGCTGATGGACCGGCCCCGCCGAAAGGCTTCGAGTTGCTCGGCGCAGAGCAGGTGTTGCACGGAGTCGAGTCCCGCCTGCCAGGCTATGGTTACTTTGAGCGACTCGCTCGGCTCGGCCCGGTCGGTGGGGGTGGCGCTCAAGCCAAACATGCCCAGGCCGGTGGTTGGTTCAATTTCATTGCGTTTGTAGGCGTTGAGCAGGGTGCTAAATGAGCTTTGTAGTTGCGTTGTAGCGCCGTACGGCAACAGATTTTGCAGGCCGTCGAGCAGTTCAACCCGGCAGCTTTCGTCGCCATCGTTTTGCAGCCAACTGCTTTTGATAAAGCCGAAGCAGTCGCCGGTGCGCCAGGCATAGCGATAGGTCAACTGTAGGTCGTAATTGATTTCCTCGAAAACGAGTTTATTACCGTAGATATTTTTGTAAAGGCTGCGCTCGCAGCGGTAGAGGCCGGCATAGCGAGCCGAGAACGGCTCCCACAACCGGGTGCGCTCGTCCCGTGTCACCAGAAAAATTATTTTGCTGCCGGTGTGTTCGCTGTGGGCGGCAATCTTGTCATCCGTTTCATAAGGAAAGAGAGCCGATTCGGGATTGGCGCGACCGGCTGTCAACCCACCGGTGCTGGAGATGAACAGCCAGTGATCGGCGCTGCTGACCAGGCTCAGGAAGAAGGGGGGCATTTGATCGTAGTGGCGAATGCGATAGTAGGTCTCGCCGAGGAGTTGGACATAATCGCCCTCGACGGGCAGGGCTTCAATATGGGTTAGGGTACTGCCGATGTGGAGGTTGGTTTTTTGGTTTTCCATGGGGATGCTCTCCCTGGCAAATAGGCTTATCGGAGTCCAAAAGCATTGCTTTTGGACTCCTTTTTCATTGATGTTTTATCCTTTGACTGCCCCCTGGGTTAAGCCTGAGATGATGTAACGCTGCAAGAACAGGAACAGAATCAACATAGGGAACGTCATAAGCAATACTGCCGCCGCCAGGGTGGGCCAATTGCTGCCATAGACGCCCTGGAATACGATCATGCCGCGAGTGATGGGGTAATAATCCTTGTTGGTCAGATAGATTGTTGGCAGGATCAGCTCATTCCAGATGCCGATGGCGTGCAACACGGCCACGGTGGCCACGGCGGGCTGGATCAACGGCAAGATCACCGTCGTGACGTAGCGGAAATAGCCACAACCGTCTATGGCGGCGGCTTCATCCAGTTCCCTGGGAACGGTTTTGATGTAGTTGACCAGGATGACGATCCCAATGGGGTTTACCAGGAATAGCATGATGTAGCCGATGGGGTTGTTGTATAACCCTATACTCAACATCAACTGAAACTGAGGGATCAGGGCCACCGGCAAAAACAAGGCCACGACGAACATGGTCAATAACACGTTGGCCCCTTTCACATAACCGCGCGAGATGGGGAAGGCGACAAACACGGCGGTGGCGATATAAACCAGCGTGGCCACGATGGTATAGATCAGCGAATTGGTCAGGTAACGGGGGAAGTTGGCCTTGTTCCAGGCTTCAACAAAATTCTGGAAATTGAAGGTGGTCGCTGGTGCAACCGCATCTTTCATAAACTCTGGCATTGTTTTCAGCGATGTGTTGACCAGCATGAGCAAAGGTCCCAGGTAGATAACGGCAAACAGCAGCAGAATCAGATATGCTCCCAGGCGCTCCCAGTTGATGGGCCTGGTAGTGGCCTGCTGCTTAAGCTCAGGTTTGGTGGCAATTGCTGTGCTCATCCCAGTATCCTTTCTTCTCTACGCCGCAGAAAGTATTGGACCGCCATGCCAATGACCAGAACCAGGAAGAATAGCACGATGGAAGCGGCAGCGGCATAACCCTGGCGGAAGGCGCTGGTAACACTCCCCGACGTTTGGCCAAAACCCTGGGCAAAAATCAAATAGCCTAAAACTTGGGTGCCGTTCCGGTAACCCAGCAGAACCAGGAAGAGCTGCCACGCCTGGAGCGAGCCGATGATATTTAAGAGTATATTGGTATTCACGCTTGGCGTCAGCAAAGGCCAGGTGACGTTGGTAAAGACTTGCCAGGAGTTGGCCCCGTCAATTCGAGCCGCCTCGTAGAGTTCACCGGAAATGGTTTGCAAACCGGCGATGAAGATAACCATTGTCATGCCCATATTGGCCCAGATCTGAACCACAATGACCCAGGCAAAGGCTTCGGTGGGCTGCCCGCCCAAAAATTCGGATTGCATGCCAAACAAGCCCAATATTTTGGCCATTGGCCCGCCCAACGGATAGAGGAAGAGCGACCAGATCAAGCCCTGGATGACTGCGCCCAAAATCACCGGCATGAAGTAGAGCGTCCGAAAAAAGTTTGTGCCCTTCAAGCGTTGATTGACCACCAGCGCCATGAGCAGGCCCAGCGTAAACTGGATGGTCGCCACAAAGAAACAAAACACCAGGGTGCGGAAGAGCGCGTCATAGTTATCGCGCGAGGCCTGGCCCATAAATAGAAATTCTCGATAATTTTCCAGCCCAATCCAATGGACGGGCGCACCGCGGATGCCGGTGGCATCCGTAAAAGAGTAAACCGTTGTGGCTAGGGAAGGTCCCAGAGAGATGAGCAGGTAAAAGAATATCCCTGGCAGGAGTAACAGGTAAGGGGTTAACCTGGCCCAGCCGCGACCAAAGTGGTAGGTCATCGAGTTAATCCTCCATTCTGCGCAATATGAGGGTAGGCTTCTTGCCTATCGGGCAAGAAGCCCACCTTAGCAAAGAAACAGTTATTTATTTGACGGCGTCAAGCCCGGACTGAAGGTCGGCCTGAACTTTGTCGGCCAGTACCTGGGCATCGTCGTAGGTGCCGAACGGTTTGAAGTAGGAAGCATAGGGGTTGGCATATTGACCAGCGCCCTTCGGCTGCACCCAGTACTGCTCATAACCCACGCGGAAGTTAGCCAGGTAAGGGGCGACTTCCTGGCCTATCTGCGTCTTCAAGGTAGCCCCCGGCTGGGTGGGAATGAAGCCAACCGCGTTGACAAAGGCCTGGTAGTTAGCCGGGTCTGAGAATTCCGTCAGGTATTGCAAAGCCGCCTCTTTATTGGAGGTCTTGGCCGCGATGACCCAGCCTTGATCGTACTTGCCAAACAGATACTTGTTGTCGTCTTTGTTATCGCTGCCGGGGAAGGGAATGTACCCCCACTTGAAGGCCGGTTGAGCCGATTCGATCGCAGCGGCATACCAGGTCCCGCCCGCGAACATCGCCACCGCGCCGGAGGCAAAGCGCCCCGGAGCCGCATCGGCCGCGATGCCGCTGGCGCCCGTTTCCATCATCTCCCCGGCATAGATCTGCATCTTTTTCCACATCTCAAGGGATTTGGCATCGTTCCACTTAATCGAGCCTTCCCACAGCCCTTGCACCAGAGCGGCCTGGTCGGGGTAGAGAGCGCCGATGAGGCCATACGCGCCCACAAAGATCGGCCAGCCATCTTTGCCGCCGGCGGTCATGCAGGGAATATTGGCCTGCTTAAAGGTTTCGCAAGCGGCCACCAACTCACTCCAGGTGGTGGGTACGGCAACCTTATTGGCAGTGAACAGGTCTTTGTTGTAGTAGATGCCGCTGTAGACTACCCGCCCCAGGTTGATCTCGTAGACTTTGCCATTATAAGTACCGGCGTCCTTGATAGTGGCCGTGTCAAAGTTTTTCACGAACGGCTGGTCGGTCAGGTCCATCAAATAGCCGGCGTCAATCAAGGTTTGCCAGTTGGGTGGGTCCACCTTTTTCATATAAGGCTGGGCCGCGTTGGCAAAGCCGAACATATCCACCACATCTACATCATTGGCGGTCAAACGGGTTTGGGAGACCGTGCTCAGATCATTGGCGTTGACCACCGACATATCTACGGTGACGTGGGGATACTTGGCCTGGAACTTTTCGTTAAAGGTATTCATATATTCCACCATAGGGGGGTTCTGGTGGATGAGGACTCGCAGGGTCACCGGGGCGGTGGCGGAGTCCGCGGCCGGCGCTTCGGCCGGTTTCTCTGAGGCAGGGGCTGCCGCACCTCCGCAAGCGGCCAGCAACAGAGCCACCGTCACTATCAGCGCGATGATTAAAAAGCTTGATTTTCGCATTGTGTCTTCCTCCTCACTGAGTTTAAAGAAGCGTTTCTTGAAAAATTTTTCCAACGTACCGATTTTCTGCGCAATGAACCGGAGATTTCTGCCCTATCTCCTCCTTTCTGGACTAACCAATCACCTGTACTAAGAATTGAAAGCGATTTCATAACTATGGTGGTTTTAGCCGGATAATTTGAAAGCGTTTTCAACATTGTATCACGTATTATTGTCCTTGTCAAGAGCGAAATTTACATTTTGAACAAATTGAAGCCAGATTCTAGCTCGAAAATTTATGATTCTGTCTCAAATTGAATTATTTATCAGAGAAAGACCAATTTTTTCGGGTACGCTGAATTTTGAGTCAAACTTGCCTGAAAGCGATTTCAAGCTATAATAGAATAATAGCGAGGATATTCATGGTTCACGAGAAAAAAGTAAACATTCAAGATATTGCTCAGAAAGCAAATGTCTCAATCAGTACGGTTTCCCGGGTTTTGAACGATGGGGCCTCCGTTGCGGAGGCCAAACGAAACGCTGTCTTGCAGGCTGTGGCCGAACTAAATTACCAACCCAATGTGGCCGCTCAAGCCCTGGCCGGCGGCCAAACCAAAACCGTTGGCATCATTACCCAGGACATCAGCAATCCATTCTACGACGCAATTTTGCGTGGTGTGCGACAAGGACTTGAAGGTAGCGGCTATTACCCGATATTTGCCGATGGTCGTTGGCAGGCGGCCAAAGAGCAAAAGGCCATCTTGATGCTCCTGGCCCGGCGGGTTGATGCTTTAATTATTTTGGGCGGCTGCAGTCCTGAGGAATCGCTCCAGCAATTTGGGCAGCAGACGCCGCTCATCGTTATCGGTCGGAGTTTACCAACTCTGGCCAATCAATGTTTGCTTCTGGATGATTTTGAGGGAGCTTACAAAGCCACCCAATATTTAATTGGGCTGGGGCATCAACGGATTGCGCATATTACCGGGATTCTAGCTCATCAAGACGCGGTTGAACGACGTAAAGGGTATGAGCAGGCCCTGACCGAGGCTGGGCTTGAACCGGACCCCGACCTCCTGATCGAAGGTGATTTTCTGGAACAGTCGGGGCTATTAGCGGTCGAAATGTTGTTCAGCCGCGCCCGCCCCTTTAGCGCCATTTTTGCCGCCAACGACCAGATGGCCTACGGTGTCCTCCTGGGCCTGTATCGGCGTGGGATTCGCGTGCCGGACGATGTATCCCTGATTGGTTTTGATGATCAGCGAACCTCAGCTTATACCACTCCACCCCTGACGACCATCCGGCAACCCGCGATTGAAATTGGCGAAACGGCTGCCCAGGCCATCCTGCATTTGCTTAAGGACAAACCATTTACGATGCCAGAGTTTCCGGCTGAGTTAGTCATTCGAGAGTCGGTAGCCAGGTATCGTTACTAAACTAAATGGGTAGTACATTTGGGCATAAGTAGCTTGCCAGTTTTTTGACCGCCGACCGCAGACGGCAGACAGCGATCAGTGGTCGGCGGTCTGGACTGTTGTTTTATTTACACCGCAGTGTAGTAGTTATTTCGACCTGGGCAATAGGGTTTTACCAGATTTGCACTTGTTCTACATATGAGCTAAATTGGTAGAGTTAGCAACGCTTCCATGTTCGGGTTACACAAAGGTTTGCGCCATCCAACTAACCCAAAATCAGGCATTCTGGCGATTTGAATGGCCTGTTCTTAAAACGAAGGATAAATGATACGAATAGCCAATGCCCCCTGCTCCTGGGGAGTCATCGAAAAAACCTACGAAGGCGACCGGTCTTATGGCTATGAGCGAGTCATTAATGAAATGCAGGCGACCGGCTTTGCCGGTACCGAACTGGGCGACTGGGGCTTTATGCCTACCGATCCGGCGACGCTCAAGGCCGAACTGGAAAAACGTAACCTCAGCCTCATCGCCTCCTGGGTTACGGCGGTGCTGATTGAGCCGGAAGGCCACGCTGATAGCGCCGACCGGGCCGTGCGCGCCGCCCAGTTGATGGCCGAGGTCGCCGGAAACAGCCCCGTGATTGTGGTCGGCGACAATCTGTTTGCCTATGAGGCCCGCAACAAAATTGTGGGCCGCGTCACACCCGAAGACAGCATGACCGCTGAACAGTGGCAAATTTTTGTGAATGGCGTTCACCACATTGCCCAACGGGTCAGAGAAGAGGCCGGACTGCGCACCGTTTTTCATCCCCACTGTTCCACCTGGATTGAAGCTCCCCACGAAATTGCCAAATTAATGGAAATGACCGACCCGAACCTGGTGGGCTTATGCCTGGATACCGGTCACTACCAATTTGGCGGCGGCGACCCCGTGACCGCCGTGCGCCAACACGCTGGCCGCATCCGCCACGTCCACTTTAAAGATTGTCACCCGGATATTGCGGCGCAGGCCCGGCGGGAAGGGTGGGAGTACAACTTTGCCGTCGGTAAGGGCCTGTTTTGCGAACTGGGCCAGGGCGGAGTTGATTTTTCCGCTGTGCTGAACGAGCTGAACGCCATCAATTACACCGGCTGGGTGGTCATTGAGCAAGATGTCCTGCCCAATATGGGCACACCCAAAGAAGCCGCCCAGCGCAACCGCGATTTTCTACACAGCATTGGCGTGTAGACGTGTCGCGGGCTGCGGCTTGGGGATAGTTCCTCTCAATATCTCTATTTTAAATTTTTTGGAGACAAAACCAGTGAAAACCATCAACGTCGGCGTTATTGGTATGGGCTGGATGGGGTCGGCGCACAGCCGGGCCTACAAAGCCGTCGCAGATCGCTTTTTTGATAAAGGCATCCGGGCGCGGTTAGTGATGTGTGCGGATGAGGTTGAAGCGCGGGCCACCGAAGCACAAATGCGGCTCGGCTTTGAACAATCCACCACCGACTGGCGCGAGGTGGTCAACCACCCCGATATTCAAGCCGTTGACATCACCTCGCCCAACTTTATGCACAAAGAGATGGCCCTGGCTGCTATTGCCGCCGGGAAACACGTTTTTTGTGAAAAGCCGGTCGGCTGCACCCCGGCAGAAACCGCCGAAATCTACCACGCCGCCACAGAAGCGGGCCTGTTAAGCTTCGTCGGCCTCAACTACCGCTGGGCCCCGCTGGTCCAATTTACCCACAACCTGATTCAGGAGGGCAAATTGGGCGAAATCACCCACTACCGCGGCCGCTTTTTCTCGATGTATGCCAGTGACCCGTTGAGCCAGTTAAGCTGGCGCTTCCTGGCCGAAAAATCGGGCACCGGTATTTTGGGCGATGTCATGCCCCACGTGGTGGATATGGCCCAATTCCTTATCGGCCCCATTGAGCGGGTGATGAGCAACAAACATATCTTCATCACCGAGCGCCCCCTGCCGGTGCCGGGTCGCGGCACGCACTTTTCGCGCGGCTTGCCGGATGACCCCAAAGGCAAGGTCACCAACGAGGATTACGTGGGTGTATTGGTGCAGTTTGCCAACGGCGCGCAGGGTACGCTGGAAACCTGTCGTGCTATTTACGGCCCCAAATGTGAAATGGCCTTTGAAATCAACGGCACGAAAGGCGCGGTCAAATGGAATTTTGAAACGATGAATGAAATCGAGGTCTACCTGCCGGACCAAACAAAAGGCCACGAGGGGTTTGTACGTATTTTGGCCGGCCCGGACCACCCCTTCCATGAGCGTTTCAATCCCGGCCCCGGCATCGGCCTGGGCTACGAAGATTTGAAATGCATCGAAGCCTACCATTTCCTGCAATCCATTGTAGACAACACCCAGCTTGCCCCCAGCCTGGAACAAGCCTACGCTTTTGCCAATGTGGACGCCGCGATCATGCGTTCCTGGGATAGCCACACCTGGGAAGAAGTAACCCCCCTATGACCAGCCCCCAGTTTGACTTAATCACGATGGGCCGGGTCGGGATGGATTTATTCGCCCAAAACGTGGGCGCGCCCTTTGAGCAAGTAACCGGCTTTGAAACCGCCGTGGGCGGCAGCCCGGTCAATATCGCCATTGGGGCCAGCCGCCTGGGCTTAAAATCGGCGGCGTTTACAGCGGTGGGCGAAGACCGGGTGGGTGATTTTGTCTTGCGCTATCTGGCCGATGAAGGCGTGACCACTGCCTACATCCCCCGCAAGCCCAACTGCCGCACCGGCTTGGCCCTGGTCTCCATTCAGCCGCCCGACCGCTTCCCCCTGGTTTTTTACCGCGACAACCCCGCCGACATCTATCTAACCATTGACGATGCCGCCGCCCTGCCTCTGGCTAACAGCCGGGCGGTACAAATCTCCGGCACGGCCCTGAGCCGGGGAAGCTGCCGCGATGCTATGCTCTTTGCCGCCGAACAGTGCCGCGCCCTTAATGTCACCGCCTTTATGGATTTGGATTTGCGCCCCGACCAGTGGAGCCACCCGCGTGCTTTTGGGCTTAATGTGCGCGCGGTGCTGCCTCACCTGGATGTCGTTATCGGCACCGAAGAAGAGTTTTACGCACTGCTGGCCACAGATCCCGCCCCGGTTCTGCAGGGTCGCAATCTAACCGAGGCTCAAATCGAAGCGTTGGAAAAACTGCTGCAAACTGTGCTGGCGGCCGCGCAAGGACCGGGGACGCTGGTGTTAAAACGCGGCCCGCGCGGGGTGAGCATCTTCACCAAAACAAGCGGCGTGGTTGATGCCGCCGGTTTTCCCGTAAAAGTTCTCAACACGGTTGGCGCGGGCGATGCCTTTGCCAGCGGCTTGATTTACGGCTACCTCAAAGGTTGGGATTGGTACCAATGCGGTCGAATGGGCAACGCCTGCGGGGCGCTGGTCGTTACCCGGCACGGCTGCGCTAAAGCTCTGCCCACCGAGCAGGAAGCCCTCAACTTTATTGAAGAGCGGGGCGGATTTTAAACCAAGAGTCACGATACCAAGAAGCCGTCCAAGAATGAGTTCCCTGGGAACTCAAGGAACTCGTAGGAACTCAAACCTAAAGTTATTTCTGGATGGTTTATAAGGAACACAAGTGGAACATTTAATCAGACCCAACAGCAGTAAAACCGTGGTGATTGAGGTAACGCCTGAGTCAGCCGGTTGGGATTATCTGTCATTTCAGATCATCTCCCTCAAAAAGGGGCAAAGTTTTAGCCGGCAGACAGGCGGCAATGAAGTTGCCCTGGTGCCATTGGCCGGTAAAGGTAAAGCTCAGGTGACAGGTCAACAGTTTGACCTGGACCGTGACAGTGTCTTTACGGAGATGGCCCACGTGCTGTACGTGCCGCCGGGCCACGACCTCACCGTGCAGGCCGAGGCTGACTTCGAGTTTGCGCTGGGCGGCGCGCCCGCCGAGGGCAAATACCCGTTGCGCCTCTTTACCCCCGCCGAAATGAAAAACGAGGTTCGCGGCGGTGGCTCGGCCACGCGGCAGGTGATCCACACTTTGGCTCCCCCCCTGCCCGCCGAACGATTGATTTTGTATGAAGTCTACGTGCCGGGCGGAAACTGGTCCGGTTGGCCGCCCCACTGCCACGACGGCTACCAGGGGTCGCCTTATCTGGAGGAAACCTACTACTTCCGCACCGACCCGGAGTATGGCTTTGCCATGCATCGCAACTACCGGGTCGACACCGATTTTAACGAAATCTTGCCGGTTTACAATGGCGACCTGGTGCTGGTGACGCAGGGTTTTCACTCCACCGCCGCCGCGCCCAATTGCACTCTCTACTTTCTTAACTACCTGGCCGGCGACCTGCTGGACGAAGCTCGCGCCACGCCTCCTTTCGATGATCCCACGTTTGCCTGGATTAAAAACGACTGGGAGGCCAACCAGATAAAATTACCCATCGTTGGGCCTGACGCATTTTGATTGAAAACAAGATAACCAGAGAGTATTTATTCAGCAGAAGCTACCAAAACCGAGAACTTTTTGCCGGGATTAGGAGATTTGGGGATTTTATCTAAAAATTTCATCCCCTAATCCCCAAATCCCGGCGAAAACGAAACGATTATATGGGTCTGCTGAATAGATACACCGGAGAGATAGGAAATCAGCCCTTGAAAGAGCCTAGCTGTTTGTCCCTCGGAAAAATACGCGGCTTACAAACTGCCTCCACCAAAAATGGCATCTTCAATATCTTAGCCATTGACCACCGCGACTCGCTGCGGGTGGTGATTGACCCCGACCACCCGGAGGCCGTTCCGGCGGCTACCCTGACCGAGCTAAAACTGGCAATTATTGAGCAGATTGCCCCTCATGCGACCGCCGTCATGCTGGAGCCGGAATACAGCGCGGCGCAGGCGATTGCGGCGGGGGCGCTGCCCGGTCACGTGGGCTTTCTTTCCGCGCTGGAAGAACAAGGCTATTTGGGCGATCCGTATGCCCGTCAAACCACCCTGCTCAGCGGCTGGAGCGTCGCCAAAGCCAAACGACTGGGCGCGAGCGGCATCAAACTGCTCATCTTCTATCACCCCGATGCCGGAAAAGCGGCGGAACGGCAGGAAGCGTTAGTCAAAGCCGTAGTGGCCGACTGCGCCCGCGAGGAAATCCCGCTGTTTCTGGAACCCCTGGCTTATCCATTAAACCCCGCCGTGCCGGTCAATTCAGCCGAATTTGCCACGCAGCGCCGGCGCATTGTGGTCGAAACTGCCCGCCGCTTGGGGGCGCTTGGCCCCGACATCCTCAAAATACAATTCCCACTTGACGCCAAATATGACCCCGACGAGGGGTTGTGGCGGGATGCCTGCGCCGAATTGAATGAGGCGACCCTTGTGCCCTGGGCCTTGCTCTCCGCCGGCGACCCGTATGACATCTTTAAAACGCAGTTGCGCGTGGCCTGCCAGGCCGGCTGCTCCGGCTTTATGGCCGGCCGCGCCCTGTGGCGCGAAGCAATTTCAGCCGCACGGGCAGAACGGGAAACTGTCTTGCGCAATACGGTCCTGCCCCGCTTTGAGGAACTGGCCCAAATTGCCCGCACCTTCGGGCAAGGATGGCAGGCCAAATACCAGCTACCCCAGGTAGATGAAACGTGGTTCAGGGAATATTAGACAATCACTATACCTACTCAGCCTGCGGCGTCCGCCCCGAGCTGAAGCTCAGGGCTAATAGCTGAAGTACGCTAAAGCGCACTGATTTCTAGCCGACTTGAGTCGGCTTGAGCTTCTTAGCTTGGGGTTTTAACCCCAAGCGACGGGCGACTGAGTAGTTACACAACTCACAATTCATCCGGGAGGGAACGATGTCAATCCACAACCAAGAATCAATCCGGTTAACGATGGCCCAGGCCATTGTAAAATTTTTACAGGTGCAGTACAGCGAGCGTGATGGCCACCGCCGTCGCTTTATCCCCGGTATCTTCGGGATTTTTGGACACGGCAATGTGGCCGGCTTGGGGCAGGCGCTGCAAGAGTACGGCGCAGAGCTGCTCTACTTCCAGCCTCACAACGAACAATCCATGGTCCACACGGCCAGTGGGTTTGCCAAAGCCACCCGCCGGAAGGCCACCCTGGCCTGTGCCTCTTCCATTGGGCCGGGGGCAACCAATATGATTACCGGCGCCGCCACCGCCACCCTCAACCACCTGCCGGTGCTGCTCCTGCCATCCGATTATTACGCCACCCGGCACCAGGGCTACGTGTTGCAGCAGCTTGAACACCCCCTCAGCGCCGATGCCAGCGTTAACGATTGTTTCCGCCCGGTCAGCCGCTTTTTTGACCGCATCACCCGCCCGGAGCATTTGCTCCACGCCCTGCCGGAAGCGATGCGCGTCCTGGCTGACCCCGCCGATACCGGCGCGGTGACGATCGCCATTCCGCAAGATATTCAGGCTCACGCCTACGATTACCCGGTCAATTTCTTGGCCGAGCGGGTTTGGCGGATTGACCGCCAGCCGCCCGTACCGCAGCGGATTGAAGAGGCATTGGTCCTGCTGAAAAGCGCCCAACGCCCCTTCATCATTGCCGGCGGCGGGGTGATTTACGCCGAGGCCGAAACCGAACTGCTGGCCTTGGCCGAAAAATTTGGTATCCCCGTCGGTGAAACAATGGCCGGTAAAGGGGCGATGGATAACGCTCACGCGCTGTCGGTCGGCGGCTGCGGCGTCACCGGCACGGCGGCAGCGGGCAGATTGATGGCCCAGGCCGATCTGGTAATCAGCATCGGCACCCGCATGACCGATTTCACCACCGGGTCGCGCTCGGCGTTTCAAAACCCTGCCGTCAAATTCATCAGCATCAATGTGGATGGGCGCGATGCCTACAAGCTGGGGGCGCTGCCCATTGTGGCCGATGCTCGCGAGGCGCTGCGTGCGCTGTTAAATGTCGCGGAAAACCTTGAGCTAAAACCCAGTATGGGCTACCTGGAAGAGGTGGCGGTTGAAAAGCAAGAGTGGCAGCAGTTGCTTGAAACCAGCGTGTTTGTCACCCATCCCGGCGAAATCTTCAACCAGCAGCACGCGCTGCACATTCTCAATCAAGAAGCCCGGCCGGGCGATACGGTTATCGGCGCGGCGGGCGGCCTGCCCGGCGACCTACACCAACTCTGGGACAGCCGCGACAACAAAACCTGTCACCTGGAATTTGGCTACTCCTGCATGGGCTACGAAATCCCTGCCAGCCTGGGCGTGCGGATGGCCCAGCCGGAGGGTGAAATATACGTTTTTGTGGGCGACGGCACCTACCTGATGCAGCCCACCGAGCTGGTCACCTCCATTCAAGAAGGGTTGAAGATAACCCTGCTGATTTCGCAGAATGATGGCTTTCAGATCATTCGGCGCTTGCAGATGAATCGGGTGGGCATCAGCTTTGGCAATGAATTTCGCGCCCGTGATGAAAAGTCCAACCGGCTGGAAGGCGAGTACGTGGCGATTGATTTTGCCAAAAACGCTGAAAGCATGGGGGCCAAAGCCTGGCGCGTCACCAACGCCGACGAGCTGCGGCAGGCCCTTAAAGAGGCCAGAGCCGAAACCCGCTCCTGCGCCATCGTCATCACCACCGAAAAACATCGCTACGGCCCCGGCTCCGAGGTATGGTGGGACGTGGCGCCCGCCGAAGTGAGCGGTGATGCTGAAACCCAACAGGCCCGCACCCAGTACGAGAGCGACCGGGCTAATTTACAGAGATTTTATTATTAGGGACCGGCATGGCAACTATTAATCTCGGCGTAATCGGCCTGGGCCGGATTGGCCGCATCAACAGCCGCCACCTGCTGGGACACACGGGTGGCGCTCGATTGGCGGCAGTTTCTACCCGCCGCCCCGAAGCTGCGACCCAATTTTTAGGGCAGACCGGCAGCATCAAAATCTACCCCAATTATCACGATCTGTTGGCCGACCGCACCCTTGACGGGGTGCTGGTGGTGACCCACACCCACACCCATCACGATATTGTGGTCGCCGCAGCCGAGGCGGGCAAAGCCATTTTCTGTGAAAAACCCATCGCCCTGACCCTGGCGGAAACCGACTCGATGCTGGCGGCAGTGGAAAAGGCAGGGGTGCTGTTTCAAGTCGGTTTTATGCGTCGTTTCGACAAAGGCTTTGCCGCCGCTAAACGTAAAATCGAAGCCGGAGAGATCGGCACACCGGTGGTGGCTCAGGCGATGAGCCGAGACCCTAACTGTCCCGCCCCGGATTGGGCGGCCCCCGCCAACAGCGGGGGCATGATTCTGGATTTAGCCATCCACGATTTTGATATGCTGCGCTGGCTGATGGGCGATGAGGTGCAGCGAGTTTATGCTGAAGGAAGCAATCTGACCTGCCCTGACCTGCTTCAGGTTGGCGATATTGACACCGCCATCATCAATTTGCGTTTTATCAACGGTGGGCTGGGCTATGTGGAGGCGGGGCGCAACTGTCGCTACGGTTACGACATCCGCTGCGAAATTCGGGGCACAGAGGGTACGCTAAAAATTGGCTACCTGCAAGATACACCGGTGCTGACGTTGACGCCGCAGGGCGTCACCCACGATACGGTGGCCTGGTTTGAGGAGCGTTTCACCCCGGCCTACCATGCGCAGCTTGATCATTTCATCGAATGTATTCAGCAAGAGAAAAAGCCACTGGCCGGAGCCAACGATGCCCGCATTGCACTGCAAATTAGCCTTGCCGCTACGCTATCTCAGCAACAGGGAATGCCGGTTATCCTCATTAAGGATCCTCTATATCTACGCTAAACTGACGTTAATTGCCCCGATCACCAATTCAAATCCTCAGCCAGGTCCAGCAGTGACCGCTGGCCGGCGGGCTTCTTCTTCCCGGCCATTTTCTCGGCTCCCTTTTTGGCGACGATGCGCTTGGCAATCATATCGGCCATCACCTTGTCGGGAAGTTGTTTGGGCTGAGACTTCTGCCACTCGATAGCCCGCTTTCCCGGCTCGCAGATATCCAAAAAGGCGCAGTAACCGTGGGCCCAATGATCCGGTGGCAGGACGTCGTCTTCCGGTAACTGATCCATTTCTAATAAGTTGAGCATACGCTTGATTCTAGCCAGCAGGTCGGCCATCATTTCTGAATCGGGATAGACTTCGAACGCTAGGTGGTCGAGGGTATCACGATTTTCGTAGTAAATGATAGCCCCGTTGAGCGGAATCGCCCCCCGGTAATATTCTCGCAGACCCCATAGATAGATTTGAGCCTGGCGCACGTGTTCTTCCTTCGGGATTTTGGCTGCTTTGATCTTGTCAAACTCACTGGCCGCACTGGTTTTGTATTCCAGCGCCCAGAAGCCGGTGGCGGCCTCGTCCACATTTACCCCAGGCGGAATATAAAGAATCCCATCACAGAAGCCGTGAATCCGATACTCCGGTATCTCAAAAAAGACTTCCTGGGCTAAGCAGGCCCGGCTCATAGCCCGCTGCAGGCGGCGGTGGCTGTCGGTCCCCACCGAGAGAATCCGGCCTACCCTGGCATCAAAAGGCGGCTTGGGTTTGCCCTGCAATTCAAAGGCCACGTACAGCAAACAGCCCTTGGCCAGTGACGAGGGCTTGATATACTCTTTCTCGCTCTTGTGCTCTTCCTGGAGCCACTCCACCGTATATTCGGCGGCGCTTCGTTGTCGTCTCAATTTTCTACCTTCCCTTCTTTGGCAGACCCTAAAGGTCTTTAAGACCTTTAGGGTCTTCTCTTAGAGCTCGGCGGGGATACCCCGTTGGAAGAAGAAGCGCGTCTCCCCGGCGGTATTGATCCCGGCCAGCCGGTCCACTCTGAAAATGAGGGGATACTGGGCGGTCACATTGCCGATGACCAGGGCATGGTGCTGCCGCAGCCGGCGCACAAAGGCAGCCATGGTTTCGTAGTCGGTCGCGGCTCCACGGGAGACGTGGCGTACGTCATCTTCAAAGGGGATGCGCAGTAGGAAGAGGTTGTCAGCCTGGCGCAGGATGGTCTCATCCAGCCCGTGAATCATATTGGTGACAAAGAAACTGGTGATGCCCAGGTGGCGCGCCCGCGTAACGATGTAATCAATACTATGGCGTGACACGTACAGGTGAGCTTCTTCAAAAAAGATGAAAGGGAAGCGGTGGGTGCCGTTTTCAATCTCCCACAGGCACAGGTCTTTGATCAGTTCGATGATGGCCTGGACAAAACCCTCGCGGGCCAGGTTCGACAGGGCCGAGATATCAATCACCAGCGCCCCCCCTTGCCGGATACGGCGGTAAGACTCGCTCAACGAGGCCGCCTCCTGCGGGTTGCGGGCGAAAATATTGGTATTTTTGAGCGCCTCCAGGCGCGAGCGGATGGCTTGATTGACCACCATGGCATTCGAGCCGCCGCCAAACTCGTTGTTCTCGGCCATTTGCATGATTTGCTCCAGGCCGACATACGGCACGCGGCCCCGCTCCCGTTCGATGGCCTCGGCTTCGGCCCACAGCCGGGCCAGCCGGTTCTCAAAGTAAAGGGCCGACACCTCCGGCAGGCCGAAGCGCTGCAAGAGAGTCATCATGGGGGCCAGGCCGAACTGCCGGACCCCGAGGCGAAAGTTACCGCCCGCTTCCAGGTGGATAATGCCCCGCTGGGTCACTTTGCCCGTCTCCAGGTCAAGCTCGACCTTGGGCAGGTGGATATATTCTTTGTTGATATCAAAGACCACGCACGGCGCGCCGCTGGCAATGAGCTGGAGTAAAAGGACTTTGGAGAGGTGGCTTTTGCCGCTGCCCTTGACCCCGGTCACCACGTTAACTTTTTCCAGGTCTTGCCCTTCAACCAGAAAAGGGTGCCCGGCCAGCGTATGGCCTAACTGGAGGGGATGGCCCAGGTTGCGGGTAGCATTGGCAAAAACCTCCTCATCGGTGGTGCGCTCGATGGTCACATCGCGGGTGGGGATCCAGCCATCCCATTGCTCCCAGCGATTCAAGCTATCTTCATCGCCGTATTTCAAACGGCGGCCATTGGCGCCCATTGGACAACCTTTCTGATCTTGGCAATGGCCAGCTTGAGATTACTCTTTTCGGATAAGCCATCCGGTTCAAGGGCAGCATTAGGCGCTGGTCCCTCCTCGGCCACCAGTTGCAGCATTTCCTGCACCAGCGAAGGGTAGGTAACAGTACGAAACTCGATGACCTGCACAATCAAACCCCGGCTGCTGCCGTTTTCGCGCAGGGTTAAATTTTCACCCACGCGCAGGTCTTCCTCTCTAGGATTAAACAGCAACTCGACAATGTCACCCTTAATTTGCTTGATCTGAATCTTCATGGGTCTAATACTCCTTTCGTAAAACCAAATTTCCACTTTGAGTTGAAATATTTTCCTAAATGAGTATAATAATTACGGTAAATATAGCATAAAAAAGTAAGTTGTCAACATTATTGGTAAAATCTTATCCTAAAATGGGAAAGTCTTTATAAATGAACCTTTTTGAGCACGTCGGGCAGTGTATCCGCGATCTACGCTTAAATTACGGGGATGGGCAAGGGCTGTCCCAGGAGGCGCTGGCTAAAGCTCTTGGCGTAGCTACCAACACTATCTCGCGCTGGGAGACGGCCACCTACCGGCCCAGCCTGGAAGACCTGGACCAACTGGCTCGTTTCTTTGGCGTGTCTATTCTGGAATTCTTCCCGCCGGAGGAGACTCCGGCCAACGAGCCGATGACCGCCTTGCTGCGGGCCGCCCGGCAGCTTAAGCCGGAAGACCTGGAAGAACTGCGGCGTTACGCCGAGTTTCGCCGGGCGCGCGGCTTGTATGGGGGCCAGGAGCGCCCCCGCGCCGGGCGGAAGAGGAAAAGCGTCGCGTGAGCCATTTTTATTATGATGAAATGAGGGCTTTGGCCCGGCAGGTCCGTCAGGAGCATGGGCTGGCCGGCCCGCGTGTGCTTCGCTCGGATTTGCGCCGGGTCTACCGGGCTTACGGCATCAAAATTGACTTGTGGCCGCACAAGCTCAAGGCGCTGCGGGGCGCTTATTTTGACGACGAACTGGGGCCGACGGTCATGCTGGCCCGCCATTTGCCGCCGGAGCCGTTGATTTTTACCATGGCCCACGAACTAAAGCACCACCTGGTGGACCGCGGCCAGCCCATCTCCTATTGTGATGCCTCCAACCAGCGCGAGCCGGTTGAGATTGGGGCGGAAATCTTTGCCGCCGAGCTGATTTTCCCGGAGCAGGAGTTCTTTGCTCAGCTCCGCCAAATGGGCATTGGCCCGCGCCAGTGCAGCCCCGAGGTGCTGGTTCGCCTCAAGCACGAAACGCAGACCACGTTAAGCTACGCCGGCCTGGCCAAGCGGGCGGAGTTCCTCGGCCTTGCCGCTCCCGGCTCATTGGCCAGGGTCCAGTGGAAGAAACTGGAAGAGCAGCTTTACGGGGAACCCCTTTATAAGCAGCTCCTTCGAAAATAACCCACAGATTACACAGATTTCGCAGATAAAAAATAAAAATCTGTGCAATCTGCGAAATCTGCGGACTTTCATTGTTGGTGGTGTGCCGCAGGCTCGTAACGACTCCTGCGTGATCGCCAGGCCGCTAAAGCCAACCGCTTAACTTAAGCCTTGCTCAATGCCCAGGTTCGCCGGTTGGCCCTGGCTCCATCTGGGTAAAGGTTAGCTCCCATAAATAGTAAACCAGTTTCCAGGTTTCGGTTTCATTAAAGATGGGGCCGAAAGAGGGCATGGACGTGCCCATTCCACCGCGGCGTAGCTTGGCGTAATAAATGTCCATCGTCGCGGCCATGGTTTGGGGCGAGGGAACAAAGGAGGCCACCTGATGGGTCATGCTGACCATCGGACTGGATTGGAGTTGAGCATTAATCGCGGCGGCAGCCGGACCGTCTCCCCGGCCGGTTTCGCCGTGGCAGGCGGCGCAGTTCTTGGCATATGCCTCGCTCGCCCAGGCCCGGTCATCAGGAGACAAGGGGGCCGTCCAGAGATAAGCGACAATATCCCATCGCTGCCCCTCGGTTAGCTGAGGCAGTTGCTTCTCCAGCAAAAGATAAGCCTCGGCCGGGCTGTGCTGCCGCAGCCAGTCGCTCTCAAAAAGTTGGGCGGGCAAATCGGTGCGGTACTGCTTAACCAGGGCTGGGCCAGCCGCTGATGAAGGCACCTCTGTTGGCACAACTCCTGCCTCGCGGGGGGCGTCAATATCAACCTGGCGGGTGATGAGGGATTGGATGACCGGGTCGGGGCCGGAACCGGCCTGCAAGTGAGCCTGGGGGTCGGCGGGATCTATGACCGTAATCGTGCCGCGCATGCGCCAGTGGTTGGGGCTGCACCAGGTGTTGCAGTAAAAGGTAACGACGCCCGCTTCATCGAACACAACTTCGACTTCTTTGATCTGGCCCGGGTCAATCTGGCCGAGGTCTACCCCCAACCCGGCCACGGCAACGCCGTGAGTGACATCCGGCACGCTGAAGCGCAGGCGGACTTTTTCGCCTTTTTGGACCTCGATGCTAGCGGGCTGGAAACCGCCGGCTTCCGGGGCTGCTGCAATAACGTCTATGGTTCGCGTGGCGCTCAAAGCCGGGCGCAGCCCATATTGGTAGCCGAAAACAGCCAGAGGCAGGCCGACCAGGATGATGGCCAGGGCAGTTAGGGCGAGACGTTCAAGATTGCGTTCATTCATCATAGAAACAGCAGGGGAGCGGGGGTGCGGAGGAGCAGGGGAGAAGTATAATTGACGGAGTTACGCCGTGGAAGGATTTACCCCCCTCTAATTCCCCCTATGGGGGAGAATTAGCTTAAGTCCCTCCCTTTGGGAGGGATTTAGGGAGGGCTTTTCCGCCCATCCCGCAAGTCCTGCAATTGACTCTCTCCTACTCCCTTGCACCTTTCATCCCAGGTACAATTTCAAAAACACGAAGGTAACGGCTGACAAAAAAGCAGCTACCGGCAACGTTCCACGCCAGGCCAGGGCGTCACTTTTAGCATGCTGGCGGCCCATGCGGAAGGCGATGGTAATAGAGAAAGCCAGGCCCACAAGTAAGACCATCACTTGCAGGGCGGCGGCAAAATCGGGCAGGAACGGCGTCCAGGGGATATCTTTGGTCCCGAATAGATTCCAGCCCCAGCCAAAGGGGTCCGATAGAACTGATAGGGCATAACTGCCGTTGACAAAGACAAAGGCAAAGCTAAAGGCAATCCAGCCCATTAACCCCATCGGCACCAGGGTGTAAGCATAATCCACAAAAGCCTGCCGGGGCGAAATTTCCAACCGGGCCAGTTTTCGCGCGGCCATTGCGGCCAGCCAGAACAGGCCGGGAACGACCAGTAAATTGACACTTAAGAAGCCGGCGGCGTAGATGGCCCACTGCCCCCAGGTGTCCATGTTGGCCCAACCCTTCAGCCAGCCCCACGGCCCCAGCAACACGGCTGCGTAGAGCAGGGCGCAGGCGAGCATAATGAAGGCTTTGTAGGCTTCGTCCAGGCTGCGGCCCTTGGCGACCAACAGGTCGCTGCCAAACGGTCTCAGATTTAGAGCGATGTTATCGCGGGGACAGCTTTTGAGACACTCGGTACATAAGCCGCAGTAGGTATTGCGCTCCAGGTTGCCGGGAAAGACCAGCCAGGGACAGCCGTAGCTGGTGGCCGTGCCGGCCACACAATCTTTCGTCGTGTGATCCTTACAAACCTGAGCATCCTTGACCCGCAGTTCGACGGTTGAGGTCAAGGAGTAGAGGCCAATAAAGCCCCCGACCGGGCAAACATAACGGCAAAAGACCCGATTTTCGTAGAAAATGCTGAGCATAACCCCTAACAGGAGAAAGCTCAACAGCACCCAGGCGGTCACCGAAGGCCGGGTCAGGATGATGGCGCTAAACAGGGCCACCCCCAGAAAGCCAAAGTTCTGCAGCCAGATATTTTTGAAGCGGCGAGGCCAGCGCCGGCGCAAGCTCATTAAATTGGGAAAACGCTTGTAGATGATACTGCGCCGCTGCAACCATTCGCCGGGGCCGGGAATGGGGCAGACGGTACACCACAAGCGCCCGAAGAACGGCACCAGGACGATAATTAACACCGCCCACCAAACGATCCAGATGTAAATGATGCTGAAGTTTTTGGCCCCCGCCGGCGTCCCGAACAGGCCGGTCAAGATGGCGAAGACAAAGAAAGACAAGGTACCCAGCATCAAGATCGGCTGAAACAGGCGCGATTTGAGCATGGCTTTGAGCAGGGGAATTGTGGTTAAAAGGTCGAGCCGATTTTGCTGCATTAGGGTAACGTCGCTTCGCCCGGTTGGGGCAGGGGAAAGCGCCAGAGATAGATTAATACTCCAACCACCACCAGCGCCAGCATGGCGACGGCCCGGCCAAAGGCGGTGTTGGGGCCAACAATGAGTTCGCCGATCATAAAGGGATGCAGCGTGCCGCAGCTCACCGAGCAGCGATAGCGGAATTTGCCCGGCTTATCGGCCACAAACTGAATAGTTTGCGACTGGCCTGGCTCGACGCGCGTTTCCAGGCCGTAGCCGTCCAGGTATAAACCGTGAACCACATCTGAGGCTGTCAGAGAAATGATCACGGTGTCACCCTGGTTGACCTGCAAGGTACCCGGCTCGTAGGCAAACTGGCGGCCATCCATGCTAAAATGGCGTGTCGTTGGGGCCGGGCGAAAAGGCCAGGGTATGACCAGGATGGCAGCCCCCAGGGTGATAAAAATGAGCAAAAGCAGATTTTGGGCAAAAGCAGGTGAGCGCATGATTGGTTGCCGGAAACGTTGTGAGTTGATACGCTTACTCCACAGGCGGGGTGTTGGTAGATGGACCGTATTGGCTGTACTGTTTGTCAATGTAAGTGCGGATGGTCTTTAAATCCTGTCCCTGTCGGCTTAAGCGCATGACATCTTGGGTAATATCCACACAGATTGTACAGCCGGTGGCATGGTTATCAAACTCAATCGAGCCATCGGACCGGAACTCTTTGACATAGCAGCCCAGATTATCCTGATGCCCCATCGCCCCACAGCCGCAGTAGCAGGGAATTTGGTGCATCACCTCGGGGTTGGCCACAGCAAAACGATAAGCTTCCTGGACCGAGGGAGGGGCCTCTTGTACAAACTCCGGCATCGCCGCCAGCGAGGCCAGGGACAGTTCCACGGGGGACGCCGCCTCCGTTCCAGTGGTGGCTCCACTGGCGCAACTGGTTCCTCCTAACAGGACCAGTAGCAGGAATGGCCCAAAAAGAAGATAGATATTTGCCTTCGCCATGATTGATGCCTCACTTGCTCATTGAAGTTTTGTATTCTATTTTAAGGGAACCAATTAAAGTTTTGACGAAGGTTTTATGAAGATTGTGTAAAGGATAACCTATGGCCCGGCGTCACTACCTCCGCACATCCGAAATAAGTAAAGCCGTAGGCGTCCATCCCAACACCGTCCGGCTCTACGAGCAGTGGGGCTTTTTGTCGCCGGTTGCGCGCAGCCCCAGCGGGTATCGCCAGTTCACCGAAGCCCATCTTGACCAGATGCGCCTGGCCCGGCTGGCCTTGCACGGCGGCTGGCCGGGACGAGCTATCCGCCGGTCGGCGCTGGCCCTCGTCAGACAGACCGCTTCTGGCGACTTGGAGAGCGCCTTGGCCCAGGCGCAGCATCACCTGACCCTGGTGCAAGCCGAGCGCGCCCAGGCGGAAGAAGCAGCGGCCTTCCTCGAGCGCTGGGCACGTGGTAACATCGTCGAGGCGGCGGCTGAACCTTTATCCATCGGCCAGACCGCCCAACTGCTGGCTGTGACCATTGATATCTTGCGCAATTGGGAGCGCAACGGCTTGCTGGCCGTGCCGCGCGACCCCACGACCGGCTACCGCCGCTACAGCCCGGCTGAAATTGGCCGCCTGCGGGTCATCCGGCTGCTGCTGCGCGCCGGGTACAGCATGATGGCCGTCCTGCGGATGCTGCTGCAACTTGACCAGGGCCGCCGGGAGGGACTGCGCGAGGCCCTTGACACCCCGCGCCCCGACGAAGACATCCTCACCGCCGCCGATCAGTGGCTCACCACCCTGGCCGAACAGGAACAGCGGGCGAGAGAGATGATTGTCCAATTGGAGGCGATGATCGCCAAAAGGGAGTCAAGATGACCTGCCGAACACTCTGCTTAACGACCTGTTAAAAAGAGCCAACCTGAATTGACACGTTAAATCAACAGGTCCCCTGGGAACAAGGTTGAGTCTGACCCACCGGAACTTGTACCAAGGAGACCTGAGAAGAACTAATGTAGCCGCGCGATTTACCGTTGTCAAGCCCTCAAGGAGCCGCCGGCCGGCTTTAAACCCTCCACTTGCCCACCAGGGCCATATAATAGTGATAGAATAAGAATTCGAATCAAACGACTAAAAATGGAGGCACAAGTCAGCAAAATGACCGAAGCGCGAATTGTGGTGCACAATCTCTCCAAAACTTACCGCGTGCCGGAGCGCGATCCCGGCCTGGCCGCTTCGCTCAAGAGCGTGGTGCGGCGCACTTACCGCGAGGTTGCGGCAGTAAGAGAGGTTAACTTTACAATTGAAGCAGGGGAAATGGTTGGCTTTATCGGCCCCAACGGCGCCGGTAAAACTACGACCCTGAAGATACTCTCCGGCCTGTTGTATCCGACCAGCGGAGAGGTTTCCGTGCTGGGCTTTATCCCCTGGCAGCGCCGGGCCGATTACCTGCGGCGCATCAGCATGGTCTTGGGCAACAAGAGCCAGATGTTGTGGGACATTCCGCCGCTGGATACGTTTCGGGTGCTGGGCGAGATGTATCACGTGCCAGCCGTCGAATTTAAGCAGACCTTGACGGAACTGGTCGAACTGCTGGCGATGCAGGAGCTGCTGACCCGGCCGGTGCGCAACCTGTCGCTGGGTGAGCGGATGAAGTGCGAGCTGGTGGCCGGGCTGCTCCACCGGCCCCAGGTCATGTTTCTCGACGAGCCGACGCTGGGGCTGGATGTGACCATGCAGGGCCAGTTACGGCGCTTTCTGGCCGAGTATAACCGTCGCAGCGGCGTGACGATTATCCTGACCAGCCACTATATGGCCGATGTAGCCGCGCTGTGCCCGCGGGTGATCCTGATCCATCGCGGCGCGCTGCTCTACGACGGCCCGCTCAACGAATTAGCGCAGCGGCTGGCCCCTTTTAAGCTGGTTCAGATCAGCCTGGGCAGCGGCCCCTCTGGGCAAATGTCCGGCCTGCCCCTGCCCCCCTGCGCCGAAATCATCGCCCAGGAAAACAGCCGTCTGACCCTGCGGGTGAGCCGGTCGGAAGCGCCAGCGCTGACGGCTGACCTGCTGCAAACCCTGCCTGTCGTTGATCTGGCCGTGGAAGACCCGCCCCTGGAAGCGGTCATTGACCAAATCTACCAGGAGGGCGAACTATGAATTGGCGGGGAGGTTGGGCGCTCATTCACAGTACGTGGCTGTCATGGTTGCAGTATCGCAGCTTTTTCTTCTTGTTGGCCTTTATGTGGATGATCCCGCCGCTGATCTATCTCCTGGTCTGGTCAACCGCTGCTGGCGGGCAGACCATCGGCGGGTTGAGCCGGGGTGAGTTTGTAGCCTACTACCTGGCATTGATCCTGGTCAACCAACTGACCTACGCCCAAACTAACTGGACGGTCGGCGATATGATCCGGGAGGGCAAAATGAATATCCTGCTCCTGCGGCCGTTGTCGCCGTTGTTTGATGCCCTGGCCACCGAAGTGGCCGGCAAAGTGGTCTACATGATCTTTGTGATTCCTGTCGTCGTTGTCCTGGCCCTGCTCTTGCAGCCGGAGTATCACCTGACCTGGGGCAACAGCCTGGCCTTTATTCCGGCCTTAGTCCTGGCCTGGGCGCTCCGCTTTTTTTGGGGCTACTGGCTGGCTTTGTTGGCCTTCTGGTCTACGCGGGCCGATGGACTGCTGGCCGTGCAGGATGCGCTTATTTTTCTGCTGGCGGGACAGGTCGCCCCGATTCTGCTGCTGCCCGGCTTGATGCGGCAGGCAGCCACCGTGTTGCCTTTTCGTTACATGATCGGCTTCCCGGTCGAGGTGCTGACCGGCCAGTTAGACATCACGCAGTTGTGGCTGGGCTTTGCCCTCCAGGCGGCCTGGCTGGTCATGACCCTAGTTCTGTTTCGAACGATCTGGCGGGCCGGGGTCAAACGTTACGCGGCGATTGGAGGCTGAAGATGACCTATCTAAGACTGGTGCGCCTCTTTGCCGGAGCTTCTATCCAAAACGAGCTGGCCTACTCTGCCAACTTCTGGCTCAGTCTGTTACATTCGCTGCTGAACCTGGCCACCGGCGTGCTGGGGCTGGTGGTGATATTTGGGCAGGTAGAGACAGTCCACGGCTGGGATTTTGCCTCTACCCTGGCCCTGCTGGGGGTCTACCTGAGTCTCAACGCCCTGCGTGGGCTGGTACTGGGGCCGAGCCTGGAGGCGCTGGCCGGAATGGATGGTGAGGTCTGGAGCGGCCGGCTCGACTTCACCCTGCTGCGCCCGGTAGACATCCAATTCCTGGCCAGCCTGCGCTACTGGCGGCCGCTGGCCCTGGTGGACCTGGCCCTGGGGATGGTCGTGCTCGGCCTGGCCCTGCGCCAATTGGGGCTGACCCTGACCCTGGTGCAACTGCTTACCTTTGGTCTCACTCTGCTGGCAGCCGTGGCCATCCTCTACGCCATCCTGCTGGCTTTCACCGGCCTGGTTTTTTGGAGTCCCGGTTTTTTGTTCACCTGGGTTTTCGATGCTTTCTTCCAGATGGCCCGTTATCCGGTCGGTCTGTATCCCGGCTGGCTGCGGCTCATACTAACCTGGATCATCCCGGTTGGGCTGATGACCACCGTTCCGGCGCAAGCTCTAACCGGCGCGCTCTCCGGGCAGATGTTATTTGGCAGTCTAGCCCTGGCCGGGGTGTTACTGTGCGGGGCGTCGGCCCTGTTCCGCTTCGGGCTGCGGCGCTATAGCAGCGCCTCGAGTTGAAAAGAGTCTAAACTGAGCTTATAACTACCCGGAGAACTTTGAGGCGAATAGGGTTTTCCTCCACCTCCAGCCCAGCCAAACCAACAAACCTAACAGGGTTATCCCGCTGACGGCCACACCCACCTTCCAAATTACCGGATCAAAAACAAACTGAACCGTGTGCTGTCCGGCCGGGACGTAAACTGCGCGGAAGGCGTAATTGGCCCGCCAGATGGGCGTGGGTTGGGAGTCAAGGGTGGCCTGCCAGCCAGGGTAGTAGGCATCGGCCAAGACCAGGTAGCCGGGTTGATCGGTTTCGACGGCGAGGGTGACGGTGTGGAGGCCATAGTTAAGGATGGAGAGGGCGGCGCTAGGTTGAGGCAGGGGGGCAGGGGAGCGAGGGGGCAGGGGAACAGCCGGATCTTCTTCTAGAATGACAGTGGTGGCAGGGTTGAAGTGGTCGGTGCGGAGGGCCTGCCAGGCGGCGTCGTGGTTGGGGACGAGGGTGGCCTGGCTGACAAACAGGGCGCGGGCCAGGGCGTCCTGATTGAGGTAAATGTTGACGTCCGGGTCGCCGTCGAAGACTGGAACGATGGCGCCATCGGCGGGCGCGCCGGCTTTACCGGCGATGATGTATTTGACCCCCAAAAAGTTGTACCGGCCGGTTCGGCGCGGGGGCGCACCTTCCCAATAAAGCGTGGTATCGGCTAAGGTGAGGGGATTATACAGGCCCCAGACATCGTACAGGCCGTGGAGCAGAGCGGTATTGGGCTGCCAGGCATGCCACACATCGGTGGTCACTTCGAGGCGGTATAAACTGGGGTCACTCCGCAGAAAGGCCAGGGCCGCCGGGTGATCAAACCCTTTAACCGGGCTGGTGTGGCCGATATCTACGTTGTAACCCAGGGTAAACAAATCCAGGGCGATCAAGGCGACAGCCGCGAACCCGGCCTGTTTTTCGCGTAACCAACGATTATAAATTAAATAAAGGACAACCAGGGCCGCCATAACAAAAAAGGCGAATGTGGTTACGCCTGTCACCGCGCCAGCGGCTCGGTTGAAAATGGCCGGATTGCGGTCCTGGGTGATGAGCAAAGCGAAGTAGCTGAGCGGGGCAGCGACAACGATCAAACTGCCCAGGCTCCAGGCCAGGATTTTGAGCAGTTTGCCCAGGCCCATCCGGGTGGCTTCGCCGAGAGGCTGCAAGAGGGTATTTAACCCAAACGCCGCCAGCGCCGCCAGGCTGAAGTCCAACAAGAGGATGAAGCGAGCCGGAGCGCGGAGCTGGTCAAAGCCGGGCAGGGTAGCGTAAAGCCAGCCGTGCAGCAATGTATAGCCGCCCATGGCCAATAATAAGGCAATCAAACCCAGGCCGATAAAGAAACCTTTCAGGCGGCCTGGATAAAAGAGAGCGCCAATCAAGGCCAACAACAGGGTTATGATGCCAATGTAACCCGTCTCAACCCGCGCCCATGGGCCCCAATGCAGGGCCGGGTCGCGGCCAAAGTAATTAGGGATAAGCAGGCCGATCAATTGCGCCGGGTGGAGCGAATACTGGGCCGCTTCGGCATACGGGAGTTCGGCGCGGGGAGTGTAGCGGCTGAACTCGTAAGCCGGAAAGAGGAGCAGGGCGGAAAGGCCGATGGTGACGAGAAGGGTCAGGAGGAGGGAGGATAGGGGATAGAGGATAGAAGATAGAAAATGGAAAATGGAGGATGGAGGATAGAGGATGGAGGATGGAGGATGGGCTGTGGATTTTGTTGGCTTTGTCGAGGTTTGGGCTTCAGTTGTTTTATCTCCCCTGTACCCAATCCAAAATCGTAAATCGTAAATCGTAAATCGTAGATGCCAGAGGGCGTACAGGCCCAGGGTGAGCAGGATGAAGAGGGTAATCTGAATGTGTCCGGCCAGGGTGGCGATGGCCAGCACAGCGCCGCTGGCGGCAGCCAAACCGAGGCTTTTCTGGTGCAGGCTGCGGTGAAAGAACAGAAAGATAAGCGGCAGCCAGGCGGCCACGGCGATCATATTTAAGTTGCCAAAATGAACGATAAAAAGATCGCTGAACTCAAAGGCCAAAGCCCCGGCAAAGGCGGCGAGAGGGGAGAGGGGGAGGGCGTGATGCGTGAAGCGTGAAGCGTTTTGGAGAGGGGATGTTTCGGCGGCCTCTGGTGCAAGCAGCCGCAGGCACACGTACATCGTCGCCCCGGCCAGCCAGAAGTGAAATATAGCCAGGTATTCCAGCCATTCGTAAGTTAAATGGGGAACGAGCAAAAAAACCAGCAGGTTGACCGGGTAAAAAAGGCCGGACTGGATGTCGGCAGCAAAAGGCGTGCCACTGTAAAGGTGCGGGTTCCAGAGGGGAATAATCCCCTGGCGCAGGGATTGAGCGGCAAAGGTATAGTTGGGATAGAGAAAAGGGGCCAGGTCGCCGCCGCCGGCTGGCTGCCAGGTGGCCGGGGTGAACAATATCTGCCAGAAAAAGCCAATGGTAGCCAGGGCCAGCAGCAGCGCGGCTACAATAAATTCGGGCAAGAACGAACGATACTGGCTGGAGAATTGAGAGTAACCGTTGAATACGGAGTTCATTGATTCTTAATAAAATGGCAACAGTATGCGCTAATGTCATTCTGAACGGAGCAAAGCGGAGTGAAGAATCTCCAAGAGGGTTTCGCTTGGGGCCAAGTATCGCCGGATTCTTCGCTCCCTCCGGTCGCTCAGAATGACATATGCCAACCTTCCAGCCTACCAATCTTCCCTATTATCCTCCAAACGCGCGCCCCGTCCGAATTCGCTCATTGAGCTTGGCTTCAATGGTGTAGGGATCGCCGGCCAGGACTTCGATCTGACTCCCGGAGCTTTGGATCGCCTGCTGGTCGGCGGGGCTGATGCCTTCGCCGATAATTGTCACCTGGCGGGCTTGTTTGGCCTCGGCCACGCTAAACCCAACGGTTGGGGAGAAGGTCAGGATGTAGTTGGCTGCCAGCAGTAAGTTGGTTTGCCGTCCCCGGCTGCCAGCGGGACCCAAGAGTAGATAGTAGTTAATGCTCTTGGTCGTCGTGGCTGGTTGGGGTGGAATTTGGGGTTGTGGCGGTGGTGGCGGAGGCGGCGGTGGTGGCACGGGAGGAGAGGGTGGTTGGGCCGGCTTTGGCGGAGCTGGAGGCGTCGGGGGTGGGGGGGGCGGTGGCGAGGGCGTGGTTGATACCGGTGTTGCGCCGGTAGAAGCCCCTTGGGCTTGTTTGCGGGTGCGTTGGAAAACCAGATAAAAGGAATGATGGCCCAGCGTGTTAAGCAGCCGGCCATCGGGCAGCGGCTCGTCGGGGTGGGCGGTGTGCAGGTTTTCGACCCGGTCGCTTTTCTCATTGGCATCCCGGCCAAGCCCTTTGACCCAAACACTGGCTTTTTGCCCAAAATGGATGGCGATATCGCCGGCTGTTTCGTTATCGGGTTTGTCCAGTGGAACGGGATCGGCGCGCTCGTTGGGCCGCCGCCCCTCCCATGTCCAGCCGGCCCAGGCGATTGGATTCCTGAGGCGTTTGCCCTGCTCATCCAAAGCCTCGATGTAAATATTATGCTTGCTTACATTTTCATCGGGCAGCAGGTGATGCACCCCAACCAGCCGCCAATAGGTTTCCCCCTCGGCTGCATCGGCTTTAACCACCCGGACCCCATATTTGGCTTCTGGAGTGAGCGGCTCGCTGCTTTTTTGGGCATTTTCGACAAAGCGTTCATTATAGCGTTGATGAATCAGGGGCATAGTTCGACTCCTAAGAAAATAGCCCTCACCCCCACCCCCTCTCCCACTGGGAGAGGGAAGTCGCGCCAGCGACGGGGTGAGGGCTTTTTCGTCGCTGGTGGCTGGATGGCATGTCACAGGCTTGTGAACATTCCTTTATTTGGATAAATCTGTTCATAGCATGGCGATTAGAAATCGGCGACCGATGCCGGGTCACTCCTTCACTTCCTCCCACTTGCCTCCCAAAAGCTGGGTTAGCTTTTGGCGTTGAGTGGCCGAAATGGCCCGGTTCTTCTCCTGCTCGCGCAAATAGGTTTTTAGCTCATTGGTGCGCATCACCGGGATGTCAGAGTTGTTGACGCTGAGTTCGACATTTTTGTGAGTGAAGATAATCAGCGGCTTCAACTCCGGTATTTCCTCTTCCGCCAGGTTTTTACGCAAGAATTTCTCCAGCTTGTCCAGGCGATTTTCAGCTTCGGCGGGGGGAGAACCTAAGCCCTCGTCGGCAAAGAAGCGGAAGAACCGGTTCCAGGTAAATTTGCGAGAATAGCGCCGCCCATTGACGATAATCTGGCCGTCCTGATTTTTGACCACGACCGCATACAAGCGGCTGGGGGTGAGCAGTACGTGCGGCACTGGGGCCGTGTAATTAAACAGGACAAAATCGTTGCCAAATTTTTTAAGAGTCGTGGCCAGCACCTGGTCGGCCCGTGGTTCGCGCACCCAACGATTGACCAGATGGGAGCTGAGGGTGGCAAAAACGAAGCCCAGGGCCAATAGAATCAAGGTCGGCTGAAAATACTGCGGCTGGCTCATGCTCATAAAATTGGTGATGAGGCCGCCGATAAGGAAGAGCATGGTCAGGGGGGCAATGCGCCTGGCCCATTTGGCCCGGCTTTGAATAATTTCGGTATTGGTATGAACCCTCATAGATAATCCTTGTATTTGCCTAAAACCAAACAGGAGTTCTGGCCACCCAAGCCAAAAGAGTTGGACAGCGCCACTTGCACGCTGCGCTGGCGGGACTCGTTGGGCACGTAATCCAGATCGCAGGTTGGATCAGGGATTTGATAGTTAATGGTCGGATGGATCAGCCCGGTTTCAATGGTCTTAACGCAGGCCAGGGCCTCAATCGCTCCGGCTGCGCCAAATGAGTGGCCCAGCATGCTTTTGGTCGAGCTGATCGGTATGGCATACGCCCACTCGCCAAAGAGTGACTTGATGGCGAAAGTCTCGCTGGTGTCGCCCAGCGGCGTGCCGGGACCGTGCGCATTGATGTAATCCACCTCATCGGGACTGACTCCAGCGTCGGCCAGCGCCCAGCGCATCGCCCGGATGGCCCCCCGCGAGTCCGGGTCTGGCGCGGCAATGTGATAGGTATCAGACGAGTGCGCGCTACCCAGCACTTCGGCATAGATCCGGGCGCGGCGGGCCAGGGCATGGTCCAATCGTTCCAGAATAAACATGGCTCCCCCCTCGCCGACGACAAAGCCATCACGCCCGGCGTCGAAGGGCCGGCAGGCGCGGGCCGGGTCGTCGTTGCGGGTCGAGAGGGCGCGCATGGCGCTAAACCCGGCCAGGGTCGTTTCGACAATAGCTGCCTCGACTCCCCCGGCAATCATTACCTCGCAGCGGCCCCGCTTGATCACCTCGGCGGCCTCGGCAATCGCCATCGTCCCGGCGGCGCAGGCGGTAGCTGTGGTGTTGCTGTAGCCCTGCGCATTGAGCTTAACGCAGATGTGAAAAGTTGACAAATTGGGCAGGGCCGCTGGCAGCGAAAAGGGACTGACCTTACCCAGGCCGCGCTCCAAATAATCGCGCAGACCATCTTCGGCCTTGTCGAAGCCGCCCATCGCCGTCCCAACCAGTGCACCGCTGCGTTCGGCCAGGCTGCCGGTGAAGGGATAGGACAGCCCTGCATCCTCGACGGCCTGTACCGCTGCGGCAATGGCAAAGTGGGAGCAGCGCGCCATCCGCTTGGCTTCTTTGGCCGGGAGGTAAGCCTGCGGTGAAAAATCTTTAACCTCTCCGGCAAAGCGGGTCGGCAGGTGGGAGGCATCAAAGAGAGTAATGCCGGCAATACCGGATACTCCTTTGACCAGGTTCTCCCAGGTTTCTGTGACCGTATGCCCCAAAGGGGTCATCGCGCCCATACCGGTGATGACGACGCGGGATGTGGGAGGTGGAGTCTGGGATGTTGGATATGGGATGTTATTTCTCCTGCGTTTCCGTAAGTCGGCGAATCTGTAAAGAAGTTGGCTTCTTATGTCATTCCGAGTGGAGCGTAGCGGAACGAGGAATCCCTTAAATCTACACTAAAGCGTAGCTTCCCAGGGATTTCTCGCTCCCGCGTAGCGGATCGCTCGAAATGACATGTTCTGAGTTTAATTCCGATGATATCTAATATTTTAATCCGCTTCACTGACTCGTTGAGCCATTGCTTCGTTGCCCCTTTGACTCTTCGCTTCGTTCAGCCCCTGCTCAATTACACCGACGATATTTTTTTCAGCCGCTTGTTTGGCTACGCGGATGGCGTTACGGATGGCATAAGCGTCGGAGCGGCCGTGGGCAATGATGACCACCCCGTTAACCCCCAGCAGCGGCCCGCCGCCATATTCGCGGTAATCCAGCTTGGCTTTCAAGGCACGGAAGGCCGGTCGAGCCAGCAGGGCGCCGGCTGCAGCCAGGGGCCGCGCTTTGATTTCACGTTCCAGCGCCTTGACAATCATCGAAGCCACGCCTTCAGCTCCTTTGATAAAAATGTTGCCGGTGAAGCCGTCGGTCACTACGACGTCGGCCAGGCCCGCCGGAATATCTTTGCCCTCGACATTGCCGACGAAGTTGAGCTGGCTGGCTTTCAGCAGGGGCGTGACTTCTTGCACGAGCATGTTGCCCTTGTCTTCCTCCTCGCCTGTGGACAGCAGCCCGACCCGCGGGTTGGGCATGTTCAACACCTGGCTGGCGTAGTGATGGCCCATCAGCGCAAATTGCAGCAGAAACTCCGGGCGCGCATCAGTATTAGCGCCCACATCCAGCAAAAAGCAGTAGCCCTGGGGCGACTCATTGGGGAAGATCACGCTCAGGGCGGGGCGCTTAATGCCTTTAATCCGGCCCAGGCCAAATAATGCCGCCGCCAAGACGCCCCCGGAATTGCCGGCGCTGACAAAGGCGTCACTGGCTCCCGTTTTCAGCAGCTCTATCGCCACCACCATCGAGGCATCCTTTTTGTTTTTTACCGCCGTCGCCGGGTGCTCATGCATTTCGACGACTTCGCTGGCGGGGATGATCGGCAAATTCAGGCCGGCAGTCTGGTGTTTAGCCAGTTCGGCCTGGATGGCCTGGGGCTGGCCGACCAGTTGGACGGTCAGCTTGAAATCTCGCGCCGCCCAGACCGCAGCATGGACTGCCGCCGTCGGGGCGTGGTCGCCGCCCATAGCATCCAGAGCTATTTTCATGTAGTTCTCCCAGGAAGAGTGGGCGGATTATAGCATATTGGGAATGACTGGGCAATCGGGTGTTAAGGGGAAAGAGGACTCGTTTGGTAAATCAGAATTCGTGGGGCTTGAAGCTGATGTATGATGACCCTCATAACGTATCAGGCATCATGTTAATTTTGCTGCTGGGTACTGGAACTCGCCAGCCGGTGAGTTTCCCGGTCGTACCGCCCCTGCAGTTCATTACAGATTGTCTTTTCCCACAGTGGCACGTCATTCACATATGCTGCCCGGGCAATCAGGTGGGCGGCTACCGGTGTGGTCAAAAAAATAAAGGCAATGGTGGCGATGACCCGTATTGCGATCGCCAAATCGTAGAAATAAAGGGCGGCTGCCAGCAGGGCCAGGCTGGCCCCCAGGGAGCCGGCTTTGCTGGCAGCAGACATGCGCAGGAACATATCGGGCATGCGAACCACCCCCAGGGCGGCAATAAACACAAAGACCGCGCCGGTCAGCAGCAGCAATAAGCTAATCACCTCGCGCATTTTTAGTTTTCCTTTCCAGATAATAGGCAAAGGCCACCGTGCCCAGAAATGAAATCAAGGCAAAAACCATGATCACATCCAAAAAGACTGGTTGATTCACGGTCACAGCGTAGGTAGCCACCAGCCCGACGCCAATCACACTGATCAGATCAAGCGCGACAACCCGGTCGGGCAGGCTTGGCCCGCGCAGCAGGCGGATAAAAGCCAGCCCCAACGCCCCCAGGAGCAGCAGCGAGACCAGCAGCAGGATTGGCCCACTCATGAGTAAACCTCCCGCACCCGCCGTTCGAACCCTTCTTTGATCTCGTGTCGAAAGGTCTCGACATCGTCAATGTACATCGCGTGGACGTACAGGACGCGCCGGTCGGTCGAGACGTCCAGGCTCAACGAGCCAGGAGTCAGGGTAATCAGGTTGGCCAGCAGGGTGATTTCGGCGTCAGACTTCAAATCCAGGGGAATGGCGACCACCCCCGGACGCATCGTCAGGGATGGGCGGATGACGTGGTAGGCAACCCGCAGGTTGGCAATGAGTAGCTCGTGCAGAAAAAAGAAGAAAAAGCTGACCACCTGGACAATTTTGCGAAAATAGCCGGCTGTCTCCCGGGCCGGTCGCACCAGCCACAGCAGCAGATAGCCCAGCCCAAAACCGGCGACCAGATTAACTGGCGTAAACTGGCCGGTCAGCGCTACCCAGGCCAGGGCCAGCAGTACGTTCAAAATAAAAAGCTTCACGGTACCCCTCCTAAAACCGTATCAATGTAGGCCGCTGGATGCAGCAGTTGCTCGGCGGCCTGGCGGGCCAGCAGGAAAAACGGTTCAGCCGCCAGCCCCATCACCACACTCAAGAGCACCAAAACGGCAATCGGAGCCAGAAACAGCCATTTTTGGGCCTGGATACCGGCCGGCGCGAGCGCCTTCCCATCTGTCATGGGCGGCCGCTCTTTCCAGAAAGCTTCGGCCCAAATCTTTGTCATCGAATACAGGGTCAGCACGCTGACCCCCAATGCTACGGCAACCAGGAGATAGTGCTCGGCTTCCAGGCCGGCTTGGACCAGGATGAATTTGGCCCAAAAACCGGATAACGGCGGGATACCGGCCAGAGACAGGGCCGGTATTAAGAACAACACTGCAATCCCCGGCTGCGTTTGGTACAACCCGCCCAGTTTCTTCAAATCATACGTCCCGGCCAGCCGCTGGGCCACGCCGCTGACCAGGAAGAGGGCTGATTTAGCCAGGATAACGTGAGCCATAAAAAATATCGCGCCGGTCAGGGCCAGGGGGGTGAACAGGCCCAGCCCCAGCAGCAGGTACCCGATCTGGCTGATAATGTGGAACGACAGCAAACGCCGGAATTCGTTTTGCACTACCGCGCCCAGTACACCGGAAATCATCGTCAGGGCGGCCAGGGTCAGGATCAGGGTGTGGGTATAATCCGGGTTCTGGGTGAAAACCAGGGTGAAGCTGCGGATCAAAGCGTAAACCCCCACTTTGGTTAGCAAGGCCGAAAAGATGGTCGTAATGACGACCGGCGGGGTATGGTACGAGGCCGGCAGCCAGAAAAAGAGCGGAAAGATGGCCGCCTTGACTCCAAAAGCAATCATAAACAGGATAGACAGGGTAGTTACCAGGCCGGGTTGGGCAATAGTGGGCAGCCGGCGGGCCAGGTCGGCCATATTCAAGCTGCCGGTCAGGCCGTAAAGGATACCTAAAGCGGTCAGGAACAGAGCCGACGAGACCAGATTGAGGGTGACATATTTCACCGCACCTTCCAGTTGCCGGCGTTCGCCGCCCAAAGCCAGTAGCACAAAGGAGGCAATTAGCAATACCTCGAACCAGACATATAGGTTGAAGAAGTCGCCGGTCAAAAAAGCGCCGCAGACACCCATTAACATAATATTAAGGAGGGGATAGTAGCCAAACGCCTCACACGGGCGGTCGAGGCTGGCCCAGGAGTAGAGCACGGTCAGCAGGCCCATCAGGCCGGCCAGCACGACCATCAAGGCGCTGAACAGGTCGGCCACGATGACGATGCCGTAAGGCGCGGGCCAGTTACCCACCGGAGTCGCCTGGATGCCGTTCTGCCAGATGGAGGTCAGCAGGGCTAGGGCCGCCCCAAAAAGCGCCGCACTACCTGCCAGGCTGAACAGCCGCTGCATCCGGGGGTGCTGCCAGGCCAGCAGGCAGACAATGGCGGTCAAAAAAGGGATAACAATAGGCAAAATCAGGAGGGTGTTCATGGCGTCAGCTATCGGTTGCTTTCATCTGGTCAAGGTCGTCGTTGCCGACGGTTTGATAAACACGCTTGATCAGCACCACGGCAAATGCCTGCACACCAAAGCCGATGACGATGGCCGTGAGAATCAGCGCCTGTGGCAGCGGGTCGGCAAAGGGCGTGGTCAGGGTGGTTTCATTGGCTGGGATCAGGGGCGGCTGGCCGGGAGTCAAGCGCCCTACATCGAAAATCAACAGATTGGTGGCATGGCCCAGCAGCACCAGGCCGATGATTAATTTGACAATGCTGCGCCGCAGCATCATGTAGATGCCGCCCGCATACAGCCCGCCGATCACAAATGCCAGAATCGTTTCCATCTTATTCGTCCGCCAGCGCAAAAATAATGGTTAAAGTAATGCCAATGACCACCAGGTAGACCCCCAGATCAAACAGAACAGGCGTGCCGGCCTTGCCCAGTACTGGGATGGTCTGGGCGCTCCAGAGGCCGGTCATAAAAGGTTGTCCTGATAAGAGTCCCAACAGGCCGCTGCCGAGGGCAAGCAGCAGGCCCAGGGCGGTCAATTTGATCGGATCAACGTGCAGCGTTCGCCTGGCCTGGGTGACCCCGTAGGCAATGGTATACAGAGCAAAAGCGGCGGCCGCTACCAGCCCGCCGGCAAACCCACCGCCCGGTTCATTGTGACCGCGCAGCAGCAGGTAAATTGAGAAGAGCAGCAGGAGCGGGAGCAGATAGCGCGTGGCCGTGCCCAGGATTAACGATCTCATGGCGCTTTACCTCCCAGGCGTAATTTGAGCAGGGCGAAAACGCCCACCGCTGCCGCAGCCAGAACGGTGATCTCGCCTAGTGTATCCAGGCCGCGGAAATCTACGAGGATCACGTTGACCACATTGCGCCCATTAGCCAGCACCAGGCTGTTCATAGCAAAAAAGGGCGTCAGGTAGTCCGGGGCGGGCAAGGCTCGCACCACCAGGGTCAACAGTGTCATCAGCCCGCCCGCGGCCAGAGCGACCAGTAAATCGCGAAGGCGGGCCGACCGGCTGCTCATCCGGGCAAAACGGGGCAGGCGGTACAGCACCAGCACGAAGAGAATCACGGTCAGGGTTTCAACAGCGACCTGGGTCATGGCCAGGTCGGGTGCGCCATACAGAATGTAAATCAAGGCCATTGTGTAGCCGATTACCCCCAAGGCGGCGATGGCGGCCAGACGGGACTCGGCCTGCCCCACGGCCAAAACAGCGCCCAGAATCAGGGCGGCCAGGAACCACTCGTAATAGCGGGCCTGGGCTAAATCGGCAAAAAGATCCGGCCAGGTGACCTGAGTGAACAGGGCATAACCGGTCAAACCGATGATCGTAGCGATGATCACCAGCAAATAGCGGCGTAAATAACCATTTTGCAGCCACTCTGTTTGAAGCTGGGCTATCCGGAGCATGCCTCGCAGCGCCAGATGGTACCACTGTTCCGGTCCCCAGGCTGCCAGCGGGTCGAATCGTTGGGTGATGCGGCGCAGCCAGTCGCGCCCGGCATAAAGTCCCACCCCGGCGGCCAGCGTGATCAGGCTGAGAATAAAGACCAGGTTAAGGCCGCTCCACGCCGTCAGTTTGACCTCGATCAGCTCGTCGAGGACAGCGGCGGCGGAAGCAGCCAGCAGCGGCTTAAACAGGCTGCCCGGCAGGAATTCGATGATGACTACCAGCAGCAGGCCCAGCGAGGCCAGCACGAGAGGTCCCAGCCACATGCGCAGCGGTGCTTCGTGGACTTTTTGGGGTGTATCAACTTTTGGGCCAAAGAAGGGACGATAAGCCACCAACCCAGCGGCAACAATGGTAAAGCCATTGGCCAGCATGGCCGCAGCGGTCAGGAGGGTGGCGGTGGAGGGTGCGGTCAGCGTGGCTTCGTAGATCAACTTCTTGCCAATATAGCCAACCAGGAAGGGCAGCGCCCCGGCCATGGAGAGAGCGGCCAGGCTCACGGCGGCAAAAGTGACCGGCATCAGGTGGCGCAGCCCCGACAGGTGCGTGATGTCGCGCGTGCCGGTCTCGTGATCAATGGCCCCTGCTGCCATAAAAAGCGCGCCTTTGTAGAGCGAGTGGACAATCAAGAAGAAGATGGCCGCTTTGATGGCCACGCTCGTGCCCAGGCCGATCAGCAGCACCAGCGTTCCCAGGGCGCTGATGGTCGAGTAGGCCAGAATCCGCTTGAGATCAGTGTGCTGCCAGCTCAGGTAGGCCCCGATGAGCATTGTCGCCCCGCCGGTGAGGGTCAGCGCGTACTGCCATAGCTCCGTACCGCCCAAAATGGGGCTAAACCGGGCCAGCAGATAAATCCCCGCCTTGACCATCGTGGCCGAGTGGAGGTAGGAACTGACCGGGGCCGGAGCGGCCATCGCCCCAGGCAGCCAGAAATGGAACGGAAATTGGGCTGATTTGGTGAAAGCGCCGAGGAGGATCAGAACCAGCAGGGGCAGGTAGAGGGAATGGTTGCGGATGACCTCGCCCCGGTTGAGCAGGACCTCCAACTCCAGGCTGCCGCCGGCCAGGCCCAGCAAAATCAGTCCGGCCAGTAGGGCCAGGCCGCCGGCGCCGGTAACCAGCAGAGCTTGCAGGGCGGCGGCGCGGGAGGTCTCTTTTTGGTGATAGAAACCAATGAGGAGATAGGAACTCAGGCTGGTCAGTTCCCAAAAAACAAACAAGGTAATGATGTTACCGGCCAGGATCAGCCCGAGCATCGAGGCCATAAATATTAGCAGGTACGCGTAAAAACGACCCAATTGGGGGTGTCCGGCCAGGTAGCCTCCGGCATAGATAACCACCAGCCCACCAATCCCGCTGATAAGCAGGGCAAACAGCAAACTCAACCCGTCAACGTAGAACGACATGCTGACGCCCAGGCTGGGCGCCCAGGCATAGCTGAAGGTGAGGATTTCACCGGCGCTGACAGCTCCTAAGAAGCTGGCGAAATAGGCCAGCAGCCCCGCCGGCAGCAGGGCGATCAGCCAGGCGGAAGCTCCTCGTGCCCGGTGATGGAGCCACGGTGCGGCTAAAGATAAGGCAAAACCAGATACAACAGCAGCAAACATATTCGTAAAGGTAATCTGTGATGAGATTTTTGCATAAATCTTTGAAGGCGATGACAGTCACTTCGGCCAACGAGATATAGTTGGCCACGTGATGCGTGACTTTTTACGCATCACGTGGCACTTTTATCCATCAACTGGCCGAAATGGTAAGCATAGCCGGTTTAATGATTGTCGCGCTTGTGGCTGAGATAAATGGCCGCCCCAATCAGCACGATGCCGACGGCCAGAAAGAGTAAATCTTGGGTGTCGGTGTATTTGAGCTGCACAGCCTGCTGAAAGAACTTGACGATCAGAATCAGTAGGACCACCCGCGCCAGGCGGTCTTTAAGATCGTCGAAGCTGCGGATAAGCAGGAGGCGTGGAGCAAATTCAGAACCTTCGGCCAAGCCAATTTTGCTGACAAACAGTTCGTACAGGCCCAGGGCCAGGATCAGCATAATCGCGGCGAGTAAGTAGCCATCCACAATGGCCACTACCTCGGCGACCAGGCTGAGACGCAGGGCGGTGCGTGCATCGGCAGTTAAGCTCGGGTAGGCATATTGGGGCAAGTGGCTGAGCATGATGACGGTATCTACCGTGGTCATATAGAAAACGCCGACGCCGACCAGGACACTGGCAGTTACGGCCACAATCACCACCAGACGGCTCTGCCACAATGCCCCTTCAAAAAGTTGTTCGATTTGTCTCATTGGGTTATCTCTTATGGTTTTTAACAGTCAACGAGGAAAAAATTGGTTAAGCCATTCCCCGCCGGGCCAACCACTTCTCCAGCTCGACCGCCATGAAAACCAGGCTGCCGGCGGCTATGCTGATCCCCAGGTCAATGGGCAAAAGCGGCCGGGTCTGGAAGAAGTCCTGCAAGAAAGGCGTGTACAGCACCGCCAATTGCAAGACAAAGACCGCGACGGCCGCGCCCAGGAGGGGCTTGTTGGAAAGCAGCCCTACCCTGAACAATGAGTCCTGGCCGGAGCGAATGCCCAGGGCCTGCCAGATTTGGGCCAGGGCCAGGGTGGTAAAAATCATGGTCTGGGTGTGAGCGCGGTCGGTTAGATCATACCAATAGCCTACGGCCAGGGCGATGATCGCAATCAGCAGGCCCGTGCGCAGAATGTGCCAGCCCAGGCCCTGCGCAAAAATGCTTTCATTGGGAGCGCGGGGCGGGCGGCGCATGGTGTTTCTTTCGGCGGGTTCAACGCCAAGGCCCAGCCCCAGCAGGCCGTCGGTCAGCAGGTTGAGCCAGAGGAGTTGCAGCGGCAGCAGCGGCACCAGCAGTTCCTTCTCCATTTCCGGCGGGACCAGGAAGGCCAGCAGCGGGCCAAACAACATCACCCCTACTTTGCCGATGTTCCCGGCAATGGAGAACTTGATAAATTTGCGCAGGTTGTCGTAGATAACCCGGCCTTCCTCCACCGCGGCGACGATGGTGGCAAAGTTATCGTCCCGCAGGACCATATCGGCGGCTTCTTTGGATACATCGGTGCCGGTAATGCCCATGGCCACGCCGATGTCGGCTTTTTTCAGGGCCGGGGCGTCGTTGACCCCGTCGCCGGTCATGGCCACAATATGGCCCCGCTCTTGCAGCGCCTGGACCACCCTGAGTTTGTGTTCCGGCGAGACGCGGGCGTAGACCGATACCTCCTCGACAACGCTCCGCAACTCCTCTACCGTGAGCGTCGCTAAATCCTGGCCGGTCAGAACACGGCCATTCTGGCTAATGCCCAACTCGCGGGCAATATGCTGGGCGGTTAAAGGGTGATCGCCGGTAATCATGATCGGGCGAATCCCGGCCGCCTGGCAGGTGGCGACTGCCTCTTTAACTTCGGGCCGGGGCGGGTCAATAATGCCGACCATACCCAGGAAGGTCAAATTTTGCTCTAGCGAGGCTTGATGGCCGTTGCTCGGCGCCGTTTCCAGCGAGCGGCAGGCGACACCCAGGACGCGCATGCCATTCTGGGCAAGCTGCATGTTGGCGGCTTCGATCCGGCTGCGCCACTGCTCGGTCAGCGGCTCGGTCCGGTCGTCCACCCAAACATGTGTGGCGATCTCCAGCAGGCCATCCACCGCGCCCTTAGTGAAGGCCAGGTAAGGCGGCTGGCTGAAGACAGAAGATAGAGGATGGAAGATTGAAGATGGAAGCTTGCTTGTCCCCTCTATCCTCGATCCACTATCCTCTATCTTCCATCTACTATCCTCCAGCTTATGCACGGTCGTCATGCGCTTGCGTTCGGAGTCGAAAGGAAGTTCGGCTACACGCGGCAGTTTTTGGTCTAAATCGGCTTTCCACAGACCAAATTTGGCTGCGGCGACGACCAGCGCGCCTTCGGTCGGATCGCCGATGGCGTGGAACTTTTGCCCGGTCCCGTTGTCGGCTTTGAGGAGGGCATCGTTGCACAGGGCGCCGCCGGCCAGCAGCAGGCCCAGCGGGAAGGGTTGGCTCTGCCAGGTGGGATCAGGCTCAACACTCAGCGTCGGGGTGTGATGGCGCATGTCCTCATTCAAATCAAGGCGATGGCCGGCCACGTCAATCACGGTCACGGTCATGCGGTTTTCGGTCAGCGTGCCGGTTTTGTCGGAGCAGATGACCGTGACCGAGCCAAGCGTTTCCACGGCCGGCAGTTTGCGGATGAGGGCCTGTCGTTTGAGCATGCGCTGCGCGCCCAGGGCCAGCGTAATCGTGACCACGGCGGGCAGCCCTTCTGGGATGATGGCAACGGCAATGCTCACCATCGTCAGGAAAATCAGGCGCAGCTCTTCGCCGCGCAGCCAGCCCTGAACAAAAATAACCCCGGCAATTCCCAGGGCCACTATGGCCAGCATTTTGCCCACCTGGTCAAGCCGCTGCTGCAAGGGGGTCTGCTCTTGAGCCACCCCCTGGATCAGGCCGGCGATGTGGCCCAATTCGGTCTGCATGCCGGTTGCGGTAACGACCGCCCGGCCCCGGCCGTAGGTAACAACCGTGCCCATGTAGGCCATGTTACGCCGGTCTCCCAGGGGTAAATCTGGCCCGGCCAGGGTCGTCGTCATTTTCTCCACCGGCTCCGACTCGCCGGTTAGAGTTGCTTCCTGGATGCGCAGGTTGGCGCTTTCCAGCAGGCGGCAGTCGGCGGGGACGAGATTGCCCGCTTCCAGCAGGATGACATCGCCGGGAACAAGGTCACGGGCGGGAATTTCGCGCACCTGGCCATCGCGGTAAACCCGGACATTCGGTACGGCCAGCTTTTTCAGGGCAGCCATCGCTTTTTCGGCCCGGTATTCCTGGAGGAAGCCGAGCAATCCAAACAAGACCACGATAGACAGGATGGCGATGGTGTCTTTAAGTTCGCCGAGCGAGCCGGCAATCACCGCCGCGACGATCAAAATGATGACCATGGTCGCCGTGAACTGCTCCCACAGAATGCGCCAGGGGCTTTTGGCCGCTCGTTCGGTCAATTCATTGGGACCATGTTCGGCCAGGCGGAGGCCGGCTTCGGCCTCCGTTAAGCCGTGGGTGGCGTCAGTGCCGAGTTGAGTTAGAGTTTCGGCAGGTTCTAGTTTATACCAGGAAGGTTTGGAAAGTGCTTCAGACATTTTCTTTTATTCAGTATCTTCGGGTTTAGGTTGAAAGGCGATAAATTGGGGGGCCCTTTTGAGGACAAAAAAGAGGATCAGGGCCACGAGAGTCGCGACTACTAATATTTCGTACTGCTTAACAAAGATCAGCAACTCTGCCCAATTTTCACCTAATATTACTCCAATATAACTCATCAGTCCATTCCAAAGCCCGGAGCCAAGAGCGGTAAAGAACACAAATCGGCCCAGGGGCATGCGATTCATTCCGGCGGGCACGGAGATCAAACTGCGAACGAGGGGAATGAAACGGCCCAAAAAGACAATGCTCTCGCTGTACCGCTCAAAAAAGTCGAGCGAGCGATTAAGATCGCGTTCGGCCATGAACAGATAGTGTCCATAGCGGCGGATAAAAGTGCGGATCAGCGGCTCGCCGACGTACTGGCCCAGGTAATATAGGGTCAGCGCGCCCAGCAAGGAGCCGGCCGTCCCGGCCAGGACAATGCCGCTAAAGCTGAGGTGGCCCTGGCTGGCCAGAAAGCCGGCAAACGGCATCAACAACTCCGAGGGGATTGGCGGAAAGAGACTCTCCAGGAACATCGCCACTATAATGCCGGTGTAGCCGAGTGTAATGATCATCTGTTCCAGCCAGAGGTGAATTTGTTCTAGAATTTTGCTCATTTTTTAAATTCCCAGTTCAGCCCGAGTACGGATGTAGTGCAGCACTTGCTCGCGGCTGAGTAACCCCACCAGGCTGTCACCTTCGATGACCGGTACCTGGGCTACGTTTGCCTTGTCCATAATTTGGAGGGCAGACAGCAGCTCCAGGCTGGGTTGGACCTGGGTTAACCGTTTGAGCGGAACCATCACCTGCTCAACGGTAGTGAAACGCCACTTGGATTGAGGAATGGCGGCTACATCACGCAGGGTCAGCATCCCACGGGGATGGCCGTTGTCACTAACAAAAAAGGTGCGCTGGCCGCCGGCCAGGACCTTCTCCTCGACCAACTGGTTGAGGGATAAAATACTTGGGACAGCCTGATAGTCGCGGTTCATCACCTGACTAACTTTGATTCCCCGCAGGATTTCTTCCAGATTCACTTGAGCGTAACTGGCTGCGGCAGCGTTCTGTAGGAACCAGCCGATGAAGGCCAGCCAGATGCCGTTGAAAAAGCTGCCAGTGAAAATGGTGTAAAGGCCCCAGCCAATGAAACCAAAGGCGACCAGTTGGCCGATAAAGGCCGCGGCCTGAGTTGCCCGGTGCAGGCTGCCACTGACCTGCCAGATGATGGCCCGCAGGATACGTCCACCATCGAGAGGAAAGCCGGGGATTAGATTAAACAGGGCTAACAGCAGGTTGATCCGGGCCAGCCATAAGCTCGGCGCGGCCAGGTACGGAATATGCTGGTCGAGCAGGTACAGCCCGCCGAATAATCCAGCCAGGCCCAGGCTGACCAGCGGCCCGGCAGCGGCGATACGGAACTCTGCGCCGGGGCGGCGGGTTTCCTGCTCCAGTTGGGCTACCCCGCCAAAGACGAATAGGGTAATTTGCCGGACCGGGATGTGGTTGCGCAGAGCTACCAGGGCATGCCCCAGTTCGTGCAGCAGAACCGAGCCAAAGAATAGAACGCTGGTCAAGACGGCCAGAAACCAGTGGGCCGAGGCTGGCAGCGAGGGATATTCTTCGGGGAAGTAGCCCCGGGCCAGCGACCAGGTGAGCAGGCCAAAGACCAGCAGCAGGCTCCAATGTAGCCCGATGGGAATATTTTTGATGCGTCCAAGGTTAATACTTGCTTCCATTGATCGTTTGAATGAATTTCCTTCTTGAGTTAAATCCGAGTTGAGGACCTATCTACATAAAGAGGTAGCTCAGGTCTGCGATTAACATTGAGACAATGACCAGTAAAATGATGACCACCAGGAACCAGCGTTTGATTTGATCTACCCGGCGGGTACGCTGGCGTTTTTTTGCTGTCATCCGTGCCTCCTTTTCACACGCTTAGAGGGGCAGGTCTCAGACCTGCCCCTCATTGGTTTTGATTAGCTGTAAGCTTGGGCTAACTCGTACATCTTCATCGCTCGCAGCCGGGTTACTCGTTCAGCCGTAGCCGGATGAGTGCGGAATAGGCCGACCAGCCCGCCACCACGCAGCGGGTTGACGATATAGAGCGGCGAGGCCGCCGGGTTGACCTCCAGCGGGTGACGGTCTGCCCCCCGTTCCAGCTTTTCCAGGGCATTGGCCAGCGGCAGCGAGTCGCCCAGGATGCGGGCGCCCGTCGCGTCGGCGCTGAACTCGCGGGAGCGGGAGATGGCCAACTGGATCAACATAGCGGCCAGCGGCGCGACGATGATAAAGACCAGGCTGCCGGCCAGCTCGCCCAGGCCGCCCTCTTCCTCATCCTCGGAACCGCCGAAACCGCCAAAGATCATGGCCCAGGTGGCCATATCGGCCAGCATGGTGATGGCCCCGGCGATGGTCGCGGCTACACTGGAAATGAGCGTGTCACGGTTTTTGATGTGGGCCAGCTCGTGGGCAATGACCCCGGCCAGCTCATCGCGATTGAGCAGGTGCATAATCCCGCGAGTCACGGCGACCGCGCTCTTGCTGGGGCTGCGCCCGGTGGCAAAAGCGTTAGGCGCGTCGCTGTCAATCATGTAAAGTGCCGGTTTGGGCAGTTTGGCCCGTTCAGCCAGTTGCTCGACCAGCCGGTGCAGGTCCGGCGCTTCAGCCGGGGTGATTTCCTGCGCGCCACTCATTTTGAGGGCGAGCTTATCGGAAAACCACCAGGCGCCCATATTCATCAGCACCGCCAGCCCAAAGGCAATAAACATACCTGTTTGTCCGCCCAGCGCCGAACCGATAAAGATGAACAAACCGGTCAAGGCGGCCAGAAGTAAAGTCACTTTAAACGTGTTCCAGATTTGCATAGGTTTCACTCCTGTTCGTATTCACTCTGTTTGAAATCAATAAAAAGGCCGATACCTATCCCTGGGAGGATTTAGTACCGGCTTACTTGGCAACCAGTCTTCTTCCCAAAATCAGGGAGATTACTCTTTGCTCAGTCTACCGAGAAAGATTTGTCCTTAATCTTGGAAAGATTATATCACATCATTTTTATTTTGTCAATATTTCGTTTATATTTTGTCTAGAAATCCGATGAACTCAATTTAATTGCAGGTCGCGTTGCGCATTAATCATTTTACTTCGGCTAAAAGCCAGGGTTGGTTTGACTTGTTTTAGCAATTCCTGGCGCGTCAGGGGATGTTCAAAGGCGCGAGCCAGGTATTGAAGCTGAGATCTGATTTCCGGTTCGTCAGGTAATCTGTACTGATTATCCACTTGGTCAATCAGCCCTGCTTGGTGCAGGTCAGCAATAATGCTTTCTATGAGTGAGGTATCGCCCAGGTGAAGCCGCTGGGCTAACTCCTGGCTGGTACCGCGCCAGTGGGGATGCTGGTGCAGCAAAAGAAGAAGGCGCAGCTTTTGAAACGTGTCAATATTTTTGGTGCGAAGATAGGTATAGATTGTTTCGTTCAAGGTCATTCTCCGTTAATAGGCAATAAAAAACCGACATTTCTCTATTCTCAGCAGGGAGAAATGCCGGCCTACTCGGCAACCTGTCTTTTCCCGCCAGGGAAAGACTCTTTGCCTCGTCCACCGCAGTTGTTTATAGGGATTTCGCACAGATTATAACATAGGACTTAAGCCCTTGTCAAGAGGTTTTTTACGGAATTTACCCCGTATTTTTCAAACCGGCGGCAATACCGACAATACTTAAACGCAAGGCATCTAAAATAGTTTTCCGCTCGGCGCTGTCTTCTTCCGGCAGCGCCCGAAAGCGGCGCAGCAAGCCAACCTGGGTCAGGCTGAGGGAATCCACGTAAGGATTGCGCAATTGGATGGCCCGCTGAAGCACCTTTTCGTTGTCCAGCAACCTTTTTTGCTGGCTCACCATCAGGAGAGCCTGCTGGGTTTGGGTATGTTCGGCAGCAATCTGGCTAAAAATATGATCCCCCAGGGGGCGGTCGGCGACCAATTGGGCGTAACGAGCGGCGATGGACATATCGGCTTTGAGCAGGGCCATTTGAGCGTTATCGAGCACTGCCTTGAAAAAGGGCCACTTTTGGTAGAGGGTTTGCAGGGTTTCCCGGCCCTGGGGCGCTTCCCACATGTAATGAGAGAGGGCGGTGCCTAAACCGTACCAGCCCGGCAGAGTGTGCCGGCTCTGCATCCAGGCAAAAACCCAGGGAATAGCCCGCAGATCTTCAATCCGGTCTGAGCCGGTGCGCCGGGCGGGGCGGGAGCCGATGGTCAGCTCGGTGATCACATCAATGGGGGTCGCCTGGTGGAAGTAATCGAGAAAATTGGGTGTTTCAAAGATGAGCAGGCGATAGGCCCGGTGGGCATGAGCAGACAGGGTTTGCATGACCGCTTCCCACTCCGGCCGAGTCGTGTCGGCCTGAATCGCACCCACCTGCAACACTGCACCGACAACCTGCTCCAAATAGCGCCGGGCAATGGCGGGATGGCCGAAACGGTCAAAAATGACTTCCCCCTGCTCGGTCATGCGAATCCGCCCGTTCATTGTTTCGGGGGGCATGCCCTTGATGACCCGGTGCGTTGGCCCGCCGCCCCGGCCAATCGCGCCGCCCCGGCCGTGAAAAAAAGTAACCTGGATCCCGTAGCGGCGGGCCAGCCCGGACAGGGTGCGCTGGGCCTGGTAAAGTGACCAGTTGGCGGTCAGGTAGCCGCCGTCTTTGGTGCTGTCGGAATAACCGAGTTGGATCAATTGGCGAAAGTTCCGCGCTCTGAGGTGATGGTAGTAGGCGGGGGTGTTGTAGAGAACTTCCAGCACCGCTGGTGCCTGTTCCAGGTCGGTGATGGTTTCAAAGAGGGGAGCAATATCCAGGGCGCTGCTTCCTTCTTGAGGCCGGTAGAGGCCGGCCAGCCCGGCCAGCCAAAGCACTTCTAAAATATCACTGGCCTGGTGGGCCATGCTGATCATGTAGCAGCCCAGGGCGGCCGGGTCGGCAGCGTGGACCTGGGCCAGGAGTCGAAACAATTCTACGGTATCGCCAGCTAAAGGAGAGAGGCTGGCGGTGTTGACCTCCGGAAAAGCAGCGGTTTTGAGCAGTTGGTTGAGCAGTGTTAGCTTGTCATCTTCGGACAGGGCGGCGTAGTCGGCAGCCAGGCCGGTTTGCTGGAATAACTCGGCGATAACGGCTTGATGTTCGTTACTGTGCTGGCGAATATCCAAAGCGGCGGTGTGCAGCCCAAAGGTTTCAACTTGCCGCAGTAAAGGGTTCAGCCGCTGGGCCAAAAATCTGGTTTCGCTGGTGCTGTTTAGACTTTCGGCAACCTGGAGGATGTCGGCTAAAAGATCAGCGCCAGACGGGTACAGCAAGCGGGCAGCGAGAGGAGTGGTCTCATCCGGCTCAAGAAATTTATCCGGTAAGGTCGGCTGGCCTAACCTGTGAGCAATAAAACTGAAGGCCCGCCGGTAAGGCTCGTTGGGGTGGCGCTTAGCCAGCGCCTGAGCCAGCTTGGGGTAGCGTGTCGTTTGCCTGGCCAGCCACTGCTCCAGGGCGGGAGCCACATGGGTATAGCGCTCGGACATACTGAATTCACCAAAAAGATCATTCACCCGCTGGCCAAAGTAGTGCTGAATGACCTCCCGGTGCAGGGGAAAGGTATCGGCAGTGGCGGCGGCAGTCACATTAGGATTGCCGTCACGATCTCCGCCGATCCATGAACCGAAGCGCAGGAAGGTGGGAACCCGAAAAGAGTGACCGGGGTAGGCTCGGGCCAGGGCCTGCTCCAGGGAGTAATAAATATCGGGGATCACCTCAAATAAGGTTTCCGAGAAGTACCATAACCCGTGCCTGACTTCATCCAGGACCGTGGGCCGCTGTAAGCGCACGGCGTTGGTTAACCACAGCAGGGTAATCTGGGCGCGTAAGTTGGCCCGGAGGCGTTCATATTCACGGGGGAGGAGCCGGTAATTATCGAGGCGGTCCAGCATCTGGCTGATGGCCCGCAATTTGCCGAGGAGCGAGCGCCGTTTGGATTCGGTGGGATGGGCGGTGAAAATAATTTCGATACAAAGCTGGTCCAGCAGGGCCTGCATTTTTTCCGGCGTTACCCCTTGCAGCCGCAGAATATTGACCGCTTCGGCGATAGAGTCGGCTACCGGGCGAGTCTGTTCCATACTTTCTCTGGCTCGCAGTACCCGCACCTGCTCGTGTTCTTCGGCCAAATTGACCAGATGAAAGTAGGTGGTAAAAGCCTTGAGAATGGGCAGGGCTAAGTCAAGCTCCAGATTTTCACAAATGTGGGCTAACTCGCCAACTCCGCTCAGAGAGTCGGCGCTGCGCCATTCCCGGGCCCTGGCCCGGATCTGCTCAACCTGGTCAAAAACAAGCTGCCCTTGTTGCTCGCGAATGATTTGGCCCAGCAGGTCGCCCAACAAATGAATATTGTAACTGAGTGGATCGCTGGTTTTGGGCCTGGTTAGAGCCGGCCTGTTCCGTTCAGCTCTCGATTTCATAAGGACTGCCCCTTCGTTACATAATCCTGACGAAATGATAGCCCAAAAATTTAGATTGTCTACTATTTAGGGGGAGAATAGGGAGCAGCTTAGCGGCGGGTATTACTTTTGCGGAACAGTTCGTCGAGGTTAGCATCCACGGTTAAAACGATGACACGCTCGCCGGTTTTGGTGCTCATATCGGTGTGCAAACTAATGAGCTTGCAGTTGACAACCTCCTCGACAATCGCTTCGATGAGAGGCCGGGAAACTTCAAATAATTGGCGGCGCGTTTCCTTAACCAGGGCTTGACCTTCACGGCTTTCGGCCAGTTTAGCTTCAGCGGGAGTTAAAACACCGCGCAGGCGGACGACAATCATGTCGTTGAGAAAAAAGGTCCGGGTATCCAGCGGTCCGCGCCCCAGGTGTTCTTTTTCAAATTTGATGATCGCTTTGCTGAATTCAGCTTCGAGTTCGCCGCGAGTTTTCTCAAACATAAGCTAAAGCTTCATCTTCTAGAAATCTATGTCGCTGTAGATGGGCAGGGCTACGGTAAAGGTGCTGCCCTCGCCAAAAACACTTTCCAGCCAAATTCGGCCCAGGTGCTTTTCGACAATGCTTTGGGCCAGGGCCAGCCCCAGGCCGGTGCCCTTAATATTGGCGACGTGGTCGCCGCGCACCCGGTAAAATTTTTCAAAAATGTGGGGTTGGTCGGCGGCAGGAATGCCCATGCCGGTATCAACCACTTGAATCCAGACCTCTTCCTCGTGACGGAAAGCTTTGACCGTCACCTGGCCGTTGGCAGGAGTATATTTTATGGCGTTGCCGACCAGGTTATTTAACACCTGGCGCAGGCGGCTGGTATTGGCCACCACCAGGGGCGACTCTTTTTCAAGCTGGCTGGTTAAATGAATGGATTTGTCTTGAGCCTGGGGCATGAAGGAGTTCATGGTTTCGTAAATAATCGGCGTGATGGGCGTCGGCTCCATTTCGAGGTCAATCCCCGCTTCGATTTTCCCCACATCTAACAGGTCATCAATCAGCGCGCCCATATTCCGCACCCGGTCTTCGACCGTATTCAAAAGCTCTTGCTGCTGATCGTTAATGGGGCCAATCTGGGGCAGGAGATGGGTAGCAATCATAATACCGGACAGCGGCGAGCGTAAATCGTGCGACACGGCGTTAACGAAGTCGCTTTTTAGTTCGTTTAACTCCTTAAAGTGGCTGACATCCTGCATCGTCGCCACCCAGCCGATCACCCCAGCCTCACCCGCGGAAACGGGCGAAAGGTTAGCATAGAAGGTCCGGCCGTCCATCAGGCGAATTTCGCCGGTGGGCCGCTCTCCCTGCATGGCACTTTCGAAGAGGTTGACCAGCATTTCATTGACGGTGCTTTCTTTCAGCAATTTGCTGCTTTGCGATGTTTCAACGCCCATCACTTCCCAGGCCGCCGGATTATCGAGCACAATGCGCCCGTGGCGATTGACGACCAGCACAGCATCGGTGCTGCTGGCCAGGATCGCCGCCAGCCGGGCCCGTTCCTGCTCAACTTGATGAAAGAGCAGCGCATTTTCTACGGCTGCAGAAATCTGGGACACAATCAGCGAGAAAATCCGCAGTAGATCATCGGTCAGGTTCTCTTCTCGGCCGGAAGCCATATAAATGAGGCCCAACAGGCCCCGGCGGGTAATAATGGGCAGGGAGAAGACGGAGGCCGATTTCCAATTTGCCGGCACAGGCATATTACCGGCAATGGTTTTGGAAGTAATCAGTTCCCTGGAGGGCTGGCCTTCATTCATCTCGGCGAAGGTATTGAGGATATTGTCAATGATTTCGTCAGTTTTGGTAAACGCAAAGGGTACGGCGACACCCAGATAGCAGCCTTCTTCCCCGGCTACAATAACACTCTGCACGTCACCCGGCAGCAGACGTGGCAGCATACTCAAGGTTGTATCCAGAATCAGGTTCAGGTTGGTAGTCGAGGCCAGCATCTCGCCCAAATGATTCAGCATTTGCAGTTCGGTGGTGCGCTGTTCCAACACGTCAATCAGCCGTGCTTTTTCGATGGCGACAGCCACCTGGGAAATAAGTTGTTCCAGCAGCTTCAAATCGCGGGAGTGGTAAGCATCGGGCAGGCGGCGGCCCAGGTTAAGGCTGCCAAAAGGTCCTTTGGGAGTGGTTAACGGGATGGAAAGTTTTGATTTGATACCGTCTTCCAACAGGATAGCGTCGTCGCGGTAAAGGGGGTGGTTCGTCTTGGTGGAGATGTCGGCGCTTATAGAAGCCTGGTTCTTTTTAATAATTTCGTCCAGGGCCGACCCTCTCAGGGGGAGAGCTGTTTTGGTCTGTTCAATCGAACCGTACTCACTAAAGGTCCACTGGCGGAAATGCCCTTTTTGACCCTCCAGCAGCGAGACGCTCATGTGATCGAAAGGCAGAAGCCGGCCCAGTTGGTCAAAAATAATTTTGGCGGTATCGGATAAGCCGTGCCCGGCGTTGACCGTCGCAATGATTTGGGTAATCATTTCCTGGTGATAAGCTCGCGCCTGGGCCTCATCGTAGAGACTGGCGTTTTCCAGGGCAATGCCCAGGGAGGCGGCCATCGAGACCAGCAACTCCATATCGTCGTCGTCAAAGGGGCCGGTCCGTTTATTGATGACCTCTAAAGCTCCAATTGCCTGGCCGTGGACCATCAACGGGACGCACAAAACCGTATTGGTTCTAAAACCGATGGCATCGTCAATCACGTGGCAGAAGCGCTTATCGGTTTGAGCATTGTTGGAGATGGTCGCCTGGTTGCTAACCACCACCCAGCCGGCGATGCCTTCGTCACGTTTCAAACGGAAGGATGTGACCTGTTTGTTTTCACCGCGCAGGGTGATCTTAAAGTAAAGCTCGTCCGCCTCTTCATCCACCAACAGAATCGAGCCAGCCTCGACCTCTAACATCTCGTTGATGCCCGCCATGGTGCGGCGGAGGACCTCGTCAAGGTCCATGCTGGAGGTGATGGCGTGGGCAATTTGGTTCAAAGTCATCAGGGCGCTGGCGTGCCGGCGTGAGCGCTCGACCAGGTAGGCGTTTTGGAGGTGTGCTCCCAGATGCTCGCCCAGGTAAACGAGCAGGTTTTGCGCTTCTTCGGGCAGGGGAACCTTGGCCAGATCCTGGCTCCCGACCACTAACGCACCTACCGGCTTATCATCAAAAACCAGGGGGATAATGGCCGAGGGAATCGCATTGAAAGCTCCAAAAAACACATCGCCCAGGTCGGAGTCGGTCTGGCCGTTGCCGTGAACTTCTTTGGTGGGCAAATGAGGCTGCACAAAATGAGGCTTTTTGCTGATAATGACCCGGCTTAACAGGCTGTTCTGACCGGCCCAGCTATCGGCCAGCGGGGGAGCCTTATCAACCAGGCAGACCTGGGCATTAGGTGCAACGGCCAGGGGTGTACACATCACCCCGCAAGCCGTTGGGGGAAGCGGCTTGATGGTTAGGAGCCAGATGGCGTCAACCTCTAGCGTTTCTAGCAATATGTTGTTAATCTCTTCCAACCGTTTAGGCCAGGGTAAGGGACGACCTAACAGATTATCAATCTTATGCAGGGATTGCCAGACAGAAGTTGGTAACTTCAGGTTGGTTAGCTGTGTCTTCATGGATGATTTTGTATGTTTTTAACTTGAGGAGTCGCAAACCGGCGCTGACCGCTAAAGTCAAAGCTAATTCTGAACTCCAACTTCCCTATCTCGACGAGGCGGCGTTGACCTGGGCTAACGCCGCTTCCATTCAACCGTCCTCGAAAACAGCAATTGGCTACAGCCGATAATTTGTCACATCCCTTACGGCCTGAATAATATCGTTGACTGACGGCAAAACGTACTCTTCCAAAACCGGACTGTAAGGCAACGGCACATTTTTGGCGGCGACGCGCACAATCGGGCTATCCAGCCATTGAATTGCTTCTTCGGCGATAATTGCCGCGATTTCGGCGCCGGCGCCGCCCCGCCGATGCGCCTCATGCCCGATGACCACCCGGCCCGTTTTTTGCACCGATTGTAGAATTGTTTCTTTGTCCAGGGGCACCAGGGTGCGCGGATCAATAACCTCGACCGAAATATTGTTTTCTGCGTCTAACTGCTCGGCCGCAGCCAGGGCCGGTTTGACCATCCCACCCAGGGCGATCAGCGTCACGTCACTCCCAACCCGGCGAACGGCAGCCTGGCCAAAAGGAATGAGGTACTCATCTTCGACCTCAGGCACTTCACCTTTGGCGGCATAAAGCATTTTGTGCTCAAAGAACAGCACCGGGTCTTCGCCGCGGAGGGCCGACTTGAGCAGCCCTTTGGCGTCGTAGGGTGTGGCCGGGATCACCAGTTTAAGCCCCGGCACATTCAAGAACCAACTCTCGACCGATTGGCTGTGCTGGGCGGCGGCGCTGCCGGGCGCTCCGCTGGCAATGCGGATGGTGAGAGGGACCTTGGCTTTACCGCCGCTCATATAACGGGCTTTAGCCGCTTGATTGACCAATTGATCCATCGCTACCGTGACAAAGTCGCCAAACATAATTTCGGCTACCGGACGCATGCCCACTAAAGCCGCCCCCAACGCCGCCCCGACGATGGCGGCTTCGGAAATAGGGGTATCGCGGACGCGCTCCGGCCCAAATTCTTCAAACAGGCCCTGGGTCACCCCAAATACGCCGCCAAAGGCCCCCACATCCTCGCCCAGGATAAAGACACTGGGGTCCCGGCTCATCTCTTCGGCCAGGGCTTCGCGGATAGCTTCACTGTAACTGATAATGCGCACGTTTGTCAACCCCAAACTTAGATTGAATCCTCATGCAAGTATACCAGTTATGAGCGTGGCTGACAATCCCCAATTTGGTTTATTTGACCAATTGCTTAAGAGTCGTCGTCAGTTACCAGGTAGCAAGGTAGCAGGTGTATCTCTTATTCCCCTGTCTACCGTCTACTGTCTACCGTCTACTATTTTCACGGGAGTGAAGCCTCCTTTGTCTGGACTCTTACGTAAGGTGAGTTATAATTACGCCTTCAATTTTAACGCTGGCAGGAAAAAACTTATGGAGATAAAAAATAAGGTCGCTCTGATCACCGGCGGCGCTCATCGGGTGGGCAAAGCAATTACCCTCATGCTGGCTGAAGCCGGCGCAAATGTGGTGATCAATTATCATACCTCGTCGGCTCAGGCCGAAGCAACGGCTGAAGAAGTGCGTGCTTTGGGAGCCAAGGTGCTGGTCGTCCAGGCCGATATTTCCAAATATGAGCAGGTCAAAGCCATGGCCGGCCAGGTCAAAATATGGTTTGGGGGCATTGATATCCTGGTCAACAGCGCCGACCGTTGGGAAAAAAGCCCTTTTCCCAGCGAAGACCTCGGTCCGTGGGAACGCATTATCGGTACGGGCGTCAACGGCCCTTATTATGTGACCAATGCCTTTGCGCCCCTGATGCTGGAGCGAGGCGGGGGGGCGATTGTCAATATCATTGACCTTTCGGCCTGGGAAGCCTGGCCCCATTTCACCGCTCATGCTGTCGCCAAAACAAGCCTGCTGGCGCTGACTCGCCAGTTTGCCATAGAACTTGGCCCGACCATCCGGGTCAATGCGGTCGCCCCCGGCCCGGTGCTGGCCCCAACCGACTACAGCCCGGAAGTGAGAGAGCGGGTTGCGGCCAGGACTTTGCTCAACCGTTGGGGTTCGCCGGAGGATGTGGCCGAGGCGGTCAAGTTTTTGGTTGCGGCCGATTACATCTCCGGCGAGACGATCAGGGTGGATGGGGGCGAGCATTATGGCCATCGCAAACGGGACCCGATTTGATGAAGGGCCGATGAACGCAACCTATCGCATCGCCTATTTTATTACGCCGCATGGGTATGGCCATGCGGCTCGGGCCGCCGCCGTGATGGACGCCCTGAGCAGCCTTGACCGGCAGATTGGCTTTGAAATTTTTACCCAGGTACCCCGCTGGTTTTTTGAGGACTCCTTAGAGTATCCCTTCGGTTATCATGCGCTGCTGACCGACATTGGCCTGGCCCAAAAGAATTCACTCGCCGAAGACCTGCCGGAAACAGTGCGCCGTTTAGCCTCGTTCCTGCCCTTTGATGCCGCCCTGCTGGACAACCTGGCTGGCCAGGTCAAGCGGTTGGGCTGCCAAATGGTCATGTGCGATATCTCTGCCCTGGGTATTGCTGTGGCCAAAGCAGCCGGGCTGCCGGCGGTGTTGGTCGAAAATTTTACCTGGGATTGGATTTATGAGGGCTATCTTGCCGCTGAACCACAATTAGCCCCATACATTAGCGAATTTCAAAGCTGGTTTGCCGACGCAGATTATCACCTCCAAACCGAGCCAATCTGCCAGCCCCGGCCCGCCAGCCTGACGACCCGGCCGGTCAGCCGCAAGAGCCGAACGCCGGCCAATGAAACTCGCCAGAAATTGGGCTTACCCGCTCAGGCCAGGGTGGTGCTGCTAACTATGGGCGGCATTCCGTGGGAGTACACCTTTTTAGAAAAGCTGGCAGACCAACAGGTGTGCTATTTTATCATTCCGGGCGGTGCTGCTCACCTGGAGCGGCAGGGCAACCTGGTTCTGCTGCCGCACCACTCGGAATTTTATCATCCCGACCTGGTCAACGCGGCTGACGCAGTTATTGGCAAGTTGGGTTACAGCACCCTGGCCGAAGTTTATCATGCCGGTATTCCTTTTGGCTATATTCCCCGCCCCGATTTCCGCGAGTCAGACGTGCTGACTCGATACGTGGAGCAGTACATGGCCGGCCTGGCGATTACGGCAGCTCAATTTGCAAGGGGAGAGTGGATTTCACTCTTGCCAGACCTGCTGGCTTTACCGCGTCTTGAGCGTTGTGCATCAAACGGGGCGGAGCAAGCGGCGCAGTTTATGCTCAATTTGAGAAAATGAAGGAAAGATGCTCAATGGATTCTTTTATTGAAAAAATGGCTGACGTCATCATCAACTATTCGACCGCCGTTCAACCCGGCGAGCGGGTGTTATTACGCGGCACCAGTCCGGCGGCTGAACCGCTCATCCAGGCGCTTTATCAGGCGGCTTTGCGAGCCGGCGGCCAGGCTTTTACCTATATTCACCTGGGTGATGAAGACAGCCTGGCCATCGAAGCGACCGCTAATCCTGACCTGCTGGCGGCGGTTAATCCCATGTTAAAGCTGATGTATGAAACTTGTCAGGTCATCGTGCGGGTAGACGCCTCGGAGAACCCGCGGGCGCTGTCGAGTTATCCGCCGGAGCGGCAGCGGGCCAGGCTCCGGGCCGGAGCAGCCGTGATGAACATCCAGATGGAACGAGAAGGCAACGGTACGTTGCGCCGCTGCACCACCCAATTCCCTACCCAGGGTTATGCTCAGGCGGCCGGCATGTCGCTGCGCCAGTACCAGCAGTTTGTCTTTGAAGCATGCAAAGTTCACCTGGCTGATCCGGTCGCCGCCTGGCAAGAGGTCGAGCGGGCGCAGCAGCGCCTGGTGGATTACCTGGCCGGTAAAAAACATCTGCACGTGCGCGGCCAAAACATTGATCTGGAACTGTCTATTGCCGGGCGGCAGTTCCTTAACGCCAACGGCAAAGTTAATTTTCCCGATGGAGAAATCTTTACCGGGCCGGTGGAGGACAGCGTTAACGGCTGGGTCAGCTTTACCTATCCGGCCTATTATCAAAGTAATGAAGTTGTTGGGGTGCGGCTGGTCTTTGAAAACGGGCTGGTCACCCAGGCAACAGCCGACAAAAACGAGTCATTCTTACTCAACACGCTTGACACCGATCCCGGCGCCCGCCGCCTGGGCGAGTTTGCCATTGGCACAAACAACGATATTCAACGCTTTACCGGGTCAATTCTGTTTGATGAAAAGATCGGCGGCACAGTACATATGGCGATGGGGCAAGGTTATCCCCAAACGGGCAGCACCAACACTTCAAGCGTGCATTGGGATATGATCTGCGACATGCGTGATGGCGGCGAAATTTGGGTGGACGGCGAGTTGTTTTATCGAAATGGAGAGTTTTTGAAAGGATGAGGACTCAAGAGCTTATTTTAGTCCGATTCTAACTATTGTAGAAATACCGGCCCTATGTTATAGTTATGGATACCTTTTCTATCTACATCTATGCAACCGCCCCAAATTGTTAAAAATCTGTGAGGTAAGGATTCAGTCACGATGACGGATGGGCAGCCCGCCAGACTACAACCGATGCGCCTATCGGCCAGAGAGAGAGCCAATACACAGCCTTTGCCATTTCCAAGGCCTGATTCACCGGTTGATGGCTTGAGCGGCGCGTTGTGGCAGCAATTGGAGGAACCCCGCACGATCGAGGCAACCCAGATTCCCCAACCATTTCTGACCAGCCTCGCTTTGAAGATTCTTTATTTTGGCGGCTCGATGAAGGGCTGGCAGATTGCGCAAACGATGCGCCTGCACTTTAGCGGGGTCGTTGAACCGATTCTACAGGCTCTCAAGGCGCATCACCTGGTTCAAGTGACGGGGGGCAGCAATCTCAACCGGGCTTCGTACCAATATGCCATTACCGACAATGGCAGCAAGCGCGCCAGGGAACTGCTAGAGCGCAACCGTTATGTTGGCCCTTGCCCGGTTACGCTGAGCCATTATATCAATGTTATTAAACTTCAGGCCCAAAACCGGCCCCTGGTGCGTGAAGCGGATGTCCAGCAGGCCATGCGGTCGCTGGTGTTATCACAAGAGATCATTGACCGGATTGGGCCGGCCGTTAACTCGTTCAAGTCTATGTTTTTGTATGGACCGCCGGGAAATGGCAAGACCAGTATCGCCAAAATCATTGGCCGGGGACTGCTGCCGGGCAACGTGATGATTCCCTATGCCATTTTTGAGGATGGGCAGGTTATTAAAGTTTTTGACGCGGAGACGCACCGGACGATGGGCAGCGAGGAGTCTCAACTCTCCGAATCAAACCAACTGGACAAGCGCTGGTTGCGCTGCATGCCGCCGCTGGTGATTACCGGCGGTGAATTGACCCTCCAGGACCTAGACCTGGCCTGGAGCGACACGAATCGCTTCTACGAAGCGCCGCTGCAACTGAAGGCCAACGGCGGGATGCTGTTGGTTGATGATTTTGGCCGCCAACAGATGGAGCCAAAAGACCTGCTGAACCGCTGGATTGTGCCTCTGGAAGAACGCCTGGATTTCTTAACGTTTCAAACAGGCAAAAAATTCGCTGTCCCCTTTGAAACGTTGATCATTTTCTCCACCAACCTGGACCCTGAGTCGCTGGTAGACGATGCTTTTTTGCGGCGGATTCGTCACAAGTTGGGCATTGATAACCCTAGCGAGAAGCAGTTTTACGATATATTTTTGATTGCCTGCGATGAACGGGGGATCAAATTTGATAAGAATGTCTTTATCCACCTGCTGCGGGAGTATTACTTTAGCATGGGGCGCCCGCTCAAGGCCTGTCACCCCCGTGACTTGTTAGATCAACTGACCGATTTTGCCACCTATCGCGGCGAGCGGCCGGCCATGACCGTCGAGTTGATTGACCGGGCCGCCCGTTCCTACTTTGCCGAATTGTTCTAATCATCAAACCGGCGGCGGCCGATGTGTTCCATAAATTCGGCCCGGGTTTTGAGATGGCTTTTGAAAATCCCCAACAAGGCGCTGGTGACCATAGTGGCGTTCGCTTTCTTGACGCCGCGCATCATGCTGCACATATGCGCCCCCTCGACCACCACGGCTACACCGTGCGGATGCAGCACCTCATTAATGAAATCCGCAATCTGTTGAGTCATCCGTTCCTGCACCTGTAGCCGGCGGGCAAACATATCTACAATTCGCGGAATTTTGCTCAGGCCGACCACCTTTCCCTTGGGGATGTAAGCCACATGCGCCTTGCCGAAAAAGGGCAGCAGGTGATGTTCGCACAAGCTGTAAAAATCAATATCTTTGACGATAACCATTTCGCTGTATTCCACATCGAACAGGGCATCGTTGATGAGCTTGACCGGGTCCATATGGTAGCCGGCGGTCAATTCGTCGTACATGCGGGCCACCCGTTCCGGGGTGCGTTGCAGCCCTTCCCGGTCCGGGTCCTCGCCGATGTTAGCCAGAGTTTTGCGGACTGCCTTTTCGATCTCTTTTTGCCGCTTGAGGGCCTCTTTGCCATTGCCATTGGGACTGATTTGGAAGGTCTCTTCCAGATCTTCCAGGGTCATGCGATGCATAATTGCCTCCTTATTTGTCACCCCCCTGAAATGAGGAGCCAGCCAATTTATTATAGTCTACCATTAGGGTGATTTTGTTTCACTTGCTTTAAACTTTTCGAGACATCTGGACGCACCCACATCTCTTCACTTTTTATCTCAAAAATCCCGGCAATTTCGGATAGGGTTCGGCCTCGCTCGGGGTGCTCATAATCCGGGGCAATCTCGGCCAGTGTAATGGCGATAAAGGGTCGCTCGACGATCTCCGGGTCGGGGATATGGCGGGGGCCTAGCTCAAAGCTCTCCCGGTTGAACAGCACCAGATCAAGATCAATTGGCCGGGGTGCATTTTTGTCGGCATGCCGCGCCCGGCCCAGGCGTTGTTCAATCGCAGCCAGCACCTCCCATTTCAGTTGCGCTGCGCTCAGTTCAGTTTCGACGATGGCCGCCGCGTTCAAAAAATTAGGCTGCTCGGCCACCCCAACCGGCCGGGTTTCCCAGACCGAAGAAACCGCCAGCAGCCGGGTCTGGGCCGCTAACAACTCCAGGGCTGCCCGCAAATTGGTTTCCGGGTCAATGTTGGAGCCGAGTGAGAGATAGGCAATATTGGTCACGCCGACTTGCCAGGTAAGCCAATCTCAGCCCGGGTCCGCTCAATTGTCACGCCCACCGAGCGGGCGAAACGCAGCGCGCCCGGTTTTTCCACCGTCACCGCCGCCCGTTCAACGCGGGGGTCAGCCAGGCACAGTTTGACGATTTCCAGCGCCATCTTTTCCACCAAGTAAAACTGCGACTCTTCGACCAGCTTGATGGTTTGTTTGGCAATGGTTTTATAATTGACGGTATCGGCAATATCATCCGAGGCGGCAGCAGCGGTGTGATCGGCGTAGAGGGTAATGTTAATCACCACATCCTGTTTGTTGTGCCGCTCGTCTTCATTAACGCCGATAATGGTCCGCAAAAGTAAATCTTTGATATGAATTTGATCAGCAGCCATAGATCCCCCTAAAGAATTTTTTAGACTCAGCAAAGCCAATTTCTGAGGAGTGAGGCATCCTTAGATGCCGCACAGAGCCGCATCTGAGGATGCTGACTCCTCAAATTGGGATCCACTGAGACTCATGAAAGTATAGCCAGCTCCTGGCAGGATTCAAAAAGTCATAGATTTGGACTCGGTCCGGTGGCTGGCCCTGGTGAGTGGTGGCGCTTTGATCCTCCTGGCGGCGCTAATCGGTTTTGCTGTGTTTATGACCAACAATACTCTCAGCGCCGGCAACGAGTTTACCGGCCGGCTCATTTACCCTGCTGAATCCTCTGGCTCTGGACCAACCCTCTTACGGACTGACCGAGTTTGAGTGGCAGTGGACCGGTCCGGTCTCTGCCGGTACAGGTTTTGAAGTGCGGGTTTGGCGCGAAGGGGAGCCTCAGATGGGGGTGCATGACGCCGTGTATGACAATCAACATGGCGCCATTGAAAGCCTGGGGGAAAACAAATATCGCTTAAGAGTGGATATTACGGGGGCAGCCGGGGTGCAGGGTGTCCGCGGGGAATATTGGTGGACCGTGGCTCTTGTTCAGACCAATCCCAGCTATGCTGACCTGGGACAGCAAGCGCCGCCAGCGCGTATGCGCTTTGAACCTAAAAACAGGGGTGATAGCGGCGGTGATGGCGGCAGCAGTGGTAGTGTTGGGGTGAACTAATAACCGGCAGTTTTACCCCTTGTGCCGGCGCGAAGTCAGCACGCCGGTATTCAAACCAATTAAATTCAAGCCGCCAAAGAAGCGGGCATGTTCAATCTTGACGCAGCGATCCATGACCACGTCCAAACCGGCAGCGACAGCCCGCCGGGCGGCCTCTTCATGGATGACGCCCAACTGCATCCAGACCACTTTGGCCCCCACGCTAATCGCTTCTTCGACAATCGGCGGCACGTCGGCGGGGTTGCGGAAGATGTCCACAATCTCTATCGCCGCCGGGTCAGCCTCGGCCAGCGCCGTGAGCGAGGGATAACTCTTGCGCCCGAGGATTTCCGGCTCGCGGGGATTGATGGGGGTTACGTCGTAACCTTCGGCCAGCATATAAATGGCCGCAAAATGGCTGGGCCGGTAGGGGTTGCCGCTCAAGCCGACCATGGCAATGCGGCGATAGCGGGTCAAGATGTCCAGCCGCTCGGCGGCAGTTTCGATGAGTTTAGCCATAGTAAGTCAATTCCTAATTGTATTGGTATGTCATTTCGAGCGACGACAGGAGCGAGAAATCCCTTTGGAGTCACTCTTTAGCTAAGATTCGAGGGATTTCTCGCACTTGTACCCTTGTGGTATTCCGCTCCGCTCCACTCGAAATGACATAGATAGCTCGTCTTTATTTCCAATGAACTCTTGTAATTAATCTTGCGACTGCTCCAACGCCTGGTCCAAATCCCAGATCAAATCCTCGATATCTTCCAGGCCGATAGACAGCCGGATCAGATCGGGCGAGACGCCGCCGGCAATCTGTTCCTCTTCGCTCAATTGGGCATGGGTAGTGCTGGCCGGATGGATGACCAACGACTTGGCATCGCCGACGTTGGCCAGGTGGCTGAACAGTTGCACACTCTCTATAAACTTTTTGCCCGCTGCTAGTCCCCCTTTTATCCCAAACGTAAAGATGGCTCCCGCACCCCGGGGGAGATACTTTTTAGCCAGGGCATGGTAAGGGCTGCTCGGCAGCGAGGGATAACTGACCCAGGCCACCGCCGGATGCGTGCACAGGAACTCGGCCACGGCCTGGGCATTGGCGACGTGCTGCTTCATGCGCACCCCCAACGTTTCCAGCCCTTGCAAAAAGAGAAAGGCGTTGAACGGGCTGAGCGCCGGCCCCATATCCCGCAGCGACTCGACCCGCGCTTTCATAATCCAGGCGAAATCGCCAAAGGTCTCATAAAAACGGATGCCGTGATAGCCTTTGCTCGGCTCGGTCATGCCCGGAAAGAGACCGTTGTCCCAGGGAAAACGGCCGCCATCCACAATCACCCCGCCGATGCTCGTCCCATGCCCGCCGATAAACTTGGTGGCGCTGTGAACGACAATATCCGCGCCCCACTCCAGCGGGCGGCAGAGGTAGGGTGTGGCAAAGGTATTATCCACAATCAAAGGCAGATTGTGCTCGTGGGCCACCTTGGCCACCGCCTCAATGTCCAGCACATCAATCTTGGGATTGCCGATGGTTTCGGCGTAAAGGGCGCGGGTGCGGGGGGTAATAGCCCGGCGGAAGTTGTTGGGATCGCGGCTGTCCACAAACGTGGTCTGGATGCCCATTTTGCGGAAGCTGATGTCAAACTGGGTATAGGTGCCGCCGTACAGGGTGCTGCTGGCCACCAGTTCATCGCCTTCGCCCATCAGGGTAAAGATGGTGATGAACTGCGCTGCCTGGCCGCTGCCCAGGGCCAGCGCGCCGACGCCGCCTTCCAGGGAGGCCACCCGTTCCTCGAAAGCCGCCGTGGTCGGGTTCATTATCCGGGTGTAGATATTGCCAAAGCGCTGCAAGGCGAAGAGGTGGGCGGCGTGGTCGGTGTCTTCAAACACGTAGCTGGTTGTCTGGTAAATTGGCATCGCCCGCGCTCCGGTCGTCGGATCGGGCCGCTGCCCCGCGTGAAGCGAGCGGGTGTTAAAGCCGAATTGTTTATCTTTGGGCATGGCTGCTCCTTATCACTGGGGCCGTTATCGAGCTGCGCCCCTCTCGCGTTCGGATTATAGTAGGCCAGGCAGGTTTGTCAAGACCTGCTCAAGGTGACAGGCACTTACAGGACTAATTGGGCCTATTGAACGAAGAGCCCCTACATTTAGTGTTCAAAGTGCCTGTCACCTGGTTTCAATACAGCTTGCGCCAATCAACGATAATCGGCGACTCACCGGGACTGACCTCGATGGTGAGGGGAGCGGATAGATTGGCCTTAACCGTTTTGCGGTCATCCGTGTCTACAATGGTTAACTGCCAGGCACAGGGTTGAGGTTGGGCTAAATTGATGTCGTAGTGCCCCGGCGGCCAGGCATTGAGACCTTTATCGTTCCCCCACGGCGTTCCGCCAGAGGGAAAAGAGATGGTGGAGTAAGTGCCGCAAATGGCCTGGACAAAAATTCCATCCAAAAGATTGCCGGCGGCGTCGCTAATGGTCCCTTCAAATATTGTGACTGACTGTTCTGCTCGTTTTTCGACGCCAACAACGACAAAGGGAAAGGCCGGGGTGGGCGACGGAGTCGGGACAGGCGTCTCCGTCGGGGGAGCTGGGGTGGGAGTGGGCGGCACCGGCGTGTCGGTTGGAACAGGGAGCGGTGTTGCGGTGGGAATCTGGGTTGGGCTTGGTTGGGACACCGGCGATAGAGCTGTGGGGATAGAGCTGGTTGGCGGTAGGGTGGGGGTCAGGGCCGGAGCAGGGTCAAGAGTGGGCAAGCCGGCGACTCGGGGGGCTGTTTGGGTTGCTGCTGGACCTGGTCCGGCTGCTGGCACGGCTGTCTGCCAGGCCCAATACCCCAACCCGGCCGTCCCGGCCAGCGCCAGCGAGGCCAGGCCGCCCAGCAGAGCACGCCGCAGCCAATCCCAGAATTTTGGCCGGGGAGGGACCGGGGGAGCCTTGACCGGGACGGCCGGTCGTGTTGCCGGCAGCACCAGAGCCTGGCGAAAGCTCTCCACCGACCCAAAGCGGGCCGAGGTGTTGAGTTCCATCGCCTTGAGAATAGCTTGCTCCACATGCAGGCTAATGGAATGGCTCAATTGGCCCGGCGGCGCCAACTGCGCTTCATTGACCAGGCGGTCAATGGCATCGGGCGGACGCTCCTTGGTCAGCAGGGTGTACAAGGTGGCGCCCAACGCATAGATGTCACTGCGGGTATCGGTGCGGCCCTGGCCGTACTGCTCCGGTGGAGCGTAACCATAAGTCAACCCGCGCGCGCCAACCGTAGTTTGGAGCTGCTCGTCATAAACTTTAGACAGACCAAAATCAACCAGCATGGCCCGGCCTGCCGGCGTAATGATGATATTCTGTGGCTTGATGTCGCGGTGGATAATGGGCGGGGTCTGCTGGTGGAGATAGATGAGGGCCTGGCAGACCTGGTCAATCCAGGACAGGGCTTCAGCTTCGGAGAACGGCTCTTTTTGCGATTTAAGCAGAATATGGAGACTGTGCCCCTCGACAAAATCCATGACCAGATACTGGCCCTGCTCCGGCAGTACAAAATGATCAATCACCCGGGGTAAATTAGGCTGGCGTAAACGGGCCAAGATGAGCGCTTCCCGTTCAAATTGCCGTTGTACTTCGGGCTGCGTGCTGAGGTTTTCTTTGATGGCACAGGGCTGCTTGAGGGTCAGGTCAAAAGCGCGATAAACCGCCCCATAGCCGCCCTTTCCAATCTGCCTGTCAATCCGATAGCGCTTGTTTAGGATTTCCCCAGTCGTCAGTGGCATGCCGTGCCCGCCAATAGTAGTCGAATAGCCAAGACCGGCCCCTATTATACAGGCAAATTTGACCTCGTGGAAATCATAATCACACCCTGAGTTGTCCTTCGCTTTGCGAAGGACAACTCAGGAGGCTGAAAAAATCACCCCTGACTACGAAGGTGTTTTGAAGCGGGTGCGTTCGATTTTGGTCTCGTCCTGAGTAGGCCGAAGGCCGTATCGAAGGGCGAGATGAACGCACCCTTTCGAAGCTGTACTCTGAGCTAGAGCTAGTTGGGCAGTGGAATGCGCGACACGGTAAACGGCAACTGCGGCGTGCCTTCTCGATTGTTAAATTGGGAGTTGGCAACTAACAGCGAGTCGTCGGCCTGGGCGATGGTGGTGGGGAAGATAAAGGACGGATCGGTGAAGGCGGCTCCAGCCGTGCCCGTGCTAAAATCCTCAGACATCGTGACGGGCACAATCTCCCCAAAACTGTTGCGGGTGACATAGAGGGTGTTGCCAATCAGCAAAATGCCGTCGCCGGCGGTCAGCTCGGCCCCGCCGGTATCAACCTGGATGATCTCCTGGCTGCCCGTGTCAATCCGGAACAAGTTACCGGTGGGAGAGTGAATCGTCAGCAGGTAGCGGCCATCGGGAGTAGCGGCGATACCGTTCAAATTGAAACCCTCACTGTACTGAATGGGGGTGCCGCTGAAATCGAGCCACGCTTCGGCTTCTCCGCCTTCCGTGCCGCTGATCTTGAAGAGGACAGGCCGGAACGAGTCGGTGAAATAGGCGGAGCCATCGGGAGTTAGGGCCAGATCGTTGATAAAGGTCTGCTCGACTTCGGGCGTGGTGTAACTGGCGACGAGGCTGCTATCGGCAGTGTTATAGACAAACATCTGGCCCGTCCCACCGCCGGCGACCCACAGATTGCCGTTGCTGTCAACCTTCGTGCCGATGGCTGTCGTGCGGCCATCGGCGCCGCCCTCGGAGAAAATACGCACCTCGCCGCTGGCTAAATCTCCTTCATAGAGTGTCCCATCGGTGGTGCTGCCGACATAGAACTTGCCGGTGGCCGGGTTATAGGACACGCCTTCAGGAAAGACAGTCTCGCCGGGCAGGGCAAAGCTGGCCGGCAGCGAAGAGTCAACCGCTTCGGCTGTTTCGGCGGCAGGCGTTTCCGCGGCTGCCGGCGCCTCCGCCGACGCGGTCTCACCTGCGGGCGCGCTGGGAATCCACAACTTCTGCCCAACTTCGATGACATCGGGATTGTTAATTACCGCAAAGCTGTTATCCTCCGCAGCCTTGGCGTTGGTTGCCTCGACGATGGTGGGATAAGCCATGACATCGCCGTAAAATTTCTCGGCCAGTCTGCTTAACCAATCGTTGGCCTGCACCACATACTCCTGGCCCTCCTGTTCGGTCTGGGCGGGGGGTGCAGCCTGGGCCATGCTCCGCGCGCCGGTCAGCAGGATGGCTGCCAGGATAACCACAATCAGGGTTCTGGATTTCATCTTCTTTCCTTTCTCTAAAAAGAACGGCTTAATGGGGAAAACAGTTGTGGTTCTATGGTAACATTTCGTTGGGGGCGCTTCAATACTCAGGTTAGTGATATTTAAGCTAAAACTATCGCCCATGTGGGTGAGTTATGGGCAAAGAAAACCTCCTGTCGAGCTGGTATGGATCTTTCCTTTTCCCATTCTTTCAAAACCTGACATTGGTAAGTTCTTCCGACTTTTCCCAAAGTCTTTTTCTCAAGGCTGGATCGTAGGCTCTTTTTTGAGCCTTTGATATAAAATTAAGCTTGCAGCGCCCGGCAGCTTGCTTCGGCAATTTCATCTAACATGGCTTCGTCAAGCTGGATAATCCCGGCGATTTGTAACTTGGCCAGCGATTTGGCCACATCAACGGTTAAGGCATAGATGACATCAAAGGGTAGATCTTTGATCAACCCTTTTTCGATATCCGCGCGGATGGCCCCAATCAGCGGTGCGAGATTTTCATCCGCTTCGATGCTTTGAGTGTAGTGAGCATACGCCGAATTCTTGTACTGCTCCATAAATAAAGCGTGCTTGGGCTGAGCCACAAAATAATGGAAGGTGCTGAGCCAGATTCGTTTGAGCCGTTCGCACCACTCCTGGGAGAGGGGATCATCGGCCAATAATGCCTCAGTATATTGGCGCAAAATGAGCTGATAGAGCGAATGGATAATATCGTTTTTGCTGTCGAAATAGTGGTAGATAATGCCGGGGCTTGACTTGGCCTGCCGGGCAATAAGGGCAATCGTCGTATTGAGCAGCCCGTGTTCGGGGATAAGCTCAAGGGTGGCTTGCAGGATAACAGTTCGCCGGTCAGTTACGGTAGTCATTATGAATAATAGATTGAACGCTCATTCTAGTGGGAAGAACTATATCACACTTTATTTCGGTTGTCAACAGTTTTTCGAGAAGGACTTCGCTAAAAAAGCAAAGGTGGGCCATAATGGTCAGGATAAAGCTAACGAAAGGAGATTATGTGATGAATGTTGACTTGAGCGGCAGAGTGGCCGTTGTTACCGGTGCGAGCCGAGGTGTTGGGCAGCATATTGCTGAAACCCTGGCGACTTTTGGCGCTCGCCTGGCCCTGGCGGCCCGCAGTGAGGGGGCGCTACGCCGGTTAGAGGAACAGCTCAGAGCCAAGGGGCTTGAGGCCGTGGCCTTCCCCACCGATATCAGCCAGCCGCAAGAGATAGAGCGGCTCAAGCAAGCGGTGACCACTCAACTCGGCCCCCCCACCATCCTGGTCAATGCGGCCGGGGTGTTTGGTCCCTTCCAGTTTATCAAGGACAGCGATCCGGTAGAGTGGGTGGAGACGCTGATGATCAACACGGTTGCCCCCTATCTTACCTGTCGAGCTTTGGTGGGCGAGATGATTGCGCAAGGGTGGGGCCGGATCGTCAATGTGACTTCGGCTGCGGCTCTCCATCCGCCTGGCCCGCTTAACAGCGCCTATGCCACCAGTAAGGCCGCCCTCAATCAGTTCACCCGCCACCTGGCGGCCGAATTAGGGGGAACTGGGGTAACGGCCAACGTCATTCATCCCGGGGATGTCAAAACCGAAATGTGGGCCGACATCCGTGATAAAGCCAGCCGCCTGGGGCCGGCGGGAGTCGCCTACCAGACCTGGGTGGCCTGGGTCGAAGAGACCGGCGGTGACCCACCGACCAAAGCCGCCGAGTTAGTGGCGCGGCTCATGAGTGACGAGGCGGCCGGCGTCAACGGGCAGTTTTTGTGGATTGAGGATGGTCTCCAGGCCCCGCTGCCAAGTTGGGGAGAACCGGTCAGCAACCTGCCCTGGCTGAAGCGTTAAAATTATAGACCTTCGCTTAATGCTTCGGTGGGCGTGCGAGTGATGAGGGCGCTGGAAACCCGGTCGTGCTGCTCCCGATCCAGCGTAATCAAAGTGCTGCCAAAGCGTAAAGCAACGGCGGTATAGACCGCATCGCTGCCCCGGAGACTGTGTTGAGCCGCCACATCGCTGGCTTGTTGGGCCAAACTATGATCCAGCGGCACTAAAACCAGGTGAGGGAGTCGACTCAGCGCCGCGACAAAGCGGCGGGCCAGGCTTTCATCACCCCGGCCCCGCCTGATGGCGGCAGACACTTCGGGCAAGACCAGGGTAGGGGCAATGATTGGAATGGCTTGATCACGTAAGTGAGCCAACAAGCGGTGGCTCTCGGCGTGGCCGGCTTCAGCCGGATTAAACGCATTGATAAAGACACTGGCATCTATGGCATAGGTTTTGGCCATGACTTATCCGCACCTAACGGCGCATGGTCTCGAGGATTTCCGCGCCGGTCTGGTCGCTCTGCCAGCCCTGCCCGATTTCCCGGCCCAACTGGGTGAGTTCTTCCCACGGGTCGGCGGCGGCTTGGAGGAGCCGTTCCTCCAATTCCGGTTCCTCCAGGGGTAATAACAAACCGACAGCCCGTCCCCGGTAGGTCACCACGTAGCGCGCCCGCTGATCCCGCAGTTTGCGGATGATTTCAGAGGCATGCGCTTTCAGCTCTCGTACGCCAATTTCAGGCATAAGCACTCCAACTCATAAAATGTAGTCTTCAATGTGACTACATTATACCATTAATCTCCCAGAGAATCTAATCTGAAATTTAAATTCAAGGCTGATATGAAAAGCCCGTTCGAAACGGGCTGGCTCATCCGCTGAGCCGGCTTCGAGGCGATTGGGGGGAGCATAACGCAGAGTTTCACAGAGAAGACGCAGAGGGTCACAGAGAATAGCTTATTTTCCTCTGTGAGCCAGCGCTGGCCTCTCGCTGGAGCGCCTCGAATTGACTCCCATTTATGAGCTTGAACCAAGCGATTTTTTATATCTCTCAGCTCGGACAGCATTATAAAAGTCTTTGAATTGAGCATTTGTTGCTGCAAGCCGTTGTAGCTCCTCCTGAATTCGCCAGTACTGTGCATATCGCAAGCTATCCAGTAATTTGGCCGCCGCTTGCACCATTTGTTCGTCATACTTTCCCTTGTTGTAGAGCGTACGGGCAAAAATAAACATGATAGCTGAATCTACAGTATCCTCAGGTAGAAAACTCAAGGCAAACTGGTTTGTACAGAGGAGAAGGAACTTGCCAAGTTTTACTCGGTTCAGTACTCGAAGCATTCTCGCAATACATAGAATGATGAGAACATATATTTGGAAAGATGAGAAACTTACTGCATTGGCTGCTCGTGTTAGAATATATATGGTCCACTTGGTGCGTAAACTTGTAAATCCGTCAGGAATGTGATCCCAAAGGTGGGTGATTACCTCTGTATAGATACTCTCATTATGGAAGAGCAATTCTCTATGCTTTTCGAACTGTACAGGATCAGTATTCTCCTTCATATCTTGAATTAAGGCTAGGAAGCCCTGGTAAGCATCGGTAACTGATTTATCCAATGCTAAAAATAACAGTTCACTATCGTCGTTAAATTGGAAGTTTCGTTGTTGGATTGACCAGAAAATGAGGGCCGCGTTAATCGGGGTAAATTGATAATTCCACCGGAGCAGATTTAAGATCGCAGCAAAAGCATCATCCTGTGTAAGAACTTTCTTGTTTAAAGCAAGTTCTAGGATTGTTCTGGTATTAAATGTCCTGGTTTGCCCCCACTCACCACTCCCAACCAGCTTCCGAGAAGTAAGATCATCTGTCCAGATCGGGAAGTTCAACTGGTCGGCCACCACAAATGTTTCGGTAAAGGTCGAGTCAAGCGCCTTAAGATCTGGGTATTTGTCAGGATCTTCGATGATCGAAGCATGGGGGATGTAGCACCCTTTTATTGCCGCCTCAATTTTCTTTGTATCATTGAGGGTCGCCTGATAGAATTTTAACTCCCCAATATTTTGGTTTAACAAGGCCACGGTTGGTGAGCTGACAAGAATAGTGCTAAATTTAGTGATGAGCAACGGGAAAGCCTTGGTCTCGAACAATATTTCGAGTGAGAGATAGTCAATAATAATCGTTTCAAATTGACTTATGGCTTCGGTTCCAAAATCGTGCAAATTGTATGTTTTGCGCAAGTGATCGCAGGCTTGCTCATAATCAATTTGCCTCCATTTCCCACCCTGATAGAAGTAATCCAGTAATCGCTTGGTTGTTGTCACCTGACCCGGCAGTATTTGCTGGATACTAGAAAAAACGCGAGCATCATCTAGCAGGTACAGAGCATTGTGCTGGCTAGCCAAAAGAATGTCTTGTTCACGGAAAGGACGAATATCTTCCGCCTGCTGCTGACTGAGGATTAGCGAACTTTCCAACCATTCCGCTTGGCGTTGAATATTTGGGGTACGATAGACGATGTCGGATATGGCTTCCAAACGCTCCAACCGATGTGGAGGAACCAAATCGGTTAAGAAGACAATATCTTCTTGAATTTGATCAAAAATTCCCTGGGCCAGAAAAATTTTGTCAAAGAGTTTTGGAGGTAGATCTAAAAGGTCAAGGTAATACAAGGTACATAAGGCTGCATAATCTAACACGACCTCTTTGGCTTGAGCGGCGGTAATATAACTCTGCTGCTGCTCATCAAAATTACCTGATGCCGATAGAATTGGCCAGTCTTTATCATTACAGAATACATGCCAAGTAAAGGAAAATGGTCTATTTAGCAATTTAGCGGCCAACGCCAAGGGTAAGTTACCTTCCTGATAGAACGATTTAATTTGTTGGTAATACTCTCTTGAAGAAGCGAAAATCTCTTTGGCTTCCTCGATGCCAACTATTTTCAATTGTTCGTATTCAGGGAAGCGAGTGGGAACATCTTGTAAAACCTGAGTAGCTTCCTCTTCATGACCACAAAAATGGGCAATCCGAAAGAAGAATAGATAGATGTTCGGATCATCTGGGGCAAGGTCTAAAGCCTGACGCGCATGTTTGTAAGCCTGTTCCAGATTTCCTTCGACCTTATATGCCTCAGCTAAAACCAGATGTGTAGAAAGATCATCTGGCTTTAGTATCAGGGCATGTTCCAAAGTCTGGATAGCATTGACACGTTCACCTCGTCTTTGAAAACAGCAGGCTAAGTTAAAAGTGGCCACAAAATCAGCAGGTTCGTGCTTTAGATACAATACTTTTCAAATAAGGTGATGAGGCAGCTTCTTGAGGTATACTTTTTGATTGACGAGATCAAAAAAGGAACCAAAGGAGAGCTACCCCATCGGCTACAGGTTACGCGAGATAGAAGCAGAAAGCAAGTTTAGCCAAGAATTGAGCCTGCCCATGATTGAAAGGATCGTTCCTGAAGCCACGGTCGCGGCGGTGCTGGCGGCCGAAGGGCGGTTCACGGAACGAGAGCGAAAGTTAAACTTGCTGGTCACGGTGCTGTTAGTGATTATGATGAACCTGTACACGGCCGATTCTATCGGTGCTGTGTTGGAAAAGATGGCTCAAGGCTTACGTTACATCTGGCCGGACCCGGATTATCAGGTTCCCAACGCCAGTGCGGTGAGCTATCGCCGGTATCAGGTAGGGGCCCGACCGGTGGTGGCCCTGTTTCATCAAGTCTGCCAGCCCTTAGCCGCGCCGGACACACCCGGAGCCTTCTTGTTTGGGCTGCGGCTAATGGCCCTCGATGGTACGACCGAAGATGTGGCCGATACCCCAGCCAATGTCGCGGCTTTTGGCCGGCACGAAAGTGAGCGCGGTCCGAGTGCCTTTCCCCAGGTCAAAGGGGTGTATCTGGTCGAGTGCGGGACGCACGCCATTATTGATGCTGGCTTCTGGCCGGTTAAGACCAGTGAACGGGTCGGCGGCTTTCGCTTGTTACGCTCAGTCACCGCCGGCATGCTGGTCATGTGGGATCGAGGTTTTCATGATTATGATATGTTTGCCCAGGCCCGGCAGCGCGGAGCACACGTGCTCAGCCGCTTGCCAGCCCACATCAAGCCTCTGCGGCTGTGCACCTTAGCTGACGGCTCTTATCTGGCTTATCTACGGCCCAGTGACTATCAGCGCCGCAAAAAAGGTGAACGGCTCTTGGTCCGGGTTATTGAGTACACGATTACCGACCCGAACCTCCCCGGCTGGGGCGAAACCCATCGTCTGGTGACCACCCTACTCGACCCGGACGCCTATCCCATCCTGGACCTGATTTGTGCGTACCACGAACGCTGGGAAATTGAGATCACCATTGATGAAATTGATACCCATCAACGTTTACTGCCAGGTCCCTTACGCAGCCGCAAACCGGTCGGGGTCATCCAGGAGTTGTATGGCTTGTTAATCGCTCACTATATCGTCCGCGCTTGTATGTACCAGGCCGCCCAGAAAGCTCAACTGGACCCCGACCGGCTTAGCTTTATCGGAGCGGTCCGGGTCTTGCAGCAGGCCGTGCCGGAATTTCAGATGACGGCCTCGGAGCAACTCCCCGCCTTGTACCAACGCTTGTTACGGGATATGGCCCGCAAACGCTTACCTCCACGTCGCTTGCGCTCTAATCCTCGCGTGGTTAAGCGTAAAATGTCTAACTTTAAGTTGAAACGGGCTGAACATCGGGCTTGGCCTCAACCCACCATTCGTTCTTTCCGCGAGGCTATTGAGGTCAAGTCTTGCTCAAACTTGAGTTTACCCATTACCCTTTGTCTATCTCAACCAATAATCAGCCGTGAACCGGCCCTTATTTGAAAAGTATTGGGGCTAAAAATGAATAAGAAAATATCACATGTCTTGTTAGGTTTTTTGTTAAGTACGATTTTAGCTGCCTGTGGACCGTCGCAAGCCGAACTGGATGCTCAAGCCACTCAAGTTGCCGCCAATCTGGCTGCCACCCAAACAGCCGCAGCGCCGACCTTTACTCCAACTGCTACGTCAACCAATACTCCCACTAATACTCCAACCGCGACTCACACACCTCTCCCAACGGATACCCCTACCCCAACCGCGACACCGACTCACACTCCCACACCCACAGATACCCCTATCCCGACTGAGACACCTACGCCAACTGTAACCCCTTCAGCAAAAGACTACCTGGATCAGGGTCTAGCCAACGCAGAAGCCGAAAACTTCGAGCAAGCCATTATCGACTTTACCAAAGCTATCGAGTTAAATCCCGAATATGCAGAAGCATACTACAGTCGGGGAGTTGTCTACTTTGCGCAGGGAGAGTACGAGCAGGCCGTGGTCGATTTCAGCGAGGCGATAACGCTAGATCCGGAGTTAGCCGAGGCTTACCTGAAGCGAGGACATACGCATCTTGTCCAGGACGCTTTGATCCAAGCCGTAGCCGATTTGAGCAAAGCCATTGAACTCGAACCGAACATTGCCGAGACCTATAATCTGCGGGGCATCGCTTTTGAACGGCAGGAAGAGTATGAACAGGCGATTGCCGACTACGACCGGGCGATTGAACTAGAGCCTGACTCTGCTAAGGCCTACACAAATCGCGGCTATTCTCGGCGGATGCTGGGTCAATATGAGCAAGCCATTGATGATTACGACAGAGCCATCGAACTTGTGCCCGACATCCCTTATCCATACCACGGCCGAGGTCAAGCCTACGCCAGTCTAGGTGATTATGAGCAGGCGATTGCCGATTATAGCCAGGTAATCAGGCTCGATCCTGAGAACGCCACGGCCCATAATAACCGAGGGCTTGCTTATATTAACCTTGGCGAAACAGAGAAAGCCATTGTTGACTTCACCAAAGTCATCGGGTTGAAGCCCGACGATGCGGAGGCTTACAGAAATCGGGGAGATGCTTACGTTGACTCCGGCGACTTTGAACAAGCCATTCTGGACTTCAACCAAGCCATTGCGTTAACCCCGGATGACGTCCTTGCCTACTACAAACGAGGGCGTGCTTACGTTGCCTTCGGTGACATGGAGCAAGCCATTCTGGACTACACCCGAGCTATCGAATTAAATCCAGATGAGGCAAAAGCTTATTACGACGATTTTTCCAGAAACCTGAAGCAAGCTATTCTGGACTACGATCAAGCCATTGCCTTAAATCCCGACGAGGAAACAGCCTACTATAATCGAGGGTTAGCTAATCTCATTTTAGGCGACTTTGAACAAGCTATTGCAGACTTTACTCAAGTCATCAGGTTAGACCCAGAGGAGCCGGATGCCTATCTCAATCGTGGCGGTGCTTATGCTCTAATTGGTGACTTCGAGCCAGCCATTGTTGATCTGGAGCGATATCTCGAACTGGCGCCTGACGCCCCTAATCGAGCGGAGGTATTGAGCGCTATCGAAGAACTCAACGTTCTCACCAATGAAACGGCACAGGCTAATTTTGACGGAATCTATCAGGGCACCACATCTCAGAATAAAGAGCTTAAACTGACAGTTGAGAATAATGCCATTCTTTCAATTTTTGTAGATTTTGATATCCCCGGCTGTGAAGCTTACACCCCAATGTCCAGTTCCTACGGTCAACCCAAATACTTTATCACCGATAACTCCTTCTTGTTAGTCGAAGATAGCCTCATTATCACGGGCACCTTCAATTCTGATACTTCGATGTCGGGGACGATGGAGATTAAGCCTGTTATTTGCGAGGGAAGGGTCAATGTTACCTGGAACGCCGACCTAATCCCCGCTCAATCAGTAACCGCGACACCACTGCCAGTTGAGACAGTTATGCTCCCAACCGGGGAGGAATTATCGCTAAAACGAATTAAACTGGATGACTTTATGGCGGGTAGAATAGTGAGAAAGTTTCCTTTTGAGGTTGAGATTCCCGAGGACTATGCGGTATGGGAGGATCCGATGCGGACAGATCGTGTTTTGTGGCTTCAATCTGAATACCTTGGCACTGCCGCTCAGTCTGGAGAAATTCCAGTCGAAACAGGTATTTTCCGGGGCCTCATATCATTGAATGTTGGCTACGATGCCGGCACCGACACATTTATCGGTGTACCGAATGAAGAAGAGGTGGCAAGGCAATATGAGAGTCAAGGCTATAAACTTACCAATTTCGAACGACATACCGTTGATGGATTCCCCATATTATTCATAGATGTAATACCACCTCAAGAAATCATCGCCGAGGGGACTCCCAAAATCTATCAGATCTATATCGGTCTGCTGATTGATACCAACGCACTTTACATCTCTTACGTTCCACCTGGTGGCAAGGAAGCAGAAGGGGAGGTGGTCTGGAATAGATTCAAGACGACCCTTTTGCAGCCCAAGTAGTTGTTCATTGTTGGCGATACTGGCTAACAATTATTTTGCACCGGACTGCCCAAGCTAGATTTTTATTGTTGCGGGTGTTTAATTGTGGTAACTTTGCAAATTTATATCCGTCTATTTATGTCCTAGAAACACTGGAAACGGCTTAGCGAAGGGGCCTAAAAGGCCCAATCCTTTACTTCGTCATTCAATTACCAGCCGGGTGGTAAGGATAAAGCCTGATGAATTGCGTTTTATAAAATCTATCCTATAATTACTGGCTGGGTCAAGTAGCAGAGCAGGGGGAGTGAGTTATTTCCCTGTCTACTGTCTACCGTTTACCGTCTACTATTTACGAGGAGTTTTACCTTGGTTGTATCTATTCAAATCATCCAGATTATTATCTCTGTGGCCATCATTGCCCTGGTTTTGCTGCAAACCAAAGGCTCTGGTTTGGGCGGCATCTTCGGCGGCGATGGCGGTGTTTATCGCACCCGGCGCGGCATCGAAAAGACTTTGTATCAGGTCACGATTGGTCTGACCGTGCTGTTCTTTGTAATATCGTTGCTCTCGGTCGCACTGACCATTTGAGTTGAAATCCAGGTAATCTTAACAAAAATGCACAACAGCTTGAGCCTGTTGTGCATTTTAATTGGTTGAGGACTATTTTTTGGGACGTCACATTCGTTGGCAAGCCATCTTAACCTTCACTGGCATTGCCATGACTATGGCCTTTCTCGGTTTCCTGGCCTTCTCCCGCACCAGCGTCATCGTACCCGATGTCGGCGGCACTTATACCGAAGGTATCGCCGGCATGCCCCAGTTTATCAATCCGTTGCTGTCGCAGTATAATCAAGTTGATCAGGATTTAAGCGCGCTCATCTTTAGCGGCCTGACTCGCTTTAACGGTCAGGGCGAGCTGGAACCTGACCTGGCCAGAAGTTGGACAGTCAGCGACGATGGGCTGGTCTATGTTTTTAAACTGCGCAACGATATTCGCTGGCAGGATAACAAGCCTCTCACCGCTGCCGATGTGATTTTTACCATCGGCCTGATGCAGGACCCCGACTTTCCCGGTGTGCCCTATCTCGGCCATCTGTGGCGAACGGTCACTGTAGAGCAGTTGGATGATTATACCATCCGCTTCAGCCTGACCGAACCATTCCCGGCCTTTGCCGACTTTACCACTATTGGTATCCTGCCCGAACATCTGCTGGCGGACATGTCGGCCCGCGAACTGCTCAACCATCCTTTCAATCTCAAGCCGGTAGGCTCCGGACCTTTCAAACTTGATGAAATCAATACCGAGTTTGCCCGCCTGTTGGTCAATCCCCTTTACTTTGGCCCCAAACCCCGCCTGACCCAGGTAGAATTGCGTTTTTATCCTAATTACCAGGAGAGCATCGCCGCCTACCAGGCCGGCGCTGTGCAGGCAATTAGCTTTATCCCCCCTCAGGCCATCCCGGCAGTCCAGGCCATTGCCTCGCTCAATCTCTATACCGCCCGCCTGTCCGGCTATGAGATTATCTACCTCAATTTGCAGGACCCGGCCAACGCTCCTTTTTTCCAGGAAGTTGAGGTTCGCCAGGCCCTGATGATGGCCCTCGACCGCCAGGCTATCATTGACCAGGCCCTGCACGGCCAGGGCTTGCTGGCCAACGGTCCGATTCGCCCCTGGAGCTGGGCCTACAACCCGGATCAGCCGGTCATCAGTTTTGACCCGGCCAAAGCGGCCGCCCTCCTGGACCAAGCGGGCTGGCGTGACAGCGATGGCGACGGTCTGCGTGATAAAGAGGGCCGGCCTCTGGCTTTTAATTTGCTCACCAGCGACGACCCGGATCGGATCAAAGTAGCCGAAGCGGCCAGCAAACAGTGGCGGCAAGTTGGGATTGGAACCAGTGTGGAAGTTGTGGGGGCCGGTCTGGGCGACCGCCTGGCCAGGCATCAATTTCAAGCAGCTTTGGCCGAGGTTCTGCTGACCGGCGACCCCGACCCTTACCCATTCTGGCATCAGGCCCAGATTGAGGGCGGGCAAAACTATGCCGGCTGGAGCAGCGACGAAGCCTCGATGCTGCTGGAGCAGGCTCGTACCGTTACCGACAAAGGCCGCCGCAACGATTTTTATTTTGAGTTTCAACGTATTTTTGCCGAAGAGCTGCCCTCGCTGATCCTCTTCCACCCGGTTTATACCTATGGGGTCAGCCGCGAAGTCCATGAGGTGCAGCTTGCCCCTATGGTCAACCCCAGCGACCGCTTCCGCACCATTGCCAACTGGTATCTGCTCACACGCCGCGTTGTTAACATTGAAGGGCCAAATCAGAATGTCGCCCCGGCCCAGTAACTCCCGGCTATGACCCCTTCTGCCCTGACCCGCCTGGTCGCCGTTCAAAATCTGCGTAAAAGCTTTGGCCCCAAGCTGGCGGTAGCCGATGTCAGCTTTGAAGTGCGGCCGGGTGAGGTCTTTGGTTTGCTTGGTCCTAACGGAGCCGGCAAGACTACCACCATTCGTATGATTCTGGACGTCTTCCCGCCCGACGCTGGCACGGTTGAGGTGCTGGGCGGCGCCCTGACCCCGGCTCGCAAAGACCGCATCGGCTACATGCCCGAAGAGCGCGGCCTGTATCCTGCGATGCGCGTGCTGGAATGCCTGGTCTATCTGGGCACGCTCAAAGGGCTGAACCGCCGCCAGGCCCGCCAGGCCGCCGAGTCGTACCTGGAACGGCTGGAGCTGGCCGACCAGCGCCAGACCAAAATTGAAACTCTCAGCCGGGGGATGACCCAAAAGGTGCAGGTCATCGCGGCGGTGCTGCACAACCCGGATTTACTGATCATTGACGAACCCTTCGCCAATCTTGATCCGATCAACACGCAGTTGATTCGCGAGATTATTTTGGAGCTGCGGGCGCAGGGCAAAGCCATCATCATGACCAGCCACCAACTGGCCCTGGTCGAAGCCCTGTGCGACCGTATTGCCATGATTCACAACGGGCGGGTGGTGTTGCAGGGCACAGTGGCCGAAGTGCGGCGGCAGTTTGCCAGCAACATCCTGCTGCTGAGCGGCAGTGGCGAGGTTGGCTCTCTCCCCGGCGTGACCCAGGTCGAGCGCCGCTCGCCGACGGAGTGGCAGCTCACCCTGGCGGCAGAAGCCAATCCCCAGGCCGTGCTGCATGCCTTGACCGCCAACGGCCATTTTACGGTAGATCGCTTTGAAGTCGGCCTGCCCACCCTCGACGAGATTTTTGTACAGGTCGTCCGCGACAAGGGCCGGGATGTATAATTGAGTTTGCCGTCTTTGTAACCGCACCCTTCGATACGCCCTTCGCTCTGCTCAGGGCTACTCAGGGTGCGGTGGTAAACCAAAAATCATCCTGAGTAGGGCGCAAGCCCGTATCGAAGGGTGATTTTTGGTGATAATTCCAAACTCAGATAACATAATAAATTCAATTTCTGATTTTTATGACTCGCATTGGCCGCATCTTCTGGCATGAATATTGGGGACACATCACCCGGCGCAGCTACTTGCTGTTTACGTTCGGTTTTCCCGTCTTTTTTATGACCGTACCCCTCGCCGGCGGCGTGATTCTATTTCTGGCTATTCGCGCCGCCATGCCTCCTACCGACCCGCGCCCCATTGGCCTGATTGACCAACCCGGTATCCTGGCTGATTCTCCCCCACCCAGCAATCCGGTGAGCGTCGAGCGTTTTGCCAGCCCCCAGGCCGCTGCCGCCGCCCTGGCTCGCGGCAAAATCCAGGCCATTTATAATATCCAGCCCGATTATTGGGAAACTGGCGAAGTTATCATCACCTACAAGGTAGCGCCCAGCGAAGCCGTGGACAGGATGGTCACGGATTGGCTGCGCCGCCACATCCGTGCTCAAGCGCCGCCCCTCCTGCTGGCCCGCCTTGACGCCGGGGCTAACATTACCCACCGTGATTTGGTCGGGCGGCGCGGCTATTCCCTGGATGGCATGACCGAGATGGTCATTATTTACCTGTTGATCTACTTTGTCCGGCTGGGCGGCTCCTTCACCGCCGAATATATGTTTGGCAGCATCGCCAGTGAAGCGTGGGACCGCACCCTGGAAATCTTACTGACCAGTGTTTCGCCCTTACAATTCTTGCTGGGTAAACTGTTAGGGCTGCTGGCTGTCGGGTTGACCCAGTTAACCCTGTGGGGCGGCGCAGTTCTGGCGCTCAGTTTGGGCACGAGCGCCCTTTTGGGCCTGGATTTGACCGGCTTCCTGCTTACCTGGGAGCATTTAGGGTTATTGGTTAGCATGCTGCTGGCGGCCTACGTCCTCGACCAGATGTTGGCGGCCGGGCTGGGCCTGGTCCGTGTCAGCGGGGGCGCCGGTTCCATGCTCTTCAGCACCATCAACGCCATCGTTGGTCTCGGTTTGCTTTATGCCACCTACTTTGTGCCGCGCAATCCGCACACCCTTCTGGCTGTTGCGGCCAGTCTCTTTCCTTTGACCGCGCCGGTCGTGCTGCTCGTGCGGGTCGTAGTCACGGAAGTACCAGCGTGGCAAGTCACTCTGAGCCAAATCCTGTTATGGGGGAGCAGCGTGGCCAGTCTCTTCTGGCTGCGCCGGCTGCTGCAAACCAACCTGGTTGCTCATGCCACTCCTTTCAGTTTCCATCTCTGGCTCAAACAAAAATTCGCCCGATCAAAAAATACTTAAAACAACCCGGTCCATTTTTAAAAATTTGGGCTTGGGGGTAACATTACCCCACAACGTATAGTGTAAAGCATCTGGCTAGTTTGTTACTTCCGCTCCCATTTTACGCTTCACGTTTCACGCTGCTGCAAATCAATTTCACCGGCATAAGGAGGATATATTCATGAGTAAACTGGTCAAAGTTGCCGTCACCGGCGCAGCCGGACAGATTGGCTATGCCCTGATCTTTCGCCTGGTTTCGGGCGAAATTTTTGGGCATGATACCCGTGTGGCCCTGCACCTGCTGGAAGTGACCCCGGTTTTAAAGGCGCTGGAGGGAATTGCCATGGAATTGGATGACTGTGCCTTCCCTCTGCTCGATCATGTGGTTATCACCGACGACGCCAATGTTGCTTTTGAGGGGGTCAATTGGGCTTTGCTGGTTGGTTCCAAGCCTCGCGGCAAGGGCATGGAGCGCAGCGACTTGATTCGAGACAACGGGCCTATTTTTGTGGGCCAGGGCAAAGCACTGGCAGCCCGGGCCGCCAGTGACCTGAGAGTGCTGGTCGTCGGCAACCCGGCCAACACCAACTGTTTGATTGCCTCTAACAACGCCGAGGGCATACCTCGCGAGCGTTTCGCGGCAATGACTCAACTGGACCACAACCGGGCCGTCAGCCAACTGGCCCAAAAGGCCGGCGTTACCGTCAACGAGGTCAGCAATGTGACCATCTGGGGCAACCACAGCCCCAGCCAGTACCCAGACGCCGAAAATGCCAAAATCAACGGCAAGCCGGCTTACGAAGTTATCACCGACCACGACTGGCTCAGAAACGACTTTGTGACTACTGTGCAGCAGCGCGGCGCGACGGTCATCGAGGCGCGCGGGGCGTCTTCGGCAGCCTCGGCGGCCAACGCCGCCCTGAATCACGTTCAGAATATGGTCAAGAAAACACCGGCCGGCCACTGGTTTTCCTGCGCCGTTCCGTCCGATGGCAGCTACGGTGTGGAGGAGGGCTTGATCTTTTCCTTCCCCATTGTCAGCGATGGCCAGGGCGGCTACAGCATTGTCCGGGGCCTGTCCATGAGCGACTGGGCCAAAGAGCAATTTGCCATCACCCTACAAGAGCTGCGGGAAGAGCGGGCAGTGGTAGCGGATTTGTTGAAGTAAAATCGTAGAGCGTAGGGCGTAAAGCGTGGAGCGTAAGGCGGCTGCTAAAGTAGAGCTTGCTCAAACTTATAAAGAACTTCAGGTTTATCAATTAGCCTTTGAGTCGGCAATGCGTATTTATGAGCTTTCCAAAAGGTGGCCGTCTGAGGAGGAATATGCCTTAATTGACCAAATCCGGCGCTCTTCTCGCTCGGTCTGTGGGAATATCGCCGAAGCTTGGCGAAAACGTCGGTATCCTGCTCATTTTGTCAGTAAGTTGAGCGACGCAGATACTGAAGCTACCGAAACCGAGGTATGGCTGGAGTTTGCATTACGCTGTAGCTACATCTCAAATGCCGACCACACCCAATTGGCCGATAATTATGACCATGTTTGCCGGATGTTGAGCAAAATGATGACCAACCCTGAAAGCTGGTGTAAATAAGCTAATTTAAAGCATTGTACTCTTATGTGAAGTTCGAAGCGCTTTGCCTCTTACGCTTTACGCTCTACACTTCACGCTCCACGCTGTCAAAATTACCGATGAACCCAAAAAAGACGCTAATTATTGGCTCACGCCGGTCGCTGTTGGCCCAAACCCAAACGAATATTGTCCGGGATCTGCTGCTGGCCGCCTGGGATAACCTGTCTGTGGAAATTGTGTTCATGGACACCCAGGGCGATCTCAACCGGCACGATCCGCTGCCAGCCATTGGCGGCAAAGGGCTGTTTACGGCGGAATTGGAGGCGGCGCTGGGTGAGGGCCGGATTGACCTGGCCGTGCACAGCCTCAAAGATTTACCGGTTGAAGACAGCCCTGGCTTGACCGTCGCCGCGGTGCCGGAGCGGGCCGACACCCAGGACATGTTGATCTCGCGCCGGGCATCGCGCCTGGAAGAGCTGCCCCCCCATGCAGTGGTCGGCACCAGCAGCCTGCGCCGGGCCGCCCAAATTTTGGCTCTGCGTCCCAATCTCCAGATCAAAGATATTCGCGGCAACGTAGACACGCGCCTGCGGAAATTAGACGATCCCGCCTTTGGCTACGACGCCATTTTGCTGGCCCGCGCCGGCCTGTTCCGCCTGGGACATACCGCCCTGGCCCACGCTCACCCCATTCCGCACAGCGCTATCCTGCCCGCGCCGGGCCAGGGCGCGTTGGGCATCCAGGCCCGCGCTGCTGACACTGACACCCGGCGTTACCTGCAAGCGCTGGAACATTCATCCACCCGCGCGGCCGTGACCGCCGAGCGCGCCTTTCTGGCCGGGTTAGGGGGAGGCTGCTCCCTGCCGGTGGCGGCGCTGGGCGTCGTCGAGGATGATTACCTGGCTTTACAAGCTTTGGTCGCCACCCCGGACGGCCGGCGAGTTATCCATGTCAGCGGCAGCGCCCCCAGCGAGGCGGCCCAGGTATTAGGCCGGCAGCTCGCCGCCGAGGCGCTGGCGCAAGGGGCCAAAGAACTGCTGTCACTCTTTCCAAACCAAATATTGTAAATCCATTAAGGAGTGCAAAAGTGCACTTTTGCACTCCTCATCCAGAATATTACTATGACTCTAAACCAAAATAACTCTCATCCCCTGGCCGGCTTGTGGGTGCTGGTTACACGGCCCGCCCACCAGTCGGCTGATTTTATCGCCGCCCTGCGCAGCCTGGGCGCTGAACCCATCGCCTTCCCCACCATCGAAATCGTGCCCCTCGAAGATACGGCTCCCCTGGACGAAGCCATCCGGCAGATTGCTTCCGGGTCTCTTGTAAATGAGGCTACACCCCCCCGCGACCTCGCCTCTTCGCCTCACCCAGCCTATCACTGGCTGGTCCTGACCAGCGCCAATGGGGTGACTGCCTGGTGGGACCGGCTGGAGGCGGCCGGTCTCGATGCGCGCTGCCTGGCCGGGGTTAAAATTGCCGCCATTGGCCCGGCTACCGCGGCCGCTTTAAAGCAGCGGAGCATTATCCCCGACCTGGTGCCGGAGGTCTACACCGCCGAAGGCATCCTGGAGGCGTTTGACCGCCTCGGACCGGTGGCGGGCCGGCGTTTCTTGCTGGCCCGCGCCGACATCGCCCGCCGTGCTCTGGCCAAAGGGCTGGTCGCCCGGGGGGCGCAGGTGGATGAAATTGCTTCCTATCGAACCGTGCCTGTCTCCAGCGGGCCGCTACCACCCGCAGCGGATATTATCACCTTCACCAGTTCGTCAACCGTGCAGGGCTTTGTCAACTGCCTGGCCGGACGCTCCCCCGCCGAAGTGGTGCAGCGCAGCCAGGTGGTCTGCATTGGTCCGATCACCGCTGCCACGGCCCAGGAATTGGGTGTGCCGGTCACGGCGGTAGCCGAGGAGTACACCATCGAAGGGCTGCTGGCCATGCTAAAGAGTCTGGTACAAAAATAATTCTTTCGTAACTGCTTTGGCTAGAGGTGACTGGCACTTGGTTAGGGAACAGTCTGTCCACTTTTAGTCACTTCACCAGAGGAAAAAAGTGCCAGTCACCTGAGTAGTCCCACTCTTTCTTCCTAATTAACCGACCATCTAACATCTGAAATCGAGGAGTCCAAAGTGCGCTTTGGACTCCTCGATTTTTCTTTTAAACAGGTTTCCAGGAGGTCTATCGAAATTTACAATTTTGTACAATTTATAGATAATCTCTGTACAAAATATTGATTTCTTAAATGCAAACGCTGATGAGCTGCGTATTATTAGATGTAGACTTCTCTCCTAGCTCAGGTCTGCCAAATCTCAAGTTTCTAAAGGATGCTAACCATGATCGAAACTGTCCACCCCTGGGAACGCATTTTGCTCGGTTTGGCCTTTGAAGCCTGGCATAGTGTCGTACACCCACCCAGCCAGCCTATCCAGGACAGCAAGCTGCTGGAAGAGTCCTATGCTCACTGCCATTCGGTCACTGCTTTGCACAGCCGCTCATTTCACCTGGCCTCGGCCTTGCTCCCGGCGCCCAAGCGGCAGGCAGCGCGGGCGCTTTATGCCTTTTGCCGCGTTACCGACGACCTGGTGGACCGCTCAAACGGAGACGTTGAGGCGAATCTGCGCGGCTGGCGGCAGCAAGTTTCCACCTGGCATCCCCCTGCCGACGACCTGGTCGCGGTGGCCTGGGCCGATACCCGCGCCCGCTACCATATTCCCCAGCGCTACGTCGAGCAGCTCATCGAGGGGGTAGGCCGCGATTTACGCCAGAGCCGCTACGATACTTTTGAGGATTTGACTACCTACTGCTACGGCGTGGCTTCAACCGTGGGGCTGATGAGCATGCACATCACCGGCTTTGCCGGCCCGGAAGCCATTTCATACGCCATCAAATTGGGCGTGGCGCTGCAATTAACCAATATCCTGCGGGATGTGGGTGAGGATTGGCGGGCCGGACGAGTTTATCTGCCGCAAGAAGACCTGGCTGCTTTCAACCTGAACGAGGCCGACCTGGCCGCCGGCAGGGTAGATGAGCGCTGGCGAGCTTTTATGCGTTTCCAAATCGCGCGGACACGCCGCTTGTACGCCGAGGCTCAACCGGGAATTGCCCTGCTCAACCCGGATGGCCGCTTTGCCATCGCCGCCGCTGCCGGCCTTTACAGCGCCATCCTCGACGACATTGAGGCCCATGATTTTGATGTTTTCGGGCGGCGAGCGCATGTCAGCGGCTGGGGTAAACTGCGCCGCTTGCCGGGCATCTGGTGGCAGAGCACGGGCCGTCCCTGGACGACTAAAAGCATACCCTTGACATCCCTGGTTGCTGCCCAGTAATCTCAACTGAGCAGCCTCAATTTCACGTTTTGAAAAGGACAAGTTGGAGGGAGATTTTGTGAAAAAGAAAATCATCGTTATCGGCAGCGGTTTCGGCGGGCTGGGCGCGGCCATTCGCCTGGCCGCCAAAGGCCACCAGGTCGAGATTTTTGAAAAGCGTGACAAGCTGGGCGGTCGCGCTTACGTTTATGAGCTTAACGGTTTTAAGTTTGACGGCGGGCCGACGGTCATCACCGCACCTTACATTTTTGATGAAATTTTTGAAGCCGCCGGCCGTCACCGCGAAGATTATTTTAAGCTGGTCGCCCTTAACCCGTTTTATCGAATTTTCAATCACGAGGGGCGCTATTTTGATTACCATCACGAGCTGCAACCGACCCTGGCCGAGATTGATCGCTGGAATCCGGCTGATAAGCAGGGTTACGAACAGATGGTTGGGCGCATTGATGCCATTTTTCGCCGTTTTATGCAGTTCACCGACAAGCCCTTCCTGAAATTGGGGGATATGCTAGCCATCCTGCCCGACGCGATCAAGATGCAATCGTACCTGGGCATGCATCGTTATGTCTCCCAATTTATCAAGGATGAGTTTCTACGCCGGGTTTTCTCTTTCCACCCCTTACTGATCGGCGGCAATCCCTTCAGCACTCCCTCGCTCTACGCCCTGATCCAGAGCTTTGAACGCAAGTGGGGTGTCCATTATGCGCTCGGCGGAACCGGAGCGATTGTGCAAGCCTTTGGCCGCTTATTTGACGAACTGGGAGGAACCGTCCATTTTAATGCCGAAGTAGCCGAAATCCTGATCAATAACCGGAAAGCCGGCGGTGTTCGCCTGGCCGATGGGACGGTCCATCACGCCGACGAGATCATCTCCAACGCCGATGTCCCTTTTACCTATCGCCAGCTCATCCCTGCTGAATTTCGGCGCAAGTACACTGACCATAAAATCGAAACGATGAAGTACAGCATGTCGCTGTTTGTCATTTATTTCGGCACCAAGCGGCGCTATACCAACTCGGCTCTCAGCCACCACAACATTATTGTCAACGAGCGCTACAAAGGTTTGCTGCACGACATCTTCAACAAGCACCACCTGCCCGAAGATTTCTCGCTTTACCTGCATATGCCCACCATCACCGACCCGTCTATTGCCCCGCCGGGTTGCGAGCTGTTTTATGTCCTTGCGCCTGTGCCGCACCTTGGCTCTGGCATAGATTGGACAAAGATGGCTCAGCCCTTTCGTAACAAGATCATGCAGTTCCTGGAAGACAACTACCTGCCCCATTTGCAAACCAATCTCATTGCCGAGCACACCATTGACCCCCTCCACTTCCAAAATACGTTGAACAGCTACCAGGGAGCGGCCTTCTCGGTCCAGCCGACCTTACTGCAATCGGCCTGGTTCCGGCCTCATAATCGCTCCGAGGAATTTGAGAATCTGTACTTTGTCGGGGCAGGGACGCATCCCGGCGCCGGGGTTCCGGCGGTGTTATCGTCGGGTAAAATTGCGGCCGAGTTGATTGATCCGACTCCGGCTATGGTCACAGCCCAAACCGGCTTAAAGCCCCGCTACGCGGCTCAGATTTAGCAGGTCAATTTGGATCTTATTACTTCTATAGAGGAAATAAATTCGTGGTTTCAACTGTAACATCTCCCAGCTTTGCCCTGGGCTTCACCCGCACCGAGCAAGAAATTGCCCTGGAGCGATTACCTATCCGGGGAAAAGTCCCACCCTGGCTGTCAGGCACGTTGCTGCGCAATGGGCCTGGCACGCTCGAAGTCGGCCAGGCCAAGTACCGGCACTGGTTCGATGGTCTGGCCATGCTGCATAAATTCTCTTTCCACACCGGACAGGTTGCCTACGCCAACAAGTTTCTCGATTGCCAGGCCTTTCGCCAGGCGCAAGAGACAGGTAAAATCTCCTACTCCGAATTTGCGACCGACCCCTGCCGTTCCCTCTTTCAGCGGGTCTTTTCCATTTTTTCGCCGCAAATTACCGACAGCGCCAAGGTCAACGTGGCCCAACTGGCCGATCGTTTTGTCGCCCTGGGCGAAACGCCGCTTCAGGTGGAATTTGATCCCGAAACCCTGGCTTCTGTTGGTGTCTTGAGTTACGAGCCAAAGCTGACCGGCCAGATGACCACCGTTCATCCTCACTTTGAGTCTGACCACAGCGCGGCCTACAACCTGGTCACCCGTTTCTCGCGGGTCAGCCATTACCGGCTTTACCGGCTGGCCGCGGGAGTCAAACCCAACCTGATCGGTTCGATTCCGGCGACTGAGCCGGCTTATCTGCACAGCTTTGGCATGAGCAAAAACTACTTCATCGTGACCGAGTTTCCGCTGGTAGTCAATCCCCTCAGTTTGCTGCTCTGGCTCAAGCCGTTCATCGAGAACTTTCGCTGGAAACCCCAACGCGGCGCTCCGTTTTACGTCCTCAATCGCCACACCGGCGAGCTGGTGGGCCGCTACGAAAGCGAGGCTTTTTTTGCTTTTCACCACATCAATGCTTTTGAACGGGGCGATGAACTGGTAGTTGACCTGGCTGCCTACCCCGACTCCTCGATCATTGATGCCTTTTACCTTAACCGGCTGCACAACCCGGCCTCAAAACTCCCCTTTGGCCAGTTACGGCGCTACCGTATCCCGCTCAAGGGTAAGAGGGTTACTTCTGAGACGCTGTCTGAGGAGTGCCTCGAACTGCCCCGCTTCGACTATGAACGGTTCAACACGCGCGGCGACTACCGCTTTGTCTACGGCATGAGCGTCAACCGGCAGCGCCACGAGGGTTTTTACAACGCTCTGGTCAAGATTGACATTGCCGGCCAGCAGTCCATCACCTGGTATGAGGAGAACTGCTACCCCGGCGAGCCGGTCTTTGTCAGCGCCCCGGCGGCGGTGGCCGAAGACGACGGCGTCCTCCTGTCGGTGGTACTGGACGCGGCCAAAGGCAATTCTTTTTTGCTCATCCTCGATGCCCGCACTCTGGCCGAGATTGGCCGGGCCGAAGTGCCGCAGCCTATCCTGCATGGCTATCACGGCCAGTATTTTGCTTAGGCCGGGTTGCGTCCTGTCTCATTTCTGCTAAAATCGAGAGACACTGCAATCAGTCGTCACGCTTAAAGCGTGACCTCTGCTGTATCTCAATTCCAGCAGGAGTCCTGCATGCTCATGACAGACAAACCCAAAAACTGGTGGCAACGGCTCGACGGCCCGCTCAAGGTGGGCCTGGTCTTTGCCGCGTTGGGGATTATTCTAACGATTGTCGGCATCCTCCGCGACCCGACCACGCCGGTCACCGCCTGGTCGCTGGGGGTCGGCAGCCTCATTTCCGGCCTGACCTGGGGCTTGGTCAGTTGGGCCATCGCTACCGCCGCCGTAGAGGTCGAAAAGGATGTGAACCAGGCTGAAACCGAACCACCGGCCAGCGCCCCCGCGGATGAGCCGAAATAGCCTCATTCTGACCGGGTTAGTGGGATTGATTGGGGCCGTCGTCGTTACGACCCTTTGCTTTGCGGCGATGGCCTGGGGCTTAATACCCATCCTCGTCACCGGCTCAATTTATATGTGGGCCATCTTTCTGTTTCTGCTGGCCTTCTCTGTCACCGAAATTCCGGTCATGATTATCGGCATTCGCCGGATTGCCGCCAGCGCCAATCCTAAAGCCAAGTACGTGGCCTGGCTGCTCAACTGTGGCTATGTTTTTTTTGGAGCGGTTTATGCCGCGCCTTTTATTCTATTGACTGGACGTCTCGGACTCGGCGCGCTCCTGGCCGGCCTGAGCTTGGTCCGTTTTATTTCGACCCTTATCTATTTACCAAAGTGAGCAATATGTTGCAACTCAAAGATATTCAAGCCCTGATTATTGATATGGACGGCGTTTTGTGGCTGGACAACACGCCTCTGCCCGGCCTCAATGCGTTTTTCGATTTCCTTCACCAACGCGCCATTCCTTACATCCTGGCCACCAACAATGCCAGCAAAACCCCAGGCCAGTATGTGGACAAACTGGCCCGCTTCGGAGTAACTGTCAGCCCGGAGCACGTGTTGACCTCCCCTCTGGCGACAGCAGCTTATCTCAAGCAGACTTTCCCACCTGGGACCCCTGTTTATGTCGTTGGAATGGAGGGGCTTCTTGAGGCCATGAGCCAGGCCGGTTTTAGGGTGGTGGATAAGCTCAGCCAACCGGCCAAAGTGGTTGTCGCCGGGGCAGACTTTAGCCTGACGTATGACAAACTCAAGTACGCCACCCTGCACATTCAGCGGGGAGCGCACTTTGTCGGCACCAACGGCGATGTCACCTTTCCCGCCGCCGAAGGGGCCTGGCCCGGCGCCGGCGCAATTCTGGCGGCTATTCAGGCTGCCACCGGCATCACCCCGACCGTGATCGGCAAGCCGGAACGGCTGATGTTTGATATTGCCGTGGAGAAAATGGGCAGCGATCCGGCCCGGACCGCCATGCTCGGCGACCGTCTGGAGACGGACATCCTCGGTGCGCAGCGCGCCGGGGTCAAAGCCATCCTGGTGACCACCGGCATTGATAACGAAACCTCCAGCCAGCTCAAGCGCATCTACCCCGACGCTATTTACAGCGGATTGGAGGCGTTAGTGGCACAGTGGGCCAAAGAACTTCAATAAGGAATCCAAAGTGCATGGAACTTTCGCAATTCATGTCATTGAAAAATCCCTACAACCTGCGCTTGCAAGCAGATTTTTGAGGGATTCTTCATTATTATACCCTTTGGGTACTCTGCTACGCTTCGTTCACGCGAAGCAGTGATATGCGTAAGTCCTGGTACACTTTGGACTTCTCATTTTCCAATTGATTCACCCCACAAACGTCACAAACTCGTCCAATATGTTTTTAGTAATTGCCGGAACAGTCGCCTTCTCAGCCGGATAGCCGACAACCAAGATGAGGAAGGCACGTTCGTTGGGCGGGCGGTGGAGGATTTCGCCCAAAAAGTTCATTGGACTGGGCGTGTGGGTCAGCGAGACCAGACCGGCCTGGTGGATGGCCGTAATCAAGATGCCCGTGGCAATGCCGACCGACTCCGAGACATAGTAATGCTTGATTTTGCGGCCGGCGGGGCCAAGACCATAGTTCTGGGCAAAAATGACAATCAGATAAGGCGCGATTTCGAGGAAAGGTTTGTGTTCATCGGTGCCCAGTGGGGCCAGGGTCTCCAGCCATTCATCCGGGGCGCGTCCTCCGTAAAATTCGCGCTCTTCCGCCTCAGCCGCCTCCCGGATTTTCTTCTTGACCCCTGGGTCGCTGACGACAACAAAATGCCAGGGTTGGAGATTTGCCCCGCTGGGAGCCGTCCCCGCTGCCAATAAACAGTTTTCGATAATTTCGCGCGGCACGGGCCGGTCGGAAAAATCGCGCACGGTTCGCCGCCGGCGCATCTCGGCATAAAAGTCGGCAGCGCGCTGCTTCATCTCCTCGACTGGATATTCACGGTACTGCGAGAGGGGAATCATCGTTTGGCTCATCTCACTACCCTTCAAAAATAGTCTTGCACTCCGTATTTTTATCATCGGTAACGGATATCTGACCTCTTCACGGTGGTCAGCCGTCGGCGGTCATCATTCAGGAGAAAAGCATGCTTAACTTATTTCAGGCCAAGCCCCTCTGCATCGCCCATCGCGGCGCGTCGAGCATAGCCCCGGAGAATACCCTGGCTTCTGCCCGTAAGGCTTTCGAAGTCGGGGCCGATATGTGGGAGCTGGATGTCAGCGTAACCGCCGATGGCCAGTTGGTCGTGCTGCACGACGATTCGCTGACCCGGACCACCAACGCCCCGGCCCTCTTTCCCGGCCGCGCTCCCTGGCTCATTTCGAATTTCACCCTGGCCGAAGTCAAGCGGCTCGACGCCGGTTCCTGGTTCATCGAGAGTGACCCTTTCGGTACAATTGCCGGCGGAACGGTCACGCTCGACGAGCAAACTACTCTGCACGGCCAGCCCATCCCGACCCTTGAGGAAGCCTTACGGTTTACTCAGGCGCATAACTGGCGGGTCAATGTCGAGATCAAGGCGCTAATTCCCCCCCTGACCGGCTTTCCTGTGGTCGAAGCCGTCGTCAGCCTCATCGAAAGCTTACAGATGGCCGAGCAGGTTTTGCTATCCTCGTTTGTTCACGCCGATATGCAGCAAGCCAAAGCCTTAAATCCGGCCATCGCCGCAGCGGCCCTGCTGGACGAGGGCGAAGCCTGGCCTACCGGGCTAACCGTTGACGCCTTTCATCCTCACTATACCTCCGTTGATGCAGTCCATACTCAGGCGCTGCGCCAGGCCGGCGTCGGGGTCAACCCCTGGACGGTCAACGATCCTGCCGAAATGAAACGTCTCATTGCCGCCGGGGTGACGGGAATATTTACCGATTTCCCACAGGTTTTGAAGCAGGTAATTGGGTAGCAAGTCGCAGAATAGCAGGTGACAGGTTATCTTTGGCCGTTAAAGAAGGGAGACCCACCTATCAAAATTTCTGGGCTATCCCTGCAAGGCTGTCCACACAGCCTGAGGCGTTATCGAGCGGCCGGTCAGCAGGCCGTGGACGCGGAAGAGGCGCGTACTTAACCAGATCCAAAAGGCAGCCCAGAGCAGCAAACCGACCAATCCCGTTCCCCAATGGCCCCAAGGCACCGGGCCGAGCAATAAGCGGAACGGCATCAGCAGCGGCGAGGTCAGCGGGCACAAGCTGAGCCACACCGCCGGCGAGCCGGTTGGGTGGGGCAGGATAAACAAAACGCCGATCACCGGCGAGAGGGCTACCAGGCGGGCTATTGCCAGCAGCGAGACGCTTTCAGGCAAATTGGGCCAAATCGCGGCCACCGTCATCATCGTGCCACAGTAGGCCAGGTAGCCCAGCAGCAGATAGGGCAGACTGAGCGCCAGGGCCGTCCCCGGCAGGGCTGCCGGTCCTGAACCATCGGGGTTATGCCCGTAGACCAGCATGATGACCAGCAGGGTTAGCGCCGCTTGGGCCAGAGCCAGGGTGGCTAGCCCGGCGATTTTGCCACCAACCAACTGGGCCGGGGTGGCGCTGACCACCAACACTTCTAAAACTCTGGCCCGCGCCTCGCGCTGGAAGGCCCGCAGCAGCAAAATCCCCCCGACATTCAACAGATAAGCAAAAAGCAGCAGCACCAGCCCGGCTGAAATGAGCTGGCCCGTATCCAGATTGGCCGGGATGAAGCTAAAGGCGGGGGGCGGGGGGCCATGCCGGGTCAGCTTCACCGGGGCAGTCAGACGAGCCGCCAGGGCTGGGTTACCCAGCCCGCGCAGCAAATTGTCGCGCAGCAGGCGTTGAATGGCTCCATCCGACTCGGTCAACAACTGCGGGGCCGGGCTGTATTGGGTCACCCGGCCGCTCTGTATATAATCGGCAGCAATGACGTAATAGCTTTCAATATCCCCGCGTTGGAGAGCGGCTTCGGCTTCGGCTTCGCTGGAAAAAGGGCGCAGATGATCTGTTTCCCCGACAGACACCAGCTCAATAAGCTCTGCGTGGTCCACATACCCCACTGTCCCCTTCAACGTGTCTGATTGGTTAAAAATGGTCTCGACCCTGGCCAGGGGTGTTTCTTGGGTGGCGGCCTGCACCTGCGGCCAGGCGCCTACCGCAGCAAAAATCAGGGGCATCCCAATGGCGGTAAAATAAAATGTCCACTGCCTCAGGTGATATGCCATCTCCTGCCAGGCGATGTGCAGAAATTTAGTCATTAAGTAAAAAGTCTGTCTGACCGCCGACCACAGACCACACCCCCCTACCGCTCTACCTTTCAGGGAGGAAGCGAGGAGAGGAGCGGCGGTCAGCCGTCTACCGTCGGCGGTCACGTAACTACTTTAACTGGAGTTGGACAGGCTCGCGCCGGCGCTGGCGGATGGCCTGTTCGTACATGGCCAGGGCCAAATCGCGTTCGCCGCGCTGCTCATAAATAGCGCCCAGGTTATGGTAGGGCCAGGTGTACCCCGGGTCCAGTTCGATGGCCTGCTCGTAGGCGTGAATGGCCTGTTCCTGCTGGTTCAGAACATTGTAAATGTTGCCCAGGTTGGTCCACGAGACGGCTCGATCCATCTGGCTGGGGTGGCGCTCGATGACCTGGCGATACAAGGTCATTGCCTGTTCATACTCGCCCAGTTTTTCATACACCACGCCCAGATTATTGTAAGGCCAGGCGTATTCAGGCGCCAGTTCAATCGCCCGGCGGTAGGCGGCGATGGCCTGGTCGGGTTGCTTGAGATCGTCATAAATATCGCCCAAGCTGTTCCAGGGCAGCGCCGACGCCGGATCGAGTTCAATCACCCGCCGATAGATCACAATAGCCTGTTCGTAATGACCCAACGTGTTGTAAAGATTGCCCAAATTGTGCCAGGACATGGCCCGTTCCCGGTCAGTGGTATGGCGGACAATCGCCTGTTCGTAAAAGGCCAGGGCCTGCTCATACCTTTCCAGGCTTTCATAAATCAAGCCTAGGTTATGATAGGGCCAGGCATAGGCCGGGTCCACCTCGATGGCCCGCTCGTAGGCTTTGATCGCCTCTCCCGGCTGGCCCTGCGCGCTGTAGACTCCGCCCAGCCCATTCCAGGGCATGGCAAATCGTTCATCCAATTGAATCGCCTGCTGGAAGGCGTCTATCGCCTCGGCATAGCGGCTCAAGGCGCGATAAACATTACCCAGGCAGTAATACAGCACCGCGCGATCTCGATTTGACTGAGGCTGACCTGCTCCCGGCGCAGCTTGCTGCTCGATGGCCTGTTGGTAGTAACGCAGTGCGGCTTCGTAGTTGTTTTGACGCTCATGAACCAGGCCCAAATGCTGATAAAGCCAGATAGCCTCGGGATCCAGGGTCAGGGCGTGTTCATAGGCACTGACCGCCTCCGGGTAGCGGTTCAGCTTGGCATAGACCGTACCCAAGCCGCTCCAGGGCAGCACATAAGCCTCATCCAGCCTGGCTGCCCGTTGGTAAGCGGCAATCGCCTCGTCGTTGCGACCCAGCGCCGTGTAGACATCGCCCAGGCTGTTCCAGGGCAAGGCGTAGGCAGCGTCAATCGTTCCGGCCTGCTGGTAGGCCTCCAGCGCCGCTTCCAGGTCATGCCGGGCCACGAGCGTATGACCCAGGTGATGCCAGGTGACGGCCCGCCCGACCTCATCCGGCTGGTGCCGCTCGAGCGCCTGCCGGTAGAGCTTCTCGGCCGCCTCATACCCGCCCTGACCTTCATAAATCAGTCCCAGGCGCTGGTAAGGCCAGGCATAGGCCGGGTCGGCCTGGATGGCCTGCTGGTACGCCTCGGTCGCCGCTCTGACTTCGGACAACTCGTCATAGACACTGCCCAGACCGTACCAAGCCCGCGCCCGGTCTTGATGAGCCGGATGCCGCTCAATCGCCTGGCGGTAAGAGGTGACGGCCTGCTGATACTCTTCACGCTCTTGATAAATTTCGCCGAGATGGTAATAGGGCCAGGCCAGCGCCGGGTCTAACTCGATGGCCCGCCGGTAGGCCTTGATCGCCTCATCCGGGCGGTTTAGCGTCCGGTACACGTCGCCCAAGCTGTTCCAGGGTGAGGCCGCTTTAGGATCAAATTGGGCCGCCTGCTGGTAAGCGTCAAGCGCCGGTTCCGGCTGCTTCAGAGTGGTGTAAATGTGGCCCATCTGCTGCCAGGCGGCCGCCCGATCCGGATCATGGCGGTGACGGGCAATCGCCTCCTGGAATTGGGCCAGGGCCGACTCGTACTCGCCACGCTCGGCATAAACCTCGGCCAAATGGTGGTACGGCCAGGCTTGCTTGGGCGCCAGTTTGATGCTCCGGCGATAGGCAGCGATAGCATCTTCAGGACGGTTCAGCGCCCGGTAGATCGCGCCGAGGCTACTCCAGGGCGCGGCATTTTGCGGGTCCAGCCGGGTCATCGAACGATAAGCCGCGAGCGCCTGTTCATAGCGGCCCGTTTCCTGGTAAATATGGCCGACCCGCTCCCACAATTCGGCCCGTTCGCGGTCTCCCCGGTGATGGGTAATCCCCTGCTGGTAGGCAGTCAGGGCCTGCTCGGTCTCGCCGCGCTGCTCATAAAGCTGGCCCAGGCGATGGTACGGCCAGGGGTAGGCAGGGTCAAAGCCGCTGGCGCGCTGATAGGCATCCATCGCCAGGTCCGGCTGTTTCAGCGCCCGGTAAACATCGCCCAGGCTGTTCCAGGCCAGGGCACGGTCGTGGTCAACCGGGTGGCGGGCGGCGGCCTGCTGATAATAGTTCAGGGCAATAGGATAGTCGCCGCGAGACTCAAAAATTGCGCCCAGGTGATGGTAATCCCAGGCGTTGGCCGGATCCAGTTCGATGGCCCGGCGATAGGCTTTGATCGCCTCATCCCGGCGATTCGCGGCCTCATACAGATCGCCCAGGTTCGACCAGGTGGGAGCATAAGCCGGGTCCAGTTCGCTGGCGCGCTGGTAGGCGCTGAGAGCCTGTTCGCGCCGGTTCAGCGTCCGATACGTGTCGCCGAGGTAATGCCAGGGCAGGGCGAATGTCGGATCGAGCGCCCCGGCCTGGCGGAAGGCTTTGATGGCCTCCTGGGGCCGGTCTATAGCTTGGTAGATTTGACCCAACTGCTGCCAGGCCATCGCCCGGGCCGGGTCGGTTTGGTGGCCCTCCACGGCCTGTTCATAGCGGGTGAGAGCCGCCTCATACTCGCCGCGCTGCTGGTGCAGCCAACCCAGGTGGTGATAGGGCCAGGCTTCCGCCGGGTCCAGGCCAATAGCCTGCCGGTAGGCGGCCATCGCTTCTTCCTGCCGACCCAATTCTCGATAAACATCGCCCAGGCTGCTCCAGGGTTGAGCGTAGGCCGGGTCCAGTTGGGTGGCGCGTTGGTAGGCGTCAATCGCTTCCTGAACCCGATCCAGCCGCCGGTAAACATTACCGAGGTGATTCCAGGCCACGGCCCGATCCTCGTCGCGCTGGTGACGAGCCAGGGCTTGCTGGAAAGCCGTCAGCGCCGCCGGCAAGTCGCTGCGCCCCTCGTAGAGCAGGCCCAGGTGATGATACGGCCAGGCGTAGGCCGGGTCGAGGGCTACCGCCTGCCGGTAGGCCTGTTCCGCGTCGTCGAGACGTTCCAGCACCGCATAGACTTCACCCAGGTGGTGCCACGACATGGCCCGATCCGCGTCACGCTGGTGGTGGGCCAAAGCCTGCTGGTAAAGCGGAATCGCCTGCTGATAGTGACCGCGCTGGGCCTCAAGCAGACCGAGGCTGTGGTACGGCCAGGCCAAATCCGGGTCAAGCTCAGTCGCCCGACGGTAGGCTGACTCGGCGTCGGCGGGACGCTTGTCCGCCCGATAAAGGTCGCCCAGGCTGTTCCAGGGCAGGGCAAAGGTTGGGTCAAGCTCAGTTGCCCGGCGGTAAGCGTCAAGTGCTTCGGAGCGGCGCTCCAGCACCAGGTAAATATCACCCAACTCGTTCCAGGCCAGGGCCTTGGCTTCATTGTCAGCGTGGCGATCAACCGCCTGGCGAAAGGCAGTCAGGGCAGCCTCATAATCGGCCTGCCGTTTATGAATCAGGCCCAGATTGTGGTACGGCCAGGCATAACCGGGGTCAAGCTGGTTGGCCGTTTGAAAGGCGGCCAGGGCATCGCTGTCACTGCCCACCGCCTCGTAGACACCGCCCAGGTTATTCCAGGAGACGGCTTTATCCTTGTCGCGCTGCTGCCGCTCCAATGCCTGCCGGTAAGCCGTAATCGCCGCCTCGAACTCACCCCGTTCGGCGTAGATGAAACCCAGATTGTTATAAGGGCCGGGGTTATCCGGGTTTAATTCAATTACCCGGCGATAGGCGGCGATGGCCTCATCGTAGCGGCCTAATTGGCCGTAAACATTGCCCAAACCATTGTGGGCCGGGGCATAATCCGGGTTAAGGTTGACAGCCTGGCGGTAGGCCGCAATCGCCTCCTCTGAGCGTCCCAGCATGCTGTAGACATCGCCGAGATTATGATAGGGATGGGCATCCTGCGGGTCGAGCTGGCTGGCCCGCTGGTAAGCGGCAATGGCTTCGTCGGTGCGGCTGAGGGCCTGATAAACGTCGCCGAGATTGCGCCACGAAGCGGCCCGGCCCTGGTCGTCCCGGTGCCGTTCCAACGCCTGCTGGTACAGGGTAATAGCCTGCTGGTACTCGCCGCGCTGTTCGTAGACCAGGGCCAGGTTGTTGTAGGGCCACGCTTCGTCCGGGTCGAGGGCAATGGCCTGGCGGTAGGCTTTGATCGCCTCGTCGGCCCGGCCCAGGGTGCTGTAGACATCGCCCAGACCGTGCCAGGGCGGGGCATAGCCGGGGTTGAGGACGCTGGCCCAGCGATAGGCGGCAATGGCTTCGTCCGACTCGCCCTGGGCGGCGTAAACGTTGCCCAGGTTGTCCCAGGTAACCGCCTTGTCCTTGTCGCGCTGGTGCCGTTCCAGCGCCTGGCGGTAAAGCGGAACCGCCGCTTCGTAATCGCCGCGATGCTCATACAGGAGGCCCAGATTGTGATAGGGCCAGGGGTAGGCCGGGTTCAGCTCAATGGCCTGCTGGTAGGCAGCGATAGCCTCATCGTAGCGACCCAGCGCCGTGTAAACATCGCCCAGGCCGTTGTAGGCCAGCGGGCGCGGTTCCAGTTCGATCGCCCGCTGGTAGGCCGGCACGGCTTCGGCTTCCCGTTCCAAATAATCCAGGGCCGCGCCCAGGTTGAACCAGGCATCGCCGTTGTCCGGGTCGAGGGCGACCGCATGCTGGGCGGCTTGCAGGCCCGGCTCGGAGGGCACGGTCTCCAGGGCCGACTCGGGCCAGAGGAAGATGCTGCTCAACTGGTAAAACCCCTGGCCCAACTGCCGCCGCAAATTGGCCGCAGCGGACGGCAGATTGGCTTCGGCGGCCAGGTAGGCTTTGAGGGCTTCCGGGTAGCGCCCTTCCTGGACCAGCCAGTCGCCCTGCCAGCGATGGAGAATGCTCAGGTGCAGTGGTTCCAACTCGGCGGTTTTCAGCAGCCGGTCTACCATGCGCCCGACGGCCTCGCCCGGCTCGTCGAAGAGGCTGATGTCTTTCAGGCCGGTGCGGAGTTGGTGAACCAGATTGGCCGCAGAGCGACTCAGCGGCAGGGCAGCATCGCCCAGAAATTCTTCGGCCTGGATGAGCAGCCCCTCGGCAAAGGGGCGATCAAAGCCCAATCCCTCGACAAAGCGGGGCAGTAAAAACTGGATGGCCTCGTCGGGATCATACCAGAGCAGGGCGTTGAGCAGGTCGCGCACGGTCCGCTGCCAGCGGGGGTCGCGCACCCGCAGCAATGGATCGTCGGAAACCTCGGCCTCCCGCCCGGACCACTCGGCCTGGTAGTGGCCGACAGCCCGTTTGCTGAGCCGGTCGCGGACCTGGCGGTAATGCTTGAGGGTGCGCAATTCACGGCGGACAAAATCATAAACGGCGTCATGCAGCCCGTCGCTGAGGACAAAGGCGTAGCGGAGGCGCAGGTCGTTCAGCATCTCGCGGGCGGATTGGCCGGGCAGCAAGTTCCAGACGGCATGCATTGCGGCTTCGTCAGCTCCCTTACGCAAAAGGGCCAGCCCTTGTACCCGCTCCAGGTCGTCCTCACGGTTTATGCAATAGCGCAGAAAGCGGGTGGTGATCTGTTCCAGCCGGCCGGCGGGGAGCAGGGTTTTATCATCCAGAACAAAGTCACGCAGAAAGTCATCCCGCTCCATGCTGAAGAGAGCATCGGCGACCATCTCGACCACGAGGGGCACGCCGCTGCTGGTGGATTTGACGGCGTCAATCAGGCTCTCGTCTATCTCCAGCGAAACCTGGCGGCGCTCGGCTTCGGCTTCGAGGTATTCGCGCAGGTCGGCATCGCTGAAGATGCTCATATCCCAGACGACCGGCGGGTTTTCGCCGAGCAGGTCGCGGTAACCCTTGTAATCCTGTTTGACCCCGTTGACTTCTACCAGCCGTTCGTCGGCCAGGTTGTGGCGGCCGCTTAAAATCCAAATAAGGGGGGTATTATTGGTGGGCAGCACCAGGTGATCGCGGAGGAAAGGTTCCAGGGGGACGATCACTTCCAGGTTATCAAGGGCAATGACGGCGGGCCGGCGGCGGGCAATCCGCTTAAGGACGGCGACCAGTCTGGCCGCCAGGGCCAGGGCCGGATGGCGGAAGAGCACCGCTTCAGCCCCGGTAATTTTGCCCTCTTGCTGCATTTGATCGGTCAGCAGGTCGTAGGCTTGGGCGGTAATAGCAGCATCGTCGGGGGTCGGGGATGGGGGGCCGGGGGGCAGATGAGGTAACTGGCGGTGCGCTCGGGCTTCCTGGACTAGCAAACCTCTGGCGGTGTGGAGCAGGTCGGCCCAGCGCTCGCGGCTCTCGGCCTGGTAGTGGGTGACCCGTTCGACCACGCCGGGCAGGTCGGCCTGCGCTTGCCGGTAGGCGGTCACTTCGGTTTCATAGCCTGCCTGGGCCAGGTGGTCGGCCAGGCGGTCCAACAGGTGAACCGGCTCCAACACCGGCGACCCCAACGAAACGTCATCGTAGAAGGTCAGAATGGGTGGGTCGCCCCCCATTTCTTCGGCCAGGATAAGGCAGCGGCGGGCCAGCCAGCTTTTGCCAATGCCGCCGATACCGTGCGGCAGGAAAATGTGGGCATAGGAGTCGTCGCCGGGAGCCTGCTCGGGGTCAAAATTGGCCGCCTGCATGTAGGCTAAATCGCGCCAGCGGCGTTGGTGGGCCACCAGGCCCTGCAAGGCGACCCGAAACTGCCGCTGCTCCTGCACCCGGCCGATAAAATTGGCCCGTTGTTCCTCAGGTTGGCCCGAATTCACGGGTGATTGAGTGACCATAGTTCACCGTTATCAATCATGCGATTGAGGAGGAATTTTGGAAGATGGGAAGGTTGGAAGGCGGGCTAATTGGCAATCTTCCAATCCTCCAGCCCTCCAATCTAACTCTGTTAAGACCAAAGTACACTGTACAAGGAGTTAACAATAGTGTACCATAAAAAGGAATTTTTCCACCTTTCCATTATCATACTATAGCATAACTCCGCTGGTTTCGTAAAGTAGTTATGTCAAAAACAAGCCGCCCCCAGAGATCTGTTTGGGATAAACGAGCGAGTTTTGACACGTCTCTACTTCTTCATTTTGTGTTATAATTGGGTGGGGAAAGAGTCAGCGGGAATGGGAGGCCCACATGCGTAAAATTCTCATTATCGAAGATCGGCGGGAAAATATTGTTTTTATTGCCAACAATATTCTGAAGCCGCTTGGCTACGAAGTCATCACGGCCATGGATGGTCCGACCGGCCTGACGAAGGCTCAGGAAGAATCGCCGGACTTAATTATCAGCGATTTAAAGTTACCGGGGTTGGGCGGATTGGAAGTGATGGAGAAACTGCGCCAGAAGGGCATCAACATTCCCACCATTGTGATGACCTTTCACGGCACGGAGGAGACAGCCGTGCGGGCGCTGCGCCTGGGCGCGCGCGATTATTTAATTAAGCCGTTTACGGTGGAGGAAATGCAGTCGGCGCTGGAGCGAGCCTTCAAAACGCTGCCGCAGCCGGCTCCCCCGCCCCTCAGGAAGCTGACCACAGCGCCCCTCGTGCCCAGAGAGCAGGCAGAAGAACCGGCCCGGCTGGCCCAACTGGAACGAGAACTGGCCGAGATGCGCGTCGCGCTGACGTCCCGTGATAAACAGATCACCCAGATGAAACAATTGCTGCTCACCCGCAATACACCACCGGCCGCGGCCGAAGGTGGCCCCAACCCGCCTCCCGCCCCGAAGATTACCACCAACGACGTGCGGATGACGCAGCTCGAGCAGGAACTCATCCAGATGCGGACCGTGCTGGCGGCCCGCGAAAAACAGTTGGTCTACATGCAGCAGCAGTTGGCCAATTCGGTCAAGAAGCTGGATATGGCCGAAGCCGCCCAACGCGCGGCGACCTGGGAAGAGGATAATGCTCGTTTGCAGCATGTGCTGGCTCAATCCAAGCACGTGCTGGGCGAGGCCGAGAAACGGATCCACACGCTGGAGGAGACGGTAACGGCGCAGAAATTACAGATGGGCAAGTACCAGGAGGAAGCCAAGCGCCTGGCCGACCAGCTTCGCAATTTATCCGAGGCGGTGCGGCTGCTGTCCCAGGACCTGGGGCAGCAGGTGGAACGGATAGGCGCTATCACGCCGGGGAGAAGCGGTGGTAAAGATTTACCCCTGATATCAACAAGCGATAGCAAAAAGTAGAGCGCTGAAACCGCAGATGTGACGCAGATTAACGCAGATTTAATTTGAATATGACTTGCGCAGTTCAAAAGTTTTGCCAAAATTTCACCGCAGACTGCGAAGCGAGCAGAGGTCGCTGAGTTTTTAAAAATTTCTCTGCGTTCTCGGCGTCTCTGCGGTTTTTTTAAGGGGAGGGGGGCATCTTGTTTCAAACCCAATTTCGACCGGAGCAGGTTCATCCGACCGCGTTTATTGCCCAGGGAGCCGTTGTGGTGGGGGATGTGACCCTGGGCGAGGAGACGAGCGTCTGGTTCAACGCCAGCCTGCGGGGCGACAGCACGCCGATCACGATTGGCCCGCGCAGCAATATCCAGGAGGGCTGCATTTTGCACGCCGACCCCGGCTTTCCGGCGATCATCGGCGCGGGGGTGACGGTGGGCCACGGGGCGGTGGTTCACGGGGCGCTAGTGGGGGATAACAGCTTGATTGGTATCCGCGCGGTGCTGCTCAACGGGGTGGTGGTGGGCGAAAACTGCATTGTTGGGGCTGGCGCCCTGCTGACCCAGGGTAAGGAGTTCCCTCCCGGCTCGCTGATTATGGGCGCGCCGGCCAAAGTGGTGCGCGAACTGACCGCCGAGGAGATCGAGCGCAACCGCCGGGCGGCGGAGGAGTATGTCAAGCGGTCAAGGGCGTTTATGGGTCATGAGTAGAAGGTGATAGGGAAAAGTTCTAGATAAGACTTTTCAGGGGAGGAGTATGTGAAAGAGTTCCCCATACTCATTGTTGGGCCACCTCCGTATCTTGCGTATGCTCTATATATTATAATGCTCTTTAAGTGGCCTTACTCTCTCCCTCGTTTGCCATTGTGCTCCGCCATTATCTGCAGAGGATCGACATGAAAATCAATTATGTCCTTATCGATTACGAGAATGTCCAACCCAAGGGGCTTGATCTTTTTAACCAAGAGCATTTCCAAGTGCTTGTTTTTGTTGGTGCTCACCAGACCAAAATCTCGCTCGAAACCGCCGTGGCGCTTCAATGCTTCGGCTTCCGCGCTCAGTACATCCAAATCTCTGGCAATGGCACCAACTCTCTGGATTTTCATATTGCGTTCTACATTGGCCAACTTTCCGCACAGCAACCAGATGCTTACTTCCATATTATCTCAAAAGATGCAGGTTTTGATCCTTTAATTCAACATCTCAAAGCATTAAAGATACGCGTTTGCCGGTCTCGTGATGTTACGGATATCCCGCTTGTGAAAGCATCAACTGCGACCTCCCAAACGGAAAAGCTTGCGGTTATCATCGCGAACTTCCAGCAGCGCGGCACCTCCAAGCCGAGGACTGTGAAGACCTTAACCAGTACTCTCAACGCGCTTTTTCAAAAACGCCTTTCTGATGACGAGCTTGGCACACTCATTCAGGACTTGCAACGACAAGGCATTATCACTATTCAGGATACGCGAGTCAGCTATTCATTACCGGCATAACCAGTGAGAAGCCATCCTTACTGCGGACCCTGCAGCCCCTCTCCCTCCGACTCGCTGCCGGGGGTGGGTTCGCCGGTGGGTTCCAAAGTGGCGGTAGGGGTTTCGGAGGTGGGTTCAACCGTGGCCGTTGTCTCCGGCTCGGCGGTGGGGGAAGTGAAGCTTTCCGGGGTAATCACGGTCGTCTCGACGGGGGCGGCGGTGGAGCCGGTCTCCGGTTCAACCGTTTCGAGAGGCTCGGTGGTCACGGTCAGGACGGTCGTTGGGGTAATGGCGGCGGTGGGTGAAGCTGCCGGGCGGGGCGTTGCGGTGGGCGGCTTATTACTCCACAGGCCCAGGTTTCCGGCCCTGGCCCGCTGTTCGGCTTCCAGAATTTCGGCCCGGAAACGGGTGTCGGGTTCATTGACGGCGGCCCGAGCCAGGCCCTGCTCGGCCAGGGTAATGCTCAGCAGCTCATCGCCCAGGTAGACATAGCGCAGTAAATTCCCCTCGTCGTCGGTGTCGCTCTGGTCGCGTTCCAGGCGCACAACCTTCCTGTTGGTCAGTTTCTGATTCACCTCAAAGGCGACAATGCCCCAGGGAACGCTGGGGGTGTTCGGCGGCGCGTCAATGCCGAGATAGCGGACAGTGTAAGTCTGCCCAGGGGCATCTCCTTCCATAATCACGCTGATCGTATCTCCATCCACAGCGCCGACCACCAGCGCCCGGACCTCGTCGGGCAGGGGGGTGAGTGTAACGGTGGGGCCAGGCGTGAGTTCGGTGGCGGGGATGACCCGGGTGCTGACCGGTGTCGGTTTGGCAGTGGGCGCGCCGGTGGGCAGCACGACCGTCTCGGCCCGGTAGAGTGCGCCGGGCGTCGCGGGGGTGGCTTGAGCGCAGGCGGCCAGGAGGCTGGCCAGAAGGCAAAGCACAGAAAATAGGTAGGTTTTACCAACCCCTGCCCCCAGACGGACCAGAACAAAACTGGACTGCTTGAAACTTCTTTTCATAATCTTAACCGTTAAGGCGTATTATAACGCCAACAGACTTTCTCAGAAAATTGGCGGTGCTCATTAATTGAACCACTGAAATTGCTGAAAAGAGCTGAGGACTCTGAAAAAAGCAGGGGGCGAACCAATTCCCAACAAAAATCCCGGCGTTAACCGGGATTGAAAAGGTATGGTTGTGATTTATGGGAGTGAAAAAGTGCACTTTTTCACTCCTTTATGTCATTATTGAGCTGGCAGGATGATGAAAAATTTGCTGCCGGGCAGTGTCTCTGGATCGTAGCCGCTACTTTCTACCCAAATCCGGCCGTTGTGAGATTCGATTACGCCGCGGGCGATGGTCAAGCCCAGGCCGGCGCCGCCGCCCATAAATTGAGTTTTGCTGGTGCTGTGCAGCGCGACATTTTCGGCGGTGCTGAATTTCTCAAAAATCAGTTTTTGCTTGTCTAACGCAATGCCAACGCCGGTATCGGTCACGATGATCTGCACAAAGGCTTGATCCTCGGCGGCGGTTTTGGGCAAAAGCCGGGCGCTGATACTGATCCGGCCCCCATCCGGGGTATACTTGATGGCATTGCTGACAATGCGGGATAAGGCCGAGTGGAGTTGGTTGGTATCGCCATTAATAATCGGTAAATCTTTGGCAATGTCCGTTTCAATGGTGAGGTTGCGCCCGGCGGCGGCGCGGTTCTGTTCGGTCTCGACCGAATTAAGGATACTCCGCACTGAAACCGGGGCAAATTTTAGATCTTTGTTAGCCAGTTCCATGCGGATCACGCTGACCATATCGTCCATAATATCTTTGAGCCGCGCTGCCCCTCTGGCCACGCCGGCCAGCAACTCTTTGGCCGTTTCATCCCCATTAATCGCCGGCAGCATCTGTAACATCTGGGTGTAGCTATGAATCACCGTCAGGGGGGTGCGCAGTTCGTGGGAAGCAACCGAGATAAAGTTGCTTTTGGCCTCTTCAAAGTGTTTAAGCCGCTCGTAAGCCACCTTTAAATCGTTTAACTTCCGTTCCAGCTCTTCAATCAGGCCGACATTTTGTTCCTTGAGATAATGTTCGCGTTTGGTTGCCGGCGCTTCCGGTTTATGGCCGGCAGCGATATATTTGGCCACCGAGGCAATTAACTCTTCAAAATCAAACGGCTTGCTCAGATAGTCATCACAGCCAATGGCTTTCGCTCGCTCCCGATCATCCAGGACATTACGCGCCGTCAAAGCAATAATCGGCACGGTGGTGAGCTGAGCGAAACTGCGAATGCGAGTTACCGCGGTAAAGCCATCCAGATCAGGCAGGTTAATATCCATCAAAATCAAATCGGGACGAATCTCGACAGCTTTCTTGATACCCTCCAAGGCGCTGACGGCGTCAACGACCTGATAACCCTGACTTTCCAGGATGCGTCTGACTAAAATTCTGTTTTCGTGAGTGTCTTCAACGTTTAGAATGGTCGTAGATGTACTCATATCCGGTTTCTGGACAATTTGATGCACGCAAATAAGTAAAACGAGAATTCGAAGCAGTAAGTGAAATCCGGTTATCTACAAAACAAGGGGTGTTTCGCCTCGATGAATGTGTCCCTAACTTTGAGGATAAATGTTGGAACAGACTCCTTGAGCCGGTCTTTTGACATGATACCACATCTATCCAAAATGAATATAGGATAACCATCCCAACAAGAACTGGCTCTTACGTCCTTTATCTTCGGTAATGCCGTCATTATACAACGTTCGAGAGGCACCTTCAAAAACACAAGCAGCGTTTTTAACCAAGTGTTTTTGGCAAATTCGTCATTCTGAATGGGGAGATTATAATAGTAGCTGAACTATTTTTCACAAGAAATTCAAAGATGTGCTAACTATGCGTAAATTAGTGACCGGGCGCTGGCTGCTCAAACATTTATTAGTCGTGCTCGTATTAATCATGCTGATCAATCTGGGATTATGGCAGCTTCGCCGGCTGGATGAAAAACGGACGTTCAACCAGAATATGGCTGCCGCTTTCAATCAACCGGCCACTCCCCTCGGCAATAGTCCGATTGATCCGGCGGCGCTTCACTTTCAGCGCGTCGCCGTTACCGGCACGTTTGACAACGCCCAGGCGATTGTTATTCGCAATCAGCTCCTCGACGACACCCCTGGCCTGCATCTGGTTACGCCGCTCCGCCTCAAGGACAGCGATCAGGCGGTGCTGGTTGATCGGGGCTGGATTCCACGGGGCGACTCGGACCCGGACCCGGCTGACTTAACGGCCTACGATCTTCCCGGTGAAGTCACCCTGGAAGGCATCGCTTACCAAACCCAGACCCGCCCCGGTGGGCTTTCTCCGCTCGACCCGCCCCTCAAGGAAGGTCAGACTCGCCTGGTGGCCTGGTTTCGGGTGGATATCGAGCGCATCCAGGAACAACTGCCCTACCCGCTCCTGCCTATTTTTATCAGACAACTCCCCGGCTCCCAGGCCGATGCCCCAAATTTACCCCGCCAGGAAAGCGGGCTGACGCTCGACGAGGGGCCGCACCTGGGTTATGCCCTGCAATGGTTCTCGTTCGCCGCGATTTTGGTGGTCACTTACGCTGTGTTTCTGCGGCAAGAACTGCGGAAGAGGTGAGGCGAAGAAACGAAGACAAGATAGACTTCAGAAAAATTTTTGCCGGGATTAGGGGATTTGGGGATAAAAATAAGGAAAGAAATCTCCTAATCCTCTGATCCCGGCCCAAGATGAATGAAAATACTTTCCTGGGCAGTTATATACATTGTCTCTTTGCCTCACTGTTCTTCTCTCCGCGGGCGGGGCCGGCGCGATGAACCTTTAGCTGCCGTCCCGGCCACGCCGGAAGCTTCCACATGAACCTCTGGCAGCGTGTCACTTTCAACCAGGCCGGATTGGATCAGGCGGCGCATTTCGGCGGCCGCCAGCGGGTCGGTCTCCACGGGCTGGTAGGCGGCTAAAACCCGTTCAACCTCGGCCAGGGTGCGCTGGTGCAGCGTCGGCTGGCCGGCTTTTTGCCAGTTGTCGCGGTTGAGCCGGTCGAACGTGGGGCCAGGCAAATACATCTCCTCCGTCCAATATTTCAGGGTGTGATTGGCGACGAGCAGGTGCTGATCCTGCAAAAGCTGGCGCACCAAATCAACTGTGGGTAAATCCTCCATGGGCTTAAAATCGCGAACAAAGTGGAGCGCCTGGCCGCACAATTCGTTGTCAAACACCAATTTTTCCAGGCTAAAGACCAGCACATAATCCAGCATGCCCGGCCCGGAGACTGAGTTAACCCCGGCCATGGCCGCCAGGAGGGCGCTGGCAAAGGCTTCAGCGCCGCCTTGGGCGTCCACAAATTTGCTGTCACTCAAAGCCATGTAAGATTGGGTCGGCAGTCCCAGCGCCTTGGCCACCTTAACGTAAGCCACATCCACCCGCAGCGATTCAACCGCCGCCATCGGCGACGAGGTCGTTTTCATATGAAAAGCTGCCGGCGCGCCGCCAAAGAGCAGAGGCGCGCCCGGCTTAATGATCTGGGCCATGGTCAGCCCGGCCAGCACGTCGGCCACGTGCATGACCGTTGCGCCCACGGCGGTGACCGGAGCGATCAGGCCCATCAAAGTGACCGGGACCAGTTCGATGGGGATGCCCCACTCGACGCAGTCAATCAGGTTTTGGCAGGAGTCGTGGCTGTAGCGGAACATGCCGGTCGGGGTGATGGTAAAAATGCTCATGGGGCGGGCTACCAAATCGGCTTTGCCCCGGCGAAAGAGCTGCATCATTTCGGCCATGCGCGGCGTGCCATGGGCCGTAAAAGCCCCGGAGACAACCGGTTTGAGCGAGTTGGTCAAACAATGGTACAACCGCCAGGCGTCGGACACCTGGGGTTCGATGTCGCCGGTGGAAAAGGCGGTGGCCAGGTAAGCAATATGGGGGAGGCCATCGGCCAGGCGGACGTATTCGATAAAGTCGGCGGTGGTCGCAGTGCGGGTCTCGCCGCTGCGGTGATCCAGCACTTTAACCCCGCTGGAGCCGGGCACAAAATGGACGTTGTCGCCGCCCAGGTAGGCATGCGGGTCGCCGTTACGATTGAATAGGGTAAACGAGCGAGGGGTGCTGCCAATCGCGCGATCCACCTCATCGGGGGGAAAAAGAATCCGCTGGCTGGCCGGGTCTTGCTTGAAGCCATGATCCAGCAGCCGCTCGCGCAGCGTCTGGCCCATCACCTCGACCCCCACCTCGGCCAAGATCTGCTTGGCCTCGACCAAAACCTGTTTGATCAAATTATCTTCGATGATTTCAAGGGTGGGCTTCATCAGCAGACCTTACTCTCAATTAGGTTGAAACCGGAAAAAGTACCAGACTCTATTTTCAACATTCATATCAATCGTGAACTTATCTGAAACCTGTTGGCCCTCCCCATTTTCCAGGTAAAAAGTCCAGACACCGGCAATGTAGATCGCGCGGGGTTGTGGTTCAAATTTGATATTGCCGCTCTTGACCACGCCACCGGGTGGCGTATGGCCGATACTTTGCCCGGCGGAAAACTCGGACCGGGTTACAATCCCGTCGGGGTCGCTGCCGACAAGACGGAAGCCGGGTATCCAGCCATTGTCGCCCCCCTGAACAGCGACCATAATGGACAGAATGTTCGCTTCAGTCGGTTGAGTGTACAGTTCGGCCAGCTTGAACTGCCAGGTGGGGACCGGCGTAGGGGTCGGGGGCGGCGGCTGGGTCGGCGGGGGGGGTGGGGCCGGGGTGCTGGTTGGAGTTGAGGTGGGAGTCCGCGTGGGCCGCGGTGTCCGGGTAGGGGTGAGGGTCGGCGTATCGCTTGGAATCGGGGTGAGGGTCGGCGTAGGGGTAACGGTTGGAGTCGGGGTGGCTACAGGGGTGGAGGTAAAAGTCGGCTGGAGGGTCTTGATAATTTCTACGGTCGGGGTTGGTTCGTCCGCCATCGCGACCAGTTTATCAAACGGGGAAGCCAGGGTGCAGGCGGTTGTGAACATCAGCACCAGGAAGACGGGAAGAATGGAAGCTGGGAAGGTCGGTAAAAACCCAATCTTCCAACCTTCCAACCTTCCAACCTGCTGACAACATCTGAATTTAATACGTTTTATCTCTTTCAAGCTAAACTCTTTTCTTCAGCGAAAGGTAAGCCAGCCGGATTGTACGCAAAACAACGGCTTGACACAAATGCAAGGGGATACAGGTTTGTAAAAACTTTAAGAAAAATCCGGGGAAGTAGTGAGGGGAAAACTACGAGTTAAATTGCCGGGACGACTCTAAGAGGTATCTTGGGGCAAGGCCGGCCGGGTCGGGGTGGGCGTCGGGGGTACTGTCGGGACGGGAGTGCTGTCCGGCGGCGGGAGTTGATGTTCCAGCTTGGTCACCAGATGCCACAAGAGGGGCAAGTTTTCATCCAGAACGGCCTGCATCGTTGGATCAGTATCGCCACGCCGGCTTAAGAGTTCCGGTTTCTGGTTGAAGGCCGTGGGACCATCGGCCAACAGCAGCTTGCGCAGAGCTTCATAATCGCTGCGCTTGATTTCTACGGCGGCCATGGTCCCGCGAGTCAAGCGCAGGGGGCGGATGGGGGTAGCGGTTTGGGTCAGGTGAACCCTCAGCGAAAATTCGTAGCGATCAAGTGTGATCAAAACCTGAGCCAGCAGGTAGTAAACATTGTTTTGCTTGGTCACCACCTTCAGGGGCTGTAACAAATCCAAGGGGACGCCCTCACGCCACTGGGCAAATTGGCTCTCGATTTGGTCTGGCTCGGTTAACAATTCGGTGGCGCTGTGCAGGGAACCAAAACTGCTGGCCAGCGGAGAAAAGTCAACGATCGCCTGGCTGCCATCGGCAAAACGAACCCAGACCGCCACATGATCCACGCGATCCTGCAAGTCATCCACCGGCGCAGCCACGCCGAAGCGGCCCAAGGCCACGCCTCGGACTTGCGGCGATTGCAGCAATTCCTGCTGCACCGCATAGGCTAAAACAAAGCTGTCCACCACCGGCCATTCGGCCGGATTGGCCGGTTGCGGAGGATAGGCCAGACGAGCCAGTTGGCCTTCCGGGCCAGGCTCAATGACAATCTTGGTAGCGTCATCTTCCAAAAGAGGGGCAAAGCCAAACTCAAACTTACCCAGGGTGGCTTTAGCGGCATTCAAAGCTTCGACATTATCGTTATTAGGGATGACCAGTGGCCGGGTAGGGGTTGGGCTGGGGGTAGGCGTTGGGGTCGGCTCGCTGGCGCAAGCCGGTAGAAGCGCGACCAGCCCCAAAATTGCGCCAACCATCAGAAAAATTTTCAGGAGGGGCTGACGGCGAGTTTGCAGGAACCTGCCCCTTGGACCAATAGCTTGGATCATGATCGCTCCAGCCAGGCCGCTTCGAATTAAAATTCTGAGCCGGCCTTGAATTTTCAGCAGAAACAAGAACATGGTACACAATGAGCCAGATTCGTCAAACGTTAGTAGACACTGCTGGGAAGAACGAAGCGCTTTGATGGTGTGTTCGATTTTGGTCTCGTCCTTCGATACGGCCTTCGACCTACTCAGGACGAGATGAACACAACCCGCTTTGACTCGGCCTATCCTTCGTGATAAACTAGCCCAAAATCACTCCACTCAATCTTAAATTATCATACCGAGGAATCTATGCCAACCGTCGCCTTTCAAGGCATCACCGGCGCCTATTCTGAGAGCGCCATTTTTCAATTTTTCGGCGCTGAAACCAAAACAGTCTCATGCCGAACTCTGGAAGGGATTTACGAAGCCGTCGAAACGGGCCGGGCCGACCTGGGCCTGCTGCCGGTCGAAAACGCCCTGGCCGGTTCGCTGCCGCGCGCCTATGAACTGCTGATGGAGCGTGACCTGCGGATTCGGGCTGAGGTGATTATGCGCATCCAGCATACTTTGATGGCTGCGCCAGGCGTTAAATTGAGCGATTTGAAGCGGGTACGCTCGACCCAGCTCTCGCTTAATCAGTGCGAAAAGTTCATCAACCGTTACGGCCTGGAACAATTTCCCGCCTCAGATACGGCCAGCAGCGCCCGCGACCTGGCGGCTCGCCCGGAACCAGACCTGGGCGTGATTGCCAGCAAACTGGCGGCCCAGATTTACAAGCTGGATGTCCTGGAAGAGGAAATCGAGGATGCCGCTTTTAACTACACCCGCTTTTTTGTCCTGGGCCGGGAAGACCCGCCCCGCGCCCAACGCAGCAAAACCTCGCTCATTTTCAGCGCCCGCCATCTGCCCGGCTCGCTCTATTACTGCCTGGGTGAGTTTGCCGAGCGCAATATCAACCTGACCAAAATCGAGTCCCGCCCCCGCCGCGACCGTCCCTGGCAATATCTGTTTTACCTCGATTTTGAAGGCCACTGGCAAGATCCCGCCGCCGAAGCGGCCCTGCTGGGGCTGCTGCGCCGGGCCGGTTTTGTCAAAATGCTTGGCTCCTATCCCATGGCCACCACGCCTCACCCCGAAGAATTCAGGGGGCGAGGAGGCGAAGAAGGGTGGAGCAGCAGCAACATAGACGAACCTGCTAACCTTCCAACCTTCAGCCGCGGATAAACCCATGATTATCATTATGCATTCTGAAGCTACCCCTTTTGAAGTTGACAATGTCGTGGCCGAGGTGGAGGCCAGGGGCTGGCAAACGCACCTTTCCCACGACTCAGGCGAAACCATCATCGGTTTGCAGGGCAGCGGGCAGCCGTTGGACCCGTTCTACCTGGGCCAGATGCCCGGCGTCAAAGAAACGATGGCTATTACCCAAAAATTCAAGCTGACCAGCCGGGCCTTCCGCCGGGAGGATACAACCTTTACCCTGGGTGATGTGAACATCGGCAGCGGCCAACTGGCGGTCATCGCCGGGCCGTGCAGTGTGGAGAGCCGGGAACAACTGTTGGAAACAGCCCACGCGGTCAAAGAGGCCGGAGCCACCTTTCTGCGGGGCGGGGCCTACAAGCCGCGCAGTTCGCCCTACAGTTTTCAGGGGATGGGGGAGCAGGGTCTTAAACTGCTGGCCGAAGCCCGTGAAGCGACCGGTCTGCCCATCGTCACCGAAGTCATGTCGCCGAGCAAAGTGGCCCTGGTCGCCATTTATGCCGACGTGCTGCAAATCGGGGCACGCAACATGCAGAACTTCGATTTGCTCAACGCCGTCGGTCAGGCCCACAAACCGGTGCTGCTCAAGCGCGGTATGTCGGCCACCATTGAGGATTTGCTCATGGCCGCCGAGTACATTTTGGCTCACGGTAACAACCGGGTCATGTTATGTGAGAGAGGCATCCGCACCTTTGATAACAAATATACCCGCAACACCTTCGACATCAACGCCATCCCGCTGCTTAAAGAGCTGACCCACCTGCCCATTATCGCCGATCCCAGCCACGCTGTTGGGGTGCGCCGCCATGTCAGCGCCATGACCCTGGCCAGTGTCGCCGCCGGCGCCGACGGCCTGATTGTCGAAACCCACCCCGACCCCGACCACGCTGTCTCCGACGGCGACCAATCGCTGACCCTGCCTCAATTCAAAGAGTTGATGGCGCAGGTGCGCGCTATGGCCGAGGCGGTGGGTCGAACGGTTTAGACCGTTGACCGCCGGCCGCCGCCGGCCGTCAGCGGTCCGCGGTCAAGATTCGCAGTCCGGTAAGAGATTTGTTAGAAGTTTTTGGTTAAGTGAATAGTGTGGGTAGAATGTGTAGTTAGACACTATCTTTGGTAAATTAAAGAATAAGTTCGTGAAACTTAAATGAGTGTACAATCTCCAATCCAATCTCGATTGTTAGGTTCAGGTGTCCACTTATTGTAGGATAGTTTCTATACTTATTTATGGGCTAGCTACAACCTTCGCTCTAGTAAGATTCAAAGATGATAACAACTGGGCTAGTTTTATTATTTTCCTGATGTCTTATCCGGGCGTAGTGGTCAGCCTCATCATCAATTTGTTTATCCATATCAATGATAATGTTCTCTACCCTATCATATATGCAACAAGTGCGGTTAATGGTTCTTTGTAGGGTTATTATCGGGTTTCAGCAAACCGAATTGGCTTACTCTTGGGCTGTGGATTGTTTTTGGAATCGGTGTTGTGATAATTAGTTTTATGTGCATTATCCTGATTGCAATAGGGGCTTCCACACCTGATGCCTGATAATGATAACAAAAGAAGGAATAGGTTATGACATGCCTTGCATCAGTCAATTCTTCGGCATTGCGATTTATATGTACTTCAACGACCATCCACCGCCCCACTTTCACGCCGAGTATGGTGGGAGTGAAGCCCTGTATGAAATCGAAACCCTACGTCTTCATAAAGGCAAACTTGTCCGCCGCGCTCACAATATGGTTATCGAGTGGGCCGACCTTCATCGGGTTGAATTAATGGAAAACTGGAATAGAATGCGGCGGGGTGAGAGTTTGATTGAGATTGAGTCACTCGAGTAAAAAGGAGTTCAGTGATGAGTGAAAAATTGATTAGAATTCGATCCGTTGAAGTGTTAAATAACTATCGGGTACGTTTAGGGTTTACCGATAAAACGCAAAAAGAGATTGATTTAGAGCCTTACTTGCATGGTCCTATCTTCGAGCCGATACGAAAAGACCCCCTTATGTTCCGTTCGGTAAAGGTTGACCAGCGGATGGGTACGATTGTTTGGGACAATGGGGCAGACATTGACCCGGATGTACTTTATCTCGGTCTAAAACCGGCCTGGATGGAAGAAGAATTGGCTCCTGTAGAGCAAAACGCCGCCTAGTGTTATTCGATAGAAAGGTTATAAGATTATGTCTAACACACAACAGCAGGATTTACAGCCTTCAGGCCGGGAAGTCGCTACCCTCGGTGGCGGCTGCTTCTGGTGCCTGGAAGCAGTTTATGATGAGTTCCAAGGTGTGGAGGATGTGGTATCCGGTTACTCCGGCGGCGCAGTGGTTAATCCAACCTATCAGCAGGTCTGCAACGGCACCACCGGCCACGCCGAGGTGGTTCAGGTGACCTTTGACCCGTCCGTTGTCTCGTTTCGAGAAATTCTGGAGGTTTTCTTCACCATCCACGATCCCACCACCCTCAACCGGCAGGGAGCCGATGTCGGGCCGCAGTATCGTTCGGCTATCTTTTATCACACACCGGAACAAAAAGAGACGGCGGAGCAGGTCATCGCTGAACTCAGTGCCGCCCAGCTCTGGGGCGCTCCAATTGTGACTGAAGTCACGCCGTTTGAGAAATTCTATATCGCGGAGGCGTACCACCAGGAGTATTTTCAACGCAATCCTGGGCAGGGTTACTGCCGGGTGATCATTGCCCCTAAAGTAGCCAAGTTCCGCCAGAAATACCTGGCCAAGCTCAAAAAGTAGAGCCGCTATCCGTGTGGGGGCATCTCAGTGTTTAAGGGTGAGACCGCAGAGGTTTTTAAGACCTCTGCGGTCTGCCTGAAACGACCCACTCTATCTTTGAGTGATCGTTCGGAGTTTGGTAAGAGAGGGCAGGAGTAAAAAATTTCCCCTACCCCCCCTTGGTTTTTAGGCGAGGAGCAGACCGAAATCAGCCCCACCCCGCCCCAAGTGGTTGCCCGTCCACGTCA
>BOKF01000015.1 GCA_016860845.1 Chloroflexota bacterium
CGCGGCCGCCCTGCACTTGGTGCGCTACTATCAAAAACGCAATCATGTCGCTTATCTGTCTCATCGTAAATCCAAATTGGCTCAACTTGGTCTCTCAGCCGTGGTCAACATTGCGCTGTAATACTAACTTAAATTGGATAAATTCAACAAACTGGGCCACCTCAGGAATAATCGGCTCTGGCAACTCGCCAATTAAGCGGTGGAGTTCAGTTCGACTAATAGTTGACATGGTTAAACTCCTCCAAATGAATCCTCATATTACAAAAAACAGGCATTATCTACATACATTGTAACATAATCGAGAGTATTTTAAAAGGTGGAATTTTTCCCTTTATAAAAAAAGTCCCCGCCAACTACCGGCAGGGAGCTTTTTTATCGCCTCACCGTTCTTCGCTTCTTCGCCACATCTCTCACGCCACTCGCTTCACTCCCAGCATCACATCCAGCCCGTCCACTTTCTCCTTGCGCTGGAAAGCGGTTTCGGGGATGAGTTGGTGGTCAATTTCAACGGCCAGAGTTTCAACTTTGATGTAATCGGCCCACTGCCGAAAGACACGATGGACCGCGCCCTCGGCCTGGTAGTAGATGGTGATCTTGTCGGCGATGTCAAAACCGGCGTCTTTACGCATGTTCTGGATACGGCGAACCAGCTCGCGGGCCAGTCCTTCGGCAGCCAACTCGTCGGTGATGACCACGTCCACGCCAACAGTGATGAGTTTGTCGGCGGCGACGGCCAGGCCCTCGGCGGGCTGGGTTTGGATGAGCAGTTCTTCGGCGGTCAATTCAACCGGCTGGCCCTCAACCGTGAAGGTGACAGCCTCGCCGGCCTGGATTTTGGCGGCCAGCGCAGCCGGGTCGGCAGCTTCGATGGCCTGGCGCACCGCCGGCAGGTCTTTGCCCAGCTTTGGCCCCAGCAGCTTGAGGTTGGGCAGCACTTTGTAGGTGACAAGTTCGCCCGCTTCGGCCACGAATTCCAATTTCTTGACATTTAATTCGTCCACGACGATGGCGGTTAGTTCGGGGGACAAGTTGTCAACTTGTCCTACATGAGCTAAGGCCCGCGCCAGCGGCTGGCGGACCTTGATATTGACGCTGCCGCGCGCGCCCAGGCCCAGGCTGGCAATCCGCCGGGCCAGGTCCATCTGCTCCAGCAGCGATTGGTCAACCGCGGCCTCATTCGCCTCTGGCCAGGCGCAGTGATGGATCGACTCCGGCGCGTTGCTGTCCACGCCGCGCACCAGGTTCTGATACATCACCTCGGTCACAAACGGGGTGAAAGGGGCCAGCAGCCGGGTCAGCGTGGTCAGGACATGGTAGAGGGTAGCATAGGCGGCGTCCTTATCGGTATCGTGCTCCGATTTCCAGAAGCGGCGGCGCGATCTCCGCACGTACCAGTTGGTCAGGTCCTCGATCAAATCCTGAATGGCGTTGGTCGCCGTGTAGGCGTCGTAATTTTCCAGGCTGGCAGTCACCTGGACGACGACCTCGTTCAGGCGGGCGATGATCCAGCGATCCAAGAGATTTACGATTTTGGACTGCCCCTTTGGGCGTGGATTTACGATTTGGTCACTTCCTCGTAAATCGTAAATCGCAAATCGCAAATCCTCAGCCGAAGGTGTCCACTCATCCAGCTTGGCATACGTCACAAAAAAGTTGTATACATTCCACAGCGGGATAAGGAACTGGCGGCGGACCTCGTCGGCGCGGTGATAGCCGAAGAGCAGATTTTGCTCCGGTTTGTGGTTGCAGTACATCCAGCGCATGACGTCCACGCCCATTTTATCGGCGGCCTCGTTGAACTCAATGGCATTGCCCCAGCTTTTGTGCATGGGCCGGCCGTCTTCGGCCCAGAGGGTGGCGTAGCCAAAGTTGCTCAGGAAGGAGGGGCTTTTGTCAATGATGGCACCCATGACCAGCATGCTGTAGAACCAATTGCGGAACTGGCCGGGGAAGCTCTCGCTGATCCAGTCGGCCGGGTACCACTTGCGCCAGTAGTCGGGGTCCTGGCGGTAGCGCAGGGTGCTAAAGCTGACAATGCCGGCGTCGAGCCAGGGGTTGCCGACGTCGGGGATGCGGGTCATCAGGCCGCCGCATTGGTCGCACTTGAGCTTGACCGAGTCAATCCAGGGGCGATGGGGCGTGTGCCCGGCGAATTCCTCGTAACCGGCTGCGGCTCGTGCCTTCAGCTCAACGTCATCGCCGACGACCGTCCAGGCATCGCAGCCCTCACACTGCCAGATGGGCAGGGCCAGGCCCCAGTAGCGCTTCTTGGAGATCATCCAGTCGTGCATGTTGCGCAGCCAATCCAGTTCCCGTTCCAGGCCAAAGGACGGAATCCAGCGGATCTGGCGGGTGATGTCCATGAGCAGCGGGCGCAGTTCGTCCATGCTGATGAACCACTCGTCCACCAGGCGGAAGACCAACTCGGTTTTGCAGCGCCAGCAGGTGGGGTAACGGTGGGTATACCTTTCGACATGGTAGAGCAGCCCCTTTTCCTCCAGGTTTTTGAAGATGGGGTCGGCTACCTCGCTGACCTGCAAGCCGGTCAAGTAATCGAACCCTTCGACAAAGTAACCCTCGTCGTCGAGCGGGGCGACGATGGGTAGATCATTTTCTTTGCCCAGGGCAAAGTCTTCCGCGCCAGCACCCGGAGCGATGTGAACAATGCCGGTCCCTTCTTCCTCGCCGACTTCATCCCAGGCGATGACCCGGTGGGCGTCTTTGGCGCTCAACTTGATCCCTTCGATCAACTCCTTGAGATGCGTCCAGCCGCCCGGCTGCTGCTCGGCGGTCAGGTCGTCGAAAGGACCGTCGTAGCTCCAGCCGAGCATGTCCTGCCCCTTAAGCTCCTGCAAGAGTTCATACTTGCCGCGCAGCATCTTGGCGGCGCCTTTGCTCAGGTAGAAGATTTCGTCGGTCAGCATCATCTTGACTTTGACGTAATCCAAATCCGGCCCGACCGCAGCGGCGACGTTGCTGGTCAGGGTCCAGGGGGTCGTGGTCCAGACTAACAGGGCCTCGCCCGGCTTGTCGCGCAGCGGAAATTTGACGGTGACGCTGCGGTGTGTGATTTCGGCGTAGCCGTCGGTGACGATTTCGTGCTGGCTGATGCCGGTGGCGCAGCGGGGACACCAGGGCATCACGTCGGCGCCGCGATAGAGCCAGCCGTTGTCGTGGCAGATTTTGATGGCCCGCCAGATCATGTAGTTGTTTTCGTTGGACAGAGTATAGTAGCTGCCGCCCATCTCCGGCATGCCCAGCCGCCCGACGATATTTTCAACCGTGTCGGTGACGGGTCCCTCCGGCCCCTCTACAGTGATGACCTCGGTCGGGTTGGCGATGATTTTTTGGCCCAGCCAGCGCAGTTGGTCGGTGTCGTTCCAGTCCATCCAGTAACCCAGGCGGATGGACTGCTCGGTCTGTACGGCGGAGAAGCGCAGCACCCGCTCCTTGCACTTGTTGACAAAGGCGGCCATACCGTAGGCTTCGATATCCTTTTTGCTCTTGAAGCCCATCTCTTTTTCCACTTCCACCTCGACCCACAAGCCCTGGCAGTCGAAGCCCTGCTGGTAGCGCAGCTCGTGCCCGCGCATGGCCCAGTAGCGGTTGTACAGGTCTTTGTAGGTGCGGCCCCAGGCGTGGTGGACGCCCATCGGGTTGTTGGCCGTGATTGGCCCGTCCATAAAGCTCCACTTGGGCCGGCCCTTTTGTATGGTCCGCAGTTTATCCAGTGATTTATTTTCTTTCCACCAGGCCAAGACGTCACGCTCCTGGGCTGGGAAGTCTACGTTGGAAGGTACGTCCTTAAATGGCATTAACTATTCTCCTGATCTCAGGAGTCCAAAAGCATAGCTTTTGGACTCCTATTTAAAAGTCATCGTTTTGTGCTTCGGTCAACTGCAAAATTTTATATTCGGGATAGGCCCGAAATTGTTGCACTAATTGCTCTTGGCCAACCTCAGCCAATATAGCCGAGAAGCTGGAGTGCGGGTAATCAGTTAAATTTGCTACAAGGCCGTGTTTTATCGGATTCGCCAGCAGGTAATTTAAGCGGATGTAATAATCGGCCTCGTGGCGGGGACAATAATCCCAATAATTCCACCAGACCGGCGTTTCGCAGGAAGTGGCGGCCCGAATCACTATGGCCATTTGGCTGTGAATGGCCCGAAAAATGACGGATAAATGATTACCCTGGTTACTTTTGCCCAACAGGTGATAATGATTATCCAGAATAACCCAATGATGAAGTTCCCACGCATATTTCTTAAAATAATTTTGGATCAACTCCAGTAAATGAGTTTTTAACTTCGCCTCGAGCAATAGCGGCCTTTTGCGGTAAATGGCTCCGGTAACAAAATAAGGGGTGTGATCGAGGTAGAGGTGGGGTGGATTATGGGGGTATCGTTTGAGTGTCATCGTTTATTTTTCTTTAGGTTCAAAAGCTACGCTTTTGGACTCCTTGCCTTACGCGGCCTCGCTTCAATTTCCAATCTCTAATCTTATCCGCTTGTTGATCTTGCCCTTGCTCTCATACCCCACCACCCGAATCGTTCCTACCTCGCGGGTGTTATGGACATGAGTGCCGCCATCGGCCTGCAAATCCAGCCCTTCGATTTCGACGGTGCGGACTTCGCTGATGCCTTCGGGTAATAGATTGATCTTGGTGCGGATCAGGTCGGGGATCTGGAAGGCTTCTTCGCGGGGCAGAATTTTGACCCGCACGTTGCGGGCGGCGGCGACTTCGACGTTGAGCTTTTCTTCGATCTCCTTAACCAGTTCTTGCCGCAGCGTTTCAAATTCAAAGTCCATACGGCCGCTGAGTTCGTCCATGTTGCCGCCGGTTACCTGCGCTCCATAATCCCGCCAAACCACGCCGCAAAGAATGTGGAAGGCGGTGTGGGTTCGCATCAGCTTGTGGCGGCGCTCCCAATCAATTTTCCCATGCACCACCGCACCAACGGCGGGCAAGTCGCTGCTTTCCAGCCAGTGCCAGATAAGGTCTCCCTGCCGTTTGACCTTGGTCACGGGCTTCCCGTCCAGCCAACCCAGGTCGTGCGGCTGGCCACCGCCGCCGGGATAAAAAGCAGTTCTATCCAGGGCTACGGCCTTTTCCTCAGGATTGACAGCAACTACAGTCGCATCGAATTCTTGCAAGTAAGCATCGGTGTGGGCCAGTAACTCGGTCATCGTTCCTCCAACCATTTACGATTTACCCATAGGGGGCCTTTGGCTCCGATTTCAGATTTACGATGCGAACAGTAATCCAAAATCGTAAATCCAAAATCTAAAATTAAAAACTCCCATCCCAATCATGGGACGAGAGTTTAACTGCTCGCGGTACCACCCAATTTAGTGCATGCACTCGCTTCGTCGCCTGCAAGCGTTAAAACGTTTAACGTTCAACGGATTAGAGGCGTGCCCGGCTAACGGTGGGCAAATCCGGCTGAGTCTACTCAACAGGCGGGGCAAGATGCCATCTTGTCCGACAATTTTTCGGTCAGCGGCTCAGGAAGGATTTTCGACAAGGTTGGTGGGTCCGGCTTGCACCCGCCCGAACTCGCTGGGCCACGCCGCTTGCCTACTCGTTTCCGTCACAGCCTTTTAAGCTAACAATTGTGGCCGAAACTATATCATCAAGCGGCAGGCTTGTCAAATCGGCAAAAATCCCCAAAAATTAAGCTTTAATCGCTTGACGGTTAGTTGAATATTATGCTATTATGTACCCGTTGAAGTTGCACGGTTCTAAAAATCTTTTAGCTGGTGCAATCGGATTCATGCTGCCACACTCAATCTCACCTCATAACCTGGTTGTTTCCCTCAAAGCTCAGATTTATACACCGATTTTGACCTCGGTGGTACAGAATCGGTTGGCGGGTTGGATGATCGCCGGGGCAGGCGGTCTGCAGGCCGGTTTAGTTAGCCTGGGGATACCCGGCTGGCAGTGTCCTTTTTTGCATGTCACGGGCTTGCCGTGTCCGGGATGTGGTTTATCGCGGGCTGTGGTGCTGCTGCTGCAGGGTGATTGGCGCGCCTCCTTGGGGTTGCACGCGTATGCTCCCCTTTTTATTGTGGCCCTGCTGTTGGTGACCTGGGCTGCTATCCTCCCTGGGCAACAGCGGACTTGGTTTATTGGCCGGCTTGAATGGGTGGAACGACGCACAGGAATTACAGCAATTCTTTTGATTGGCTTAATGCTCTACTGGCTAATTCGATTGCTGGTCTTTCCTGAAGCGTTTATAAATTTGGTTAAAGGGTAGAGTTATTCTATCCACAAATTCTATACAAGGGAGGTTCACAAAGATGCAAGTAGTCGGCTCAATTTTATCATTTGTAGGGGGTATTGGTTCGCTCATTTGCTGGATCATGGTGTTGATCAAAATGTTTCCAGCCGAAGGGGCGTTAAAGGGTATTCTGGCTATCATCTGCTCTCTGTATGCTTTCATTTGGGGGTGGATTAATGCCGGCCGGTTCAATTTAAGAAACGTGATGCTGGCCTGGACGGTTTGTATTGTTCTGGCTGTTATTGGGGGAGTCATCAATGGCGCAGCCGCTGGTACTGCTTTACAGCAAGGGTTCAATGGCAGCAACTTGGCCCTATTTGTCTCAGTAGCGGCGGCTTTTATTGGCTTCTAGTCCATTACCACTTTAACCGACAACTGAATAATTCCCGGTTTACCCTTTCGCTGGTGGTAAATCTACACCAGCATCTCATAATAAGCACTTGACCTGCAAGAACAAACCCTACATTGAGTGGGGTTTGTTTTTTGTTTGCGCAACAGAGGCTGTCGCCGGGTGTATTGCCCTTTGAACTGTCCCGACCGAGCAATAAGGGCAATGGCTCAGAGAGATTTGAACCTTGATTTTAGATATGGCTATTACGATAAGTGACTTTATATCGTTTTGAAAGTGGTAAGCGTTTTAAATGAGAATTTGGACCATAATAATTCTCATTATAGGGTCGGAAGGTTTGAATCGAGTTAGAAATAACATTCGTTACATTTCAGTTTTTATTCGAATTGCAATAAATCTGAATCAGAAAAATCAAATCGTGAAATTGACCACGAAACTATTAAAACTATAATAGAGGTGGGGGTGGATGTCGCCCGGTGGCGGCCCTGGTCTTCAAAATCAGTGGGCGGTTGCGAGCAGCAGGCGTCGGTGGGTTCGACTCCCATCTACTCCCGTGGAAGTGAAGAAATTTGGAGGACTGGAAGGACGGAAGGTTGGAAGATTTTCCGTCCTTCCAACCTTCCAGTTTTCCAAAATGGCTAAGTTTTAGACATTTTAGATGTGAATTGCTTCTCCCAAGGCCACGTGCGCGGCCTCCATCACTACTTCGCTCAGGGTAGGATGGGGATGAACGGTATAGGCTAACTCCTCCAGGGTGGTTTCCAGGCCAATCATGCCCGTGGGGCCAGCTACCAACTCGGTTACATGCGGGCCAACCATGTGGACCCCCAATACCTCATTATACTTATTTTCAGCCACAATTTTGATAAATCCGACATTCTCAGCCAAGCCCACAGCTTTGCCGTTGGGCATAAACGGGAATTTACCCGTTTTGACCTCGTAACCCTTCTCGCGGGCCTGGGCTTCGGTCAAACCCACAGAAGCAACTTCGGGGTAACAGAAGGTACAACGCGGCATGTTAATATAGTTCAAGGCGCGGGTCTCATGCCCGGCAATAGCGTCGGCGGCCACCAGCCCCTGGGCGCTGGCAACGTGGGCCAAAGCCAGTTTGCCGGTCACATCGCCGATGGCGTAGATATTCGGGACACTGGTCTGCATTTTATCATTAATCTGAATGAATCCGCGCTCAGTTTTCACTCCGACTGCTTCCAGCCCTATGTTCTCACTGTTGGGAGCGACACCGATGGAAATAAGCGCTTTTTCAGCCTTGAGCGTTTCAGTTTGGCCATTCTGACTTACCGTAATCGTCACCCCGGCTCCCTCCGTCTCGACTTTTTCGACCTTTGCGCCCGTTTTGACTTTAATCCCATGCCGGTTGAACTGCTTGGCCACTTCCTGGCTGACCTCTTCATCTTCGAGCGGAAGGACGCGGGGTAGCATTTCTACCACCGTCACCTCTGCTCCATAGCTGCGAAAAACATGGGCAAATTCCATGCCAATCGCCCCGGCTCCGACGACAATCAGAGAGGCCGGTACTTCGGTCAACTGTAGCGCATGGTGATAGGTCAACAATTTTTGGCCGTCAATTTCCACGCCAGGAATACTGCGCGCCCGCGCACCGGTGGCAATAATGATGCTTTTGGCCGTATGCGCGGTTCCGTTGACTTCAACCTCCGTGGCGCTCTTAAGTTTGCCAAAGCCGTCAATGACCTCGATCTTGTTCTTTTTCATCAAGAAATTGACGCCTTTGGTCTGGCGCTCGCTCACCTGGCGGCTGCGCTGCTGCGCGGCGCTGTAATCAACCTTGAGATTGTCAAAGCTAAAGCCAAAGGTTTTGCCTTCTTTCAGCAGATTAACCACCTCGGCGTTGCGCAGCAGCGCCTTCGTAGGGATACAGCCCCAATTAAGGCAAATACCACCCATATGCTCCTTTTCAACCACGGCTGTTTTCTGTCCAAGCTGGCTGGCCCGAATCGCGGCCACATAGCCGCCCGGCCCACCGCCAATCACAATCGTATCATAGTTGCTCATGAGGTAAACCTTTCTTAAATAAGAATTTGATTACTACAGGGTAAAGCGCAAAATTCAGGAACTACATCAGATTTGCTAATCTAACGAGAGTAGTGAATAATGGTTATTGAGATATGCCTGATCCAGGTATTTCGGCCATCTTTGTGCATTATACCACTACCGTAATGAGAGGCGAAAAATAGCGCCCAGCTTAACTTTACAACAGCCAATTACGACCCTACTTGGCGACTTGGCAGCTTTTGTATAAAATATAACAAGCGAACTTTAACCACAAGGTTGACGACTTCTCTGATAGGTGACAGATACATGGAGCAACAGAAGCCAGCTTACATCACTATTGTTGAAGGCCCCCCGCCCGAATTTCGTGATGTAGCCGAAGGGTGGCCCTTGAGTGTTTTGGAAGGATCAGACAGCAGCGATATTGCGATGTGCGAGATGCGCGCCTTTAACGGCCCAAAACTGGTTGAGCGCTGCCAGCATGCCTGGGGTGAAGGCCGCCCCGCTCGCCTCGATTTTCCCACCGGTGATGGTTCGCGTGGCGAGCTTGATATTTTAGCGATCCGCTGGGAAGCTGTGGAAGAAGGTCATAAATTGTATCTATGGGTAAAAGTGTAGACAACTGTTAACGCACAATTGTCAATAGTCACTGCTTAACTGCCCATCTCTTTTGATAACTGACGGAAATGGGCAGTTTTATTTTGTCTCGGACGTCTCATTACTTAGGCCATGTTACCTTCACTTCGGTCCATTCCCCGGCGGCATTCCTGCCAATGGTCAGCGTTCCACCTAACGCCTCAGTCCGCACCCGCAGATTGGCCAGCCCGGCCCCTCGCCGATCAACCGGCAGCGCTTCAATTTCAGCCGGATCAAAACCTTGGCCATCATCGGCAATGACCAAATAAATACTGTCGGAGTCAGCGTCGAGACGCAAACGGACATGTTTGGCCCGGGCATGCTTGCGAATATTTAGCAGCGCTTCTTGAACAATACGGGTTAGGGTCAACTTCTGGACGACAGAAAACGGGAGCGCCCGTTTCGGCAGGTTGAGCTGAACTTCAACGGGAGCACCGCCTCTTTCCCGGTGGGTTTTGATGGCAGATTGCAGATATTCACTCACCGGCGCTTCCGGTTCAAGCCGAGGGGGACGCATATCGGCAATAACGTCGCGAACTTGAGCCGAGGCCAGTTGGAGACGACCCTCCAGGGCGACAAGTTCCTGGCCCAACATCTCCAGGTTGCCCCGCTCTAACAATTTGCGACAAATCCCGGCCTGCAGTCCCAATTGTAGCGTCGTCTGGGCTACACCGTCGTGTAACTCCTTGGCCACATAGCGGCGCTCATTCTCAAGGACATGTAAGGCCGTCTCGATAGCGAGGGTTCGTTTGCGTTTCCGTTTAGGGGGAGATGGTGGCGTTTTCATTTTAACTTTCCAACCTGACCTTGATACTCCACCTGTCCCTGGCTCACGGTCAGCATGCTGTTAAAAGCCGGCGGGCCGAGGTCTTGGCCAAAGACGTGGCGCAGGAAGGCCCGCAAATTAGCCGAATGGCTCACGCAAATATCGCGGCGGAGGGAACTGCCAGCGGCCGTTTCATTCAGGCGTTCAATGAGACAAGTTCGAACCCGCTCGGCCACCGCTTCCGGCGGTTCGGCCAGCGGGTGCGGATGCGCCAGCCAGTAAGCCACCGGGTCAGGCGCACCCCAGAATCCGGTTTGCAGGTCTACAAAGGACTGATTTTCAGGTGAGGGTTGTTCGTGCAAGCGCCAGCGGGCCATATCTAACAGGGGCAGCATTGGATCGTAGCCGGAGCCGTTGAGATAGAACTGATTATTTTGCAGCCGGTCATCTACCCCAACCGGCAGGCTGATTGCTGCCGTCACCTTCATCTCTGCCAGCGCCAGGCGCAGCCCCTCACAGAGAAACTTCGCCGTTTCACGGGCGCGTCGAGCCGGACTGCTGCACAAGCGGATGGTCTCACCCGGCCTGATCGAGGCCGCCAACTCTCGTCCGACCGTCAGGGCTTCCGCCCGACCCTCGGCGGTCAGGGGTTGGTCGGCATCATAATTGGGAATGCGTCCATGGCGGACCAGGTGGATAATGGTAGTCATTATTTGACCACAATGTTGACCAACCGGCCCGGCACGTAAATCACCTTTAGCGGCGTTTTTCCTTCCGAGTATCGTTGGGCGCCGCCAGTCGCCAATGCCTTGGCCTTAGCCTCAGCCTCCTCAATATCCGTCGGGACTTCAATTTTGTCACGCACCTTGCCGTTGATCTGGACCGCAATCTCGACCGTGTCCTCTTTCGCCAGTTCCTCATCCCAGTCCGGCCAGCTTTGCCGGTGAACGCTGTAAGGCTGGCCCAGCTTGGCCCACAATTCCTCGGCAATATGGGGGAAACCGGGCGCCAGCAGCAGGACCAGGGTGCGAATGGCCTCGCCCCAGGCCGGCTGATTAACCACACCCGGCGCAGCCGTGCGGATGACATTCAAGGCATTGCTGTATTCCATCAACCCGGCCACCATCGTGTTGAAGCTGAAATCTTGGATATCCTGCGTTACCCGGCGAACGGCCTGGTGCTGCTTCCGGCGCAAGTCGCGCAGTTGCCCCTCAGAAGCCTGTTCGCCTCCTCGCCTCCCCGCATCACCGGTCACCAACTCCCACACTCTTTCCAGGAACCGCTGCACCCCCAAAATGCCCTTGCTGTCCCACGGCCCGCCCTGATCCCAGCGGAAGCCGAACATCAGGTAGCCGCGCACGGTGTCGGCTCCGTAAGCTTGCACCAAATCGTCGGGCGCAACCACATTGCCCCGGCTTTTGCTCATCTTTTCCCGGTCTTCGCCCAGGATGATGCCTTGGTTGAACAGGGCATTCATCGGCTCGTCAAAGGGGACCAAGCCCATGTCGTGCATCGCTTTGGTGAAGAAGCGGGTATACAGCAGGTGCATGGTGGCATGCTCAATGCCGCCGGTATACTGGTCAACCGGCAGCCAGTAATCGCCTTCAACCGGGTTGAAGGGCATATCCTCCGGCGACAGCCGCTGACCGTCTTTCCAATGCGGGTCCATGTAGGCGTATTGGTACCAGCTAGAGCACATAAAGGTGTCCATTGTATCGGTTTCGCGCTCGGCATCCTCAGCGCCACACCGGGGGCACCTGACATGGCGGAAGCCTTCGTGAAACTTCAGCGGCGATTCACCGGTAGGCATGAAGTGGACATCCTCCGGCAGTTCGACCGGCAAATCCTGATACGGCACGGGCACAATACCGCAGGCCGGGCAGGTAATCATTGGGATGGGCGCACCCCAGTAGCGCTGGCGGCTGATCAACCAGTCGCGCAGGCGGTAGGTCACGGCAAATTTGCCGATGCCCTGGGCTTCCAGCCAGCGGGTCACGGCCACCCGGCCCTCCGTTTCGGGGGTCAGGGGGGCGGGCAGGCCGTACTGTTCGGCTAGCTCCGGTGTCCACTCGGCCAGGCTGTACTTGCCGATGGTAGCGAAGCCGGTAAACGGGCCGCTGTTGACCATCGTCCCCGGCTCGATGTAGGCTTCTTTGAAGGGTTGGCCGTCCCAACCCTTGGGCGCAACCACGACTGGGATGGGCAGGTTATATTTTTGGGCAAACTCGAAGTCGCGCTCGTCGCCGCAGGGCACAGCCATAATCGCCCCGGTGCCATAGGTCATCAAAACATAGTCGGCAATCCAGATGGGGATGCGCTCGTTGTTAACCGGGTTGATAGCATACGCGCCGATAAAGACGCCGGTTTTCTCTTTATCCGTGGCCAGCCGGTCAATCTCGGTCTGGCGGGTCGCATGGGTCACGTAAGCTTCGACCGCGGCGCGTTGCTCGTTGCTGACCAATGTCGCCACCAGCGGATGCTCCGGGGCCAGGACCATAAAGGTCGCGCCCCACAGGGTGTCGGGCCGGGTGGTAAAAATCGGGATCTCGTAGCCACCCTGCTCGGTTTTGAAGACCACTTCCGCACCCTCGCTGCGGCCAATCCAGTTTTTCTGCATGGCGTGGACGCGCTCCGGCCAGTGCAGGTGGGAAAAGTCCAGCAGTTCGTCGGCATAGTTGGTGATTTTGAAGAACCACTGGTTCAAATCCTTCTTGATGACCGGTGTGCCACAGCGCTCGCAGTGGCGGTCTTCGCCCCAGACTTGCTCGCGAGCCAGGGTAGTGTTGCAGGTGGGGCAAAAATCCACCGGGGCCATGGTTTTGTAAGCCAGGCCCATATCATACAGCTTCAAAAAGAACCACTGGGTCCACTTGTAGTAGCTGGGATCGGAGGTGATGGCCTCGCGCTCCCAATCAAACATAGCGCCCATCGAGCGCAGTTGGCTGCGCATCCGCTCGATGTTGGCATACGTCCACTGCTTGGGGTGGATGCCGCGCTTGATGGCCGCGTTTTCAGCCGGCAGGCCAAACGAGTCGAAGCCCATCGGGAACAGGACGTTGTAGCCTCTCATGCGCATCCAACGGGCGCGGACGTCGCTGGGGGCCATGGCGTACCAGTGGCCCATGTGCAGATCGCCGCTGGGGTAAGGATACATGGTCATGGCGTAATATTTTTCTTTGTTATGATTAATCACGGCCCGGTTCAGACCGTCGGCTTCCCATTTTTGCTGCCATTTTTTCTCGATCACTTGGGGGTTGTATTTTTCAGCCATAAGATGTCTCGCAATCTATTAAATATCCGTCTATTGTAAATTCACAATTCACAATTGACAATTCACTCTTGATGATTATGAAACAAAAAACCGGTCTTCCGACCGGCTCTTAAATGTAGACAAAATTACCGTCAAACCCCATTAAGGGGAACCGTCGGGAGGGGAAGGTTGCGACTAAGGTTAAAGCCAAGCCCAAAAGCTAGCCGGAGAGTGCGGCTGGTGACAGTTACTTCGTATTGATTTGGTTTGACGGAATAAATCACCTGATTTTTCATCTTAATAACCATTATGTCTTGCGCTTACTCAAGAGAGTATAGCATGTTTTTAAACCTAAGTCTACCCCTTTACAATAACTTTAATCTGGTTTGAATGAATCTGAAACCATCATCAAATCTTGGGATCATTTTACAGTCGCTTTTATCCAGTTCATCAACAATATCTGGATTGTCAAAATCTCTAGAATTCCGATTAAGAAAGCAACTTTTTGCCGATGGAAATCGTTGGAGGTGATGAATTACAGAGGCATATACCAGCGCATCCTGCGGGGTTAGATCATATATCGCTTCATATTTCAATGCGGCGTTCAGGATTTCTACAGTTAAAGGGACAATCTCCCCAACCCTCAACAATCTTTCGCGGTATAAGTTGAATCGTTGCCTCTCTTCCTCATTGCTTTGAATGAGTAGACTCGATATATCCTGAATACTGCCAATGCGAGCCGTATACGAGGCGGTACGGGCTAACTGTCGTAACTCAGCGTCAAGAACTTGCTGCAACTCTTTGCGATTACTGCTTTGTCGCCTCAGTTTCTCATGAGGTTCCGCAAGGCAATAGGCAGGAATAACAAGATGCGCTTGACCTACCTCAATGAGATGTAGGATTTCTTCACAACTGGTATACTGCTCCTGTTGAAGTACCAACTCCAAGACGAAATTGGTTTCAACATAGACATTCATACGGCAACCTCATGGGCAAGCCGACCTCCTGCCACAGCATTATATAGCCCCGACTCAATTAGCCAGTTCCTACCTGCCCCATTCTCTTCAGGCATCTTACCAGAGTAAACTAACTCGCTAAGCCAGGAAGCTACAATTAGCTCAAAGCTCACCCCACTGATTTGATCGGGTGTGACTCCGGCCTGTTCAAAATATGGCGTGAGTATTGGGCCCGCATCAATCGTATAAGTTGGTTCAATTTCGGTGGGATTGTTGCCGACATCTTTCCACAAGTAAAAGCGATCAGGAAGGGCCAGTAAAAAAAATTTGGCATGGGGAAGGAGACCATGTGCAAAAATGTTGCGTCTTAATTTGGCCGCCCATTCCTTTGAAGCGTCTAACTTTGTCTTAACTTCCACGATGAGTATAAGTTCATCATCTTGGTTATATGCTGCCAAATCTAACCGTGAGTCCATCTTTGCCTATCCTTCCAACCCTGACAAGTCAGGCTACTATTGATGTAGTTAAAGTCCGTATTTGTTAGACGCAAATCTACCCTTTATCTTACCGGCGTCAGCCAGCCGTGCCGGTCGGGCACTTCGCCGGTGATAATGGAGAAGAACTCCTTTTGGATGTCGGCGGTGATCGGGCCGCGCGAGCCGCTGCCAATGGTCACCCCGTCCACGCTGCGGATGGGGCTGATCTCGGCGGCCGTGCCGGTGAAGAAGAGTTCGTCGGCGATGTAGAGCATTTCGCGCGGAATTTGCTGCTCGATGACCGGGTAGCCTTTTTCTGCGGCCAGGGTAATGGCAAAACTGCGGGTAATGCCGGTCAAAATCGAGTTGCCTACCGGCGGGGTGTAAATTTTGCCGTCCATGATGACGAAAATATTCTCGCCGCTGCCCTCGCTGACGTACCCCTGCACATCCAGGACAATGCCCTCGATGTAACCGTGGCGCTTGGCTTCCATGACCACCATCTGCGAATTGATGTAGTTGCCGCCCACTTTGGCCATAGCCGGGTGGGTATCGGGGGCCATGCGCCGCCAACTGCTCACGGCCACGTCCACGCCTTTTTCAATGGCATCGGCGCCCAGGTAGGCCCCCCATTCCCAGGTGGCGATGATGGTTTCGATGGGGCAGTTGCGCGGGTCAACTCCCAACACCTCGTAGCCGCGAAACACCAGTGGGCGAATATAGCAGGAATTGTGCTTGTTGGCGGCGACCGTATCCACAATCGCCTGGCTCAGCTCTGCCTCGGTGTAGGGCAGGGGCATCATATTGATAATTTTGCAGCTATTGAACAGCCGTCTAACGTGCGGCTTCAGGCCCAACACCGCCGGGCCTGCCGGCGTTTGATAAGCCCGGATGCCCTCAAAGACACTGGTGCCGTAATGAAGGACATGGGACAGAACGTGGATTTTGGCTTCATCCCACGGCACAAATTTGCCATTGAACCAGATAAATTCGGATTTTGGTAGAGCCATGACCTGAGACCTCTCTTTTGCGCGAATTTTTGGGCATTTTACCGAAGAATCAGCGAAGGGGCAAGAAGATAGAAGATAGAGGATAGAAGATAGTAGATTGAAGATTCTGGCTGAACGATTTTTCCTGAAAAACAAAAACCCTCCGCCTAAGTCGAAGGGTTACGTCGTAAAATTGTCAATTGGCAATTATCAATTGAAAATTGTTAATTATTTTGTGGAGCTGAGGGGAGTCGAACCCCTGACCTCTTGAATGCCATTCAAGCGCTCTCCCAACTGAGCTACAGCCCCAGATTTAGTATTAAAGTAGTAAGTATCCAGTAGTCAGAAATTAGTCAATAGTTTCTGATTACTGACTACTGAACTCTGACGACTGCCTGGTGGAGCTGAGGGGATTCGAACCCCTGGCCTCGACAGTGCGATTGTCGCGCTCTCCCAGCTGAGCTACAGCCCCGCAGCAACGATGAAAAGTATACTCAGGTGCGATGATTTGTCAAAAAAGAAGACGGAGAGATAGAGGGTTGGAAGCATGGAAGGCTGGAAGGTTGGGTTGGAGAATTAGCGGTATTCCAATCCTCCAGTCCTTCACTTTCTTCACCCGCCAATCTGGCTCATGGTCCGGTTTTCGGCAAACTGGCCGTTTCGCAACTGGTGACCGACCGGCTTGGCCTGGATGGCCCGCTGAAATAGAGCCACCAAATCACTGTGTGAGCCACCGCCGCGCAGAGTTTGGCGAAAATCAAGCTCACCGTCAACCAGCAGGCACATGCGCAGGCGGCCATCGGAAGTCAGGCGCATGCGGTTGCAGTCGTCACAGTAGGGATTGCTGACCGGGCTGATGAAGCCGACCGTCCCCAGCGAGCCGGCCAGCCGGTAGACCCGCGCTTCGCCGTCCAGGTGGCCGTTGTTGATGGGAAATAGCGGACCTAATTCAGCTTCAATCCAGCTTTTGACCTCGTCGCTGGAAACGTAGTGGTCAAGCTGGATTTCGGTGGGGCCGGCGAAGGGCATCAACTCGATGAAGCGGATCTGCCAGGATTTTTCCAGGGTGAGCCGGGCCAGGTCAACGGCGGCATCATCATTATAACCACGCGTAATGACGGCATTGAGTTTAAGCGGGGTAAGCCCCGCTTTTTCAGCCGCCTCAATTCCGGCCCAGGCTTTGTCGAAGGTGCCCAGCCGCATGATTTTGGCAATACTTTCTTTATTCAGGGAGTCAACGTGAATATTGACCCGCTTCAACCCGGCGTCGGCCAGCTTATGGGCCAGGTACGGCAGGCGGTAGCCGTTGGTGGTCATTACCAACTCCTCAACACCTTCAACGTGAGCCAGCCGCCGGACGATTTCGACAATATCCTGGCGCAGCGTCGGTTCGCCGCCGGTCAGCCGGACTTTCTTAAAGCCGACATCTACGGCTGCCCGGACTACTTTTTCCAATTCTGCCGCGGTGAGGAGTTCTGGGGCGGGAATAAAACTCAAGCCATGCATCGGCATGCAGTAGACGCAGCGCAAATTGCAGCGGTCGGTCAGGGAAAGGCGTAAATAATTTATCTCTCGGCCATAACTATCTTTCACGCGGCTTCTTCTCCTTAGAAAATAGTAGTCAGTAGCCAGATAACTAGAATTGCTGATTGCTACCTGCGACCCTACTACCTTATTTTTACACTGATTTAACTGATTAGAGTAGTGACAAAAGGCTTGGATTATCAGCGATTTGTCATCTCTCGCCCCTACTCTATCAGCAGCGATATGCTATTATAGCATAACCCTGTTGATTAAAAAACCGGTCAGCAGGTCCCGGTTATGCTTATAATCCTTAACTGTATTTTTTCAATCAAGGTAGGTGTGATACAATAGGCCGCAATCAGCGCGGCTCCAAAATCAACTCAATCGGTCTGGAAATGCGATACGTGCAGTGCTCGTCGGCGGTGCTCAGGCAGGCGATGCGGGTTGGGTTCGTGTCAAGCATTGAGCTGATAATTTGCTTGTCAAGCAGACAAACTTCGGCGTGGTCTTTGGCAACCTGGCGATAAGGGCAGGAATAGGCGTGGATCATATAGCCGTTTTCTTTCGCCTCCCAATCTACCACAAAGCCTTTGGTTGACAAATAAGCGACGACCTCATCCAACCGTTCCTCAAAGGTTTGGTTCTCTTTGGGGGCTGGGGCTTCGCTGGCTAAACGGTGAGCAATGTTGGTAAAAATCTGTCTCACCCCATCCCGGCCCAACTGCTGAGTTAACTCGACCAACAGATAGTCGGTCAAGCCAAAATAATCTTCGGGAAAAAGCTCATCGGCCGCTTTGGTAAGCTGGTAGACCTGGGAGGGACGGCCCGGCCCGCTTTGGCGGCGAATGGCCGAAGAGGTAATTAAGTTTTCAGCTTGCAGCACGTTAAGATGATGCCGCACCGCCATCGGCGTTAGGCTCACGGTTGCGGCTAATTCCTCAACGGTCGCATGCCCTTTTTCTTTGAGAAATTCGATGATCTGCTGCCGAGTTGCTTGCATGGATAGTTCTTCAGCGATAATAGAGTCTAAACGTGTTGCGTGGTACGTGTTCCGTTTATTTTATGGAACATGCTGACGCAGTTTGACCCATAAAAATCTGTCGGAGTTAATTTACCAATTAAAACAATTATACCATAGTGCCACTTTGGAATCAATTTTTATTATAATAGATATTATATTTATTATCAAAAATAATTGACAAGGCTTGGGCCGCTGTGGTATAGTTATGTGTGAAAAAAGGGACAAAAAAGCACGTTCGACGTTCAAACGTTTAACGTTGAACGCAAACTCACAGGAGGAAAAGCGTCGAAGATGACCGTAGAAGCACGCCCGATTGCTGACGAAGAAGAGATCGAAATTCCCGAGGAATTAAAGTCAAACATATTTTTGAGCAAGCTGGACAGTCTCTACAACTGGGGCCGGGCTTATTCTTTGTGGCCTCTCACCTTTGGATTGGCTTGCTGCGCCATCGAGATGATTGCCACGGGTGCGGCGCGTTACGATCAGGACCGTTTTGGTGCGGCCCTGTATCGAGCCAGCCCGCGCCAGGCCGATTTTATGATTGTCTCGGGCACGGTGACCAAGAAGATGGTGCCGCAGATTGTGCGTATCTACAACCAGATGCCGGAGCCGAAGTATGTCATCAGTATGGGTGCTTGCGCCACTGGCGGCGGCCCCTTCAAAGAAGGGTACAATGTCGTTTCCGGAATTGATAAATACATTCCAGTTGACGTATATGTGCCCGGCTGCCCGCCTACCCCGCAAGCCCTGCTGCATGGCCTGATCAGGTTGCAAGAGAAAATAAAAGGCCAGTCCATCAAAACCGTGCCCTGGTATCGCAAAGACGAAGAGATGGGCGCTATTCCTCTTCCTCTGCTCGGTCCGGATATTATTGATCCGCGCCAACTGCCCTTGATTAACGAGACTCTGAAGAAAGCCCGCCAGCAGGGGACAGCGCAGGTGGTTGATACAGGCCCCAAACCACGTCCCAAGCGGGTCGTCAAGCCGCCCAAGGTTCCCACCTGGGATACCACCCCCACCGAGCGAGCGACAGCCCTGGCCAACACCATTAACGAAGGCTTGCAGGCTCAGGCCGTTACTCCCGAAGCCGATACGCTCATTGTGGCCCCGGAGCATTTAGCCGCCTTTGGGCAGTATGTGCGCGACCAGTTGCACTATGAATTGCTCAGCAACGTGACCGGGGTAGATTATCTGGGCCGCGACTCCGGCGAACGCTTCGAGGTGGTCTACCACGCCTACAGCATCAGCCAGCCCGACAAGCCGGTGCTGGTCTTCAAGGCCAGAACGCCTGAAGCCAATCCGGTGCTGCCTTCGCTCTACAGCGTTTGGAAGACATGCTATTTGCAGGAGCGTGAAGTTTACGACCTGTACGGGATTACCTTTACCGGCCACCCGAATATGAAGCGGATTCTGCTGTGGGACGATTTCTACGGCCACCCGATGCGCAAGGATTATGAAGAAGCCTACTACGAGGAGCCGGTCAAGCCCTTCACCAGTCGCTGGCCCGGCGGCCATCATGAGCGCGCCGAAGAACATAACCCCTTTAACCACAACGTGGTTTACCCCAAAGATTGGGATGTGGACAAGTGGGCGCCGGACAAGTTTGAAGACTACCTGGAACATGTCATCGAGGCTCGCGATGTCAAGGACACGACCGATTTTGACAGTGATCGTATCGTCATCAACCTGGGGCCGCACCACCCCAGCACTCATGGCGTATTTCGCATGGTCGTCACCCTGGAGGGGGAGACGATTGTGGAGCTGGAGCCGGTGTTGGGCTACCTGCACCGCAACCACGAAAAAATCGGCGAGCGCAACGGCTGGCTCATGAACATGCCCTTCACCGACCGGCTCGACTACTTCAACTCGATGCAGAACAACCTGGGTTATGCCCTGGCGGTCGAAAAGCTGGCCGAAATTTCCGTGCCGGAGCGAGCCGAGTATATCCGGGTGATCATGGCCGAGATGAACCGCGTTTTCAGCCACATCTCACTGCTAGGTTTTTTAATGAACGACCTGGGCGCCCTGGCAACCCCCCTGTTTTATGCGTTTGAAACGCGCGAGCGGGTTCTTGACCTGTTTGAAGAGGCCAGCGGTTCACGCATGATGTGCAACTACATGCGCTTCGGCGGGGTGGCTTATGACATCAGCGATGACTGGCTGAAACGGGCGCAGGCAGTGAGCGGCAACATGGCTCGCTCGCTGGATGAGTTGGATGGGCTGGTTACCGGCAATGAAATTGTGTTGTCGCGGACCAAAGACGTCGGCTACCTCTCGGCAGAAGAGCTGATTAGCCACGGGGTCACCGGCCCCATGCTGCGCGCCGCCGGGGTCAAGTACGACATCCGCAAAGTGGAGCCATACAGCATCTACGATCGCTTCGATTTCGACATCCCCACCCAGCCCGACAGCGACGTTTTTTGCCGTTTCTACCAGCGCATCCTCGAAGCGCGGGAAAGTCTTAAGATTTTAGACCAGGCTTTCAAGGGAATTAAAAATACGCAGCCCGGCGACATTTTGGGGGGCAAGGCTTCATACACTATCCGCGTCCCGGCCGGTGAAGCTTACGCCCGCACTGAACATTCCAAAGGTGAACTGGGCTACTATATCGTCAGTAATGGCTCCGGCAACCCGTGGCGGTATCGGGTGCGCTCGCCTTCTTACATCAACCTCAATGCCCTGGCCGATATGTGCAAGGGCGGCAAAGTGGCCGATACGATTGTTACCCTGGGCGCTATTGACATTGTTTTAGGGGAGGTAGATCGCTAATGTTTGGCTTAGGCGTTGTCAAAGGATTAGGCATCACCCTTAAACATTTTATTGACACCTATGTGGACGATATAAAATATTTCTATTTCCCCAGCAGCGCCACCAGCGCCGAAGCCTTCGCCCGGCGGCAGGGGCCGGAAGGCCGGGGTATCTTTACCGTCGAATATCCGGAGATGAAGCTGCAAACGCCGGAGAACTTCCGCTTTTTGCCGTTTTTGATCACCGATTATGACGTACCCGCAGATAGCCCGGATTATGACCGATCTAAAGCTTTGGAGCAGAATCGTTGCACCAGTTGTGGTATCTGCGCCAAGGTCTGCCCGCCGCAGTGCATCTGGATCGTCCGCACCGACGACCCCAAAACCGGCAAGCCCATCCCGCAGCCGGCCGAGTTTTACATTGATACCGACATCTGCATGAACTGCGGCTACTGCGCCGAGTTCTGCCCGTTCGACGCCATCAAAATGGATCACGATTTTGAATTGGCCGACTATGAACGGGAGGTCGGTCACGTGCATGACTTGGACCGGCTGCTCAAGCCGATCAGTTATTACGCCGCCATCCGGCCGACCTGGAACGCCAAGGAAGAAGCGGCTCGCCGCGCCGCCGAAGAAGAAAAAGAGCGCAAAGCGGCTGAAAAAGCGGCTGCTGCCAAAGCCACTCCTGCTGCGGCCCCAGCCGAAACTGCCCCTGCTGTTGAGGCTGCTCCTGCCGGTGATGGCCCCGCCACCCCGCAGACTGCCGCTAAACGGTCGCCTGAAGAGATTAAGGCCATGCGTGAAGCGATGATGGCCAAAAAGCAGCAGCGTGCTGCCGGTGAGGAAGCCGCCCCGGCGGCCAATGCCGAGGGTGCTGCCGCCGCCGAAATTAGAAGCGCTGTGACGGACTCCGCGCCAACTCCTGAAGCTAAACCCCAACGGTCGCCGGAAGAAATCAAGGCCCAACGCGAAGCCATGATGGCTAAAAGAGCACAGCGAGCGCTGGGGGGCGCAGTTGAGGCTGAATCTGAGGCTAAGGCTGAGCCGACGGAAGCTCAAGCTGAAACCCGCCCGCTGGTTCGCACCCAGGCGCCAACAGCACCAGATGATCTAAAAGTTATCGAAGGTATTGGACCGAAGATTGCGGCGCTGCTCCAAGCGGCGGGTATTACCAACTTTGCCCAGTTGGCCGAAACCGAAGTGAGCCGCTTAGAGCAGCTCCTGGTGGAGGCAAATCTCCGCCGCCTTGCCGACCCGGCCACCTGGCCGGAGCAAGCCAGACTGGCGGCGGCGGGGGATTGGGAGGCTTTTAAGGCGCTGACCGAGCAGCTTAAAGGGGGCCGGCGGGCGTAATGGGTGGGAGAATGGAAGACTGGAGGACTGGAAGGCTGGATAATCGGAAATTTGCAGCCCTCCAACCTTCCAACCCTCCAGTTTATAGAAGGGGGAAGTCTGATGCTAACTTATCTTGCTTTAACTATCGGTTTAATCGGTATTTTCATCGCTTGGCGGGCTAATCGCAAAAACAGCGAGTTGCAGGAGCGGATTGCCCAGGTCAACAGCCGGGTCTACAACCTGCGGCGGGAGATGCAAGAGAGCCAGGAAAAGGCCGAGCAGGAATTGATGACCTTGAAGTTTCAACTGTTGAAAACTCAGGGGGAATTGCAGGTTACGCCGGAGATGAAGATGAACGAAATTGTGGCGATTCATCCCCAGGCGCAGCAGGTGCTGGCCGGTTTTCATCTCGGCGGCTGTTCCAGTTGTTCCTTTGACCCGCATCAATCTTTGGGTGAGATTGCCGCCGTTAATGGTCGGGACATCCGGTCCATTTTAGTGGCGCTCAATTCGCTGGTGGCTGAAGGCAGCAACGGCAACGGCTTCATTTCTCCTGAAAGATTGAAAACGCCTAATATTCAACTGCATTTTTGAGTTATTTTAAGGTTTCCCCTCTTGACATTTACTTCAAAAGGGATTATTATATAGACATATTTATAATTGTCTATATGTGAGTGTTTATGCCGGATTTTGATATGGTCGCCTTTTGCAAAGCATTGGGTGACGAAACGCGACAGCGGATTTTGGAAATATTGCAGGCTGAAGGCGAGAAGTGCGTTAGCGATCTGGTTGACCTTTTTAATGTCTCCCAGCCGACCATTTCCCATCATCTCAATTTTTTGAAGCAGGCCAACCTGGTGACAAGCCGCCGGGAAGGCAAGCAAATTTATTACCGCGTTAATCAAGACAATATTGTTGAATGCTGCGGAATGCTTTTCACCAAGTTTGTCCCCACCGATATTATTTTGCATGAGTTTGTGGAAGCAGAAAAAGAGACAGTTTAACGTCTCTTTTTTTGCGCCAATATATAGATACATATACATATTTATATTTGTACAAGGGGGAAAATCTAATGAGCAGTAAAGTTTATTTTGACCAGATTGCCTCAGAGTGGGACCAGATGCAGCAGAGCTTTTTCTCTGACACGGTGAGAGATAAGGCTTTGGCAACGGCCATGGTGCAGGCCGGTCAACTGGCGGCGGATATTGGCGCAGGCAGCGGATTTATTACAGCCGGGTTGCTGGCGCGAGGGCTTAAAGTGATTGCGATTGACCAATCTGAGGCTATGCTGGGGGAGATGGGCAAAAAGTTTGGCCAAACTGCCGGAGTGGATTATCGCCAGGGCGAAGCAGACTCACTGCCTATTGCCGATGGGGAGGTAGACTATACCTTTGCCAACATGTACCTGCATCACGTCGAGTCGCCCTCCCAGGCGATCAAAGAGATGGCGCGGACGCTTAAACCGGGCGGCAAACTGGTGATTACGGATCTGGACGAGCACCACTTTGAATTTTTGGCCCGGGAGCAGCACGATCGCTGGCTGGGGTTTAAGCGAGCGGAGATTAGAGATTGGTTTACTGCCGCCGGGTTAAAGAATGTGGCGGTGGCAGACACGGAAGAAAAGTGCTGCAGCTCATCATGCTGCGGCGGCAAAAAAGCAAGTATTACTATTTTTGTAGCTTCAGGAGAAAAATAATGACGACCGATAACAACGTTACCCTCAAAGAACAGGTGCGGGAACGCTACGGCGCGATTGCCGAGCAGTATCTCAACCCGGTTGTAACGGCCCCCATCCAACTCCTCGACACGCGGCCCCAGGCCGACACCGGCTGCTGCGGGCCGGCAGGCGGCTGTTGCAGCCCCGGCGACGCGGCGCAGGATGCCAGCCTGGCCCAGGCGCTCTATCAAGAAGCCGAACTGACCGGCCTGCCGGATAGCGTGACCCTGGCTGCGCTTGGCTGTGGCAATCCGACCGCTATCGCCAGCTTAAAACCGGGCGAAACGGTGCTCGATCTTGGCTCAGGCGGGGGCATTGACTGCTTCATCGCGACTCGATTTGTCGGCCCGGCTGGGCGGGTGATCGGGGTAGATATGACCGACCATATGCTGGCTCTGGCCGAGCAGAACAAAGCTAAACTCGGCCTGACCAACGTTGAATTTCGCAAAGGCGAGATCGAGGCTTTGCCCGTGGAGAGTGACAGCGTGGACGTGATTATCTCCAACTGTGTCATTAATCTCTCGCCCGACAAAGACGCCGTTTTCCGCGAGGCCTTTCGGGTGCTGAAGCCGGGCGGCCGGTTTACTGTCTCGGATATGGTCACGGCGGGCGAGTGGCCGGAACCGCTCAAGGCCAACGTCGGGGCCTGGGCCGGCTGCATTACCGGGGCGATTGACCAGGATGTGTATCTACAGAAGATGCGTGGGGCCGGGTTTGTCGAGGTGGGGGTCGAGTCCCGCAGTTCCTACGGGCTGGAAGACCTTGACTCATTGGACGAGACCAGCCGCGAGACCCTGACCAGGGACGTAGATTGGTCAAAGGTGCCAACAGACGTCCGGCTCTACAGCGCCCGGATTGTGGCGCGGAAGCCCCTAGTTTAGCACTCAGGTGACTGGCACGTTTCTCCTTTCGGGCTAACCAAGTGCCAGTCACCTTTAGTCTGAGCCGTGATGTTTAGCTTTAAATTTCCAAAAAAATTCTGATCTGGATATACTCAGATGCGTCGTCCCGGCAAAGGGCGACGCATTTTGCTATTTTTAGCAGCAAGACTGATAGCTGCCCGTTCATTCAGCTAAGGGAGGTATCCATGACCGAAATGAAACGCATTCTTGTCACCGGTGCGACCGGCAAAGTGGGCCAGGCCTTTATCCGGCGCTTGCTGGCCGAGCCGCAATTTAATGGCTTCAGCGTGCGGGCCTTGTGCCATAACCGTAAATTAGAACCGGGTGACCGCCTGGAAGTCGTCAGTGGTTCGATTGAGCGGCGGGAGGTGGTTGAAGAGGCAATGCAGGACGTGACCCACGTTTTGCACCTGGCTACCACTAAAGAAACGCCGGAAACCATTATGGATGTGGCCATCAAGGGTTTGTTCTGGCTGCTGGAAGCCTGCCGGACCAGCCCCACCTTCCGGCAATTTATCCTCATCGGCGGCGACGCCGGTATCGGCCACTTTTTCTACCCCCACCCCATCCCTGTAACGGAGACCCAGAAGCACAGCGCCTATCCCGGTTGTTATGCTCTGTCCAAGGTGTTGGAGGAGGTTATGCTGGAGCAGTCTTACATCCAGTATGATCTGAACGGCTGCTGTCTGCGCGCTCCCTGGATCATGGAAAAGGATGATTTTAAATACCAGCTTTCCTTTGGCGAGGACGTTTTTGGCGGCCCGCGCTGGCGGGATTTGGTCGGACCGGAAAGGGCGGCGGAGTACGTTAAAACAGGGGCAATCCCGGTCATGCTCGACCCCCAGGCCCAGCCGGTGAAACGCAATTTTGTACACGTCGAAGACTTGGTCGGCGCAATTTTGAAAGCCCTGGATAACCCCAAAGCCAGGCAGCAGACCTTCAATATCTGTATGGATGAACCGGTTGACTATGGGGAACTGGCCGCTTACCTGACCACGTCGCGCGGCCTGCCCAGTGTGGGGATTCCGACGCAGTTTTATTCGACCTGGCTGGATAATAACAAAGCCAAGTTCCTCCTGGGCTGGCGGCCCGAGTATGATTTGAAGAAAATGGTTGATGCCTCCTGGAACTACCGGCGGGCTGAGGATGATCCGCGAATTATCTGGTATCCAGGCTGAGGTCCACAAATTTTCTTTAATTTGACAAAGAACGAAAGTCATGATATAAGGATGAACGTTCATATGAACGTTCATATGAACGTTCATCCTTATATTTTTCCTCTTTGTGCTGCAAGATCATATTTGTTAAAAATGTCCTTAAAACAGAATCGTAAATCACCCACTATGAAAGATGTGGCTCAGTTAGCGGGCGTGTCCATCCAAACTGTATCGGCGGTAGTCAATAACAAACCGGAAATTACCTCTGAAACTCGTGCCCGTGTTCTGGCCGCTGTTGAACAGCTACATTATCAACCCTATTCAGTTGCCCGCAGCTTGCGGACGCGTCAAACCCGGAGCATTGCCCTGGTGGTGTCCAATATTGCCAGTGTGGCTATTGCGACCATGGCCAGCGCCGCCGAAGCGCAGGCCCACGCCTTTGGTTACAGCTTGATTCTTTACAATACCCACAATGATAGCGAACGGGAAACGAGTTACTTCAATACAGCCGCCCAGCAGTGGGTGGATGGTGTGGTCTTTATTCCTGCTATGGGCCGCCTGGGCCGCTTGGACATCTTACAAGCCGCCGGCATTCCCTCGGTCGCCATTGACCGGATTCCTGACGATTATGACGGCCCAGCAGTCATGCTCGACAACCTCAAGGCGGGTCGCCTGGCCGGGGAACACCTCCTGGACCTGGGACATCAGCGTATGGCCCACATTGGGGGTCCCATGGAAATTCGCCTGGCTCGAGAGAGACGCGCCGGGTTTCAGCAAGCGCTCGAAGCCAGAGGCGTCGCCTCAAATTCTTGTGTCGTTTCAGAGGGTGGTTTTACTTGTCTATCCGGCTATCTGGCGATGCAGCAGTTATTGGCCCACCAGCCGCGCCCTACTGCCGTTTTTGCGGCCAATGATCTCATGGCCATTGGGGCGATGCGAGCCGTGGATGAGGCCGGTTTACGCGTACCCTGCGACATCTCGATTGTCGGGGTTGACGATATCGAGGTGGCGGCTTTTCAAACACCGCCTCTCACTACCATCGGCCAACCGTTTGCTCAATTGGCTACCTTGGGCGTCCAACTTTTATTGGATATTCTGGCAGGGAAGGAGTTGGTTCAATCCCAAATTGTCATCGAACCAACGCTGGTTGTGCGACAATCCACGGCTAAACAGGATTAACGCACCTAGCGGCAAATAAAAGTGGAGATACCGGCTAACTTGGCGGGAAGCGGTATCTCCACAAGGGTGACAGAACGTAGAGCGCCTGAGCATGTTTTTGCTCCGGTACAACCCTATGTGCCTGCCTGTTTTTATTATACAGCATGTCACCCTGGCGGGCGAATAAAAAGAGATCGGAAAGGGGGTGGTGTTCTATTACTTTTGTCCTTACCTTACAAACAGCAGCCGGAATCAGGATCAAGTTCGGGCTATTGTAACTTCGGCAGGACTTACGCAAATCATGTCATTTTGAGCGACGAAGGAGCGAAAAATCTCTAAAACCTACGTTTACAAGCAGATGTTTGAGGGATTCTTCACTCCGCTCCGCTCCGTTCAGAATGACATGCGTAAGTCCTGTTCGGAAAGGAGTACTACAGGGATAAAGCGCTTAAAAGGGTATTTAGCAAAGCCAGTTAAGGCAAGCAAATCCGGGCTGGCCACGGATTCAACAACATTGTTTCGATCAATGAAGACTCAATCAAAGTAGATCTAAAAGGAGGAACATCCATGCATTCGCGCAATTTGCTTAAAGCAGTTGGTTTATCTGTCGCCGTCGCAGTTTTGGTCGCTATTGCCACAGCTTGTGGCGCAGCATCTCCACCCCAAACCATAGTTCAGACGGTTCAAGTGGAAAAGATTGTTACGGTCCAGGTGGAAAAGCAGGTTGAAGTAGAAAAGATCGTCACTGTTCAGGTCGAGAAGGTGGTGAACGCTCCGGCTGAGGCAGCCGCCCCGGGGGATAATCCTTATCGCCCCAACGAACTGTTTGCCGCAGCCGAAGACCTCAAAGCGGCCACCGAGGGTAAAAGCCCGCCGGCCGGCGCAAAGTTTGCCTTTTTGACCAATAACATGTCGCCCTTCTGGACGGCCGCCCAAATTGGGGTGGCCCGCGCCTCCTCGGAGCTGAACGTGCCCATCGCCTTCCAGGCGCCCACCGCTTCTGACCTGCTCAGCCAACAACTTTCGATGCTGGAAACCTTTGTGAATGACGGTTACACCGGCGTCACGTTCTCGGCTATTGACCGGGAAGCCCCCGCTTCAATTATCGAAAAAGCGGTTGAACAGGGGACGATCATGCTGACGATGGACTCCGACGCCACCGGCAGCAAGCGCGCCATTTATATCGGCATGTCCGACTACGATGCCGGCCGCGCTGCCGCCGAAGCTGCGCTGGAAATCATTGGCAAGGGCAAGGTGGTTGGCCTGGTCGGTTTTGCCACGGCCCAGAATGCCCAGGACCGGATTAAAGGCGTTAATGATGTATTTGAGGGCACCGAGATGGAGCTGGTCGAGGTGCTCATAGACGACATCAAGCCCGAGGTGGCTCTCAGCAACGCCCAAACCGCCATTCAGAAGTACGGCGATGACCTGGCCGGTTTTATTACCTTCTACTCCTACGATGGCCCGGCGGCCTGCCAGGCGATCAAGCAAGCCGACAAAATTGGTACACTCAAGCTGGTTGCCTTTGACGCCGAACCCGAAACCCAGGCTTGTATGCAGGAAGGCGTAGTTCAGGCTATGATTGGGCAACGGGTCTACTTCTACGGCTATCTGAGTGGTTATGTTATGAATACCATGTCCATTTTAGGCCAGGAAGAAACGATGAAAGTTTTGGATCCTTACCTGGACGAATTTGGCGAGGACGGCAAGATCCGCCTGAATACCGGCATTGACGTCATCAAAGCCGATACATTTGACCAGTATAAAGCCTATCTCGAGTCCATCGGGATTGCTTCACAGTAAACAGGTAGCAAGGTTGCAGGGTAGCAAGGAATAAAATTAGTAACTACCTTGACAATGTCACATTAAAAAATGGCTCACGGATGAACACAGATTTACACGGATAAGGTTAAAAATTATAAAAATCTGTGTTTATCCGTGTTAATTCGTGAGCTAACTTACCCGATACGTTTAAATGTGACATTGTCCAACTACTCACCAAATAGACTAACCTAAAATTGCTACCCTGCTACCCTGAAAGGACTTGGTTGATGGAAAAACAGCCGCTCTTACGCATGGAACATATCTCAAAAAGTTTCCCTGGAGTCATGGCGCTGGATGATGTTGATTTTGAGGTTTATCCGGGTGAGATTCTGGGATTTCTCGGCGAAAATGGGGCCGGTAAGTCAACCCTCATCAAAATTCTATCGGGGATTCATGATAAAGACCGGGGCACAATTTGGTTTAATGGCCGGATGATCAATCCCCACACACCCTACGAGGCGCAGCACCTGGGTATAAGCACCATCCATCAGGAATTGGCGCTGGTGCCCTACTTGAGTGTGGCCGAAAATATCTTCCTCAATAATGAACCCCGCCGCGCTTTGGGTTTGGTTGATTTCCGGCGCATGAACCGTCAGGCCGAAGAACTTTTGCATGACCTGGGCGCTGAAATACGGGGTAAGCAACTCATCCGGGAACTGAACGTGGCGGCGCAGCAGATGGTTGAAATTGCCAAAGCGATTTCGCACAAGGCCAGCTTGATTTTAATGGATGAACCAACCTCGGCCTTATCCAGCCGAGAAGTGGACGCCCTTTTTGCCTTAATGCGACGTTTAAAGGAGAGGGGCGTGGCCGTTGTTTTTGTCAGCCACCGGTTGGATGAGGTCCGCCAGATTGTGGACCGGGTGATTATTATGCGCGATAGCCGCCGGGTGGGATCGTTACCTATCATCGAAGCCAGCGAAGAAAAAATTATCCGCATGATGGTTGGGCGCGATGTGGGCCTTTTCCCCAAAGAAGCGGCGGAAATTCGTGAGCCTGTGCTGGAAGTACACCATCTATCGGGCCAGCATGGTCTCAAAAATATAAACTTGACCGTACACAAAGGGGAAATTGTGGGTCTGGCTGGGTTGATTGGGGCGGGCCGAACGGAATTGGTCCGCCTCATCTGCGGGGTAGACCGCCTGATCGAAGGTGAGATTTTGATTGAGGGTAAACCTGTCAGGATAAAATCGCCGGCTGATGCGGTCAAGTATGGGATCGGCTGGGTCCCTGAAGACCGCAAACTGCACGGCCTGGTTTTGGGCATGAACGTTCAGGAAAATACCACGATGACTATTTTGCGGCGCATCTCCAATTTACTGGGGGCAGTGAAACAAACAGAAGCGAAAAGAATATCAGCCCACTACGTCGAGACACTCTCGATTCTGACCCCCAGTTTAACCCAAACGGTGCGGAACTTGAGCGGCGGCAACCAGCAAAAAGTGGTTTTAGCCAAATGGCTCAGTACTGAGCCAAAACTACTGATTATGGACGAACCAACGCGGGGCATAGATATCGGGGCCAAAGCCGAGGTCCATGCCCTCATGAGCCGACTGGCAAAACAGGGCATCGGCATCTTGATGATCTCCTCGGAAATGCCCGAAATCATCGGCATGAGCGACCGGGTGATTGTCATGTGCCAGGGCCGGATTACCGGCGAATTTGAGCGCGGCAAGTTGGATCAGGAAGAGATTATGACCTGCGCCACCCAGTTTCTGAGTGTTGGCAGCGAAACTCTTGCAGAAGCCGAAGCACCCGTGCAAGCATAACCCATAAAGGGGAGGATGAGGTAGATGGACAAGGTTGCAACAAAATCAGCGCCGGGTATGGGTCAAAGAGCCACCGGGCTGGGGGAAATCCTGGGAAGGCTTTTAAAGGTGCCCGAATTTGTGATGTTTCTCGTCGTTATTGTCCTGTTTCTGATTGGGGCGATCGTTAATCCTCGCTTTATTGGGGTGGAAAATCAAAAAATCGTGACCCGCGATACGGCTATTTTAGCCATTGCCGCAATTGGGGTGGGCTTTCCCATCATTACCGGAGGTATTGACCTGTCTATCGGTTCTATTGTGGGCCTGGGTGGGGTTTTGTCAACCTATTTTATTGTAAAAATGGGGCTGCCCATTTGGCTGGGTATTGCTTTGACTTTACTAATCGGAGGAGTGATCGGCTCAATCCACGGTTTGTTTGTGACCAAGCTCAATATGCATGGGTTTTTGATTACCCTGGTCACTTTGGGGGTAGCTCGCGGCGCAATCCTGGTGCTGACGAACGGTACGCCCATCACCGGCCCGCCGGATGAGTTTACCGTTTTAGGGCAGGGGTACCTGTTTTTTGATCTGGTGCCGGTGCCGGTGATTATCTGTGTTATTGTGGCCGGCTTGGCCTATTATTTGTTGCGTTATACCTATATCGGACGGCAAATCTATGCTGCCGGAGGCAATATCGAGGCAACCCGCCTGTCCGGGGTTAATGTAGACGCTCGGATTATCTTATGTTACATCGTCTCGGTGCTGTGCGCGAGCCTGGTCGGGATCATTCAGGCCGGTCGGTTGAGCCTGGGGCATCCCGGCGCGGGCGAAGGGTTTGAACTCCTGGCCATCACCGCCTGCATTTTAGGGGGGTTAAGCTTGATGGGCGGCCAGGGGAGTGTGGTTGGTATCCTGGTGGGGTCGTTGTTAATTGGCGTGTTACAGAATGAAATGGTCATGCTCAACATCAACCCGTTCTGGCACAAAATTGTCATCGGGTTGGTTTTACTGGCAGCGATCACCTTTGATTATGCCCGGCGCAGAAAACGATAATCAACTACGCTTCCTGAGGCAATCAGAATATGATCTGAGGTGATAGATAAAATTGAATAGTCATAAGCTCCCATTTGCCGCATAGATGAATCACCTTATTTGACCTCGCCTCGTTGCCATTGGCAACACCCTCACTCTATGCTAAAATAGCCCCACGCTTATGAAATCTCATGAATTGCCCAAAGACCCCATAAGTTCCCCCCAACTCCCCCCAGCTCCAACCGGCTCTTCTACTCTCTCTCAAATCTTCTCAAGTTCCTACAAGTTCCTTGAGCCGAAGGCCCCCTATGGGCAGTTCCCTCACCTCCTCGCCTGGGGCCTGATCCTGCTTTACATCATCACTTTCACCTGGCTGGCCATCCTCCGCCACGCCAGCTTCGACTCCAGCGGCTTTGACCTTGGCATCTACGACCAGGTTGTTTGGAATACGCTACACGGGCGGCCTTTCTTCTACACTACGACTGGCCAGCCCTTATTGCACCTGTCGAATCATGCTTCGCTGATTCTGCTGCTGGTCGCGCCATTTTATCTCATCCACAGCGGCCCGGAGACCCTGCTCTTTTTGCAGACTGCTGCCATTGCCCTGGGCGGTCTGCCCCTGTTCTGGCTGGCGCGCGAGAAGTTGGGAGCGGATGATAAGAAACCGCAGATTACGCAGATGGCGCAGATGAAAGAAGAAAAATCTGTGAAATCCGTGAAATCCGTGGTTAATTTTCGAAGCGGCGACTTTGCTGCTCTAAGCCTGCTGGCAGCGTACCTGCTTTTTCCCACCCTGCAAATCGTCAACTTGTGGGATTTTCACCCGCCGGCGCTGGCGGTCGGCTTTTTTATGGCCGCTTTTTACTACCTGGTTAAGCGTAAGTGGGGCTGGTTTCTGATTTGGGCCATCCTGGCCATGCTCTGCAAGGAGCAACTGCCGCTGCAAGTAGCTTTTTTAGGGCTGGCGGCCATTGTCATGCACCGCAACTGGCGGCTGGGCCTGATCACCATTGCCATCGCTATGATTTATTTCTTTGCCATCATGGTCTGGATTATCCCGGCCAACAGCGTCACCGGCGACCACCTCTTTATCGGTTTCTACGCCGAACTGGGCAGCTCGCCCGGAGAAATTGTCTTCACTACGCTGACTCGTCCCGATATAGTTTTGAAAATCTTGTTGCAGCCCAGCCGGCTGCAATATCTGTTCGACGTGCTGACCCCCTTTGCTTATTTGCCGCTGCTCGGTCTGCCGGTGCTGCTCATTGGCGCGCCCTCGTTTGCCATCAACCTGCTCAGCGGCAACACAGCCATGCACGATGCGACGGGAGCGCAGTACGGTGCAGATGTAGCTCCCTGGCTGGCCTGGGCGGCCCTGTACGGAATGGTTTATCTACGCCAGATCACGCATCACGCATCACGTATCACGCATCAAGGGGCAATCTCTTATTTTCCTGCTGTAATACTTTTGGCGGTTGCCCTCCCCTGGCAGCTTTTTCGCGGCTTTTCACCCCTGGCGCTCGACCCGCCTCGCTGGGAGGTCACGGCTCACGACCGGCTGGCCCAACGCTTTATCGCCCAAATTCCGCCCGAGGCCTCCATCGCCGCCCAGGGCAAACTCTATCCGCACCTCAGCAACCGGCTGATTGCCTACCAACTGCCGGATGTCCACGACGCCGAGTATGTCTTTTTTGATGCAACAACCGGCACCTGGCCGGTCCATCCCAACGATATTTGGGCCTTGGCCCAGGATTTGCTGCGTTCCGGCCACTATGGCGTGCTCGATGCCGCCGACGGTTACTTGCTCCTGAAGCGCGGCCTGACCGACCCCACAATCCCTGATACTTTTTATGATTTCGTTCGCGCAAGCGACCCCAACCCTCAATACCCACTGAATGTCGAGTTTGGCGATGAGCTGCGCCTGCTGGGTTTCGATGTGCTGGACAACCCGCGCCGCCGGGAAACGTCGGTCCGCTTCTACTGGCAAGCGCTCCGCCCACTCGACCACGACCTGCGCCTGTATCCCTTCTTTGTCAATGCTGAGGGGCAGGTGATTGAAACGACCGAGCAGCGCCCGCTCCTGACCCAACTCTGGTTCCCGCCCCGGCTGTGGCGGCCCGGCGAGACGATTGTGGCCGAGACAATGCCCTGGGTGCTAGGGGATCAATGGAGTTTGGCCGTTGGAGTCCTGGCGGGTACAGACTGGTCGGACTGGAGCCAGCGCCTCCCCGTAACGACCACTGACCACCGACCGCCGACCGCCGAGTCAGACGATATGCCTTGCGCCCCTGCGCCCCTGCGCCCCTGCTCTTCGCCTTCCCTCCGCCGTTTTGAGGCTAACACCTGGGTCCGGCTGGCAACCTTCGAACGGCAGGGGCGGGAACTGGTCGAAGTTACGCCCGCCGAAACCTCCTTCCAACCCGCCCATCCCCTTCAGATAAACTTTGATGGCAAAATGGAACTGCGGGGATATGATGCCAGGCAGGAAGGCTCAAATCTCCCGGTGATCCTCTACTGGCAGGCTGTGACGACGATGCCCCTGGATTACACGGTTTTTGTTCACCTGGTCGATTCCGCTGGTAAAACCGTGGCCCAACATGACGGCCAACCCTCCTGGGAAGCCCCGCTGCCCACGAGTACCTGGCAGCCAGGCGAGACTTTGCAGGATCGCCATCTCTTAGCTTTGCCCCCAGACCTGCCTTCCGGTACGTATCACCTCGAAGCCGGGGTCTACTATTGGCAAACGCTGGAACGGCTGCCGGTGGTGGAGAACGGAGGGGTGGCGAGGGATTTTGTGGAGTTGGGAAGTATTGATATCCGGTGATACGTGATGCGTGAAAGGAATTTATAAGTATCTCGCTCCAGAAAAGGAGAGTAGATTGAATTATCAGGAGTGGGAACAGTCTGTCCCTCGCTCCATCACAGATGATATTTTATGGAAGGTTCAAGTCTACCGACTGGCTTTGTTTGCGGCGGAAATTGGCTGGCAGGATGGCACAAAACTGATGCAAGACAAGCGGACGGTTGGAGTGGCGGATCAGCTTTATCGTGCGCTTGGTTCCATCAGTGCTAATATTGCTGAAGGATATAGTCGAGGTTCAGGCAAAGATCGTGCTCGATTTTATGAATATGCGCTTGGTTCCGCCAGGGAGAGTCGGGATTGGTACTACAAAGCTCGGCACGTTCTGGGTGAAACTGTAACCACTCATCGCCTGGAGTGGCTTGCTAAAATTATTCGCCTCCTGCTGAAAATGGTTCCTGACCAACGCCAACGAGTTTTAAAAGAAGAGCCGTCTATTTACGAATTACCAGAAGAATGATCTCACGCATCACGCATCAATAGTTATAAAAGGTAACTCCATGAGCAGTCCCGCCTGGCTAGAAGAAGAAACCGCCCGCCGCTACCATATTTTTTCCCAACAGACGACGATGTACCAGGAGTTGAGCCGGCTGATGGTTCAACTGGCCGAGATTGAGCCGGGGATGCGGGTGCTGGATTTGGGCTGCGGTACGGGCATCACCACCCAGGCCGTGCTGGAAGCAGTTGGGGATGGCGGCCACGTTTACGCGGTGGATATTTCTGCGCCGATGCTGGCCGTGGCCCGCGAGCAAGTCACCTCTGAGCAGGTCATATTTATTCAGGCCGACGCCGCTGCCCTAACCGATCTGGCCGGCGGCTCAGTAGAGCGGGTTGTCTGCAACTCAGTATTCTGGCAGTTTCGCCACAAACCGCAGGTAATGGCCGAACTGCGCCGGGTGCTGGCCCCACAGGGCCGCTTTGTTTTCAACGCGCCGGAGCCGTACTTCATGTTCGAGGCGATCCCGCGCAGCAAGAAAGTCAGCGTTCTCTTTGAACAACTGGCCGCCGAACGATACGGCGTGGGCCGGCAGGATTTGCGCTCGATTGAGGTTTTTTTGCGGAACTGCGGTTTTGAAATTGTGGGCAAGCAGATGCTGGAGCGGACTCGCTCCGCCGCCGAGAGTTACCTGTTTATGCAAATCCCCGTTGCCACGGCCTGGATGGAGCCGCCCCTGGAATTCGAAACCCGCTTGGCTCTCTTGGAGGAAGCTTACCAACTGGCCGAGCCAGGCCAGGCAACCAAACAGCGCTGGATGTATTTTGTGGTGCGGCGACTCCGTTGAGGGGATAGGAGCTTCTAGCTATTGGGGAAGCTTAAAGGGGCAAATACTCCACCCGATTCGCTAGGTCTTCGGGGTCGGCAGCCTGAGCGATCAGTTCCAAATCACGTATACAATGCCCAATTGTCACCCGCATTTGATGAGCATAAATTACCCCGGTAAAGGGTAATCCCTCAGCTTGACGGCGTTGAGCTTCAACAAGAAGATCTTCATCTTGCGAAAACATTACCCGGCCCAGTTCAGCAGCCCGGTCAAGCAAAACTGCATCAAGGACATGGCGATGTCCGTCCTCCTGAGCTGTAACAACATCTACCCCCCGCAAACGCAGCCCGGCTGTAATCGCTCGGTGAACGTGTTCATCCATATAAAAAGCTACGCTCATGTGAGGCGTCCCTGAGCGCGCAGTTTAGCCATCAAAGGAGATGGCCCTGCTTTTTGACGCGACTGCTCGGCCCATTGCCAACGCCGCTCAATCTCAGCGTCCAGGATATTCCGGTGATCCCAATAGTAGGCTAACGCCGAATGGATCTGGCCCAAAGTCAAGTAGGGATGCTGGAAATGGAGTTCTTCTGGACTCCAGCCATAGGCTATTTGCGCCATTACCAATTCAACTACTTTCATCGTGGTGCCGGCGATAAAGGGATTACCATGAGCGTCGAGTTGGATATGTTCGTAGGCTGTGACAGCCGGAAATGTCGTCTCCATCATCTTTCTCCTTTTTATCATCTGCGATTAGGTTTATCCAGGTTGATGATTTGATTATAGTTGATAACTATACAATATCTAAATTTTTGGTTAGCCTTGCCAACTGACCCAAAGGCGTGGTAACATTTATCAGGTAGGCAAGCCTATATAGCCCATTTTGGTTTAGGGCAGGCTCTACTTTGCTTGAGTCGTTCTGGTGAGGCTTTAAGTGTTTATCGTAAAGGGTGAGAATACATCTACTCTACCAGTGAGTTGCAGGAACCTTTAACCAAGTTGGAAACCCTTCAATCTGATCGGCCTGATTTACCAGGATTGGTTGAAGTGTTAGCTCTGTTGCGGCAAGCAGAGGCTTGACTAACCAACTTACAAAACACTCAACAACAGGAGTGAACCAATGCCCCGTTTTAGCAATCAACACGTTGCCAAACTCTTCGCCGATATCGGCGATTTGCTGGAAATCAAGGGTGAGAATCGTTTCAAGGTGCTGGCTTACCGCAACGCCGCCGATCATATCGAGAATCTGAGTTTTGATTTATATGATTATTGGGAGTCTGGAAGCGACCTGCGCCAGATTGAAGGGATTGGTCAGGCCATCTCGGAGAAGATTGACGAAAAATTCAAGACCGGCAAATTGGGTTTTTGGGACAAGCTGGCCGCCGAAATTCCCCCGGCCCTGGTCGAAGTTTTGGCCATTCCCGATGTTGGCCCCAAGATGGCTAAAGCTATGTGGGAACAACTGGGCATTACTACGGTGGCCGAGGTTAAGGCCGCGGCGCAGGAAGGTAAGTTGCAAAACTTACCTCGGATGGGCGCTAAAAGTGCGGCCCGTATCTTAGCCAGCATCGAAGCCGTAGAGCGGCGCGAAACGGGCCGGGTCCATCTGGGCGTGGCCTGGCCGCTGGCGATGCAGATTGTGGCCGCGCTCAAAGAGCTGCCGGAAGTGCTGTACATCGAGCCGGCCGGCAGCCTGCGCCGCATGCGGGAAACCATCGGCGATCTGGACATTGTGGTGGCCACAGAGAAGCCGGCCCCGATTATGGCGGCCTTCAAAAAGCTGCCTCTGGCCGCCGAAGTCTTGCTGACCGGCGAAACCAAAACCTCGCTGCGCCTGAGCAACGGCATGCAGGCCGACCTGCGCTGCGTGACGCCCCAGCAGTGGGGCGCGGCCCTGCAATATTTTACCGGCAATAAAAATCATAATGTAAAAATACGCGAGCTGGCCCAACGAAAGGGTTACAGTTTGAACGAATATGCCCTCACCCGCGAGAGCGACGGCGAGCCGCTGTTCTTTGCCGACGAAGCAGCCCTGTATGAATTTTTCGGATTACCTTACATCCCGCCCTATTTGCGCGAGGATCGAGGCGAAATCGAGGCCGCCTTCAAGAATGGGCTGCCCGCCGGATTGGCCGCCAGCGACATCAAGGGCGAGGTCCACTGCCATTCCACCTGGAGCGATGGCCGGAACAGCGTCGAGGAGATGGCGCGGGCGGCCTTAGCTAAAGGTTATCAATACCTGGCCATCACCGACCACTCCCAGAGCCTCGGCGTGGCCAGCGGCCTCAGCGCCGAGCGCCTGGCCCAGCAGCGCCGCGAAATTGACGAGGTCCAGTCCCGCGTTCCCGCTATTCGCCTGTGGCAGGGTTCGGAGGTAGAGGTGCGGGCCGACGGCATGCTCGATTTTCCCGACGAGGTGCTGGCCCAGTTGGATTACGTGGTCGCCTCGGTCCATACCGGGCTGCGCCAGGATCGGGACACGCTGACCCGGCGGGCGCTGGCGGCGATTCGCAACCCGTATGTCAAGCAGTTGGCCCATCCCACCGGGCGGCTCCTGCCCCGGCGCGAGGGCGGCGATTTTGATCTGGAAGCGCTGATCCAGGCGGCGGCGGAAACCGGCACTTTTCTGGAAATCAATGCCAGCCCGGAACGGCTCGACCTGCCGGATACCCACGTCCGCCGGGCCATCGAGCTGGGGGTCAGGTTGATTATCAACTGCGACGCCCATCACGTGGACGATCTCAATAATTTACATTTTGGCGTCGCCACGGCTTGCCGAGGCTGGGCGAGTACAGAAAATGTCGTCAATACCCGGCCTCCGGAGGAGTTTGTGGGGCTGTGGAAAAAACGGGGTAATATGAGCTAAAGATGTCTTAACCCTCTCCCCCAACCCCTCTCCCTGTCAGGGAGAGGGGAGGTACCGGTTTACCCCTCCCTAAGAGGGAGGGGTTAGGGGAGGGTGAAGCTATCAGGAGTCAACCATGCCAAATGAAAAGCTGTCTCGTATTCACCCCATTATCCGCCAACGAGCCCGTGAGTTGCGCCAGCCACAAACACCTGCTGAAGAACAGTTGTGGCAACACCTCCGCCGTAAGCAAATGAACGGGTATTACTTTCGCCGCCAGCATCCCATTGGTAACTTCATTGTGGATTTCTACTGCGCCGAATCTCGACTGATAATTGAGGTAGACGGCGACGTTCATACCTTTCAAGAGGTGTATGATGCGAGCCGCACTGAATGGCTAGAGGGTCACGGCTACCGAGTCATCCGCTTCACCAATACCGAAATCTTTCATCAACTTGAGGCCGTATTGGAGCATATCTTGACGTTTTGTCGAGGCTAACACTCCAATAGCTCATTTCCGAATTAGCGGCAGATAGATTGGTTTGGCTAACGGCAGGGCAAAGCCGGACAGGTCTTGCTGAATCAGGCCGATGCCCTGCCCGTCGGCGATGGCGGCGTTGGCCGGGCTGCTGAGATTGACCAGGAAAGCTTCATCGCCCTCAACATTCGTGTCGCCAACAAGCGTAACCGTGATGGGTTGGGTGGTGACGCCGGGAGCAAAGGTCAGCGTGCCGCTGGCGGCAAGGTAATCGTTATCGGCAGTGGTAGCGGTATTGTCGGCGGTGGTGTAATCTACGCTGACGGTTTGGCTGCTGGCGCTGGACATGGTGACAATGAAGACGGCGTTGGTCGTGCCGCTGTCTCCTTCCAGAACAACGACATCATTGATGGACAGGGCAGGGAGATACTCCACTACCAGTTGGGGCGGGTTCGCTCCTTCGCGGCTGCTATACTGAATTTCACCGTTGTTACCAACATTCTGAGCCTCCAGTAATAAGCCAAAATTGACAGCCGGATTGCTCACCCAGAACTGCGCCAGTGGGCTGATATTAATCACGTGAATAGTGGCACTGGGAACGAAGGTCGCGACAACGGTGGGGTCAAAATCGCCGCCGGAGGCCGTCCACGGATTGGCCGAGGTCCGATTATTCCAGGTCGCTTGGTTCTCAACCCAGGCAGCCGTAACCCGATGGACCTGAATATTTTGTCCAGTAGTCGCGGCCGATGGTTGAGAGAGGAGAAACGCGGCGCAGGTGACGACGCTGTTAGCGGGAACGCCGCTGAGGTCAAATTGGATCAGCGCATTCCTGGGATTGCTAGGCGGTTTAGTCCGCAGATCGGGGTCTGAGCCGGAGTTGCTGTCTGGCTGGTTACTTCGCAAGTAGGTATCCGCCGTTGCAGTGAGGGTAATCACCGGCGAATTACACCCTCCCACAGTCGGATCATCGTCAATTATAGTCCCAACTCCTTGCCCGTCGCTGATGACAGCGTTGGCCGCCCCGCTGAGGTTGACGAAGAAGGTTTCGTCCGGCTCGTCGAGGGTATCGCCCTGTACCGCGATAGTGACCGGCTGGCTGGTGACGCCGGGGGCGAAGGTCAGCGTACCGCCGGTTGAGGTGTAGTCAGCCGGAGCGGTGGCGGTGTTGTTGGCGGTGGCAAAGTTGACGGTGACGGTCTGGCCGCTGGCCCCCGAGAGGGAGACGGTGAAGACAGCGTTGACCGTCCCGGCATTGCCCTCAGTGACCGTAATATCGTTAATAGACAAAGTGGGAATAGCATCGTCGTCGGTGATGGTGCCGAGACCCTGCCCATCGGCGATGGTGGCGTTGACTGCTCCGCTGAGATTGACAAAGAAGGTCTCGTCGAGTTCGTCGAGGATATCGCCCTGAACGATGACGGTGACCGGCTGGCTGGTGATGCCGGGGGCAAAGGTCAGCGTGCCGCCGGTTGAGGTGTAGTCAGCCGGAGCGGTGGCGGTGTTGTCGGCAGTGGCAAAGTTGACGGTGACAGTCTGGCCGCTGGCTGCCGAGAGGGAGACGTTGAAAACGGCGTTGATTGTCCCAGTATCGCCCTCGGTTACGGTGACATCGTTGATAGATAGAGTAGGGGTAGCATCGTCGTCGGTGATGGTGCCGAGACCCTGCCCATCGGCGATGGTGGCATTAGTTGCCCCGCTGAGGTTGACGAAGAAGGTCTCGTCGAGTTCGTCGAGGATGTCGCCCTGCACGATGACGGTGACCGGCTGGCTGGTAACGCCGGGGGCGAAGGTCAGCGTGCCGCTGGTTGAGGTGTAGTCAGCCGGAGCAGTGGCGGTGTTGTCGGCGGTGGCAAAGTTGACGGTAACGGTTTGTCCGCTGGCCCCCGAGAGGGAGACGGTGAAGGCGGCATTGACCGTCCCGGCGTTGCCCTCGGTCACGGTGACATCGTTGATAGATAGAGTAGGGGTAGCATCGTCGTCGGTGATGGTGCCGAGGCCCTGGTTGTCAGCGATGGTGGCGTTGGCCGCTCCGCTGAGGTTGACGAAGAAGGTTTCGTCGAGTTCGTCGAGAGTGTCGCCCTGGACGATGACGGTGACCGGCTGGCTGGTGACGCCGGGAGCAAAGGTCAGCGTGCCGCCGGTCGCGGTGTAATCGGCCGGAGCGGTGGCGGTGTTGTCGGTAGTGGTAAAGTTGACGGTGACGGTCTGGCCGCTGGCCGCCGAGAGGGAGACGGTGAAGACGGCGTTGACCGTCCCGGCATTGCCCTCAGTGACCGTAATATCGTTAATAGACAAAGTGGGAATAGCATCGTCGTCGGTGATGGTGCCGAGACCCTGGTTGTCGGCGATGGTAGCGTTGGCCGCGCCGCTGAGGTTGATAAAAAAGGTTTCGTCGAGTTCGTCGAGGATATCGCCCTGAACGATGACGGTGACCGGCTGGCTGGTAATGCCGGGGGCGAAGGTCAGTGTGCCGCCGGTCGCGGTGTAATCAGCCGAAGCAGTGGCGGTGTTGTCGGCACTGGCGAAGTTGACGGTGACGGTTTGAGCACTGGCCGCCGAGAGCGAGACGGTGAAGACGGCGTTGATTGTCCCAGTATCGCCCTCGGTCACGGTGACATCATTGATGGATAGAGTAGGGATGGCATCGTCGTCGGTGATGGCGCCGAGACCCTGCCCGTCGGCAATCGTGGCATTAGTTGCCCCGCTGAGGTTGACAAAGAAGGTCTCGTCGAGTTCGTCGAAGATGTCGCCCTGAACGATGACGGTGACCGGCTGACTGGTAACGCCGGGGGCGAAGGTCAGCGTGCCGCCGGTTGAGGTATAGTCAGCCGGAGCAGTGGCGGTGTTGTCGGCGCTCGTAAAGTTGACGGTGACGGTCTGGCCGCTGGCCCCCGAGAGGGAGACGGTGAAGGCGGCATTGACCGTCCCGGCATTGCCCTCGGTTACGGTGACATCATTGATGGATAGACCAGGCAGGGCGGTTGGGGTAAGTGTTGGCGTGGCTGTGTCTGTGGGTGTAGCTGTAGCCGTAGCCGTCGGCGTGGCTGTAGGGGTTTGAGTGGGAGTACGGGTTGGAGCAGTGGTGGCAGTTGCGGGCGATGGTTCGGATGTATCTGAAGGCCGTCTGGTTGAGGTGGGGTCAACAGGTGAGACGGATGTGGCGGTAGGCTGGCCGGTTGAAGTGGGGACGGCAGATGTACTGGTCGGCGCGGGCGTAGCCGAAGGCACAAGCGGAGTGACTGTAGCCGGTGGTGCGGCCGGAGTTGGTGAAATGGGCAGCGTCGTAGGCGTAAACAAAGGCAAGGTTGGCAGGGGCAGCCTGGGAGTGGGGGTAGAAGGGATAAACGGCGTGGCCGTCGCGTCTGAGATCGGCGTAGGCGTTGGTCCGGCTGGTTCCGGAGTGGAAGGCTGCCCGGTCGGGCTAACCACGGCCACAACTGCCTCTGGCTGGGACAATGTGTCCCCACAATCAATAATCAGGCGGGGGCCAAGTCGGCCGGTTAAGCCGCTGGTTTTTATATTGCCCTGGCTGTCTGCCTCTCGGCTGTAATAGCTATGGGTTGAGTTAGTAGAGAGTTGCAGTTCCAGCATCAGCCCGTTATTGGGGTGACGGCCCAGCAGCCAATCACGAACAAGGTCGGTTACATCCCAGGCATGGCCCTTGATCGCAGCCAGCGGGCCGGCGCGATATTGAAGCAAAGCTCCAGGTTGGTTAGACCAGTGGGTGGTGGATTCTTGAAAAGGGTCTGCCAGATTAAAAAGACGGACAGGCAGTGTGGCCGGATCGGCTGGCATGGCCAGGCTCATTTCCAGGCGGGCGCTGTGAATAAAAGCGCCTGGCGGGATGGTACTGTCAGGGCTGAAGTGCAGCAGCAGACGTGTGACCTGGTCTCCATTACGTTCTAATTGCAGGATAGGATCATTTCCATGAAGAGTGGTTGGATTAGCGGAGTCGGCCCAGGTATCCTGATCGGTGTAGAAAACATGAAGGCCTTGACAGGCTGCAGGCGTAACAAAGGGGACCGGCGTTTGTAAACTGTTAAGTAAGACCGCCTGCCGCGTGCCCAAATCTGTGACGCCTGGCTCCCGGTCACGGATGGTATCCCAGATGATATCCAGCCTCACGCCGGGGACGAAGATGAAGTTGGGATTGGCCCGGTAATCCGCTTGCAGAGCAGAGTGAATATTAACGGGGATGAATTGAGGGCCGTGGTTACGGGTAGTGCCTTGAATCAAAAACAGTCCGGCCAGACAGAGGATGCCCAAGAGTGGCAGCAACAACAGCAAAAATTCCCAACGCCGCCGGTTGCGGGGGTTGGCCGGGCGTTTCAGCCTGCTCACCCACTCTTCTCCTTTATGCCGGCCGGGGCTGGCTGCAATTGGTAAACCAGGAGTTGTTCGGCCTTGCCTCTGAAGGCATGCGCCCCCAGGGACTCTAATTGAAATTCGTGGCGGCGTTCTCGCAAAGCAAACAGGGTGTGCTGGCTAATCAAGGCGCTGCTTTCTTCGCCAAACTGGCGGGTCAGACTTTCGAGCCGGGTCGTCGTATTGACGGTATCGCCAATAATGGTGTAATGCAGGCGGTCATTACTGCCCAGGCCGCCAGCGGTAACCGGCCCCGTATTAATACTGATGCCGACGGTGAAAGGCGGTTCGCCCCGGTCTGTGCGCCGGGCATTGAGTTGGGCAGTCGCCTCCAGCATTTGAAGCGCTGCCTGGCAAGCCTGGTAGGCGCTCTCCTGAGGCCGCTGCGGGCGCGGCAAGACGCCAAAGAAAGCCATCATGGTGTCGCCCTCAATCTGGTTCACGACACCACCATTAGCCGTTATCAGGGGTACCATCTCGCCAAAAAATTCGTTGAGCCAGGTTAAAATGGTGGTGGGTTCGGCGGTTTCTGCGAGCCGGGTAAAGCCGCGGATATCACTGATTAATATAGTGGCTACGGTTTCATGCCCTTGCAGGCGCACTTCACCCGAAGCAAAGCCTCGCCGCAGTTCCTCACGCACCTCCGGCGAAACGGTCCGCCCCAGTAAATCACGATAGGCCGAACCTTCGCGCAAGCCGGAAATCATCTGGTTAAAAGAGTGGGCCAAAACCGTCACTTCATCATTACCGGTGGCGGCGACCTGCACCTCTAAATCACCTTGAGCCACTTTGGTTGAAGCCTCGACCACTTGCAGCAGGGGGCGGGTGATCCGGTTAGCCATATAGATCCCCAGGACAATGATGAGTAAAAGAGCGACCGTGGTGAGGAGAAAAATCTGCAGGCGGGTAATCTGGCTGGGCCGGGCTAGAAATGTTTCGGCCAGGGCCACGCCGATTACCCCCAGGTCATTGTTGTTACGGGCTGCATCTGTCGTAATGTTAAATTCACGCGCTTCCCAGGGGCCGACGAGTTCGCTATAGGTAATACTGGCTACGGCTAACGGGCGCGTCAAACTATCTTTATCCTGCCGGGTTAAAACAGTTGAGACCATCTCCGGGTTCAGGGGCAGGCTGGCCTGCTCCAATAAAGTAGAGGCCAGGGGTTGGCCGTTAAAATCGTAAAGGGTGGTATGGGCCAGGGTACTTTGCCGAGCTTGTTGGACCAAAGTAGGCAGCGATTTGCCGACCAAAATCGCCCCAACCAAGACCCCGTCATCGGTTACAATTGGCCCGGCCACATAAAAGATATCGCCCCAGGCAGTTTGAGCCAACCCGGCATATTTGTCGCGCCCATTATCAACCTGCCCGGTTAAGACCTTTTGGACAAAGTCCCACCGGCCAAAAATCGTCTCACCTCGAGAGGCGTTGTAATCTTCCAGGGCGCCGCCCTGCCGGTGACGCAGTGAAAGTACACTGGCGCCGCGAGTATCGAGAATCTCAATGGTTTCTACCTGGTAGTTAACGGCCAGAGGTAAGGCAAAGGTGCGCAGCCGTTCGGCATCGGCCGTTATGACGGCCTGGGGTACGCCCTGGGTATGGGCTAACAAACGCAGCGTTTCCAGCAGACGGTCTTCTTCTTTAACCATCCAATCGTTCGTTAATTTTCCGGCTTCAATCAATTGGTTGGTAAATCGTTCTTCAATGGTATCCAGCACTACCTGGCTGACCACAAAAGCGACAGCAGCGGCCAATACCAGCGCCAGTAAAACATACGGCAGCGTAATTTTCATCCGCACGGGGAAGCGGACCCGGGGCAATCTGGCCTGAACGGGTGAAATAGGGGTCCTCTTACTTTCCGGTTGTTCTAGCCGGGCGAGAGCCTGCTCCAGCTCGGTGCGGGTGAAGGGGGGGTGTAGAAAAAGCGGCGTTCCATATCGTTCTTTGGCCTGTAGCTCTTGCTGGGGGTCTGGGTAAGCGCTGGTAAACAGGATTTTGGTTTGGGGAAAGTGTGACGGCATCCGCTCCAGCAAATCCGACCAGCCCTGACCGGTTGAATGTAAATCAACCACCACCAATTCTGATTGGGCCTGCTCCAGAAGCAAGAGCGCTTCTGCCGGGTCCGGCGCATGCCTGACCTGGTGGCCCTGTTCTCTAAATAGATTGAGGAGAAACTGGGTTGAGTTTGAGTGGGGTTGGGCTATCAAGACCTGGAAGGGCATAACTTACCTCGAAAATAGAGCGCTGATCACCGAGTGCAAAACTTCTCATTGAAATAACTGCCCGCCGCCAATGACCATGGTTATTATAGCATCCTGGGGTTTGAACCCGGTTTGAGGGACTAAAAAGTTGAGTTAGGTAATTATGTAACCTCATCGGTATGGGGAGTGGTGGATTGAATGAGACTCTTTAATTGAGAAACCAATACTCCCATCGGGGCCGGTTTGAGCAAGTACTCATCCGCGCCAGCTTCCAGGGCTTGCATGACCCCATTGGAGTCAATTACCGCCGAGACGATTAAAATCGGGGCCTGGCTGAAGGCGCGGATAGCCCGGCATGTCTCCCAACCGCTCAGGCCCGGCATCATCAAATCCAGCATAATCACATCGGGCTGTAATTGACGGGCGGCCTCAATTCCGGCTGCGCCCGAATGAGTTACAAACACCTCAAATAAGCCCTGGGGGAGCTTTTCCTGAAGCATCGTGGTAAAGAGTATTTCGTCATCAATAATCAATAGTTTGGCCGGCACCTTTTAAATTTCCACGATAAAAATAGATCCGGTTGGTAGGTTAGGCTCAACATAGATCCGCCCGCCATGCGCTTCAGTGACCATTTTACAAAAAGCCAGTCCCAGCCCTACTTGGGGGACGCCTCGAAGTTTCAACTCAACAATTTCAAACTTATCAAAGATACGCTCGTAATGCTCGGGAGCGATACCAGGGCCTTCGTCTATAACTTTAACCCGTAGCTGGGGTGAGTCTGATGCCTCGTTTTTAGGCTCCAGGTATTCTACTCGCACGGTGACGTGACTATTAGCCGGTGAAAATTTTAGCGCATTAGAAATCAGGTTATCCAATAATCGTTGGAACATGTTGGCGTCAAGACAGATTGGGCGCGACTCAGCCGGCAATTCGAACACGAGTTCAATTTTTCTGGATTGGGCGATTATTTTGTGCGTTCTCTGCACTTGTTGGATAAGCTGGTTTACTTCCACAAGTGACCGATTCAAGATGGGCTGGTCAGACTCAACTTTGGTCAGCATCAACAAATCGTTTAAAAACGAGTCTAACTGATGAGCTTGTTTCTTGATTTCATTAATTCCAGTCAGAGTCTCAGGGGCATTAGCATTCTTTAGCAGTAATAACTCGCTAAAGCCCATAATGACCGCCAGGGGAGTTCTGACGTCATGCACAATCATCTGGGCCAGGTTTTCGCGCAAAAGCAGCGTTGCCTCTAACCGGTCATATTGTTGTTTTATCCGCACCATTGAGCGCACGCGCGCCCGCAGCTCAAGCTCACTCACCGGCTTGCGTAAAAAGTCATTGGCTCCGGCCGCAAAACCGGTAACCAAATCCTCTTTGTTGACCAGGGCTGTCACCAGGATGATCGGAATATGCTGCCAGCGCTCGTCCGCTTTAAGACGCCGGCAGACTTCAAAACCATCAACAACCGGCATCATCACATCCAACAGAATCACATCTGGATTGATTGTCTCAATGTGGGTCAGAACCTCGACGCCGCTGTTGGCAAAAACCAGGTTGTATCCCTCCGAATATAAAAATCCCTCCATTAGATCGCGGGCGACCCGTTCATCGTCAACAATCAGGATAGTAGCCGTACCGCTCATGCGAAATCTCCTCTAAGCTGGGCTTTAATCGTCTTAACCAATTTTTCTAAGTGGACCGGCTTGCTCAGATAATCATTAGCGCCAGCTTCCAGGCAGCGCTCCCGATCCCCTGGCATAGCCAGGGACGTCACGGCGATAATCGGAATCGGGGCCAGCGCAGCGTCGGCCCGGAGGCGGCGAGTTGCTTCCAATCCATCCATAACTGGCATTTGAATATCCATCAGGATGAGGTTGGGTTGCTCTTCCTGCGTTCTGTCAACAGCCTCTTTACCGTTGCGAACGACGGTGACTTGATAGCCGACGGCCTGTAGATAATCTTGAAACAGGCTGATATTATCCTCATTATCGTCGGCTAATAAAATTCGGTAAGGTTGTCCGTTTGGGGCCAGGGTTAGCTCCGTTAGGCTGGCCTCTGGGCCGGCCGCCTCGGCTGAGTGGACCTCTCTGACCGGCTTGGTCCAGGGAAGTGAAAAAGTAAAACGGCTGCCCTGGTTGACCTGGCTTTCTACAGAAACGCTCCCGCCGTGTAGTTCGGCCATCCGGAATACCAGCGATAACCCCAAGCCGGTGCCGCTGTACTGCCGAGCCAGGCGGCTATCGAGTTGCACAAAAGGCTTGAAGAGACGCTTCAGATCTTCGGGAGCAATGCCGATACCGGTATCCCAAACGGTAAAATGAACGACCTGCTCGGCTTTGTCTCCCCTCACCTCCAGCCCAATCTGGCCTCCCTCAGGGGTAAACTTGACCGCATTACTCAACAGGTTGACTAACATCTGCTTAAGGCGGCGCTCGTCGGCCTGTATTTCGGCGACCTGGTCAATAACAGCTTCGGCTACTTGAAGCTGTTTCTTGAGGGCCAACTGTCTAATCATGCGCAGGCTGGCCTCGCAGACCGCCTCAATGGACACCGGGGCAATTTCCAGATCCATTTTACCGGCTTCAACTTTAGAGAGGTCCAGGATATCATTGATTACAGCCAGCAGGTGCGCGCCGCTCTCTTCAATATTTTTGGCAAATTTAAGCTGCCGCTCGTTGAGTGGCCCAAACACCCCGTTCTGTAATATCTCGGCAAACCCCAGAATGGAGTTCAAAGGGGTGCGCAACTCATGGCTCATCCCGGCCAAAAACTCATCTTTAAGCCGCGCTGCTTTGGCCAGTTCAGCATTGGCCCGGCTCAGTTCGGCGGTGCGTTCTTGCACTCGTTGGGCCAGCAAGCTGCGTTCTTCTTCGAGGCGTTCAAATAAACGGGCATTCTCGATAGCGCCAGCCGCCTGATTAGCCAGCAGTTGCGCCAGCGAGATTTCTTGACGGGTAAAAATTCGTTCTGTCCGGCTGTCCTCTAATTCAACCAGGCCCAAAACCTGGCCTTTAAAAATCATGGGCAGCAGCAGCCGTGTCTTGACGTTAGCCCGGTTCATATAGGCAAATTCGGCGGGATCAATATTGGGTTGATCGAGAGTCATCTGCTCACAGATCTGCTCTTCTAAAACCTCTCGCGTGACCGGGTATTCCGCCAGCCGCCGAATTTCGGCCGGCGATTTCGAGTCCCACCAGCCGGCGGGATCATACCCGGCCATGCCGGAAATCGTCTGCTCAACCGGATTCCATTCGGAGAGGATGCAAGTTTCAACCCCCAGCAGTTTGGTCATTTCATAAGTCACCGTGTCCAATACGTGGCGCAGGTCCAGGCTGGAGGTAATGATCATGCCGGCAGCCTGCAAGGTGGTCAACTCGTGGTTACGTTGGAGTATCTCAGCTCGAGTGCGGTTATGTGCGGTAAGGTCACGGGCTACCAGTTGAACAGCCAGCTTGCCCTGGTAGATAAAGGGGGTTTCCAGGGCTTCCACCTCAATCTCTGTTCCATCAAGCCGGATAAATTTTTGTTCAGTGAGGCTGCTTTTTTCGTGGGCTTTTTCCAATGGCGGGGATTGCTTGCTGTTCTGGCGTGGATGAGGCTGGATAAACTGGGCTGTAGATTGGCCGATAAGTGGGGTTGGACTGCTGGCTCCCAGTAATTTAGCTCCGGCCGGGTTAATAAAGAGAATTTTGCCGAGATGATGGACAGCAATGCTATCAGGCGATGCTTCTGCCCACTGGTGGTAGAGTTCTTCGCTTTCATTCGCTTGCTCTTCGGCATGCTGGCGCTCGTCGAGTGGAGGGCGCCCCGGCTCAGGTGTTAAGCTTTCGTCTCCTACTGGCTGGCTTAACGGGTCAGGCATGGGGTCACGGGTCTGTTTTCCACCTGCCAGCATTTCGGCTGCTGGATCGGTGGAATTTTGTTCCATCCATGCCAACTCGGCCTGGTATTCCTCCAGCGGCTGGACGAAGTAATGTTTTAAACTCTGCCTTATTAGCCACGCCGCCAGAATTCCCAACAAAATTATCCCTCCGCCATGGAGTACTCCATATTCACCTGGATTGAGCCAGAAGTAAACGATAATGGCGCCAAGGATAATCAGGGGGATAATTATCAGGATAGTCAGGAGGATACGCAGACGCCGCTGCAAGTGTTGCAGTCGGGTTGAGAGAGGTGGTCTCGCAGTGGAAGGGGGGTGTGGGGGAATCATATATCTCCTGGTAGAAAATGTGCAGTTTACTTCATTATACTCAATTTTAGCCAAATTTATAATAGGACAAGGGTATTTATTTGTCCAGGGTTTCACAAATTTACCGGATTTAAACTTTCTGAGCAAGCTCTCTTGGGCTATAATCTGCTGGCTATGAACCAAAGCTCAAAATCGCCCAAATATACCTCCTGGAGTGACCTTGATCTCAACCGCTGGCGCGAGTATGAAGAGATTGAGACCGACTCGCTCTGGCTATATTCCAACCGGGCCAGCGGCGATGGGCACAAGCTTGACTACCATGGCAATTACATTCCTCAGATTGCCACGCAGATATTAACCCGTTACAGCAAAAAAGATGAAATCGTGTTGGATATGTTTCTCGGTTCCGGCACTACCGCCATTGAAGCCGCCCGGTTGGACCGGCGTTGTCTTGGGGTGGAACTGAAGCCAGAACTGGTTGAGTATGTGCGGGGTAAGATCAGGCCGGACTTGCTTGAGTCGCGTATCCGGCTGTTGCAAGGCAACAGCGCTGCGCCGGAGACGGTTAACCAGATTACTGAAACTCTCCGAGCCATGCAGGCCGATGCCGCTCACCTGCTCATCCTCCATCCTCCCTACGCCGATATTATCAAGTTTTCCGACCGTCCTGACGACCTCTCCAACGCCCCGACCACTGCCGCTTTTCTGGATGGCTTTGAAATCGTCGCCCGGAACGGCTACGAGTTGCTGGCCCCTGGCCGCTTCGCCGCGCTCATCATCGGCGACAAGTATGCCAATGGCGAGTTGGTTCCGCTCGGCTTCTGGTGCATGGAGCGCATGAACCGGGCCGGTTTCAAAACAAAGGCGATCATTGTCAAAAATATTGAGGGTAATGAGAAGGGCAAAGGTAAAAGCGCCAATCTCTGGCGTTATCGCGCGCTGGCGGGGGGGTATTATATCTTCAAACATGAGTATATTATGGTCTTCTTTAAACCAAAACGTGAAACGTGAAACGTTTAACCTGATTCGCCACGAACTCAACAAACTCGAATCTCTGCCTCCCTGGGGCCGGGCGCAGGGGGATCAGTGGGATCGGTTAAGCAGCTTCGTCTACCAGGTCAAAACGCTCCAGGGGGTTCAACGCCAGGCGCAGGCAGTCGCCCAAGCCCATAGACTTAATGTTGAAGCCTTTGTTGCCTACGCCCTGCGCCGCTGGTTCAACCACCATACCCACGATCAGATTTTGCAGATATTTTACGCTCACCCGGATGTCAAGCCGGAAGATAACCGCAAACATCACAGCATTGATTTTTACCTGCGCAGTATTCCCTTTGATCTTAAAGTCAGTACCTTTCCCAAAGCTTATCCCAAGAGCCTCAAGCACGCCTGGCAGCACCGGCATGAGCTGGCGCTGTGGCAGTATGAGAATCAGTCAAAACAGGGCCGCTATCATACCGGCAACCGCTTTTTTATTATTTTGCACCACCGCTCCCAGCCAGACCTGAGCTGGCAGCTCCGCCGTGATTTCGAGTCCCTGGAGCGCCTGATTCAAGAATTTCTGACACTCCCCGCGCTTCTTGGCCTGACCCTGACGAACCCCAAGACCCAGGAAATTCACCAGCCCTGGGCGGCAGTAATCTTTCACATTAAGTAAAAATAGCAGGATTTACGCAAATCATGTCATTTTGAGCGACGAAGGAGCGAAAAATCCCTGAATACGTGCTCTTGCAAGCGTACCTTCGAGGGATTCTTCACTTCGCTGCGCTTCGTTCAGAATGACATGCGTAAGTCCTGAATAGTACTCGCCTCCTAAATTTGACACTAATTTTTTTTGGGTTTATACTGTTATCGTTCCCGTGAACGATAACGGAAAAAATAATTAGGGTTACAATGCTGTGACATCCTCCAATGAAGTAGTCTCCTCAACGCCAGACAAACCGGCCCTGTTGGAAATGCGGGCAATTACTAAGCGTTTCCTGGGTGTGTTAGCCCTCTCCGATGTCAACTTCAATGTGGACCAGGGGGAAGTCGTCGCTCTCGTCGGCGAAAACGGCGCCGGTAAATCCACCTTAATGAAAATTATCTCCGGCGTCTACCTTGCTGATGCCGGCGAGATCATCTACAAAGGCAAACCGGTCACTTTTACCAACCCGCGCCAGGCTCAGGCCGCCGGGATCGCCCCTACCTACCAAGAGCTAAATCAAGTCCCCCAACTTTCTATTAAGGAGTTGCTATCGTGATTGAGAATCCTGCCCAGCCGTTTGCCCTACAGATGATCAATATTGAGAAATACTTCGGCCTGGTCTGTGCCCTCAAAAGCATCAATCTGGCCGTAGGTCGCAATGAGGTGGTGGGACTCATCGGCGACAACGGCGCCGGCAAATCCACTATGGTGAAAATCCTCACGGGCGTGTTTCCACCAACCAGCGGCGAGCTGTACATTGCCGGACATCGCGTGGATTTCGGGAGTTACAATGTCAAGCGGGCGCACGAACTCGGCATCGAAACCGTGTACCAGGACAAATCGCTGGCCGAGAAGCAGGTCCTCTGGCGGAATTTTTTTATCGGCCGCCAGATCACCCACCGCTTCGGTTTTATCAACGTCAAGAAGGAGAAGGAAATCGCCCAGGAAATCATGGTCAATACCATCGGATTTCGCGGCAGAGGAATCACGGTAGATTCGACGGTGAGCAAGCTGTCCGGTGGCGAACGCCAGGGAGTTGCCATCGGAAGGGCCATGCACTTCGAGGCGGAACTCATCATCCTGGACGAACCCACGGTGGCGCTCTCACTGAAGGAAGTGCAGAAGGTGCTAAACTTCGTCCATAAGATCAAAGAAGGCGGCAAAGCCTGCATCTACATCTCCCACAACATTTCGGACGTGTACGAGATATCGGATCGCTTCGTGGTCATGGATCGCGGCGAGATTGTGGCGAGTATCGAAAAGAAAGACATCAGCCTGAAAGCGTTGGATGAGTTCCTGCTCGAGTACGCACATGGTATGAAAGGCACAGAATAATCATGAATCAAACGCGCTCATTTCTGGCGGTTCTGGGTCGGGTCGAAGGTCTACCCATCGCGCTGGTATTGGTCGCCCTGTTCTCCGCGTATATCACCTCGGCGCCAAACGTCTTCCTGAAGACCGGAATCTACATGTCGTTCCTGGAGACGGTCACACCGTTGCTGATCTGCGGTTTGGGTCTTACCTTTGTTATCACCGCGGGGGAGATTGATCTGAGCTTCCCCGCAGTGATCGCCCTCTCCGGCTTTGTTCTGGCCTGGGCCTATCGGACGCTGGACCCGGGCTGGGCGCTGTGGGCGGGCCTGGTCCTGGCGCTGCTTGCTGGCGCCCTGGCGGGGTACATCAACGGTTTGCTGGTCGCCCGGGTCGGCGTGCCTTCGATCATGGCAACGCTAGCCTCGCAGTTCTTCTGGTATGGAACTACCACCCTGCTGGCAGGCGGCCTGCAGGTGGCCCTGGTCGGGATTCAGGACACCTTCGTTCATGAACTTCTGGCAGGTAGGCTTTTTAAGGGCCAAATTGTGGGGGGGCAAAATTTCTCCGGGCTGCCCGTTCAATCTCTGTGGGCACTGGGGCTGGCCGTCCTGATGTGGTTCATCCTGAACCGGCACACATTCGGCGAAGCGGTGTCGTTCATCGGCGACAACGCCAACGTTGCGCGGGTCATGGGCATCAATGTCGAGAAGACGCGCATCCAGTTGTTCACCTTTCAAGGGGTGATCGCGGCCTTCGCCGGGATCATCCTGACGCTCGACATCGGGGTCTTTTATCCGACTCAGGGGAATTTCCTCTTACCGGTGATGGCGGGTGTGTTTGTCGGCGGGACTTCGATTGCCGGTGGCGCTGGCTCCATCGTCGGCACGTTTTTCGGCATGTATGTCATCGGTTCGCTGGAAGCCGGGGTCGTCGCGACCACCCTCAGCGGCTATTGGGTGCGGGCGGTGGAAGGAGTGGTCATGGCTGTCGTCGTGGTGCTCAACGCCGTTATTGGCGAGGGACGCATAGCGGCGATCTCAGAGCAACTGCGCCGGTGGAGTGTTCCTGCCCGGGCCGACACAACTAGAGAGAGTTTGAGACAACCGGACGAGGTTATGAAATGATTCTGTTTCATAGGGTTACGGCATAGGTGCGCAGATAAAGGAGGTATGATATTGAAACTAGTAAAAGACAATATATAGTCCAATTTTACATACAAACCGTAAATTCACTCAGGAAAAGGAGATAGATAATGAAGCGCTTTTCTTTAATGGCGGTTTTGGTGATCGTAGTGGTCATCGCACTCTACGTGCCAATGACCCAAGCACAGCAGGAACCGGAACCGATTGTGATGTATATGCAGATGGGGGGCGATCCGGGCATTGCCTCGGTGCTGGCGCGGACAAACGGGGCCAAGGCTGCGGCGGAAGCGTTGGGGATCGAGCTGCACGAGCAGTACTCAAGCTGGGATCAGCAGAAGATGATTGACGCCTTCAGGGAAGCGATCGCTGCCCAACCGGATTGCATCGAAATCATGGGGCATCCAGGCGAAGAGGCGATGATGCCGCTGGTTGATGAGGCCGTAGCAGCGGGTATCATCGTCACCAGTGGTAACAATCCGATGCCGAGCATTGAGGCCAAATACAAGGACCAGGGCTTCGGGTATGCCGGCGCTGATCTTCATGCCGGGGGCTATCTGACCGGCCAGGCGATGGTTGCGGCAGGCCTGAAAGCTGGCGATGAGGCGCTGGTCTACGACATCTGGCACCAGGAACTGCGCAGCAGAAGCTCCCAGGGCGTCTATGATGCACTTACCGAAGCCGGACTCACGGTTGATAAACTCGACGTTTCCCAGGAGGTGGACAGCGAAGCGTCGCTGGCGATCCCCATCTTGACGGCGTACATTGAGGCGCATCCCAACCTGAGGGCCATCGGTACCCAGCACGGTCAGATGACCGCGATTCTGCCGACGATACTGGAACAGGCGGGGAAACAGCCCGGTGACATCATCGTGGGCGGCATTGACCTGGGACCTGAGACAGTGGCGGCTATCAAGGAGGGCTGGATCAGCGCCAGCTTCGATCAGGCACTATATCTGCAAGGTTTCTACCCGGTGCAACAGTGCTGGTTGACGAAGAACTATTTCTATCCGGGTCTGCACCTCGACACTGGTGTCGGCACGGTGAACACCAACAACGTCGATATGATCGCGCCACTCATCGAACAGGGACTTCGTTAGTTCGATAGTAGATTGAAAATCATCTTCACCACGGACTTCGGTCTATTGACGGTCTGACGTTAGCCCCTCCTCGTTTTGCAGGGAGGGGCTTATTGTATGGTGAATACTTTTAAATTATTAGGAAGGAGGTGAAGTGATTTTAACAACGAGATGGTGGTCGGTGTTGTATCGTTACTCGATACAGATTAGTGTAAAACATCCACTTACAAAGGAGTAAAAGATGAAAAAGAACAAGCTGTTCATTTTAACGATGGAGCTGGTCATTCTGGCGCTGCTGTTATCCCCCTATATTGTGGTTGCTCCTGCTCCGGCGGCCGCCCAAACTCCCACGACTGAAGCCGCTGCTGAAGCACCTAAATGGTGCAGTAACACCAATATTGTTTTCTTCCCCGGCGGGGCGCCGGGTGGCCCCTTTGAAACGGTAGTTTACAACGGCGCTCTCCAGGCGGCGGAAGACCTGGGGGCTAACGTCGAGTACGTTTGGTCCGATTGGAACCCGGAACAGATGGTGACCCAGTTTGCCGAAGCGGCTGCCACCCAGCCCGACGGCATCGCCATTATGGGCCACCCCGGCGATGACGCTTTCCAGGCGGTGGTTGATGACGCCCGCGCTCAAGGGATTATCGTAACCAGCCAGAATACGACCCTGCCCAAGCTCGAGGCGGAGAATAGTGCTGGCGGCTTTGGGTATGTCGGGGCTGAACTGTACTCGGCCGGTCACTCCCTGGGCACCGAGGCGGTTAACCGCTTTGGCCTGCAGGCCGGCGACAAAGCTATGGTCTGGGGCTTGCTGGCGCAGGCGGGCCGGGGCGAGCGGACCAAGGGCATCATTGATGCTCTGGAAGAGGCCGGACTGACGGTGGATTACCTGGAAATTGACGACGCTGCCAACGCCGATGCTTCAGCCGGTATCCCAACCTTTGTTGGTTACGTGTCGGCTAACCCGGAGGTCAAGCTGGTCGTGACCGACCACGGCAACCTGACCGGCACACAGGAAGCCCTGTTGACTGCTGCCGGTTTGGGGCCGGATGATATTTTTGCGGCCGGGTTCGACCTCTCACCGGCTACGGTTGAAGGTATTCGGGGCGGCTGGACCGACCTGGTGATTGACCAGCAGCAATGGCTGCAAGGGTATTTGCCCATTCTGCAAATCTGCCTGACTCACAACTTTGCCTTCACCGGTCTGCATATTGATACGGGAGCCGGTTTTGCCCATAAAGATAATGTGGAATTACTGGCCGACCTGGTCAATGAGCAAATCCGGTAACTATTCAGAATGATAGCGGTCCCAATGTACCGCTATCTCTATCAGCCTAGTCAAAAACCTGTCAGGTCTCTAAGACCTGACAGGTTTGAAACCGGGTTCACAGGATAGATTCTACATACTCCTTTCTCCCAGTTGGGAAAGGGCGGCAGGGAGGAAGTGGGCACTTGAGTAGTCGCCTAAATCCTGACGACTGGAGTGAATTTCATGAATGCCGAGTACAGGCTTGAACTAAAAAACATCTCAAAATCTTTTGGAGAAGTCAAATCGCTGCAAAACATCAATTTTCATTTGGGGCAAAATGAGGTGGTTGGCCTGCTGGGGGATAACGGCGCGGGCAAGTCTACCCTGATCAAAATCATCACCGGTTACCACCGGCCCGACGAAGGCGAGATTTTCTGCAACGGTCAGAAAATTGACCATCTGACCGTGCCCAGAGCCAGAGAATTAGGGATTGAGACGGTTTACCAGGAACGGGCGCTGGCCGAGCTGCAATCCCTCTGGCGAAATATCTTTATTGGCCGCGAGCTGAGTAACTCGCTGGGTTTTCTAAAGGTTAAAGAAATGCAGGCGCAAACCGAGCAGTTGATGCTGGAGTCAATGGGCTTTACCTCCACTGCGGTGAGTCCCGAGTCGACCATTAAGACCTTTTCCGGCGGCGAAAAGCAGGGTGTGGCCATTGTCAGGGCCTTATTTTTTGATGCGGAGATTATTGTCCTGGACGAGCCAACGATGGGCCTGTCCTTAAAAGAAACCCGCAAACTGATCAATTTTGTGCGCGGCATCAAAGAAGCCGGCAAATCGGCCATTTTTATTGACCACAATATCTTTCACGTCTATTCCGTGGCCGACCGGGTGGTGGTGCTGGACCGGGGCCGAGTGGCGGGTGAATTTATGACCAGTGCGATCAGTTTGAATGACCTGATGGATAAGATGTACCGGGTGGCCGAAACCGGTAGTTTTGATTAGAGGATTGTAAACCATGAACTCGACAGTTGAAGATTCGGCGGCTGAACAGAGGCTGCCCAAACCCCGGGAAAAATTTAGTCTGACCAGATTTTTGCGCCGGTATGGCACCCAGGTGGGAATTCTGACCGTTTTTGTACTGATGTGGCTTTCCTTCATCATTTCCGCCCCAAAAACGTTTTTGGCTCCCCAGATTTACCTGGCTTTTATGTCCACCATCCCTTTCTTTGCCATTATCGCCTTACCGCTGACCATGCTGGTCATTGCCGGCGAAATGGACTTGTCCTTTCCTTCCATTATGGCCATGGGGATGGTAGGTTTTGTGGCAGTCTTGAACACTACCGGCAATGTCTTTTTGGCCCTCCTGGCCGGCCTGGTGGTCGGATTTCTGGTCGGCTTATTGAACGGGGTGATTGTGGTCGGAATTGGTCTGCCCTCACTGGTGGTGACGATTGGCACTCAGTTCTTCTGGCGTGGAGCGGTTTTAGTGTTGTTGGGTGGTAAAAGTTATCCTCTGGTTGCCGCCAAAAGCAGCTTTATTTACAGTTTACTGGTGGGCAAGTTGGGTGGAATCCCGATGCAAATGATTTGGTTGTTGGTGATTGCCGTGGTTGTCTGGGTCTTGTTGAATCGCCACCGCTTTGGGGCCAATATTTACGTCATCGGTGATAACAAACAGACGGCTGAATTGATGGGCGTTAATACGGCCCGCACGCGGATGTTGATGTTTGCCTGGGTGGGCATGGCGGCAGCTTTTGCCGGTATTCTGGCCAGTTTGCAGGTATCCTTCTTCTGGCCTTCCCTGGGCGAAGGTTATCTGCTCAGCACCCTGGCCGCGGTCTTTCTGGGCGGCACCTCGGTTTTCGGCGGGGTTGGCACCATTCTGGGCACGTTTATCGGCAGCTTCATCATTGGGGCTATCCAGGCGGCCATTGTAGCCATTGGCTTGACCGGTTTCTGGACCGAACTCATCTACGGCTTGATTATTATCCTGTCGGTTTCGATGCACGCCATTTTGCGGCGCAGAGTAGAGTAAGCTTATGAAACACCGCGAGCGTGTTTTAATGGCTCTCCAGCACGAAGAGCCTGATCGCTGCCCCATGCAAATCAGTTTTACCCCCGAATTTGCGGCGCGGTTGCGGAAAGATATGGGGCTAACCGATGCCGATTTTCACAATCCGCACGGGGGCGGCAACACCTACATCATTGAGCGGGCGCTGGATGAAGATATGCTGTTGACCTCGGTCGGATGGGCCAACTCTTACTATGCTACGGAAACATACAGCACCGACGGCCTCACTTACACCGACGAGTGGGGTATCACCTGGCGCAACTCACCTTACCAGACCAAATTTGGCCGGGGTTACTATACCGAAATCATTGGCCATCCCCTGGCCGACGACCAGGCTATCAGCTCTTACCGCCCGCCTGACCCGAACCGGCCTGAACTCTATACCGAGGCGGAACGGGTCATCAAGAGTTATAAAGACGAGTATTGGATTGTCGGTGTAACCGTGACCACCATTTTTGAAACTGCCTGGGCTTTACGCGGCTATCAGCAAACCCTGCTCGATTTTGCCCTTGATCCCGATTTGATTGAGACCCTCTTTGATATTCCGTTTCATTATCACCTCACGGCGGCCAAAAAACTGGTCGAATTGGGGGTGGATATGATTTGGTGCGGCGATGACATTGGCGCGCAGAATATGATGCTGATTTCACCCGAAACCTGGCGCAAACATTTTAAGCCGCGCATGGCAACTTTCATCTCCACCTTGAAAAATATCAATCCCAAGCTGAAGGTGGCCTATCACTCCGATGGCAATATTGTTCCGATTATTCCAGAGTTCATTGAAATTGGCCTGGATGTGCTCAATCCGATCCAGCCCCGCTCGATGGACCCGGCTGAAATTGGCCGGAAATATGGCGATAAATTGTGTTTTTGGGGGTCTATTGACGAGCAGCACACCCTGCCCTACGGCAGCCCGGCCGAAGTCGAGGCTGAAGTTATTTGCCGCCTGAAAACGCTGGGTAAAAACGGCGGCTTGATCGTGGGACCAACGCATCACGTGCAGCTTGATACTCCCCTGGAAAACTTTTGGGCGATGGTCAAAACAATCACCAACACGCCCTATGATTCAAGGGGTAGGGAATAGGCAGTATGGAGTAGGAGATTTTCCTTACTTCCATTTGCTAAACCGCTATGAGTGAAAATAAGTGGTGGACGCTAGAACTTGAAGGTATGCCCGGCTTTGAGATGGCGATGAAGCGGGTCTATGCCTGGTATGAGGGCGAAATCATTGACCGTCCCCCAGTACGTTTTATCGCCCACAATGCTTTTGTGGATGAAATCAATCAGGCTTACCCCTCGGCTGATATTAAAGACAGATGGTTTGATGAAGAGTTTCAGGTAGACACTTTCCTCAAATCCATCCAGGGCAAAACCTTTCACGGCGAAACTTTTCCGGTCTTTTGGCCCAATCTTGGCCCCAATTTTTACGCTGCCCTCTATGGGGCAGAACTTGAATTTAGGGATGTTACCTCCTGGTCGCCGCCAATGATTTACAACTGGACCGACACGAATAACTTGAAACTGGATCTGTCCAACCCGTATGCCAAAAAAATTGACGACCTGACTCGCTGCGCGCTGGAAAAATGTACCGGCAAATTTATGGTGGGTTACACCGACCTGCATCCTGGCCTGGACTGCGCGATGGTCTGGCGTGGTTCTCAGCAGCTTTGCCTGGACCTCTACGATCAGCCAGAGGAAGTAAAAAAGCTGACCCATTTGGCGATCAACGATTTTGAAACCATTTTTGACCATTATGACAGTATGCTCAAAGCCAAGCGGCAGCTTTCGGTCAGTTGGATGGGCATCCCTTCGTTTGGCAAAATGCACATCCCCAGTTGCGATTTTTCCTCAATGATTTCTACCGATTGCTTTGTCGAGTTCAGTCTGCCGGCCCTGCGCCGAGAAACTGCCCATACCACTCATAATATTTACCATGTGGATGGCAAGGGTGTGGCCAGGCATCTTGATATAATTTTGAGCGAGCCGGGCGTCCATGCCATCCAGTGGGTGCAGGGCGTTGGAGATGACCAGCCTATTTTACAATGGATTCCCTTGATCAAGAAGATTCAGGCCAAAAAGCCGGTCATTGTAGATTTGCAGCCGCATGAACTGGAGCCATTTATTGAGCAGATGAGGCCGGAGGGCTTATTCTTATGGATTGCCACCATGAGTGAAGAGGAGGAATTAGCCATTATCAAACGCCTGGAGAGATGGGTAGCTACTCAAAAACATAATCAATCTGGTGCCCCGTCTCTTGTAACAGAGAGAAGGGTCCACCTTAAAAATTAGTTGTTCTATAGAGTAAGCGGCAGTTATCCCATGTCCACACCGAGACAGGTGACCATCAGACAAGTGGCGGAAAGAGCAGGCGTCTCGACCCAAACTGTGTCTCGCGTTCTTAATAATCGCCCCGATGTTGCCATCGAGACACGCGAGCTTGTCCAGCAGGTCATTGTTCAGCTTGGCTACAAGCCCAGCGCTCTGGCGCGGAGTTTAATCCGGCGGCGCAGCCTGACTCTGGGTGTTGTCATTGCCGAATTGGGCCAATATGGCCCGATGCGTCGTCTGTTGGGGATGGAACAGGCGGCCACAGAGTATGGCTACCGGCTACACTTGAGCCTGGTCCACCAGCCCGAAATGGAAAACAGTGACCAGATCCTGGACGAATTATTGGCCTGGCATGTAGATGGCATTATCTGGGCAATCCCCGAAGTGGGCCATAACCGGATCTGGTTGCAGCGAAAAGCCTCGCAGTTGCCGGTGCCGGTGGTGCTTATTTGCGAACAGCCTTTGTACAGCGAGCACGCCGTTTCGATTGATAACCGGGCCGGCGGTTTGCTGGCGACCCGGCATTTGTTGGCCCAGGGATATCAGTCTGCTGGGATCATTACCGGCCCTTTAAACTGGGCGGCCGCGCAGCAACGTCTGTTAGGCTGGCAAGAGGCGCTCACCACCTACCAGAACCGGCAAATGTTTGAGGGCGATTGGTCAGCCGCCAGCGGCGAGCAGGGTCTTCATCAGTTGCGGCGGCAGTATCCTGAGCTGGATGCCGTGTTTGTAAGCAACGACCAGATGGCCCTGGGGGTGTTGCAGGCCGCCCACGAGTTAGGTTTACGCGTTCCCGAAGATTTAGGAGTGATTGGTTTTGATAATATCCCGGAAGCCAGCTACTTTTATCCCCCGCTCAGTACCGTCCGTCACAAGTTAACGGACCAGGGCAAAATTGCGGTACAGAAGTTGATTGAAATCATCGAAGCCAGGCGCAACAAAACGGCCCTGTCACCTGCCGAAATCACCCTGTTGCAGCCGGAACTGTTGATTAGAAGAAGTTCTGTTAGAAGCGCCAGTAATAAGGAAGGAGTAATCCATTATGATTAACCTCAAACAATTCGAGGTATGGTTTGTAACCGGTAGTCAGGGTTTATATGGAGCCGAGACTCTGGCGAAAGTAGCCGAACATTCTCAGGAAATTGCCCAGTCATTGGCCCAATCCAGTAAAATTCCGGTCAATGTTGTCTTTAAGCCGGTCCTGACCACGCCTGACGCCATTCATACTTTGGCCTTGGAGGCTAATGCCGCTCCAAACTGTGTGGGCTTAATCACCTGGATGCACACTTTTTCCCCGGCTAAAATGTGGATCGCCGGGCTAAGGGCGTTGCAGAAGCCGTTTGTTCACCTGCACACTCAATACAACCGGGATATCCCCTGGGCAGACATTGATATGGATTTTATGAACCTGAACCAATCGGCGCATGGAGACCGCGAGTTTGGGTTCATCGGCAGCCGGATGCGCCTGGAGCGCAAAGTGGTGGTTGGACACTGGCAAGATGACGAGGTCCAGGCCAGCTTGGGCGTCTGGGCGCGGGCAGCCTGCGCCTGGCATGATGCCCAGGGGGCCAGGTTTGCCCGCTTTGGCGATAATATGCGGGAAGTTGCCGTTACTGATGGCGATAAGGTGAATGCCCAAATGCGGCTGGGTTACAGCGTTCTGACTTACGGCATCGGCGATCTGGTTGATTACGTCAATGAGGTTGCGGATGCCGAGGTTGACCGGCTCGTGCGAGAGTATGATGAGCAATACGAGGTAGTCCCAGCCCTGCGTGCCGGAGGCGACCGGCATCAATCCCTGCGAGATGGGGCCAGGATTGAAATTGGGCTGCATCGTTTCCTGGAAGCTGGCAACTTCAAAGGCTTTAACACCTCCTTTGAGGTGTTGCACGGGATGACCCAACTCCCCGGCCTGGCTGTCCAACGATTGATGGCCGAAAACTATGGCTTTGCCGGTGAGGGCGACTGGAAAACCGCCGCCCTGGTGCGGGCGATGAAGGTGATGGGTGCCGGCCTGGAGGGCGGGACATCTTTTATGGAAGATTACACCTATCACCTGAGCCGAAGTGGGATGAAGGTGCTGGGGGCACACATGCTGGAAATCTGCCCGACGATCGCCGCGACGAAACCCTCGCTGGAAATTCACCCGCTGTCCATCGGCGGCAAGGCCGACCCGGTTCGATTGGTGTTTGATGCCAAGACCGGGCCAGCGGTCAATGCCTCAATCATGGAAATGGGCAATCGCTTACGGATGGTGGTCAATCTAGTAGACGCGGTACCTACGGATGCACCGCTGCCGAAACTGCCGGTCGCCCGTGCCCTGTGGATTCCACAGCCCGATTTGAAAATAGCCGCTGCGACGTGGATTTTGGCTGGCGGGGCGCATCATACCGGCTTCAGTTTTGATTTGACCGCCGAGCACCTGGAAGATTTCGCGGAGATGGCCGGGATGGAGTTCCTGTTAATTGACAAGAATACTACCGTTTCGGGCTTCAAGAAAGAGTTACGCTGGAACGATCTGTACTATCACCTGGCTAAAGGAATATAGGTGCGTCACGAGCTACCGTACACCACCACCAGTAATAAAAAGGTAGCAAGGTCGCACGCCCTTTCCCCCTTCGGGGACGCCCGAAGGGGCGCGGCCTGCACCCGAAGGGGTGAGGTAGCAGGAATGTATTACCCCTGTCTAGAGCCGACGAAGTGGCCCGTAGAGGCCAAGGCCCCCTGTGGGCTGTCTACCGTCTACCATCTACTATTTTCAGAGGAGCTTAACGGATGAAAAAACCAGTTTTAGGAGTAATTGTTGGTAATCGGGGCTTTTTCCCCGACCACTTGTGTGAAATCGGACGCCAAACTATTTTAAAAGTGCTGGCGGAAGAAGGGATTGAAGCTGTTGCCCTCACTTCGGCTGATACCCCGTTTGGCAGCATTGAAAGTTTGAGTGACGCCCAGAAATGCGCCGACCTGTTCAAACAGCATCGCGATAAGATTGACGGAGTCTTAGTGACCCTGCCCAACTTTGGCGATGAACGGGCCATTGCTAATGCCCTGCGCTGGGCTAATCTGAATGTGCCTGTCTTGATCCATGCCTTTGCCGACGACCCGGCCAAAATGGGCATCACCGACCGGCGTGACTCTTTCTGCGGCAAAATGTCGGCCTGCAACAACCTGCGCCAGTACGGCATCAAATACTCGCTGACCGCCCTGCACACGGTTGACCCGGAAAGCGACAGCTTCAAGGCCGATTTGCACCGCTTTGTGAGCACCTGCCGGGTGGTGCGCGGCCTGACAAATGTTCGTATCGGTGCATTGGGCGCCCGGCCGGCGGCCTTCAATACTGTCCGCTACAGTGAAAAATTGTTGGAGCGCAGCGGTATCTCGGTAGAAACGTTGGATTTGTCGGAACTCTTTGGCCAGATAAACCGGCTGAATAGTGATGACTCCAGTGTCAGATCTAAGTTGGAAGATATTAACGCCTACGTGCCGACTAGAGGCATTCCCCAGGAGTCGCTTTTGAAAATGGCCAAGCTGGGCGTGGTCGTTGATCGCTGGATGAACGATCAAAATTTGGCGGCTACGGCCATCCAATGCTGGACTTCCATGGAAGAATATTTTGGCGTGGTTCCCTGTACCATCATGAGCATGATGAGCAACAAATTAACGCCTTCAGCCTGCGAAACCGATATTGCCGGCGTGGTGGGCATGTACGCCCTGGCCCTGGCCTCAGAAAAACCGAGCGCCCTGGTTGACTGGAACAACAATTATGGCGACGACCCGGACAAGGGCGTCATCTTCCACTGTTCCAACCTGCCTAAAGGTGTCTTTACCAACCAGGATGATGCCGGCTTGATTTCACCCGACGACATCCCGGTCATGGATTATCAGGCGATTATTGCTGGGACCGTGGGCAGAGAAAATACCTTTGGGACCGTCGTGGGCCGGGTGCGCGCCGAGCCGTTCACCTACTGCCGTGTCTCCACCGACGACCTGGACGGCAAAATCACAGCCTACGTGGGCGAAGGCGAATTGACCAACGATCCGCTCAAAACGTTTGGCGGCTACGGCGTGGTGCGGGTACCCAATCTGCAAGGACTGCTCCGCTATATCTGCGAAAACGGCTTTGAGCATCATACCGCCGTTAACCTGTCTCAAACTGCCGCCGCTGTTAACGAAGCTTTAGGCAAGTATTTGGGTTGGGAAGTTTATTACCACTGCTAATTTTGGGCGATGATTTTCGTTTCGGCCACAAAAATATGATTAACCGGTGATGGGTGATGCGTAAAAAGTCACGTATCACGTATCACGCATCACGTTTGTATCTATCAATTGGCCAAAACGAAAACTAACGCCTAATTTTGAAATAACGTTTCGCTTCATAGGAGTTGAAGATGAATCAAAACGATATCCCCCAAGCAATTAAGAGCGGAAAGACCATTCTTGGCATCGAGTTCGGCTCAACTCGCATCAAGGCGGTGTTGATCGGTGAGGATCATGCGCCGCTCGCATCGGGAAGTTATGAGTGGGAAAACCAATACGAAAACGGCATCTGGACATACCGTCTTGAAGATGTTTGGGCCGGCTTGCAGGATAGCTATCGGCAGCTTAACGACGAGGTTGTTAAGAATTACGACATCCCGCTCCAGACCATTGGCGCGATCGGTTTCAGCGGCATGATGCACGGCTATATGGCCTTCGATAAGGGCGGAAGTTTACTCGCCCCGTTTCGGACATGGCGAAACACCATAACCGGGCAGGCAGCAGAGGAACTCACGGAGCTGTTCCAATTTGCTATTCCCCAGCGTTGGAGCATTGCCCACCTCCATCAGGCGATATTGAACAAGGAATCCCATATCAACGATATCAGCTATCTCACTACGCTGGCAGGCTATGTCCATTGGAAACTGACGGGGCAAAAGGTGCTGGGTATTGGCGAAGCATCGGGCATGTTCCCCATTGACAGCCAGACCAACGACTACGATGCCGGCAAGGTCAAGCTATTCAACGAACGGCTTGAAGCAGAAAACATCTCGTGGAAGCTCCAGGACATCCTGCCCAAAGTTCTTGTGGCCGGGGATGCTGCCGGCGTTCTGACCGAAGAAGGCGCCAAACTGCTCGATCCCACGGGACAGTTACCAGCGGGAATTCCGCTCTGTCCGCCGGAGGGCGACGCCGGCACCGGCATGGTGGCGACAAATAGCGTTGGAGAGCGAACGGGCAATGTCTCCGCCGGAACATCGGTCTTTGCCATGATCGTTTTGGAGCAGCCGCTGTCAAAGCTCTATCCTGAGATTGACATGGTGACAACGCCCGCAGGCAAGCCTGTGGCTATGGTCCATAGCAACAACTGCACCTCCGATCTTAATGCCTGGGTGGACCTGTTCCAGGAATTTACGCAGGCGCTAGGGGTGGAGGTGAGCGAATCCAGGCTGTTTGAAGTGCTGTATACCAAGGGTCTCGCCGGCGATGCGGACGCGGGTGGGCTGCTCGCTTACAATTACTTTGCGGGCGAGCATATCACGCACCTTGAAGCGGGGCGTCCCCTGTTTGTTCGTACACCCGAAAGCCGCTTCACGCTGGCGAATTTCATGCGGGTGCATCTGTTCGCGGCGCTCGGCGCATTGAAGATTGGGTTGGGTATCTTTGAACAGGAGCAGGTGAAGATTGACCGAGTTCTCGGTCATGGCGGCTTCTTCAAGACACCGGAAGTGGGTCAAAAGATTATGGCAGCGGCGATGAATGTCCCCGTTTCCGTAATGGCGACCGCCGGTGAGGGCGGCGCATGGGGAATTGCCCTGCTTGCCGCCTATATGCTCCATAAGGCAGCGAATGAGCCTCTGGAAACCTATCTTTCCCACAAGGTCTTTGCAGGAGAACATGGCACGACCATTGCGCCCGATCCGGCGGATGTGGCTGGATTTGCCGCGTTCATGGAGCGCTACAAAAAAGGACTCAGTATCGAACGAGCCGCCGTGGATGCGCTGAAGTAGAAGAGTCAGGGTAAGGAGTATTGCCGTGTCATTCTGAGACCGAAGAGCCTGCCCTGAGCGAAGCCGAAGGGTCGAAGAATCCCTGGAGCCTTGGGAGGATTCTCAACTTCGTTAGAGAAGAAAAATTTTGACTAAAAACTTCCTATCTGGCGTTCATGGGGTCATTCGGCCTAACTCTTAGGCGAAGAATCGAGGGATTCTTCGGCTTCGCCTCAGAATGACATGGCAGCAACTTTATTTTTCTGGAGAAATTATCATGCTAGAAGAATTACGAGAACTCTTGAGTGAGTTGCACCAGGAGCTGCCCCGAAATAACCTGGTCACGTGGACGGCAGGCAACATCAGCGTGCGCGATCCGGAGTCGGGGTTTGTGGTGATTAAGCCTTCGGGGATACGGTACGAGGTGTTGAAGCCGGAACATATGGTAGTGGTTGACCTGGAAGGGACGATCATTGAAGGCAGCTTAAAACCTTCGTCCGATACGGCCAGCCATCTTTATATTTACCAGCACCGGCCTGACGTGAACGGCATTGTCCACACCCATTCGCCTTACGCCACGGCTTTTGCGGCGATCGGCAAACCAATTCCCGTTTACCTGACCGCGATGGCCGACGAGTTCGGCGGGCCGATTCCCTGCGGCGGCTTTGCCCTCATCGGCAGTGAGGCGATTGGCAAGGTGGTGCTGGAAGCCATCGGCGACTCGCCAGCGGTGCTGCTGAAAAATCACGGTGTTTTTACCGTTGGCCGGACGGCTGAGGCGGCGGTCAAAGCGGCGGTGATGACTGAAGATGTGGCCAAGACCGTTTGGCTGGCCCTGCAAATCGGCCAGCCCGATGAAATCGCGCCGGAGGATGTAGCCAAGTTGAATTACCGCTATAAACACGTGTACGGACAATAGGAAGAACCTTAGCCGTTTCACCAGTTCGGACACTAACAAGGAACTCGTTGGGTCCGACTTGCCTTACAACCCCTCAATTATACCTCTTTCGCCTTGGCCTGGACCCGACCCAAAGATCGGTTTTATTTTCCAGACTCAACGGCTGTTTGTATTTTGCGCCTTCCTTGCTTAAAATTATTAGCCAGTGCGGCTACAATGAAGTGGACTCTGACGGGAGTTGAACAATGACGTACAAAGTTTTTCTGGTGGAAGATGAGATTGTCGCCAGAGAGGGCATACGGGATAATGTTGATTGGAAGTCGGCTGGCTTTGAGTTTTGCGGTGAAGCGCCGGACGGGGAAATGGCCCTGCCGTTGATTGAGGCCGCCCGGCCGGATGTGTTGATTACCGACATCAAAATGCCGTTTATGGACGGATTGCAGCTTTGTAAAATTTTGCGGGAGCGGATGCCGGAGGTCAAAATCATTATTCTTAGCGGGCACGATGAGTTTCATTATGCTCAAGAGGCGGTCAAGTTGGGCGTAACCGAGTACCTGCTCAAACCGCTTGGGGTCCAGGATTTACACAATGTTCTGGGCAAAGTGGCCGCCCAGCTTGACCAAGACCGGCTGGAGCGAGAAAAGCTGAATCGGCTAAAGAATCAGGTCGAAGATGATCTGGCGCTGCGACGAGAAAAATTTTTATTGAAGCTGGTCATGGGGGGGATGTTGTCGCCGGAAGCAATTCAAGAGAGCCAACGGCTGGGCTTGGCTCTCATTGCCAAAGGGTATCTGGTTGTGGTGGTCGAATTTGCGCTGGGCAGACACGCCGAGCCGTTAAACTATTACGAGCACGAACAGGTTGAACAGATCATATCAAAATTGGTCGGGAATAATCCAGACGTTTTTTTGACGAAGGCAGGCATGGAAGAACTGGTCTTGATTATTAAGGGCGACTCCCTCGAACATCTGGAGCAGGAGGGCTGTTTTCTCAAGGGGTTGATCAGGGCTGAAGTAGAGAATAGGACCAGGTGTTCTGTCAGAGTTGGGGTCGGCCGCCCTCAGGATCGAATCGGCCATATCCACCAATCTTTTGCCGAAGCGTTAACAGATATACAACAAAATGGAACTGATGGAACGGGACAGGTTGGCAGTGGTGGTGAAACCGATAAAGTTGGGCTGCTTGATCTGGACAGGTCTGCCCTGGAAAACTTTTTGAGGTACGGGGTTAAAGACGAATTTGATGATTTCTTTGAAGCTTATATACAGCCGCTCGATGAAGCTGCGCTCCAATCCTATCTGGTTAAGAATTATATTTTTGTTGATCTTGTTTTAATTGTCGCCAAATTTGTGCATCAGTTAGGCGGGAATGTTGATCAGGTTATTCCTGAAATAAATTATGTTGAAACGTTATTGATGAATATTAAAACTCTTGATCAACTCACCGCAGAGACGAGACAAGTTTTTGCCAGCGCCCTGGCCTTTAGAGATAGCCAGACGCAAAATCAATATAAGACAATAATTCATCGGGCCAAGAAATATATTGAGGGTCATTACCCTGACCCCGATTTGTCGTTGATTGAGTTGGCAGCCCAGGTTAATCTCAGCCCCAGTCATTTTAGCCTGGTGTTTAGCCGTGAAACCGGCGAAACCTTCAAGGAGTATTTGACCAAGATCAGAATTGACCGGGCCAAAGAGTTGCTGCGAACCACCGGGTTGAAATCTTTTGAGGTGGCCTATCAAAGTGGGTACAATGACCCCCACTATTTTAGTTATATTTTTAGAAAGAACACCGGCCTCTCACCCCAACAATTTCGATTACAGCCCCAAAGTGGGAAGAAGTAGGCAGAGTACTATGAGTATCGAATTAGTAGCCAGCGAACCGCTCCCCAAATACATGGGGAAATTTATTGATTTTTTTGCCGGTATCCATTTATCACTCCGCCGAAAGATCCTGCTCTCGTTTTTCGTTGTGATCTTTTTGATGGCGGCCATCAATGCCGTGCTGATTTTGGAGGTACTGAGATTCAACCGCCAGTACGATACCATCATTACCAACATCACGACAGCGAACAGCATCAATGGTTATATCAAACCGGCAATTGATACGGAAATGTGGAACATTGTGGCCGGCAAGAAGGAATTCAAAGAGGGTAACCACTACGAAATTATTGAGCAAGTTGATGCCCAAGTAACGTCAATGATGGCTAATACCGAGTCAGATAAATCCAGGATCAAGCTTGAGGTCATTCTGCGGACGATGAACACACTCAGCCGCTATGTGGACAAGATGGGGACGCAAATCGCGCAGGGCAGCCGGGTGGTTGACAATGAATTGGTTTTGGAAAACATTCGGGGCGTTTCTGAGGTGGTTGAAGAGAGCGTGCAGGATTATGTGCTGTTTGAGGTGAACCAGGCGGAACAGCAATACAAACAGACCCAAACCCGATTTACACGCTGGGCTATCACCTATATGATCCTGCTGCCCTGCGTTATCGCTTTTTCCATTATGGCCGCCTGGATCATTTCGGCCAGCATTTATATCCCAATCAAAAAACTGCACGATGTGACCACAACTATCACCAAGAATGACCTGCAAGCTTTGATGACCCGCGACAATGTAGACGAAATCACCGAGCTGGGCCTGAATTTTAACATTATGATCGGCCGCATCAGAGAATTACTGGCGGCCAAAATCAAGGAACAGGAACATCTAAAAAAAGCCGAACTCAGAGCGCTCCAGGCTCAGATCAACCCCCATTTTCTTTACAACACCCTTGATACCATCATTTGGCTGGCCGAGGCCAACAAGACCGCTCAGGTGATTGAGATTGTGCGCGCCCTGTCGAGTTTCTTTAGAATCGCTTTGAGCAAAGGCCAGGATTGGATTACCATCCATCAGGAGATTGAGCATGTAAGAAGCTACCTGACCATTCAAAAGATGCGCTACCGGGATATTCTGGATTATAAGATCGAAGTTGATGAAGATATCCTGGATGGCGTTATTTTGAAGTTAACCCTCCAGCCGTTGGTTGAGAACGCCCTTTATCACGGCATTAAAAACAAAAGGAATGGCGGTACTATTACCGTGCGAGCCAGGCGAACGGACCAAAACGTGGTTTTATTGGAAGTGCAGGATGACGGGGTCGGCTTTACGTCGTACAAACTGGCCCAAATTCAGCAAGAAATTAATAATGATTCTGAAGAAATTGCCTTAAAGGAAAGTGGGTTTGGACTTGAGAACGTCAACAAACGCATCAAGCTGTTTTATGGCAAACAGTATGGCCTATCCATTGATAGCCATTATCTGGAAGGCACTCGGGTAACCGTAACCATTCCGCTGAAAGATGGCCTGAATTCACAAAAAGAGGAGGGGTGAACCATGTTAGAGCCTCCGACGAAGATTTTAAATCTGTTTATAATGGTAACGGTGATCTTGGCCATAGCAGCCTGCGGAACTCAGCCTACTCCCCAACCGTCCCAGTCTGCTCTGCTTGAAGAGCAGAGCCAGGGCAAGAAAACCTATACGGACTTGGTCGTCGGCTTTGCTCAAATTGGGGCCGAGAGCGAGTGGCGAACCGGCAATACGGTCTCGATCAAAGAAGCGGCCGAGCAGTTTGGCGTGGAATTAAAGTTCTCCGATGCCCAGCAAAAGCAGGAGAATCAAATCAAAGCTATCCGGGTTTTTATCGCCCAACAGGTGGACGTAATCGGCGTCTCGCCGGTGGTGGAAACCGGTTGGGAATCGGTCTTTCAGGAAGCCAAAGATGCCGGTATTCCCATCATCCTGGTGGATCGCCGCGCGGCTGTCTCCCCAGACCTCTACGTGACCTACATGGGCTCTGATTTCCTGGCAGAGGGCAAAAATGCGGCCCGGGTGATGGTTGAGCTATTGAACGGCAAGGGCAGGATTGTTGAACTGGTCGGTACGGTAGGTTCTGCACCGGCCAATGACCGCTATAAGGGCTTTAGAGAAATTCTGAAAGATTACCCGGACATGAAGATCATTGCTTCCGCGCCCGGCGATTTCACCCGGGCCAAGGGCCAGGAAGTAATGACCGCCCTTTTAAAGCGGTACGGTAAAAACATTGATGCCCTCTACGCTCACAACGATGATATGGCCATCGGGGCCATCAAGGCCATTGAGGCCTATGGTTTAAGGCCCGGTCAGGACATAAAGATTGTCTCAATTGACGCCATTCGCGACGCTTTCAAGGCCATGATTGATGGCAAATTAAATGCGACGGTGGAATGCAATCCACTCCTCGGTCCGCAATTTTTTGAGTTGGCCCTGAAAGTAGCCAATGGCGAACAAGTTCCCAAGTGGATCCCCTCTGAGGAAGGCATTTATTTTCCTGAGAACGCTGCGGAGATCCTGCCCACCCGTAAATATTAGATTTTACCCCTTCCGCCATCTCGTTCCCACGCTGCGCGTCAGTTTGGGAACGAGATGGCAAACTCATCAAAAAATAATTAACTTTTATCCAAAAAAATCACACCCTCTAAGTAGAGGGTTTTTTATTATCAGAAAACAAAATATAAATCTCAACATATTCCCAATCAAAATTCATTGATGTTGCTCCCTTTAAGGGATATGATGAAACAAATAAATGCCTGCATTTCAACCCGGGAGAAATGCGGCCCTTCACTAAATCCACTGTTAAATCAATTTTAGCAAATTAGAAAAGAAGGAGAATCTAAACAATGAAGTTTTCAAAAGTCCTGTATTTGCTGGTAGGTTTAGCCATGATCCTTGCTGTAATGGGTTGTGGCGCTGCCCCCGCTGCCCCCGCCGCCGAAAAACCCGCTGCCGAAGCTCCAGCCAAAGCCAAAAAGGAATACAAAGATTTGACGGTATGCTACCCGCAACTGGGCGCCGAGAGCGACTGGCGCACCGCCAATAGCGCTTCACTCAAGGAAACTGCTAAGGAGTTGGGCGTTAACCTGGTCTTCTCCGATGCTCAGCAGAAGCAGGAAAACCAGATTTCGGCTATGCGCGCCTGCATCCAGCAGGGTGTTGATGTCATTGCCCTGCCGCCGGTAGTTGAAGATGGTTGGGATGCTGTCCTCACCGAAGCCAAGGACGCCAGCATTCCGGTCATTATCGTAGACCGCTCCGTCTCCGCCGATTCGTCCCTCTACGCCGCTCACATTGGTTCGGACATGGTCTTGGAAGGTAAAAAATCCGGCGAAGAAATGAACAAGCTGCTCCCCGAGGGCGGCAAGATCGTTGAACTCAGTGGCACGACAGGCTCTGGCGCTGCGGTTGGCCGCGCTAATGGTTTCCGCGAAACGCTTGCCAAAAATATCGAAATTCTGGACTCGCAGACCGGTAACTTTACCACGGCTGAAGGCAAGCCGGTTATGGAAGCCTTCCTGAAGAAATACGCCGGAGAAATTGATGGCGCGTTCATCCACAATGACAATATGGCCATCGGCGCGGTTGAAGCGATGAAGGCCGCTGGTTTGAAACCCGGCGATATCAAGATCGTCTCCGTGGATGGTACCCGCGGTGGTTTCCAATTGATGATTGATGGCTGGGTGCAAGCCGATGTGGAATGTAACCCGCTGCTTGGCCCGCAGGTCTTGGAAATGGCCCTGAAACTCGCCAACGGCGAACCCGTAGAACGAGAAACTCTAACCAAGGAAACCGTTTACTTCCCTGATCAAGCGGCCGAGTTACTGCCAAGCCGCCAGTACTAACTTGTTCTGGCCGCGGCGCATGAGTTGTCTCTAATACTCTCGTGCAAATAATAATTGAGAAGCGGCGTTACCCTACGCCGCTTCTTTTTATAAAAAATTGGCAAAGTTCTCTTGCCAAAAACAGTGTACCTGGTTATGAGTCTCATCAGATTGGCAGTACAATGAGGAAATTATTAAATTCTCCGGTGTATCGCTGTCAGACCATTATCCAAACAAGGGTAGGAAATTTATGAAAAATAATACGCCTTTACTCAAACGCATGCGCGAAAGCCAGCTATTCTGGCCCCTTGTGGCGCTGATTTTGATTTTCATTGTTGATGCGATTTTTGCCCCCGGATTCTTTAAAATCGGGATACTGGACGGTCATTTGTTTGGGAATCTCATTGATGTGGTTAATAATGCAGCCCCGTTGATGTTGGTAGCCATCGGGATGACCCTGGTGATTGCCACTGGCGGGGTTGATCTTTCGGTAGGGGCGGTGATCGCTATTTCGGCGGCCGTGAGTACTGTGTTGATCAATCCTGCCCTGGGCAATGAGCTTATCACCAATGATATTTTGGCGGCGAATACCACCAATACGCCTCTATGGATAGTGGTCCTGGTTGATCTGGTAGCCGGCACCTTGTGTGGTTTGTGGAATGGGTTCCTGGTTTCCAGGGGTAAAATCTCGCCGATGGTCGCCACCCTGATCCTCATGGTAGCCGGCCGTGGCATTGCCCAGCTCGTTACCAACGGTCAAATTATGACGGTTTATTACACACCCTACTGGTGGTTTGGAAATGGGTTTATTTTGGGGCTGCCGGTTTCAATCTATATTGTGCTTGTTGTATTTGTGTTGGCCTGGCTATTGGCTCGTAAAACCTCAATTGGCTTGTTCATCGAATCGGTTGGAATCAATGCCAAAGCCACTTATTATAGCGGTATCAGCGAAAAAAATATCAAGCTGTTTGTTTATACCTTTTGTGGTTTTTGCAGCGCCGTCGCCGGCCTGATCCTCGGTTCTTACATTCACGGTGTTGATGCCAATAATATTGGCCTCCTGTATGAGTTGGACGCAATCTTAGCCGTGGTCATCGGCGGCACCCTTATGTCGGGCGGGCGGTTTTCTTTGATGGCGAGCGTGATTGGTGCCCTGATCATTTGGACTTTCACCATCACCATGTATACCTTTGGTGTGCCGGCTAATGCCCTCCTGGCGGGTCGAGCCGTGCTGGTCCTGGTTGTGATTATCCTTTACTCTGACTACACTCGCCGGATTTTGAACAAATTCTCTGAGCGGAAAGGAGTTCAACATGATGCAACAAACGAAGCGTCTCCTGCTAGATGAGGGCTCCCTGCTGACCGGAAAGGAATCCAACATGATGCAACAGACAAAGCGTTTCCTGTTAGATAACGGCCCCCTGCTAACCACCATTGTCATATTTATCCTGCTCTACATGGCCGGAGGCTGGCTGTATCCGGCTATGCAAAAACCACAGGTGTTTTTTAACCTGTTTATTAACCAGGCCAGCCTGTTGATTGTGTCCATTGGCATGACCCTGGTGATCCTGACCAAAGGAATTGATCTTTCTGTAGCCGGGGTAATTGCCCTGACCACGGCCGCATCGGCCGCTTTACTGGCTAATGGCATGAGTCCGCTGGTGGTGATGCCTTTGATGTTAGTTATGGGGGTCGTCTTTGGACTTGCCCAGGGCTGGATTATTCATTTCTTCAAAGTGGAACCTTTTATCGTGACCTTAATGGGCCTCTTTTTTGCGCGGGGGATGGCTTACATCATCACCCTTTCTTCTTTAACTATTAAAGACCCTTTCTATCGTTACTTGGCCTTAACAAAAGTTTATATCCCTTTATTTGACAATGCGTATCTGTATATTCCTTCCTTTGTCGGCCCGGTGTTGTTAGTGGTGACAATTTACCTGTGTTACTTTACCCGATTTGGCCGCATGGTCTATGCTATTGGCAATAATGAGCAGTCTGCTCTGTTAATGGGGTTTCCTGTCGCCCGCACCAAACTCCTCGTGTATGCCTTCGGCGGCTTCTGTTCTTCCTTGGCCGGGATTGTGTTCAGTGTTTCTTTACTTTCAGGCTATGGCGGGTACGCCCCGGGCATGGAATTGGATGCCATCGCCTCGGCGGTGATCGGTGGGACGATGTTAACGGGTGGGGTAGGCAATGTAATAGGCACCCTGTTTGGGGTCTTAATTAACGGCACCATCGTCTCTATCCTCCAATTTAACGGCACTTTGAGTTCATGGTGGACCCGCATCGGCGTGGGCGCCCTCACCCTGATCTTTCTCGGAATTCAAAGTCTGTTCTATATGAGAAAGAAACACTCATAATTTAATGTAAGGTTGTTTATCCCCTACGGGATACGACGCGTTATCCAAGATGGAGGCACAGCGATTATGGCGGAGTCTAATAAAGATATTCTCGTATTGAAAGGTATCTATAAATACTTTCCAGGGGTGCAGGCCCTGAATAATGTGGACTTTACGCTCCAAAGGGGCGAGATCCATGCGCTGATGGGGGAAAATGGGGCCGGTAAGTCTACGCTGATCAAGATCATGACCGGTGTTGAGCGACAAGACGAGGGCACTATCACGCTTGAGGGTAAAGAAGTCTCTATAAAATCACCTCAACATGCCCAAACTCTGGGGATTAGCACGGTCTATCAAGAAGTCAATCTTTGCACTAATCTAACAGTAGCCGAAAATATCTTGCTTGGCCAGGAACCCCGGAAATTCGGGAGTATTGATTGGAAAGCAATGAACGATAGGGCCGACCAACTTCTGCGCCGGCTGGATATTCATATTGATGTGACGCGGCCCCTGGAGGCATATTCAGTGGCTATCCAACAGATGGTCGCCATTGTACGGGCGCTTGAGATTTCTTCGGCCAAAATATTAATCCTGGATGAACCTACCTCGAGTCTCGATGCCAATGAAACCGAGAAGCTGTTCCAGGTGATGCGCAAATTAAGAGATGAAGGTATGGGTATTATCTTCATTACTCATTTTCTTAATCAGGTGTACGAAGTTTCGGACAGAATAACGGTTCTCAGAAATGGAAATCTGATTGGAACTTTCAATACCAATTCCTTGCCGATGATCGAGTTAATTACAAAAATGATCGGCCGGAATCTCAGTGATTTTAACGATATGAGTAAAACAAAGCTTGAGAGCAGTCTGCACATTAAAGAAGATGCGCTGCTTCAGGCCAGGCAGTTGGGTCGTACCGGTTCGATTAAACCCTTTGACCTGGATTTACATGCCGGAGAAGTGGTCGGGTTTGCCGGGCTGCTGGGATCAGGGCGTACAGAAACCGCCAAGCTGCTCTTTGGCATAGACAAACCGGATAGCGGTACGTTGAAGTTCGCTGGAGAAGTGGTTAAAAACTTCTCGCCCGGCGATTCAATTTCCAGAGGCATCGCCTTCTGCCCTGAAGACAGGCGAGCAGAAGGCTTGGTGCCCGACTTAACCGTCAGAGAAAATATTATCCTGGCTATCCAGGGCAATAAAGGTTGGTTCAAGTATCTCGGCAAGGGCAAGCAGTATGAACTGGCTGAGCATTATATTCAATTGCTCAATATTAGTACCCCTACCGCAGACCAACCGGTTAAAAATCTAAGCGGCGGGAATCAACAAAAGGTTATTTTGGCTCGCTGGCTGGCCACAAACCCCGATCTTTTGATTCTGGATGAACCCACCCGAGGTATTGATGTCGGGGCAAAGGCCGAAATTCAAAAATTGGTCCTTGAGTTGGCTGAAGATGGCAAAGCATGTGTGTTTATTTCATCGGAGTTAGAGGAAGTATTACGGACCAGCCATCGCATCGTGGTGCTCCGTGATCGAGAGAAGATAAATGAGTTCAGCGGTGAGGTGGATGAGCATAAAATCATGCAGGCAATGGCACAGAGTGGCTCATAACGCAGCTAAACTATGGAAAAAGATAAAGGACTGCGGACACACTCTGACAACAGCAAGCAGAACTCTGTGAAGCGTTGGTTAGCTTGGGGGGGTGTAGTGCTTGTTTTGTTGTTTGTCGGCGGAGTGCTTCGTCCCTATCTGAGTTTAGATAGTCAAAGTGCTTCGAGCGCAGCTGAGGCATTCATGACTGATTATCCTTCGCTCGGCCCTGAAACCGCGCCGGTCACCATCGTTGAATACGGCGACTTGGGCTGCCCGGCCTGCTGGGCCTGGCATAAGCTTGGCGTCCTGAAGGATATCCGCGCCAAGTACGGCGACCAGGTGCGTTTTGTCTGGAAGGATTTCCCGGTCATCACCCTGGACTCCCCCAAGGCAGCGGAGGCCGGGCAATGCGCCCACGAGCAGGGCAAGTTTTGGGAATTCCACGATTTGATCTATGACGGTGACAATCCTGGGGCAATTAGCAAAAATGACCTCAACGCCTACGCGGTAAAAATTGGGCTGGGTATGGACCAATTCAATACGTGTGTAGAAACCCGCCGTTATCGGGATAAGGTCAATAACCAGCAGCACGAGGCTTTCGAAATAGGCTTTACCGGAACCCCGGCTTTCCTGGTGAATGACCAGCCATTTGTTGGGGTGCAACGCTTTGAAGTATTTGAGAAAGTCATTGATTCTTTGCTGGCTCCAGGGAGTAGGTAAGCCAAGCTCCTCGATTCTAAGTAACTTGTACCGCGTATGATAACTAACATCGCAGACCTCCTACCCCCTATTCGTCAGCTTCAAGAGCAGATCCGTGATAGCTTAGTCGCCGCCGCCGAGTCAACCTCGCCAGATGAACTGGCTCAAATCGCTAAAGAAGAGGCCGGCGATACGATTTATGTCGTAGACAAAATTAGCGAAGAGGTGTTGCTTGACTTTTTTACCCGCGAAATTGCCAGCCACACCCCCATCATTTTAATCGCCGAAGGGTTGGGCGAAACCGGCCAGATGGTCTTACCAGCCGGCGTTCCCGAAAAAGAAGCCCACTGGCGGATCATGGTTGATCCCATTGACGGCACTCGCGGCATCATGTACCAGAAACGCAGCGCCTGGATTTTGACCGGTGTGGCCCCCAACAAAGGCCCGGTCACCAACCTGAGCGATATTGAACTGGCGGTGCAAACTGAAGTCCCCCTTATTAAACAGCACCTCTCGGACACGCTGTGGTCTATTGCCGGTCAGGGCGTTCGCGCCGAACGCTACAACCGCCTCACTGGTGACACGCAACCCCTTGTTATACAACCCTCACGCGCAACTACTATCGCCCATGGGTACGCCATGATTTCCCGCTTTTTTCCCGGCGCTCGCGAGGAATTGGCCGCTATTGATGAGGAAATTGTTCGAGGTGCCCTCGGGCCGGTGCAGCCGGGCAAAGCTCACTGTTTTGAAGATCAATATATCTGTACCGGCGGGCAGTTATACGAGTTAATCACCGGGCGGGATCGTTTTAATGCCGATATCCGCCCCCTCCTGGAAACCCTATTGGCCCAGCGAGGTTTAGCCCTGGGTATTTGCTGCCATCCCTACGATTTGTGTACTGAACTCATCGCCCGTGAAGCCGGGGTGATTGTTACCGACGCCTCTGGCCGGCCGTTGTTAGCGCCGTTGGGTGTAGCAAGTAATGTCAGTTGGGTAGGATATGCTAATGCAGCTATTCAGGCACAAATCGAACCCCTTTTGCAGCAAGCCCTGCGTCGGCGCGGCTTACTATCTGACGAAACCTCCTCATTTCACTGATGATGACATCTGTCACTTTCCGAAAGTGACAGGTGACACTTACCGTCGGTTGTAAGTAATGATACAATGGAGGCATCTGAGTAAGCAACGCCGCTAGCTCGATCAAATCCAAAACACGTTTAGCGCAAAAACCCCCATTAAAATAATTGAAATATTAGAAAGTAGACAAATTGGTGTAATAGGTAGCGGACCTGCCTACCTGAGATTTGCAGGTCGAAGCATATTGTGAAAAAATGCACAATTCAGGATAAATGTCATATTGAAAAAGTGACACCTAACACTGTGGAGGCCGCCTGACGTATGATATGCTAGCTCCTGATTTGCGTATGATTAAATCTACTCCACTCAAAGGAATGTATTATGGCTAATCTCACCAAAGAAAATGGAACTAAAGCCGCCAAAGCTGCCGAAACCGAACATCCCAGCGGCGATCCTCGTTTTAAGCTGGTAGACCGGGCGTTGAAGCGGCTGCAATATCAGCAGGATGCCTTAATCGAAGTGCTCCACACCGCCCAAGAAGCGTTTGGCTACCTGTCGGAAGATTTACTCATTTATACCGCCCACCAGTTGAAGCTGCCGCTCAGTTGGGTGTATGGAGTAGCGACTTTCTACCACTTCTTTTCCTTGAAACCCCTGGGCGAACATACCTGCATTGTCTGCCTGGGTACGGCCTGCTACGTTAAACAGGCCGGCGAAATCGTGTCCAGACTTGAAGCCGAGTTTGGCATTGAGGCTGGCCAGACGACCCCGGATGGCAAGTTCAGCCTTTCCACAGCCCGCTGCCTGGGCAGTTGCGGCCTGGCTCCAGTGTTGGTGTTGGATGGCAGTGTGGTGGGCCGCGAAATGCCCAACTCGACGGTCGAGCGAGTCAGAGTCATGCTAAGCAGCCAGGTTAGTTTGCCTGAACCGAAGCCTGCTGCTGATGCCTTAGAACTAGAGGAGACGGAAGCTTTATGAATCGAGTTGAATTGCAAGCCTTAGCCGAAAAGGAAACCGAGCGGCAGCAGCAATTTCGTTGCCGGCTGTTATGTTGTTCCAGTACCCCATGTGTTTCGTCGGGTGCTTTATCAGTCCAAGAGGTTTTCCAGCAGGCGATTAAAGAAAATCAACTGACCAAAGAAGTCCAGGTCGTTCCAACCGGCTGTATGGGTCCATGCAGCCAGGGTCCGCTTGTTAAAGTTCAGACCCAGGGGCAGCCTGATGTTCTCTACGAGGGAGTCACCCCGGCGGTGGCTGAGAAAATTGTCGCCAAGCACATCTTGCAAGATGGAGCAGAGGATAGCGTAACTGAGCGACATTTACTTTCCGAACAAATTCCTTTCTTTACCCGGCAGGTCAAAATTGTGCTGGCCAATTCTGGTCTCATTGATCCTGAGCGATTTGAAGAATATGTTATGCGCGGTGGGTATCACGCTTTAGCCCATGCGCTGCGCGAGATGACCCCGGAACAAATCTGTGACGAGATAACCCGGAGCGGTCTTCGCGGACGTGGGGGGGCTGGTTACCCTGCCGGTTTGAAATGGGGTTTGGTCCGCAAATCGCCGGGAGCCAAAAAATATGTTGTGGCTAATGGCGATGAGGGCGACCCCGGCGCTTACATGGATCGCACGATTATGGAATCGGACCCGCACCGGGTGCTGGAAGGAATGGCCATTGCCGGTTATGCGGTCGGGGCCGAGCAGGGTTATGTCTACGTTCGTGGTGAGTATCCGGAGGCGATCAAACGCCTGGAGAAGGCGATTCGGACTGCCGAACGGCGGGGTGTGCTGGGCAGCCGGGTTCTGGACAGCAACTTTAGCTTTCGGGTTGACATTCGCATTGGGGCCGGCGCCTTTGTCTGTGGTGAGGAAACCGCTTTGATGGCCTCGATCATGGGCCGGCGGGGTCAGCCGGTGCCGCGCCCACCTTACCCTTCTCAAAGTGGTTTGTGGGGTTATCCCACCCTGATCAACAATGTGGAGACGTTTGCCAATATCGCTCCGATTATTACCCGAGGCGCCCCCTGGTACGCCAGTATCGGGACAGAGAAGAGCAAGGGGAGTAAAGTCTTTGCTCTGGCGGGTAACCTGAATACGACCGGCCTGATTGAGGTGCCGATGGGGATCTTGTTACGGGATATTGTTTATGACATCGGCGGGGGCATTCCTGATGGCCGCACTTTCAAAGCAGCTCAGACCGGCGGCCCCAGCGGTGGCTACCTGCCAGCCGCGCATCTTGATACACCCGTAGACTTTGAAAGTCTCAAGGCGCTGGGTTCGATTATGGGTTCTGGCGGTCTGGTCATCTTGGACGATAAAAACAGTATGCCAGATATGGCCAAGTTCTTCATGGAATTTTGCATGGACGAGAGCTGTGGTAAGTGCCTGCCATGCCGCGTTGGTACGGTCCAGATGTACCGTATTTTGGATCGCTTTACTTCCGGTACCGCCACTCCCGCCGATTTGAAAAAGCTGGAGGAGCTGTGTGTGATGGTCAAAGAGACCAGCTTGTGTGGTCTGGGGCAATCGGCGCCGAATCCGGTCTTAAGTACCCTGCGCTACTTCCGTAATGAATACGAAGCCAAAATCAATGAAGGCGCGGCATGGTTAGCGCTGGCCAAGAATGGAGGCGGTCAATGATACGCCTCGTTTCTTCCTCGAACTTGTCAACTTTTGCCAATTTGACAAGTCTACCCCAGATTGTTGAACCCCAAGTGGAGGTGTGGTGATGTCTGTTGTTACTCTGACAATTAATGATGAAATGGTCAGCGCCCGGCAAGACCAGTCGCTGTTGGAAGTAATTAAAGAGCATGGGAACCACATTCCCACCCTTTGCCATTTGGAGGGGTTGAGCGAGCGTGGTAGTTGCCGCTTGTGTATGGTCGAATGGCCTGATGGGCGTGGCGGTGCTCGGTTAGTGGCCGCCTGTGTGACCCCAGTGCAGGAAGGTATGGTTATTTATACCCATACCGAACGGCTGGTTAAGTACCGGCAGATGATCATGGAACTATTTTTGGCTGAACGTAATCACGTTTGCGCAGTTTGCGTGATGAATGGGCATTGTGAACTGCAATGGCAGGCGGCTGTACTGGGGGTGGACCATGTCCGGTACGATTACCTCCATCCTGATTTACCGATGGATGCCAGCCATGAGCGCTTTGTTCTGGACCATAATCGCTGCATTCTCTGCACCCGCTGTGTACGAGTTTGTGATGAGGTCGAAGGCGCACATACCTGGGATGTCATGGGCCGGGGCGTCGAGAGCCGGGTTATTGCCGACCTGAACCAGGCCTGGGGCACCAGCCAAAGCTGCACCAGTTGCGGCAAGTGCGTGCAAGTTTGCCCCACCGGCGCTTTGACCAAGAAGGGTGTTACAGTGGCCGAGATGGAGAAGAAACCTGATTTTCTGGGCTGGATATTGACTGGCCGGGAAAAGAAAGAGTGGAACTGGTGATGAGTTGCCAATTATCAATTGTTAATCATTGGGTTGAAGGGAAAATCTTATGACAGCGAAAAAAAATGGCAAAATCCGGCTGGCAACCGCTTGGTTGGGCGGCTGTTCGGGCTGCCACATGAGTTTTCTGGATTTAGGGGAAAAGTTGATTGACCTGGCTGGAGCGGTGGAGTTGGTGTACAGCCCCATTGCCGATGCCAAAGAATTTCCGCACAAAGTGGATGTAGCCCTGGTCGAAGGGGCTGTGGCCAATGTAGATCACCTGGAATTGGCTCACTATATTCGCGAACGCAGCCGGAAAGTAGTTAGCTTTGGCGACTGCGCTGTGACCGGCAATGTCACCAGCCTGCGTAACACCTTGCAAGTAGACGATCTATTGACCCAGGTTTATCAGGCAGGGCCAGGTCAGGTGCCGCGCGGGGGTGAAGCCGATAAGGTTATGCCGGCGCTCCTGCCCCGCGTCTTGCCGCTTCACCAGGTCATTGAAGTAGATGCTTACATTCCCGGCTGCCCGCCCGACCCGGATCGCATCTGGGCGGCGGTAGAGGCGCTGCTGGCAAATGAGCCGGTGGCCTTGCCTGAAACTATGCGGAAATTCGGATAAAAACGTTGAACGTTCAACGTTTAACCTGTTGGAGGAATAATTATTATGTCACGTATTGTCACGATTGATCCCGTCACTCGGATTGAGGGCCATGCCAAAATCACGCTTCATCTCAACGACCAGAATCAAGTTGAGGACGCCCGCTTTCACGTGACGGAATTTAGGGGATTTGAGAAATTCTGTGAAGGGCGCAGCTTTTGGGAAATGCCGGGCATCACCGCTCGTATTTGCGGTATTTGCCCGGTTAGCCACTTGTTGGCTTCGGCTAAGGCCGGCGATGCTATTTTAGGATCTCAAATTCCGCCGACAGCGCAGAAATTGCGCCGGTTGATGAACTGGGCCCAGCTTGTCCAGAGCCATGCCTTAAGCTTCTTTCATCTCAGCGGGCCGGATTTGTTGCTGGGTATGGAAAGTGATCCCGCGCAGCGCAATGTCGTGGGGCTGATTAGCAAGTATCCTGACCTGGCCCGGAAAGGCATTCGCCTGCGCCAATTTGGTCAAGAGACGATCCGTATCCTGGGTGGCAAAAGCATTCACCCGGCCTGGTCGGTGCCTGGGGGTGTGCGCGAGCCTCTTTCCGCCGAAAAGCGCGACCAGATTAAGGCCGGATTGACCGAGAGTATTGATACCGTGGAACTGGCCTTAGATTTGTTAAAGGATCGTTTTGACCAATTTGCCCCGGAAATTCAGGCTTATGGCGAGTTCCCCAGCCTGTTTATGGGCCTGGTGACGCCTGAAGGCGGCCTGGAACATTATGACGGCTTGCTGCGGGTGGTTGATAGTACCGGCCGGGTGCTGGAACCTGGAGTGGCTCCCGAACGGTATCGGGAGATCATTGAAGAGGCCGTTGAGCCATGGAGCTATTTAAAGTTCCCCTACTACAAACCTTACGGATTAGAAAACGGTATGTATCGGGTTGGGCCACTGGCTCGACTCAATGTGTGTGATTTTGCCGGCACGCCCAGAGCCGACCGGGAACTGCGCCAGTTCCGCCGTCTGGGGGCGCACGGCCAGCCAGTGATTAGCAGTTTTCACTATCACTATGCCCGTCTGATCGAGATCCTCTTTTCTCTTGAAAAAATGACTGAAACACTGGAGGATCCTGAGATTACCAGCACTCACATTCGCAGCCGGGCGGGGGTGAACCGAACCGTGGGCATTGGGGTGAGCGAAGCCCCACGCGGCACCCTCTTCCACGAATATCATGTGAATGAGGACGGCATTTTGCAGCGGGTCAATTTGATCATCGCTACCGGGCAAAACAACCTGGCCATGAACAAAACGGTCAAGCAAATTGCTCAGGCTTATGTCAATGGACAGCAGTTGACCGAAGGCATCCTGAACCGGATTGAGCATGGTATTCGTGCCTTTGACCCATGCTTAAGTTGTTCCACTCACGCCGTTGGTCAGATGCCCCTGCACGTGCAACTGGTGGCCCCTGACGGTGAAGTGATAGACGAAGTGATAAGAGATTGATAAAAAGGCAGGTCAGGTTGCTGCAGCCTGACCTGCCTGAGTGTTGTATGATTTTGCTTATTAGTTATGGTAACGATTTGCGCCGGGACGATGGGGCTGGCCTTGTTTTGGCCGACCTAATCGAACAATCTTGGCGCATTCATCAGGTAGCGGTTAAACGATTATCCGTTCACCAACTGTTACCGGAATTGGCCGAGGAAATAGCCAGGCCAGAGGTCTCTGCCGTAGTTTTTGTGGATGCCAGGGCTGTGATGGCAGGGGAAGTTAATCCCCGCGTGCGGGTGGAGTCTCTCAGTATTGATACCCAGTCACCCAGCTTGGGGCATCACCTGGACCCGACTACCTTACTGGCCTATGCCGATTGGCTTTATGCCGGGCGGCCTCCAGCTTGGCTGGTAACAGTTCCGGGGGCAGATTTTGGTTATGGTGAGGGTTTAAGCGAGATGGTTCAACAGGCATTGGCAGCGGCCCAAGCTTTGCCGCTTGAGCTGCTGGCCAAATTGCCAATACTTGGCCTTGAGAGTTGAGGGTTTATGCATCTGCAAGAGATTATAACTTTAACTGACGCCCAATTTTTATTATCTGATCCAGCCAAGTTTCACAGTCAGTCTGCCCTTAAACAAGAGGTCCAAACAGGCTTTGGCGCAGACTTAATGAGCGATGTGTTAGTTTATAATGTGGCTCAGGGGCTACTCATCACCGGCTTAATTAATCCTCAAATCGTACGGACAGCGGAGATGGCGGATGCCGCCGCTATTTTAGTCGTGCGCGGCAAAACGCCCTTGTCGGAAACGATTGAGGTAGCTCAACGGGTAGGTATTCCCCTCATTGGCACGCGACTTACTATGTTTGAAGCATGCGGCCGGTTATATGCGGCCGGCCTTAGAGCCGCTCCCCGGCACGATGAGGTGGATTGAGATTAGCCAGGTGATGCGGCAAAGGGGTAACTCTGGCCGCGTTTTGTTTTTGGTGGGATGGAAAGACAGGTTTAAACGCACCTGACCGGATGAAAGGGCATAGATCGGTTCGATGGAGAATAGAGAGACAGAACGGCGTGTCCGGCGTGATAGAGTTATAACGGATGGGGCTGCAGGGCTGATTACGCGGGTCGAAGAACTGGCCTACGAGTTAAAAATCGAAGAGGTTATGACTCGTGATGTGAAGATGGTGACGCCCACGACGATGATGGAGGAAGTGCTGGACCTGTTTCGGGAGGCACGTATCTCCGGTGCGCCGGTAATCGCAGAAGGAGAACTGGTTGGAATTATCAGCATCGAGGATTTGATTCGGGCCTTGCGGGATATGGGCCGGGGCGAACTCAAAGCAACGGTAGACCGTTACATGAGCACGAAAGTGGTTACGATTCGATCATCTGATCCGATTGTCGAGGCTTTGAAACTATTTGCCCAAACAAGATTTGGCCGATTGGTTGTAGTTAATGAAGCCGGCCAATTAGTTGGAATCATCACTAAAGGTGATGTGACGAGAGGTTTGCTGGGTGCGCTCCAGTTCGATTACCAGGCCGAAGAAGTCCGCCGCTATCGGGCTAGCCACTTATTTGAGGATATCATTTCGGATCGAACCAGCTTAATTTTGCGCTATCAAATTAGACCCAGGGATTTTACGCATGGCGGCACAGCTTCCAGCCATATCAAACGCGCTTTGCTCCGCCTGGGCGCTAATCCACAAATTGCCCGGCGCTGCGGTATTGCCATTTATGAAGCCGAAATGAATTTAATTATCCACACCACTGATGGGGGTGAAGTACGCATCGAAATTGAACCCTACCAAATTTTGATGGAAACAGTTGATACTGGGCCGGGTATAGCAGATACTGAATTAGCCATGAAACCTGGCTTCTCGACTGCTCCGCCGGAAATCCGGGAATTAGGTTTTGGGGCCGGAATGGGGTTGAAGAATATTCAGCGGTGTGTCAATGAGTTGGTCTTGGAGTCAAAACTAGGTCAGGGTACCCGATTGCAAATGAAGATCTATCTCCAGCCTGAGGAAACCTTTAGCGAGGGAGGCCAAGCCTAACCCGGTAGTTTTATTTACAAAGAGGTAAAACAGATATGACTCTGCAAGAAATTATTGACAAGCTAAATCTAACAGTCTTGACCGAAGCCAAAGATTATAGTCAGATCACCCCCACTGGCGGTTATGCGGCGGATTTATTGAGTTGCGTTATGGCGGGCGCTCAGCGGAGAGCAGTTTGGGTAACATTGCAGGCGCATTTGAATATTGTGGCGGTGGCTGCCTTGCTGGATTTAAGCGCCATTATCATCACCGAAGGAGCCAAACCCGAAGCAGATACGATAGCCAAAGCTAATGAAGAATCGGTTATCCTCCTTAGTAGCGATAAACCTACCTATTATGTGGTGGGCAAGTTGTGGGAGTTGGGGCTAAAAAATGGGAACAGTAGCCAATAAACCGGGAAAGAAGACGCCCTGCTTACTGTCTATGATATGATCTTACCCCTTGGAATTTTGTGGAAGAGGTAACGAGGACGCTAAAAACATATATTGCTGATTTCCATGTTCATACAGTGGTCTCGCCCTGCGCCGAGGTAGAGATGATTCCCCCACTCATTGTCGAGGAGGCTCTGACCAGGGGCATTAATTTGATTGCGATCACCGACCACAATTCCAGCGCAAATGTAGCTGTAGTGCAGCAGGCAGCCAAAGGTACGGGCTTGACTGTCTTACCTGGGATGGAGCTGCAGACGCGCGAGGAAGTTCACCTGCTGTGCCTGTTTGATACGTTGGACCAATTAGCAGCCTGGCAGACTTTGGTGACTGCTCATCTGCCGCCTTTGCAAAATAATATTGAATATTTTGGTGAGCAATTTGTCGTAGATGCAACCGGCGAGTTCGTTCGTCGGGAAACGCAACTCCTGTTAACCTCAGCCGACATCTCCCTGGAAGAGGCGGTAGCAGAGGTGTTAAAAATGAATGGCCTGCCCATTCCTGCTCATGTTAACCGCCCCGCTTTCAGCTTAATCGCCAATTTGGGATTTGTCCCCCCTGGCGTTCCCTTCGCTGCCCTTGAAATATCCCGCCACCTTACCCCGGCGCAAGCCTGTGAGAAGTTTCCCCAACTCCAACATTTTCCCCTCATTCAAAATGGAGATGTCCATCGTCTTAGTGAATTTCTAGGTGCAAATGTATGCCGTCTGGCTGCTCCCACCCTGGCTGAACTTCGGTTAGCTCTGAGACAAGAGGAGGGGCGATCGCTGGTTATTCGCTCTGCGATTTGCTAAATCCTAAAGGTTATAAGGGTTTTGAATATAAGCTGACAATCATCTTGACTTTCCATGACAAATGTCACGTGACAGGCTTTACTTTGTTGTGATAAACTTCACAATAGACTTTTTAGACAATTAATATAACTCTTCCTATTGGAGCTGCTAATGATCAAGGTTCTTGAAAACATTGCCAATACAGATCCATTAATGATCTCCGAACAGCGCGCCATTATTGATCGAGTTCTGGCCGAGAATAAAAATCTACGTGGCGCAACAATGGTAGTGCTGAATGAACTCCAAAGCCAGATTGGATTTATTTCCGTACCGATGCAGGGTTACGTGGCCCAGAAATTACGGGTCCCCATGAGTGAGATCAATGGGGTTGTTTCGTTTTACTCATTCTTTACGACCACTCCCAGGGGTAAGCATACCGTTAAGTTCTGTCTGGGCACCGCTTGCTATGTCGGGGGAGCGCCCGGATTGATCGAAAAAACCAAGCAGATTATTGGGGTTGATCCCGGCGAAACGACCGAAGATGGCTCAATAACGGTGGAGGTGTGTCGTTGTATCGGGGCCTGCAGCCAAGCTCCCACCATGGTTATTGATAAGGATATGTACGGCCGCATGCACCCTAATAAATTGCCGCAAATTCTAAATAAGTACCAATAACAAGTAGGTGATGTAGATTGAGAGAACTAGCTCTGCATCTACTGGATATAACCGAAAATGGAGTGACGGCTGGGGCAAGCCTAATCGTAATCACGGTTGAAGAGGACTTACTAAACGATCGCCTCAAAATAGTTGTTGAGGACGATGGGAGGGGGATGGATGAACAACTGCTGGCGCGAATCACTGACCCCTTTGTAACCAGCCGAACGACCCGCAAAGTTGGTCTAGGCCTACCTCTTCTTAAAGCTGCCGCAGAAGCCTGCCAGGGACAATTACTCATTACCTCTAAGCCGGGCCAGGGTACACGTTTAGAAGTCGAGTTTCAACGAAGCCATATTGACCGCATGCCTCTCGGCGACCTGGTGGAAACCTGGTTGATCCTCATCGTCGGTTTTCCAAAAGTACACTGGGTGTTTCATTACCAGGCCAAAATTCAAACAGGTCAGGCTGATGTACAATTTACCTTTGACGATGAACCTATAAAACGAGAGTTGGAAGAAGTACCATTAACTGAACCTTCAATTTTGGCCTTCCTCAGAGAGTTATTGGAAGAAGGTGTCAGGAGGGTACAACATGCCATCACTCAAAGTGAAGTAAATCCTTTAATCTTACCCAACTGATGATCTGAAGGAGATAACGCAATGACTCAAGTCAAATCACTGGAAGAACTGAAGCGGCTAAAAGAAGCGGCGCTCGAAAAGCGTAAGGCCAAAGTTACTACCGGACAGGCTCATATTGTTGTTGGTATGGGAACCTGCGGAATCGCTGCTGGAGCCAGAGAGACAATGAAAGCCATCCTTGATTTTATCGAGGAGGAAAAATTGAGCGATGTCATAGTTACCCAAACGGGCTGCATTGGGCTGTGCGAATGGGAGCCTATTGTTGAGGTGACAAGTGGGGGTAGTCCCAAAGTTATTTATGGCAAAGTCTCAGCGGAGAAAGCCAGAGAGATCATGAAGAAACATGTTATGGCCGGCATGACTGTCTCTGAACTTGTAATACCGGCTTAAACTAAAGATATCCAACAACAAGGGACATGCGATGAAGTATTACAGATCTCACATCTTGGTTTGCGTTGACCCTGAGTGTTTGACCAAAGGCGCCCATGCCATCCGCCATGCTCTGGAAAAGGAACTGGCAGCTCAGGGATTGAATGAGGAAATTCAGGTTCTTGAAACCTCACGCCTCGGCGGGTGCGCCAGCGGCCCGGAGATCATGGTCTATCCCGACGAGGTTCATTATTCCGGGTTAACTGTTGATGACATCCCCCATCTGGTAAAAGAGCATTTTCTAAAAGGACGCGTTGTTGACAAACTATTTGCTCCCTTGCAAGAGCAACTTGATGAGGAATTAGGGCCACCCAAACCTAAAGAGGTACGGGTGGTTCTGCGCAACTGTGGCCAGATTGACCCGGAGAACATCGAGGATTACATTGCCGAAGATGGCTACCAGGCCCTGGGTAAAGCCTTGAGCACTATGACCCCGGAGCAGGTTATCGAGGAGATTTTGGCCTCTGGTTTGAGAGGCCGGGGGGGCGCAGGTTTCCCCACCGGCAAAAAATGGCAGTTTTGCCGGAATGCGCCAGGTAGTCCCAAATACCTCATCTGTAACGCCGACGAAGGAGACCCTGGAGCCTTCATGAATCGACGGGTGCTCGAAGGGGATCCTCATTCGGTCATTGAGGGCATGATTATTGCGGCTTATGCTATCGGGTCCAGCCAGGGCTATATCTATTGCCGGGCGGAATATCCGGTGGCCGTGCGGACGCTGAATATCGCCATCAAGCAGGCACGAGCCTTTGGCTTGCTGGGGGAGAACATTCTCGGCAGCGGTTTTTCTTTTGACCTGGAAGTGCGGATGGGGGCCGGAGCTTTTGTCTGCGGCGAGGAAACTGCCTTAATGGCTTCAATTGAGGGTAAACGGGGTGAGCCACGTCCGCGTCCTCCCTTCCCGGCCGTGCAGGGCTTATGGGGCAAGCCGACTAACATCAATAATGTTGAGACTTACGCCAATGTACCGCAAATTATTTTACGTGGGCCGGCATGGTTTGCCAGCATGGGCACCGAGAAAAGTAAGGGTACCAAAACTTTTGCCATTGCCGGGGATGTGAAATATAGCGGCCTGATTGAGGTGCCGCTCGGTATCACCCTGCGCGAGGTCATTTATGATGTTGGGGGGGGAATTAAAGACGATAAGCGTTTCAAGGCGGTGCAGACCGGCGGCCCGATGGGGGGCTGTCTCCCGGTCGAATATCTAAACATGGCGGTGGATTACGAGTCTTTAACCGCAGCCGGCTCCATTATGGGGTCGGGTGGCATGATTGTGATGGATGAAGACACCTGCATGGTAGATATTGCCCGCTTCTTTATGGAATTTACCCAGGATGAGAGTTGTGGTAAGTGTACCCCCTGCCGGGTTGGCACCAAGCGCATCCTGGAAATTCTGGAGCGTATCTGCGCCGGCCAGGGAAAAGATGGCGATATCGAAACGTTAGAGATGCTCTGCCGGCAAATTAAGAGCACCAGTCTCTGCGGTCTGGGGCAGGGTGCGCCCAATCCTGTTGAAAGTACCTTAAAACATTTTCGGGCTGAATATGAAGCGCACATTTATGAAAAGCGCTGCCCGGCCGGAGTTTGCCAAACACTGGTGCGAGCGCCCTGTGTTAATGAATGTCCGGCGGGAGTAGACAGTCCGGCTTATCTGGCTTTGGTGACGCAGGGACGCTATACGGAAGGTCTGGCGATCCATCGGGAGGCTAACCCCTTTGCTCTGGTCTGCGGTCGAGTCTGTCCGGCTTTCTGTGAACACAAATGCCGGCGGGGGCGAGTTGACCAGCCCATCGCCATTCGGCTGGTCAAGCGGTTTATGGCCGACCGATTTTACGCCGAGGAATGGACACCAACGCGATTGGCCCCACCCAAGGATAAAAAGATAGCGGTGGTCGGGGCTGGGCCGGCCGGTCTGACTGCTGCGCTGGACCTTAGCCGGCAGGGTTATTCCGTCACCATCTTCGAGAAAATGCTTCAGCCCGGCGGTATGATGACTTACGGCATACCCTCCTACCGCCTGCCGCGCGAACCGCTCTTTGCCGAGATTAATCACATCCGTCGAGCGGGGGTGGACATTCGCTGTAACCAGGAATTGGGACGTGATTTTACCCTTGAGACGCTCAAAGAGGATGGTTATGCGGCGACCATCCTGGCCTTGGGAGCGCACAAAAGCCAGCGCCTGGCTATTCCCGGTGAGGATAAAATGGGGGTTTATCACGGCGTCAAGTTCCTGCGGGATATTGCCATGAACCGGTCGCCCAATGTGGACGGCCAGCGGGTGGTGATCGTCGGCGGGGGTGATGTGGCGATCGACTCGGCCCGCTCAGCTTGGCGGCTGGGAGCGGCAGAAGTGCATGTGGTTTACCGGCGTGAAGAGGCGGATATGCCGGCCCACCGTGAGGAGATCGAGGCAGCTAAAGAAGAAGGGGTCCAATTCCACTTCCTAACCAACCCCATGGCGGTTCTCGGCTATGCTACAGTGACCGGTATCCGCCTGCAACGCCAAACTTTGGGCGAGTTTGATAGCAGTGGTCGGCGACGGCCCAAACTCATCGCCCGCTCCGAGTTCGACCTGGCTTGTGACATCATTATTCCGGCCATTGGCCAAACAACCGATTTTGACTGGATGCAGGACAACAGCATCGAGACGGTGCGAGTGTCTACTTTTAAGGTTGGTCAAGCTCTGGAGACGACCCTGCCCAGTGTCTTTGCTGCGGGTGATGCGGTGTTAGGGCCGGCATCGGTTATTCATGCGGTGGCGCAGGGCCATAAGGTTGCTTTGTCGGTGGAGCAGTGGTTGACGACCGGCAAGTTGGAACGAACCGTTTACAAATCGAGGCGGCACGATATTCCACTGTATGTCAATATGGCAAATTACGCTCATTCTCTCCGCCCCGTGCCGCGAGCACTGCCTTCAGAGTGGCGTAGCTGGAGTGGTTTCACCGAAATCGAGATGGGCTTTGATGAGACAATGGCTCAAGAAGAAGCCAAGCGCTGCCTGCGCTGCGATTTAGAGTGGCTGGAGCGTATCGGTGAGCCAATTCCACAGCCAGAAAAGTAGCGGTTTGGAAATATAAATAGCAATCTTGTTCCCAAACTCGGTTTGGGAGCAAGATTGTATAAAGCTTTAGAAAATATGAAATTACCTTTTACCGTTGAACAGTTTTTTGAAATATTCGCCCAGTATAACCGGGACGTTTGGCCGATACAGGGGGTGATTTATGTTCTGGCCATCGCAGCCCTGGTTTTGGCCCTCAGAGAAACCAAGTATTCGAACCGAGTGATCAGTACGATTTTGGCCTTCTTGTGGTTGTGGATTGGACTGGTTTATCACCTGGGCTATTTCAGCGCAATTAATGGCGCTGCATACGTTTTTGGAGGATTGTTCATCATTCAGGCGGGCCTGTTCTTGATCACAGGTACGCTGAAGCAAATGTTGTGGTTCCGATTTCACCCCAATAGCTACGCCATCGTCGGGGCGCTGTTCATTCTCTACGGTCTGGTGATTTACCCTGTGCTGGGCTACTTTCTGGGGCATCGCTATCCCCACGCCCCAACATTTGGTTTGCCCTGCCCAACCACCATTTTTACTTTTGGCTTGTTACTGTGGACAGATAAAAGAATTCCCAAATATTTGCTCATCATCCCTGTTCTCTGGTCAATCATTGGCTTGTCTGCGGCTCTACAACTGGGTGTTTGGGAAGATGTGGCGCTCTTCATAACAGGGGTAGCCACGCCGGTTATGATTTACTATCGGGATATGCGTGAAGCTGAGCTAGTGCATCGGCTTGGCTTTTAACGATCCAGTTCAAATACGTCGAAAATTCTTACAAGGAGGTAAGATATGGCAGTTGAGGGTAACGAAAATCGGTCGAATATCCCTTCCATTGTTCAAGCGGCCATGGCCCAGCATGGAGCTACCGCTGAAGCACTCATTCCAATCCTAACTGAAGTGAATCAAAAACTCGGTTACCTGCCGGCTGACGCTATGACCGAGGTCAGCCGGTTGCTGCGGCTACCAAGCAGCCAACTTGTGGCAGTAGCCAGTTTTTATCGGATGTTGTCTACCAAGCCGCGCGGCAAGCATGTGATCCAGTTTTGCGAAAGCGCACCCTGCCATGTGATGGGCGGCCGGCGGGTATGGCGGGTGCTGGGTGAGGAACTGGGTCTCAATCCGGGCGAAACCAGCGCTGATGGGCAATGGACTCTGCTGGCGGCCAGTTGTCCGGGCTTGTGTGGGGTTGGGCCAGTGATGATGGTGGACGACGACCTCTATGGTAATGTCACACCGGAGCGTATCCCCGAAATATTAGCCCGATATCGGGAAGTAGTCAAGGAGGCTTGAAATGAAGACAATCCGGTCAATGGTCTTGGTCTCAAGTGATCCTGAAAGTATGGCGCGGGGAGCATCCGCAGTTTATCAAAATTTGCAGGAACAAATTCGGAAATTTGGCCTGCAAGACGAGGTGACGGTAACCATGACCGGCGAGGTTGGCCGGCATGACGCACTGCCGCTCGTCATTGTTTATCCTGAAGCGGTCATTTATGGACCGGTCAAGCCCGCCGATGTGCCTATCCTGGTCGAAGAACATCTTTATAAAGGTCGGATAGCCGCAGGGCTGCAAGCCACAGCCAAAGAATTATCAGGGCGGATTGCCTGGTTATCGGCCCGCAAGGGGACGCTGCCAGCAGAGCAAAGGATTGTCTTGCAGCGAGCTGGCTTGATTGACCCCGAGGACATCGAGGATTACATCCTGCATGATGGCTATGAAGCGCTCGGCAAAGCCCTGACCCAGATGTCGCCCAGTGAAGTGATTGAGGAAGTTATCAACTCAGGGTTGCGGGGCCGGGGTGGAGCCGGTTTTCCCACCGGTCAGAAATGGCGCATGGTGGCCCAGGTGGATAACTACCCCAAATATATTATTTGCAACGCCGACGAGAGCGAGCCTGGTACGTTTAAAGATCGCCTGGTGTTGGAAGGGGACCCCCACAGTATCATTGAGGCGATGACCGTGGCGGCTTATGCTGTCGGCGCTAGAGAAGGGTATGTTTATATTCGTGGAGAGTACAAACTGGCCCAGGCCCGGCTAGCCAAAGCCCTGGAGCAGGCCCGGACACTGGGTTTTTTGGGTGAAAATATTTTCGGCAGCGATTTTAGCTTCGATATTCACGTTCATCCCGGTGCAGGGGCCTACATCTGTGGTGAGGAGACTGCCTTAATTGAATCCATCGAGGGCAAGCGAGGCGAACCGCGCGCTCGGCCGCCATACCCGACGACCTCCGGTTTGTGGGGTAAACCCACCGTCGTCAACAATGTAGAAACGCTGGCTAACGTACCGGCCATCATTCGTAATGGGGCGGCCTGGTTCCGGAGCTTTGGAACCAAGAGCAGTCCTGGCACTAAAGTTTATACTATTTTGGGCAATGTCAACGTGACGGGTCTGATTGAAGTACCCATGGGCATCACCTTACGTGAGGTGATCGCCATTTATGCCAAGGGGATGAAGAACGGCGCTACCTTTAAGCTGGCGCAAACCGGCGGCTCCAGCGGCTCGATCATTCCGGCCAGTTTGCAAGATACACCGATGGATTACGACTCCTACAATAGGGCCGGGGTATCATTGGGGTCAGGGGCGCTGCTTATTTGTGATGAAGATATCTGTGTGGTGGACTTGGCCCGGGTTTTGTTGAACTTTTTTGCTGAGGAAAGTTGTGGTAAATGTACACCCTGCCGGGTTGGTGGCCAGCGTGCCCGCCAGATTTTGACTAACTTATCTGAAGGTGTGGGTAAATTCAGCGATCTGGACGACCTGGAAAAACTGGCGGCAAACCTGTTCCAGCTATCCAACTGCGGCCTAGGACAGACGGCTGGTGTGCCCATTCGTGATATTCTCAGATATTTCCGGGCTGAAGTTGAAGCCCACATTCGCTTGAAAGTTTGTCCAACCGGCGTGTGTCCCATGAGTGGCCGGCGCATCAGAGTAGTATAAAGGAGCAAACATATGAGTGTCAAATTGACCATCAACGACAAAGAAATTGAAGTCCCGGCTGGAACGACCGTGCTGCGGGCCGCCCAAATGGCCGGTATTGACATCCCGACATTGTGCGATCATCCCCATTTGACCCCGTATGGGGGTTGCCGGCTGTGTGTGGTAGAGGTAGAGGGAGTGCGAACCCTCCAACCCTCCTGCACCTTGCCGGTAAGTTCGGGTATGGTGGTGCGGACCGATACACCCAAAACCCGGGAGGCTCGCGAATTTGTGTTGACCCTGCTTTTCAGCGAGCGTAATCACTTTTGCATGTACTGCCAGATGAGCGGCGGCGATTGCGAACTGCAAAATGCGGCTTATGGCGAAGGGATGACCCATTGGCCGCTGCAGCCCAACTGGCAGCCCTATCCCGTTGACGCCTCGCATAAGCACTTTGTTTTGGATCACAATCGTTGTATTTTATGCCGGCGTTGCGTCCGCGCCTGCAGCGAACTGGTTGGTAATTTTACCCTGGGAATGCAAGAGCGCGGCGCGGCCAGTGTCCTGGTGGCCGATTTGGACATTCCTCTGGGCGAAAGCACCTGTGTATCTTGTGGGACGTGTCTACAAGTTTGTCCCACCGGCGCACTCATTGACCGGGTTAGCGCCTACCGAGGCCGAGAGACCGACGTTAAGCATATAACAAGTACATGCGCCGGTTGTAGTGTTGGCTGTGGTATTGAAATGATTGTCCGCGATAACCACCTGGTACGCATTGACGGTAATTGGGACGCTCCGGTAAATGAAGGAGTTTTATGCCAAAAGGGACGCTTCCTCCCGCTCGAAGAAGAGCGCGAGCGCGTGCTAACTCCCCTGGTGCGCAAGAATGGGACCTTAAAGGCAGCCACTTGGGCCGAGGCATTCCAAGCTGTGGTCAGCCAATTGAAACCAATCATTGGCCAAAATGGTCACAGTGTGGCGGCAGTCGCTTCAACCCGGCTGCCCGTCGAAGCGCTGCACACGTTTAAGCAGCTTTTCGGGGAGAAGATTGGTGGTCAGATGGTTACCAGTGTTGAGGAGGGAGTAACCACGGCTCTAGCCGGCGCTGTGGCCCAGGAACTGGCGCAGCCGTTTGAGGGTAAACTTAATGCTTTGAAAACCGCAGATTGTGTGCTGGCTATTGGTACAGACCTGATTGACAATCATCAGGTAGCCGGTTTCTTTATCAAACGCAACCTGCCGAAAGGGACCAAACTGATTGTCGTTGATCCAAATGATAATGACCTGCATGATTTGGCCGATTTTTCGTTGCGGCCCAAGAAAGGGTCTGATTACGACCTGTTGCTGGGGCTGATGGCCGAGATTAGCCAATTGGCTGTCAAGCGAGGGGAGCCAGCCCAGCCAGTTGATCTCTCGAAATATAGGCCGAGTGAGGTTAGCCGCGCCACCGGTATCCCGGCTGAAACGATCAAGGCAGTGGCTCAATTGTTGGCTTCGGCCAAGAACCCTGCTTTTGTCTATGGCAAAGGCATCACCCGGGGCGGCTTCCCAACCGTGTTAAAGGCTTTGTTGGACCTGGCTCGTCTGGTAGGGGCGCTGGATGCCGAACATTCCGGGGTTCTCAGTGTGAAAGGCGAGGCCAATAGTTTGGCAGCTTATCAATATGGGTTGGATAAAACGTTTGAGGCTAAGGATCAGCAAGTGGTTTATCTCGCTCTCGGCGATGATTACATCAGCGAACGACTCATCCGGCGAATAGAAAAAGTTCCCTTTAAGATTGTGCAGGCCAGCTATGTTTCTCCAGCGACAGCCATAGCCGATGTCGTTCTCCCGGTGGAGATGTGGGCCGAACAAGAGGGCCATTACCTCAACCTGGAAGGCCGGCTGCAAGAAGTTCATCGCGGCCTGACCCCGCCGGAAGAAGTTCGTTCCCACGTGGACATTCTGGAAGCGATTGCTGCCCAATTAGATTTTAGCGTGGACCCAGGTTGGCGTGATGAATTGGGAAAACGCATTCCGATGAATGTGATTGTCGCGTAATGCCTGATGACAGGTAAAAATTTTCGCTTTGCGCTTTACACGTCAGAGATAAGATTCCCGTTTGTGGAAAGGAAGAATTGACATGGCAAAACCTAAAGTTTCAAGTGATTGGCTGGCGGCTTGTGCCGGCTGCCATATGTCGTTGCTGGATATTGATGAACGCATTATCGCCCTGACGGAACTGGCCGATATTCGGGCTACGCCTATTACCGATCTCAAAGAGCCGGATGAAAGTGGCGTGGATGTCGGCATTTTGACCGGGGCGGTCAACACTACCACCAACGAAGAAGTTGCTGTGCGGATGCGCCAACGCTGCAAAACCCTGGTTGCTCTGGGTGATTGTGCGGTGTTTGGTGGCGTGGTGGCCATGCGCAACTTCTTTAAGCTGGAAGATGCGCTCCGCCGAGCCTACATCGAAACCGAAAGTACCGACGGCCAAGGGAAGATTCCAAGCAGTCCCGAACTGGGTGTGCCCACCGAAGTGAGGGCTGTGGGTGAAGTGGTGAACGTGGATATCTGTGTTCCCGGTTGTCCGCCTGATGCCGATGTGATTTTCTATGCTCTAAGCGAACTGGCTCAGGGACGCAAGCCGGAACTTAAAGGTGATAAGCTGCATTGGCACTAATTAGTAGCCAGCCGTCAGTAGTCAGAGGTCAGAAGTCTTTTCTGACGACTGGCGACTGATATCTGACTGCTCCGAATGGAGGATAATAATGTCTGCACAAAAGATTACGATTGAGCCGGTAACACGGATTGAAGGGCACGCTAAGGTGACGGTTCACCTGGATGAGGCCGGTGAGGTGGATCAGGCCGTCTTTCATGTCAACGAATTTAGAGGTTTTGAGAAGTTCTGCGAAGGGCGAGTTTACTTTGAGATGCCGATGATTACCCCGCGCATTTGCGGCATTTGTCCGGTAAGTCATCACTTGGCTGCGGCCAAAGCCTGTGATGAGTTAACGGGTGCGCCGCCACCACGCCCGGCGCAACTGCTGCGTGAATTGATGCACATGGGCCAGATCATCCAGAGCCACGGCATGCATTTTTTTGAACTGGCCGGCCCTGACTTGTTGCTAGGCTTTGACGCCGACCCGGCCGTCCGTAATGTGGTAGGCTTGATTCAGGCTAATCCTGACCTGGCAGTTCGAGCCGTCCAACTCCGCAAATTTGGTCAGGAAATTATTCGCACGCTTGGTGGACGCAAGGTCCATCCTAATTTTGCCATTCCTGGAGGTGTTAACAAAGCCTTAAAAACGGCTGAACGGGATGCCATCCTGGCGGGTGCGGATGACGCTATCGCCACGCTCCAAATTGGACTCTCGATTATCAAAGATTGGGTGGCTAAGAATCAGGAAGATGTCAATAAATTTGCGGTCTTTTCTTCCGGCTATTTTGGCCTGGTTACGTCCGAAGGTGGTTTGGAGCTGTATGATGGCCCCTGCCGCTTGATCGATTCCGCCGGAAAGCTGCTGGAACAGTTTGAGGGCCGTAATTATCTGGATTATATCGCCGAGCATGTCGAGGATTGGTCTTATCTTAAGTTCCCCTATTACAAAAAGATAGGCTGGCCAGGGGGGGTCTATCGGGTGGGGCCGCTGGGCCGCTTGAATGTAGCCCAGAAAACGGGCACACCCCTGGCCGAGGTAGAACTGAAGCAGTTCAAGGCGCTAAACAACGGCAAACCGGTTGAAAATACGCTTTATTACCACTACGCCCGCTTGATCGAGGCTCTTTTCGCCGCCGAGAAAGTCAAACTGCTGCTGGATGATCCTGATGTTCTCAGCCAAGACATCCTGAACACACGCCAGGAGTTTAAAGGAGAAGGGGTTGGTGTTATCGAAGCGCCACGGGGAACCCTTTTCCACCATTACTGGACTAATGGGGACGGGAAACTGGAGCGAGTCAATCTGATTGTGGCGACGGGGCACAACAACTGGGCCATGAGCAAAGCCGTGGACAGTGTGGCTAAAACCTATATTCACGGAAAAGTTGAAGAGGGCATGCTCAATCGGGTCGAGGCGGCTATCCGCGCCTATGATCCCTGCCTATCTTGCTCCACCCACGCTGTAGGCCAGATGCCAATCATTGTTGAGGTGGTTGACGCTGCCGGTGTGGTGGTCAATACGCTTAGGCGGGATGGGTAAAAACCCATTGCGTGTGTTGCATTTTCCCTTATGGAAGATGCAACACACACAAGTTTGGAAAGCAATACTGATTGATATCGAAAAGTTTGGTCCTCGGCTACGGCAACCTTGGCCGGGAAGACGATGGGGTCGCCTGGCACATTCTACAAGATCATACTATCCAGATAAATATCCTAACCTTAAATAAAAAAGTGCTTAAGGAGGGAATCATGATAACTGTGCAGCAAGTCTTGAAAGACAAAGGTTATAGTGACGTCTGGACCGTTAGCCCTGACGCTTCGGTAAATGATGCGCTCAGACTAATGAGCGATAAGAATGTGGGGGCTTTGCCCGTAATCGAAGTAGGGAAGCTCATTGGCATCATCTCAGAACGAGATTATGCCAGGAAGGTCATCCTGAAAGGAAAATCCTCTCTGAATACTCCGGTTAGCGAGATCATGACCGCAGAGGTTATCTCAGTCCACCCCGAACAATCTATGGAAGAATGTATGACCCTGATGACTCAGAAGCGAGTCCGGCATTTGCCTGTGCTCGTGGGAGATAAGTTGGTGGGCTTAATTTCGATTGGGGATGTGCTCAAAGAGATCATCTCGGATCAAAAAGCCTTCATCGAATCTCTCCAAAATTACATCGAGGGAACGGGATATGGTCAGTAGAAATCAATAAAGACAAAAATCCATAGCTCATGTTCAGAATTAGTGAGGACGGACGATAGAGACAAATGCAGGCCCATTCGTTTTTGTTGTGACAGACTGTCATTCGAACTCACTTGAGTTGGCAGTAAGTAATTTTTGAGGTTGAGGGACAGTAAGCTCCATTGGCTTGGTTATGCTAAAAACGCTTATCATCGGCTATGGCAACCCTGATCGCGAGGACGACGGAGTGGCCTGGCATGTTCTGGAAAAGCTGGCCCACCATTTCAATAGCCCAATTACTACCGTTGACGAACTCGCGCTGACCTTGCAGTTGGCTCACTCCGGCGAAACAGAGGCAGATACGCCCAATTTGTTATCCCTGGCTCAGCGGCCAGTTCATCTTGCTTTTGCCTTACAACTGACCCCTGAGATGGCCGAAACAGTAGCCCAATACCAACGGGTTTGTTTTATTGATGCCCATACTGGCGCTTATTCCGAAGAAATCCGGGTGGTTCCGGTGAAACCGGGCTACCAGGCCTCACCTTTTACCCACCATTTGACTCCCGAAAGCTGCTTGACTCTGGCCCAAACTTTGTCTGGTCATGTCCCTGCCGGCTTGATGGTTTCGATCCGAGGCTATCGTTTTGGCTATGGCATCGAGCTGTCTGACCAGACCGCTGCTCTTGTTGATAAGGCGCTGGTCCAGATTATGAGCTGGATTAACCAAAACACTCTCCAATGAGCTTTGTCGTTTGATTTGGTGACATCTGTCACTGCCAACTCCTAACACCCTGGGCTATACTCATAGAGAACCAGGGTGTTTCTTTTTTACGATGCATGAATTGGCCGTAACCGCAGGAATTTTAGATGTCGCTTTGGAAGCCAACCAACAGAATGGCGACAAGAAGATCATTGCCATTGACTTGGTCATTGGCGAGTTGAGCAGCATCGTGGATGACTCGGTACAATTCTATTTTGATATGCTAAGCAAAGATACGCTGGCCGAGGGAGCGGCGCTGCGGTTCCGGCGGGTGCAAGCCACTGCCCAGTGTGGGGAATGTGGGTATCAAGGGGGAGTTACTGCGCCCTTACCTCCCTTTTGTCCGGCTTGTGGTAGTATGCAATTGCAGGTAAGCGGAGGGCGGGAATTTTATGTGGAAAGCATTGAGGTAAAAGATGAAGATTCCAGTAGTGAAGAATATTCTGAATGCAAATGATCAAATGGCTCTCAAAAACCGGGCGACCTTTGACTCGACGGGAGTATTTGTACTCAATATTATGGCCTCACCGGGCGCAGGTAAAACGAGCTTTATTCTGGCTACGCTTGACCGGCTGCCCCTGGAGGTACGACCCGGCGTTATTGAGGGTGATTTGGCTTCCAGTATTGATACCGACACCATTGCCGCCCGTGGAGTGCCGGTAACGCAAATTAACACGGGGGGTGGCTGTCACCTGGATGCTCCTATGATCCAGGCCGCGCTGCCTAAATTGCCCATATCTGAACTGGATTTGCTCTTTATTGAAAATGTCGGCAATCTGGTGTGTCCGGCTAATTTTAAGCTCGGGGCAGACCGGGCAGTCGTCGTCGCCAGTGTGCCGGAGGGTCACGATAAGCCTTACAAATATCCGGGCATCTTTGCCAGCGCCGATGTCGTCGTCTTAAATAAGTCTGACCTGCTGCCCATTTTCGATTTTGACCTGGACTATTTCCGCTCGGGTGTGGAACTGGTCAACCCCGGTGTGACCTTTTTTGTGCTCTCTTGTCGAACGGGTACGGGGGTGCAAGCCTGGTTATCCTGGCTGTTGAATGAACGCTATGCCAGGGTAGAGGAAAAAACGCTTACAATCTAAAAGTCTTTGGTTTAAAGTTGGCTGAATGCATACAATGGAGGTGCATTTATGACAACCAAAAACGAGCTAAAGATACTCACTACTTTGCGGGCCATGCCTTTTACCCAGGGCATGGCCTCGAAGCATCTTAAGAAATTAGCGGCTATGGCTACTGAGGTCAACTTTGCCGCAGGTGAAACCATTTTCCAGGTAGGCGACAAAGGCACAGCCATCTATTTTATTGAAGAAGGCCAGGTTGTGGTTGAGGCTGAAGTAGCTGGTCAGGGACTGCTCACGATCCTCACCCTTGGACCTCAAGAATTGCTGGGTTGGTCAGCCTTGTTCCCGCCGCGCCTTAAATCCTCTACCGCACGCGCGGCTAAGCCTACCTGGGCGATTGCCGTTGATGTTGACCAATTAAATGAGGCGTTCCTGTCCGATCAGGAGTTGGAAGTCGAGATTATCCGGCGGGTGGCCGATGTGATTGCGGTGCGTTTGAAAATGACGCGAGCGCAGTTACTCAAAAATGTTGCTATTGAAAAGTAAAAACGGCATCTTAATGAGGTGCGTCGCACTGGATCAATGCCCCTGTTGACACCTTGTCAATGTTAGCCAGAAAGACACTTTTCGACCGGTTGGCCGCTTCGGCAGCTTCTTTGGCCTGATACAGTTCCATCTCGGCTTGTTTACGCCGGATAATGTCGCGAAAGGTACCGGTGTAGAATGACTCTTCGCCCACTTTGGCTTCGGTTATCATCACCTCCATCGGAAATGTCGAACCATCCCCTCACCGTCCCATCAATTCCCGATGCGAGCCAGTTAGGACAATTTCAGAGAGCATAGAATTAGCCTGCTGCAGGTTTGATTCCGCCGCCCCATGATCCGCTGAACCGAAAATATAGGTCAGCGGGCGCCCCTGTAGCTGAGGCGTTGGGTAGCCAAAGATGGCCTCGGCGGCGGGGTTTAGAGAGGTGATGGTCAGGGAGCCTTCAAGTCCAAGGTACTGCCGCCGTTAAAGCCAAACCAACCGAACCAGAGGATCAGCGTTCCCAACGTCGCCAGGGGATATCCGCACCGGGGAATTTTCGAGGCGGCCTATCTTTGGGGAAACGTCCCACGCGCGGACCCAGCGCCAGCAGGGCTGCCAAAGAAGTCCAGCCGCCGAAACTGTGGACCACTGGACCGCCGGCAAAATCAATAAAACCTTGTGATACTAACCAGTCCGAGGGCGCTCCCAGGGAAACGCCATTCCAAACCCAATGTCCAGAGACGGGGTAAGTAACGTCGGCGATCAGCAACATGATAATCAGGTAGGCAGAAAAGCGCATCCGCTCGGCCACTGCCCCCGCCAAAATGGTTGCCGCCGTCCCGCAGAACATGATTTGGAACAAAACAAAAGCGGAACGCCAGAACTGGTCGTTGCCCAGGTTGGGCGCAAATTCCGTCAAGCCGATGCAGCCATCCCACGACAGGCCAAACATGAAGGCATATACAGTTGGGTTTGAATCCAGTTTGTACTTAGCCATCACTATAAGTTGAGACGTATGGGGGTGCGCTGAAAGGGAACCGTAGTAATGGACAAGAAAAAGGCCCGTCAATCATGACCGGCCTTTTCGCCCGAAAGCTTGATCAGCTTGAAATTGGTATCTATAATCAGCCAATCAAATGTTACTACTCAGGTGATTGGCACTTTTCTCCTGGCAAGACGATTGAGAACGGCAAAGCTTAGAGCTAACCAAGTGCCAGTCACCTTTAGCCTGAGCAGTTAAATCAAATATGAAAATCCTCGCTTTGGGGTTTAATCCCCAGGTGGTGGTGCAAGAAATTTTTTACCACGTGGACCGGCACGGCCAGTCCTACTTCCGGACCCGTAATCATCGTGTTGACGCCCACCAACCGGCCCTGGGCATCAACCATGGGGCCACCGGAGTGGCCGGGCCGCAAATGTAACCCGGCCTGGATAAATTCCCTCGCTTGATGGGGTATTTCGGGAGGCAGCCCGACGTTAATGACCGAACCGGCCGTGACGGCATTGGCTATACCCCAGGGATGCCCCAGGGCGAAAACCAGTTGGCCTGGTTGGAGGTTTTTTGAGTCACCGAGTTCGATGGCGTCTAGATCGTGAGCATCCACCGCTAAGGCAGCCAGGTCGAGTTCTGGATCGGAAGCGAGGATACGAGCCGGTAGCTTGCGCTGATCCGGGAGCGTCACTTCAATGAAGCCAGGGTGAATCACATGAGCATTCGTTAAGATGAGACCGTCAGTGTGTAAGACGATGCCGGCCCCTGCCCCGTTCCGATTGTTACCGACCTTCACCAAGCTCCGACTGACTTTGGTGACAAGTGCGGACATTTCCTCATTCAGTTGTTGTAACAATATGGACATATCGCTTCCTTGTTGTTTATACTAAAAACCATCCCTGTGAGGTCATACCGTTGCGTTCCGTTTGACTAATTCCGTTCGCCTACAATGACGTTCATTTCCTGAACCTGCCCGCCGCGCACAATCCGAAGTTTAACGGATGTTCCGACCCGGTCAGAGCTGAGCAGGGCCAGGAGATCATCATGCTGCTGAACGGCGGAACCCTCCACGGCGACAATCGTATCGCCCAGAAGCAGGCCGCCCTGTTCAGCGGGACTACCCGGCTCAACAGCGGCCAGGAGCAAGCCGGCTTCCTGGCCCAGTTGCTGCTCCAGCGCGGCCGGTAAACGAACCGGCTGGGTGTTGACCCCCAGATAGCCGCGGCGGACTTTGCCATGCTTGACCAGCATCTCAACCACCCGCTGGAGGGTTACGGCTGGTATCGTTAAACTAATCCCTCGCACCAGCGCCGAGGTATTCAGCCCCAGAAGCTGTCCGGCCGTGTTGACCAGCGGGCCGCCGGAAAAGCCGGGATACATGACCACATCGGTTTGGACGTACCGGTCAATTAAACCACCCACCGAGGTGCGCCAGTTTTCGCCCAAAGCGCTAATAATGCCTAAAGTCGCCTGAACGGTCTGGCCTGGCCGGCCCAGGGCCAGCACCAGGTGGCCGACCTGCATGCTTGCGGCGGCAGGGGTCAGGGGAGTTAGATTCCTTGCTTCAGCCCGGAGAACGGCCAGGTCGGTGGTGGGATCGCGGCCCACCAGGGCGGCGGCGACAGTCTGGCCCTCCGGCAGGCCAACTTGAAGACCCTCTTCTTTTTGAACGGTGTGATGGGCGGTCACAATCAGGCCGTCTGCTGACCAGACAATACCGCTGGCGGCCAAGCGACGCCGGGCCTCGACCCGCACGATGCTCAGACTTGCTGTGGCGACGGTTTGGGCTAAAGCATTCGATAAATTTTGTAGCGTATCAGTCATCATTCAATCCCTTTCAATTTTGAATTTTCGATTGGCTCTTGATGTGTTTCAAGGAGTTGCTCCCGCCGGATTGCCAAATCCAGGCCGAGCTAAATTTTGGAGTTCCTTAAAACCCATATTGAGCCTTTCGATTTTGGATTGTTTAAGCCGGAGATTCTCTCGCCAGTCTTTCATTGAGAAAGAGAGAGGGGAGAGCTTTCCAGTTCTTATTTTGTTATAGTTTAGCAGTTTGGAGGCGCTGGCGCATCAACCATCGGTTGAGGTTGAACCTGGAAAAATGGCTAGGACGCATTCAATTTTGGACTGCCCTTTGGGCGTGGATTTACGATTTTGGATTACAAATTGCAGTCCAAAATCCAAAATTCTTAGAGGAGGATCAGCCCCAAGCGGGTGGCGCGGACAACGGCATCGGTGCGGCTTTGCGCGCCGAGTTTACTGAGGATGGCATTGACGTGGAATTTGACGGTATGATCGCTGATGTCCAGGCGGCGGGCGATGGCTTTGTTAGCCAGCCCTTCGGCCAGGAGTTGCAGCACTTCCAGTTCGCGGGGGGTTAAGGCTTCGGCCAGGCGAGGCGGCTCTGTTTCTGGGGAGGGAAGGGCAGCGGTTGTCAGAGTGGGATCGAGGACCACCAATCCCTGGGAGACAGCCAGCAAGGCGGCCTGGAGCTTTTCGGTATCGGCGTTGCGCAGGAGCAGACCCCGCGCCCCGGCAGTCCAGGCTTCAGCCGTGTAGCTTTCATCGGGCAGCAGGGCAATTATTGGGAGGCCGTTTTCACGCAGTTCAGCCAGGCTCTCCAGGCTGGTCCGGCCGATGACTGAGCCGGAACCCAATCGGGCCGAGGTGGGGGTCAGATGGGGGTCCCAGCCCAGATCGAAGACGATGACATCCGGGTGGTAAACATCGAGCTGAGCTGGCAGGTCAACCTCAGCAGCCACCCGGCCAATTACGGTGAGATTGGGGTGGTCAGCCAATAACGTCGCCAGCCCGGCCCGGACAAGGGGGTCATCGGCGACAATGAGGATACGTAAATTAGCCGCGGGTGGGGCCATCATCAATCCCTGCTGGCTGGGGTTGGAATAGAAACAGATTTCGGTTGGGACTGGGGAGCTGGCTGGGTTAAGAGGCGGTACAGTTCAATCGCCAGCAGGATAAAGAGGAGCGTCCGGGCAGCAATCGTGATGGGAAGCAAACTATTGAGGCCGCGCGATAGGATGACGGGCCACTCTAAAAAGTTGATGAAGCCGAGGGCAATGATAAACAGCACGGCCCGGCTGGCAGGGAAGGATAGCAGCAACAGCGGTGTCAGAAAAGTTTGCCATTGAGGACTCCAGCCGGGCGACCAGAGAAAAAAGATGGTAAAGGTGAGGGTGGTAAAACGCACCGAGTCGAGATCGGAAAAGTCAGGAAGAGGAGGACGGGTGAAAATAAACAGTCCCACCAAACCAAAGAGGATGAGGGTCAGCCAGCTTGGGATGCGGGCCGGGTTGTTGAGCGGAAGGCCCGCTTTAGCCGGGTCAAAATGGTCGGCCAGGGGGCCGAAATTGCCGGTGGTCGTGTTACCGTCAATGAGCGCCCAAACGGTTTCATAAGAGGATTTGCTCCCTTGCGCCCGCAGAGAGGCTAAAGTAAAAGCAGGGCTGCGCAAGAGGAAGGGTCCAAAGGTAATGAGGCTAATGAGCAGGGTCGCTGCGCCATAAAGACAGGCCGATTTGAAGCCCCTGGCCCGCCAAATGGTGGCCAGCAGGATGACCGGCAAATATTTGACCATTGTGCCCAGGCCCAGAGCCAGGGCCAACATTTTGGACTTGTTGCTGGTGAGACTATAGAGAGCTAATAGGATGAAAAAAGTGGTCAGGGCATCGAAGTTGCCGAGCCAAAAGAAGATGGGGATGAAAAGGGCGGTGTAAACCCAGGCGATGGTTAGAGCGGGTGTCCGGCCATAAAGAGAGAGGGCCAGCTTGTAGAGGAGATAGAGATTGCCACCTTCGACCAGCAGCAGAACAAACGCCAGGAGCAGGATGTAGTTTTTGAGTTGTTGGCCGGCCAGCGTATAGACGGCAATGTTCAAATAAGGAAAAAGGGGGGGGAATTCGTACCAGTAATGGAAATAGGGATAAAAACCGCGCCGGGTCATGTCGGCCAGGTTGAAGTAGTGCTGGTAGTCGCCATAGAAGATGAGGTTTTCCGGCGGAAAGGCCATGAGCATCATCAGGCGGCTGGTAAAAAAAAGAATCAACACCAGGGAAAAGCCGGTTCCGAGTGAGGCATACGATGAGCGTTCGGAATTTGAAGGGAACATCTCAGTTTCTTCTTAGTAGTAGATAATTGTCTTGCTCGAACACAATCGTATAATCGTCGCTCATTTTTAACTCGGTGAGGCGGCGATTATATTCAGCAGGGTCGAAGATGGGATAAATATTACCGCTTAAATCCAACGCGATATATTGCGCGGGACCGTACAGCTCGCTGGTGAGTTGGGGGAAGAGATAAATGCCGGGGCGGTGAGTCAAGTGGGTACTCAGATTGGTTTGGGCCGAAACCACGGCGTCTGCGGGAATCAGTTCAAGCATCTGCTGGCCGGCCTTAAAGCTGGCCGGGGCGGCAGGCCACTGAAAAGCAAGCGCCAAGGGGCTGTGTCCGAATTTAAGCTGGTAGATTAAGGTAACGATTAGAACCATGGTTGTAAGGATAGCACACAGAAACGTTTTTGAGAAGCCCCGTTGGCGGTGGATCAAGTTAACCAAAAAAGCTGTGCCGTTAATAGCCGAAGCGACGACGAAAGGGACAAGCATGGCCGAGTAGTGGAATCTGTCCAGAGCATAAGTGGTCGGCAGGCTGGAAAGCAGGTTCATGGCTAGTGTGGGAGCGGCAATGAGCAACGTCAGCGGATCGAGCAGGGAGAGATAGGCCACCGGGGCAAGGAGGTGAGTGAGATAACGGGCTTTGTCAGGATCGGACCAGGTGTACTGCCAGACAAAGGCGGGTCGGGTGAGGATGGTTTGAAGCACTTCTGGAATGGTCTGGCCCAGCGCATGGTAACGATGCAGGCCAAAGTGGGTTTCGCCGCCGGAGAAGCTGGGGATGAAAACCATGCTGAGAAAAAGAAAGCCGGCAAAGCCGCCCAGACCAACCAGCAAACCTCGCCAATCGCGTTGGGTGATGAATAGATAAAAACCGAGCATGCCCACGATCAAGAAAACGTCTTCCTGGCAGGCCGCTGCCAGCAGGCTAAATAAAACAAAACGACCAAAGTTACCTTGACGCAAATACCAGTAGGCAAAGGGTAAAATTCCTACGGCCAGGGTCACCGGGTGAAACTCAAACAGATTGGCTCCCTGCAAAGCGGGAAAGAGTAAATAGACCGCGGCAAAGGCCAGCCCGGCCCAGGAGTTGAGCTGCTGCCGCCCTAACCAATAAAGCGGCAATGCGCCCACAGCCAGCACCAGGGATTGGATCAAGAGCAAGGCTTTGGCATCGTCCCAGATCAAAAAAACCAGGCCAAGCGGCAGCAAAATCGGCTGGAAGTGGATGGCAAAGAGCGATGGTTTGCCGATGAGGAGAGCGGGAAAGAAGTTGCCATGCAGGTTGTTCCAGGCGGCATAATCGAAAATGCCTAAATCAAAAGCATTAGTTGAAAAGTGATCGTGATTGGCCGATGATAGGTAGGTAAAGAACAGGCCATAGGCGGCCATCAGTACCCACAAAAATATTTTAGCGTATTCAACCTGCGCTTCTACGGAGCGGTTTGCGTTGATAGATGACATGGCGACAAGTTAGAAAAAAGGCTTAGCTCCCACATTTATGGGTTATCGCAGCCGATCAACTCGAACACGTGAATTGTGCCTTGAATCGTGATGGGCTGCAAACACGGCACGGTCGAGACCTGCTGGAGTAAGGCTTGAGCCGTGTCTGTCCCTGGTCCCTGGGTTTCGATCAGGACATAGTGGACATCCCAGCGAGTCAAGGTGGCCAGGCTGGCCGGAGCGGGGAAAGTGAGCAATTCCGGGTGACGCCGCCCAAACATGAAGCCAAAGAGGTTGCCATACGCATGGGCGATGGGTTTGCCGTGGGCGCGGGTGTAGATAAACTGTACTCCGTTAAAGCTGCTTTCCAGCGGGTATTGGATGAGCGCCTCGCGGCCCGGCTGCTGGCGCAGCCAGACATCAACCGGCCGTTCGGTTGAGGGCAGAGAGGTTGGCATAGGTTTCCACCACAATTCAAAAAGAGCCAGAGCAATGAGGATTAGCCAGGGCCAGGTGGATGAAAGACGATTTTTTGATTCCTTACCCTCTGTGTCCCGGCTTCGGCTGCTGCTAGGTGGAGCAATTTCACGTTGATACCAGGCCGAAGCGCCGTAAGCGGCTAGAATAGCAATCCCAAAAATAGCAAACTGGCCAAATCGGGTCCAGGTGCGAGCATTGTCCAGGCCGGGCACAAACCAGCGGAAGAAAAGAGCGGGCAAAGGGATGAGGATGCCTGTCTCATGGGCAAGGGTAAACGGTTCTGGTTTTAAGGCTAGGTGGGAGGAGATGTAATTCATTACCTGGTTGTATGTGGCTGCAAACTCAGGTGAGACGGGGATCATAAGCTGTCGCCCGGCCAGGTGAAGGGTTGGCCCAAGGCTCAGGACAATGGAGACGACGATAAGATAGAGCCAGGGCCGGGTTAATTTTGAGGGAGTCCAGCGTAAGCTGTAGAACGCAAAAAGAAGAGCGATCAGGCCGGGACTCAGCAGAAATTCGGTGGAGATATTGAGATTGGAATTTGGAAAGAAACGGCCCTCTTCAAAATCGGTTTGGGTTGGCGACTCTTTGTCAACCAGGGTAGCTAAGGGGATCAGTTTTTCTTCGACAAAAGTCCCCCAAAGCGGGTGGAAAGGGTTAGGAATGAGATAATCAGTAGGCGAAGCAGACCAGAAGTTGACATTTTCAAGAGGCGGTTGAGTGTCGGGGTCGCGCGTGACCCTCAAAAGAGGCAGCGCAAAAGGTATGATAAATATGAGCGAGGTGAAGGTGAAGATAACTGCCCCGGTCCAGAAGTGTCGTTGTTTAAGGTAATTGGGCCAGGGGCGGGCGCGGGTAATTATCCAGACCAGACTCAGCAAACCGCCAGCCAGGGCGAGATACCAGGAAGCCAAAGCATTCAGGCCAAAAGCAACACCTCCGGCAAAAGCATACTTGCGGCGACCGGTGCGCAAAAATCTTTCCAAAAATAGGAAGATTAAAGGAAACCACTGAAATGTGAGGTGAATAAGATGAAAATATTGTCCGCGCCGGAATGAGCTAAAGCCAAACAGGATCCCAGCCAGCAGACTGGCCCACCAGTTTCCCGTGAGTTGGTAAGCCAAAAGAAAAGTGGTAAAGGCTGTTAGCAGAATGTTGATAAGTAGCAAAGCATTATGGGCGCTAAATTCGCCAAAAGCAAGGGTAAAAGGGAGGCCAAAAAAGGTGTTGGTCGGTGTAACTTCACTGTAGGCAAACGGGTAGCCATGGGGATAATAGATATAAGGGACAAACCAGATGGACTGAGCTGTATCAATCAGGCTATGTTTAATCCACCATAAGCGCCAGACGTATTCATAGGTGTCCCCCACACCGCTGACCTGATCAAAGAAGTGAAAGATAACCGGGCGTAGAAAAACGGCGGTAATCAACAAAAAAAACAGCAAGGCCAGCCTGGTGGGATGACAGATAAATCGGGTAATGAACCTGGGCAGGGAGACAGTGGAGAGGAGAGAGTTTAGCTGAGTTTTGTTCATCATTTTAGTTTTTGCACTGCCTGCTCGGAACTGTCCAGGCGCTGATAAATTTTGTGATTGCTGATAGTTTTGACCAGGTTGTAATGTTCTGCTAACCCGGCTGCTAACCAGGCGGGTGGATCCTGAGCAACGACAACAAATTTTGTAGTAGCAGCTAATACCTGGCGCTGCATTTCTGTGGGAGCTAAATCTAGGTAGATTGGCCAAATGAAATCGGTTGCACAGCGGCGATTGGCCAAATAATAGAGTTGAACTTCATTGCCCCAGAGGTACATACGCTCGTCGGGTTCGGAATGGGATTGGATGTAGGCGGCGATATCCTGGATGGCTACCAGCATCGGCCCGGTGGGCGGCCAACTTTTTAGAACAAAATTTTGATATGTCTCTTGACCCGTTTTGTAGCGCAGATAATGGAATAAATAGCCTCCATTGCCGAAGAGATAGGATCCGCCAATAGCAAGGAGGAGTGAGGCAGGGATAACCCAGGCAGCCTGCTTGATTTTGTGATGCGCCTTTGCCACCCGATACAGATACATAATGCTCCAAGCTGCCAGGAGACCCAGGGGTGGGGCGATAAGTTGATAATAATGTAGAAAAGGATTACGACTAGCCCCGGCTTCTATAAATGACATCAAGAACCACAGCAAAACGACGTTTCTTGGCAGGGTTGTAGCTGATCCGTTCACTGTTAATAGGAGAGCGCCAGTTAATCCCAGGACGAGTAAGGGTACATTAGCTAAAGCCAAACCACTTAATGGATAAAGGAAAATAAAAATCGGACTGACTGGCCCGGAACTGACATGCAGTTGTCCCAGGGTGAAGACAAGGGCCAGGCGGGGCAGCAGTCCCAGCAGGCTAAAATAAAGTATAACCGGCAACAACCCCAGTAGGAAACCTGTTCCCATCCAGAAGACGCACCTTAGTAGGTATCCGGCATATTTCTGTTCTTTTCGGTGCGACCAAAATTGAGTTAAAAGGATGATTCCGGCTAACGCGAGGGGAGAAATGTAGACTGCCTTAAATAATACGGCTACAGCTCCGACCAGTCCAATCAAGCTGAATTGCCAGGCGGGTACTTTCTGTTCTACCAGCTTGAGCAGCAGCAATGTTGCCGCCAGGCGCGGCAGGTTAGCGAATAGTTCGATTTCGGCGGTATGGCTCTCGAGGATGTAATCTGTAGAGAGCAGCAAAAATAGGGCGACAGCTAGATAGCTGGTTTTCTTGTCACTGATGGTGCGAGATAGGAAATACAGAAGTAAAACTGTTGGGATCAGCCATAGAGCCAGAAAAGATCTGATTGCCTCTGGGTTATCACCAAAAAGATAAAAAGCGAGGGCGTTGATGTAGTAGATGGCCGGTAAATGGTGGCCGGGATGATAGCTACTGTATAAAGGTTCGCCTTGAAGTATAAGTCGCCCCCCGTAGGCATTGGCGGCGCTATCCTCGTCCAGGGGTTTCTCCAGATAGGGTAGTCGAATGAGAACAATTAAGAAGGACACAGCAAACAGCAGGATTAGCTCACCCCTGTGGTTTTTGAGCCAGGATAGGAGCTGCAAGTTCTTGAGCCTGACTAAAAGAGTCTCCTGTGAGTTAACAAAGACCCTATTTAATTCTCGGTGTTGAGGAAGTTCCTTAGTCATAGTTTTTGAGCGATACAGAGAAGTGAGACGCCAAGTGGAAAATTCATGTGATGCAGGAGCGGGCGCTCTGCGGCAAAGATAGTCTGGAGCAGATGATTGCTCCAGCCAGGATGTAGGTCGTTCTCACTGGTTCCGTTAATCTTGTTGCCAGACAAGCGCAGGGCAATTCGTCCGGCCCAAATGAGTGGAAATAAAAACGTGTTGGCATAGGTGAGTTTCTTAATCTTCAAGCCAACCCTGGCTAACTTTCTCCGTAATTCGTCGGCAGTATAGCGCCGATAGTGATGGCTGACTTCATCTTGCAGTCCCCACAAGAAATTGAAGGCCGGGGTAAAGATAATAAGGCAGCCATTAGGCTTAAGCAGTCGCTCTAATTCTTGCAGAGCTTGCCCATCATCGGCCAGATGCTCGATTAAATCTAGAGCGAGGATAACCTCAAAAGATTCACTACAGAAGGGCGGGCGTGTGCCATCACTGCAAAGTAAACGAGTCAAACAGCGAGAGCGACCAAAACTAAGCGCATCCACTGAAAAATCCAGACCCGTGAGGTGGCGATAGCCCTGAGTTTGTAAATACTCAATATTAAAGCCCGTCCCGCAGCCAATATCCAATATTTGGGGCGAAGAGTAATTGGCCAAAGTCTGCAAAACCCAATCAAAAATGATTTTGCGCCGCGCCACATACCACCAGTGAGTTTGTTCTATACTCTGAATGTGCTGATACATCGCTTCTTGCATTAGGTCTTGCTCCTCATCGTTGTCCAGGCTGGCTTATCTAAGCGGGTGACTCAATGTATCGGTCATACCAGAGTTGAAAAATAAACAGCGTCCACAAAACCTTACGATTATCTTGGCGGTAGGACAAATGTTGGTCAAGCAGCTCTCTGACATAGGCGTAATTAAAAAAGCCCTGCCGCTCGATCCGCTCCTCGGAGAGCATCTCCAACACAACATCCCGCAGTTCGGTGGTCAGCCAGCGAGCCACGGGCATGTTAAATCCCTTTTTGGGGCGATTGATAATTTCATGGGGTAATTTTTTGCTCATGCTCTTTTTGAGCAGATATTTGGTGGTCAACCGGCGCAATTTGAGTTCAAGTGGCAAATCGGTGGCAAAGTGGACAACCTCTCGATTCAAGAAAGGGACCCGCACCTCCAGCGAAGCGGCCATGCTGGCCCGATCAACCTTGTAAAGGATGTCGCCTTCAAGATACATTTTCATATCATTGTAAAGGAGTTGATTTAAGGGCAGGCGGGCATCACATTCGTAAGCGTGAGCGTAGGCCTGGCTGTAGGTATCGCGCAGCACCGGCTTGAGCCAGTCTTGCAGCAAGAGGGCCTTCTCCTCGTCCAAAAAAGAACCAAGCCAGCGATGATGCCGCACTTGCAGCGGCACCCGGCGACCCGCCAAAAAACGGCGCACCTTGAAATCAAAGCTGATATTGTTAAACGACACCGGCAGCAAATCGAGCGTTTTGGGCGCGATCGAGGCGCGCACCTGCCAGGGCACAATCCGTTCGTAATATTCAATCAGGCGGTGGGCGGTGAGGGTGGGATACCCAGCAAATAGCTCGTCGCCGCCGTCGCCGCCCAGCACTACTTTGACATGCCCCCTAGCAAAGAGCGATAAGAAATAGGTGGGAATCAACGACGAGTCGCCGAACGGTTCATCCAGAAAATTAGTAATGGTCGGCACCATCTCGGCCACCATCTGGCTGGTCAGGATCAACTCATTATGCCGGGTGCCGACATGCTGGGCGACCAGGCGGGCGTAGCGCGACTCATCAAAAGAAGCTTCTTCAAAGCCAACCGAGAAACTATCTACCGTGCCAGGATATAATTCAGCCATAAAAGCGGCAATGCTGCTGGAATCTAGCCCGCCGCTGAGCAGCACTCCCACGGGTACGTCACTCACCAATTCTTGTTTGACGCTGGCTTTCATGGTCTCATACAAGCCGATGGCGTAATCACGCCAGTCAACGGGGGGACGGCTTTCGCTGCGAGCCAGGCTGATGTTCCAATAGGGTTGGCGGTGAACCCCTTGAGCCGTGTAGCGCAAGGCGCAACCCGGTTCCAGCCGATAAATATGACGGATGATAGTGCGGGGCGTTGGCACATATTCAAACGAGAGGTATTCATTCAAAGAAATCAAATCAATCTCGCGTTTGACCTCAGGGTGGGCCATCACCACTTTCAGCTCTGAGCCAAAGATAAAACCGTTATCTGTTTCCGTGTAATACAAGGGTTTGATACCCATTCGATCACGGGCCAGGGTCAGTTCTTGGCGGGGAATGTCCCAGATAGCAAAAGCAAAGATGCCATTGAGATGCTGCACACACTCCAACCCAAATTCTTCGTATAGGTGCAGAATAACTTCCGTATCCGTCTGAGTACGGAAGGTGTGCCCCTTCTTTTGCAGAAAGACACGTAATTCCCGGTAATTATATATTTCACCGTTAAAGACAATCCACATCGATTCACCTTCATTGGCAATGGGCTGCCGGCCGCCGGCCAGATCAATGATGGAGAGACGGCGCGACCCCAGCCCAACCGGCCCGCACTGGTAGAATCCCTGCTCATCAGGCCCTCGATGCTTCATGGCCCGGGTCATCTTCTGCAGCACACTTTGATTGACAGGTTGTGAGGTTTTAAGGTTTACAATACCACAGATGCCACACATGCTTGTCTCCAGTGTATCTGCTTAACTTGAGGTGTCTGCCGATAACGGTTGACCTTGACCAGCATGGAGGAAGGCTCGCCGCTGGAGGTAGAGGTTGAACCACAAGATGAGCGGAAACAAATGGCCCAACTGCCAGGCCCAGGGACCCAGCCAGTTAGCTGTCAACGGCAGCCATGAGATCACCACGGCCAGTACGGCGACCCCCTTGGTCAACCTGGCTAAGGCCGGCAGCACGACGAAATAGTGGTAGGAGTGCAGATAGGGTAGGGCGAAAATTCCGGCTAACATCAGCATATCCTCGTCGCCGCGCGAGAGCCACAGCAAAACAGCCACCAGCGGCAGGGACCAGGGCCAGAGGCTAATGTCATGGGGTTCCTCTAAAACGGTAAAATTGTTGATTGTCAGCATATTGAGCGGCCACAGACCCCAAATTACTACTGAAATGGCCAGCCAGATGAGCAAAACAACTAAATCTTTTTTGCGTGCCAGGAAAGCCAGATAACCGACCTGGGGCTTGATGGTTACCAAGGGAGCCAGCCAGGGCAGGCCGGTCAGGCCAAATACGATCAGCCCTTCAACCTGGCCCAAGAAGATGATCCACAAGGCCGGCAGGGTGAAGAAGGCCAGCCCCATCACCAGGAGCGAGGCCCGCCGCTGGTACAGACTCAGCGCCAGGCCGGTAAAAGTCAAGCCCAGGAGGCCCGGCCAGGTCAGGTAGCCGACATATTCTATCCAGGGTGGATAGTAAGACACCCCATATTCCTGCTCGCTCGTGCTAAAAAAGTAGACCCAGTCATAGCCGATGAAGCCTGTGGCCGGCAGAAAAGAACCGAGGAACGAGAAAAAAACGATGCCCACGGCCACAAACAGGAGGTACTGCCACCAGAGCATGGACCTCTTTGGGTTTGGCAGTTCTGGAAAAAGGATTGCATCTATTTTGTGCCACAAGGCCGGCCAATTGATCGTTTTTAAGTTCAATTCTTGTTCCATGGCGTTATTCGTCAGGCTGGTAGACTTTCAACGTTTCGGCCAGTAGCTCCGCCGCAATTTCATTGCCACGCCGGTTTAAATGAATATCTTTACGGTAGTAGATCGGTTCTGCTTCCTGGCCGGCCTTTTCCCGCAAGGCTGAGGTTAAATCCACACAAGCCAAGCTTTGCTGCCGGCAAAAATCGGCCAGGGCCAGATTAAGCTGATCCAGGCGGGGCTGCAAAGCGGCCGGGGCATAGACTTGTTCGCGGTAGGGAAAGATGATGACCACAAATTGGGCCGCGCTGTTTTGAGCCAGTGTTTCCTGGCGTGCTTCCAGCATTTCTTGCTGAGTTAGAACAAAACCATCGGCCACTTCCGGCACAGACAGGTCGGTATAGGTGAGCCACCAGACCAAATTGGAATCGCGTGGCGTATTAGACTCGTCGGCCTGGGCCAGATTGGAAAATAAGGCGCGATTATACCAAAAAAACGCGCCGATATTGTAAACCACCGAATGGTGCGCCAGCCAGCTCTTGACCGGGTTTTGCCAAAACCGTCCCTCGCGGGCAGCCCCGCTCCCAAATTGGTCAAAACGCCAGGCATCGTTCAAATCATTGGGAAAGAAAACCCACAAAACCAGCTTGGGCTGCAGCGGCAGCCCATAGCGAGCCAGCATCCGCCGCTCCTGCTGGGGACTATACCCAACCACGCCAAGATTGGCGAAGTCATGGCCGGTTTTCTGTTCCAGCAGCTCTACCCAACACGCCTTCATCTCGATGCTGGCGCAACTGGCATACGAGTCGCCAATGACCATGGCAAATGCCTCGCCGGCCAGGCCGTCATCACGAAAGCCGGCGCCGGCATAACCGAGCGAAACGGTCGAGACCGGGTAGGTATTGGGCGCTGTATCGTCGTCAAACGGAACCTGAAAATCAACCAGGCCGGGGGCATACAGGTAGCCTAAGGTTTCGTCGGGTTTCAACCCCTTCAACGGTTGGTTCTGCTCGGTTTGAAACGCCGATTTAATTTCCTGAGGAATCAAAGTTGGAGCAAGATAAGCGATGGTTTCGATGGCACACAGGGGTAATAACAGACCCACCAAAATTAAAACAGCCACGGCCTGGGGCGAGGCTTTAGGTTTATCTTTGGCTAGAGTTACGGACGGGCGCACTTTTTTTTTGACGATAATCAAATGGTCATCCCTTGGACACAGTATCCGAATTCTCTTTTAGCATACACTAGAAAGGGCTGACATAAAAAGAGGCAAAAGTCCTAATTATTCCGGCCCATAGGTCACATGTTGGAGGGACGGAAAGTGCAGGGGAATGGTCGGGGAAGTTGTGGCAGGGGTGAGCGAGGGGATTACATCCTTTTTTTCAATCTTGTTCCCACGCTTCGCGTCAGTTTGGGAACAAGATTGAGGGATTCATTGCGGATAATTATTAGGGGTGAGAGGCCGGCTTCTCAAACAGATTTTTCGAGCCGTCGGGGTTGGCTGGCAGAGGGGGTAGTGGGGAAACCAGGATACGGCGCTGGGGAATAAGCCGCGTCCCCGCCAGGCGAAGCACAGTGTACATAGCCTTATAAATTTCTCGTTGGGATATTTTGGATTGCCCATGGGTGCGGTTGGCAAAGGTGATCGGAATCTCGCCCACCTGATAGCCCTGGCGCTGGCACTTGAACAACATCTCAACCAGGAAGGAGTAGCCGTTAGAAAAGATTTTATCCAGGTCAATATTCAGCAAAACTTCGCGATGATAACAGCGAAAACCGGCCGTGCAGTCGTTGGCTTTGAGGCCAAGCATCGTCCGGGCAAAAGCATTGGCCCCCCAACTCAAAAAACGCCGCTGCCATTCCCAGTTAACGACACCCCCTTGCGGGATGTACCGGGAGCCGATGGTGATATGATAATGGTCCGCCAGGGTTACCAGGGCCGGAATGTAAGCCGGATCATGCGAAAAATCGGCGTCCATGGTAATCAGCCGGTCCGCTCCTTCGGCCAGGCCCTTTTTGAACCCGGCGATATAAGCCGTCCCCAGGCCCAATTTTCCGGCTCGATGAATAACACTAACCCGGGGATTTTGTGCGGCCAGTTTTTGAGCTATCTGGCCGGTGCCATCGGGTGAATTGTCGTCCACTACAATGACCTGAGCATGGATCGGCAAGGCTAAAATCTGTTTCACTAATTCGCTGATATTGTCTTTTTCATTGTAAGTGGGTATGATAACGCGAATGTCCAACTCAAACTCCCAATGGATAACAGCTCTTACCTTGAGCGTTTCCAACGCTTTGGCTATCTTACCACAAAAAAAATCATTGAGCCACTTTGTCGTAAAGGGCGATCATTGCTTGAGTCAAATCGAGGAGGATACGTATGCCAACCGGGAGCAAAATTATCATCGAAAATCACGCCAGCAAGCTGCTGCGCCACAACCCGCTGGGCGACCCGCCCGACCGCCGCGTGCCGGTTTACCTGCCACCTGGCTATGATGATGGCGACACCCGTTACCCGGTCGTTTACCTGCTGACCGGCTTTACCGGACGCGGCACCCTCCTGCTGAATGACTCCGCCTTTGAGGAGACGATCCAAGAGCGGCTTGACCGGCTGATCCTGGCCGGCGAGGTCCAGCCGCTCATTGTGGTGATGCCCGACTGCTTCACCCGCTACGGTGGCAGCCAGTATCTTAATTCCAGGGCCACCGGCCCCTATGAGGATTATTTGATTGAGGAGTTGGTTCCTTTTATTGACCGGCGCTACCGCACCCGCGCCGAAGCCGGCTACCGGGCTGTGGCCGGTAAATCGTCCGGCGGGTATGGAGCGCTGGTCCATGCTATGCGCCACCCCGATGTGTTTGGGGCGCTGGCCTGTCACAGCGGCGATATGTATTTTGACTACTGCTACAAGCCCGACTTTGTGAAATTTCTCAATGCCACCGGCCGGCTTTCACTGCAAACGCCGGAGGCGCTGGCCCAGTTCCTGGCCGATTTCTCGCTCAAAATGTTTCCCAAACCGGCCAACTTTTTCGACGTAATCCACATCGCTGCCATGTCGGCCTGCTACTCGCCCAACCCGGCAGCCCCCTGCGGCTTTGACCTGCCCTTCGACCCCGTGACTGGCGAACTGCGCCCCGAGGTGTGGCAGCGCTGGCTGGCCCACGACCCCATTACTATGCTCCAAGAGGCCCGGCACGTCGAAGCCCTGCGCCGGATGAAACTGATCTATCTCGACTGCGGCAGCCGCGACGAGTACGCCCTCCACTACGGCGCGCGCATCTTCTGCCAGCGCCTGGCCGGACTGAACATCCCCTACCTTTACGAGGAGTTCGACGGCGGGCACCGGGACATCCAGTTCCGGTATGATCATTCGTTCAAGGCGATTTCCGGGGCTTTTGTAAGCTAAAAGACTCAGAATGCGATTATGAGTCGAAAATCATCCTGAGTAGCCCGAAGGGCGTATCGAAGGGTGATTTTCGAGCTAATTTCGAACGCAACGAGAGAAGGAAAATAATCGGATGAAATCCTGGTGGACTTTGTTGGTGCTTGGCCTGGGGCTGTTACTGGTCAGTTGCCGCCCGTTCTGGGACAGCAGACCGTTAACCGATCAAGAGGTTGTGGACAAGTACTTTGGCCGAAACGCCAAAGCAGAATATGATAGTCAAGGTCGTGTTATCAGCATCATCTGTCCAAGGGGTTGGGATAGCTCACTTGAAAGGCATATTTTTCAGTTCTTCAATCTCCCTACCGCATGTAAAATTCAGGATAAGGAAACATTACCGCCTGAAATTGGACAATTGACAGCCTTACAGGTGCTTTTTTTACGAGAGGGTTCGCTAACTACTCTACCGCCAGAATTTGGGAATTTAACCAACCTGGAACGTCTAGCCCTGTCCAATAATAGCTTGACCACGCTACCTGCAGAGATGGGACAGTTGAAGAATTTGCATCGTCTTGTTTTGGATAATAACAACCTAACTTCCCTACCTGCGGAGATTGGACAGTTAACCAATCTGCAATTACTTAGTTTGGGAGGTAACCGTTTAAGCCTGCTACCCCCAGAGATTGGTCAATTAACCGGCCTGGAAACGCTTTGGTTAGGCCGCAATCACTTAACTACCCTTCCACCTGAAATCGGGCAGTTAAAAAATTTAAAGAACCTTAACGTGGAGAGAAATACCCTAACCATGCTTCCTCCCCAAGTTGGGCAGTTAACAAGTTTAGAAGAGCTTAATATAGCGTACAACAATCTGACGACACTTCCTTCAGAGATGGAACAACTGACGAATTTAAAAAAACTCCTCCTGTGGGAAAATAATTTTGCTTCCCCTCCACATGTAGTTGAACAATTGCGAGCCAGAGGTGTGGATGTAATTCCCTGACTATGATCAGTTTCTTGCCCATTACTGGCATACCCTCTTCTCAAAGTCATTGCCAAGTGAGTACCAGCATTCGTTGGAGAGATTTTTATGAGACAGCAATTTGTTAAATTCTTCTTTTTCTTTTGCTTCGAAATTCTGCTTGTCGCTTGTAACCCAGCTACTTCTACTCCTGGAGTTATACTGCCTACTCCTACGGTTACTGCTCCAACCCTCACCCTGCCACCGCCTATTCCCTCTCCCTCAGCCACTTTATCTCCTCAGCCAACGGCTATTTCAACCCCTATCGCCTCCCCTTCTTCTGTCGCTACTCGTATTAGTGGCACAACTCAGATTCCGGTAATGCCGGGGGCTATATTAGATGAAGCATCAACAGGGTGGGGTATGACCCTCAGTCAATTTTTAGGGCAAGAAGTTGTCTCCTATAACACATTAACTTCGTCGGAAGCAATACGAGATTTCTACCAAGAAGAAATGGCAAATCAGGGTTGGGAGTGGGTTTTCACTGATATGGGCGAGTCATTAGCCCTATCACGACCTATCCCAATTTTGGTACAGGAATTTAAACATGGCGCGAACAGATTGGCCGTCGTAGCTATTGAGGGTTTTGGTTTCAGGAATAATACGCCAGCCATCTTGGTGCTGAGTGGAACAAATGTTTCCAGTGGCGAACTAATAACCTTTTTTCGTAGCTTAATTGCCGGCGGCATAGATTTGGGTCCGCCCAATAAAAGAGATGTACGATCTCAAGCGATGCGCTTTACTTCCCCATTGCTGCAATTTGATCATCCGTCGAATTGGTTTCCAACCCGACTCCAGATGAGTGGCTTTCAGACGGATACTCAGGGTAGCACCACTAATATTTTCCCGGAGCCAAGATATTGTGCGTATGATAACGAGACTTGTTTCGTTAACTTTGCCTTCCTCACCGGTTCCTTATTCGAGGTGCCGGTCATGGTCCGGGTCTACCCTGGTCAGGCTGAAACTACCCTGGACACTTTTGATACCCAAAGATGGGCCAGGTTAGTAGCCACTGCCGAAAATCCACCCACTTCCCTCAATAACGTCGAACGCCCCGAGGATATGATAGACAAAGGTTCGTTAGAAACAGTAGAAACAAAGCTCATCACCCTCAAAAATGGCACTCCTGCGCTTCAACGAGTTTATCGCTGGCGACAGCTTGGGTTATCTATCCCTTTGGTAAGCAGTTATATTCTCTTCAAACACAAAGACACCATTATTGAATTTCATACCGATCTTACCGAAGAAGAACGGACTTCTCTCGGACCAGCCGTTCAAGAAGTAATTTTAGGCATTGAGTTAACCTTGTAATCAACGCCAGCGGCCCGAAGGTCCTGTAAGCCACGCTGAAGATTTGATTTCGCGTTCAATTCGCAAAATTCTTGATTTTGGTAACAGTTTATGGTATCCTCCCCCAAGAATAACGGGAAAGGGTTATAAGCTTATGTTTGGGTTTCAACGAATCACATCAGCGCCAGATATTATGGGTGGTAAAGCCTGCATCCGGGGTATGCGCATAACCGTATCTTTGATTGTCAACCTGGTGGCTAATGGCATGAGCTTTGATGAAATTCTGGCTGAATATCCCGATTTAGAGGCAGAGGATATTCAAGAAGCGCTGCGCTATGCGGCCTGGGCGGCTGATGATCTGGTCTATGTACCGGCTCGATGAGCGGCATGAAGCTTTTGTTAGATATGGGACTGGCCCGGAGTACGGCGGCTTTTCTTCGTAGTCAGGGCTACGATACTGTTCATTTACGTGAAGAAGGTTTACAGCGTTTGCCTGACGACAAGATAATCGAAAAAGCCAGGCTTGAGGAACGCGTTATTGTTACCCATGATTTAGATTTTGGGCGACTCATTGCCTTGAGCCAGAGCCAATTACCCAGTGTGATCACGCTCCGGCTGGATAATATGCAGCCCGCTCATGTTACCCCCTATTTGAATGAGGTATTGAGCCGTTTTACCACTGAGTTAGAGGTCGGAGCGCTGGTCAGTGTTAATGAGCAAGCTTTTCGCATTCGCCTCTTACCTGTCGAGTAAGCTTTGATTTAGTGGGTGAGTCGGGTGCTGGCTTCAAAACAGCCCCCACTTCCGCTTCTTCACCGCCCCGGCGCTGGCGGGATCGAATTGGACTCCCCACTGTGTTTGTTCGTTGTACCGCGCCTGGTCGAGCTTGGTCTGGCTCAGATTAGCCTCCCGCAGATTGGCTCCGCTCAAGTCGGCCTGGCGTAAATCGGCCTCGCTCAAGTCGGCTTCATGCAGGTCGGCTCCGCTTAGATTGGCCCCGCTCAAATTGGCTTCGGACAGATGGGCCTCTTGCAGTTTAGCCCCCACGAGTTTAGCCTGGCTCAGATTGGCCCCAAACATATCGGCGGCGCTCAGGTTGGCTTCGCTTAAATCGGCCCCGCTCAAGTCGGCCAGCCGAAAATTGGCAAAGACCAGGTTGGCCCCATGCAGATTGGCCCCCCGCAGCGTGGCCTTGATCAGGTTCGCAAAGACCAGCGTCGCCTGGCGCAAATTGGCCTGGTCGAGGTTGGTCCGGTTCAGGTTGGCCTCGAGCAGCTCCGCCTCGCTCAAATTGACCCGGGCCAGATCGAGTGTGTTCAGCTCCAGCCTCCGCAGGTCGGGCCGTTTGCCTGCTCGCCGGTCCGCTTCGATTTTTTGGATAACTTCGTCACGGTTCATGAGAGTTAGACCAGTTATCTGGCCTCGATGAGCGAGATTAATTGCTCCACCACGGCTCGGGCGGAGGCTTTATCGGTGGCGACACAGGCAACAAGCGGCTGCCTGGCCGGCAGTTTGAACGCCTCCCTGATTTCGTCGCTGCTCAATCTCTGACGGTCCGCCTTATTGGCTGCCAGCACGTAAGGGACATTTTTGTGCTTCTTGAAAGCCGCCAGTAGTTCCGCGGCCTGGTTCAGGTGGTGGCGGTCGGTCGAGTCCACCAGAAAGATAAAGCCGTGCATCTCTTCGGCCAAAATATCACGCATGAAATCGAACCGATCCTGGCCAGGAGTGCCAAACAAGTGGACCGCGCTGCCGTGATTGATGCGGATTTTGCCGTAATCCAGCGCTACGGTCGTCGTCGCTTTAATCTTTTTCTCCCCTTGACTGTGGGTGGCTTTATCGGTATTGACCGGCTCAATCTCCGAAAGAGTCTTAACAAACGTAGTTTTACCGGCGTTAAAAGCGCCGGTTACAACTAATTTGTACAGTTTGGTCATGACAGATTTCCTTTCAGGCGGGATATTAGGCGGCCATACTTTATGGTAAGTGTAAATCACTACTTTGTCAAGCAGGTTTCGTCAGACATGCGCGGATCTCCACACTCCAGCAGAACCTCAGAGATAAGTGACGTACATCCTCAAGAATAATGACATTTCCCACTTCAAAAATTGGAAAGATTGGGTTAAAATTGGGGTATAACCCAAACGTTGAGCCGGCTAATTGCGGCTAAGAACTCAGGAGGCGAACAATGAAAAAAGAGCTAGTTAAAGATTGGATGACCCGTGAGGTTATCACCATTAACCCGGATATGACTTTACCGGAGGCACACCGGCTCATGACCGATCACAAAATTCGCCGTTTGCCGGTTATAGATAGTGGTCGTTTGGTGGGGATTGTGACCCTGGGCGATGTCCGGGAGGCTGAGCCTTCAAGCGCCACCTCGCTCAGCATTTGGGAAGTCAACTATTTGCTGGCCAAATTAAAAATTGGCGAGATTATGACCCCCAAGCCCATCACGATCTCCGCCGAAGAAACCATTGGTCAGGCCGCTCGGCTCATGTTGGAAAAAAAGGTGAGTGGTTTACCCGTGGTTGATGAAAAACAGCATGTGATTGGCATTATCACCGAGTCGGACATCTTCCGCATGGTCGTTCAGGAGTGGCACAAGGAATAGACTTGCCCAATCTTCTGCCCGATACCTGCAACTTTCTGGAGCGATGTGCGTAATGTTTATTGAGCGAGACAAATCTTCCTTCTCTCGCCGTTATCAAATACAGAAAGTAGGGTATAAGCAATGGGTTGTGGCAGGTTGATCCTGGCCATTTTACTGCCGCCCCTGGCCGTGTTGGATAAAGGGTGTGGCGCCGTGATTGTGGTCACCTTGTTGACCATTATGGGTTGGATACCGGGTATTATTGGCGCTTTTGTGCTGGCCGCGATGGAACCAAAATAACGATAGATGATTTGAAATAAAAGAGCCAGGGCATCTTTCCCTGGCTCTTTTGTTATGAGAGAGGTGAACGGGGGGGAGCCAGCAGGTAACTCTTGGCAGAGCTGCTGATAATGACGCAGCCGGCTCTGGCCGGGCAAGTATGACAAGCGTTATGCGTGGCGCTGACTTCCAGCAAACGCCCTTTCCTTACCAGGGTGTCTAACATCCCTTCGAGCGCGCTGGGCGTGATCGCCAATTTTTGGCTTAACTCATCCAGGCACAGCGTGGTCGGCTTCTGTTCAAATTCAGCTAAAATTTGTTTGAGCATCATCTTTAGTAGGTAGTAGGAGCAAGTCTGAAGTAGTAAACCGGCTTCCTGCCACTTGCAACCTGTAACCTGTTACGCTTCTATCCCCATCCTAAAAAACGCCCACCCTGGAAAACGAGCACGGCGACCAGCCAGGCCAGCGCCAACTGATAAAAAGCCGACACCCAAACCCAACGCCAGCCATACTCAGCCTTGATGGCGCCGAGGGTGGCCACACAGGGTGTGTAAATGAGTACAAATACCACGAACGCCAGCGCTGCCAGCGGGGTAAAAGTCGAGCGGAGCGCCCCGCTGAGCGCTGTATCTTCGCTGGTTCTTTCCGCTTCGGCAAAATTGAGGCCGGGGATCAAACTGAGCAATGTTTTGCCCGCGTCTAGCACCGCCTGGCCCAAGCCAAGGATAATCTGCCCTAAATCCTGGCCGAATGTCGTCGTTGTAGGGGCTGTGGCCGTCTCATCCCCCACATAAATCTGTGATAAGGTACTGACCACTACTTCTTTGGCCACCGAGCCGGCCACCAGCGCCCCTGCCGCTTCCCAACTGTCAAAGCCGGCCGGTTTGAACAACGGCGCAATTGTTGCGCTGGCCTGGCCAAAGTAGCTGTCGCGCTGATCGGTCACCCCCCACGGCAGATTCATCAAAAACCAGAGCACAATGGTCATGCTCAGGATAACGGTGCCGGCTTTCTGCACAAACTCTTTGCTCTTTTCCCAGGTATGGGTTAGCAGGCCGCGCCAGGCTGGCAGCCGGTACGGGGGTAGTTCCAACACAAAAGCCGCTTCGCCGCTGTTTTTGAAGAGGGTGCGGGTGAAAACCCAGCCGGCCAGGCCCGCAACCACCAGCCCCAGGGCATACATGACTGCGATGAGCAGGTCGGCCTGGCGGGGGAAGAAGGCCAGGCCAAAGACGACGTAAACCGGCAGCCGGGCCGAGCAGGACATCAACGGCACCAGCAGGCCGGTCGCCAGCCGGTCGCGCCGGTTTTCCAGGGTGCGGGTAGCGTAAATGGCCGGTACGGCGCAGCCAAAGCCTAAAATCAAAGGGATAAAACTTTTGCCGTGCAGACCCAAGAAGCTCATCACCCTATCCATCACAAAAGCCGCGCGGGCCATGTAACCGGAATCTTCCAGCAGCGTCAGGAAAAAGTACAGCACAAACAAGCTGGGCAGAAAGACCAGCACGCCGCCCACGCCGGCGATAACTCCATCCACCATTAACGATTGCAGCCACTCCGGGGCGTGGATCAAAGTGAGCAGGTTGACCAGCCAACTGCTGATCGGGCCACTGATGGTCGCATCAATCCAATCGGTAAATGGCGTTGAAACGTCAACAACCAGTTTGAAGATGACATACATAACCAGTAAGAAAATCGGCAATCCCAGGATGCGGTTGGTCACAATCCGGTCAATGCGATCGGTCAAAGTGTAGCGATCCACCTGGCTGGTGTCCAGGACTTGGCGGGTAAGGCCATTGATGTAGCCATAGCGAGCGTCGGCAATAGCAATGTCGGCCTCGTCGCCGTAGATTTGGCTGATCCGGCGGCGGCCAGCATGGGCCTGTTCGATGACGTCTTGGCTGCCCGGTAAAGCCCGCACCCGAGCGACAATGTCGCCTTCATTCTCCAGTAGTTTTACCGCCAGCCAGCGTAAATTATCGCGTTGCAGCGCCGGGAGCTGCGTTTGCATGAGGATAGTCAGGCGGGTAATCTCAGCTTCAATATCGGAACCGTAATTGAGAGTAAAGCGTGTCGCGGGCAGGTTGGTGAGGAACTGGTCCCGCGTTGGAAAGTTGATAATTGTCATATTAATCCCCCTGGTTAGTGACACGAGCGGCGGCGAGCGGAGCGGGAACCGGTTTGAACGGTCGCGCACTGGCACAGGCCAACATAAGGCCGCTCACATTTAGCCATTCCGGCAATAGTCTCAAGTAAGCGATCAATCCCCTGGTTTCTGTTCCCTACGGTTTCAATCACCGGCACATTGTTCAGCAGCGTTGACAGCCTGGGCTGGTCAATGCGAATGCCGCGAGCGCGGGCCAGGTCAATCACGTTGAGCGCAATGATGAGGGGCGCGCCCAACTCCAACAGTTGTACCGTCAGATACAAGTTGCGCTCCAGATTGCTAGCGTCCACCACGTTGACGACCACATCCGGCTGCTCGCCAATCAAATAGTCGCGGGTGACAATCTCTTCCGGGGAATAGGCGCTGAGGCTGTAGGCGCCGGGCAGGTCCACCACCCGCCAGGTCAGCCCTTGATATTCTAAAAAGCCTTCCTTTTTTTCCACAGTTTTGCCGGGCCAGTTGCCAACGTGTTGGCGGGCGCCGGTGAGGGCATTAAAGAGGGTGCTTTTGCCGGCGTTAGGATTGCCGGCCAGGGCAATCGTCAGGTTTGTCATTATCTCATTCTCCCTAATCGTGATGATTGGGCTGAACCTCAATATTAGCGGCATCACCCCGGCGCAGTGAGAGATGATAGCCTTTAACGGTAAATTCGATGGGATCGCCAAGGGGAGCCACGCGTTCTACACCAATAGTTTCGCCGCGCACCAGGCCCATTTCCAGCAGACGGCGGCGCAGGCTGGTGTGTCCACCTACCCGGACAATGGTTCCCTGTTGGCCAGGGCTAAGGCTGCTGAGGGGCACGGTGGGGTGTCCATTGTGATTTTGGCTCAGTGAAGGCATGAACATCTTCCTTTTCGGCTAATCGGATGGCCTCATCTTAGCATAAATACATGGCCCAGAGCAGTGACATTTATCACAAAACTAAGAGATTTTTGTCACGCTAAATTCTAAGTTAGATTACCCTAAATTTTAACTACGGTTAAAAAATAGCTCATGCCAGGCCAGTTTTTCTGAACCAACCGTTCGTGTGGTTGAATTATGCACGGGCAGGTGCGTCATTTTGATATAAAATCGAACTAATATTCCTTAAATTGGTATAATACATTTGATTTATTTTATATTTTTATTATTATACGGAATAATCATTGACAAAAGGAGTAATATTATGATACAATCTTCATTAGATGGGCAATTGGATGATTTGGATAAGGCCATTTTGCACTTGCTGCAAACGGACGGACGCATTAGCAATGTAGACTTAGCGAACCGGGTCAATCTTTCACCGCCGGCTATTCATGCCCGGTTGAAGCGCCTGGAACAGCGCGGCTACATCCGGCAATACGTCGCACTCCTGGACCGGGAAAAGGTGGGCTACGACATGCTCTGTTTTATCGAGGTCAGTTTGCAGTTGCACCAGCAGGAGCAGGTAGACAATTTTCGCCGGGTCATCCAACAGATGCCTGAAGTGCTGGAATGTCACCATGTTACCGGCGAATATGACTACTTGTTGAAGGTGGTCATCCGCAACCGTAAAGAGTTGGAACGCTTTGTGGTTGACCGGCTGACCCCCATTCCCGGCTTGGCCCGCATCCACACCAGCTTAACTCTATCCGAGATAAAATCTACCACGGCTCTGCCGGTTACTTAACATTCAACACAAGTGGATTATTTTTTCGGGAACATTCACGAACCTATGACATCCCGCCAATAATGAAAAGGTAGCAGAGTAGCACGCCCTTCGGCGCACCCGAAGGGGTGAGGTTGCAGGGAAGTATTATCCCTGTTTACTGACTACTGTCTACCGTCTACTATTATCAGGAGCTAACAATGACTCACCCAGTCCCCCAAACTATGGGCCAGCAATTTGGCCGCCGTTCCTGGGCCGAACCCTGGAAAATCAAAATGGTCGAGCCGCTGCGCATGATCAGCCGGGCCGAACGCGAGCAGGCCATCGCCGCAGCCGGTTACAACACCTTTCTGCTTCGTTCCGACGACGTTTACATTGACCTGCTGACCGACAGCGGCACCAGCGCCATGAGCGACCGCCAATGGGCCGGCATGATGCTGGGCGACGAAGCCTACGCCGGCAGCCGCAACTTCTACCACCTGGAAGAAGCCGTCCGCGAATATTACGGCTACCGCTACGTGGTGCCCACCCATCAGGGTCGGGGAGCCGAACACCTCATCAGCAAGGCGCTAATTAAACCGGGTGATACCATTCCCGGCAACATGTATTTCACCACCACCCGTCTGCATCAGGAACTGGCCGGCGGCACGTTTGTTGATGTGATTATTGACGAGGCCCACGACCCGGCCAATTTGCATCCTTTCAAAGGTAATGTTGATCTGGAAAAACTGGAGCAGGTCATCAAGCGCGTCGGCCCCGAAAAGATCCCCTATGTCAGCCTGGCCGGAACGGTCAACATGGCCGGCGGCCAGCCGGTCAGCATGGCCAACGTGCGAGCGCTGCGGGAATTGTGCGACCGCTACGGTATTCACCTTTATCTGGATGCCACCCGCATGGTCGAAAACGCCTTTTTCATCCAGGAGCGGGAAGAGGGGTATGCCGGCAAATCTATTGCAGCCATTTTAAAAGAGTTTTGCAGCTATACCGATGGCGCCTGGATGAGCGCCAAAAAAGATCATCTGGTCAACATTGGCGGCTGGCTGGCCGTAAATCACCAGGATGTCTTTGAGACTGCCAGCAACTTGGTGGTGGTCTACGAGGGCTTGCATACCTACGGCGGTATGGCCGGGCGCGATATGGAAGCGCTGGCCATTGGTATCACCGAAGCGGTCCAAGATGACCACATCCGCTCCCGCATCGGCCAGGTGCGCTACTTGGGTGAACTGCTGGCCGATTGGGATATTCCGATTGTGCAGCCGGTAGGCGGCCACGCCATTTTTGTGGACGCCAAACGCTTCTATCCACACCTGCCCCAGAATCAATTCCCGGCCCAAACCCTGGCCGCCGAACTCTACCTTGATTCCGGTATTCGGGCCATGGAGCGGGGTGTTGTCAGTGCTGGCCGCGATCCCGAAACCGGCGACCACCGCTATCCGGCCCTGGAACTGGTTCGCCTGACCATCCCGCGCCGGGTTTACACCCAGGCTCATATGGATGTGACCGCCGAGGCGGTCAAGGCTGTCTACGATGCCCGTGAGCAGACTCGCGGCCTGTGCATGGTTTATGAACCCAAATATCTGCGCTTTTTCCAGGCCCGCTTTGAACGGATAGGGTGAAGCAGTTATCAGTTATCACTAGCCAGTAACCAGTGATTACTGATGACTGATTACTCACGACCACTGATCATTAGTTTTTTGGAGGAACGACGATGATCCCCAGGCGCATGAATGAGTTTTTGCGCGAGGTGTTGCCGGAACAAACTTGGCACAATCGCTTGCACCGCGATGGCCCCACGGCTTACATGGAATTTGGCCCGCGGGATGTAGACCGGCTCAAACGCCTGGGCATCGAAGCCGACCGCTTGGGGCCTCATCTGGTCGTCTGTATGTGGGATGAGGCAAGTTCCCTGGAAGTAGGGGGATATCTGGTCGTTGACAACTTGGCGATGGGCCGCCCGGCCATGGGCGGCATTCGCATGCTGCCTGAGGTCACTCCGGCCGCCATTCACAACCTGGCCCGAGGAATGACCCTCAAAAATGCGGCGGCAAATCTGCCCTATGGCGGCGGCAAAAGCGGCATTGTCGCCGCCCGCGACCTGTCGCCGGCAGAGCACACCGAGGTCATTCATCGCTTTGCCCGGATGATTTACCGCTATCGCCAATTCTATCTGCCCGGCCCGGACGTTGGTACCAACGATGCCGATATGAAGACCATCGCTATCGCTAACGGCCTCGATCATGCCCTGTCCAAGCCAGCCGACATGGGCGGCAACCGGATTGACCAACTGGGTGGGGCCGCCGGTGGGGTCGTGGTCGCCATTGATACCCTGCTGGAAGAGTTTGACCGTTTGCGAGTGCTACCCCAATTTGCTAATGTAAAAATTCCTACCCGGTCTGAATTAACGGTGCTCATTCAGGGTTTTGGGGCGGTGGGTACCCACGTGGCCCGACTGCTTACTGAAGGCGAATCGGCCCGTATCGTCGGCCTTAGCGATGAAACCGGCTATCTTTATGATGAAGCTGGCCTGCCCATCCCCGAACTGCTGCAAATCCAGCGTGAACAGAGCGTATCGGTCCGCCCTTACTTCCTGGAACGACTGCTCCAGACCCGCGCCCCGCGCCCCAAATTTTCTACGGACAGCAACGATTTGCTGCGCGAAGCGGCCTTTTGTTTTGTCCCGGCTGCGCCTGTGGCCAATTATCTGGATGTTGATCCCGCCTCAAACCCCTCGATCACCGTTGACCGCATGGGCGCGTGGTCTATGATTGTGGAAGGGGCCAACACCTACTCGCCCGACCCGGCCCGTAAGGCTGCTCGCGCCCGGATGGAACGCACGGTTTATTGGCAAAAAGGTGTGCTCATCGCCACCGATTTCCTGGTCAATTCCGGCGGCGTCATCTTTGCGGCCCAGGAAAAACTGATTAAAACGCCCGATCATTTGCGCATTCCTCAGACGATGTTGGGTAACCGGGCCGCCGTTGAGCGCTGGCTGGCCGATCATCAAACCGAGTTTGCCGAACTGGCCGAATGTCGCCGCCTGGCCGGCGAGGCGAAACGTAACGAGGTCATCCGGCGGAATATGATTGAGTTGATTGATTACCTGGTGGCCGACTCGGATATGCTGCCCTGTGAAGCCGCCGAGAAAATCAGTATCAACCGCATCGCCGCCAGCGAACAGGGCCGCACTGTAGCCGATATTATGGAGCCGATTGCCACGATTCTTGAAACCGATACGGTCGGCGAGGCGGCCAAACTGCTCATCTCGACCCGGGGCGATATTCTGGCCGTGGTTTCGGCTACAGGTGAGCTGACCGGCGTTATCACCGATTGGAATGTTACTGAGGCCTCGGCCACCGCCTGCGCAGCCGATATTCCCATCGGCGAAATCATGACCCGTGAGGTCATCACCGCCCGGCCCACCGATACCATTCTGGCCGTGGTGCGCAAACTGGAGCATTACGAAATTTCAGCCATGCCGGTTGTAACCCAACAGGGCGTTATTGGCGTCATCAGCAGCGATATTCTGGCCCGGCGCACCCTCTATCGCCTGCTGCAAGCACAGGGTAACGAGTAAATGAAAATTTTGGGAACTTGTGGGAACTCATAGGAACTTAGCTCACAAGTTCCCCCGAGTTATTTTCAAAGGAGGCAAAAATGTCTGACCGCAAAAAGGTAAATTTACCCTATTTGTTTAACAAAGTTGCCGCTGGTGACCCCATCACCATGCTGACCTGCTACGACTACCCCACGGCTTATTTTCAAGAGCAGGCCGGAGTAGAGATGATTTTGGTGGGCGACAGCCTGGGGATGACTATGCTGGGCTACGACAGCACCTTGCCGGTAACGATGGAGGATATGATCCGGCATGCTCAGGCGGTGCGCCGGGGGTCGCCCAATGCCTGGCTGATTGGCGATATGCCGTACATGAGCTATCAGCCCAGTGTTGAAAAGGCCATCGTCAACGCCGGCCGTTTTATGGCCGAAGCCGGCTGTGATGCCATCAAACTGGAAGGCGGTGTAGAAATGGCCGACCGCATGGCCGGTATTGTCAAGTCCGGCATTCCGGCGATGGGCCACCTGGGGTTGACCCCGCAAAGCGTCAGCGCCCTGGGGGGCTTTCGGGTGCAGGGCAAAAGCGCCCTGCACGCCAAAAAGATTGTTGACGACGCCCAAGCCCTGGAGGAAGCCGGCGCCTTTGCCATCCTGTTGGAAATGGTGCCGGATCGGGTTTGCCAGCTCATCACCGAGCGGGCCAAAACTTGTTTTATCATCAGCCTGGGATCCGGTCCGCAGGCACACGGCCAATTGTTGATTTATCACGATATGTTTGGCCTTTACCCTAAATTCAAGCCCAAGATGGCCAAGATTTTTGGTAATGCCGGCGAGGTCATTCTTAATGGTTTGACACAATATGTCCAGGAGGTAACCGGTAAAACTTTCCCCGCACCGGATAACTATTTTACCATGAAGGATGAAGAGTACGACGAACTGGCTGCCCTGCTGGAAAAAGGAGGTCAACCATGAAGCCTGATATCCGCGAGAGATTGAAAATTCGCGCCGACCGGCTGGAAGCGATAAACGCCCTCCTGCTCAACCCGGAACTGCGGGTGATTAATGATTTGCTGGCCGTGGTTGAAAAATACGGCCAGCCTGAAGAAATTAATGCCCAGGCCGCCGCTGCCCGGCAACTGCCGATCCTGCTTGAGCGAGTCAAAGCAACCCGCCCGGAGTACCTGGCCGATTTGGAATGGCTGGCCGCCCGGCGGGACGAGGGCGCCTTCATCAGCATCGCCGACTACCGCCGCCGGGTGTTAGGCAGGCAAGCGGAGGCGATGACCTTTCAGGATGATTTTGCCGTTACCCTGGAGATTAGCGCCTGCCAATATTTCCCCTGGGTCATCGAGGCCGCCAAACGTGCCATTGAGCGCCGGGAGTTGATGCCGGCTCGCTTTATCAAGGTGCGCAAAATGAAGGAGCAGGAAGCTGACGGCGACCTGCCGGCCTTTGCCGCGGCGATGGAAATCATCGGGGCCAATTATGTTGAAACCCTGGACACCAAAGGCACCGATGGGGCGAACATCCACCTGGGCGGCCCGGAAACGATTACCGGCTATTTTGGCGGGATTGGTCAACCCAATGACTATGCCCTGAAATGGCTGGATGAGTTTCTATATTATTACACCCGTTATGGCGTCCGGCAGGTGCTCAACATCAATCCGGGCACGGTTTTGCTGGGTTATTTGCTGCACCGCCTGGGTGTAGATATCGAATTTAAGATTTCGGTCTTTATGGGTAATGATAACCCCTATGCCGCGTTATGGACGCTCATCGGGGCCAAACTCTTTGCCCGTGATGACGGCACTTCGCCGCTGATTGGCTTTAACTGGAGCAACTCGGTAAACAACCGGACCCTTGAGCTGACGGCTCAATTTCGGCGCGAGTTGGGTTTTGAGGAAGTGGTCCGGTTTGAGCACCACATCACCGAAACCTGGAAAAGCATTGTCCGCCAGCCCTATAATCGCCGGGCCGAATTGGTCGAACTGGCCAGCCACGTTGCCAATATTTCGGCCAAGCATGAAGGCGGCGACCCGGATATTGAACCGACCCGGCCGCATCCTTCTGACATTTTTGATTACTTCCGCAGCAAGGAAGAAATCAGCGCCGCCGGGGATTGGGCGGCGCTGACGACGAATTTTTTGGACAAATTTGACGCCGTCAATAAAACTGCCTGGGCGTTAACCGAGCGCGGCTTATCTTTTATCGCTGCACCCAGGCTGCATCGCTGAACTTCAGACCCTGAAGGTTCTAAAAACCTTCAGGGTCTGCTCCTTGCCTCCTGGCGATTTTGCGTTTAAAATCCTCCTGGCTTTGTAGATTCGGGCCGGGGGAATATGATGACCTACGCCAAAAACTCTCACTGTTCCTACTGCGGCCACCGCTTTGCCGAGGCTCAACCCTGGCCGCGCACATGCGCCAACTGCAGCCATGTCACCTTCCTCAACCCGACGCCGGTAGCCGTGGTTTTGCTGCCGGTAGATGAGGGGCTGTTGGTCATCCGGCGGGGAATTCCACCCCAGCAGGGCCGGTTAGCTCTGCCGGGAGGCTTCATTGATTTTGGCGAGACCTGGCAGGAGGCCGGAGCGCGCGAACTTTTTGAGGAAGCGGGCCTGACGATTGATCCCCAGGAAATCCGCGAGTTTGCGGTGCGCAGTGTGCCCGCAGGGTTGATTATGATTTTTGGTCTGGCCCAACCCCGGAGCGCCGCCAGTCTGCCGCCTTTTGTCTCGTGCGAAGAAGCTACAGAGCGGTTGGTCATCAATGAACCGGTGGAATTGGCTTTTCCCACCCACACGGAGGCTATGAGATTGTTCTTTCAAAACGGTCAATAGGCCAGAGGCAACTCATTTGAAAAGAACCAGGACTTTTGCTTGGATGTCATTTTGAGCGACCGTAGGGAGCGAAAAATCCCTAGGAAGCTTGGCTTGCAATCAAACATTTCAGGGATTCTTCACTCCGCTGCGCTCCGTTCAGAACGACATGTGAAAGTCCTGAGAGCGTTGCCTCTGGAGGATACATTCCAATGAAAAAACCTTCCCGGAAAAAACAAGCCCCTGGCCAGGGTGAACAGGCCAAGCGCCGTTTTTTTGACTTGCTGCGCCAGGGAACAGAGGCGCTGCACCAGGGGGACGTGGTCAAAGCCACTCGTTTTTTGGAACGGGCGCACCAGTTGGACCCCGACCATCACGACGCCATGCTCAACCTGGGCGGGGCTTATATCCTCTCCAAAAAGTTTGCCCAGGCGGTGGCTCTCCTGGAGCCGTTGAGCGAGCGCGAGCCGCACAACCCAATGGTCTGGACCAACCTGGGCGCGGCTTATCTGGGCAATCCGATTTTAGCCAAAGAGGCCGAGCAGCTCCGGGCCATTGCCGCCTTTGAACGGGCCATCGAATTGAACCCAGCCGCACCGAATGTGGCTTACAATCTGGGGTTGGTTCACCTGGACCACCAGGATAACGAGCGGGCGCTGCACTGGTTTCGGCGAGCCATCCAGGCTAACCCAAATGATCGGGATGCCCGGCGCTTTGTAGAGCAGTTAACGGGGGAAACAAAAGACAAAAGGGAGGAGCCTTCAACTTAACTCCTCCCCTTCACTTGCAACTGTCAAATCCTCAAAGTATCGAACCTAAGCCCGTTCCCGGCGGCGAGCATTGTGCCGCTCTCGCCGGCCGGCTGGGTCGCCGTTTACGCCGGCGATTGCGTTTTCAGCCAGCAATTCGTCCGCAGCCGGCAGCTCAAAATCCTTGAGCGCCGCTTTGATCGCGGTAATGTGATGGGGGGTGCTGCCGCAGCAGCCGCCCAGCATTTTGACCCCCTGCGCCCCAAACTTCAAGGCATAGTCGGCCATAATCTCCGGGGTTACATCGTAAACTGCCTCCATCGCGCCTTCCATATGCGGCAAACCGGCGTTGGGCTTGGCGACGAGCGTCGCCTCCGGCAGGGCACGGCGCATGGCCGTCACCGCTACCAGGTTCTCTTCCAGCGTCCGGCCACAGTTGACTCCCACAGCCAGGACATCCATACTCCACAGCTCCCGCGCCGCCTCTTCCGGGCGAACACCCATCATCGTTCGTCCGTGCATATCGAAGCTCATAGTTACCGTGACCGGCAGCTTCGTGGCCTGGTGCGCCCCTTCAATCGCTGCTTTGGCCTCGCGCAGGTCGCTCATGGTCTCGACATGGATGCCATCCGCGCCACCTTCGGCCAGGCCGCCCGCCTGCTCTGCAAAATATTCGACCGCTTTTTCGTAGGTCAGCTCCCCCATTGGCTCCATCAGCAGGCCGGTTGGCCCCATCGAACCCAGCACCAGCGCTTTATCCCCGGCCACTTCACGAGCCAGCGCGGCGGCGGCCACGTTAATCTGGTGGGTCAGATGGCCGCTGCCTTCCATATCCAGGCGCGGGCGCGTCCCGCCGAAGGAGTTGGTCAGAATGGCATCAGCGCCGGCATCAAGATAAGCTTGATAGTGCTTTTTAACCGCTGTGGGATTTTCCAGATTCCATAATTCGGGAGCCATGCCTGCCGGCAGTCCCATTTGTTGTAGTTGCGTACCGGTCGCCCCATCCAGGATGAGGACCCCCGGTTCAGCTAATTTTTGTCTTAGATCAGGCATTTCACCCTTCCCAATTAAAATTGACAATTAACGGTTGGTCATTGACCATTATTTGTCATCTTACCGTCAATCCGCCCAAATAGCAAATTGTTTTCTGCCGAGGGGTATCTCAAATTTAGGGGACCTGCGCCTGCGGCAAGTTGCCGCCAAGCCTTACTTGTGCTTAGCGGCGGGGTGAAGTACAATCGAAATCCATTTGGCAGGAGCAGGGATTGATTAAGGGGATTATCTTTGATTTGGGCAGCACTTTGCTGCAATTTACGGGCGATCAGGCCGCTGTCGAGCGGGAAGGGGCCGAGGCTATGGCCGATTGGTATCTGAAAAAGAGGCACATTAAACTGGACGGCCCGGCCCTGGTCGAGGCTTTTTTAGCGGAGCGCGCCGCCGGACGCATGCTGGCCCTGGAAACTCAGACCGAGGTGGTCGCTCAGCAAAGTTTAAGCGAGGCCCTCAAAAAGATTGAGGCTCCCACCACAGCGGGGGCCCTGGTCGAAGCGGCGATAAAGATTTACTTCGCTCCCGAAGAGGCAGCCTGGGCGGCCTACCCCTATGCTGTCGAAACCCTTAAGCAGCTCAAAAGCCGCAGCTACCGGCTGGGTTTGTACTCCAACGCTACCGACGACAAGTTGATTCAACGCCTGGTGAATCAAGGCGGCTTGCGCCCCTGGCTGTCGCCGACGTTCAGCTCAGCGGGCTGGGGCTGGCGCAAACCCAGGCCGGAACCATTCGAACTGATCGCCGGGCGCTGGGACTTAGCGCCTGCCGAAGTGGTCGTGGTCGGGGATACTTTGAGCGCCGATATTTTGGGGGCGCAAAATGCCGGGATGCCTGGTATTCTCGTCACGATGAATGAGTCCCCCTTTAACAGCCAGCACCGGCACATTCAACCCACCGCCGTCGCTGAAACATTGTTAGCCCTGCCGGAGATTGTGGCTCAGCTATGACTCACCGCTACACGGTCCGCAAAATAAATTTATTGCCCCTGGCCAAGTTTGGCTGCCTTTTGGGCGGAGTGGCCATGCTGCTGCCTGGCCTTCTTTGCGCCCTGGTCGGCACTCAGGTTATCGCCCTGCTGCATACTTTTTTGGCCGAAACCCAAACCGCCGAACTGGACCCCCTGGGCTTGGGTGTGCCGGTCGAGCTTGATTTTATCCACCTGCTCAACCTGGGGGAGGTTCAGACTCTGCTGACCCGTCTGGATGACCAACGCTGGGTAGTGGCCCTGCTCATCATGTTGATGATGATCCTCGGCGGCGGGCTGCTGGTCGGCCTGACCATTATGCTGGTTGGGTGGGGGTACAACCTGCTGGCGGCCCTGACCGGTGGGCTGGAGGTGGAATTACGCGAGTGAACCATGATCCAGACCCAAGCCACTGTTGCAGAAAAAACAACACTTGCCCCGGCCTGGTGGCGACTTACTCTGACTGCCCCCGAACTGCCCCCGCCGCTGCCCGGCCAATTCCTGCTGCTCCGCTGTACTAACCGCTACAGGTGCTACCTGCGCCGCCCTGTTTTTCCCATCCCGGCCAATCAAAATCATTTCAGCCTGCTGCTGCGGCCCGACCCCGACCCTGGGTTGGCCTGGTTGTCGGCTCGCCAGCCCGGCGATACCCTGGATGTGATTGGTCCGCTAGGGAATGGGTTTCCCCTGCCCAAAAGCGTCCGTCACCTGTTGCTGGTGAGCGATACGCCAGATATCGGCCCGCTGTTGGGGCAAATGGAGCGGGCGATTGCGGTTGGAGCGGCAGTGACCCTGGCTCTAGGAGCAAGCCGGGCTTCAAAACTATATCCCGTTGCCGCCCTGCCGCCTGTAGTCGAGTTTCAGGCGGCTACCCTCGATGGTTCGCTGGGGCAGCGCGGGCCGGTTACCGATTTGTTGCCCGACCTGCTGCGCTGGGCTGATCTAACCTGCACCGCCGGCTCTCTGACCCTGTACCGCACCCTGCGCCGGAAAATGGAACAGGTGCGGCTGCGAGCAGAAGCCGATTTCTTATATGCTTTGAACGCCGATACTTTAATGGCCTGTGGAGTAGGTGCGTGCTTGAGTTGTACGGTCAATACGGACACCGGCCCCAAGCTGGCCTGCGTGGACGGCCCCGTTTTTGATTTGGTGGGATTAAATTTGGAACTTTAAGCCGATGATCGAACTGGCTCCCCAGCACAAAATTGGCCTCAGTTTAACTAACCCGGTGATGATTGCCTCTGGCTGCGGCGGCTACGGGCAGGCCTATCACCACCTGCTTAACCTCTCGGTTTTTGGCGCGATGGTCACTAACCCTATTACCCTCCGCCCCAGGCATGGGGCGAACCAGCCTCGACTGGTCGAAGTGGCGAGCGGCTTTATCCTGAATACAGGGGAACAAAATCCGGGAGTCAAAAAGGTCATCCAGCAGCATCAAAAAAGTTGGGCACATCTTCCTGTCCCGGTGATTGCCCATCTGCCGGCAGACGATGCCGATGATTTGCTGCGCACGACCCGCGCCCTGGCCCATCTGGAAACGCCTCAAGGCCAAAATTTATTGGCGGCCATCGAGTTGGGGCTGCCGCACTATGCGCGTCCTCACGATATTGCGCGCTGGGTCCGCGCTATCCGCGAGGGGAGTCCCCTGCCTTTACTGGTCAAATTGTCACTAGGCGCTCTGCTGGAAATGGTTGAGGCGGCGGCTGACGCCGATGCCGACGCCCTGGTCATCGGCACGCCGCCGCTGGGAGCCGCCCAGGCCGGCCCCACCGGTCCTCTTGTGACCGGCTATTTGTACGGTCCGGCCTTGCACAGTCTGGCCTTGCGCGATCTGCAAATGGTCAAAAGCTGGATTGATTTACCGCTCATTGCCGCCGGCGGCATTCACTCCCTGGCCGATGTCCAACTCTTTTTGGCTGCCGGGGCGGTCGCCGTGCAGCTTGACAGTCTGCTTTTCATCGAGCCAAAAGAGGCCGAGGCCATTGCCAAAAGCTTTGGATCTCAATAATATTAAGCTCAGTTCGGAGTTTTTTGTTTCTCGACAGGACCTGCGGCAAGATTTGCAGGATAAAAAATAGTCAAAATCTTGTTAATCCTGTAAATCCTGTCTATTTTGGCGGAAACATCGAACTCAGGGTAATAAGTTCTGAAATCATCCCTGGGAGAGTAAAGAACGCAGCTTGACCGACTCATCGGCCAGGTTTTTTACATCCACTGGCACTTTGGCCTGGATGAGCGGCATAGCCAGCCGTAAATCTTTGGGCCGGTTTATCGCCACCGCGGCCCCGATGCGCTGGTCCCGTAGATAAAAGCCAACAAAGTTCCGTTGCTCTAAACTACCCCGGACCACAAATTGGTCCCACTCCCCGTGAAAGCCGGCGTACTGGATGTTATAATCATATTGATCGGACCAGAACCAGTGGACTTCGGCATAGGGCTGCTGTTTGCCTAACATATTCCGGGCAGCCGCTTGCCCCTGCGAGATGGCATTTTGATAGTGTTCAACGCGGATGTGCCGCCCGACGAGGGGGTGATAGTGCCGGGCCACATCCCCAGCCGCATAAATGCCTTCAATGTTCGTTTGGCAGTACTCGTCAACCACAATGCCATTATCCAGCTTGACGCCGGTTCCGGCGAGGACCTCAGTCACCGGCTCAACGCCAACCCCGACCACCACAAAATCGCACTCAAGCTGCCGGCCGCTCCGGGTGATGACCCGCCGCACCCGATGATCACCCTCAAATCCGGTCGCTGATTCCTCAAAATACATCTGCACCCCGTGCTCGCGGTGAAAGTTCTCAAACACGCGCCCTACGTCTTCGCCCAAAATGTGAGCCAGCGGTAGTTTTAAAGGCTCAACCACCGCCACCTCGACCCCCAGTTGGCGGAGGGTCGCCGCGACCTCGGAGCCGATAAAGCCCATGCCGACAAGGACCGCTTTGCGCCCGGCAACACCTTCTTTGCGAATGACATCCGCATCAGCTACATCGCGCAGACTGTAAATACCGGGGAGGTCGGCCCCCGGCACTGGCAGGCTGCGGTTGCGGACCCCGGTGGCAATTAAGACTTTGTCATAAGGGATACGCTCTCCGTTTTCAAGTTCGACCACCTTTGCCTGGGGATCAACCCGTCTGGCCTGCACCCCCAAGCGAGTTTCGATGTTCTGTTCAGCGTAGTAAGCAAGCGGCCTGAGGGTGATCTCTGCCAGCGATTTCTCGCCATGCAAATATTTCTTTGACAGCGGGGGGCGTTCATAAGGCGGGTGTGGTTCCGCCCCAATAAGCACAACTTTACCGTCAAAACCCTCCTCGCGCAAGGTGAGGGCGGCCACGCCGCCAGCCAGATTAGCGCCGATGATAACCATTGAAGGTGACATCATGGTTTTACCACCACTTTAAGGGCGCCCCCCCGTCGCTCTATAACCGTTTCAAAGGCGGTATGAATTTGATCAAGGGGAAAGGTGTGGGTCACTAATGGAGCAATGTCTATCGTCCCTCGGCTCAACAGGGCCAGAGCCTGGGCCAGCGAGCGCTCCCCCTCGGCCTTGGACCCGGCGACGGTAATGTTCCACTGGACAATTTTGTTAACGTTCAAAGGGGCCGGTTCTTTGTAAATACCAACCAGGGCCAGGCGACCGTTCTTTTTGGTGTACTCCACGGCGGCTACGGCAGCCTGGGTGGTTCCGGCGCATTCCAGCACCGCGTCGGCGCCGATTCCGTTGGTTAAGGCCATCACCCGCTCCACCACATCCACTTCTTTTATATTGATCCCAATATCTGCGCCCAATCTGCGCCCCATTTCCAGGCGTTCGGGCCGCGTGCCGGTCAGGATGATTGCCCCCGCGCCCAGCAGCCGGGCCATCACCACCGCCATCAAGCCAATCGCCCCCGGCCCGGAAACCACCACCATTTCCCCGGCCTGAATGCCGCCAATCCGCCGGATGCCATAGAGCGAAGTGGCGGCGGTCGTGATCAGCGTAGACACGTCAATCGGCATCTCATCCGGGATTTTGTAGATGGAATTAATATGGTTGCAGGCATACTCGGCATAGCCGCCGTTGAAGCTAAAGCCGTAATGCCGGTGCCCTTTGGCGATATTGCCGTAATTCAGGCAAGTATTGTAAAGCCCATCGCGGCAGTTAGCGCAGACCCCACAGCCTTTATGGGGTTCCACCGCCACCCGGTCGCCAATGGCAAATTCGGTGACGCCCTGCCCCAGGGCGGCGATGGTTCCGGCATACTCGTGGCCAAAGATAAATTCGCCGTAAGGCGGGTGGTTGGGCCAGCCATGGGCCAAAATCTTGGGGTCGGTGCCGCAAATGGCGCAGGCTTCTACCTTGATGATCACTTCGCCGGGGCCAGGCTCCGGCACGGGATAATCATTGACCAGCCGCATATCGCCTTCGCCAAAAAGGACAGCGGCTTTCATTGTTTTGGGAAGTGACATTGATTTGTCTCCTAAAAGGTAATCAATACTTTCATTGCGTGCTGACGATCTTCGGCCACGGCAAAGGCTTGAGCATACTCTTCAAACGGCAGCTTGTGGGTGATGAGCTGCCGCGCTACTTCTGGATGGTTGAGGGTAAAATTCAGCACTGTTTCAAATTGGCCGGTGCCGCCCATACTGCCCATAATCCGGGCCGCTTTAAAGGTGATGGTCTTGAGACTGAATTCAATGGAAGGAATAAAGCCCAGGGCCATCACCGTACCCAGCGGGCGCAGCAGGTCAACCGCCCGCCGAAAGGCCGCCGCCGAGCCGGATGTTTCAAAAATGGCGTCGTAGCCGCGACCGGAGTAGAGGCCGCCGTAGCTGCCGGCATCGCCCGCACCGGCGGTGACATCGGTTAAATCTGACGCCCCCAAGCTAATAGCTTTTTCGACCCGCGCCGGCACCAGGTCGAACAACTCGACGTGCTGGCACTCTTCAATGTATCTTAAGGCAAAAAAGCAGGCCAGGCCAATCGTGCCGCCGCCCATCACCAGAATCTTTTCCTGCTTAAGGTCCGGTCTGACCTCGGCTACCCGCCGCACGGCGTGGGCGCCCACGGCCAGGGGTTCGCTCAGGGCAACCAGGTCCAAATCTGCCGCCGGGTGCGCCCGGTAAACATACCGCTCGTCCTGCAAGAAAAACTGCCGGGAAGCCCCATTCATGGTAATCCCAAACTTTTCGATGGACTTGCATAAATTTTTATCGCGAGCACAAAATTCGCACTCCCCGCAAAAGATCGAGCAATCGCCGGTCACTTTGTCGCCCAGCTTAACTTTCGTGACCACCGGTCCCACCGCCTCCACAATGCCCGACCATTCATGCCCAAAATAGATCGGGTAATTCTTCGGGCCTTCATATTTGCCGCTGTACAGCGACATATCTGAGCCGCACAACCCGACCGCATGGGTTTTGATAAGGACTTGCCGGCCGGTCGGCTCCACCACCGGTTCGGCGATGATGGCGGCTTCTCTGCCGCCGTGCAGCACAATTCCCTTTGCTTCAATCATGCTCAACACTCCTAAGCCACCCGGTTGATAGGTTCACCGGCCTGCCACATGCGCACATTTTCAAGGGTAATCTGCATAATCCGGTCCCGCGCCTCTTCGGTGTACCAGCCCAGGTGGGGGGTAATGACGACATTGGCCTCGCCAAAGTCGTGATAGACGGTCCGCTCATCCTCCAATACATCCAGCCCCGCCCCGCGCAGCCGGCCTGAAGCCAGGGCTTCCTTTAAGGCAGCCGTATCCACCAGGGGGCCGCGGGAGGTGTTGACCAGAATAGCGCCTGGTTTGACCTGAGCCAGCGTCTCTGCGTTAATCAAGTGACGGCTGCTCTCCAGCAGGGGCACATGAATGGTGATAAAATCGGAGGCAGCCAGCAGTTCATTTAAGGGAAGATAGCGAAACCCCAATTCAACGGCCAGATCTTCGTTTGGCGTCACGTCAAAGGCGACCACCTGCATGCCAAAGCCTTTGCCAATCCGGCAGCTATGCCGGCCAATGCGGCCGGTGCCAATCACGCCCAGGGTTTTTTGGTAAAGTTCTACCCCGCCAAGCCCGGTATCATCAAAACGCTTGATCTGCCCGTAGCGCTGGTGGCCTCTGCAAATATTGCGCGCCACCGCCAGCATCAAACCAAAAGCGTGCTCGGCGATCATATGCGCGCCGTAGTTCGGCACATGGCAAACGACAATCCCGCGTTTCTTGGCAGCCTCCAGATCAATGTGCTCATAGCCCGCCGAGCGGGTGACAATCAGTTTGAGCCTGGGGCAGGCATCCATCACGTTTGCCGTTATCCTGCCAAACTGGTCACGCATCAAAAGAATATCGGCCTGCTGGGTAGCCCGGATGATTTGAGCTGCGGTGGTAGCGGGCGGAAAAATCTCAAACTCACAGCCATCCAAATGGATATCTTCTCTATTCTCAAATACGAAATCTAAAAATGTGACTTTGTACATTTAGAATGCCTCGGGTGCTGCCCCTAGGCCAGACCCAGCAGGTTTTTGGCCATCCGGGCCACGCTGCCGGCATCGGGCGCAAAACCGTCTGCGCCGACTTTATTGGCAAAATCCTGGGTGATGGGTGCGCCCCCAATGATTACCTTCACTTTGTCCCGCACCCCGGCCTCGGTCAAGGCCCGAATGGTGTCGCTAATCGAGGCGACCGTTGTGGTCAACAGGGCCGACATACCGAGCAAATCAGGCTCATGCTGCTTGACCGCTTCGACAAACTTTTCGGGAGCCACGTCGTTGCCCAGGTCAATGATCTGGAAGCCGGCCCCCTCCAGCATCATCGCCACCAGATTCTTGCCAATGTCGTGCAGGTCCCCAGCCACGGTGCCGATGACAACCTTGCCCAGCGTTTTGACCTCCGCCTGAACCAGCAGCGGTTTCAAAATTTCCAGGGCTTTCTGCATGGCCCGGGCGGCGATGAGCATTTCCGGGACAAATTTTTCGCCGGACTCAAACAAGCGGCCGACCTCAGTCATGGCCGGGATGCATGCCTGGTGCAGGATATCCACGGCCGGAACGCCGGCCTCAATGGCCGCCTGGGTTTCGGCGGCGGCCGCTTTGGCGTTGCCCTTTAAGACAGCTTCATAGATGGTTTCTAAGCTCATGGTTACTGATCCTCCTTGTAGAAAATAAACAGTAGACGGTAGACAGGATACTATATTCCTGCAACTTTGCCACTTTGTTACCTTGTCATTGATTGATTTTGCATCTTCCGGGGTTAGCCCCAGCTTTTAATACACGCCGTAGCTCTTCCAGGCTTCCCACATGGCCATGATGTTTTCGGGCGGCACATTGGCCTGGATGTCATGCACGGTGGCAAAGATGAAGCCGCCGCCGGGAGCCAGGGCCTCGATGTTCCGTTTTACATCCGCTTTAACTTCTTCCGGGGTGCCGCTGCCCAGGACTCCCTGGGTGTCAACGCCCGCCCCCCAGAAGACTAAATCCCGGCCAAACTCTTGTTTAAGGGATTTAAGCTCCATATTGGCCGCGGTGAACTGGACGGGATTCAGAATATCCATGCCGGCGTCAATTAAATCGCCGATCAGGGGCCGAACCGCGCCGTCGGTGTGATAGAACAGCTTGGACGGGGTATGATCTTTGATGAAATGGAACAGTTTTTTGTGCCAGGGTTTGACGACACTGCGATAGGTGTCGGGTGAAAATAACAAGGCTTTCTGCCCGGCTAAATCGTCATGCTCACAAACCACATCCACCCCATCCCCTAAATTTGGCAATACCTGTTCCCAGTAGGCTTGTTTGAACTCCACCAGCCGCTCCAGCATGTAGGCTACAAACTCGTGGTTAAGGGCCAGGTCTATATAAAATTGTTCATAGCCTCTCAGCCAGGCATATATTTCCAGAATGCCGGCCCCTGTCCCCGCCATCACCACTGCTTTGCCCCGCTGGCGGGCGGCTTCAACCTCAGACCGCACGTTTTGATAACGCCGCTCATTCAACGGGTTGGGGAGTTGGTAGGCACTGAAGTCGGCCAGGGTTTCGGCCTTGGCCAGGGGATGGTGGTACATGTCGTAGTAAAAGCCGCCTTTTTTGGGTTTTTTCCAGCCGATACCCCACTCATCCGTAAACGCCTCGTAAGCCCCTTCATCCCGAAAGATCAGTTCGTAGTCAGAGGGAGCCTGGGGCATGACAAAGGCAAAATCTGTTTCCAGGCGGTCGGCTACATCGGTTTCAAAGCGGGCCAACTGTTCCGCTACAAAAATAATTTGTGACTCCCGCTCCGGCAGATTTAAATATCTGCGCAGGTTAGTATAGGCCGTCGCATGCATTTGCGAGACGCCGGTCCCCGCTATATCCAGCGGCACATGGTCGGCTTCCTGGTGATTCAGAGCCAATTTGACTCGTTCGCGAGAATTCATGATTCGTCTCCAATGAGTTTATTATACAGCTTCTCTTTTCTGATCGTTCTTCAAGTAATCTACACTTCCAGGTTTCCATCCCGATACTCGCCGTATCTGCGGCAAGCCCAGTAGAAAATCATCGTGTTATCTACGGATCGGGGATTGGGTTGCACATTGTGGGAAGAACTGATGATGAATCCGCCGTCCCGGCCATAGATGTCGAGTTTCTCCCGAACCTCTGCCACCACGTCCGCCGGGGTGCCGAAGGGGATCGTATGCTGCACATTGATACCGCCCCAGAAGGACAGTTTGTCGCCGAACTCACGCTTCAGGCGTCGATCATCCATAGTTTCAGGCTGAATCGGATTGAGGATGTCCAGGCCGACGTCAATCAAATCGGGGATGATCGGCTCGACGTGACCATCCGTGTGGAAGGCGAAGATGATATCGCTGCGAATCTTACGCCACTCCCGAAAGAGATAATCATATCTGGGTTTGAGGTATTTGCGAAAGAGCTGGGGGGAGATGAGCATGTTGCGCTGGGCCCCTACGTCATCTCCGATGTACAGGATGTCAACACCAAGCTCGATGAGCTTCTTGCCCACTTTGAAGTGGTATTGCACCAGCTTATCCATCAACTCGTTGACGAAATCCTCGTTGTCGTAGAGATCCATCATAAGCTGGCTTATGCCGCGCAGCATTTGAGCACCTTCAAAGACGGTGCAGGTGACGCCTCCCACAATGGCATGCGTGTCTCCATACTTGGCGATGCTCTTTTCATAATCTGCGAACTGTTTCTGGATTGTGGGCTGCTGGTCCGGGTCTGGAAATTGATACGAAGACCAGACATCCAGATCTGCCAACGGACGCTTCACAATCTCCGCGTACGCGCCACCAGGATAGGGGATGATTTTCTTGACCATCCCAAAATCGTCAATATACTCGTCGCCTACTTTCTCGCTGAAAGTGATGTCATAGGCATTGACGACCCCCATCTCTTTGGTACAGAGCAGATCATGGCCCAGGGCAACCTCTAAGTCGAATTTGTCCTGTGAATCGACGCCCACAATGCGGGCCAACTCGGCCGCGATCTCGGGCGTGTACCTGTTGGTAACCGGCACCCGGTCTGCTGATTTGTGATCCAATACGGTGAGCACCCTCTCTTTTGAGTTCATAATCAATCTCTTTCTTGATGCAGTTAAGTGACAGGACTTACGCGGTGAGCCTAAGTATGTCATTTCGACCGGAGCGGAGCGGAGGGAGAAATCCCTAATGCCTCGTCTTGCAAGAGCCGCTTTGAGGGATTTCTCGCTCCTATCGTCGCTCGAAATGACATGACCGCGTAACTCCTGTTAAGTGATAGTCAAGATCAACGGCTAGGGCGAGTTCATCTTGGCTGAATTGCCCCCTTCGACCACACCGATGTTTCCTAATACAGTTATGCTGTCGTCGCTAAGTCAGAGGATAATGGCCGTGTTCGCGTACTGTTTCATACATAGCCAGTACGTTCTCGATGGGACTCTTAGGCTGGACATTGTGAATCGTATTAAAGACGAAGCCGCCGCCAGGCCCAAAAATCTTGAGCCGTTCCAGCACCTCCTTGCGCACATCATCGGGCGAGCCGTTGGGCAGGGTTTGCTGGGTATCCACGCCGCCGCCCCAAAAGACCACCCGTTTGCCAAAGCGAGCTTTCAATTCGCGCGGGTCCATCAGCGCTGCCGAACATTGAACCGGGTTGAGGATGTCGAAGCCGGCCTCGAGGAAATCGTCAATCAGGGCGATCACCGAACCGCAGGAGTGAACGAAGGTTTTCCAGGTGGTGTGCTGGTGAATCCAGTCGTTGACCCGCCGGTGAAACGGCATAAACAACTCGCGGTAAGTCTGGCGAGAAACCATCGGCCCGCTTTGCATGCCAAAGTCGGTGGCCGAGACCAGGGCAACCGTCACCCGGTTGCCGACAACCTCATAGAGCCTGGCCAGGTTAGCCAAACCAATCTCGCACTGGCGCTCGAAGACACTGTAAATATAATCCTGCCGGGCGACGGTGCTCATGTACCATTCGGCCACATCCCGAATGCCCTTGGGCTGCTTAAGCCAGGGGGCCGGCACCAGGGCAATATCGCCAAAGCCGGTGTTGGCAAAGTCGGCAAAGATAGCCTGGTCGGTTTCTTCAGACAGCCGTTGGACTTCAGCCTGGAAGTAGGCCAAGTCTTCGTCCGATATGGGTTTAAATTCCTCCATATTGTCTTCGGGGTTCAGGTTGTCGTCGTCAATGGGTCCCTGGCGGATGATGGCATCGAAGTACCAGCCGTTTTTGGGCATCCGGCCGCTTGGCGGCACCGATTCGTCCCCCTCCGGGTACATAAGGATGTCGCCGTTGGGTTCAGGGTCGGTGTTGAAGCCGGCGGGAACCAAAACCGGCGTGCCGTCGAACATCTGCCACGGCTTCCAGCCCTCATTTTTGAAGCCAAACATGGTTCTGGGACTGCGCAGTGTCGCCACATCCACCCCCAGGGCATGTTGAAGGTCAGGCTTGATTTCGCCCAACATCTGGTAGGGTTCGACCACTTTGACCGGCGTGCCGAGGGCGTCCAGGCCCAAGGCCTGCCGTAGTTTATAAACGATGCTGACGTGCATACACGTCACTACGCTGCCGCCCAGGTCCAGGGGGACGCGGTCCGGTTCTTTGTGATTGAGGGCCAGGCTGACCCGTTCTCTTGAATTCATTGTTATCCTCTTAAATAATCTCTACGTTGCCAGCTTTGATACCAGACGCACCAGGCTGCGATCGGCCAGACTGACGAGAACTACAATCAGTCCAAGCAGCAAAATAAACCACTGGGGGTCCATACCTTTGATGACCAGATAGCTCTGAATCCCGGAGAGAATAAAAGCCCCTAGTAACGTGCCCACCAGTGAAGTGCGTCCTCCGAGCAAAGCAGTGCCACCCAAAACGACCGCGGCGATGGCTTGCAGTTCCCTTTGACGCCCCAAGGTGCCATCCGCATAGCTCAAATCACCTGCCTCAAGGATACCGGCCAGACCGGCCAGGAAAGCGCAGGCGATGTAGGCCCCCCACTTGGTCCACATCACATTCACCCCGCGCGAGTGAGCGCTTGCAGTATTACCCCCTACCGCCAAAAGCCAGTTGCCGATGGGGGTCCAGAACAGAACATATTGCAGAAGAAGAAAAATCACCAGGGCCCAGACCAGGGCGTTATTGTAATCAAGAATGCTGGACCTACCAAAGAGCTGGTAAATCGGATTGGCCCGCATCGTCTCCCCCGCGTTATAATGAGATACTGTTTGAGTTGCGGCTAAGGCCAATCCCCGAAAAACAAAATAACTCCCTAGGGTAACAACGAGCGAAGAGACTCGGTAATAAGCAACGATAAAACCATTCAGGCTGCCAATTATTAGAGCTACTCCAAGCGCGATCAAAATTGCCAGAGGGGCGCCAACATGGGGTCCAGTGGCGATGTAGATAATACCAACAATGCCAAAAATCGAGCCCACAGAAATGTCAATTTCACCAGTGGTAATCACCAAGGCCTCACCAAAGGCTATGATCGCCAGAATTGAAGTGACCCGCAGGACTTCGCGCATGTTGGCCTGTGACAGCCAGACGCCCTGCGAAGTGGCGGTGAAGCCTACGATGAGCAAAAGGGTGATAATAGCTACCCCGATCTCAGTACGTTTACGTAAAATACGCATCATCTGTAGCATAACACCCTACCCCTTACTGATTTCGCGGCCGCCGTCACGGATGATCTGTTCCAGCGCTTCGGCTGGCATTGCCTCTTTGGGCGTGTCCATGACTTTGCGTCCGTTTTCCAGGATGACGATACGGTCAGCCAAGCGATGCACCTGAAAAATATCGTGGGTAATATAAATAACCAGCAATCCCTGGTCTCTAAGTTGCAGGGCCAAATCGTTCACATGGGCGCGTTCACGCACCGACAGGTGATTGGTCGGCTCATCCATAATGAGGACCCGGTTGCGAAAGTCTACCGCTCGGCCAATCTTGAACGATTGGCGTTCCCCACCTGACAACAGCCCCGTCTCATCGTCAACGTCAACCCCCTCCCGCAGCCCAAAATTACGAATAACTTTGTTGCTGGCTTCACGCATTGTGGCAAAATCCAGCACGGGCAGGATGCCCAGCCAGCGTTTAACCGGTTCCCGCCCCAGGTAGTAGTTGCGGGCCACCGACAGATTATCGCACAGCCCCACGGTTTGGGAGATGGTCTCGATGCCCAGGTCAATAGCCAATTTGGGATGAAAACGGGTAATCCGTTGGCCGTCAAAATAAACCTCACCAGAGGTGGGGACATATATCCCGGACAAAATATTAATCAAGGTGGTTTTACCGGCGCCGTTATCGCCCACCAGTCCAACCAATTCACCCTCATAGAAATTGATACTCACATTTGATAATGCTTTAACCGTTCCAAAATTCAGATCAATATTCTTCATTTCTATCAAGGGAGTTCGTGGTTCGCTCATGTTATTTCTTTCTCTTGTATTCATTGTTTCTCACCGCCTCTTAGGCAGACACGCTTTGAACTAAGCGTCTTTGAATTGAGATATTCACCACCGCCGCAAATACCAGCACGAACCCCACAAACGACATATACCAGGTAGGGGGAGCGCCTAAGGTAATCAGTTCTGAACGGACGGCGGTCAAGAAAAAAGTGCCCAGGGCCGCCCCGACAATTGAACCCCGCCCACCGGTTAACAGCACCCCGCCAACCACGGCGGCGGCAATGGCCTGAAGCTCTACATCCGTCCCGATGGTCACATTGGTGCTGGGCAGGTCACACACGGTGATGATCCCAGCAAAACCCGCCAAAACCGAGCAAAGGACAAAGGCGATGGCTTTAACAAATTGAACCTGCACGCCTCGCGAAGCAGCACTCAGGGCATTCCCTCCAATAGCCAACAGGTGATTCCCATAGCGGGTTCTAAAAAGGATATAGGTGAAGATGACGACTACCAGCAAAAGCCAGCCCAGGCCGTTTTCCAGGCCGAACAGCCAATTTCCCCCAAACAACTGGACGAACCATTGCTGGGTGGTGTCCTTGGCGAATGAACGCACTGCTCCTCCGGTAGTCACATAAATGACTCCTCGATAAAAGAACAGTCCACCCAGGGTGACTATCATCGAAGACAGGCCACCCTTAAGCACCAAAAGGGCATTGAGCAGTCCGATGGCGGCAGCAAGCAAGAGCGCCGCCACAAAAGAAAGCTCCACCCCGAGCGCTGGCTCAAAGCTGAGGAAGACAATCGCCACCAGCCCGTAAACCGATCCGACGGAAAGGTCAATTTCTCTGACGAGAATCAGCAGGGTCTCCCCAATGGCGACCAGCCCCAAGATAGCGGTAAAGCGGGTAATGTTGCGAATGGTGAGGAAGCTGTACCACAAGCCCCTGGTATCAACCAGGGCTAAAATTATAAAGAGGAGGACGGTCCCAATGATAATGGTCGCCTCGGTCCGTTTAAAGAATCTCCTCATTCCTGGCGGCATAAGTCATGCCCTCCCTATTATTTGCGGTCAATCTATAGCTTTTTGCAAGAGAGATCTCCCCTCCCCTATGGCTAACTAGAGGAGGGGATTAATACTTTACTTCACTTCAGACTATTGCCATTGGCCCTGAGCCAACTCGTCATACACATCGCCAAAGATATTGCGGGTAAACGGGATCCATTTATCAATGTTATCCCGATTAATGAGGATCGGGCCGGTCAACGTGTCGTTAAAGGGTACATAGCCCAGTTCTTTATTCCAGTAAAGTATCTCAAATGGGCTAAAGCCTTGCAGATAGAAGCCTTGGCTGTGTGTCGCCAAAATATGGCCTCCTTTAATGCCTTCCAGCGAGACCGGACTCTCGTCAACACACAGGATGGTAACCCCCTCCATGTCAACATCGGGCGCCAGATCCAAATCCTTGGCGGCGGCATACGCCCAGGGGCCTGAGTTTGCGGTAACGGCGAAGATGACGTTTACATCCGGGTTGCCCTGCAAATAGGCTTGCATAGTGTTCACCGCATCCGCCTGATTCTGGCTAATGGTCAGGGTCTCCGATTTAACACCAGCAGCAGCCATTGTCTCATTGAAGCCCTTGCAGCGGGCCGCCAGGCCCTGGTGTGAAGGATCCAAGTTGGCACAGACCGCCCCGGTGGTTACGGGAATAGTCCCGGCCTCTGCGTCTTTCAAAACCTCATTTGCCAGCATAATACCCACTGTCTCTTCGGCGCCGCCAACATAAGCCAGATAGGGGATGCGTTCGTCTGCGGGCCGGGGATCACTGATATTGAACGCCACCACTGGAATGCCAGCATCTATGGCTTCTCTCAGAACGGGGTCAAGGGGTTCACTGGAAAGAATAGGGATTGCAATCCCGTCAGGCTGGGTCGCAATCGCCTGCCGAGCCAGGGTAATCAGCTCTTCGATACCGGATTGGCTGGCGCCCACATAATCAATCTTGACTTCCGGGAAACGTTTCTGAAAATCTTCAATGGCAAAGGTGAGCCATTGCATGTTCGGGTCGTTTGACCCAATGTGTGAAACCATGACAAAGTGGTATTTTGGCTCGACCATGGCTTCCTCAGTCGGGTCCTGGGCCGAAGTTACCTGCGGGCTTAGCAGGAAGGCATAGACTCCCAGAAATAGAGCCAACATTACAATAAAAGTAATGTTTATCGCAGCGATGCGCTTGCTGTCCATCTTTGGTTTCTCCTTGTTTGCATTGTGAATAAATTAATTGTGGCCTGACTAATTGACTGCTACGACGAAATGCTCCTGAAGGGCTTAGTTCATAGGCGCCTCCTTCCCCCCGGTTGTTGCCCGCCCCTTATATGGTTGATAATGTCTGGTAGTTAGGGTTATTCCACCTCGAAGTAGGGTGATAGAACTTTCATGGCTGAATTCCGCACCTGCACCGCCAGTTCTTTCGGGTCCCACTCCCAGTATTCCGGGCGGAACAATTCAACCGAGCAATCGCCGTTGTAGCCCAGCTTTTGCAGCCGCCGGCAAATGTCGTCGAGCGGAATAACCCCCAGGCCGGGTAGAATCCGTTTGGCATCAGTAATCGCTTCTTTGGGCAGATCTTCAAGGTCGTCCAGATGAAAGGTAAAGATGTGGGCCAAGTCAACGGCCTCTATTTCGCTGAACAAGCCGCCCCCGCCATACAGATGGGCGCAGTCAACCACCAGTCCCACGTTGTCGCGCCCGGTTTTTTGCACAATTTCCCAGGCCCCACGCGGGGTTCGCACTGAGCACCAACCAAAGCCCAGAAGCTCAAAGGAGAGCTTGACCCCATATTCGGCGGCAATACTGCCCAGGTCACGCAGCACCTTGACATGTTCGTCCACAATTTCTGCCCAGGTGGTTTCCCGCGACGGCGTGGGGCTGGGCACGACCACCACGGTGGGACAGCCAATCGCCTGGGCAATCCGGCATAATTCGTGGCACCTGGCTTGGATTTTGGGATACTCGTCCCCCCGAAACGTGATGAACTCAATGGAGTTGATAGACATCGGCGCAACACCTTTTGTGTTGAGCAGTGCCTTGAGATCATCCAGCGAGTGGTCGGCCAGATATTTGTCAATCTTGGCCCCCCATAATTCCAGGGCCTTAAAACCGGCGTGGGCGGAAGCCACCACATCTGTTTCCAGGTCTGAGGTCATCGAGGTAGCTCCGTGAAAACCTAATCTCATTGATTATGCTCCTTTCGTTACGATTTTGGTAGTGGTCGCAAAGTAAGTGATGGAGTCCCAAAGCTTTGCTTTGGACTCCTCAACTGTCACTTGCAATTTAACCACTACCAGATTTTTTGGGCGGCGCAGTTGACGCCCGAACAATTAATTTAACCGGCAGGGTAACAGTCTGCGCCGGTAGACTTCCTCCTTTTTGAACCAATTCCAGAATGATTTGTCCGGCCCGGCGGCCCATTTCGGCTACAGGGAACTTGACGGTGGTTAAGGGCGGGTTGAGGTAAGCGGAACTGATGGTGTCGTCGTAACCCACCACCGAAATATCATCGGGCACTGCCAGGCCGGCATCGAAGATGGCCCGCATGGCCCCTACAGCCAATACATCGTTATGGGTAAATACGGCAGTAGGGCGGTTAGGTAACGTCAGTAGTTTTTGCATGGCGTTATAACCGGCGGCCTGCCCGGCTTTGCTCTCGATAACCAGCTCTGGGTCAAAGGGGACGTCTGCTTCTTCTAACATTTCACGGTAGCCGGCAAATCGAAGGGAACTGAGCGCGCTCGTAGGCTCGCGTTTAATCTTACCAATGCGGCGGTGCCCTAAAGACAACAGGTGCTGCGTGGCCAGCCGGCCGCCCTGCAGGTCGTCAATGGCAATACAATGGGTGTCCGGCAGGTCGTGTTCCAGCACTACTGTCGGAATATGCGCTTCCTGAAGGGGGGTGACAACGGCTTGCGGGGCCTGGCTGGGAATAACCACCACGCCGTCTACCTGCTTGGCCCGTAAGATTTTGGCAAAGGTTTTCTCTTTACTTGGGTCGCGTCCGGTGCCGCCCAGCATCACCATGTATCCCTCGGCCGCGCAGATACTTTCCAGGCTGTTGGCAATCTCAGCATAGACGGGGTTGATCAGGCTGGGAATAATCAAGCCGATGGTGGCCGTTTGTTTTCGACTCAAGCTGCGGGCCAATTCATTGGGATAATAACCCAATTCCCTGATCGCTTCTTTGACTCTGGCCTGGGTTTCCGGCGATACCGGCCGTGGCCCTTCGTTAACCACGTATGACACGACTGCCACCGATACCCCGGCGCGTTCGGCTACTTCTTTCCGAGTAACCTGTTTTCTTTCGGCCATGCCTTTACCCTGGCGATTTCCGGCAAGTAACCACGTGAAGCGGCTTTTCACCGCAGAGACGCTGAGAATAGTAAAGGGAAAAATTTTCGACCCACTGCGGCCCGTTTTGTACGAAATTGTTGGTTTGAGAGGAGGATGATTCTACCCGCGTTGTCTACCCGCGTAGAATAATGCAAGTTGCTTTTCTTGTCAAATCAAGAACTTTGAATTTTCAGGGATTATGAGATGGATCCTGTGGGGTCTAAAGCCATCATCGCTACATATTGGTCGGCGAATTCTGGCAGTTTCTCCAGGTCAATCTGTTCAGCGTGGAGTGCTAACCGTTCACCGCGGGCAAAGCCCACGTCAGACAGAAAGAGCGCTGCCCCCAACCCGGCCCCATTGGCCACGGGCTGCACCACTTCCGGCCGCACCGGCGGGATCATGCCCAGCCCCAGCACCGCCTCGACGTTTAGCTGCCCGCCAAACGAGCCGGTCAGAAGGATCTTTTCCAGGTCGGCCGGCTGCAAGTCAAGCTCGCTCAGCAACACATCAATGGCCGCCCGAATGGCCGCTTTGGCCTTTTGCAGTTCGCGCACATCCCACTGTTTGAGGACCAGTTGGCCGTCGTCGGTCAGCCTGATATAGCGCGCGCCTTTGGGATGGAAATAGACTCGCTCGGACAGCCGGAGTGGTTCAGGCGAAATCCGCCCGTTCGGTTCAATGACGCCGGCCCCTACCAACTGGTGGGTCAGGCTGAGCAAGCCTGACCCGGTCAAGCCCACCGGCGGCTCGTTGGCGATGGTCTCGAATACAAAATCATCGCCGTTGAGTTGCACCTCGACAATGGCCCCGTCCACCGCCCGGCTGCCGCAGGAGATGTTCACCCCCTCAAAGGCCGGGCCGGCGGCGGTTGAGCCGGTCAGGATGCGTTTCCCATCGGTGACCATGACCTCGCCGTTGGTCCCCAGGTCAACCGCCGCCAGTGGGGCAGTCGCCCGGTCAAAGTCAAAGTAAGCCAGGCAGGCCAGCGCATCCGAGCCGACAAAGCCGCCAATGAGCGGCGGTAGCATTACTTGAGTTTGTGGGGAAAAAATACCGCCCATCAAGCCGTTAGCATTCCGGATGGACGCTTTTTGATAGGGTTGAAACGGCTTCACTGCCAGCGTGTCCAGGGGAAATTGAGCCAGCAGGTGATGCATGGCCGGGTTGCAGACAATCGTCACCCGTTCAACCCGCTGCAAAACTTTGGCCGGCAGCTTGAGCGAGTCGACGGCCTGGTTGATCGAGGCCAGGGCTAATTTGTGCAGCCGTTCGGCGTGGATGGGACTAGTTATGGCTGCGGCCAGCCGGGAGATGACATCCGCGCCGTAGACCGTTTGCTGGTTCAGGCTGCCGCCCCCGGCGACGACCTCGCCATTGTCCAGCATCGTCAGAAAGGCAGCCACCGTAGTTGAACCCAGGTCCACGGCCAGCCCCAGCGGCACATCTTTATCGCGTTTGTAACGGTTGCTGGCCCGGAAAATTTTGTTGGAGTAAACCACGATGGGGGCGAGTGTGACCTGCGCCTCGCCGATAAGCCGCGCCCGGCAGGCTAGACGATTGCCCACCGCCAGCTCACCAGCCGTCAGGTTAGCCCGTTCGATTGCATCAGGCGGCGCGGCGCCGGTCTCCAGCAGTACTTTGCACTTGCCGCAGGTGCCTCGCCCGGCGCAGGGCTGCTCCAGGGGCAGGCCGGTGGCGGCCACGGCCTCCCCCACCAATGTTCCCGCCGAAACTTCCACAGTCTGCTGTTGTTCGCCGTAAATGACGGTTACACTGGGCATCACAATCCCCGGATAAACTGACCCTGGCTGAGTTCACCGCCGGGGGGGATGACCAGGAAATCGTCGTCGGCTTGGCTGAGGTCGGCGGCAATTTCAACCAGCCGGCGCACGTAAACCTCTGACCCCAGGATTTCGTGGTAGGTCATGCCCCACTGCCCACAGTAATCGGCTACTTTCTGCGCCTGCGGGCGAAATTCATCCAGATCAGCCTGATTGTGGGCGACCAGGGTGAGCCGCTTGTAATGCCGGTACTGCTGGTCCATCAGCCAGTTGGCATCCTCTTCGCCGTAGCTTTCGACGAGTTTCTCGTACTCAGCCAGCGGGTTGGTCCCCGACTTCAGCCAGCCTTTGCTCAGCCAGTACGTTCCGGGCGCCTCCTTGAATTCGCGCTGGTAGGTCTGGTAGGAGCCGAGCAGAATAGCGATGCAGTCATCGGTGCGGGGAATGAGCAGGGTATGTTGGCCCGCTTTGATCCCGTTCAGGCCGTTGCCGCACAGCCCATAGCCCAGGACGACCAGGCTGGGGCTGTCAATACCGTCAACCGCCTCCTGGACGGTCAGCTTGAGTTTTTTGGGAACGATATGCAGCCCATAATCAAGAAAAGTGATCTGGCCGGCCAGGTCGGGGGGGAGAAAACGCTCCAGTAAATCCTGAAAGACCTGGCAGGCAACAATCACTACTGGCAGTGGCTTGGGTTCCGGCACTACGGGTTATCCTTCCTTCTGGCGTTGGCGGTAAGCAGTGATCCAGTGCATGCCGTAATCATCCCGGCCCATGGCCAGGTCGGCGGCCAGCACCGCCGTCTTCACTTCTGTCACCAGGGGATTGGTGATGGGGCAGGTTAGCCCGGCGTGGATGGCCATGGCAATAAAGGCCGCGTTGAGGTATTTGCGGTCGGGCATGCCAAATGAGACATTACTGGCGCCCGCCGTGATATTCACGCCGAATTCCTTGACCACCAATTCAATCGTTTTCAGCGTCACCTGGGCCGCCTGGCTGTCGGCGCCGAGGGTCAGCGTCAGTGGGTCAATCACGACATCGGCGGGGGGAATGCCGAGTTGCCCTGCTCGTTCGATGATTTTGGCGGCTACGGCCAGCCGGGCTTCGGGCGTGGCCGGGATGCCGTTATCATCTATGCACAGGCCGATCACCGCCGCGCCGTACTCTTTGGCCAGCGGCAGTACCGCCCTCAGCGATTTTTCCTCGCCGTTGGTGGAGTTGATCAGCGCCTTGCCCTCGTAGGTTTTGAGGGCGGCTTCCAGGGCGGCCGGGTTGGCGGTGTCAATACACAGCGGCACATCGGTGACTTCCATAACTGTTTGCAGCACCTTCTGCAGCAGGGCCGGCTCGTCGGCGCCGGGTACGCCGGCATTCACGTCGAGCACCAGCGCCCCCGCCGCCACCTGGTCGAGCGCGTCCTGCCGGACTACATCGAAGTTGCCCGCTTGCAGCGCAGCCAGTACGTTTTTACGGCCGGTGGGGTTGATCCGTTCGCCGATGATCACCGTCGGCTGCTCCCGGCTGATCTCGACGGTTTGAGTGGCCGAGGAGATGAGGGTCGTTAGATGTTGGGTCATTTTGTACCTTCTGGAACTAAATTGGAATCTTGCCGAGTCGCATTTTCAGGGGCAGGTTGGCGCAGGCCGGCTGCTTCAATCAATCTGGGAACGATGACCTCCCAGTGGACCGCCATGATATGCATGCCGTGGATGCCGGGGGTCCGCTTGAGTTTGTCCATCATTTCCAGGGCAATGGTGACGCCCGTTTCCTCCTGGCCCTGTTTGTCGCCGGCTTCATCCATTCGCCGCACCAGGTCAGGGGGGATAACCACGCCCGGCACGTCTTCGGCCATAAAATGGGCAGCGCGGGAGCTCCTGAGCGGAATCAGGCCCGGCAGGATGTAGACTTTGCCAAGCAGGTTGCGTTTGTCCAGGGCCTCCAGCCAGTCGGTGAAGCGGTCGTAATCGAAAATGGGCTGGGTCTGGATGAACTGCGCCCCGGCGTTAATCTTCTTTTCGGCGCGAATGGCTTCATATTTGGGCGGCGCGCCAAACGGCGATCCGGCCGCGCCCAAAAAGAACTGCGGCGGGCGTTTGATGCTGCGGCCATCCAGGTAGATACCTTCATCGCGCATCCGGCGCAGCATCCACAGCACTTGGACCGCGTCCATATCGAACTGGTCGGGTTTGGTCATCGGGCCAGGGCCAAAGCGCTGGTGGTCGCCGCTGAGGCAGAGAATGTTGCGAATCCCCAACCCGGCTGCGCCAATGGCATCCGACTCAAGCACCACCCGGCTGCGGTCGCGGGCCTGCAACTGCATCACCGGCTCCAGGCCCAAATCCAGGCAAATTTTGCTGGCGGCCAGGCTGCTCATGCGCGGCGAGGCCGAGGCGTTGTCGGTGAAGTTGGCTGCGGCCACGCACTCTTTGAGCCAACCGGCTTTCTGGTGGATGCTGTCGCTTGAGGTGTCCAGCGGCGGTGCAATCTCGGCGGTAATCACAAAAGCGCCGCTGCACAGGCGAGCTTCCAGGTTGGAGACAGGTTCGGTGTAAGCCGGGGGGTGGTAGCTGGAATCGCCCCGCCACCAGTCAGGCTGGCGCAGTTCGTAAAAAAATTGTTCCCACTCCTGGTTGAATTTATCGCGGTCTTTAAAAAAGTTGACAGGGTTAGGTCCCTGGCCGCGCTTACGCCACAGCCGGAAGGTATCTAGCCAGGTTTCACGGCCGGCGCGCTGGCCATCTATGGGGGCATTGACTTCGAGGAGTCTATCCAGCCGGCCCATCCGTTCGGCCCGTTCGTAAATTTTGTACCAGGTGCAGGGGCGCGAGGGATCAACCTCGCAAGCTTCGGGGCTGGCGCCGCCGCACAAGCCGTTGCGCAGCCCTTTGGGGCAGGTCATCGGACAAACAAAGGCGGTTTCCTGCAAAATACAGTTGCCGCACATCCGGCAGCCAAAAAGCGCGCCCTTGATTGCTTTTTCAACGGAAGTAAAAAGTGCCAGCGGCAGCGACTCTTCTTTGCGCATGGGGCGGAAGGGTGGTTGGTAGCGGGGGGGTGAAAAGATTGACATGGTTCCTCCTTGAACCCTAAGATCGTTAGCTATTCTTAAAGCGAATTCTGGTCCTATTGATTCTAGAAGTATAGTAGAAATCGAGGCAACATGGAATGGCGATTGTGGAAAAAACTTGTATAATTTGGCCGACTATTATGGCCGTTGTCTCACATATCACCTTTAACGATGGCGCTGCCAGCCCCCTGGGCCAGTTAATTGTCGCCGGAATTGTGCGGGACAGCCCTGGCCGCGCGCCCCAAAAGCCGATTCGAGTGTTAGATTATTACGGCTTGGTTTATATCACCGCTGGGGGCGGGCATTTTGCGGATACTTCTGGCTTCTCGCACCGGATTGGGCCGGGCGATCTGATTTTTCTCTTCCCTCGAGTCGGCCACACCTACGGCCCTGGCGAGGGGGATTTCTGGAACGAAATTTTTATCATTTTTGAGGGAGCTTTGTTTGACCTCTGGCGGGACAAAGCCCTGCTCAATCCACAGAGGCCCATCCTTCATCTTGAACCGATTGATTATTGGGCTACTCGTTTCAAAGATACGGTTTGGTCGGTAACGCAAACCGGACCAGAGTATGCCCTGGTCAGGTTATGCCGCTTGCAGCAGCTTCTGGCGGATATCCTTGTATATGAGCGGCAGCATAGCGACGAGCAAATAGATCACGAGTGGGTGTCGCAGGCAAAGTCATTGTTGAATACAACCTTCCACACAAAGCCCGATTATGAAAACATTGCCGCGGCCCTGGGCACGTCTTACGACGGGTTTCGGAAGCGCTTCACTAAAGATGTGGGCGTATCTCCGGCCAAATACCACACTCTCCGCCGCATTGACCGGGCCTGCGAATTGCTGCTAAATAATAGCCTCACAGTCAAAGAAATTGCCCTGCAATTAGGCTTTGTTGACGAATTCCACCTCTCCAAGCGCTTCAAACAAATTATCGGTATTTCCCCCACCGGCTTTAGAAACCTGTTCCTTTCCCACTAAGCGAGACGTTAACTGAAATCAGGGGGCCGGGCTGACTCTGACCATCAATTCAGCCAGGCTGTCTTCATAGGGCGGATAGGCGATGCCGACTTCGGTGATGATAGCCGTAATGTATTTGGCCGGGGTAATGTCGAAGGCAAAGTTAGCCACCGGCGTATCGTCGGGCGTAATCGGGTAGTCGCCGATGTGGGTTACTTCGCGCGGGTCGCGCACTTCAATCGGGATCTCATCGCCAGTTTTGAGGGACATATCAATGGTACTGGTTGGCGCGGCCACATAGAACGGTACGCCGTGAGTATGGGCCGCCAGGGCCAGGTTGTAGGTGCCAATTTTGTTGGCGGTATCGCCGTTTGCCGCCACCCGGTCGCAGCCGACCACACACAGGTCAATCCCCACCGTGCGCATCAAATGCCCGGAAGCGCCATCCACAATAACGGTGTGGGGGATGTTCAACTGTTTCAGCTCCCAGGCCGACAGGCGCGCCCCTTGCAATCGGGGCCGGGTTTCATCCAGGTAAGCGTGAACCTGCTTGCCCTCTTCGTGGGCAATACGGATGATGCCCAAGGCGGTGCCATAATCAACCGCAGCCAGGCTGCCGGTATTGCAGTGGTGCAGAAATTTGGCCTGGTCGGGTACCAGCGGTAGCGCGTTGTAGCCGATGGCTTTGTTCGTTTTTATATCTTCTTCGTAGATGGCGTTGGCCTCGGCTGTAACCGCCTCGCGAATGGTCTGCACGCTATTCAGGGCCGGGTCGGCCGCTCGCTTCATCACCCGCTCAATTGCCCAAAACAGGTTGACCGCAGTGGGGCGGGATTTCCGCAGCACCTCAGCCGCCCGGGCCAGTTCGCCCCGCAGAGCGGCAGCGTCGGACGCCTGGGTGTGATAGGCGGTCAGGGCCAGGCCGTAAGCCGCCGCTGCGCCAATGGCCGGCGCACCCCGCGTGACCATATCGTGGATGGCCTGGGCCACCTCCCGGTGATCGGTGTAGTCGAGGTAGCGAGTTTCGTGAGGCAGCAAGCGCTGGTCCAGCAGGCGCAGGACGCCTCCTTTCCATTCAATGCTGTTAAAACTGCTCATCTTAACTCCTGTTATTCACAGGAGTCACGCAGTTGAAGGGTTTGCCCCCCTCCGCTTCGCGTCCCCCCACAGGGGGGAGAATCAGCTTAAGTCCCTCCCTTTGGAAGGGATTTAGGGAGGGCATTTCCACCCACCGCGCAACTCCTGTTATTCAAGGATAACTCGATTTGGCAGCGGCAACCATATCTACCAGATCGTCTATGGAGGTCAGGGTATAGCGTTTCATCAGCCAGGCCTGAGCCACATTGAGGGCCAGGCTTTCGGCGGTGGCGCGGCTGGAATCATCGGGAATCGTCCAGAAATCGTGGACGTGGGCCATGCCGATGAGCCGCCGCATCATCTCCGCCGCGCCGAACCCGGCTGTGTCCTGCAGCAGTTGGCGCATGTACTTCCGGCGGAAAAGCGGCGAAGGCCAATCGCCGTTGCCCTTGTTTTCCCATAAATTGAGGAACTCGGTTTCAAAAATATGCCAGGTATCGCGGATGAGATCGAGCAGCCAGCGGCGGTAGTCGGCCCGTTCGGCGGGATCTTGAGCATGGTATTCTTGAGCCGCATAACCCAGAACCAGATTCGACAGGTAAGAGCCGACATCATGGCCGATGGGTCCGAAGAAGCCAAATTCAGGGTCAATTACCTTTGTTTCCTCTTCGTTGAGCATAATCGAACCGGTGTGTAAATCGTTGTGGATGAGGGCCTGGGCGTGGGCCATGTAGGCCTCTTTCAGTATAAAGATTTCGCTGCGCAGTTCGTCGTCGGCGTGGATTTGCGCTACCTGGGGGTCGAGAAATTTGGTCCAACGGTTGTTGGGATGGTCCAGATAGGGCTCGGTGAAGACCAAATCCTCCTGAACTTTGGCCAGCACCGGGTTGATGAATTGGGCGACCATCGCCTTTTTATCCCCCGACGACAGGTACAGGTCCGAAGTATAAAAAAGGGTGCGAGCCATAAACAGGCCCAGGTGTTCGGCCACGAGAGGGTAACGTTTTTGTTTCATCAACGCTTCGCGCATCACCAGGTGGCGGTTCAGGTCCTCGATGACCAGGACATGCTGTTCCGAGTCATACAAGTACACCTGGGGCACCTGATCGGGACAGTAACGGCCTTCGACTTCAAGAATCCCATGTTCAATCCGCTGGCGATCAACCGGCATCTTAAAATCGGGATAACGCCAGGCGTAGGGCAGCGCCTGCTTGACCAAGACCGACTTGCTGGGATCGTTTGCGCTGAACACCCGGAACAGCAGGTTTACATTGCCTTCGGCAATTGGCACGCTCTGGAGCGTCTCTTCATTGGCAAAAACGCTCGTGAGTAAATTGGTTTGGCGAATATAATCAACCACGCTTTGTTCGTTAAACGGTTGAGACATAGCAAATCCTCCTTGGACAAGGGAGACTCTTTAGATCAGGCTCGATCTCGCTCAGCTCGACCGGAGAGCAGGACGTTGATGATGAGCGCCACCAACAAAACCAGGCCGGTGATAAATTCTTTGGCAAAGCTGTCAATCTGGGCGATATTGTCCAGGCCGCTACGAAGGGTGCCGTAGATGAGCAAGCCGAGCACCGTCTGCCAAATGCTCCCGCGCCCGCCTGTGAGCGACGTGCCACCTAACACGACTACGGCAATGCCTTCAATCAGGAAACTCTGAATCACCTGCGGTTGGGCGCTGCCCAGGCGGCCCATGTTGATGACGCCGGCCACACCGGCCATGAAACCGCTGATCGTCAGCGCGGCAATGATGATGAAGTCGGTATTGACGCCGGCCAGCCGGGCAGCGACGGGGCTGGCCCCGGTCATGTAAACGTAGCGTCCAAAGCGGGTGTAGCGCAAAACCAGGTGTCCAATCAGCAGGGCCAGGACGGCAAACATAATTAGGTAGCCGGAGCGCATGCTCCCAATCCGCTCGCTGCCCATAAACTTGGCCCAGTTAGAAATCTCAAACACCGTCTGCCCTTTGCTGGTCCAAATCGTCAGCCCTGAGGCGATGAGCGACATGGCCAGGGTAGACATAAAAGAGGGAATGCGCAGCTTGGCGGTCGCCAGGCCGTTGGTCAGGCCCAGCAGCGTGGCTACGCCCAGGGCGGCCAGCGTGGGCAGCGGTTCGGGCAGCTCGTAGTTGGTAAATAGCTGGCCGGAGATCATGGCGCTCAAAGCAGCCACCGAGGCAATGCTCAGGTCAATCTGCCCGGTCAGCAGCACAATGGTCATGCCTGTGCCAAACAGGGCCAGGATAGACACCTGGGCCAGGATATTATTGAAAACGGCCAGGCGCATAAACGTGTCTGAAACCAGGGAGAAGACGACCATCAGCGCCAACCACGTCCACAGGGGGGCGAGGGTGCGCAGGCGGCGTGACCAGATTTCGCGCGAAGTTTCGGCCCGCTGCCGGGCTAACGTAGGAGAAGTCTCTGCGGTCATGGTTATAATAGCCTCATCAAATCTTCTTTATTCAGATTTTTGTTTTCCAACTGGGCTGCAATCCGCCCGCGTGACATCGCCACAATCCGGTCGGCGACCGCCAGAATGGTCTCCGGCTCAGAGGAGGCAATCAGGACGGCAAAGCCTTCGTTGCGCAAATTTCGCAAAATGCTCAGGACTTCGTTCTTGGCGCCGACATCCATACCGCGCGTGGGTTCGCTGACGATAAAAACTTTGGGCGGGTAGGTGAGCCAGCGGGCCAGGGCTACCTTCTGCTGGTTGCCGCCGCTCAGTTTGCCGGCGGCATTGAAAGGATCGGGCGGCTGCACGTTGACCATCTGAATGGCCGGCGTGGCCACGCTCAACTCGGCGGACTGGCGGGGCGCAAAGCGGCCAATCTTGCTCAGGTGGGGCAGGGTAACATTTTTGTAGATAGCCTCGTCCATGAACAGACTCTTGCGCCGCGCCTCAATGGCATAAGCGACGCCCTGCTCAATGGCATACTGGGCTGAATGGTTGCGTGGGAAGGCCCGGCCATCTACGGCAATCACCCCGGAGTCGAAGCGGTACAGGCCAAAAATAGCGCGCGCCAGTTCAAAATGTCCGGCGCCTACCGCACCATACAACCCCACGATCTCACTCCGCCCGACTTCCAGGTTGATCCCGCCGAAGCTGTCGGCGCTCAGATTTTTAACTTCAAGCCGGGCCCGGCTGCTGTCGGCAGTGATAGCCAACGGCAGTGAGGCGCTAATTTCGCGGCCCAGAATGAGCGAGATGAGTTGATTCATGCTGGTCTGGTCGCGATCCAGGGTGGCTACCTTGCGCCCATCGCGCAGTACGGTGATGCGGTCGGCCACGCGCATCACTTCTTCCAGAAAGTGGGAGATGTAGATAATACTGCGCCCCTGCTGGCGCAGCGTCCCAACCAGCTCAACCAGCCGTTCGACTTCCGCCAGAGCCAGGGCTGACGTAGGTTCGTCCATGATGAGGACGCGCGCCCCGGACAGAATGGCCCGCAGGATTTCGACCACTTGCTGAATACCGAGGGGATATTTGCCCAGCGGAGCGCGAACATCGAGGGCGAAGTCCAGTTTACCCAATTCGGCTTCAGCTACGGCGTTCATTTTGCCCCAATCCACCGTCCCCAGGGAGGTGAGCGGCTGCCGCCCCAAAAACATATTTTCGGCCACGGAGAGTTCAGGGATGACGCTCAACTCCTGGTGGATCATGCCGATGCCGCGGGCCAGGGCATCATGGGGCGAATGTAAACGAACCGGCTGCCCGTCAAGGGTGTACATGCCCTCGTAGCCAGTATATACGCCGGCTAGGATGCGCATCAGGGTGCTCTTTCCGGCCCCATTCTCACCCACGAGCGCGTGTATTTCACCCTGGCGCAAATCAAAATCCACGTCATCGAGGGCTTGCAGGGTGCGAAAACGTTTGGCGATATTTTTCAATTCAAGGACAGGAGTGCTATTCAAATGCGGCTCTCTCTCTGCGAAAAGCATTTTGTTCGACTATAGGGACAACACAAGGATTATCCCTATAATCCAGGCGTCCAGTTCAAATTTTAGGTATGTCCCGGTAGGGGCGAATGGCCATTCGCCCCTACTATAGGGACACATCCTAATCCAGCATAATTTTAGAAGACAAGTTGTTCCTGAAGCCACCTGAGGCCGGGCGCGGTGCTCTGCCCATAGCCGCGCAGTTTCCAGGGGGTCTCTGCTAGGTCGGGGTTGCTGTCCACGTCGGCGAAGATGGCCGGACCGTCGGCCAAAACAAAGCGCGGGACATCGGCCATAGCTTGCTCCAGGCCGGCTGTGGCCGCATAGTAGCCGAGCAGGACCGCGCCGCCGTGAATGCGGGGGGCCGAGTTACGGGCGGTGGCCACCAGGCGCCCATCTATCACCCCTTCGATGGCGCTGGTCATGCCGTCAATGCCGCCGATCAAGATCTGCTCGCCCAGGCCGGCGTTGTCTACGACCTGCTTGGCGGCCAGGGCCATGTCGTCGTTGTGCAAAAAGCCCGCCTTCAGGTCCGGGTAACGATTGAGCAGCGTTTCCCAGATGGAGGCTACACGGGTTACATCCCAGTCAGCCGGCTGGTCATCTACTACTTCGATGTCGGGGTATTTAGAAACGATGTTATAGAAACCCTGAGCACGTCCTTGTGCACCGGTGTGCCCTTGCGAACCCCAGGTCATGGCGATCTGGCCTGTACCTTCCATGCGGTCAATTAGGCGCTGCACGACCGATTCAGACATGAAGACATTATCGGGGGCGATGAAACTAAGTATCCCCATCTCTTCCATCTGTGGCATGGGGGCGATGAGGGTATCCATATCAATGACCGGTACTCCGGCGTCAATGAGCGTTTGAACCGGCTCGACCAACGAGTCAATGCTGAGCGGCTGGATGGCCACAAAATCCCACTGGTCAGCCTGGGTGGCAATCTGGTCAACAGCGGCGCGTTGGAGGGCCGTGTCAAGTTTGCCGTCAAACCAGGTCACTTCGACGCCGAGCCACTTGCCCCATAATTCGGCGGTGTCCTTGCCCTGGGCGCACCAACTGACCGCCAGCCCGGCGTTTGACATCGCGCAGCGTAAGGGTTGATCCTGCGCCTGAGCGCGGCGCACGTTCATTAACGACAACACAGTTGGCGCGGCCACGCCCGCTCCGAGCAGAAAGCTGCTCATCATAAATTCGCGGCGGCTCATGCCTTCGCCTCTACGACGTATAATGTTTGCCATGATAATCTTTCTCCTTTGGTAGTTTAGTCTTGACAATTACTGAAGCGTTGCACTAACCCGGCTTATGCCGGTGATTAGGGAATAGACATCACCTCCTTCAAAAATAGTAGTCAGTAGTCAGATGTCAGTAGCCAGATAAGTTCTGCAACCTACAACTTGCGACCTGTTGCTTATATCTGAACGTCTTTAGTTTCTTCCTTAACGATGCCGATTAAATCCTCAACACTGTTGACCTGGCGGCGCTCCAGCACCCAGCGTGTCCCAATGCGAATGGCCAAACGTTCGGCCACGGCCCGTTTTTGGGGGTCGGCAATGCTGGAAATATCCCACACGGTGACAATGCCCATCATCCGCCGCAGGAACTTGGTCCCCCCATGGCCGGCCGTTTCTTGCAGCAGCCGCAAAAGGTAGCGGCGGCGATATTCGGCGAAGGCTTCGCCGCCGCCGGGGAAATCCCAATATTTGGCAGGGACCAGCTCGCCCCGGTTATTTTCGGCCCAGGTTTGGTCAAACTTACGGGCAAATTCGTGCCAGATGTCGCGGACCATATTGAGCAGGTAAGCCTGGTAGCTTTCCCGTTCTGTCCGGTCGGGGGTATGAGCGTAGTGGGAGAGGTAGTTCAGGATCAGATTTTGCAAGACCGCTCCCACATCGTAGGCCATCGGCCCATAAAAACCAAATTCCGGGTCAATCACCTTTGTTTCTTCCTGGTTAAGCATGATGGAGCCGGTGTGCAGGTCACTGTGGATCAGGGCTTCGGCGTGGGTCATGTAAGCTTCTTTCATTTCGGCGATGGCCAGCTTTAGGATGGTATTGGCCCGAACTGCCTGTACTTCCCGGTCTACCAGGGGATTCCACTTGTTTTCCGGCGACTCCATGTAGGGATTGGTGTAGACAAAATCCTCTTGAATTTTGCACAGGTGCGGGTTGATGAACTGTTTTTGCAGTTCTTTCTTTTCCAGGCCGCTCAGGTACAGATCAGAGGTGTAGAAAAGAGAGTTGACCAGGAAGGTGGTGATATGGTCAACAAACTTGGGAAAACGCTGGCGGGCCACCAACGGCTTGCGCATGATCTCATGCCGACCCAGGTACTCCATAATCACCAGCGACATCTCCTCGTCCGAGTCGTAAACAAGCGGAACCAAGCCAGGGGCTAGTTCATTGTATTTAAGCAGAGCCTGGGTTTCAAAGCGCATCCGCTCGCGGGTGAGCGGCCAGGAGTCGCCGGCGACCCGCAGATAGGGTAAAGCCTGCTTGACCACCGCCGCATGCTGCAAATCGTTTTGATCCTCGATGATGAAGACCAGGTTTAAATTCCCGTCGCCGACTTCTCTGGCTGAAAGGACAGCCTCTTTCGGGAAGATTTGTTCCATTGATGGGCGATTCTTGACATAGTCAATGACACTGTGTACGTCCAAAGGTTGGTAGGCCATAGTAGCTCCCTATGAAAATAGTAGACGGTAGACGGTAGACGGTAGACAGGGAAACTTCGGCTTTGCGACGACCCTGCAACCTCACCCCTTCGGGTGCGCCGAAGGGCGTGCTACTCTGCTACCTTAGTCATTGCTTCTTTTCAGGGTACAGTCTCAAAATTCCCTCTTCTGAGGCCGCACAGATGCCGCGTTCGGTGATCAAGCCGGTGACCAGCCGAGCCGGAGTGACATCAAAAGCATAATTGGCGGCGGGACTGTCTTCAGGCGTCAACAGCACCGATTTAATTTCACCTTCGTGCAAGCCGCTCATGTATTTCACCTCGGTCGCGTCTCGCTGCTCAATGGGAATTTCTTTCACCCCATCCCGCATTTTCCAATCGAAGGTGGAAGAGGGCAAAGCCACGTAGAAGGGAATATTGTTGTCCCTGGCCGCCAAAGCTTTGAGGTAGGTGCCGATCTTGTTGGCGACATCGCCAGTGTAGAGCGTGCGGTCGGTGCCAGTGATGACCATATCTACCAGGCCGTGCTGCATCAGGTGGCCGCCGACGTTATCGGCAATAACGGTGTGCGGCACGCCGTGCTGGTTCAGCTCCCAGGCGGTCAGGCGGGCGCCCTGGTTCTGCGGGCGGGTTTCATCCACCCAGACGTGAACTTTGATGCCCTCATTGAAGGCGGCATATATCGGCGCGGTGGCGGTGCCGTAATCCACAAAGGCCAGCCAGCCGGCGTTGCAGTGGGTGAGAATATTGACGGTGTCGCCCTGTTTACGCTGGCTGATTTCTTGGATAATGGCCTGGCCGTGCTCGCCAATCCGGCGGCAAAATTCGGCGTCCTCGTCGGCAATGGTTTGGGCCGTCTTGAAAGCCGTTTCGATTTTCTCTTCAAGGTCATCCCCCGCCGCTTTGATCGCTTCAAGCTGGCGTTCCACCGCCCACTCCAGGTTGACCGCGGTCGGTCGGGTGGCTTTCAGCTTCTGGCCGGCAGCGACCAGAGCCGCCATAAACGCCGCAGCCGAGTCACGCGGTGCATGCAAGGCGGCAATGTACATGCCATAGCCGGCCGTCGCGCCGATCAATCCCGCCCCACGGACATGCATCTCTTTGATCGCGCGGGCAACTTCATCTACCGTAGTTAAATCTTCGATGACAAATTTGTGGGGCAGCAGGCGCTGTTCAATGATTTGCACCACCTGGGGGTCATCTTCCTTGACCCAGATCGTTCGATAATGTTTGCCATAAACGTTCATGGGAGGTTAATCCTTATTGACTAATATTACAGCGCAATGTTGCTGACAAAATAACCAAAAAGACAAAGGCATGGTATGTTTCTCCAACCACGAGCCAAGTGGGAAGGAGAAAATACCATGCCTAACGAAATTATAACCAAGATACAGTTTATTGAGACATGTCCTGCGCCGGCGTGTAACTTGTCGGGCCAGGATATTGAGCAGTTTGTGGAAGAATTGGACAGTTACGCAAAGCTGTTTGAGCCAGCCTTTGGCCGCCGAGAGCAATGGC
>BOKF01000016.1 GCA_016860845.1 Chloroflexota bacterium
GATGCGATTGGTTGTGTGGATATTGCAGCGGGGGATCCGATCCACATTGCCTGGATCCAAACCGTCTCCGGGGCCACCGCACCTTTAGGCTCCGACGAAGTGCGGGGCGTCGAAATTGCCGTGGATGATAAGGGCGGCGAACTGCTCGGCCATCCCATCGAACTGACCGGCGAGGACTCGCTGTGCAGCGCCGAAGGCGGCCAGGCGGCCGGCACCAAGATTGCGGCGGACCCAACTATCGTCGGAATCGTCGGCACAAGCTGCTCCAGCGAAGCGCGGGCGGCCATGCCCCTCATCTCCGAAGCGGGCATGGTCATGATCTCCGGCTCCAACACCAACCCCGACCTGACCAATCCTGACCATCCGGACCATCAACCGGGTTATCTGCGCACGGCTCACAACGACCTGTTCCAGGGTCGGGTGGCCGCCGAGTTCACCTACAACGAGTTAGGGATTACGACCGCGGCGACGATCCACGATGGCAGTCCCTATGCCGAGTCGTTGCAGCAGGTCTTTGCCGAGGTGTTCGAGGAACTGGGCGGGACGATCACCAGCCAGGAAGCGGTCAACGTCGGCGACACCGATATGAAGGGCGTCCTGACCAAGATTGGGGCGGACAAGCCCGGCCTGATCTACTTCCCGATTTTTGAACCGGAAAGCGGCTTCATCACCTCGCAGAAGTGCGATGTGCCGGACCTGGCCGACACGGTCATGATGAGCGCGGATGGCTCGTTGAGCGACACCTTCCCCGAAGCCTCCGGCGAGTGTGCCATCAACATGTACCTGTCCGGCCCGTTTGTGCAGGGTCAGGCGTATGACGACTTTGTGGCCAAGTACACCGACAAGTATGGTGAAGCGCCGATCAGCGGTTTCCATGCCCACGCCTATGACGGGGCCAATATGATCTTCGCCGCGATCGAGCAGGTGGCGGTGCAGAACGCGGATGGGTCGTTGACGATTGGGCGGCAGGCGCTGCGGGATGCGATGTACGGGACCACGGACTTCGCGGGCTTGACCGGCAACCTGACGTGCGATGAGAACGGCGACTGCGCCACCGGCGAAGCTATAGCGATCTTCCAACTGACCGAGGCCGAGGTGCTCGATGGCGCCTGGCCCCCCGCACCCTTCTGGCAGCCCGGCGGCGGCGCCGCCCCGGCCGCCGAAGCCCCAGCCGCAGGTGAAACGATTCCAGCCGGTACGTTCACTTGTGAAGATGCGATTGGCTGTGTGGACATCGCTCCCGGCGACCCGATCCACCTGGCCTGGATTGCCACCGTCTCCGGGGCGACAGCGCCGTTGGGGACCGACAACAACCGGGGCGTCGAAATTGCCATTGACGACAAGGGCGGCGAACTGCTCGGCCATCCTCTGGAACTGACCGGCGAGGACTCGCTGTGCAGCGCCGAAGGCGGGCAGACCGCCGGGACCAAAATTGCCTCTGATCCGACCGTCATCGGCATCGTCGGCACCACCTGTTCCAGCGAAGCTCGGGCGGCCATGCCCCTCATCGCCGATGCCGGCATGGTCATGATTTCGCCCTCCAACACCAACCCTGACCTGACCGATCCTAACCATCCTGACCACCATCCGGGCTATCTGCGCACCGCCCACAACGACCTGTTCCAGGGCCGGATTGCGGCTGAGTTCGCCTACAACGAGTTGGGCCTCAAAACCGCGGCGACCATTCACGATGGCAGCCCCTATGCCGAGTCGTTGCAGCGGGTCTTTGCCGATGTCTTCAAGGAACTGGGTGGAACCATTACCAGCCAGGAAGCGGTCAACGTCGGCGACACCGATATGAAGGGCGTCCTGACCAAGATTGGAGCGGATAAGCCCGAAATCATCTACTTCCCCATTTTCGAGCCGGAAGGTGACTTCATCGCCGCCCAGAAGTGCGATGTGCCTGACCTGGCCGACACGGTCATGATGGGTGCGGACGGGCTTTTAATTGACACTATGCCCGAAGCCTCTGGTGAGTGCGCCAACGGGATGTTCCTGTCGGGGCCGTTTGTGCAAGGCCAGGCTTATGATGACTTTGTAGCCAAATACAGAGAGAAGTACGGCGAGGCTCCGATCAGCGGCTTCCACGCTCACGGGTATGATGCCGCCAATATGCTCATGGACGCCATCCAGAAAGTCGCCGTGACGGAAGACGATGGTACGGTCCATATTGGCCGGCAGGCGCTGCGGGATGCGATGTACGCCACCAAGGATTTCAACGGGTTGACCGGTAAGCTGACCTGTAACGAGACCGGCGACTGCGCCACCGGCGAAGCTATAGCGGTGTTCCAACTGACCGAGGCCGAGATCGTTGACGGCGCTTGGCCGCCCAAAGTCTACTGGCAGCCTGGGCAGGCCGCCCCAACGTCTGAGGGTGGGGCTGAGGCTGCGCCGGCGGAAGGGGCAGCGATGGCTCCTCCGGCGTGTGATACCCCCACTCCGGTCAATCTGCAATTGCAGTGGGTAGCCCAATCTCAGTTTGCGGGCTACTATGCGGCCAAAGCTCAGGGCTTCTATGAGGATTTCTGTCTGGATGTAACCATTCTGGAAGGCGCAGTGGACATCGTGCCGCAGCAGGTGGTTGCTTCCGGGCAGGCCGAGTTTGGCATCGCCTGGGTGCCCAAGGTGCTGGCTTCCCGCGAAGAGGGCGCGAACCTGGTAAATATTGCCCAGGTTTTCCAGCGCAGTGGTACACTGGAGGTCTCCTGGGCCGATAATCCAGTCGCCACTGTGGCCGATATGAAGGGCAAGAAAATCGGCACTTGGGGCTTTGGCAATGAACACGAACTCTTTGCAGCGATGCGCAAGGAAGGGATTGATCCCAATAACCCCGATGACGTTTCTATCGTGCAGCAGAGCTTCGACATGCTGGCGCTGCTCAACCGGGAACTGGATGCGGCTGAAGCCATGACCTACAACGAGTATGCCCAGGTTTTGGAAGCCGAAAATCCTGATACCGGCGAATTGTACCAGCCTGAAGATTTGGTTGTCATTAACTTCAACGATGTCGGCACGGCAATGCTCCAAGACCATGTTTTTGTGGATGGTGATTGGTTGGCAGAAGAAGGCAATGAGGATGTTGCCACGCGCTTCCTGGCGGCTTCTTTCCAGGGCTGGCAGTTCTGCCGTGACAACTTCGACGAGTGTGTCCAAATTGTGCTTGACAACGGGCCAACCCTGGGCCAAGGCCACATGGCCTGGCAGTTGAATGAAATCAACAAGCTCATCTGGCCTTCCCCCAACGGCATCGGGATCATGGACGAAGCCCTGTGGGATCAAACCGTTAACATTTCGGTGGAGGGCGGCGTGATCAAAGAAGCGCCCGGCGACGAGGCTTATCGCACCGACCTGGCCGAAGCGGCCCACCAGTATTTGAGCGGCGATGTAACCGGGGAAAGCTGGACAGCCCAGACCGTCGAAGTGACACCCGGCGGCGAATAATCCGGTTGCTACTTCCTTAATGTTATATTAAGGAGAAAACGGAACACGTGATGAGCAGAGGGTGTTCCAACTCATTTTTGGCAGTGAGTGGAACACCCTCTCATTTCTTAAACCGGAAATAACTCGTTTGGGAGCAAAATGGAGGTATTATGACCACCCTGATCAAGAATGGGACAGTTGTCACTGCCGGAGACACTTTCAGGGCCGATATTCTCATTGAGGGTGAAAAAATCAAGCTTATTGGCCAAGACCTACCGGGTGACGGTCACGAAGTGATTGAGGCCGAGGGTTTGCTGCTGTTACCGGGTGGCATTGACGTCCATACTCACATGGAACTGCCTTTTGGCGGCACGTTAGCGTCGGATGATTTTTTTACCGGTCAGAAAGCAGCGGCTTTTGGCGGCACGACCACCCACATTGATTTTGTGATCCAACCCATCGGCGGTTCACTGAGGCAGGGCATTGACGAATGGCATGGTAAAGCCGATCACAAAGCTGCCATTGATTACGGTTTCCACGTCGCCATCACCGACTTGCGACCCGAGGTGATGGACGAAATTCCGAGTGTGATCGAGGAGGGCATTACCAGCCTGAAACTGTTTATGGCTTATAAGGGTCTTTTTCAGGTTGACGACACCACCCTCTTCCGGGCCATGCTAAAGGCCGCTGAAAATGGCATGCTCATTATGGTCCATGCTGAAAACGGTGATGTTATCGCCGAAATGGTCCCTAAACTATTGGCCGAAGGTAAAACTGATCCTAAATACCATGCTGTGGCTCACCCTGCGCTCATTGAAGCCGAAGCTACTGGGCGGGCTATTGCTCTGGCCGGAGTGGCCGGAGCGCCGTTGTATGTGGTGCATATGACCTGCGCAGAAGCCGTGGAACAACTGGCCCTGGGCCGGGCAAAAGGGCTGCCGGTGATGGGTGAAACCTGCACCCAGTACATGTTCATTTTTGAAGAGGATTTGGCTCGACCTGGTTATGAAGGGGCTAAATTTGTCTGCTCACCGCCGGTGCGCCAGCCCAAAGATGCAGTTGTGCTGTGGAAGTCTCTGGCTAACAACACCCTACAAGCCGTCTCTACGGATCACTGTCCTTTCTGGTTTGAGGGTGGGATCAAAGGGCGTATTCCCGGTAAAGAGCTAGGCCAGGGCAACTTCGCCAAAATTCCCAATGGCATGCCGGGCATTGAAGATCGGATGCCGGTCATGTGGCATAACGGAGTTAACGGCGGACATTACAGCGCCAACCGCTTTGTCGAGATTACTTCAACCAACCCGGCCAAGATTTTTGGCCTGTACCCGCGCAAAGGGACAATTGCGGTCGGCTCCGATGCCGATATTGTCTTGTGGGATCCGCGCAAAGAGCACACGATTTCCGCCGAAACCCACCATATGAACACGGATTACAATGTGTACGAGGGAATGAAGGTTAAAGGCTGGCCAGTTCGGACCCTGCTGCGGGGGCAAAGCATCGTCATCGGGGAGGAATGGCACGGCAAGCAAGGGGGTGGTACGTTCTTGCGGCGGAGTCCTAACGCAGAAGTGTTATAAGTTTATTTACCATTATAAAAATAGGGATGGTTTTTGTTAAACTGGTCCTATTTCTTCTGGTTCTCCCACTTTTTGCTATAATACAGGGCAATAAAGGGTTTGTACTATATTTTCCATAATTTCTCAGGATACATCTTTCTCAGCACAATCTTTTTCACGTGATCTGTTATTATTCCAACCTTGGCATCATAATTTTGATAATTCCAGCGGGTTATCCTATTAAGTGGGGATTACAAGTAAAAATATCGGTGATTTTAACTAATCAACCCTAAATATAGGCAATTTTTTGGTTCTATAAGGTATCGTTTTCCTCTTCTAATGACTCTCGAAGTATCGTTCCACCAATAAAAATGGTTACACCTGAAATATAAACAATCATTAGGATAATATAAAACCAGGGACTCCCCCATAAATAAGGTTTATGTTCGGCCAAATGCATAAAAAACACGGAGAAAGTTTCAAGACGCCAACCCATATTATAATGAAGCTGAAAAGCCAGGTCAATATTTTCATAATTAGGGGTAGTCACCAGAATGATAGGCAAAAAAAGCCGGTATTCAAGGCTTGAGTCGCTCCGTGGTATAGGAGCATTCAAGTGCTCCGAACCAGTTTTTGAAAGAGGTGGAGGCTGGTAAAAAGCTCGCCCTTCTGGATAGATATCAGCGCTGCTGGCTAATACTCCTATCAAATTTTTATCGTCATCGGGCGTATTAGATTTAAGCACAAAGCAATACTTTCTATTGGTAGATTCACTCAGCGGGGAAAAACTAAAAGAGTAAAAGGTGCGATCCTCAACTTTGCCGGAGGGATACATTGCCTGCTGAGTATTTATATTGTTCTCTGCGTCACAGGTTTCACGGAGATAAAAACTAACTGGGGTTTCCTCCGGAGAGTCATTCTGCCATTTGACAAATACATCTATCCGGCTAAGCCCAGGATAGTTGGCTACAAACTCCTGTTCTACCTTGCCCCTCTGACTAAGCCAAAGGACGTTGGCCTCATATAATTTACCAGAGTACCTACTCAGGTAGAGACTCCCCTGCCCTATTGACCCCCCCATCCCAAAAAGTAAGAGGAAGAGTAGACTCAAGAGCAGGTACGAAAGGCGCTGCGGCAGATGAAACATGAAACTAACTAAATAGATAGGGTAAGATGACTAACAAAAGAACAAGGCTGTCATAGATAAACCAACCCATGGCCCAGACCGGGAGAGCTAAATGGCGAAAGCGAAACGGAAATAGCTGACGGAAGCCGAAGAATAGATAAAGAGCAAGAGGAATAACAACCGGAAAGTAATAGCGCGAATGAATACCCCAAGTAGGAGATTGGGTGGCGATGATAGGGACAACTGCCCCAATGAATGAAAAAATAAGGGCAAAAATGAATATTACTAAAATTTTCCGTTGCAGGCTGCTCAATTCATACCGCTGTTGGCCGGGTGTCAACACCTGTTGATAGATAAAAATCAAGCTGCCCAGGATGATGAGAAACAATAGAATTGCCCAAAAACGAACCCAGGCCCAAGACACATGGATATTTGACCACCCAAAAAGTCCGGCAAAGGACACCACGGCGAAATTAAGAGATTGCAGGTACAAAGGAACCGCCTCTACTGCCACAAAACTTGACCAATTAGGCAGCAACAGGTTGAAAGAAAAAATTGAGAGCAGTTTTCGACCTCCCACCGAATTCTCATACAGTACAATTGAACCGACCAGGGTCAACATGAACAACAAGGCCAGCACACCCCCAATGACACGGGTTGGCCACTTTAAACGACGGCTAAAAAAGATGATAAGAGCCACGGCCAGGGTTGGAAATAAGAAAAAGAGGGTAGGCTTGGTCAAAACTGCCAGTGTGAGCAGGGCCAGCAACAGGATTGCCCGGACTCTTGAGAAACCTTTCAAATAAATTGTCACCAAAACCAGGAAAAAGGCAGAGGCAATCAATTCCGCCAGGGGATCAACTGCTATCGAGGCGTCAACGTGGGTGTGCATGGGCCAAAAAGTTATAAATGCCCCAACTGCCAACGCCAGCGCCGGTTCTGCCGGAAAAATTGAGCGGACAGTAAACCAGGCCATCACCAGGGTTCCCATCGCAAACAGCACCGAAACAAGCCGCAGCAAGTAGACCTGGGTCACCAAATCAAATGAGGCCGTCGCTGCCGAGAGAGGGGCCAGGATCAGATGATAAAGCATCAGGTACGAGTTGGCCACAACCTCGCCGGCAGCAATTTGAGTCGGATAGTAGTCAACAAATAGATTACTGGCAACACCCAAATTTCGAGTTGGCGAGTAGAGGTCAACCAGAGACCAAATTCTAAATTTTTCAAAGGTAGCGGCCATATCTGGATGCATCGGCGTGACTGAATACACCGTGGCAGTGGGCCACTTTCTTTCCTGCCCAATCAGGCGAATAGCCTCAAAATGAGCCGACTCGTCAGGAGCCAGAAAGGGGGGAAAAATGGAAAGGTAAAGCAATCCTCTCAATAAGGTTAAACCAACCAACAGGATGAGCGGCCAACTGAGACTTGTGCTGTTGATTTGAGGGATGGCAGCCAAACGTAGTTTGCCAGCGGACAAGATCAAACGCCTTTTAAGAGGAGGATGGTGCCGATGGTCTTCAGGAGAATCACTAGATCCAGTTGCAGCGATTGGTGCTTAATGTAGTAGAGATCGTAGCGAAGTTTTTCTAAAGCATCGCCGGCCGAGCGGCCGTAATCATAGTTCACCTGCGCCCAGCCGGTCAACCCCGGCTTCACGGTCAACCGGGTTCGATAGAAGGGGATCTCCTGCTGCAACTCGGCCACGAACTCGGGGCGTTCTGGTCGGGGGCCAATCAAGCTCATTTCACCGGTCAAAACATTCAGGAGCTGCGGCAGTTCATCCAGGCGAGTGCGCCGCAGAAAAAGGCCGGCTCGGGTGACCCGTGAGTCATATTTCTCCGCCCATTTCGCGCCATCGGCCTCGGCGTCAACAACCATGGAGCGCAGCTTAATTAATTCAAATACTTTACCGGCGCGTCCCAGTCTTTTTTGGCGATAAAAAATCGGGCCGGGCGAGTCAAGCTTGATGAGCAACGCCAAAAAAGGCAACAGCAGGCCAAAACAAATCAAACCAATAAGGGCAATAACAATATCCAGAATACGTTTTATCAAGCGGTAAAATAAATTTTGGCCGCTCCTATCCAGAGGCAAAACCACAAACCAGTTATCGCCGGTATGCTCGACCGGCACCCGGTCGGTTAAACGTTCGTAGAGGTCCGACATGGTAGAAACCCGGACGCCATACTCATAACAAGTCAGCAGATGGGCCAGTACTTCACCTTTAATATTCCGGTTGATAGCCAGAACGATATCAGTAACGCCCTTTTTTGGGGCCAGTACCGGTAAGTCGGCTGTAGAACCAATGACCGGCACATTTTGAATGGTAGTTTGCTGTTTGGCCGAGTCATCGTCAACAAAACCGACAACTTCATAGTAGGTTGGGGCAAAATCTTTGATAGTTTTAACAATAGACTGGCCGGCCCAACCAGCCCCAACAATAATAGTCCGCCGCTGAAAGACCGGAAAGGCAAAGGCAGAACTGTATAATCGCCGCCAGCCAAACAACAAAAACGGGGACACAACAGCAAAGAAGCCCATAAAATGCCGGGGCAACCAAAAGAATGGGGTAAGAGCATAGACGAGCATATACAAAACAAATATTTGGAGAACAGTTTTGAGAAGGGCGACGAAGCTGGCCACGGGATCGGCGGCCACTTTGGGTTTATAGGCATCGTTGACAGTAGCCAGGACAAAATAGAGCGCGGTCAGACCGATAAACCACAAACTATAATCCAGAATCAAGGCGAGAGAGAAGACCCAGCCCGACCTCTGGGCACCAAAGCGAAGCCCCAGGAGCAGCGTGGTCAAAACTAAAAAACCATCAACAGCCATCAGAATGAATTTATGTTCTGTTAGCTGCACCGCAAAGGTGCGGCGAGGTAGAGGGGACACATTGGTTTGTAATAAAAGCTCTTTGTCCATACCTCGAAGCGTCCTCATAATGACCAGGGCATTACTGCTTTGGTTTTAGGATAACCAGCGCCAAACCAAACCAAAAACCCAGTCCCCAAGCAAAATGAATCGTAGCATAGATGAAGGGCAAAACCGGTAAATAGCGCCAGCCGCCCCGCCTGGCTCCTATTGTACTCGCGACTAAATTTGCCAGCAAATAACATCCAGCCAGCAGTCCAAATAAAGACCGGAACGGCTTCCAGAAAAATCCTCCCATAAGCGTACCCAGGAAAGCGCCGACTAATCCCGGCGCAACTGCCTGCCGCCAGCGCAGCGACTTGGGATATTTTTGTAAGGTACGGACTTTCTGGCGGCCATAAATGAAATACTGCCGCCATAAGGCCGGAAACGAAGCACGCGGGCTATAAGTGGACTGGATGGCCGGACTGAGTAGAATCTTACCGCCGGCCTGGCGCAAGCGATAATTTAGCTCATAATCCTCGTTAATGTGGACCGCCGGATCGTAGAAACCAATTAGCTCAAAAGTTTTGCGCCAATAAGCGCCCAGATAAACCGTATCTACGTACTGTTCCCTGGCCGAGTAATGAAATTTGGCATCGCCGGCCCCAAAGGGCGATGACATGGCCAGAGCGACTGCCCGGCCCACATACGTTGTCCCCACCGGATGCATCAGCCCCCCGACATTGTCCGCTTTGCCTTGAACCAGATAATCCACACACTGGCTTACATAATTGGGAGCGATGAGGGTATGACCATCTACCCGGACAATAATCTCCCCCTGAGCCGCTAGAATCCCGATGTTTAGCGCCTCTGCTTGAATCTGCTGTGGGTTATCCAACAAACGGGCTAGGGGCCGGTTGCCGATCATCTCCTGCACTACGGTTCGCGTTTCATCCGTCGAGCCGCCATCAACCACAAGGATTTCCAAGCGGTTCGCCGGGTAATCTTGATTTAGAACCGCTCTGAGGCTGGCGCGAATTACAGCAGCTTCGTTGAGTACCGGCATGATAACTGTAACGGTAGGTAATGTGCTTTTCACGGCTAGATATACTCTTTCAACTTAAGCACCGAAACTGGTAATGTTCAGGGCAAAATCGGCGAGGGTATTTGCAAAGCCTGTTGCAGCCGGTCAACTGAATGCTGGGCAGTGTAGGATAATTCAACCCGCCGTCTACCAGCCTGAGCCAGACGAACTTGCTGGAGGGGATCGTTCAACAAATTGACAACCGCGCGGGCAAATGTCTCCGGCTCATCAGCCACCAATAAATCTTGGCCAGCCACCTGCTCAATCCCCTCAACCCCAATGGAGGTAGCCACAATGGGTTTACCCCAGGCCATTGCTTCTAAGATTTTAAGACGAGTACCAGCGCCAATCCGTAAAGGCGCCACAATGACTACCACCCGTTGGGCTAGGCTAAACATGTCCTCCACTTCACCCACAAATTCAATAGCAGGATGGTCAGCCAACGCCCGAATAGAGGCTGGCCCCGCCCGACCCGCCAGCACAAACTTGACTTGCGGCATTTGAACCTGGATCAAGGGCAGAATCTCGCGCACAAAATAATGCGCCGCATCTACATTAGCGGCCCAATCAAACGCACCAAAGAAACCCAGAGTAAAAGGTTCGACCTGGGTTGGATCGGCTAAGGGGTAACGTTCCAACAGCAAACCAATTGGACGATAGATTAATTTCTCGTTTGGCAGGCCAGGAAATTGATTTTGAACGTATGCCAAATCCTCTTGACCGACAAAGAGGTGTTTATCTGCGGTTAATAAGACTTTCTGTAGATACTTCTTCAAGCGTGGTATTTCATATTGGCGAAACAATTTGGCCAAAGGAGTAGGAGCTACCCGATGGAAATATTGATAGACTTTTGGAGTCACCACCAGATGGTCAACTACGAGTAACGGTTGTTTATCTTGAGTAAAGATCAAGTTAGGTTGTAACAAGTATTGAAACATAAAACTAAACTCGACCAGCACTACATCGTACGGATGAGATTCCAACTGAGCTGCAATAGCCTGCCGCATCGGTAAACTCTGGTGTCGCACCACCACTAATGGCTGCTTAAGCAAAGCCAGCCACGGTGTTTTTAGTGACCAGGCAGGGGGTCCCTCAACCAAAATTAGTTGGCGGCACAGTTGCTGGAGTTCGTGCAGTGTTTCAAGCGGACGATGGGAGCGGAAACAGATTAAATCTACCACTACCCCGCGTCGTTTCAACTCAGTCAAGTCACCAAAAATGGCAATGCCCGCTCCAGTATCCGGTGTGGGCGGGTAAGGGGCAATCATCAGGAGGGTTTGGTTACTCATCTAATATACTTTCCCCCGCTTGCCACGCCAAGCATCGAAGAAACCGATCAAGGCGGCCTGTCCAACCCAGACAAACATAGCCAGACCCGGCCAATACTTAATCGTAGCCAGTAGCCGTCTGCTCAAGAATAGAAGTGATAATACAGCGGTTACCGGTTTGTACCAAGCAGGGGCGAATTTAAAAAAGTAGTGAATACAGTTGCGGGTATAGTAATACATGGCCAAGGGCGACATGCGCTGGCTACTTAGAGTCACATCATGCCAGGCAATTGACGCAGGCGCGCTTAACACCCGAAAACCAGCCCGCCTGGCCCGAGTGCAAAAATCAGCATCGTCGCCGTAGACGAAGTAATCGGGATCTATTGAACCAATTTTTTCTACAACACGGGTAGCCAGAAGCATTGAGCACATCGGTACATAATCAACCTCGACCAGTTGATTATATTGCCCCTCATCCCGTACTTTATCCCCTATAACCGAGATTTGAGCTAACCAGGAGTTTACCCTGGCTCCCATGCTCCAAATTATCTGTGGGGCTTGAGCAAAATAAACCTTAGAGCCGACAATACCTACATGTGGCTGGGTTTGGGCAACCAGAAGCAGTTGGCTCAGGGTTTGCGGAGACAAAATAACATCATTATCCAACAGCCACAAATAGTCAGTTTGATAACACAAGGCAGCGCTGATGCCATCATAAAACCCGCCACTACCGCCCTTGTTGCTCGTATTGACAATTAAATGGACAGTATCCCCAAACTCCCGTTTAATGGCTTCTACAGTGCCATCGTTTGAGGCATTATCTACAACGATTATGGCCTGAATTGGATGCGTCGAGGCCAGCACCGACTCAATACAACGCAACACCTCGACCCGTTTGTTCCAGGTGACAATTACGGCCGCAATCGTTGCTTGATCGGCTGTAGGGGGATAATCCCTGTTTTCATCAGTCAATTTTTCAAGCCCGCGTCTTTTCGGTGGCTAGCTGATCTTAAAAGCGCCGCCAACCACAAAACCATCTCTAATTGAGTCAGCAATGCCCTGAAAAATCCAGCGCCCATAGCGGCCTACCTGAAAAATTTGGTGATCTTCCAGGCATTTTAAGGCTTTAACGCGCCACGACGAGCCGGGCCACGACCAGGTATAGGCTACATCAATCCAGGTGGGATCAACCACTTCAACCTCGCCAATAAATTGCCAGGTTTGCAGTTCCTCAATGGCGGCCTGGGTATAAGTTTTGACTTCTTGCTCTGTGGGCTGTTCTCCGCCCCGGTAAGCTCGCTCCACGTAAATGCTTACTCGATCTTCGGCCGTCCGGGCGGATTTGGGTAAGAAAGAAACATCCACATTGCTGTAAAAACCAACGCGATGAAAGCCGGCCTGGGCATCCGGATTGTAAAGCCAATGATCGGCGGGGCAGCGAGAACCGCGGACCGCACCGATGTTCAAAACCAAAACGGAGGTGTAGGGATCAGGGGAGACACTGACCTCCAGGCCGGTCATGGTCATGACTTTGTTCAAAGGGAGGGTCGAAATCAGCGCATCATAGGGTACAGCAGAGCCATCGGCAAAGTAGACAATCTGTTGGTGGCGATCAATCTGCACCACTTGTTTATTATATTCAATATGGCACTTCTCAGCCATCCGTTGGGCCAGGGTATTTAGTCCAAGCTCGGGGTACACAAAGGTTACATTGTAGCCCATCGGGGGGGTCTGGCCAAAAGCGCCCTGCAATGCCAGCGATACATTAACCGGCGATTTGTAACCATCCTGCGGAGCAATTTGGGTCCACAAACCGGCGGTATACAGGTCATGAAAAGGGCCAAAAAAATGTTCGTTCAGCGTTGGTCCAAAATCCTGAGCAAAGGCGTCAGCCATTGTTTTGGGGTTGCCTTTAGGTGCAGTCAACATTTCGTTAAGCGCCCTGACGGCTATTTCTGACCCTAAATAACCCAGATGATTCTGCAAAGGGTACGGCACATAGAGATTCTGCTTGGCAAAAAAAACGGCTGAACGCCGTTGATACGATTTAACGGGTGTCAAGGAACGGATGAAACGCAAGACGGTTGGATCACCGCCAAAAATCCAATGGCCACCGCCCAGTTCAAAGTGGTAGGCTTCGTCGTTAGTTGGAGCTAACGGGAGTCGTTCCTGGCTTTTGGGCTGGATGTAGTAAGAGGAGCAAATCCCACCAGGGGTTGGGGCGGCTTCGTAAACCGGCAGGCCCGAGGCCAGTCCGGCGGCGAGGCCGGTTATACCGGCGCCCAGAATATAAATCTGATTTTTCAACAATATAATCCTCTCAAAACCTTATTGTTTTTTTGGCGACTTAAATATACCGTCTATAAGCCCAAAAGTTACAGCGCGCAGGCTGCTCCATTTAAGAGATGAACGGACCAGATAAACTGGAATTTCGGATATGATGCGGAGTGTTTCTTTGATCTTTTCCTTTCTAGAAAATGCCTGACTGCGGGTTATGATCCAGAGATTGTTGCGCAGATGATAGTAATATCTGGGACCTGCATCATTCATATGGGTATATTTTTTGGCTGTTTTGTGCCAAACCACACTATTGGGGACTATAACTCCAAACTCATATCGTAAAATGCGGGCGGTGTATTCTATATCATCGGACCAAATGAAGTAATCGGCAACCGGCAAACCATACTTTTCAACCAGTGAGCGGTGCAACAATAGAGATACAAAAGTATTGCAGCGTATGGATGCAGTCGCATGTTGAGCCGCTAACAATAAACTTTCGGGGGCGGCCACCTTTACAATAGGCGGATTCATCGGATGCAGCGAGCCATCTGTCCAAACCACTTTGCTGGCCAGTAGTTTGGGCCGGTTGGCCTCATCAAATTGATAGTAAGCCACAAATAGCCGATGCAAGGCGTCAGGCTCAGGGATGGAATCGTCATCCATCAACCACAGCCAGTCAAACCCCTGTTGGTAAGCCCGCTTTATTCCTTCGTGAAAGCCACCGGCGCCGCCGATATTAAGGGGAAGGCCGATATATTCTATTAACTTTTTTTCCAAATAGCCATTAGTTCGCAACGCTTCAGCCGTGCCGTCGGCTGAAGCATTATCAATGACCAGAATTCTGTCGGGTGGATGAGTTTGAGTCAAGAGAGCATCGAGGCATTCTTGCAAGAGTATTTTGCGGTTATACGTAACCACAATAGCGCAGACACAAGCACTCACGGGAATTAACAAGTCTTAATTTAGCCTTATGGAAACACTTTTATTTCGCACCAAAACCAGTTCTCGGCGAATTCTTCGGGCTGCTTTTTCCCAGAGCCAGCCAGGCCGACTCGCTGCCAATTTACACAATTTCAATGAAGCGGACTTATAATCACCCTTTTGCAAATATCTGCGCATCATCATCCAAGAATAGAGCGGCCTGACTTCTGGCATTGCAGTCGCAATCATAAGCATAAACTCTTCGGCAGCGGGAAGTAAATACAATTTCTCAAGATAATTGAGGCTTAAGGCACAGTTGGGGATAGCTTTTGGATAAAGCTCTCTGGCCGTCTGTATAAACCGGTGCGTATCTTTCTCCAAACCCGCTTCGTGAGCCAATCCCGCAAGACGCAGCCAGGAGTCGATATAAGCATGCTCCTGTAAATCTGCCAAGCGGACGGCTAGTTGGTCATTGGAAAATAATTTGACCAATACTTGCCTGGTGGCTTCTTCCATGCGCTGCGGATTTAGGGTTAAGTTCGTCTGATGGCGCCGGTAGCGGGAGACTGGCTGGTCAATCATGGCGATTTTATGCCCATGCGCAGCCATACGCAACCATAAATCCCAATCCATAGATCGCTTCAAATTTGTGTCAAACAACCCACAACATTCAAAGCATTTCCGTCTGATTAACAAAGCACTGGTGGCAAGTAAGTTACCTTTGACGGTCAGGGTGCGCAAAAAATCAATATCTACTTGAGGTTGGTAATTAGAGGGTTGATTTAGCTTTTCAATAGTCCGGCCCGCTTCGTCTATATGATCCCAAGCGCCACAAACAAGATCAACATTAAGATTTTTTCTCAGATAAGAAACCGTAATATCGAGGCGCCGTGGATACCACATGTCATCGGAGTCTAGAAAGGCTATAAACTCTCCTTGAGCGACACCCAAGGCGATGTTACGGGTTATAGCTGGCCCAGTATTGGTTTTTAAAGTAATAACCCGAAGGCAGTCGCCATAACCAGCCAAAATCTTGGCCGTATTATCGGTAGAGGCATCATCAACGACAATAATTTCGTAATCGCTAAAGGTCTGGGCCAAGACACTATCAATTGTCTGACCGATAAACTGCGCCTGGTTGTAGACTGGAATGATTACCGAAACAGTAGGGGATCTCATCTCTTAATCCTGATGGGTAAATTTTTCCATCAAAAACCGCTTTGTACGAGCCAATAGGGAGCGGATCAACCACTTTATATCCAGGATAAAATTCCAAATTCGCCAGAAAAATGAATCTTTCAATTCGTCTGGCTGGCAATAACCAAAGTGGACCAGATACTCTCCGGCAATCCAGTTAAATCTTCGGCGTTGAGCCTGACTCCAATCACTCCAACGGTTGAGGGGGTCAAAATCCGGAGGTCTTTCTACTGGATTCCAGTGGACTTTCCCCTGCTTGCGCAGTTCGGAAGAGCCTCTGACAGGCAAATTGGCGGCTTTCTCAAAGTCATAACAATCTGGATCGAGGTCAAGAAATGAAAATATTCTCTTTAGCTCCTTTTCAGTTTCCTGGTATACATCCTCATATCTAACGATAAGATAGCGATAGTCAGAATGAGATGTTTGTCGCTCAAATTCAAGGATTGTTCTGGCCGCATTGGCCCATTTATGGATTACTACTTCCGTATTCCAATTAAAAGTACTCTTGGCCGACTCGACGACTGCACGCCCATCACGAACGAGGATAATCAGGTGTACCTGCGGAAAGAGGGCAAAAAAATTGGATAGTTTTTCTACACTGGGCGTTTTGCTGACCAATCGTTTCAGAGGTGATTGGTCTAGAATGGTTTCATTCTCCGTGGTCACGTCCGGTCCAACCCTTAAGTTGAGAAATGAAACCAGCCCTTCGCCCAAATGCTGAAGAACAAGCTGCTCCGGCTGGTCTATATATTTCTTAATTTTCCAGTGAGGCTTCCATTCTTTGCTAACGGACTTAACGTATTTCAGCAGCAAGTCGGAGTGAGCCGTTAGAAAATCCTCACCGGCAAGGCCAGGTTGGCAATGAGGATGCAATACTAGCAGGTCCTGCAAGAAATTTGTACCACTCCTTGGTGTTATTCCCAGGATGAAGATTGGAGACTGCCGTGATTCAGGTTTATAATTAATAAGCATTAAAGGTTGCCGCTACCATTCCCGGTTTTGGTTGTCAAAACTTGTTGGAGGGTACACTTTCAGGGTGCTAATCTTACAATAAGAGGTAAATTCTTTGAGGATGCTTCCCTAATTTCTCTTCTGTGCTACTACTAAATACAACCAAGTAAAACCATACGATTTATCCCACCGATGTAACCGATAAGCTATCCACTGAATGAGAAACTGCAACACCGAAATAGGCCAAGTCAAATACCTGCGATAGCGAAATCGTTCCAAAAAATAGCAGAGTTCCTGCGCAAAAGTTACCACAAACCCAGACAAAGGGGTAATTTCTACTATTTGAAATCCAGCTTTAGTAAACAGATATTCCAATCCGTATTTGCTGTAACGATAAAAATCGCGGGGTTCTTCATGCAAATGCCAGAAGAAGGGAGCGGTAAGAATTACGTATCCGCCACATTTCAGGATACGATACATCTCTTGGATGGCCTCTTTAGGCTGCTCTAAATGCTCTAACACGGCTGTACAAAGGACAGTATCTGCTGAGGCATTAGGTAGGGTGGTATTGTAAGCTGAGGCAAAGATATTAATATTCCTTTGATTATGACGTGTATCCGGATGATCCACGCCAATGTGCCGGGTCACTACATCCTGGGTCAATGCCGTATAAGGTTTTTCGCCACAACCAATATCTACCAGAGTTCCCGAAGCGTATTTTTTTATTTTTTCGGCCAGTGTTTCCGTGCGAATCCGTCGGACCAGCCAATTGTATTTTCTTAACTGGTTTTTTTTAGGCTGCATCATTTCAGAGGAGTTGTTGATATAGGTGTACCAGTCGGTCATTCAATTTATTGAGGTCATGGTGTGCCCCCACATACTTGCGTCCGGCATACCCCATTTCTGACCAACATTCTGGATGACCCAAGAGATAAGTTAATTTTGTGGTTAGAGCCTCTACATCTCGCTCCGGCACTAAAAAGCCCGATTTTCCGTCTTCGACTAACTCCGGGATGCCGCTGTGGTAAGTACTCAGGACAGGTAATCCTCGGGCCATCGCTTCCATCAAGGTAGCTGGAATACCTTCCTGGTCACCGTCTTGACTCGTCACGCTGGGCGATAGGAATAAATCTGCTTCCTGCAACAGAACTGCAACCTCTTCCTGTTTTTTCCAGCCAACCAAGTGAATATGTCTTTCAAGGCCCAGTTCCTTGATTGAGCTAGCCAGGCTATCGCGGAGAGGGCCATCGCCAACTATCATGTAATCCAGGTTGGGATACTTTTTGAGTACCCTGGCCACAGCTTGAACGGCATATTCCAATCCTTTCTTTTCAACTAATCGGCCCACCGTAAGTAATTGTACTTTGCCATCAGTTTTAGGTTTTCTTGCGTTAAAAGAGAAACGATCCACATTTATTCCGGCTCGGTGCACCACAATTTTCTGCGGACTACATCCCAATTCAATCAATCTGTTTTTCCACCGTTCACTGACCGGTAGAAACAAATCTCCTTTTAAGAAAAGCTCCTGATAAACTTGCTCACCGTATTTCTTCAAATAAAGAGAAAGGTCGAAGCCGTGAAAGGCCACTACAAGTTTACTGTTGGAAATATGGCTCTCCTTTAAAAAGAGCATCCATCGGCCAATTGTACCGTAATGGCAGTGAATTATATCATATGGACCGTTGCGTAGAAGGACCTTAGCCTGGCTCAATCTCAAAAGGGTTACCGCGGTTTTTCTATTGAAACCTTTTGATAGCTCCAACTTTACGGGTTTCGTTAGAAGATTTTTAAAGATAAAATTGATACCCTTTAGTAAAGACAAAGATCTATTTGATGAGACATTTAGAGAAAAAGTGCGATTTAATAATTGATATTTGGCTACATCGCCATGCGCTTCAGATTCATTGTATATCCCCTCAAGAGCGTAAAGGTCAACTTGATGGTTACGCTGTAATAATCCGGTGACTTGATTAAGTACAGCAGTTTCAGATAAAACTGGAAACTTAGAAACTACAAAAGCAATTCTCATGACCTCTTGGCAGTTTATCTACAAAGTAAAAATAGACATGGGAACCTCTAACACTTTTTGATGGTAAACTCCATGGCCCCAATATCCATCTTCGCCAAAAGCTTCACCATGGTCGCCAAACAGCACCACGATAGTATTTTTGGGTAATGCTTCAAGCAACTTAGGTAAACAGGAATCTAGATATTCAGCAGCCTGAATTTGAGCTTGGTGAAGCATTTGACCGTACTCGCTATCTTCTGGGTCAAAGCGCGGTGGCCAGATCATTTTCCGGCGAGCAGTCATCCGATAGGCAACTTCGCCATAATGCATATAAGGTGTGTGAGTTTCCATAAAGTTGATGAAGGCAAAAATTTTTTTACCTCGACTTTTCTTTATAATTGAGTTCACAACTAATTCGATTTGATCCGACGCCTTAGCGTGATTCTTATAATAGAAATCTTTAAAGCCCACCCGCAAAGACTTTTTGGCAAACCAGCTTGCTCCCGCAGATCCAATTGTATAGTAACCAGAGTGAGCCAAGCCTGTTATAATATTTTCCGTATTAGCCAGGATAAAAGTATCTTCACCACGTTCTTGCTCCACAATCCTATCCCCCGTTTCGGGAAGAGCAATGAGTTGGGTTACAAATCTATTATAGTAAGGCATTGGCTCTGGGGTACAAGGAAGTATGCCGGAGAAAAAACTTTGATGCGCTGGATAAGTATATAGTGCTGGTGAATAAGCTCGATATATGGCTGAGTATTGATCCAAAACTGGAGTTTTTGCCCTGATTAATGAGTCGTAGCGGCAAGAGTCATAGGTGAGCATCACCAAATTTGGCTTTGATTCGGGCAGTTTTGTTTTAAAAGGCGGTTTGATGCCCAAAATCTTTTTTACAACTCGCTTTAAATCTTGGATCATCAAATTGTTTTTCCCCGGACCAGCATTTTACTTTCAGAGGAAGCCAAAAAGCCGGCCAATAACTCCTTTACTTCACGGTAGCCCTGGAGATTAAAATAATGAACAAGGGTACCGTACACGGCTCCCCCAAAAGCAGTTTGCGTTATCAAAAAAGCCCAATGCGGCCAGTTTACTGGTAGGAATAAGCCCAACCCCCAAACAGCCACTGCCATCACAACTGCACAAGAAAAGATAGGCCCAAGATTACGGAGAAATTCGGCGAAAGTTAAACCGATTAATCGGCCCGCATAGGAAACATTAGGATAAAAGTTAATAAGGGAGGCAATCGTAAAACCTACGGCAACTCCCATAACGCCCCACCAAAGCCCAATGACAATCCCCAAAATTTGATTCGCCCTGAGCAAGAGGACCATTTTAAATTGTAGGTCGGCACGACCTTGAGATAAGTAAAGACCCCCGTTAAAGGTTACAATGGACTGGCTCAAACTGACTAGACAAAGGATACGCAGAATAGGAGCAACTTCTGCCCAGCGCGGGCCAAAAATAGTCAGTACAAAAGGCTCTACAAGTACAAACAGACCCAACATCAGGGGAAAGGTAATCAGGGCAATGGTACGGGTCATTTTTAAATACAATCGTTTCACCCTGACCTTATCCTCACTGATCAGTGAAAAAGAAGGAAATATAACTCTTGAGATTACGCGTGATATATTCAGTAAGGGAAATAACATAAGTGAATAGGCCCGGATATAAATCCCCAAAGCTATAGTTCCCAAAGAGTGACCAACTAATAGATTGTCAATATTGCTGGTTCCGTAGTTAAGCAGAGACGTACCCAAAAACTTGGTACTAAAACCTAACAAATTTTTGATGGCTTGCCAGCTAAAATCGAATCCCGGACGCCAACTACTGAGACTCCATAATAGAATAGTTACAGTCGAAGCACTGACGACGCTTTGTACGGCCAGGCTCCAGACTCCAAAGCCAGCAAAAGCCAGGCCGATTGCAACGGCCCCGGATAATCCAACACTTACCAAATCCACCACTGAAAGCCGCCGGAAATCAAGACTTTTGGTCAAGAGCGTGCGATGAATACTTCCAAGCGAGCTAATGAACAGGCTGGCCGAAACCAGTATGGTAAGCGACGCCAAAATTGGCTCGCCATAGAAATTACCCACCCATGGGGAACCGAATATGAAAATGAGCATTAATAAAAAACCACTGGTCACATTCAACCAGAAGATAGAGGACAAATGCTGACTCTGGACATCTTGCTTCTGGATAAGCGCCGCACTGAAACCAAGATCGGTGAAAACACCGGCAAAATTTGTTAAAATCATGACCATTGTTATCAGGCCAAATTCGCGTGGTGAGAGCAAACGAGCCAAGACGATACTGATAATGAAAGTGAGTCCCTGCCAACCGACTTGGTTAATGATACTCCAGGTAAGACCAAAGAGCGTCTTTTGACGAAACCCATCATTCCCCTCCTCTGTTTTTACTGCACCCACGATATTTGCCATTTTGCTATAAAAACTTAGGGGGATTTTTAACAGCTATAACCTAATTGGTTTAACATATCTCCGGCAACAGACTGAATTATCTCACAGTCTGGGCGGCTGAGAGTAGCGATGGAACGCGGGTTCATGTTTTCAATAGGGTGAGATCGCCCGTGGATAGACCAAACCTGATCAGTTATACGGGTACCGTGACCCTTTAAGCCGATAAAATCGAGCATTTGTTGAAAAACCTCTTCGGCTGATTCGGTCAAAGTCTCATAACGAACCAATAGCTTATGCTGCAAAAAATTAAAATCATGCAGCATAATCTCATTTGAATGCGCCCATTGTCTGGCTGCAGCTTCAATCGAACAGCCTGCTTTCTGCTTAATTCCTGCTGCAACGGCATAACCATTGCGCACGATGCCGATAAAGTGTGCATTTTCAAAGTGCTGCTGTAGCCAGCGCATCCGGGCGGTATTAGGCGGCGATTTTTCTAAAAGGATAGGCCGGTTTGGATTATTATACCGGGCACCCCATTGGCGTTTAAGCTTATTCACCTTGATATGAGACTGGCTATTTTCGTCCAGGTAAAAAAGCTCTGGTTTAATGGCCCAAAGCCGATATAATCCAACAGACTTGGGGATTAAAAGTTGATCGGTATAAACATGCCCCTCATTCGGCATGCTGCCCACCTCTGGACAACTTGCGAGGAGATTGTGGAGCAGGGTCGTGCCGGAATTGTAACAACCAACCACAAAAACCCACTTATCCGGCTTAGGTAAAGGGCCAAAGATTCCATTAAGCTTGACCTGCAGCCGATTATTGTAGAAATCCTTAATCACCTTAAAATCCATATTTTTGCATTCTTACCTATTCTTCGTAGCCTAGAAATCAATTTTAAGGTTGTAGGTCGAGGTATCCGGCGAAGTTTTTCCTGATAGAGGTACGCTCTAACTCTTTCCAGATGTTCTGTGTCAGCAAATATAGGCCAAGAATTCTGAATCTTCTTGAACTCCTCAATCGCAAGCTCAATATTATCTTGATGAACCAAGAAACTTACTTTGCTCAGCAATACATTGGTTGAGCCAACCTTATCTCCATCTGCCCTCAACAAGGCGCTGGCTCGATCCAATTCTTGCAGCGTCTGGTCAGTTGGCATCGCCAGCACACTATCTTCAAATGCCTCAAGCAACTGGGGCGAAATTGCCGAAATCAGGCGAAATGAAACAGTACTACCACCAAGCACATTATGAACCGGCTCCAAATACTGAGCCAATCTAGTCATCATAATCGGAACCCAATAAGTTCCCCAAAATTTGTAATCTTGACAGACCAGGTAAGATTTTCCCGGAACGAGAGATCCACAGAGCGTTTTGAGCAAATATCTGAGTCCCCGCCAGGATTTGGCGCCATCAATAAAGAGAATTTTGATAGATTCACCGTTGGTAAAACCCTCGAAGAGAGGAATACGGTCAGTTTCAAGAAAGCGACGACTACTGGCTCGAAGCTCATGCTTAATCGGTTCATCCGGCAGTGCCCTTTCCCTCACTTCGACAATTTCTTCATATTCCTGAATATTTCTTAAAAAATACGACTTGAAAGAGTCACCCGGTTGAAGGGAAAGCGCCGCCCGTGCTGTCATAAATTCTCGCCAAATGAAATTGTCAAAGACATATAATCGTCGCTTGGTTTCATGCCCCGAAGCCGCCATGCCCGCCGCTAAACAAACAGTACTACCCCCGAGCCAAGGACCTATTTCAACCACAGTTCCCTCGCCAGACCACTGTGACCGACCTAGCCAATATAGATAGAGCTGCTCTTCGGGCGAAATCATCGTCGGCACAGTTTTAGGATAGTTAAATTTAGATTTTTGCCAGGTTTTGTGTTCCACCAAAAACTCTTAGCCCCGGTAAGCGGCTGTGATTATACTACCGAGTAAGGGAAGAAACAAATGGATTTTCTATCAAAAAAACAGCCCCACCTAAAAGGTGGAGCTGTTTTTGTTAAAAGGGTGTCTTACAGTTCTGTTTATTGAGAGATGCAGTTGTAGGAGCCAAGGGTATCTGATCCACTGGCCATTTTATTAAACAGGTTGGTCACTGCCGCAACCTTGCCACCGCCTGAAGCGGTAACCCGAACTGAGCCAAACCAGTTAGATGGCACGCCACCGTTCAGAGCCGCATTATTCAACCGGAAGTTAAAGCTTAAGCGTTCGCCAACGGCCAGAGTGACCGGGCTTTTGGTGGTACTAAAGCCATTTGGAGAGCCAGCACCACCTACAAACTGGACTGTAACATTCGTCGTAGCAGAGCCAACATTCTGAATTAACATTGTACTGGCTTGTGATGAGGCAGCGTAGTTTGGTAACCCGCTGATAACATAGGGGCAGAACACCGCTGAAGTAGTATTGCTGTCCGCGCGGGCGGCATAACCACCTGCGTTGGGATTTACGTTATTGATTTGGTTACCGAAGGCAATGATTGAATTTGAAGCCGGTACGGTTTCAATCTTGGCCGAACCACTCCACCCACCAGGCAGGCTGTTATCAGTACGTGGATTGATTGCGAAGACCTCATTAGGCTGAATAACGATCCCGTTCTTGGTGATTACAGGCTTCGAATTACAAGCCGAAGTGGTACAAGTGGGGTCTTTAACAAAAGTTACATTCACGGTCACGGGAGAGCCGCTCACGTTTTGGATGAAAGTAATTACACTCAGACCATTGTTGAGCCTAAAGTGGACGTTTGACAGGAACTGGATTGCGGCTGCATCCGACTGCTTGAAACCAGGCGTATCTGACAAGTTGACCGGAGCCACCGTCCTGAAGTTGTTGTTAATCACCAAGATTTTCTTGCCTCCTTGAGAGGTAACTACAACCGGCTGTTGCAAATTATTGGTGATACCAGCGTCATCTTTGGGTACGTAGTAAAGGGTGGCATTAGGAGCAATAGTAAAGGTTCTATTAACTCCTTGAGTTACAAACAAGATATTCACAGTGGTTGCACTGGTTTCAGCATTCTGAATGGCAATTTCGCTGTTGACCTTGCCAGCCCCAACCCCCTTGTTAACATTGGGGATGAAGAACTGAGTGCCGGGACTGAAGAACCCGCCACTATCATAAGCTTCAAATTGGTTGTACCCGCCTGCTCCCGTGCCTCCAAAGAATACCGCTGCCGCCAGAGGACTGCTGCTCTGTAGAACGCCAGAACCTTTAAGAGTCGATCCACCCGTGATACTTGAGTCGGTTGCCTGATCAACGATTCTCATCTGAAAAGCATTCAAAGTTAGGCTTGAGTTGGTACCTCGATTACCGCCGCCGCCACCAGTACTGGTACTCTCATCGTAATACGACAGGGAAAAAGTAGCGCCTGCGCCGCTCATATCCATGATTCCGACCCGAGAGGTAAAGGGTATACTCGTCAGGGCTTGGGAACCAATCTCGCCTGCGTTTTCAAGCTCAACGGTACCGGTCACTTCAACAGTGGGTGTGACCAGCACTTCCTCGGCAGGTTCAGCGGTCGCCGTCGCCTCCTCGGTTGGTGTGACTGTTGCTTCCTCAGTGGGTTCAGCCGTCGGCTGTTCAGTCGGGGCTGTCGTCGGTTCAGCCGTCGGTTCAGCCGTCGGCTGTTCAGTCGGGGCCGTCGTCGGTTCAGTCGTCGGCTGTTCAGTCGGGGCCGTCGTCGGTTCAGTCGTCGGCTGTTCAGTCGGGGCCGTCGTCGGTTCAGCCGTCGGTTCAGCCGTCGGCTGTTCAGTCGGGGCCGTCGTCGGCTCAGCCGTTGGCTCCTGGGTCGGTTCAGCCGTCGGTTCCTGCGCCAGGGCAGAACCGCCCCCTAACGACAACATGGCCAGGATTAATAACATAGTGATTAACTTCTTCATTAGCGTTTACCTCCAAAAAGATATAATATAGGTAGATTTAGAAACTTCGCGTTTTAAGTAATCCCAGCATAGCGCAGAAAAGCCGGATTAGCAATACTACCTGTGGGTTATTTATCAAATTTCCATCTTTTTGCTGGTGTTCATCTGCTATTCTATCAGAGTAAAGTTTGAATCTGGTTTGACGAGGAATGACTCTAGAAGTATATAACCCTTGATATAGTTTGCCCTTTGCTCCAAACCTGCTAAAATTTTCTACCAAATCTTTATAATCAGGAAGACCTACTGTGAATCATCTTAACCCTGGAGGCAATGAGCCAAGCAGGAGCGCCTTTCTCAAAACGAAAGCCTTCATTGCTATATTGGCTATCCTCATTGCCGGTGCACTCATTGCGTTCTACCTAACCAGCAAGACGCCTGATGAAGTAGAAGCTCCTCTCCCTGCCTCCGAAGTTACAGCAACACCTCTAGCTTTGCCAATTATATCAAACTCAGCAGAGATACCCCAGTCACCGTTATCTCCGCTGAGTCCGGTCGCCGTTAGCCCAACTTCGAACCTTGCCGACCCGGACGTTTTGAACCAACTATTTGACACCGGTCTGGGATATTACGAAGCTAAAGAATACGACAAAGCCCTGGAGGCATTTAATAAAGTGCTTGCTTTGGATCCTCACTACGCCCGCGGCCTCGATGCCCGAGGCACGGTTTACAATGCCCTGGGCGACCCAGAGAAGGCACTTGCCGACTACAACCAAGCGATCGAAGCTGATCCGCTTTATCCCCCAGCTTACTACAATCGTGGCCGCTTGTACGGTCTGCAAAAAAAATACGATGCCGCTATCGCTGATCTCCAAAAATCTATCGAACTGGCGCCTTTATTTTTCGGCTACCGGGCCAACGGCAATATTGGCCTGATCTATCACCTACAGGGCGAATACGCTAAGGCTCTGGATGCTTTCGCCACCGCCATTTCATACGACGACTCCAAAGCCGACACCTATTATTTGAGAGGTGAAACCTACACCGCTATGGAGGATTATGAGGCTGCTATCAGCGATTACCAGGCCGCCCTCAACCGCTTTCCCAATTATAACCAGGCTTATCAAGGCTTGGGCTATGCTTCCTACAAAATAGGTCAGCTCGACCAGGCCCAGGAGGCGCTCAACAAAGCTTTAGAGATTTCGTCCAACAGCCCGATGACCCACTTTTATCTCATGCTGGTCTACCTGGCGGCCGATCAATTGGACCAGGCCCAAGCCGAGGTGTCTCAGGCAATGGACAACATCGGGGCTTTATCTGAAGAGGAACAATACTTCCTTTTCAAAAGAGTCTTGGCCGACCTGGAAACATTCGCCAAAGAGAATCCCGCGAAAGCCACGGACGCCAAGGCTTTGACTAATCTAATCCCCGAGCCTCAGCAGCCCTAAACCACCAATTCGTCCAACTCCGAAATTGCCTCCTTAACCGAGGTAATTTTTTGTTTGCTGTCCCAGTGATACCTGGTCCTCATCTCAGTCAGAATCTCCGCCACATCCCCTTGAGCTTGCAGCCGGCCATGTTCCAACCAGATGGCCCGCGTGCATAAACTTTCCACTGCCTCAAAATCGTGGGACACGAAGAGGATTGTCACCCCTTGCTTCTGCAACAACCGAATCCGCTCCAGGCATTTAAGTTGGAAGCTGTAATCTCCTACAGCTAAAACTTCATCCACCAAAATGATTTCCGGCTCCACGTGGATAGCCACGGAAAAACCCAGGCGCATCTGCATCCCCGAGGAATAACTCCGTACCGGTGCATCAATAAACTCATCAATCCCGGCAAAGTCCACAATACTGTCGAACTTGCGATCCATGGCCTGACGATTCAACCCCAGAATTGACCCGTTCAGATAAATATTTTCCCGGCCCGTCAAATCAGGATGAAAGCCCGCGCCCAACTCTAACAAAGCCGACAAGCGCCCTGCAACTCTGATTACCCCGGTGGTCGGATCAATAATCCGGCTGATCAACTTCAGGATGGTACTTTTGCCGGAGCCATTCGCCCCTAAAACCCCAACTGTCTCTCCAGCTTTGATTGAAAAGGTCACATCCTGCAAGGCCCAGAAATGATGTCGTCCGCGCACTTCCTTGTTAAACATGTTCACAAAAACATCTTGAAAGGCCCGCCGGGGAATCTTGAGCAACCGAAAACGCTTTGAAACATTTTCAAAGCTGATGACACTATCACTCATGGCTTACACTTCCTCGCCAAAATTCCGGCAGTAACGATAAAATATGAGAGAACCAAGACCCAAGACAGCCACACAGGTCAACACCGTCCGCAGGAAGAAATACAAATCGGGCGGCGCGCCCCCATTGCCCACTCCGTATATAATGACCCGATAGGTAGCAACAATCGAAGCCATGGGATTGAGAATATTCATCCAGCGCCACACGTCAATAGCAAAACCTAACACATGGTAATTGCGTGGCAGAATCTCCCCCGGATAAAAAATTGGCGTCAAAAAAAACCAGGCCTGCATCAAGACTTCCATAATCACCTGGGTATCTCGATAAAATACATTCATCGTGGCCATCATCAGCCCCACCCCGACGATAAAAATAACCTGCACTAGAATCACCAGGGGCAATAACAAAATCCACGGAGTCAGGGGAATCTGGAAAACCAGGATAAAGGCAAACAAAACCAGCAGAGCAATCAGGAAGTTAATGAGATTGGCCAGCACCACCGAAATCGGCAAAACTTCTCGGGGAAAGTAAACCTTGCTCACCAACGGCGCATTATCTACTATGCTCCGGATTGAACCAATTACCGAAAACGAAAAAAAGTTCCAGGGCAGGATACCGCACAACACAAACACCGGAAATTTCTCAATATTGGTTGTCGGCGCGATGACAGTAAACACGATGGTAAAGACCAGCATCATCAACATGGGGTTGACCAACGACCACAATACCCCCAGCGCCGAGTTGCGGTAACGCACCTTTAAATCCCGCACCACCAAATTCCGAACCAGCTCCCGGTACGACCAAAGCTCGCCGATCCGGTCTGTCAGGCTGTACCCAAAATAAAGGGGACGAGCAAAGAGCGGTATCTGTTTATTAGCCGTAATTATTAGGCTCGACCCAGTTTTTTCTACTGTAACCATCTTTATGCCTCAGTTGGATGCAACAAAAATCAGCGCCGCCGCCATCTCAGTTAGCGCTGATGCAAATTGAGTAGTTATCAAAGGCGCTATTCTACCATAGTTCAGTCCATGCCAAAAGTTTAGCAATTTGATAAAGATGCTCGCAAATCCTCTTGACTTGTCAGATAAATTATGCTAAAGTATCATTATACCTTGATATTCTAGGTAATAAATACCCTAACTTTCGATGGGTGACATTTGCCCAATCTATTGATATATTGAAACTGAAACCCAAAAAGGTTCTGCTTTTCGCTTTACCGGTACAAGGACTCTATGCGCTGCCCAAATTGTGATCAACCCACCTACTCCCCGACCGAACCGTGCCCAATTTGCCATTTTAGCGGCGATACGGCCTTAATTGAAGAACTGAGCCACCTTGATTGGGTTTTAACCGAAATTGATACCTGGCCGGCGTTAGGGGTCAGGCATCACGACCGTAACTTAATTCAGCAGAAGTATGTGGCCTGCCAACGCGAATTAGAAATAACCCTTGGGCTGCGCTTACCCCCCTTCACCTCCGCCGAAGCCCAGGCCGCCTGGCCCCAGCTTTTTCAGCGCGAAGCCTTGCTCGAAAAAATGGCTGAATGGCTGGCCGCAGGCCTGCTCAACCCAACCCTAACCCAAACCATAGTTGACCAGACCACCGGCCAGGTAAATGATTTGCTCGAACAGCTAGAGGGGCATCCTCGCCCGGCCTATCCTCAAACCGCTGCCGACCGGCTTGGTATAACCAACTTCCTCCTGGAAGCGGTCAACCACTTACGCCAGAACCAAAGTATTTCCAACCCCGCCACCGAAACCCAAATTCTGACTCCTCTTCTGAGTGAAAAAGAAGAACTTGAAATTAGACTCGGCCTTCGCCCCACTGGCGAACCAGCGAGGCAGCAACCCAGCGAGGCAGCGAGACAAGAGTCATTGCAGAGTGCAGCCATAGAACCGGAGCAATCGGTGTCCGACCTCTCCCCTGCTCCTCTGCTCCCCCGCTCTTCTACTTCATCCCCCCGCCTTCCTGCTGCTCCTCCTCTGCCTCTTCGCGACCGCCTCTGGCGCACCCTGCTCTCCGAACGGACCTTACAAGCCTTGCTCTTTCTGGGCATCTTTCTCCTTTTTGCAGCAGCTCTTTCTTTTGTCATCTGGGGTTGGAAAGACTTCTCGGCCCCTCTTCGCGTCGTCATCCCGGCCAGTTTCACGGCCATCTTTTTTACTCTGGGCTGGTATGTTCGCACCAAAACGCCCTTGTATCGTTCCGGCATTGCCCTGAGCGCCATTGCGGCTCTCCTCATTCCTATTGATTTTTATACCATCTACGTCAATTTCCATATTTCACCGGATCACTGGCCGTTATTCTGGTTGGTGACTTCGCTGGTCTGCCTTGTCGCATATATCGGCGCGACCCTCCTGATTCGCAGTCGCTTTTTCGGCTACTTGGTCGGCACGGCCGCCGGTAGTACGGTGCTGGCTGTCATTCAGATGAGCCATCAATCCTTTGGCCTCTCCCTCGATTGGCAAACGGCCGGACTCTCAGGCTTGGCCCTTGGCTTGATCATTCTGGCAACGGCTCTGGAAAAACGGCAAGATGTTCCTCCTTCGCCTCATCCGGTTCCAGATGGCCTGCCAGCAGCAGCGGCCACAAGTGGGAGGCCGATCTACACCTCCCCGCTTCCTATTTTCAGCGAACCCTTCCGATACCTGGCCCTGCTCACTGCGGGTGTGCTGATGCCGCTGACGTTTGGCTGGCGTTTCATTGACCGCCCCACCTACGACACGCTGCATGATGCGCTCACTGTCAACTGGTGGCTGGGCGGCTTCATTTTCGCCTGGGGAGCCATTCACTATCGCAGCCGCAGCCTGGGCTTGTTAGCGGCAATCTCTCTGCCGGTCGCCATGTATCTAACCCAGGCCGCCATTTTCAATCAGGCCGGAATCAACTCGGCCTGGCATGCTTTTGGCTGGGCCTGGCTGGTGCCCCTGTATTTCATCACCGGCCACAAACTCCTGGCAAATCAAACTGACCCTATTATTCACGGCCACGGGCGCACTGCCACCGGCTGGGGTGTGTCTCTCCTTATCATCGCCGCCCTATGGTCCCTCACCGACATTACGAATGGCGCTGCCGCGGCCAGCAGTCATCTGGTGCTAGCCGGCACCGTTATGATGGCCGCGCTGTTATGGCAGCGCCCGGCTTACCTTTATGCTGCTTCTCTTCTTGCTCTCTCGGCCACTACGTTTGCCCTGACCGAGTTGGGCCTGAATGTCTCTCAACTGGGCGTAGGTTGGGCTTCATTAGCCATCGTGCATATCATTACTGCCCTTAACCTGGGAACCCGGTTCCCCAACCAAGCCAGGCCCTCAAGCCACCCGGAAACAGGTTTCGCGCAACCTGTTGTTATTGCCGGCTACGGTATTGCCGCCCTGGCCTTGCTGCCTGCGCTGTTCCCCTACGACGGTGACACGCTCGCCTACAGTCTGGGCAACTGGTTGGGGCTGGCAGCCTGGGGCGCTTACCTGGCTGATAAGGAACAACCCGGTTTTGTGGCCAGCAGCAAATGGAGTAAATCCATTTTTCACTGGTTAACCGCTTTGCCTTTGCCGGTGTGGGTCTGGCTGCTTTTTGCCAACCGCCGCCCCCTCGATTTTAGCCTGGCTCTGGCTTTCGCCATCTTGGCCTGGGGTCTGGTCCTGCTCAGCTACCGGCTCGGTCAAGTTCATCCCAGTTATCGCTGGCCCTGGTACGTCACCGGCCTGCTGGTCAGCGTGATGGCTCCGGCAGCGGCTTTTGCTGTCGCCCCGAACGGCTTCACACCGGGACTAACCCTGCTCAGCGCCGGCCTGCTCTACCTGGCCGACGCCCTGACCCGCCGCCAATCATTTGAGCTGGCTCCCGGTGGCGTGGTGACGGCCTGGGGCTACGTTACGCTGCTGAATCATCTCCACTTTTCATTTGATGCAGTCAGCTTTGCTCTAACCCTGCTCGTCGGCGGCTACCTGCTGGCCGGTCTGGCCATCGAGCAGCGCAAGTTACCAATTTTCACTCACCAGTTTCTCACGCCGCTTTATCTGGTAGCACATACCCTCGCTGTAGTTATCCTTGGACGAATTTACCTTCAGCCATTCAATGACCTATTCATGGCTGTACCCTGGACCGACGCGATGAGATTGTGGGGTGCGGCTTGTCAATTTGCGCTAGCCCTGGCTTACGGGCTTTATGCCTGGGGAACTTATAAAGAACGGTGGGGGCACCTGGCGATCTGGTTAGCAGTGGCGGCGGGCGGTTTTGTGGTGATCACCTACAGCCAGGGGCGAGGCTCGTCGGCGACCGGGGCGGCTTTCATGGCGCTGGTCTTGGTGCTGGCCGAGCGCGGCTTGCGCGGGGCCTGGTTATATGGACGCTCCAAATCGGGTCATCGTCAACTGGCTTTTTTCCGCTTAACCTGGCGCCTCTTTAGACGACCGCTCCTGGTCGCCGGTTGGACTGTTTCCGTTGGAGCAATTGGCTTGGCCCTGGTCCGCAATTTGTGGCTGTTGGGTGGAGGCCGCGTCCAGCAAATTTGGGCTGTCATTGGCTTGTTAATCCTTATCGGCCTGTATGCCCTGTCGGCGCGATTGTTTCGGCAGACGCGCTTTATGTGGCTGGCGGCTTTGCTTGTCTTTGCTCCCTGGACCATCCTGACCAACCTGGGGTGGTTCACCCCCTACCGGCCGACCGTGCCGGGGTTTGCTCTGAGTTGGGCCATTTTAGCCTGGTTCCTTTTCTTGACTGGTTTGGCGCTGCACCGGCTGATCCCGCCAAGGTATGTCTTACCCTTAAAGGCGGTGGCCCACGTCCTTCTGCCTTTTTCGCTGCTGTGGGGCATCGCTAACGTGGACACAAGTCGTTTTACGTTTGGCTTGGCCATTGGATGGTACAGCATGGCGGGAATTTTAGATTATCGCTGGTTACTCAAACATCCAGGGGAACCTTTTTCAGCTTTGGGGAAAAGCAAGTTCCTTTACCCAGCTTTCATGCTGCTGCCTGTCTGGAGTGTCTACCTGTTAGCCTGGCTGCTGCCGGCAGCCCGTCACGAACATTACGGGCTACTGCTGCTGATCTTTGGCCTATTGGGTTTGAGCGCCGGGCAGTGGCTGAAACGGATTGCACCGAGACCGGAAATAACCCAAAGCTATGCCCGACCCGCGTATTTAATGGGCTACGGCTCCATGATCGTCGGCACCATGCTCGTCGCTCATGAGACGCCGCTGCTGGCGCTGGCTCTCTTGTTTGACGCTTTGCTGTTGGTGATTTCGGCGCGCTTGTTCAGAAATCCGCTCTGGGTTTACCCGGCAGCAACAATTGTACCCGTCTCGCTTATATTGGCCTTGCATGAAGCCGGTGTAGCGGGCAGCCGGCAGGGCTGGTGGTTAATCGGTTTAGCCTCGATTTACCTGGCGCTCGCCTGGGCACTGCGTCGCGTCCATCTCGCCGGGTATGGCGCTGCACCGCTGACAATTGGTTTTGCCTTGATTGCATTGGGTCTGCCTCCATCGAGCCAGGATCAGATCGGAGCATTGTGGGGCTATGGCGGGGCGGCGGTACTTTACGCGATAAGCGCATGTTGGCTGCGGCAACCCCTGCTGCTCACCCCGGCCAGCGCGCTCATGATTGTCCCTTATGCAATTGGCTTGCAAAAGTCGTCTTTGGCGCCAGAGTACCATGGCCTGGCCCTCATTCCAGGTGCTGTCGCTGCACTGGCGCTGGGTTGGATCCTGGATCGCCACTTTGGCGACCGGAGAGGTTTTCCGTGGAGCAATCCGGCAAGCTGGCCGGTCGCCTTGGCCAGCCGCTTCCTGGAGTGGTGGGGACTGCCACTCTATGTTCTGGGCTTCGGCCTGGCTGTAGCTAGCCCATTCTTTACGGAATTTAGGGCGGGATTGTCGGCTCTGAATTTCTTGCTCTTGATGCCGGTGTTCGGCTGGGCAATTTATCGCTTCCGCTTGCGGTTCTGGCTGTTGGCTTTGGCTCTTGCCGGACATTTGGCAGCTATTTATTATTTGCAGGAATTAGGGTGGTGGCGATATCCAGCCTGGGCCTGGTACAGATTCTTGCCAGTTACCCTAATTACGGTTCTAGTTGCCTTAATTATTGAACATCGGCGGAATGAAGGAGCACCAATTAGCGTTGGGCAGGCGTGGCGGGGATGGTCACGTCCACTTTACATAATAGCTATATTTGACATAATACTTGGACAATTATTGAGCTTTAATGAAGCCTCCATAGGAGCCATTGTTACTTTAACTCATACACTTATCATTGTAGTTTTGGCTTCAGTCTGGCTGTCAGCTTGGTTAGCTTATGTTAGCGCCACTTTAGGGACTTTAGCCTTAGTTCAATGGATATCTACGTTAGATGGACCAACTGAGGGTTTACCAGTGGCTCTGTCAGGATTAGCCTTAGGTTATGGCTTGATAGGATATAGTTTGAATTGGATTCACCAAAGTACGATGCAGAACATGACTTTGCGCCCCTGGCTAAGAATCTGGACTGCTCCACTGCAAAGATTCAGTTTAGTTTTTTCCTGGATTATTCTAAGTTTAACCGCCTGGTTTGGATTTGATCTGGTAGGCTGGACGGTAAGAGCAATTTTTGGATTACCGTTTCGAGAAATAGTGGAGCTGGTGACAGTGCAGATGGTGGTTAGAGTTCTGGCTTTGTTGGGATTACTATATGTCGCCGCTGCGTTTACTTATCGTCAAGTGAGATTAGGGTATGTGGCTCTGGGAATGTTGTTAGCCGCCTGGATGCTTCACATATTTTACGTACAAGAGTGGGAGAATATCCAGTGGTACGCACTGCCCGCTGGTCTGTATTTACTCATCATCGCTTATATGGAATGGCGACGGGGCAACAAGGTTCCAGCTCGCTGGCTCGACTACGCTGCAATGCTGTTGATGCTGGGATCGTTGTTCTGGCAAACACTGTTGTTTGGTTGGGGTTATGCTCTATTGTTAGGTACGGAGGGGTTTTCGGCTTTCTGGTGGGGCAGCGCCCGCCGCTTGCGCCGCTTTTTCTACGCCGGTATGGTGGCAGTCATCCTGGCGACAGTAGGTCAATTGGTCAACTCATTGCGCTCTATTAATCAGTGGATTGTGTTTGGTCTCATCGGTTTGATCTTAGTCGTTGTGGCAATTATTGTCGAGCGCAAATTAGATAATATCAAAGCCTGGCAAGAAGTATTAGATAGTTGGGAGTAAAACGGTGTTAAATCTCACGACAGGATCTATACCGACTTGGCTGAAACGAGCCAGCGCTCTTGCTGGCTTACTTTTGTTACTTCCCGGCTTTCCCCTTGCCTTTGGTTTTTTCTGCATTACCTTAATTCTTGTTGTAGAGGGCGACCACGATGCGATCAATGCCGGTTTGATTAGCTTTATGCTTATGGCAGTTACCCTGGGAGCTGGTGGAGTCGTATTCTGGCATAGTATTCAATCATTGCAGAAGAAAAAGTCGAAAATCCTTAGGTTGCCGCCAGTTTGGATGATCGCCGGTATTTTTGGACTTTTGGTAGCAGCAGGTCTGTTTGTATCCAACAGTAATTTAATCTCCGGACTGCTATTTCCGCCCATTTTGCTGCTTGCGGCTGCGTTGGCCCCTCTGCTGGCTGTTTCTTGGTTTACTCGCCAATGTGCCAACGGTTTGACCTGGCGGCAAGCTTCCCTGGCTTTTGCCGGTGGAGCAACCCTGGGTATCCTGGCTGCACTTGTGCTGGAAATCGTGTTCCCGGCGATCGTTCTAGTCTTGGTCTTTAATCTCGCTGAAATAGCGACCAGAAGCATCGAGGAGCTGTTCACGGCTTTGGCTGGCGAAAATATTGCGGCCGCCGTTACGAGTCCAGGTTTTATCTATATACTCATTCAGGTGGCAATTGTCGCGCCTGTGGCCGAAGAATTGGCTAAACCGCTGGCCACATTAGCAGTTATTAGTCGCCTCTCCCGGCGAGATGCTTTTTTAGTGGGGGCAATGGCCGGCGCAGGCTTTGCCACTGTGGAAAATGTGCTCTATGCGGGGTTTGGCTTCCATTTCTGGGCCGGAATTTTAATGGTACGGGCGTTAGGTGGAGCTGTTCATCCACTGGGTTCGGGTCTGGTTGCCCTGGGTTGGCGTGATGTTTTGCGAGGCGAGCCAAAAGTATGGCGCAATTGGTTAACCCGTTTTGGAATGGCAGCGGGAATGCACGCCCTCTGGAATGGGGGTTCATTGTTAGTCATCACTCTAGCCGGGGCGCAATTTTTTGGTGAGCTTCCACCAGAGATTGACGTACTGGGGCTGTCAGCAGCGGGAACGACGTTGGCCTTACTTATTATCCTGGGTCTGGTAGCTTTGTGGCTTGGAGGCTCTATAGCTCAAAATATGGAGTCGACAGCGGGACGGGATCAGCAGCCGGTTGCAGCCAATTTTACGCTCTCCAATAGAAGTATAGCTATTTGGGCGTTGACGTGCCTGGTGGCAATTGTACCAGCCGGCATCACTGGATTACAACTTTTAATGAGATGATGAAAAAAATCAACCTCAGCTCTTTAAAGCATCTGAATTTCTGGATTGCGGCCGTTTTGATTGGAGTTAACATTTTAGCCTGGGCTGACTTACTTTTGGCCGCTCCAACACCTTACATTGTTGATCCAATCCGAGACCCAGAAATTGTAACTTTACTGGATTACATTCGTTCTGGAGATCATTCCGGCGAGACCTGGGAAGTCATTTTGACTGAATTGGAGGCAGAACAGACCATTACCTGGTACCTCCAGCGCTACCCACAAATACCTTTTGAGCACCCAAAAGTAACTATTACCCCTGACTATGTTGCCGGCGAAGGTGATGCAGTTATTGCCGGCTTGCGCGTGCATGTTGGCGGCAAAGCGCGTATCACGCTAGTGGAGGGCCTGCCCAGGATCCAGATTTTGGAATTAAGTGTACCCGTTCCTGGACCTATTCGCGAAGTAATTGAACAGGAAATTCAAGTTCAATTGCGACGGGCCGATTTGCTTCCTGTTCGCTTCACCTCAGCCGAATGGCGAGAAGGAGAGGTGATCGTGCGGGGGATTATTCGTTGACTGGGAGAGGTTATTTAGTTGAGGCAACAAAGCGAAAAAAAAGTGGGAACCCGGGTTCCCACTTTTAATTATCATCCACAATATTGATACTGACAATCTCAGCTCGCATCAGCTTGAACTGGCTCTCTCCCCGCTTTACTAGAAGCTCATGCGCCCAATAGATTGAAACACCTGACTCTACTTTGTAGACCGCCAAATCGCCATAGTTTGGTTTCTTTTCCCCGCTGAGTCTGGGAAGAGACATCGGCTCACCGGCGCGTAGAGCTTCAGCATCAAACTCAATTTGATTGAAAAATGGTTCTAAGCGACTCGCTATGATGCTGTCACCTTGCCGCCAGGTTATGAGTTGCTCAAGGATTTGGCTGCCGGTCAGAACTTCGCTTTCAAAAGCCTGGAATTTTTCAATAGGCAGGTGACGCTTCAAACCATCGAGGGGGGGGATAACCGCAAGCAAAGGCACCTCCACAACGCTCGACTCGGTTAAGTCTTCAACTTTCAGCAAGATTTCCTCTAACGCTTGACGAAGCGCCTGTAAAGCTTGGCGCGTCTTGGCATCTTTGGCTCTAAGGGCCAGAGTTGTTACCGCCTCTTCATAATTTTCTGGAGGCAAGGATAAAAGGGAATGAATGGTCTTTGCCGCATCAAGGACTCGTTTTTCAAAACGCTGCTCAACGGTAGTCTGCGATACTTCTCGCAATGATAACTTAGGCGCAGGCGGAGCTAGCACTTGTTGTAAGACCTTGCTTCCACTCCATTTTTCTTCCACTATTCTTTGGATCATCAGCAATTGTTCGGCATCGGTAGGTAGCCTTAAGACCGGGCGCAACTGTTTTTCGGTTAACTGGGCAGCCTCGACCAAATCTTGTGCCTCAGGTGACAGATTCAGGAGCGCAAGATAATTACGAACCATTCGGTCCCCAATCGCTCGCCCGGTAAAGCTCTTTACCCGTTGACCAATAGCCACCTGTAAATCCCGCTGGCTGGGCAGTTTTATCGTGTTTTCGCCGGGAACCCGGGTTCCCATTTCTAAATTCAACCGCTCTTTGATCCGCTGCATGGAACGAGCCCGAGCCAAGGCCGGTAGATCCACTCGAGCCGCGTTTTCAGCTTCTTGGCGTTGGTGAATAACTTCTTCATCTTCAGGTAATGTCTCGACAATACATCTGACACTCCTGAACTCTTCGTATCCCTGCTGCACCAGAAGATGATGCGCCCAATAACGTCGCTCACCCTCACCAAGCCGGTAAGCCGTTCGATCTGGCTGCTCTGGATCATCAATGCGATAAACATTGAGCGGCTGACGCAGGCCGACCTCCCGAACTGACCGAGCTAAAGCCAGCAGCCCCGTATCTTCGACGATCTCATCATCCTCTTCAACCGGCCCTTTTTGCCGCCCACCTAAAATTAAGAGGGCAATGGTGTCACCCTGTTCTGCTCGCAAAACCAATTCCCGCATCGCTTCGGCTGGAGAGATACTTTTTTCGTGGACGGCTGTTCTTAAATCAGTCGGAAGCAGGTGGCGGGGTTGAGCCGGGTCAGGGGTGATGCGGTCAAGGTTTATTTCGTACACTCTCTGCTCAGTCGGTCGAAAGCCAATATCCACGTTCGACATACTGCCAGCCAGTTTATCTATTACGCTGCCTTCAGTTGTCTGCTCGACCACTGCTACTCTTGTGCCCAAATTGCGCTGAATACTAACTTTTCTCCTGGCCATTCACCCCCCTTTGCCACCCGGCCCGTTGAAGTACCTCGCTTCTCAACGAGCGGTACATATTAGCATATCGCACAAATTCTGCGCCTTCGCAAAAAACCAGGGGTACCTGGGCTTCAGAAGATTCGCGAATTCGCACTGAAGCAGTAACAATGGTTTGAAAAACTAACTCCCCATAAGTTTCTCGGACAAGTTCTTGAGTGGTCTGATCGTAAACCGTGCGTGGATCGGTATTGTTAATCAACAAACCCAATATTTTCAGGGTTGGGTTATACCACTTTTGGGCTGAATAAACGTATTCAATTGTATCTCCCAATGCCCCCCGACCACCCGCACCGGGGTCCACCGGTATTAACACATAATCACTCGCGGCCAGGGCATTCATGGTCAATCTATCCAGGCTGGGAGGGCAATCAATCAAAACCCAATCCACTTGATTGATATTATTATTCCGGTCTACATTGGCCTTAATTCGCGTTAAGCAGCTTCGTAAGCGCAATTCACCTCCTTCAATTTGCGTTTGACCACTTTTGATCGCTTTTAAGCCATCATCAGCCGGAATAATATATACATTGGCATAATTTGTGGGCTGAACTGCTGTCCCTATCAATCCATCCTCGATCAATACTGACGACAAGGTAGATTGAGCGGCGTAAACTCCAAAAAAAGCTTCCCCCAGCGTTTTCTGAGGATCAATATCAATGCATAACACCCGGAGGCCAGCTTCACTTAAAACCCCCGCCAGATTAAAAGCGGTTGTGCTTTTGGCTGAGCCACCCTTCAAATTCGCCAAGGCTACAACAACCATAATAAATTCCTGAAATGAATGTGTTGAAAGATACCAGAGTATTATAAACTATTTATTAGCGTCTATCAATCTAAATTCAACATTTACAGTCACACCAATCACAATGGATAATGCCCGGCGGACAATATCCCGCAAGCGATTCTCCAGCCATTCTTTGGCCATCTCTGTTTGTACTCCTACCACATAATTTCCATTCTCGCGACCCAAAAGCATAGTTCCTTGAATAATGGTATCATACGTAGCTCGCGTCATTTGAGGGCGCAGTACTGACTGAGTTTCAGCCCAAATCGCTTCGTTTACTGAGGGTGGAGCCAGGGGAGGAAATGAAGTCTCCATTTTGGGAACCTGAGTTCCCAGAGGCTGATCTTCTTCATCCCCTGCTTCTCGTACTGAAGTTTGCTTCAACCCCAGTTCCACGCCAGCCTCATCGGCGAAATCGCGCACGGCACGTACAAAAACAGCTCCTTGATTGATTTCGGGATCAATCTCGGCGGCGTCCAAAGCAACCTGAACAGCAGCCACGTAAAGGTCTAGCCGGTTTGGGTATAAAGCATTTAGAACCTTGTAAAACATCGCCTCCGAATGGTGATCTTTTAGAAGAATTTCAGTCTGACGAACAATAGGTTCAAAAGCATTTCGTTTCGAGTTTTTATTTGGATTAATTTGTTTGATTTGTTTAATTAATATGTCAAGTTCGTTAACGTTCCTACCGGATTCTACCGATTTACTCTTTGGTAAACCTGAGAAGGACAGATTTACATAACTATCTGAATTTGGATTCTTTTGTTTCACGTCAATCTGTAAATCGGAATTATCCTGGTTTACAAGTAACTTCTGTAAACCAACTTCTTTCGAGTTTGCCAGATCCGGTAATTCTGAATTTTCCATATTTACATAATGTAAATCGGTTTTTTGCGGTTCACGCTGATCTTCAAATATTTTAGGTAAACCGAATTTATCTCCCTTTACGTTTTCAGGTAAACGGTAGGTTTCCAGGCCTAACTCGCCCTGCTGCATCCGTAGCAGCTCGACCTGCTGTTGTAGGCGCGCTTCATCTTCGGGCACCACCGGGTCTTCCATGAGAATTTCTAGTAAAAACCCAATACGTCGAGTTTTACCGTTATAAGTTTCATAGGCATAACGCAGCCGAGGGATAAAAAGGGACAAATACCTGGCTTTCTCATCGCTGGGGATGATGCCTCGCCAGGGTTTATCATTGGGGATAGGTTGATGCTTCAGCCAACTTGCTACAGTTTCTTCGTGGACATCGAGCATTTCGGCCAGGTCACGCCAGCTACACGTGACCCGCTTTGTGCCGTCGCCGCGCCGAGGCGCATCAATACACAAACCACGCAGCAAGATAACCAGGCACCAGCGCTCAGGGCCAAGTCGAGGCAACCACTTCTGGGCCGAGTAGATTGTTACCGGCACCGCTCTTTCTGGAGCAACAATGGCTGCTCTGGCGCTTAAATATACCGGATGAATTGACAGGTCAGACATGACCGGACCTTTAATTGAATTTTTCTCACTAGCTGTGGAGCGCCGTTCACACGCCGAACGGGAACAGCTATTGAGTTAATTTATTAATGTAGTTGAATCATGTTGGCCGGTGTACTTGACAGAACTCACCTCTTCTGGTATATTTATCGCCAGAAAGCGTGATGAGGTAGCAATAACAAAATCTGCCTTTTCACGGGTTACTCAGAGGGCGGCAACCGTTCTGAGCAATAAAGAAAAACTTGCTAAACTCTCAGAATAAAGAGGCTCGCGGCAACGGGCCTCTTTTTCTATCTCCGTGCAGAGCCAATTTGGGTAAGTACAGCCCAAAATTAGCTTTACTCCAGGCCTTACTACCGAGGATTATAAACATATCTACATAAAATGTCAAGAGTTACTTGTAACTTTGGGGGGTAGGTGTTATAATTAGTCCTACCTTTGTTAGGGAGGTAACTTCTTAATGCTCGATTTGAGTCCACTGGGGTTAATTGAGCCGCCGTTTTCGCTTTCGCCCGATCCTCGCTATTTTTATGTGTCCCTCCAGCACAAAGCTACTTTGGCCAAGGCCACTTATGCTATCGAGCAGCGGCAGGGTATTTCAGTCATTTTTGGTGATGTGGGGGTAGGTAAAACTACAATTGCCCGTCGTTTATATCAAGTTTATCGGGACCGGCCAGATTACCATACCGCTTATATTCCAACACCCCTTTTCCCCTCCGATTTCCAGTTTCTCAAGAGCATTTGCGCGGAGTTCAATCTCAATCCCAAGCGCAGCAAACTGCTTCAATTGGCGGCTTTTGAGGAGTTCTTGATCAAGGCCTTTAAAGAAGATAAAAATGTGTTGCTGATCATTGACGAAGCCCAGGGCCTCATCGGGCCTCAATTTGAGCTGATCCGCCAACTGCTTAATTTTGAGACCAATACCCAGAAGCTGATCCAGATTGTATTGATCGGTCAAAATGAGCTGCGCAACAAACTCCGCCTCAAACGAGCCTTGGCTTCCCGAGTAGCAACCCGCTCTACGCTTGAGCCGCTGCACTTCGACGACACCCGTTCGATGATTAACTTTCGGGTGATGGTTGCGGGTCGCCAGGAAGCGCTTTTTACGGAGTCGGCTTTGGTGCGTATCTACAACTACAGTCGAGGCATGCCGCGCGATATTTGTGTGATTGGGTTGAATATTCTGCCGATTGCCATCTTAAATAAAGTGTCTGTTGTGGATGAGCCGCTGGTGGAGCAAGTTATCGAGGAGTTGCGGTAATGACGGAGAAGAAAGTGACCCGAGAAGGACAGGGAACCTTTGCTCAGCTTTATGATGTGCAAGAGCAGTTAAATCGGCGCGGCGCTAAACCCTTAGGGCGACCGCCAAAAAAAATTCAACGCAAACCCACTACCGTCCACTTGACCAAGACCGAAGCCAGAAACTTGAATAAGCTGCATCTTTTGGTCAATGAACAATTCTCTGTTAACCGGAGCGAGTTGGTCGGTGTAGCGATTGATGTTTTGACGCTTTTGTTGGAAGAAAAAGGTAAAGATGCGATTGAACAGGGTCAAATCAGAGATATGGAAAGTTTTCGGCAGTTCATTCTTGATTTTGTAAAGTCATAAAATCATAATTTTATAAAATCTAAATGTAAATTCTTGCCTCAGGAACACCAGGGTAGCAAAGAATCTACTTTGAAACCATCAACCTTTGAGCCTGAGCAATCAATTCTTCCAACTTATTTGTATCCAGAAGGGAAAACGAAATCCCGGCCATGGCCAATTCTTCATGGCCTAAATTGTGAAAGGACCGGGCGCAAGCGGTCCGAGACAGGGCATCATAAATTGCCACAAAATTATCAGCCTTTGGATTTTGCTCAAGCACATAACGGACAAATTCCACCGCAATTTTGTTCAATAGATACTCCTTCCCCCAAGTCGCATTCATTATAACACAAGTCAGCCTCCCTAAAAATAGCGATCCTTAATAAAACCCAAAATTTAAGCTTCTCTTACTGCTAGGGCCAGCAACCGAAAAGAGACCACCAGGATTAGTAGCTTTGGGGCTTTTTTCACCCGAAGGTTTAGGGTTAACTCAAGCGTAACTTGGATCGAAGAATGGCTTTTAGAGCCGGCTCGCCCAGGTCATTGGAAAGCATCAAATCCAAAGCCTGGTTTGAGATACGCTTACGCCCTTGTATGGCTTGTCGCTGTTGTAGGACACGAGGCAGGTTGATAAAGAAGGAAAAGGTTCCGGCGAGTGAATGCAACGGTCTCTTATAAACCAGGAAAAAGTAAAACTGACCGTAAATCAATTGCCGGCTGCGCTTGACCAGCAAGGCCAAGGGAATATTCTTGACCAGCAAACACAACCGATTGCGGGTCATTAGAAATACGTAGCGAGACCGCCCTATGCCTGCACCGTGACTTTTATGCAAAATTTGGGCCTCCGGGGCAAATAAATAGCGATAACCCAACAGCCGGCCCCGCAACCCCAAATCTACATCTTCCAAATAACTGCCAAAACCTTCATCAAACTCGCCCACTTCCTCCAGAAAACTGCGCCGATATAAGGCCGCCCCGGCACACGGCGAAAAAACCTCTTCTACCTTGGAGTAATTCTCAGCCGGTTGTCCCGCGCCGCGCTTGCGGGCTGAGCCGTACCAGCTAAAGGTGTCGCCCGCGTCATCTATCAAGTCTGGCTCACTCAGAGAAAGCATTTTAGAAGATAGGCCGGCTACTTCTTGGGGACTCTTCCCTATCTGTTCCACCAGATAGGCTAACCAATCGGGCCGGGGCAGGGTGTCTGGATTCAGCAAGACAATATACTCGCTATCGGCTCGCTTAATACCCGCGTTTACCGCTGCGGCAAAGCCTCGATTCTTAGCATGACATATAATTTCAACTTCGGGATAGTGCTGTTGGACATAAGCTACCGAGCCATCGGTCGAGCCGTTGTCAACCAGGATGATCTGGAAGTCCCGAAAATGCTGGGCGCGCAGGCCATCCAGGCAGCCCGGCAGCCACCGCCGCGTATTCCAATTGGGAATGATGACCGTAACTTTCGGCGGCGGCATCGTTAACCCCCACCAGACCGAACCAGCAAAATATCCTGGTACGACAAGCCATCAGGCCGGCCGCTCCAGGTCCCGTAACGCGCTGGCTCAATCAGTTGTAACCCGCACCGGGCGATGAGTTGGCGCAGAAAAACCTCGTCGTAAGCAACGGCGCTTTCCGGGGTGGTCTCACTGCGCGTTCGATAGGGACCTGATCCATACCTGAAATTAATGCTGTTTTGACCCTGAACGGCCAAAAGTTGCTGACTTTTGTTGAGTAAAAAGAACGTCATAAAAGCCAGCCCATTGCCACGTAGTAAACGGCCGACCTCCCGCAAGTAATGCTCGGCGTCCTCGGGCAGCAGATGGGTAAAAACTGAGGTGAGGAAGATGAAACCGAAGCTATTGTCCTCGAAGGGAAAATGATAATCTTTGGCTTGATGCTGTCCCTGGGGATTGTAGCGCTGGTTATACAAGTCGGCGTGCAAAAACCGAAAATTTGGATAGCGGCGGGTAATATGGCGCTGGCACCAGACAATAGACTCAAAGGTGATGTCCATGCCGGTGTACGATCCGGCTTGGTTTAAATAGCCGGTCAGCGGCAGGGCCATGCGCCCGGAACCGCATCCAATCTCTAGTATCTGCTCCGTGGGCTGCAAGTGAGCCAGCTCAATAAACAGCCGTAGGAATTCTCTGCCCGTTGCTTCAAAGTCTCCCCCACCCACGTCGCGCAGCCACCACGGCGGCAGATGAAGCTGGCCGCGCACTGCACGACTGGCATAATCACTTAGCCGGGTCAGGAGACCGGGTTTTGGCGGCGGTTTCACGGGAATATTTGTCATAAGCTATTCACCGCTAAGGGGCTTGATTTTAGAACTTGCTCGTAGACCTGCCCAAAAGAGTCAATCATTGCCTGCTGCGAGAAATCCCGTTGTCCCACCTGCCGGGCGACCTGCTGCCGCGCCTCATAATGACCGGCCAGAGTCTCCACCGCCGCCAGAATGTCAGCCGGGGTGACGCCTGCCACGACCTCACCGCAGCCGGTCTGCTCGACGTAATCGGCCATAGGGATAGACCGGCTGACCAGCACCGGCTTGCCGGCGGCGAGTGAGTCTAACAGGGAGTGCGGATAAGATTTGATAATCGCCGGGTCGGCGGCCAAGGTGATGCTGGCGTGGACTCCGGCCAGCACCTGGTTGACATCCACCAGCCGGTTCAGCACTTCGACCTGCTGCCCTAGATTCATTCGCCGGACCCGCTGCTCCATTTCCTCGGCCAGCACGCCCCGCCACAAAAAAATTAGGCGCAGGCGCGGGTTCTGGCGGGCCGTCTCTAGCAGGGCCTCGACTCCCTTGGTGCGGAACTGCCCTTTCGTCCACGGCGCTGAACCGACCAACAACGTGATAGTCTCTCGGAGCGGCTGGGGTGAATGGGTAAAGCGGCTCGTATCAATCCCCGGCCGGACCAGAGCAACATTTTTCACTCCCCATTCCCGCAGCCGCTTCAGGCTGCGCTCGTCGGCCGTGGCGACAGCGGCCAATTGGTTGAAGAAGGCCGCCGGCGGCCGTTTATCGCCGACCCCGCAGCTCACCGAGTAAACCACCGGCCGCCGCAGATAGCGTAGAAACGGAAAAGGGAACGGGTCGGGGTTGTAGAAGTGGTACAGGGCAACCTGAGCCGCTTGCGCGTGCAACTGCCTCAACTTGTGAAAGCCGTACAGCAGCCGCGGAATAAAGACCGGCGAGTGCTGGTTAGGATTGACATAGACAGCCGCGCCGCCGAAGTAGTCTTGCAGCGCGCTGATCTCCTGGGCAATGGCTTCACCCGCCGGCAGTTTGGGGGGCAGGGTAGACAGCAGGTAGAGAATCTTCATACGCCGCGTGCAGCCCTCATAAGTCTGCTTTGGCGTTTGAAACTGCCGGAAGTGACGGTTGGGGGTGGGTGGTCGCCAGCACCCGTTCATTCTGTCCCCCAAAACGTCCTTGCAGCCCGTCGAGCAGCCCCAGGCGCACTGCTTGAGCTGTCTGCGGGCTGCCGCTTAATTGCAGCTTTAGAGCCAGGGCCGCGCTGTAAAGCGTCCAGAAAGCATAGAGGAAGATGTTCCAGCGGTGATGGTTGCGCAGCAGAATAAAACGATTGCGGATGATGTAATAGGTATACAGCGTGCCGCGCCACTGCGACGAGCGGCCCAGGGTGTGAAAGGCCCGCGCCCGCGCGTCTATCACGCTCAGATAACCGTGCCGGCCGGCCCGCATGCACAAATCGGCAATCTCGGCGCTGAAAAAGAAGGCCTCATCCAACAGGCCCACCCGCCGAAAAACCTCGGCCCGCCCGATAATGGCGGTGCCGGGGATATAGGTTACGGAAAACACCGGCTTGTCCGGGTTAAAGCTGTGAAAGTGGGAGTGATGGTGTTTAACCGGGCTGCCACCCCCGGCGGCCAGCAGCCGCTCCTTCTGCTCGGCATCAAAGAGCAGCGGCCCGATAAAACCGATGCGTTCATCCGCAGCCAGGGTTTCAAGCAGCCGGAGCGTGTCTGTCTCCCCGATCACGGCATCGTTATTTAAGAGGAGAATGGGCGCATCTCCGGCGGCCAGCGCCCCGGCAATCCCCCGATTATTGCCGCCGGCAAAACCCAGGTTGCTGCTGTTGCGCACCAGGTGAACGCGAGGGCATTCCCCGGCAATGATCTCGGCGCTGCCGTCGCCGGAAGCGTTATCTACCACCCAGATCGCCGGTTTGAGCTGCTGCCAGGCTTCAATATGACGGACGCAGCGAATCGTATCCGCTGCGGCGTTCCAGTTTAGAATAACCACAGAGAGCTGCATCATCTTCTTTTGACTCGCGGCTCATTCTAACATAGTATAGGGGGGTGGGCAAAACAATGCATTTAGCCATCAATGCCAGCGAACTGGGCCGCCAGCGCGGGGGGAACGAGAGTTACATCGCCGGGCTGCTGGACGGGCTGGCCCAGCTCAACCCCCCCACCCGGATCACACTGCTGACCTGCCGCTGGGACCCGCCGGCATCCATTCCCCCGGCTTTTCACCAGACGAATGTGGGCCTCTACCGCCGCTTGCCCTTTTTTTTGTGGCAGCAAACGCTGGCCCTGCGCCGGCTCAAAGCCGACTGGTACCTGGCCAACTTTTTTTTGCCGCCGCTGCTGCCGTGCCGGGGAGCAGTGGTTGTGCATGATTTGTCATTTCGCGCCCACCCCGAATATTTTCCGCGCACGGTGGCCTGGTATATGCGCTGGCTGACCGGCCGGGCGGTGCAGCAGGCCCGGCGCATCCTGACGGTTTCCGACTTTTCGCGGCAGGAACTTTGCCGTTTTTATCGGGTAGACCCCGCCAAAGTAGTGGTTGTGCCAAACGGGGTTGGGGCTGACTTCCGGCCCGCTTCCCCGGCGGCCGCAGCCTCTGATCAGGCCGCTCTGGCCCGGTATAACCTTACCCCGCCCTATATTTTAGCCCTGGGAAATATTCATCCGCGCAAGAATCTGGCCCGGCTGCTGGCGGCTTATCGCTGTTTGAAGCAGCAGCGCAATAATGTCCCGGCTATGGTTTGGGCCGGTCTGCCCCGCTGGGACAGCAGCGAACTCTTGGTGGAAGCCCGCTCCGCCGGCGTGATTTTGCCGGGCTTCATTGCTCAGGAGGATCTGTCTGCGCTTTACCGGCAGGCGCTGATGTTGGTGTATCCCTCCCTCTACGAGGGGTTTGGCCTCCCTCCGTTGGAGGCGATGGCCTGCGGCGTTCCGGTGGTGACCAGCAGCACGACCAGCCTGCCCGAGGTGGTCGCCGATGCGGCCCTGATCGTAGACCCGGCCAGCACCGAGGCCATCGCCGCGGCCATGGCCCAACTGCTCGCCGATGCTGGCCTGCGCCAACATTTGGGCCAGGCCGGCCTGGCACGAGCCGCCAATTTTACCTGGACTCGCACCGCTCAGGGGGTCCTGGCCAGCCTGGGTGAGGACTGACTGGAAGGTGACAGGCACTTATCGGGCTAAGAATTGAGCCTATTTAAACAACGAGTGCCTGTATTATGATGAAAAGTGCCTGTCACCTGGTTTTAATAGAGTCTAATGAACTCAACCTTTAACATACGACAGCTTCTCGGCGATCTGGCCATTCCGCACCCGGTAAACATCCACTCCCCGAATATGTCCTGGCCGGCCCGCCCGGTCAGTCCAGCGGTAGACCCAGCGCATCACGCCCCGCTCCCCGCTGGCAAAGATTTCCTCTAGCTCCAGCTCTGTCTCAGCCGCAGCCACGAAAAACTCTTCCCAAAAGGCTCTCACCCTGGTTTGGCCTTCTAATCTTGTCCCATCCGGGGCGGGATAGGTATTTTCAAAGACGCAGTCGCTGGTCATAAAGGCCATCATCGTCTCGATATCGCGCCGGTTGAGCGCCTCGTTGAACTGCTCAATCACTTGCAGCGTGGCCGCAGACAAGGTATTTTGCGGAATAGTTGTGTCCATAATTCACCCTCCTCGCCGAGTCGTGTCATTCTGAGGCGAAGCCGAAGAATCCCTTGCAGAGCAACATTGTTATTAACCTGAGTTCGGAATTAGCTCGAAAATCACCAAAGAAATTACTTATGACCCAACCGCCGGAGCAGCTTTTTCCCCCGGCTTTGCATGGCCGGGCTGCCGGCTTGGATCAGTTCCTCCAGCAAAGGGATGACCTGGGGACGCAGACGGTCGTCTTGCCCGGCCAAATCGGCCAGGGCTTGCATGGCAAAGGTTTTGACGATGCGGCTGGCGTCGTTCAGATAAGCCAATAAAATCTCGACGACCTGCGCCCGTTCCGCCTCGCTCCACTCCAGCCGGGGCAGCAGTTGGGCCACATGCCAGCGCACCTCCTGCTGGTTGATTAGAGCCACCTGCTCGATGAGTTGCTTTTTATAGGGTTGGAGATAGTCAGGGTGACGGGCCGTTATCTTTTCGACAGCGTCGGCCGCGCGCATCCGAATCAGCGGGTCGTCGCCGAGCAGGCCCTCAAAGACCAGCGGGAACCGCGCGGGATCGGCCAGCACCTCAGCCACCACCTCGTCCGACCGCCCAATCGAACGCCGGTCGCCGCCGGCCAATTTTTTCAGCAGGTCATTCATTGGATAAATTACACCTGTGATTCGTCAGAATCACCCTCGTGGTTCTGGAACAATCACCCTCGTGATTCCGGCGAATTGCGCCTGTGATTCTGGCAAAACACCCCCATGATTCGACAGAATCACCCTCGTGATTCCGCCGAATCATACCTTGGTTCTGGCAAAACACCCCTGTAATACGGGCGAATCATGCTCGTGATATGAGCGAATCATACCCGCGATACTGGAATCACGCCTCTGATAGTGGCAGAACATCCTCACGATTCTACCAAAACAGAGCCATGTAATCAAACTCTGGCTTGGGCATCCAGATAGTGGGAATAAACAGTTCCACTCGCATCATTATCGTGGCCTACCACGAATTTGACCCTTAAGGCAATCCGGTGAATAATGCGGCAGGAGGTGAGCCTTACGGTTACATGAGGGAAAGGTAGGGATTTTTGCGGTTAGGTAGAAGATGAGGGACGAAATTGCATCGTTCCAGTTAGAAGTGTTAGTTCGGCTATGGTATACTTGGCTGTATGGAAACGCCCATCCTGCGGACCAAAATTTATATACCTCAACCTCAACCAGGGAGTCTGATCCCCCGTCCCAGTCTGCTTGAAAAACTCGATAAAGTTTTGGAACACCGGCTGACCCTGATTTCGGCCTCGGCCGGCTCCGGTAAAACCACCCTGGTCAGCCAGTGGCTTTCTCATTTACGATTTACGATTTACGATTTACGATTAGGGACTGCTGATCAACCCGAAATTGAAAATCGTAAATCCAAAATCCAAAATCCACAGGTTGCTTGGCTCTCATTAGATGAAGCGGATAATGACCCGGTTCGTTTCTGGAGCTACGTTATCGCCGCCTTAGAAACGGTTCAGGCAGGTCTTGGAGATAATACGCTGCCCTTGTTACGTTCCTCCCAACCGTCGCCGCTTGAAATTGTACTAACTTTTCTCCTCAATGACCTGGCTGCCCTACCCCACGACGTCGTCCTGGTGCTGGATGATTATCACCTGATCGAAAATTCAGATATTCATACCGCCTTAACCCTGCTCATTGACCGTTTGCCGCCCCTATTGCACCTCATCCTGACCAGCCGAGCCGATCCGCCCCTGCCGTTAGCCCGCTGGCGGGCCAAACGGCAGTTGACCGAACTACGGGCGGAGGCGCTGCGCTTTACCCCAGATGAAGTCGCCTTTTTTCTCAATCAGATGATTGGGCTAAACCTGACCTCCGAGCAGATCGCTGCCCTGGAAGCCAAAACCGAGGGCTGGGTAGCCGGGCTGCAATTGGTCGGCTTGTCGCTGCAAGGCCGGACGGATGTCGAGCAGTTCATCGCTGCTTTTACCGGCACGCATCGTTATATTTTGGATTACATGACCGAAGAGATTCTGCGCCGGCAGCCGGAAAACGTCCAGACTTTCTTGTTACAGACCTCCATCCTGGAGCGGCTGACCGGTCTTTTGTGTGATGCCGTGACCGGCCGAACCGACAGTCAAGCGCTACTGGAACAACTGGGGCGGGCCAACTTGTTTATCCTGCCCCTGGATGACCAGGGCCAGTGGTGTCGCTATCATCACCTGTTTGCCGATTTATTACGCCACTATTTGCAGCAGGCTCCGCCCTCTTTTCTCCCTGCTGTTGGTATGACCGAAAAAGGCGGGATCGCCGAATTGCATCGCCGAGCCGCGACCTGGTATGAGCAAGCCGGGTTTGTCGAAGAGGCGATTTATCACACCAGCGCCGCCCACGATTTTGAATGGACCAAGCGGTTGATGCTGCATCACCTGGAAGCGATCATTAAACGGGGTGAAGCGACGCTGATGCTGCGCTGGTTCAACGCTTTACCGGAGGCATGGCTGCGGTCTCAACCCAAGCTGAATGTCCTGCAGGCCTGGCTGTTGTTCTTGACCGGTCATTTTGATGAGGCGCAACGCAAGCTGGCGGAACCCGAAATCTTAAGCCTTCACCGTCAAGCTCCGCTTGAGCCAGACGAGGGGGCAGGAATCATAAAAAACCGGGATTTACCGGGTTTAATCGTGGGCTTACAGGCGCATTTGGCCCTGATTAAGGGCGATGTTCCCCGCGCGCTGGAATTATCACAGCAGGCGCTCGCGCAGTTGGCCGAGGCCGATGTGACCCTGCGGGGGGTTATTGCCGAGAATTTGGCGCCCATTTACTGGCTTAAGGGTGAACCGGAGCGCGCCCATCAGCTTCTCGCCCAATTCGGCGCGTTCATTCCTAACAGCCATGCTCTGGCCAGTGAGCTGGTCCTCAGTGGTACGGCCGAACTAAAATGGTTTCAGGGCCAGTACCGGCAAGCCTTTGTCCTTTATCAACGCTTTCTGCAAGAGGCGGCGGCTCTTCAAGACTTGGGTGCTCTGATCCCTGTGATGGGGACCGCGCATACTGTTTTGGGTTATATTCTGTACGAGTGGAACGAGCTGGCGGAGGCGGAGGCTCATTTGCGGCAGGGGATCGAGCTGGGTAACCAGGGGATGGCCTGGCGAGTCCTGGTGATCGGTTATACGGGGTTGGGCCGGGTATTGCTGGCTCAGAAAAAGTGGGACGAAGCGGCTGAGATTTACCAACAGGCCGACCAACTGGCCCAGGACCTGGGTTCCGATCTGGTTATGACGTTAGTTACGCCCCTCCAGGTCGACCTCTGGCTGGCTCAAGGGGATCTCGCTGCGGTAAACCGGTGGCTGTTGACCAATGGCCTTAAGCCTGATGATGAATTTGAAGGCTATAAGGTCATTATTTATATCTTCCTGGTGCGCGCCCTGCTGACCTGCGGCCAACGGGAAGCGGCAGAGGCTCTGTTACTCCGGCTGCTCAGGGTAACAGAGGCCGCTCAACAGTTGTACTGGCTCACCCAAGTCCTGGTGCTGCAAGCCCTGACCTTTCAAGCTCAAAATAAGCGAGAGCCAGCTCTGGCAGCGCTGAAACGAGCCTTGGTCCTAGGTGAACCGGAAGGGTACACCCGCACTTTTGTCAACGAAGGCGCGCCGATGGCGGCGCTGCTCCTCAAACTCCGTGAGGGCCAGCAGCGGGAACACGGGGATGATCTACCCTCGCTCAACTACCTCAATAGCTTGCTGGCGGCGTTAGGCGCGGCGGAGAGGGTGGCCGACCCGAAAAGTGCGCTGCGTGAGGCTAGGCAGTCCACCCTGGCTGAACCTCTGACCGAACGTGAACTCGAAGTACTGCACCTATTAACCACCGGCCTATCTACCCACGATATTGCGACTAAATTAATCATCACCCCAACAACTCTCAAAACACACCTCAGGAATATCTACGCCAAGCTGGAGGTGAACAGCCGGGCCGAGGCCATGGTGAAAGCCAAAGCCTTAAACCTATTCGAATAACAGCTATACCCTCAATTAAGGCAGTTCCAAGATTTAAATCATCCAATTGTTCTCACCGGCTTGATGCGTGATACGTGATGCGTAAGAAATCTTGCCTGGATACCATCACGCATCACGCATTACGTACCACGAACTTTGGATAATTATTTTCTTGGAGTTGCCTAAGTATTATTTAGCCGGGACTCGCCATCCCGGCTTTTTTTATCTCCGCCTTCAACTCACTTCTACTCCTGATGGATACTCCTCATGGGGTATGACACATCGTCTCCGCCTGGGGTCAAGATACTCCTGCTCATCCTCCAACCGGTGGATGAAACGCAGCCCTACAGATGATATATTACTTCTAACCTTAAGTCTGCTGCACGACCTCGATCTGGAGGAACAGCGAGGCGAATAGGGCTAAGGTCGTTGCCACATGAAGCTACGACTGGGAGCATAAATGACAAAGCTGACTTACGCTTTTACTACACCTAACCGCCCTATATACCGTGATGGTTCAGGTTGAAAGGAGGGCCGATGAGCCATACTAAATAAAGAAATCCGACTCACCGTTAAATAAGTTCAATTTTATAAAGGTTTATGATTAAAAAAAGGAGATTTACAATGGATAAGATACTGGTCGTCATCTTCGACGACGAAAACAAGGCTTACGAGGGATCAAGAACCCTCCAGGATTTGCATAATGAGGGCAGCCTCACGCTCTACGCCAAGGCCGTGATCGCCAAAGACGCCAGCGGACAAGTGAGCGTCAAACAGACGGACGATGAGGGTCCTGTCGGGACGGCAGTCGGCCTGCTCACCGGGAGCTTGCTTGGCCTGCTCGGTGGCCCGGTGGGTCTCGCGCTGGGGGCCTATGCCGGGATGTTCGGCGGGATGATCTACGACCTGGCCAACCTGGGGGTCGGCGAGGACTTCCTGTACGAGGTCGGGCAATATCTGCTGCCAGGCAAGGCGGCCGTCGTGGCCGAAGTCTGGGAGGCGTGGGTGCTGCCGGTGGATGCGCGCATGGAGGCCGTGGGCGGGGTCGTCTTCCGCCGGACGCGCGGGGACATCGAGGACGCCCAGATCGAGCGGGACGTCGCGGCACTCCAGGCCGAGATGGCCGAACTGGAAGCCGAATTGAACCGGGCGACCGGGGAGGCCAAGGCCAAGCTCCAGGCGAAGATTGACGCGGCCAAGGCCAAGCTGCAAGCCATGCGGGATAGTATCGAGGCCAAGATCGAGACCAGCCAGCAAGAGACCGAGGCGAAGATCAAGTCTTTGCAAGAGCAGGCGGCCAAGGCGGAGGGCGAGCGGAAGGCCAAAATCGAGGCGCGCATCGCCGAGCTGAAGGCCGACCAGAAGCGGCGCAGTGACCTGCTGCACCAGGCCTGGGAACTGACCAAAGAGGCCATGAAAGTTTAAGCCTCTGCCAGGCCGACTTCGACCAAACCTGGCAGAGATGAATGTTGAAGCAGGTGGAGGTCTTCCTCCACCTGCTCGGCTCGGCAAACTGCGCCGAAGTGAACTATATTTGAGTGAGGGCCAAGCCTTGCATAAGCAACCCAGTTATTCTAGCGGAAGAGAAATCATGTCCACCTATACCTTCCTCAAACGGCTATTGATCGTGGGGGTCGCCATCGTTCTACTCTTGAGCCTATGGTATCTGCGCTCGATCTGGCTTCTTGGCTTTGCGGCCGTGGTCATTGCCGTAGGTATCAGTATCCCGGCGCATTGGCTGCAACAGCGTGGGCTGCCCCGCAACCCATCCCTTCTCCTGGCGACGCTGGTCTTAGGGCTGCTGGTCCTCTTCTTAATCCTATGGATTGTGCCGACGATTATCAGCGAAACCGGGACGGTGCTGGCCGAACTGCCCCAGATGTGGCAAGAGATTGGCCAGCACTATGAAACCTGGCGCGCCGGTAGCAACCGGCTCACCCATCTGCTGCCTCCCTTCAGTATAGTCAGCCTCCATCAAACCGGTGACGTCGCTCTTAGCGACACCCTGCGCCGGCTGTTCACCACCGGCTTTTCCTTCACGCCCATTTTGGAAGGCATGGGCGCCTTTGCCAGCCTGCTGGCTAATGTGGCCCTGGTGATTTTTATCGCCATCTTTTTTCTCAGCGATCCGCAGAGTTATGCGCGGATCAGCCTCCTGCTGACGCCGGCCGCCTACCATGCCCGGCTATTGGACCTCTGGAGCGAACTGTATCGCACCCTGACCCAGTGGATCAAGACCCAGTTTCTATCGGTCAGCATTACCGTCAGCCTGGTCTGGCTCGTTTTGGGCCTCTTTTTGGGCGTACCCTACGCGCCGATTATCGCCGTGTTTTCCGGTGTGGCTACCTTCATTCCCAATCTGGGGGCCTTTCTGCCCTTGATCCCAATTTTCGTTTTTACCATGGCCGCCGACCCGTCACTCATGATGCGGGCCATCCCGGCCTACCTGGCCATCCAATTACTGGAAAGTAATGTGATCACCCCTATGCTGATCCGGGAGGAACTCCAGCTTCCTTCGGGGGGCGTGCTGTTGTTTCAATTGGTCGGGGCGGCGCTCTTTGGCGGGCTGGGCCTGTTGTTGGCAGTGCCCCTCTTGCTGGTGCTGGTCGTCCTGGTGCGTGAAATTTACAGCTATGACATCCTGGGGCTGCACGCTGAAAAAATAGAAATTGTCGTAGATGCGGCAGGTCGCATGCATTTGGGCCAAAGTAGGCGGCCAGAAACCGAACCGGAGCCACCAGAGCGCGCTCAACTGCGGCCAAAGAAGACCTGAAAGAGGCCGGTGAAGCCGCACGTGCAGAATTTAAGTAAGTCAAAGAGCCATATCAGGTTAGAAAAGGCGGTGACTATAGACAAAATAAAATACGACCGTCGCAGAAAAAAATTATCAAAGAAAAAAAATTAACCATTAGTTTGAAAAAGGAGATATATCATGATTACTAACTTAGCTAACAATTGGTGGACGTTCGTCCTGCGGGGCGTCTTCGCCCTCCTCTTTGGCGTCATCGCCTTTGTGTACCCTGGCTTGACCATTCTTTCTTTAACCTTTGTCTTTGGCTTTTATGCCATTCTGGACGGTATTTTTGCCGTGGTTGCCGCCTGGAGCAACCGCAGCAGCGACCGCTGGTGGGTGCTGCTCCTGGAAGGGCTGCTGGGCCTTGCCGCCGGGGTGATCGCCTTCATCTGGCCGGGGAGTACGGCCCTGGCCCTGCTGTGGGTGATTGCGGCCTGGGCCATCTTGACCGGCATCCTGGAGATTGTGGCCGCCATCCGGCTGCGCCAGGAGATCGAGAACGAATGGTGGCTGGGTCTGGGCGGGCTGGCCTCCATCATCTTCGGGGTGCTGTTGGTGATTTGGCCGGGGTCCGGTCTGGTCACGATAAGCTGGCTCATTGGCTTCTATGCCATCGTCTTTGGGATATCAATGCTGATTCTCAGCTTCCGCTTGCAGGGTTTGAACAAAACCATCAAGCAGCAAACGGCGGGTAACGCTTAAGCCGACCCGCCAGGGTAGACCTGACCGGTGGCTTCACGGCCACCGGTCAGGTGGCCCCGTATCACAAATATGAGCAAAAAGGAGAAATAAGTGGTGTTACCCTTAAAAGATCTGAACCCAACCCGCCGCTTTCCCATTCTGACCTACGCCCTCATCGTCATCAATGTGCTGGTATTTTTCTGGGAGTTGAGCCTGTCACCGGCTCAACTTGAAGCGGCTTTGACCAGCCTATCCGTTGTGCCGGCTAGAGTGTCGGGGGATCCTTTCTCGCTGGACTCCATCCTGAGGGTGATCCGCAGCATGTTCTTCCACGCCGGGTGGACCCATCTGCTGGGCAATATGCTCTACCTGTATCTCTTCGGCGATAATGTCGAAGACCGCCTGGGCCGGATCATCTATCTGGTGCTCTATTTTGGCAGTGGCTTTGCCGCCACCGCGGCCCAGGTCGCCATTGATCCGACCTCGACGATTGTCCAGGTGGGGGCCAGCGGCGCGATTGCCGGGGTGTTGGGCAGCTACTTCATCCTGTTCCCCGGCGTGCGGGTCGAGGGCATTGTGCCGCTGCGCTCCGTTAGCTTCTGGGTAAATTGGCCGGCCTGGCTGGTGCTGGGCTTGTGGTTCCTGGTGCAATTTTTCAATGGCGCGGCCTCTTTGGGGGTCGAGACGAGCGGCGGTGGGGTGGCCTTTGTCGCCCATATCGGTGGCTTTGTGTTCGGGCTGATCTTGACCCAGCTTGTCATGCTCTTCTACCCGCAACCCCCTATCTCTGAGCGGCAGGAACTGCTCTACCAACGGGCCAGGCGCCATCCGGCTTTTTGAGCTGAGGGTTTACTCAAGCCTAGTATCCGGCATATCCATTAGACCTGTGGCGAAATAGAAGAGATGGCATTTCTTCTACAATCTGTAGTACTTTTCCACCCTTACTGTCTTGATATATTACTTTTGAACTTAGGCAACTCCAAGAAAATAATTATCCAAAGTTCGTGATACGTAATGCGTGATGGTATCCAGGCAAGATTTCTTACGCATCACGTATCACGCATCAAGCCGGTGAGAACAATTGGATGATTTAAATCTTGGAACTGCCTTAAGTCAGCACATTTATCAAAGGAAGTGGTTTATGAATCAAATCAATGCTCCTGCGCTTGAGCTTAACGCCCTGACCAAACTCTATCACAACGGCAACGGCTCAACGTTTAAGGCCATTGACAACCTCAGCCTGACCATTCCTCAGGGCCGGGTGTTTGGCTTGCTGGGGAACGAAGGCGCCGGTAAAACTACTCTGGTTGACCTCATGAGCGGTCGGCTGGAACCCACCGCGGGAACGATTTCCGTGTCTGGCCACATCCTGACGCCCGGTAACAAGACTTTGACCGACCAGATTGGCCTGGTTATGGCTGGGGTCCAAACCCTCAATCGCAGGCAATCGATTTGGGAAAATTTTGCTCACCGGGCGCAGGCCAGAACCTGGCCCGCCGAAAAACTCAAACAACGCCTGGACATGCTGATGAGCGAGTTATACTTGTCGGAGTTCTCCGACTGCCCGGTCTACCAGTTGTCCCCCGCTCAGCAACGCCTGGTGACTTTCGTCTGCGCGATGCAGGCCGATCCACCCATTGTGGTTTTTGATGAACCGCTGGCCGGCCTTGATCGTTCGACGGCCTCTGTGGTGAAAAATTGGCTGCTCAATCTGGCTCATTCTCAGGGAAAGACCGTGATTGTCGCCACACAACAGCCGGAATTAATTGAAGATGTGGGTGATGAGGTGGCCATCCTCAGCCAGGGGCGGCTGCTGACCCAGCAGCCGCTGGCCCACCTGCTGCGTGCGCCTCAGGCGACTGTTTTCGAGATCAAGTTCAAAGGGCATCTGGCGACCCATTGGCGAGACTGGTTCGATAACCTGTCCATGACCCATACCGAAGCAGGAGAAACCATTCTCGCCGGGCCGATCAAAGACCAGGCCGCCTTATATGGAGTCTTGATCAAAATCCGGGACCTGGCCTTGCCGCTGCTCTCGGTTACTCAGACTGGACCGAGTCTGGCCAATGTGATGCGGTTTTTCCAGCCAGAAGATACTCTACACCAACAAGAATGAAAAGTAATCAGTGAGCAGTAATCAGTGTTCAACTATTCACTGCTCACTGATTACTGATAACTATTTTTAGGGAGTATAACCCATGACCGAATTAAACCCCATCTACACTGCCGCCCTTCAACAAGTCAGCACACGCTTACAAGCTTTGTGCGATGCCATTGACAGCGGCGACACCCAACGTATTCTAACCGCCCAAAAGGAACTGACCGCTACCACTGAAGCGATCTGGTCCCATATTGAAAATGATTCTCTACCCGGCCGCGACAAAGCCCTGGCCCGCCTGTTGGCCGATGCCGCGCTCAAGGAACTGCCTGACGCTATTCAAGACCCCGCCAACTATCCGCGAATCCAGCGTGAGTCGCGGCTGTTGAAAAGGTCGTTGGAATTGTGGGCCTGAGAGGGGAAAAATTAACATGAACGAGCCACACATGATTGAAATTTCCTTACCCAGTGAGTTAGGGTATGAAAAAGTGGCGACCTCGGCCATTGCTACCTTGGCTCGCCCCATGGGCTTTTCTCAGGAGCGCCTTGACGACCTGAAAACTGCCCTGAGTGAAGCGGTGCTTAACGCCATCGAACACGGAAATCAGTTGAATGTTCAGCTCAGGGTCCAGATTATCGCCCTGGTGGAACAGAGCGCTTTGACCCGCTAACAAAATAATTGACCAGGGACTCCAACCCCTGCCCAGTCTCAACCTGGCTCGCCAGGAGCGGACGGACCATCGCGGGTGGGGTCTGTTTCTGATGAAGAGCCTGGTGGATGAAGTCAAAGGGGTGGTCACGCCCGGTCGCAATGAACTACAACTATTGATGACGGTGGTCGAAGGGAGTTGATCTCCTATATGTAGCATCGGCTTATTGGCCGCATTGCACCAATTTCGACCGAATCCGCTAAACTGCCCTAGAGTGGCAAATACTGTATCTGGGACTAATGGTTAATCAGCAACTTATTAAGATAAGCAGCGAGAAACACGACAGAGAAATGGTGAAGAAATACCAAAAAATCAGGCGAACCCGACAGAGGAATTATTTAGAAGAAAATAAAGAGTGGCTACTTCAGGTGGTGGAGAACGCTAATGAGATAATTATAGTAACTCAAGCGGGGCTCATCAAATACTACAACCCCAAAACCATCCAGCTCAGTGGATATTTGTCTCAAGAACTAACCTCCAAACCCGTTACTGAGTTTATTCATCCTGATGATCGAGACAGAGTGTTTAAGGATTATTACTCCCAACTCAGAGGGGAAGAGACGGCGGGGGTCTATACCTTTAGAATTATTGACAAAGCGGGCCAGGTCAGGTGGGTTGAAAAAATTGGCGTCCAGATAACCTGGGAGGGTCAACCAGCCATCTTGTGTTTGATCAGCGACATCACCTCACACAAACAGGCCGAAGAAGAACTTCACCGCCGCAACCGCGAGTTAGCGCTCCTCAACCGGATCATTGCCGCTTCGGCGGCTACACCAAGCAAGGACCAGGAGGCTATCCTGGAAGTAGCCTGCCGCGAACTGGCCCTGGCCCTCAACGTACCTCATGCGGCTGCCACCCTGTTGGATAAAATGAAAACGACAATCACCGTCGTGGCCGAGTATTCGGCCGGGGAGCGCCTGGCGACCTTACACCAGGCCTGGTCGGTTGTTGATGATCCTTTGGGCCAATACCTGCTCAACCACAAAACGCCGCTGGTCACCGGTGAGGATCTGAACAACCCCCACCTGGATCTCATCCATAACCATCTGCGCCAGCGGGGTATTGCCTCATTGCTGCTGGTTCCGTTGGTGATCGAGGGCGAGGTGGCGGGCAGCTTGGGGTTGGCGTCATTAGAGCCGCGCCGCTTCTCGACCGAGGAGACCAATTTGACCTGGAGCGTGGCCGATCAATTGGCCGGGGTCTTGGCCCGGTTTCGCCTGGAAGAGAAGCGCCGCCAACTGGAAGAACAGTATCACCACGCCCAAAAGATGGAAGCTGTGGGCCGGCTCACGGCCGGGGTAGCCCACGACTTCAATAATCTACTGACGACGATCAACGGTTATGCAACCTTGATCCAGAAGGACCTCCAGCCCGACGACCCTCACTGGGAGATGGCCGACATCATTCTCCGTTCAGGCCAGCGAGCCGCCGGCCTGGTCCGCCAACTGCTGGCTTTTAGCCGCAAGCAAATTATCCAGCCCGAGGTGTTAAATCTCAATTCAATCGTGGTCGAGTTGGACAAAATGTTGCAGCGGGTTATCGGCGAGGATATTGACTTAAAAATTCGCCTCGCTCCGGAGCTGTGGCCGGTCAAAGTAGACCCGGCCCAGATGGAGCAGGTCATCCTGAACCTGGTAGTCAATGCCCGGGATGCCATGCCCCAAGGCGGCCACCTGACGATTGAGACGGCCAATGTGGTCATTGACGATCAGTATGTGGCGGGTCATCTGGATACCCGGCCAGGTCAATACATCTTGCTCACCATCAGCGATACCGGCTATGGCATGAGCCAGGAGGTTAAGGCGCATATCTTTGAACCTTTCTTTACCACCAAAGAGCTGGGGCGAGGGACGGGCCTGGGGCTGGCGACGGTTTTTGGGATCGTTAAGCAAAGTGGGGGGGACATCTGGGTCTATTCAGAGGAGGGGGTGGGCACTACCTTCAAGATTTACTTCCCCAGTGTCGCCGAAAAAAAGAGTGAGCCGCCGCTTGACCCGGAAGTTGGGGTAGAGATGCCTGTCGGCAGCGAAACGATTTTGTTGGTGGAGGATGATGCCGGGGTACGTGCCCTGTTGCGGCAGGTGTTGTCACCGCTAGGCTACACCCTGCTGGAAGCCGGGAATGGACAGGAGGCCTTGCGGCTGCTGGCTGACTACCCTGACCCCATCCACCTGTTATTGACCGATGTGGTGATGCCCGGTATCAGTGGCAAAACCCTGGCTGAAGAGGTGTTACGCGCCCGGCCTGATGTGAAAACACTGTTTATGTCGGGCTACACCGATGAAGCGATTATCCAGCACGATGTCCTCGACTCAGGGGTTGCCTTCATCCAAAAACCCTTCAGCCCCATGAGCTTGGCGGTTAAATTGCGCTCAGTCCTGGAGTGTTGATCCCGGCCTGGGATTTCTATGACACCTTTTATCATGAAGGGAGACTTGATAATGGATAACACGGTTGCCGAATTTATGCGCCTCAGGAATATCGATTCCATTCAGAAGCTCTACATCTTGTTAATTCTCAACCAGCACCCAGAATTGACCAAAACCAGCCAGCAGTGGGCGGATCGCATGTTTATCGGCTATCTGCCTTTGGCGGAAGAGACCCTCAACGAACTCCAACAGGCCGGTCTGGTGGATTGTGTGGAGTGTCATTACCAGTTATGTGATAATCCGCAGGTCAGGGGGTCTCTGCAAGCTCTAGGGGAAACGTTTGAGGATCCGCTGACGCGCCAGGAACTTCTTGAGCGGGTCAGCGATGTAGACAATCTCAGGAGGATAAAATAATGAGACAACTTTTACAACACCCAGCCCTACAAAATCTGGAACCCAGAACACCACGGGAAACCTTATTGTTCATCAAAGCGCACACCCTTGGCCTGGAGGCTGCCTGTACGGCAATTAACGTAGTAGGTCTCGAAAACTTCGAGGTTCTATTCGACCAGGCCTTACCAGATATGTGGCAAAACGTGGATGCCTGCGCTGACGCCGATGCGCAAACAATCAATAGTGCTGTGTAATATGAGAACAAATTTCCATTCTAATTTCGGAGCTATCAATGTCAAAAATACTCATTCTGGGGGCAACAGGCTCTCTCGGTAAATACGTTACTCAACAAGCAGTTTCGGCCAACCACGAAGTTTCAGCCCTGGTACGAACCCCCTCAAAGTTACCGGCGGAACTTCGAGAGAAGACCGCAGTACATCAGGCTGATCTGGCAAAAACGCCTACACATGTTCTGGCAACCATTCTCCAAAATCACGATGTCGTTATTAATACAGCCGGCTTGGTGACTGAAGGGCAAACCTTCATTGACCTCATTGATCGCATCGTGACCAGTCTGGAATCCCTACCTCCCCAGGATCGGCCCGTCTGCTGGTTTATGGCCGGTGCAGCCTTACTCGACCTTGATGACAGGGGTCGAAGGAGCGTTGATCTCCCCCGTGTCGCCTCGACTTATTGGCCGCATCGCGCCAATTTCGACCGCATCCGCCAAACCGCACTAGACTGGCGAATATTGTGTCCGGGGCCAATGGTTAATCAGCCACCTTTAGGTTTGGCTCAGATGCGGATATCGCTTGACCGATTGCCCGTACAGGTCCCTTCGTTTACCAGGTTTCTGCCTGGAGCCTTGGTACTGCCTTTCTTCGCCTATCGTGTCCCTGAGATGATCGTCTCCTATGCCGATGCCGCTTCGCTAATGCTGGCCAACCTCACGCCCAATGGCGAGATGTCCCGCCATCGGGTCGGATTGGCGTTACCCGTTGGGATGCGGGGCAATAAAAAACAGTGGACAGCCAAACCAAACGCGGCCTAGCTGCTTGGGAACTGCGCCAGGCCCAGGTGCAGAAGCAAGCACCCACTACCCGGCAGCCTCGCCTGTTGCAATACGTCAACCCCAATAACGGCGACGGCAATCAAACCCTGACTCCGGGTGGCGGCGCGCAGCTTATGGGCGAATTCCTCAGCTTTGACCCGGCTGACCCCGACCAGGGTATCTTCCTCACGGCCAGCGACCAGGAGAGCACCCGGATCGAGGTTGTCATGCGGAACACGCCCAGCGACCTGATCTTTTTGGTGCCCAGCGGCCTGGGCGCCGGGGAATACCGGCTGGAAGTGTGGCGCGTTTTGGGACAGAACTCCGCACCGGCGTGTTGAAGCAGTCGCTCATTGTGACTTAACTGGAGTTTTCCCCTCTACTCAAGGATCAAGTTAGCCGCGTATCTCTCTTTATAGAAAAGACCCCAAGGGGTAGCACCCTGGGGTCTTTTCTCTTTTGGAGATGGATAATTCGCCAATGGAGAAGTAGCTTAAGTCCCTCCCTTTGGGAGGGATTTAGGGAGGGCTTTTCCACCCACCGCGTGTGTCCTTGTCAAATGTCTAAAAAGCTGTCTGAAAAGGCGTAATGTGGAGGTCGTAGTAACGACTTCAGTCGTTTGCAGCCCCACCATTGACGACTAAAGTCATCACTACAAACACTTTTTAGAGGCTCTAACGTTCAGCCTTCAGCGCCTTATCTAACTCCCACAGCAGGGCATCGGTCTCGGCCATCAACCCCCACCCGGCGTCGCCGGTAGCGGGGCCGTAGCGGCCTATTTCGCTCTGGGCCAGGCAGGTCTCCAGGCGTTCGATCAGGTCCTCGCTCAGCCCGGCCTGGCGCAGGCGGCGGGCCAATTCGGTGCGGGTCAGACCCTTCACCGGGGTTTTTAAGGCCGCGCCGAGATAATTTTGCAGAGCCAGGCTGACGACTTTGTAATTATCGTCCTGACCGCGCATCGCCGCAGCCAGGCTCGGATGCAGGGTGTGGCGAGGTTGACGCAGCGCCTTGGTTTCGGGCCGCAGCCTGGGCACAGCAAGCAGGGGACGGCGCTGCTGCTGCCACCACCACAATCCACCCGCGCCCAGCGCGGCCGCCACCGGCAGCGCGCCGCACAATCCGATGACCAGCAGTCCCAGCACCGGCAGAGTGATTCTTTGGACCACATCAGGTGAAACCACTAAACCCGGATTTACCTCAGGATTGACCGGGACGGGGGTGGTCGCCGTTAGCGCGGCAACCGGCGTAGCTGCGGGGGTTGGCGTTGCGGCAGCGGCCGGGTCCGGCGTGGGAACCGGGATCACTTTGACTGTCAAGGGCTGGCTGGAGATCGTCCGGTACTCGCCCGCAATCGGGTCGAAGTAGACAAAGGTGGCCGGCTGCAGGGTAAATTCGCCGGTCTGGTCAGCCACCACCAGGCGTTCAAAGACGCGCGTGCCGGTCATCAGCCCGTCTTCCTGGGTATCGGTGGTCAGGCTGGAGAGGGAGTCGTACATGCGCCAGCCGGCCAAATCGGGCCAGACCGGCTCCGGCAGCAGCGGAATATTGCCCAGGCCGCTGACCGCCACCAGGAAGGTTGAGGGTTGGTTGACCACGGCTACTTGCGGACTGAAAGAGCTTTCGATTTTGAATTGGCCGACCGCCCCGCTGAAATGAGGCGGCGCATTCTGCGGCAGGGGTTTGACTTCGACTGTGACCGGGTCGGTGTAAAGCTCCACCGGCTGTTCGTAAATATTGCCGGGGAACATCAGCCGGGCCGGGCCGATGGTAATATCACCGGCGCTTTTGGGAAACAGGGCGGTACGAATCTCGCTGATGAGGTAGGTCCGGCCATCAATATCTAAGTTGTACTCGCGCACCGGCAGGCCCATCGTCTCAAAACCGACAAAGAGGGGGCCATCTAACTCTGGCTGGCGGTAGACTTGAATGGCCTGGTAAAAGCGAAAGGTATAGATAATTTGCTGGCCCAGGTAGGGTTTGGGCTGGTCAACCTGAGCTTCGATAAAGAAGTCCTGCCCTTGCAGCGTGGGCGGCGGGGAGATATTGGCCGGCTTTACTGCGTTTCCGGCCGAAGGAGCCGGCGGCGCGCCCTGGCTGACCTCAATCGAGATGGGCGCAGCTTTGTAAACCTGCTCGTCAATTTTCACGCTGACCGAGGGAATGGTCAAGGTGCCGGTGCGGCGGGGCTGCAGGCGATAGGTATAGGTCACCTGGGTATGAATTTTGCCGTTGACGACACTGACGTCGGTGGAAATGTCCAGATCAACGACCGCCAGCCCGTCGAGGCGGGGCAAAATTGGCCGGGGCTGCAAGGGTGAGTCATCGGTGACGGTGACGCTCAAAATGACCAGTTCATCGGTGGAAAAGTGAGTGCTGTTGACGCTAGCGGTAATGGGGGATTCTTGAGCGCTGGCGGTGGGGGGGAATAGGCTGAGGCAAAGGCTGAGGCTGAGGAGAAGAATAAGGCTCACAGCCATCCTGCTGAGCGAACGATAATCCTTCAAAACGACCTCCCTTCCTGCTCGACCATACTGACATAATATATTGTAACCAGCGCCCCCATTTTTTTCAAGCCTGCTAAGCCGGTTAGGAGGAGTGCTTCCCCTCTATTCCCCTCTAAATTACTGCAAATCAAATTATTTTGCAATGAAATTAAGGTTTGCCGGCCTATTTTTGTGCTATAATAGTTTTAACAATTCTAACAAATTGCTCCGAATATCTCCTCAGTTTCATTTCATCTCAAGAATTGCCTCTTTGACCTCTATTCGGGTCAATGAACCTTAATGCTATATTCCTTGAATATCGAATTAACCGGCTCTCACTGTCGGGTGACTCTCTGTGCCGGATAGATTTTTAGCGGCAAGTCTGCGCAGATACCTGCGAGAGTGCACTGCTGCGGCTGGCACAACCGGGTCAACTTGATGGAACGCGTGGAGGGGTTATGGCCATCGTGTCCAGGAAAGAGCCAAACTATGTTTGGTCAGAAAAGAGCCAAGCTGACTGGTGCTCAGCCCGCGACCTGCTCAAGCAGGCTCAGTACGAGTTAGTGGCTGAATTTCTCGGTCAAAAACAAAGAGAAAGTGAGCAGACCGGTAACGTGCTTCTGGCCGACATGCTGGCCGCAGTTCGCCAAATCTGCCTGGCATGTCAGCAAAACCAAGCGGGGGCTGAATGGTTCTGGCAAGCCTATCAAGAGGCTGGTCAACGTGAACGAGAGTTGAAACAACTGCTTTGTACTCTGCTTGAACTCGTTGAAGAAGAGTGCATTCTTGAATTGTCGGCAAAGCAGGCCCCATTAGTCACTATTCCCACCGGCGAGTTAAACCGCTCTGAGCGCGACCTTCACCCTCTGTGGCGACGCATTCAGCGCTTACTGGGGTGGGAGTCAACTTTTCACTTGCCCAATCCAGCAGTGCCAGCCCTGCCTACCCCTGTAAAAACAGAGTTGCCGGTTAACTACCCGGTTAGAGTTGAGCTAGAGCAAAAGAAGCCAAGTGCATCATCACTCTTTATCTACTGCTTGGGGATATTTCGGGTTTATCAGAATGAGAAACTCATTGAAAAGTGGCTTGGCCATAAATCTAAATCTATCTTTAAATATATGCTTATCCACCAGGATCATCCCATCCACTGCGAGATTCTGATGGATGTTTTTTGGCCCGATGTTGACCCCGAAGCGGCGCGCCGAAACCTGCACCAGGCTATCTATTTGCTACGGCAGACTCTGCAAACTGGATCGCCTGACTTACCCTATGTTTTATCTGAAGATGGCGGCTATCGCTTTAATCCGGAGTTAGAGTTGTGGATTGATAGTGAAGCCTTTGGCCGCTGTTATGAAACCGGCCAACAATTAGAGCGCCAGGGGCGCATGCTTGAAGCTGTCAGGGAGTATGAGATGGCTGAAAGCTTATACCAGGGCGAATTTTTAGTTGAGGATATTTATGAAGACTGGTCATTGATGCATCGGGAGAATTTGAAACACACTCATCTCGATATTCTGGATCGGTTGAGCCAGTACTACTGCGCTCAAGAACAATTTGCCTTGTGCATTGCTTATTGTCAAAAAATTTTGCAGGTGGATAATTGTCGCGAAGATGCTCACTGTTGCTTGATGCGCTGTTACCTGCATCAGGGCCAACGGCATCTGGCCCTGCGCCAGTATCATCTTTGCGTCGAGGCTTTGGCCCGCGAGCTTGAGGTGTCGCCGATGCCGGCTACAGTGGAACTTTACTGTCAAATTTGCAGGAATCAAACTCATTTTTCAGAAATCTGAAAATTGAGAAAAAAATGAGTCAAAATTGAATGACAAATAGTAGACTGAATTTAACCAATCAATAAGTTTGTTCTCGAGAACAGCCGTTGATTGTACGTAAGTGGTTCACCGGGAGCCACTCGTACACCCAAAATTAGCTGAAAGGAGATTTAGAAATGCCGTTTGAACATCCATTTACAGGTCCAGCGATGACTGCAACTGCAAGCGCAGTTGTATTGGACCCTGCTGGCGTCCAGCCAAGCACCATCATCCAGACTGAAGATGCCTGGCGCATCCGGGTCAATTGGCAGATCAGCGGCGCCGCCGCGCCCATGCTCGCCGGTGATTGGACGGTGAGAGCTTTTCTTGAGTCTATTGGCCCCGGTTTTGAAGGTCAGGTGGGACCGACCAGGGTTGTCCCTCTGAATCCTCCTGCCCCGGCCTTAGTGCGCAACTACACCACGGACATTGATGTTCCGGGCAACACCGTGGCGGCTGGCACCTACAAGTTGGTGACGCTCATCAATTATGCTCACCTGGGGGTGCCTGGCGAAATGGCTGCCTTTGTCGAAGGGCCGGTTTTACAATTCTATAGCCATTGATCGGTAGGGTGCTTCTTTTGACGCCACACTTGCCCCGCCAGAGCAGTTGACGCTCTGGCGGGAGCAACTTACTCAAATAGTTCGAGAGGAATTTGTCTCTGTCTGAAATGGTAGCTGCACTCGAAATTCTAACTATCCAAAATTGAAGCTTAGAGGGGAAAATCTATGGCCAGCAAAAATTTACCCGTTGCAAAAGCTGAGGACCGGCTGCCAACTGGTGATGACTTCAAAGTTATTACCGGCGTTGGTCCTGGTATTGAACATCGCCTTCATCAAGCCGGTATCCAAACCTTTGCTCAGCTTGCTGCCCTGGCGCCTACCGAGATCGCCGCATTAGTCAGCGATTTGGCCGGCATGTCTGCCGAGCGCATCGCCAAGCAAGACTGGACCGGTCAAGCTCGTAAACTAATTCCGGAGTCAGCAGAAATCGGCCCCCAATCTGGAGAAACTTTACCCAGGGCACACCAACACTATGCGACATTTACAATTGAATTGTTATTGGATGAGGATAATAATGTGCGCCGGACCCGGATCGCACACATTCAGGATAAGGATGAAGACACTTGGGCCGGTTGGGCCGGGACTCGCATAGTAGGTTTTATCACCAGGCGGGCAGCACTACGGCTATCAGAGAGTGAACCAGTTTCCGTAAGTGCGGTCATAGCCGAACCCCCTTCTGTAGCTACCAGGGTGGCTGAACCAAGCCCGACCCTGGCCACTTCGGCTAGTCCTGTGAGCAGTTCACTGCGCTTGCATCAGTTGGAAACTGTACCGGTTGATGTCACAGGCCCGTGCAGTATTTTGCACTACGGCCAGCCATTCAACATGCATCTCACCCTTGACCTGACCGGAGTGGCAATGTTAAGTGACGGCTCACTCACCTATTCGGCAGCAATTTACGCCAAAAATCTGAATGATGGTTCAACCCATATAGTGGGTGAAACTCAAGGCGCCATCACTTCCGAAGAAAAGCTGACGATTAATATGGCAGGCATTCCTCTGGGACGAGGCGCTTATCGGCTTGAAGCTGTGGCAACCCTCATTTCGCCATCAGTTAAGCCTGGCCCGATGGCTTACCTTGAGGGTAGCTTACTCCAGGTTTACTAATCTATTATCGTTGACCAATCATCGAAATCAACATTCTTCAAAGCTTCTTCTATGGCGAGACGTAGCTCGTCCGATAGCAAAGGTTCTTCATCTTCGCTAACTTGGGGCGGACTGAGGCGCAAACCACCTTTACCGCCGCTATGCAGCGCATATTCGTCGCCTATTTCAAGAATGATTTTTTTGTAAGCCGGCGGCCATTGCATCAGAAATCGTCGCCCACAGGTGGGGCAGCACCACTCTTCGGCGCCCGAGGGATGGGTTTTCTCTAATTGCATTTCGTGTTGTTCTGGTTGAAATTCGTTAGACATACAGAATTTTTTATCCTCTCATCAATAACTTATTAATAATATCTGTAGATTACAATAGAAATGTCGCTGCGGCAAAGAGACAAAGGTCATCAATAGGGCCTGCCGTAAGGCCTTAATTATTTTCCCGGAAGTACAAATACTTTGGCCTCACGTCATCCAGGGGCGATTTATTCCTCGGCCAAGCCTCGATTACCGGTCAGTCTCAATCAAACTTATGAAACGTCACCCGGTAGGAGTAATGCCCGCGGCAGACCTGGTTATTTTGCTGCGCCCAGCGGCACTTCTCGACGCTGCCGTCGCAGTAGCCGTTGGCGGCTAACACCTCGGCGGGAATTAGCTCGTCGTGAGAGGTAAAGCTGTAGCTCTCCTCGCTGGTATAGGGGGTGCCGTCAATGTGCCGCTTGACTTTTAAGGACATGCTGTTCATCCAGAGGGTGACCTCGGCTGTCCCCGGTCCTTTATCCCCGGAGGCGACCTCGATATTGTTGAAGGTGTCGCCGATGACCACGCCATCCATGGGCGTGCCCGGTGGCGGGCCTTGCAGCACGGTCACATAAATGCTGTGATTGCCGATGCAGCCGCCATTCTCCCAAATCGGGACCATGGCTTGATAGGTAACGCAGAAATCCTGGCCGCAGCGCAGTTGATCTTCTAACTCGGCGGGGGTCTGCGGCTCGCTGCCGCCCTGCTCACCCTGGCTGCTTCCCTCTGCCGCTGCTGCCGCTTGGGGCGCGGGCGTGGCTGTCGGTGGGGGGGGCGGGGCTGCGGCGATTGGAACAGCGTTAGTTGGACCGGCGGCCTGGACCAATTCGCCAAAAACCCAGCCCAGGCTGTTATCGGCCAGGCTGATTTGCCACCAACTGTTATCCTGGTTGCGGCCCGTGACCGGCGCGCTCTGGCCCGGCTCAATCTGGCCGAGCACCGGGTAATCCGTTCCCGGCCCGGAGCGGATATTGATCTTGGTGGTCGAATCTGGCGGCAGGGAGACCACCGGAGCCGGTTCGGGCGTTGGCGAAGGGATGGGAGTCGGCGAAGGGACCGGCGTAAAAGTCGGCACAGGGGTGCTGGTCGCGGAAGGTTCGGGAGAGGGGGTCGGTAGGGCTGTGGCTGAGGAGGTGGCAATCGGCGCTGATACCGTTGTCACGCTGGCGGTTTCAGCCGGAACTACCTGGGTGGGTTGTTGGGTGGGTTCAGGCTGGGTCAAGAAACTTACCGGCGTGGCGGTAGGGGACGGTGGGGTGGGCGTCGCTGCCCCGCAGGCGGTCAAGCCGGTAGAAAACAACAGGATGAAACCAAGCAAAATTTGGGAAATTTTCATTATCCTTTTCCTCAAAGCTAAAGGGCCAACTCGCTTGCGCTAAGTTAGACGGCAAGTTGACAGAATGCTTTAAAATTATAGCTGTCTTAGTTTGGGCGTCAAAAAGAGTCACTTGGCGTTAGGATTTATAACAGGGGTTACTCTGCCATTGAGCAGGTCACAAATACCTCGACCGGCGGCTGTGCCAATTGCAGAACCAGCGTTTGCCGTTTCATCGGTACGGGGCTGTGGCCCATTGAGGCATGGGAAATAAGAAGTTGTTCGTCTCGTGAGTAGACCGAGAAACCGCCGGGGTTTAAGTACACGGCTCGGGTGAGGTAGGGTTTGGTTCCGGGGACAGCGGGGAGCGGCTGGCCCAGCAAATCGGCTGCTTGCTGCGCGGTAATTTCTAACGCCGCCGTGGTTTCGAGCAGTTTCTCGGCGGCTGCTTGCTGGGCGACGGCTACTTCATGAAGCTGCTTGAAATCCAACACCTGCCAGCCTGTGAGCGGGTATATTTTTGCCGGTGGTGGATTATACCAGGAGTCGATGGTGGTCGCGGCGCGGTCATCCCGGCAGGCGGCAAGCAGCCCGATGAAAAGGAGACAAGCGCAGAACAATCTGGCAGTCATTGGGAGGCAGTTCAATAGGTTGTTATCGCCAGGGTGGCCCCGGCAATACCCACGGATAAACCCGACATCGCACTACAACCCCCGCTCGCCTCGAATATAAGGCACGCCGAGAGCCGCCGGCGCACCCAGGCGCTTTTTGGCGGCAGCGCGCGCGCCCAAAATCAGGGCGACGATGGTCAAAATGTAGGGGGTCATCTGCAAAAAGAAGCCCCAGTTGGAGTTGATAAAGAGGGGATTGGTAAAGCCAAAGAGGGTTCGCGGCCCTTGCAGGTCAAGAATCCCCCGGCGCAGCGCCCCGAAGAGATACGCGCCCAGGGCGGCGCGGACCGGGTCCCACTGGGCAAAAATCACCAGGCCGACGGCAATCCAGCCCTGGCCGGAGGTGGTCTGGGCGCTGTACCAGCCTGGCGAAACAGACAGGCTGATCGTCGCTCCGGCCAGGCCGGCCAGGCAGCCGCCGACAAAGACATACAGGTAGCGCAGCCTGTAAACGTTGAGACCCATTGTATCGGCGGCTTCCGGCTTTTCGCCGACAGCGCGCAGGTGCATCCCAGGCCGGGTTTTGTAAATGTAATACCAGGCCAGAGGGGTGAGCAAGTAGCCCAGATAAACCAGCAGGCTGTGATCGTCAAAAAAGATCGGGCCAATCACCGGAATGAGGGCCAGGCCGGGAATGTCAAAATTGGGGATCAGGGGCGGATTCTTGCCGGTCAGCCCTTCGCCAAAAACCAGGGCCAGCCCCGTGCCCAGAAAGGTCAGGGTCAGGCCGCTGACAACCTGATCGGCTTGAAAGTGAATCGTGACCAGGCCATGCAAGAGGCTCAACAAGCCGCCGGCCAGCATGGCGACCAGCAGCCCCAGCCAGGGATTGCCCAGGGCCAGGGAGGTGCTGAAACCGGCCATTGCGCCCATCAACATCATCCCTTCCAATCCCAGATTAAGCACCCCGGCCCGCTCGGCAAAAATTTCGCCAATGCCGGCAAAGAGTAGAATGGTGCCGGTCGCCAACCCGGCATGGAGAATGATAATTGGGTCCATTAGCTTGTTCTGCCTCTCTGCAAAAGAATACAGATTTAGGTTGTTCTATGAAAATGAATGTCTCATTTCGTAGTGCGTGATACGTGAAATGGGATAAATTTACACTGAAGTCCTCACGCATCACGTATCACGCATTACGTTTCACCAGACGCACCTTATAACGCAGCAAGATGTCACTGCTGATGACCATGAACAGAATAATGCCTTGCAGCATGAAGGATAAGCCCGACGGCTGAACCTCTCGCCCGGCCACAATGAGCGCGCCAAAAAGAATTGAAACCAAAACCACGGCAAACGGATTCAACTTGGCCAGCCAGGCGACAATAATACCGCTGAAACCGTAGCCCGGCGAAATCCGTTCCTGGAGCCGATGGACGACGCCGCTAATCTCGGACATACCGGCCAGACCGGCTAAAGCCCCGGAAAACATCATGACCAGCACGATGTTGCGGGCAATGTTAAGCCCGGCGTAGCGGGCGGCGTTAGGATTATCCCCAATGAGTTTAATTTCATAGCCCCAGCGGCTGCGCCGCAAAACCCACCAGACGATGACGGTGGCAATCAAGGCAATAACTACCCCCAAATGCAGGGTGATGCCGGAAAAGGCTCTATATTCACGGGCATAATCGGCCAGACGGGGCAGCCAGGCTGACCTGTCAAAGGTGGGGGTCATTTGAAAACCGGCATCACTCCAACTGTTGAAAATCCAGAAGTTGTTCCAAAAAACGGCGATATAATTTAACATCAGGGTGGTAATAATCTCGTTGATTTGAAAGTGGGCTTTGAGAAAGCCCGGCACAAAGGCCCAAATTGCGCCGCCTACCAGCCCCATGATCAACATCGCCCCCAGGACAACAACCTTAGGGCTGCCTGGAGGGACCAGCGGGACCATCACCACCAGGGTGGCGGCAAACGCGCCCATATAAAACTGCCCCTCCGCCCCAATATTCCATAATTTCATTTGAAAGGCAATGGCACAAGCCAGCCCGACCATAATCAGCGGCGTGGCCTTGACCAGGGTGTCTGAAAAAACAGGCCAACTGCCAAAGGTAGCCTGGTAGGCAAACTTCGCCACTTCCAGCGGCTGTCCGCCAATCAGTTTGAGAATCAAGCCGCTGATGATAAAGGCCAACACGACCGAGCCAACAGAGGTGGCCGCCGGCAGCCACTTAGGAATATCCTCAATTCGTTTTTCCAGGGTAAGGGTGTAGGGTGGTTGCCAACCCGACTTTTCCTCAGTGTTGGTCAGTGTGGACATGGGCTGTTTCAATCCTTCCTTTTGCTGCCGGTCATCATCAAGCCAATATCGTTGATATCGGCCTGATGGGTGGGGACAATTCCCATAATTTGACCATCATAGATAACCGCCAGGCGGTCGCTTAAGGCCAGCAGCTCTTCCAACTCCTCTGAGATAAGCAAAATCGCTGCCCCGGCTTCGCGTTGCTCCAGGAGTAAGGTCTGGATGGCTTCGATAGCGCCCACATCCAGCCCGCGTGTGGGCTGCACGGCCACCATCAGCCTGGGCCTGGCCGAGATCTCGCGGGCCAAAATGACCTTTTGCAGATTGCCCCCGGAAAGTTTACGGGCGGGAACCTGCACATTGGGCGCTAAAATATTGTATTTTTCTTTTAAGGCCTCGGCATACTCGCGGGCGTGGGTAAAATTGATGGTCCAGCCGTCGCCAATCGGTTTCTGGCGATAATTTTTAAGAATGGTATTTTCGGTAATGCTCAGGTTAGGGGCGGTTCCTACTTTGCTGCGATCTTCAGGAATATGGGCCACTCCGCTGCGGATGGCGGCAATGGGCGGCTGGTTGCCAACTTCCTCGCCGTTGATTTTGACACTGCCGCCACAGGGCCGCAGGCCGGTGATGACCTGGGCCAATTCGCTCTGCCCATTACCCGCAACCCCGGCAATCCCTAAAATTTCCCCGCTGCGTACTTCCAGCGAGACTCCCCGGAGAGCCGGCCGGCCTTTCTCGTTCTCGGCAGTGACATTCTGTATCGCCAAGACGACCTCGCCGGGCTGCTGGGGCTTTTTCTTGACCATGAAGACCACACCCCGTCCAACCATCAGCCGGGCCAGATCAGCTTTGGTCAGGCCCTCCATGCTCTGGCCTTCGGCGGTGACTTTGCCTTTGCGGAGCACCGTCACCCGGTCGGCCACGGCGGTAACTTCCTGGAGTTTATGGCTGATAAAGACAATGGATTTGCCGGTTGCGGCCATCGTGCGCATCGTTGCGATCAAATCGTCAATTTCCTGAGGGGCCAGCACCGCTGTGGGTTCGTCCATAATTAAGATATTGGCCCCCCGGTAGAGCATCTTGAGAATTTCTACTCGCTGCTGTTCGCCTACCGAAAGCTGCCAGATTTTAGCAGCAGGGTCAACCCGCAAGCCGAACTGCTCCTGCAAGGCTAAAATCTTTTGGTCGTAAGCGGGCAAATTTAGAAAAAAGCGGGGTTCGTTCAGGCCGAGTAGAATATTTTCGGTCACGGTTTGGGTGGGAACCAGCATAAAGTGCTGGTGAACCATACCAATGCCCCTAGCAATGGCATCTTTGGGGGAGTTAAAGTGGACGGTTTGACCGTAAATTTTGATCGTACCTGAGGTGGGTTTGTACAGGCCGGAGAGGGCATTCATTAAGGTGCTTTTGCCCGCGCCGTTTTCACCCAATAAGGCATGGATTTCGCCTTGTTTCAGGGTAAAGTTAACGTGGTCGTTAGCCAACACGCCGGGAAAGCGAATGACAATATCTCTCATTTCGACGGCGTAGGGGGTTTCAGTCATTGAAGCTCCTCAGGTAAAAGTGTTTTTGAATGGTAACTGAGTTAGAGGTGACTGGCACTTGGTTAGTAAGACAAAAAGTGCCAGTCACCTGAGCAGTTACCTTGAATAAAAAAGGCGAGGCCGAACTCAATTTCGCCGTGTTTGACCTCGCCCCAGGGAAGTAACAGAAGCAAATTTACTGCAGCTCAGGCAGCTCGGCGGTAACGTTTTCGTTCCACCAGTACATGCAGGTCTTGCAGGGGCTGCCAAACTGCTTAAAGCCATCCAGGTCGGCCTGTTCCAGGCTTTGGCCTTCGGGCAGAACCACGTTGCCCTGGTTATCCTTGATCGGGCCTTTGAAAACGTCAAAGCGGGTAAATTCGCCTTTGAGCATTTTGTCCAGCGTATCCTTGATGAGCTTTATATCTTCTTCGGGCAGGCCCTCAACGCCGGGTTGGGGTTTTTCGCCTTCCATAAAGCCATAGAGACCCAGCCCGCCGGAATCGCCGTCGAAATATTCATAACCGCCCTTCCAAGTGCCAGCTTTGCCTCCTTCCACAATTTTGGCGTAGATGGGGCCCCAGTTCCAATACATTGAGGTCAGACAGCGGGGATTGGTGCAGTTGCCGATGTAATCGTAAGTAATACCCCACTTGCCTTCGGGCGCAGCTTCGGCGGGAGCCGGGGTGTCGGCCCCGGTCATCACCACTTGAGCGCCGCCATCAAACAGGGAGGTAGCCGCTTCTTTTTCGACAATAGGATCATGCCAGGTGAAGATCCAGCGTACGTCTACGGTACACTCAGGGCAGGTTTTCTGGGCGCCGAGGGCGAAGGCATTACCCAGGCGCAACTCTTCAGGAATAGGGAAGGTGGCGATGTATCCTAATTTGGGGTTGCCATCCACCTTGGCCCGCGACCCGGCCAGCATGCCGGCCAGATATTTAATATTCTCCATCGCCCCCATCAGGTTGCCAAAATTTTCATTATTGGTTTTGAAGCCGGTGAGGTGGATAATATTGACATCGGGGAATTCATTGGCAACGGCTTCCGAGGCATCCATGAAGCCAAAAGAGGTGGTAAAGATCATATTGAAGCCTTTGCGGGCCAGGGAGCGAATGACTTGCTCGGCGTCGGCGCCTTCGGCCACATTTTCAACATAAGCCGTATGGACACCTTCGACATTTTCTTCCACATACAGGCGGCCAACATCATGGGCTTGCGACCAGCCACCATCGTCGTGAGGCCCTACGTAGACAAAGGCCACGTTGTAGCTGCCTTCTTCAATAGCGGGGATCTGGTATTTACCCGCTGCATCGCCTTCGGCGGCTGGCGCTTCAGCAGCGGCTTCTTCGGTGGCGGGGGCTGCAGCGGCCGGCTCTTCTGTGGCCGCAGGTGCTTCAGCCGCAGGTTCTTGGGTAGCCGCCGGCGCTTCGGCGGGTTTTTCTGCGGCGGGTGGGGCTGCCGGAGCTGCACCGCATTGAGCGGCAATCAGCGCCAGAGCCAGGATAATGACCGATAGCCAAATAAATCGTTTCATATCTCCTCCTTACAGAGATAAAGTGATGTTGATAATTTATCCAGTTTTTGATATTTGTACGCTGTCAGGGGAGTTTTTGTGGGTAATGTTCCTCCTTTCCTCATCGTAAAAAGGACCAATAAACACGCTCATGCTACCATGACGTGTTCGAATATGTCAAAACGGTCACAGCACTCAGGGCAACTGTCAAAAAAGCAAACAAGTAGTTGTTGGATGGTAAGGTGGTACGGTTGTATGACAAATTTTTCCCGGCAGAGTTTATCACTGTGATTATTTTTTGTCAAATCAGCGACTTAAAGGAAATTGGGAACATGGGTTCCCAAAAGGGCGAGTAACGGCAATTATTTAGGCGTTATTGCCCCTGGCGCGGCTCAACGGAGGTGATCACGCCGAAAGAGTTGACATTCAAGGTCCATTGGCTGCCCACCTGGAATTTTTGAAACTCGTTAAATTCAGGGGTAGTATAAGTATAGGTTTTGCCGTCGGCCTCAAAAACAATGGTGTAACTCTCTTCGCGGCCGGCTTCGCGCTGATTAGCGCTCGACAGGTTGGTTTCGGGCCAGTAGGCATTCAAGTCGTTGCCGGTCAGGCTGGGACCCGCCACCGTCTGCCAAACCATCGCCGTGAAACTGCAATAATCGCCATAAACAGGCACATCCTCATAAATTCTTTCCGTTTCACAATCCTGCTTGACCTCGCCAAAACCGGTGCCGGTATCCACCGTATAGGGCGTGCCGCAGACTTCGCGCGTCTCCCCGGTGAAGCGGCTCTCAGTACCGCGCTGTCTTTCGCTGCAACTGCCTACCACTGCTCCGGCCGGAATCCGGTCCCGCCAGTCCTGGCCGGAAACCGGCACCAACTGCTGCACCAGAATCCGGCGGGACCAGGAGACTGATTCAACCTGCCCGGTTACTCCCGTGGTACGAGCGGAAAGAACCAGGAAGAAGATACAGGCTCCAATCAGTAGCAGCATGACTGCCCCGCCGATAATAGCGAAAAGAGGTATTCCGCCTTTAGGGGTCGGGGCTGCTGCGGCGACGGGTAAGGGCATAGCTGGTTTGGGTTCGGTCAGAGCTGCTCCACACTGAACGCATTTGGAGGCATTGGGATCGTTGGATGTGCCGCAGGCTGGGCAGTTGAGGGGTTGAGCCGGGCCGGTGGGTGTTGCGCCCAACACCTGACCGCTTTCGCGGACAGCGGCCTGAGTTAAATCGGCGCCGCACTGGCTGCAAATTTTGGCGGTGGCCGGGTTGCGTGTGCCGCAGTAGTAGCAGTGGACGTCGGCGCCGGCCTTGGCCTGGGCGATTTCGGCTTCGTTGGTAATGAGTTCGGCTTGGGGCAACTGCTCGAATTTCACGTTGTCGGGTTGGGGCGTGCCACAGTTGGAGCAGATTTTTTGCGGGCCGGGGTTACGCGAGCCGCAGTTGGGGCAGTTCCAAATCAGCTTGACATAGCCAATAGTCTTTTGCGTCATTTGATCTAACCTCTTTTGGAGAAACAGAGTTGACTTTAGGCGACCCTATTTTACCACGAAGAGGCGCAGATGCGAAGAAGGGATGAGGCGATGAGGCGAGGATGTGATGAGGTGAAGGCAGGCCCAACAAAAAACCATTTTTGACACCAAATGAATTTATTTTTATTATATAATTTGGTTATATTAGCTAATTCAGCTAACTGGGAGATTGGATGAAAACAAGGCTCGTAGCTTCTACTGAAGCCCAAAATAACTTTGGGCGGGTATTAGATGATGTGGTCCAGAATGGTACACGATACGTCATCCGCCGCCGTAATACTTCGCAAGCAATTATTCTGAGCATTGCAGATTTTGAAAGTATTCTTTCGGCCAATGAAACCGAACGGAAAAAGCTCGAGAAAGTAATCCGTGAATTGAGTCCCGTCTATTCTATTGGGGAATCAATAACAGAGCAGGTATAGCCGATGATTAACTTGGATAGATTTGTGCTTGATTATCAATCGCATAAATTTGATCAGTCAATTATTGTGCATGCTGATTGCTTTGAATGGATGGGACGGATTCCTGAAGAAAGTATTCACGCCATTGTGACAGATCCCCCCTATGGAGTTAAAGAATATAAAGTTGATCAGATTGAGAAGCGGGCTAACGGCAATGGCGGTATTTGGCGTATTCCTCCATCTTTCGATGGGAGTAATCGAGCCCCTTTACCCCGATTTACGGCGCTGACTCACAAAGAGCGTGAAATACTTTATCGCTTCTTTTTGGAGTGGGGTAAACTTGCAGCTCGTGTTTTGCTCCCTGGTGGGCATATTTTTATAGCCAGCAATGCTTTTTTATCACAGCTTGTTTTTGCGGCCTTAATTGAAAGTGGTTTAGAATTTCGGGGAGAACTTATCCGCTTGGTTCGCACTTTTCGTGGCGGGGATCGTCCAAAGAACGCGGAAGAAGAATTTCCTGAAGTCTGCTCACTTCCACGAAGTTGCTATGAGCCATGGGGTATTTTTAGGAAACCAATTCCTTCGGGAATGAAGGTGAGCGATTGTCTCCGTAAATTTGGCACAGGAGGATTGAGACGTCTTAACGCAGAACAACCTTTTAGTGATGTAATTGTGAGTGAGCGAACACCTCAGCGCGAACGCGATATTGCGGACCATCCAAGCCTCAAACCTCAATCCTTTTTGCGACAGGTTGTTCGCGCCTCATTACCGCTAGGCGATGGACTAATTATTGACCCATTTATGGGTTCAGGTTCTACGGTTGCGGCTGCCGAGGCGCAAGGTCTTTCATGCATTGGTATCGAACGGTTCGTAGATTACTTCGAGATAGCCAAACAAGCTATACCAAAACTGGCTGGCCTTTCTTTTGAAGCAGAGACAACCCAATTGAGTTTGTTTGACCTGCTAGATGCCTGAGTCCCGGTATATCCAATTTGCCATCATTTTTTGATAGCCTGAGTCCGTGACGCTGGCAGTGATGGTTCGTCGGCTTGTTTCAGATCGGCCTGAAAAGATCCAATCACTTTTTGCCAGTTGAGCGCCTACAACCATGACAAATCTGAAGGGACGTGGCGTTGTGTCTCTAGGCCGGTTACCATCAAAAACAAGGACCATCAACCACACCTCTTCTGGATTATGCCCCTGCCAAGCCCGTAGATATCGGGAAGCCTTGACTTCGATCCCATGAGGCGAGTGTTGTACGGCATCGTTTGCGAACATACCTGCTGGAATTAAATCAGGATGACCATTGTGGTACTTATTTTTGACAACGGTCGGACAATATGTGGGCAGAGTTGACGACATAAACTCGCCAACAATACTGCTGAAATTGGCTGGCATAAGCATGGACTCAAGTCGAGCAATGCCTTTTGTATGCAATTGGGAATTGACGAAGCCAAGAAAATCGAGAAAGACAACCATTGCGGAATGAACATGTTCCACATGCAGGCCGTATGGTAAAATGGCTTCTGAATTAAAACCAGTGTTGGCTACAGGTCTGGGGGTACAGGCTTCTTACTCGTCGTAAGTACTCATTCGATAGGAGTTTCCTGCTCACAGGAAGTCTTTGACTGGAGCCGGAAGATTTTTTCCAGCCTTCCAACCCTCCATTCTTCTCTTCCAATTTTTTCTCTCACGGCCCTCCCTGTACCTCCAACTCATACTTCAACGACCCGATGTCGTGGTTCCAAATTTTCAGGTAATAGACGTGCTCTTCCATCAACTGGCCGTCCCACAACACTTGCAGACTCCTGATGTCCTCGGTAGGATAGGGTGAGGGCATGCTGACCCCAAAGGGTTCGAGTTTGTCCACCGTGCCGCGGGTCCAGATTTGAAGCTGGTTGCCGGCATAGAGGGCAAAATCAGCATGGCGGGCACGGATTTCATCGAAGGGAGTGTTGGTCAGGAAAATCTTAAAATCGTGCTGGGGCGTCGTCTCGTTATAGGCGTCGCGGTAGTAAAATTTGTACCAGATTTCCTGTCCGGCTTTTAGCTTACCCTGAGTGACGCCCATCTTTAAGTCAATCGCATCGGGGGGAGCTGCGCCGGGCACCGCCGGCAGGCTGGGGCGAGTGGGCGGCGAGGGGTTGTAGGGGATCCGTCCGGCCGTTCCGTCGCCCTGGTGCAGTGTGGGATTGCCCAGTTCTGCGTTTTGAATATCGCCAGGGAAGAGATAATAATCCACTACTTCCGGCGAATTGTTCTCAACCTTGATCAGGTAGCGGTCGCCATCCACCAGCGATCCTTTCCAGAGCCGCTCGCCGGTATGATCATCTTTATCGCGCGAGAGCCACTGCCCCAGGCCAATATTTTCCATATAGTCAGCATCGCCGCGAGCCCAAATGTGGTATTGGCCGGCCGGGAAGATTTCAAAGTTGACCCGGCTGTCAATAAAACCATCGCTAGGGGTGCTGAACATGGTCAGGGCCATGTCCTCGATTTTGTTCTGATCCAGGTCATCACGCAGCAGGCTGTACCAGTGTTCGCCATAAGGGGCCAGGCGGCCGCTGTTGACCTGCTGGGTATTGAACTCCAGGGGGTTGTTGGGATAAATATTGACAGGCGTATATATCTCTGGGGGAGGCGCAGGCACCGCCGGAGCGGGTTGGACATTGCCTTCGCCGTCGCCGCTCCCCTCACCGCCGGTTTCGGTGGGCGTCAGATCGAGGGCAGGATTTTTGAGTGTGTTCAGGGGAATGGAGAGCCAGCCCAGCGAGTCGGCCTGATTGAGCCAGTGGGCGGCTGCTTCGGCATCCAGCCCGGCGATGGCTTCGGCGGTTAAATGCCACAACAGGTTGGGATCAGCTTCACTCGGCTGGGGGGCATCGGGGATAGCGGTGCCGGCGGTAACAATCCAGCCGACCGCCTGGGCCTGCTGCATCCATTGGGCGGCCTCGTCGGCGTTCATCTTGCCAACCGCCTGGGCTGTCAGCGACCAACTGAGCTGCCGGGCGCTAAGCGCTTCGGCTTCGCTGATAGCCGAATTAAGGCTGGCCGGTGTCGCTCCGGAGACGGCGGGCTGCTCGGCTTTGGCTTCCAGAGTATAATTAAGACCAAAAGGGGATTGGTTGAAGACACGGACGTAATACACTTCCTGATCGGCGACTTCGCCGGTCCAGAACATAGCGTTCAAATTCTGATTGGCGGCTTTAAGCGGCGAGGTCAGCCCCGTGCCCTGAACGTCGGTCGGAGTCGCCGGCTGCTGGAACCACGAGTCGGCTTCCGGCTGGGTCAAAATCTCAAAATTGGCCTGCTGCGGGCTGATGATCGCCTCGCTTTCAAAGCGCATGGCCAGCGAAATCCAGGAGAGGCTGGGATCGTCAAAGCTGGCGCGGCTGTAGGTGTACCAATCTTCTTCGCCGGGGTTGAGGTGGTTGACATTCACCCCTTTGGTCAGGGGGTAGGCTGTTTGGGGGGAGTTGTTGACTTCGAGGCTGCGGGAAAAATCAAGCAAATTGACCCCGGCATTGGTGGTAGCAAAAACCGGCACGGCCACGAGCAGCAAGGCGATAACCACCAGGCTGTAGCCAAACAATGATTTGTAGGTAAATCTTGTGGTTCGGTAGGTTAGGCGCATATCAAACCTCCAAAGCTAAAGAGGGCGGCGAGGCAAAACGGCGCGGGAGCGAGGCAAAACAAAAAGGCAGGACAGGCAAAGCCATCCTCAAATATAATCCACTCCCTACAGCTTACCATAAAATTGGGGTCAAGTCAATTATGTAAAGTACCGGAACAAAAATACCTCGGCGCTGAGGATGCGCCGAGGTATTTCGTTTAATTTAGCGGGGTTGGCGAGAGGTTAAGGCAGACAAGTCCACACTTGCGTTCCCTGCCCAAAGTTCCGGCTGACGATGATGATATCGAGAATGTCAACCAAACCGTCCTGGTTGAGGTCGGCCGGCTGACCTGAACCGGTCAAGCCGAAGCTAACCCCCACGGTGGTGGCGTCGGTGATATTGATGGTACCGTCGTCGTTGAGATCACCATTCAATAGACTGACTGGGGCCAGGATTGTTTCCGGCGCGGTCACCAGAGGGGCTGTGCAGACTGCCGGCAGGAAGCCCGGCGCGTCGGCGGTGATGGAACTGTGCCCGCCGGTGGTGACGTCGGCGATAGAGAAGCTGCCATCAGCATCGGTCGTATCGCTTTGACTGCTGTCGTTCACGGTGACAGTCGCTCCGGCCCAATTGCCACCCAGGCGGGCTTCCAGGGCTACCTGACCGGAAACAGTAGCGGTAGTCGGTGCTGGGGTCGGCGTTTCTGGGGTCGGGGTGGGGGTACCGGGTGTCGCCGTGGGCGTCTCAGGCGTAGCTGTTGGCGTTTCCGGGGTCGCGGTGGGTGTTTCCGGCGTAGCGGTCGGCGTTCCAGGCGTAGCGGTTGGGGTCTCCGGTGTGGCTGTCGGCGTTTCCGGTGTCACCGTCGGCGTTTCCGGCGTCACCGTCGGGGTCTCCGGCGTCGCTGTGGGGGTTACTGGGGTCGGCGTCGGAGTCCCGCCAATCGCGACGGGGTAGTTCTGGCTGGCGATGGTGAAGGCTTGAGCCTGGGGGTTGCCGATTTTCTCGTTTTCAAAGGTCAAAGTGGCGATCCCTGGTGTGTTAGCCGCCGTCGCTTCAAAGGTCAGCAGGACAACATCGCCGCTCAAGCCGGGCACGTTGCCCTGGCGGCTGGCGACCAGCCTGAGTTTGCCGAGCGTATTATCAACCTCATTCCTGACCACAAAGGTCAGGTCGGGATGGGGCTGAAGGTTACTGAGTGAAATCAACGTCGGGTCGAAGTTGATTTCAAACTGCACCCCATACAGGCCGGGATCAGGCACGTTCTGGGCCACTACCTCCACACTGAAGGTTTCGCCTGTTCCCACAGCCGCAGGACCATCCATTATCAGATTAATTTGACCCGGCTGCGGTGTAATCGTTACCGCAGGTGTTGGCGTGGGGGTGGCGGTGGGCGTGGTCGTCACCGTCGGAGTAGTTGTGACGGTGGGTGTGGTGGTGACGGTCGGCGTGGTCGTCACCGTCGGCGTGGTCGTGACTGTCACCGTGGGGGTCGTGGTGACGGTGGGGGTCGTGGTAACGGTAACTGTTGGCGTGATCGTGGGGGTAGGCGTCGGTTCGGAGGGAGTGTCCTGGAAAACGAGGACCGCCCCGCCGACGGGCTGGTCGCCTTCGGGAAACTCAGTCCAGCAGCGGTCCGTCACGTAGACTTTGCCATTATTGGGGTTGATGGCTATCTCAAAAGGATTTTTCCACTGCAGATTTCCACCAACCAGGGGTGGGTTGCCTACGACGAGGCTGGGCAGCGGGCCGTCTGACACATTTCCGTCGAAATCGGCCAGGTAGATGCCCCCTCGTTCAGGGCTGTCGCAGGCAGCGATATCTCCCTCTCTATCGTCATAGGCAAAACCGGCATAGGTTCCCAGCATGTGGTTGGCCGCTGGATTGTAAACCAGTCCAACCTCGGCATAGTCGTGGCCTAAGTCGGTTTGTCCGGCCAGAGTGACAGAGGTAGGGTTGCTTGGATCAAAATCGTAAAACAGCATTTTGTCCGGGTTGGCGTAGATCGGTGGGATGGGGTCATCGCGAGGGTCGTCCGCATAAGTCATGAAGAGCCGATTCTGACCTGTATCTTGCCAAAGCCCAATGGCCAGGGGTGTGCCGGTGCCGCCGCCGGGCAAATTGATGTCGTGGAAGGTGAGATTGAAGGGAGCGACACTGGGTAGGCCCACAAACTTAAAGGGGTTGGGCTGGATGGCATCACGCAGGGTAACGAAGTTGTAGCTACCTGGGACGCTGGCAATGGCTACCTCTAATGGACTGAAGGCGACAGGTGGATTTTCGATGAAGGGTAAAGCGGTTTGGGGATTGCCTGGATCGGTGCTGAGGATGAGCATGTTGCCCTGCTTGTAGTCAGGGTAATGAACCAGGCCCGTGACCGGGTTGACCAGCGGCGCTGTGGGCGCGAAATCCGAACCGGCAGAATAATTGGTGATGGCGGTATCAGAGATGGGGTTAATATAGGTAACCAGGCCATCTTCAAAAGAGCCGACATAGACAAATTGGCCGTTGCCGGAGACAGCCACCCCCCAGGGGCCGCGGCCAATCCCAACAGAACTCGACGTGTGAGGACTGGGATCAACCACACCGTCCGGCCCGCCGGGGATGGTGTAGAGAACTTCGTCGGTGTCGCCGTCAATCACTGCGACAAAGGGATGGGGCTTAACGCGCTGGGTGCCGGAGATGACCAGCGGCCCCTGAAAGGCAACGTAAACCTTGTTCAGTTGTTCGTGGACCGCCACGCCTTTGGGGTGAATGGGGTAGATGGCGCCGAGGGTGATCGTCTCCTGGGTGCCATCGGCCAAGTCAAGTGAGACGCGGCCGGTGGTGGGGTAATAGCCCTGGCTGGCTCCGGTGAAGCGGAGAAAAGCCGTATAAGTGGCCGGGGCCAGGCCGGTGAAGGTAGCCGGGACTGGCTGGCAGTTGGCGTCATCGTTGAGACAGGCTTCTACCTCGGCGGGCGCTGGCCCATCTACCGGATCACTGCACTCTCCATTAGCGTTCTGGTCGGTGCAGGCGTTGACGGTGAGCGTCCCCTGGCCCGCTTGAGCGTAAACCAGGCCAGATGACAGTCCCGCTAACAAGAGCAGACTTATAACTGCTGCTGCCCATTTTTGCCTAGAAAAAATTCTTTCCATTGCTGCCCTCCTGAATATGAGTTGTTAAGACCTCCTCACTTTTTCAGTGAGGAGGTCTTTTTCTTTAATTCATTGGGCGAAGGCGACTAGGGTAAGCAAACCCAGGTCTGCGATCCTTGTCCAAAGTTCACACTGACCAGGATGATGTCGAAGATGTCCACCTCACCATCCCGATTGATGTCTTCCGCCAGGTCAGAACCGGTTGCGCCGAAACTGACTCCGACCGCCGTAGCATCTTGGATGTTAACGACACCGTCGTCATTGATATCGCCACTGAGGAGAGCGATACTCGCCATAGTGGTGAGCGGCGCGGTTATCGTGGGGGAGCTACAGACCGCCGGGAGGTAGCCGGGAGCATCAGCGGTCAGGGTGCTGTAAGTCCCTGCCGGCACATCGAGAATGCTGAAATTGCCGCTGGTGTCGGTCGTGGCGCTAAAGACAGCGCTGTTATCCAGTTGAACGGTAGCGCCGGACCAATCACTGTTAGCCTGACCGCTGAGAATGACCTGACCGGAGACGGTAGCCGTGGTGGGGGTTGGAGTAGGCGTCTCAGGGGTGGGGGTGGGGGTCTCGGGCGTAGCTGTCGGCGTCTCAGGTGTTGCCGTGGGCGTCTCAGGTGTTGCCGTGGGCGTCTCGGGCGTTGCGGTTGGCGTTTCCGGGGTAGCCGTGGGCGTCTCCGGGGTAGCCGTGGGCGTTTCCGGGGTAGCCGTGGGCGTCTCCGGGGTGGCCGTTGGGGTTTCCGGGGTAGCCGTGGGCGTCTCCGGCGTTGCCGTGGGCGTTTCCGGGGTAGCCGTGGGCGTCTCCGGGGTAGCCGTGGGCGTCTCCGGGGTGGCCGTTGGGGTTTCCGGGGTAGCCGTGGGCGTCTCGGGCGTAGCAGTTGGTGTTTCCGGTGTAACTGTCGGCGTCTCCGGCGTAGCGGTTGGGGTTTCCGGGGTAGCCGTGGGCGTTTCCGGGGTTGGGGTAATGGGTGTTGGCGTCGGCGTGAGACCGATGGAAATAGTGTAATTATGCGGGATCACGTTGAAAGGATGGGCTTGAGCGTCCCCGATTTTTACATTACTGAAGGTCAACGTCGGCAGGCAAGGGATATTACCCACTGTGGCGTCAAAAGTCAGCAGGGTAACATCGCCGGTCAAGCCGGGCACGTTGCCCTGGCGGCTGGCGACCAGTCTCAGCTTGCCGAGGGTATTATCAACCTCGTTGCGGACCACAAAGGATAAGTCGGGGTTGGGTTGCAGGTTACTGAACGTAATCAGCGCCGGGATAAAGTTGATTTCAAACTGCACCCCGTATAGGCCGGGATCAGGCACGTTCTGGGCCACTACCTCTACACTGAAGGTTTCGCCGACCGCGACAGCCGCCGGCCCGTTCATCACCAGGTCAATCGTGGCGGTAGGGGTGATTGCTGAGGGGAAGACGGTCGTCTCGCTGGCCGAATCCTGTAAGATTAAAGCTGCGCCGGAATCGGCTGAGCTAAAAGGGAAAGTGTACGGACAAGGAAGGACTACGTCAGCATTACCGTTATTGGAGCTGAACATGGTCCCAACAAAGTTTTTGCCGGTTACGTCAGCGTAGGCCATTCCTGATGACAGCCCTGCGAGTAAGAGTAAAACTACAATCAGTGTTGGCCACTTGATAAAGAGTATCCTTTTCATAACTATCCTCCTGAGTTCTCTAGATAAGATCAATATTCTTGCAAAGTCTGGTTGGTCTAACAGTTTTATCAAGAATTTAGGAGGACTTCTAGCTCTGGATGGGTGTGTATTCATATTATCTTGTTAGTGGTGATTGACGTTTTGTACTTGTTTGACAAGTTCCCAGAAAAGAAAACGCCCCCTGCGCGCTTTGTATTCCGGTCGAAGAATACAAACACAGGGGGCGTTAAACACGAAGCGTGAGCGGAGAGATATATGTAAAACGGGTTAAGTAGAAACCTTCCGTTCTACATTCTCCAGCCTCGTCAAACGACCCAAAACGCAGGTAAAAACTGTTAAAGTACATTCGGTTTAACGTTACGAGCGAACGTTAAACTATGATAATTTAAGTAACAACCGTGACCAGTTTAACCGAACTTTACCTCAAAGGCAATGGGGTAATAAGTCCCAATCTTGCCGGTTCTTACTGTAACGCCTGGCCCAACGTTTAGCAACGATAATAGCACCCATATTTTCCCGGCGAAACCTATGAGTGCATTCTCCGTATTAGTACGGAGATTGCCGTGATTATGTGGTCTGTACAGGCCAGGCCGCCAGTTATTTTTTTGAGCTTTCTTGAAATTTTAAAGTCGAAACGCCAATAAGGATGATGTCGCCATCCTGGAGGGGGCGAGGTTCTTTGATCAACTGGTCATTGATAAAGGTGCCGTTGAGGCTGTTTTGATCCTGCAAAACAAAATTGTTGGCCTCATAAACAATAAGCGCATGGCGGCGCGAAACTTCCTTATCTTTGGATAGGGGCAGAGCATTATCGGTGGCCCGGCCAATGGTGGTAATACCCGGCTTGAGTTTTAAAACCTCACCTGCGTGCGGGCCGGTGGTGCAAATCAAATGTGCTGAAATTTCCTCTGCGTCTTTTTGACGCAAGACAAAGGTGGCATCACTATCCTCTTCCAACGCGGGCAGCAGTTCAGTTTCACCCAGGCTGTCAGAAGGAGTATCCGCATGAACATCTTCCAATTCGGAAGGAGTCTCGGTTCCGGGGGCCAGAATCAAGGTCGTGCCGACATCCGAGATCTCTTCCACCGGCGTGTGGATTTCAGTCTGTTCAACACTCCAGGGAACTGAAGTTATCCCCGTTGGTATAATAATCGTCCCTCCCGTATCTTCCTCAACAGGCGGGATTTGAATTTCTTCGACAAAGTGAGCGGCAGGGACAGCGGGTTCAACCTCGGCGGGTTGAGACGCCCCAGGTGAGGTGTCGAGCAGGGAGGGGGAGGGTGCTGCCGGCGCTTCCTGGCCGGTTTCAGATTCAATTGGCTGGCCCGGCGCTCCCTTGATGTACCTGATTTGATTGCGCGAGATCAGATAAGGCACGTCGCCAACTTTAAGCCAGATGTTGAGATCGTCCTGGGCCGCAATCTCGCCTTCGAGTGTCTGGCCGTCCAGATATTGAACCGTCACTATGCCTTTAAGCGTCAACAAAAACGGCTTTCTTGAATAGAATACATCGGCCTCGGCAGACATCATGTAATCCTCCAAAAATACGGGGCATGCAACTATTTTATTGTAGGTTAGATGGAAGGTCAAGTACTGTTCAACGTTTAATGTTCAACATTAAATGTTCAACCGTCGTGCAAGCACTTTTGATGCAATCGGGCAGACCAATGCCGCGAAAGGCGCTGCCGGTGAGGTACAGCCCGGGAAGTGCGGCTGCGAGCTGCTCCATTTCGGCTACCCGGTCGAGATGGCCGACATCATACTGCGGGTTGCCTTTGGGCCAGCGGAAGATGCGCTGGACGACCGGTTGAGCGGTAATCCCCATGATCGCCCCCAGCTCGGCCTGGGCCAGGGCCAGCAGCTCCTCGTCGGCCCAGTCTTCAACCAGGTGCTCCCGCTGGTCGCCGCCGACAAACAGCCGCAGCAGCACGTCATCGGCCGAGGCGCGATGATTAAACTTGGTTGAGGACCAGGTGCAGGCCAGAATCGGGCGGTTTTCGCTTTTAGGAACCATAAACCCAAAGCCGTTAAGATCAGATTGGGCCGGGAGGTCGGCCCGGCGAAAGCCCAACGAAATGGTTGCGGTGGAGACGTAACGCACTTTTTGCAGGAGCGCGGCCAGGTGCGGCGCAAAGGACTCGACCAGGGTTGCCGCCGTATAGCCAGGTGTGGCCAGAACGACGGCATCGGTTTTGAGGGCTTGGCCCTGGGGTGAGTCAAATAGTACTTCAAAACCGGGTGACAGGTAACGCAGGCCAACCACCCGGCAGCCCAGGCGTAAATCGCCTTGAAGTTGGGCCAGCAGCGCCTCTACCAATTCTTGCATGCCGCCGCGAAGACTGGTGAACATGGCTTGAGGCCGGCTGCCGGCCGCCAACGATTGACCGCCGGAATTTTGGTGAGCGCCGTTGGGTGAGGGGTGGTGTTTTTTAGCAGCTTGCATCGCTTTAATGAGACTGCCGTATTTTTGCTCCATTTCGGCAAACATGGGGAAAGTGCTGAGCAGGCTCAACTGTTCCGGGTCGGCTACGTAGATGCCGGCCATTACCGGCCCGGCGATTTTGTCCAGGGCTTCGGCCCCCAGGCGGCGGCGAATGAAAGCGGCCAGGCTTTCATCGCTCTGCTCCCGGCGGGGGGGGATGACCAGGTCCAGCCCCATGCGCAGCTTGCCCAACGGCGAAATGAGCGGCGAAAGGGCAAAGGGGACGAACTCGGTGGGCACGGTCAGGCGGTAGCCACCGGGGAAGGGGACGAGTTTGCCCTTGCTCAGGACAAAAATGTTGCGGCGCTCGTCGTTGGTGGGGATGAGGCGGTCGGCCAGGCCCAATTCCCGGCACAGTTGGGTACCCCACGGCTTTTGGGTAATAAAGGAGTCAGGGCCGCCTTCGATGACAAAATCATCTACCTGATCGGTAGTAATTTTGCCGCCAAAACGGGGAGCGCTTTCAACTAGGGTGTAATCAACCTTAATCCCGCTCTCGCGGCTTTTCTTTTGCAAATAATAGGCGGTCGCCAATCCGGCCATCCCGCCGCCGATGATGGTGATATGGGTCATATTACCTGGTAATGATCAAATAAATTCCGCCGCAGGCCAGCAGCATGCCGGCAACGTAGCGCCAGGTCAGCGGCTCGCGCCAAAAGGCCAGACCGACCAAACTAACGAGCACTAACCCACCCAGCCGGATGGCCGGCGAGGCCAGCGAAATCGGCGCGCCGGCCCCAAACGTGGCATACAGGCCCAGGGTGACAAAGCTAAAAACAATCCCCACCCCCAGGGCGGCCAGGATGCCGGTGAGTTGAGCATACTGCGGCACGCCGTGAGTACGCTGCCAGAGCACCCAACTCAGGCCAATCAGAAAGGTGCAGCTTCCGTAGAGCAGCATGGCCACGCTGTTGGAGAGTTTCCCGGCAGCTAATTTGACCAAAGCATCAGCCGCCGCCAGGGTCACAGCCGTGATTGCTGCATAGGGCAACCAGCTCATTTGTTTCCTTCCCCTTGCCTATTCACCGGCAAAACCGGTAGTCCATTCTTACCGTATTAACAATCAGATATTATGCCTCATTGGTTCGTTGCTGGCAAAACCGGCTCAATTCACCTTTAACTTTTCGAGTTGCACGCAATGTTCCTCTTCGTGCTCAACCAGATGCGTGACCACTTGCAGGATGGAGATAGACCCGTGCGCTTCGTGGCGGCCGCTGCGCTGCCAGTCAGCCGGGGCCAGGCGGCGCAGCAGGGCGACCAATTCAGCCCGGTGCAGGCTGAAGACGGCCAGTGAGGAGTGGAAATCGGCCTGTTCATACCCGGCCACCTCGGCCCAGCGCCGGTCGTCATAGGCAGCCAGAGGTGGATCATCTCGGACCAGCAGCGCGTACACTCGTGGAGTGATGATGTCATCGGAGGCGCGCAGGTGGGCAAAAATGGCGGCGGCTGACCATTCGGCCCCGGCTGACGGAGTACGCAACTCTGCTTCGGACCAGCGGGCGACAGCTTGCGAAATTCGCTCCGGGATACGGGCCAGCCGGCCAACTAAATCATCAGTCCGGCTCACTTCAAAATCCCTTTCAAGCGGCGGGGCAAGGCTCAAAACTTGTCACGGTAAAATTATCGGGCGACATATGGGGCGGGGGGAACGGCCTGCTAAAGGTGAAGGCATAAGCGCTTTCCCCGTGTTCGGCCAGGTATTCCAGCCGCTGCTTGGCCTCCTGCACTGTCGGGAGGTGGCCGGCCTTGACCCACCACAGGGCCAGATACAGACCCTCGAACTTCTCAAACCACTGCCGCCGCTGGCGCATCACCTTGGCATGCGCGCTCCTGTAAACATAGTCTTTGAGGTGTTCAAATGACTCCCAGACCGACATATTGACCAAAATGCGCTCGTCCTCATAAGGGCGTAAATCGGTCGCATTGCCCGCTTCCGTTTGGAGCCGCCAGACAAAGCCGGGGCTGCGGTCTGCCAGGGCGTTGATCTCGTTCAGCCGGGCGATAAATCCGGCCAGCAGCGGGTCATCCAGCGGGGCGAGCATCCGGGCAATGTTGACTTGGGCCAGATGATATTTGGCGACTGCCACATCAATCTCCTTATTCGTATGACTATTTGAACTGCTGCTGTAACCGTGCCCTAATATTTGTACTCAATTGCATTGCGTCCAGATGGACCTCTACCAACAGTTTCATTTTCGCAAATGCTCTAATATTTGAAGCGCGCGAAAGAAGGGATTGTTTGTGTCGTGTGTGGTGGTTCTGGCAAGTGCCCGTAACTCCTCGATACATCCGGTATATCGTCTGTTGATGATGAGTTCTAATTCCTCAATCTGCGATAGGTGATGAGTGATATACCCTTCTGGAACGTAGGGCGACCAGAACATAAACCGATGTGTCTTGAAATTGTCTAAATATTTCTCGGCATACACCTTCTGCCGCTCGTGCTTCTTGCGAATACGTTCAACTGTATGTGGTCCATCAATATACAGCGTTCCGCGTATATGAGTGGTCACTTCACAAAGGTATGCTATCTCGCTCTTGAAGTCTAAACCTATGACATCTAATTCGTTAAGTCCTGCAAGACCACCACCAGGGATGCGGGCGTTATAATCAATTATGTCACACTTCTCGATAAGTTTTAGATACGCACCTACAATATACTCGCCTATGTCGGTGTTCATTGTTTATTCTCTGGATGGTGAGGTAGTGTTTTTATCCGTTTTCGGGTTGCGTTTTAGCAGGAGTATGAAGATTCGGTCAACCATAAACTACTTCGACCAGCGGCGCACTCCGATTGTGAGTTCTTTTTGGAGTCAGGCAGCTACTAGCGCATCGGCGATGGCTTCGATGAAGAGGGGGTCGCTGTTCATTGATGCGATCCGCTCCAACTGCATGCCGTTTTCCTGGGCAATCTGGCGGGCCTCGATGTCAATATCGTACAGGATCTCGACGTGGTCGCAGACAAAGCCGATGGGCGCGACCAGCACGTATTTGTAGCCTTCCTTAGCCAAATCCATCACCACATCCTCGATCTGCGGGCCAAGCCAGGGTTCGCCGGTATGGGCGGCGCTTTGGTAAGAGAACATCCAATCCACGTTACCCAGCCGCTCGGCGATGATCTGGGCGTTGCTCTTCAATTCGTCGTCGTAGGGGTCGCCCATTTTGAGTAGCCGGGCCGGCAGGCTGTGGGCGCTGAAGACCAGCTTGACTTTATCCCGCACCTCCGGCGCAAATTTTTCATACCCGGCCCGGATGTGATTTTCGACCGCCTGGAGAAAGTTCGGCTGGCGGTACCACGAATTAACAAAGCTGAACTTGATCGCCGTGCCGTGCATCTGCTGGGCTTCTTCAATTTTGGTCCAATAGCGGCCAATGCTCATCGAGGAGTAATGCGGGGCCATGACGATGCCGACGGCTTCCTCGATGCCGTGCAGGTACATCTGGCCGACAGCATCCTTGATCCAGGGCGACCAGTGGCGCATGCCGATGTAGACCGGCCAATCGTAGCCCCGCTGGCGCAACACGTCGCTTGTTTTCTTGGCTTGATCGTAGGTCAGCCCCGTCAGCGGCGAGCCGCCGATTAGCTCATAGCGGTGGCGAAATTCGGCCACAAACTCCTCAGACATGGGCCGGCCGCCGCGAATATCGGATAAGTAACATTGCATCCGGTCTACGGAACTGGGCGTGCCGTAGGCCATGATCAGGACAGCTTTTTTGGTCATTATGCTCCTTTTCAGGGAACTCTTTGGAACTCATAGAAACTTACTTAGAGTTCCTATGAGTTCCCTTCAGTTCCTATGAGTTTCCTTGAGTATTCATGCACAAAATCTACTAACGCCGCCACATGCTCCACCGGCGTGTGCTGCAAAATGCCGTGGCCCAGGTTGAAGATGTGGCCCGGCCTGCCTTTGACGCTGTCCAGAACCCGGGCCGCCTGCTTTTTGATTTCCGGGAGAGGAGCAAACAGGACCACCGGGTCGAGATTACCCTGCACGGCCACGCCGTCCCCCACCTGCTGCCAGGCAGCGGCCAAATCAATCCGCCAATCCACGCCGATAACATCGCCTCCGGCCTCTTTGAGTAGGGGCAGCATGCCCGCCGTGCCGGTGCCGAAGTGGATCAGCGGCACGGCGCTGTCGCTTTTGGCGATTTCGATGGCCCGCCGGGAATAGGGCAGCACGAAGCGCTCGTAGTCGGCCGGGCTGAGCGCGCCGACCCAGCTATCGAACAGTTGCAGCGCCTGCGCCCCGGCGGCAGCCTGCGCCCGCAGATACGCGCCGACGACCTCGGCCAGCTTGCTCATCAACTTGTGCCAGACCTGGGGCTGGCGGTACATCATGCTTTTAGCATGGATATAGTTGCGCGAGGAGCCGCCTTCAATCGCGTAGCTGGCCAGGGTGAAAGGCGCGCCGGAAAAGCCAATCAGCGGGACTTTACCATCCAGTTCAGCCCGGACCAGCCGGATAGCCTGCAGGGTGAAATCGAGCGTTTCTTCCGGCGGGCGGACCAGCAGCGCCTCGACATCGGCGGCGGTGCGGAGGGGATTGCCGATGACTGGACCGTCGCCCTTGACAAATTCCAGGCTGAGGCCCATGCCTTGCAGCGGCGGCAGGATGTCGGCAAAGATGATGGCGGCGTCGAGGGCAAAGGCCTTGATCGGCTGCAAGGTGACTTCGGCGGCCAGGGCCGGGTCTTGAATCAACTCCAGAATGGAGTAGCGCTCGCGCAGGGCGCGGTACTCGGCCATGTAGCGGCCCGCCTGGCGCATGAGCCAGATGGGCGTGGCGTCCACCGCCTCGCGGCGGCAGGCGCGGAGAAAACGGTCGGCTGGGGGCATAGAAGTCCTTTCGGTGATTTGGGTCCACAGATGCACACAGATAGACGCAGATGAACAAACACAATTAAAAACTATCTGTGAAATCTGTGTCTATCTGGGGACTGTTTTGGTTTGCATGCAGCTTGGCTGACTGGCTATCAGACGGGAGGTATTATAACCGGATTTTGCGGGGGGGCAATACAAAGGGCCGCTGAGGATGCCCCAATTTTAGGAATGAGACCGCAGAGGTCTCAAAGACCTCTGCGGTCTGTCTGAGATTTATTGCCGGCATTACTACTGTTTCAGAATGACCGGCAAATAAGTGGACCCAGGTGGGGTTGCCGGCTTGAAAACTGCCGTGGTGATGATCTGGCTGGCGCTGATGCCTTCGGTGGAAGTAACCCAGACGGTGTTGCTGAGGAGGGTCCCACTGACGACATTGCCAACCGTCACCGCCAGAGTCCGGGTAATGGTTTGACCGGCGGGCAGCCCGCCCACATTCCAGGTGACGATGCCGTTGTTGTGCTGGCCGTTATCGCTGGCCGCAACGTAACTTTCATGATGAGCCAAAGTATCGCTAATTATAACCCCGTTAAGATTGAAAAGGGAGCTGTTGCGAACGACTAGAGTATACGTTAGCATATTTCCAGCTAGCACCGGGTCAGGTACCCCTTGGGCCTGAAGCAATAAAGGCAGCGTGCTCAGTTGACAGCTCCTCGCCTGGGTCAAAATCGCTTCAAAAATAGCGTCGAGGTCGCTTGGCTTGGCCGCCGAATAATACTGCCCGCACGCTCCGAAGAAATAATCGTGATTGTCGGACGGGTCGGTGCCGGTAGCCATTGCATTGAGGAGATCAGAGTTTATGCCCGCTCCGATGCCGATGGTATAGAGGGGGACATTATTGAGGGCGGCTAGATAGGCATAATACATCGCACATTCATAGTCGGGTTCTTCAGTCCCCAGGAGGCCATCCCATAAATCGGGCCGGCCGCCGCTGCCATTGCAATTACCGGGATTATCATTGGGCGAGCCGTCGGTCATGAGGATCATCACCCGCCGGGCCGAACCGCGCCGGTCGCAGGCATTGCCGTCGTTGGCAACACTGGTGCAGACGCCGCTGTGGACGGTGTTAGTCGGCGTGCTGATCCCTAACTCTTCCAATCCTTCCTTTACGCCGACAGCCATATTCGTGCCGCCTTCGGGCCATTGTTTTTCCACTGCGCTCAAAACGGTGGTATACGCCAGGGGCGTGCCCAGGCTGGGGTCGTAGCAGCGAGCCGGATTGCCCAATTGGGTGGACGCCCGGGTTAAACATTCCAGTTTAGAACGCTGGTCGCTGGTATTATTGGTGTCATTCGTAAAGGCGACAAAGCCCAGTTGGTCAACCATCGGGTCAAGCTGGCTGACTAAGTGCTTGACCGCCTCCTGGTCGCTGCGCATTGGCTGGTTGCCGGAGTATAGGCCGGTCTGCACTTGTTCTTGCAGTTGATTGGTCGGGGTGATGTTGGGCACAAAGGTACAACCCATGCCGGTTCCATAACCGGTCTCGGTACCATTTTTCCGGCATGTACAATCCGCCGAGGTTACTGTATAGCCATAAGCAGGATTGCAGACATTACACGCCTCGCGGGTGACCGAACCAAAGCTGGCCGGCGGGCCAAGCGAGTCACGCCAGGCAGCGTTGTGCTCGGCTTGGGTACCGTTGAAACCCGTGGTCTGGACGGCGCCATCGGCCCTGCGCCGCAGCGCTGCCGGAATAGCGCTGTTGGTCATGGTGGTTATCTCACCGCCACGCTCGGGCGTATTTCCGTTGGGGTCGTTGGTGAAGACAATCTTATCCACCATGTAACCGGCGCTGCCCGCATACAACCTCAAGGTAGATCGGGTGCCTGAAATGGTGGTTGTCGTACCCAGTTTAATCCAGCGCCAGTAGCCGGGTATAGCCCGGTTGGCATTCCAGGTATCGTACTTCTGTACGTGCGAAGTGTTGTTGGAGTTATCATCTTCGGTAGGCGAATTGGAGTAATCGTTATTGAGATTATCCTTGCGCTGGAAGATCGTCCCGGTCCCCACCTGCCAGTAGATGACCTTACGCCAGGGAGTAATATTATTACACATCGGCCTTGCCGCACCGTCGGCACAAAGGGCAGAACCATTCAGGTCGGGCTGGATTTGGTCCGGGCTGGGGCCGGCCCAGGTATAGGCTTCGTCGCCGCCGCCGATGACCCGCAGCCAGATAGAGGTGGTCTGGGTCCAGGTCGGGGTAAAGTCGTACTCGACATAGGGCACGGTGCTGGGGCCTTTCTCCAGGCCGGGGAGGGTGTTGAAGGGGTTGTTCGACCAGCAGTCGCCGCCCGTACTGCCTACCCCGCCGCTGTCAATAAAACAGTTGCTGTTGTAAGCCGCGCCAATCAGGTTTGGAATATTGCCCGGCACCTGGCTGTAATTGGCCATGGGCCGGGCGGCGATAAAGGCGCTGCAATCCACAGCAATGCCGCCATCGGCAGAATCGCAGATATTATCGTCGCCAGTGTCGACGGTACAGTCAATCTGGCCGCCTGCCACGTTCGGGCGGCAGACGTTGGAGGATTGGTTGGCGGGGTCGCCAGCCGCGTTTTTGTGGGTGGAGTTTTCGCCGGCCAGGGGGCCGCTGGAGAAACTGTTGCCGCGCGAGCCGCGCTGGATGCTCCAGAAGCCGTTGCCCGGCACGCGCACATCCAGCCCCCAGTCGCCGCTGACAGCGGAGTACAGTTCGGCCTCCAACGTCAGGTATTGGAAGGTGTTGGTAATGAAGGGCTGCGGCGGATAAACCGTGCACAGCGCAGAATTGGGGATGGATTGGTTACCCGTCGCCGCAGGGCCGCCGCTCGCCTCATTCTTCCATTTCTCCCAATAGGGTAAAGGATTGAAGTAGCCATTGTTGGGCCAGTCGGAGTTGTAACTCGTTCTAACCCAGCAGTCGTGGCAAATCGTCTGGTCTTCCATTGAGCCGGAGATGTCGAAGACGACCACGACATCCAAAGGGGTGATCGTCTCCTGGGCGGTGATCTGGGCCTGCGCCTGGATTGCATGGACGGGAGCAGCCGGGGCAGATGGGTTTGGTTCGAGAAGCTGCCCCGCCGCAGCGTGGGCCGGAGTCAAGCCGGCGCGATAAATCAGGCCGGCCAAGCCAACCAGGCCAACGAGCATGGTGATGAAAAACAGCTTGTCTGGGACTTTCAAATGTGGAGTCCGGCGTCTCCTGACGCTGGACAACCAAGGAGTCCGGCATCTCCTGATGTTGGACAATATTGGGGGATTCTGCGTTCCATCGGGCAAAATCGGGAGATTTTGCAGTCCGCTGCCGTTTTGTTGGGGGTCAGAGGTTGGCTGGCGTCGCGGGACGGGTGATTTTAGCGAAAATGGGTTTGGCATACTGCCCTCTTGGTGGCACGACGAGACGATATGAAAGGATTAGGAAGAGGCGAGCGCCGGGGCTTGAGGATCTGGAGCGGAGCGGGCGTCTTGCTTTGCAAGCAGTATATCACCAAATCGGGCGGAATTCAATCCTTTTTGTGAAAGAAATCACGTTTCCGGCCAAGGATGAGGACCAGGAGCAAAATCACCGTTTCTCCCAGCAGTTGGATCGGCTCAAACTTGAGGCGGCCCTTTTTGAAAGGATACTTTTTGAGGGGAAAAAACCAGGGCACCATCCTGCCGCTGTCGGCCAGGAGGTGGCCGAGGTAGCCGCAGAACCAGGCCCAGCCACCGGCCGGGCCAAAAATAAGGCCGGCCAGCAGCGAAAGTCCCACCATGCTGAACAGGTTGTGGGCAAAGTGCCGCCCGTTGGGCATGGCGTGGAAGACATAGCCGATCGTTTTATCCACCCCGTCGGGGAAAAGGCTGGCGACGAACAGCAGGATCAGGAGCCGCCGCGGCCCGCGCCGGAACAGGGGCAGATGCGACTCGGCTACAGCCACTGCCAGGTGTCCGGGGATTTGCATGGCTCAGCCGCGCGGCTCGCTCATGACCCGCCGGTAATGCCGGGCAAAGCGCTCCATCGCCAGGCGCGTCACCGGCCCCACCCGGCCCTCGCTGATGGGGACATTTCCAATCCGCGTGATCGGCATGACATGCATGCTGGTGCTGCTAATGAAGAGTTCTTCGTATAATGATAGATCTATCGGCAGCGGCGCTTCGATGACGGCATGATCCGTATCGCTCATGATATGCATGATGATGTCGCGGGTGATGCCGGAGAGGATTTCTGCCTCCGGCGGGGTCAGCAGTTGCCCCTGGCGGACGACAAACAGGTTGCTGCGTGAGCCTTCGGTCAGATAACCGTGATGATGGAGCAGTCCCTCTAAGGCTCCCACCTGGGTGGCCGCTCGCCGGGCCAGGGTGTTGACCAGGGTGTTGAGGCTTTTACAGCGGGGCAAAGCGCGCTGTCCTTCATAAAGCACAGCGCCGGCGCCGCTTTCGTAAAAAGCGGGGGAATAAGTGGCCAGGGGTTCAGGCTGCATGCCGATGATGGGCTGACCTCCGGTTTCCACCGGGCCAAGGGCCAGAATTCTCAAATTCCAGGTGGCCTGGAGGTCGAGCTGGCAGAGTAATGCTGCCCAGTGGGCCAGGGTCGGGACATCCACGCCCAGTTCCAATTCCAGCATGGCCGCCGATTTGTGGAGGCGATGCAGATGTTCTTCCAGGTAAAAGGGGCGGCCCTGGTCCACTTTGACCGACTCATACACTCCAAAGCTGGAAAAATACGCCTTGTTAAATAATGAAATTTGAGCCTGCTCCAGCGGCAGCAATTGGCCGTTGACAACAGCATAATCGAAAATCATAGAGTCCTTTCTGGAGAAAACGCGACGGGTAATACATCTTGCGTGTTGCGTGTTCCGTTTTATCTATAGATCACCTTCACCATAAGACTCCTGGGAAATGGGACGCGGATTCGACAGATTTTTCGGATAAAAATGACTTAAATCCGTTCCATCCGTTTAATCCGCGTCTGATCGTGAGCTTCAATGACTCAAAATCTTATTACGAAAGTTATTCTTATAACTTGCTCGCAGCTACCTACTCCTTACTTCCTACTCCCTACTCCCTCTTCTTTGCCTTAGATAGTCCCTCAATAACCAATCCATCAACCCCGGCCAGAGGGCGCTGGCGGTGACAAAGGCACGGTCAAAGAGGGTGATAAAGACATCGCGCTGCTCGCGGCGGATCGTATTTAAGATGGCCTGGGCGACTCGCGCCGGCGGCACACCCTGGACCCGGCCCCGGCCATGCTGGCTGCTGCCCAGGGAGTTATCGTTAAAACGAGTCACGGTGACGCCCGGATAAACCGTGCTGACCCGAATATTATCACCTCTCACTTCGAGGCGGAGACTTTCGGCCAGCTTCTCCAGGGCGGCTTTGCTGGCGGAGTACCCGCCAATCCCCGGCATGGCCCGCCGGCCCACAATCGAGGAGACATTGATAATCAGCCCGCCTTCCGGGTTGGCTTTAAGGGTGGGTAGGGCCGCCTGAATCAGGGCCAGCGGCCCAAAGTAATTGACCTCCATCACCCGGCGGGCCTCAGCCTCCTGCAAATCGAGGACGCGGTCGCGCACGCCGATCCCCGCATTATTAATCACCACGTCAATTTTGCCAAAAGCTGCGGCAGTCTTACGGGCGAGGTCGGCTGCCTGAGCCGTATCGCCCATATCGGTGGGGAAAGCAGCGGCGGTGTGTCCGGCCTGGCGCAGCTCGGCGGCGAGCGCTTGGAGGGACTCGCTGGTGCGGGCGGCCAGGGCCAGCGTGCAGCCGGCCTGGGCCAGGGTGTAAGCCGTCGTCCGGCCTATGCCCTGCGTCGCGCCGGTCAGGATGACAACACGGTTGTGGGGAGTCATAACTGGTTTTCCTGGTCGAATTGTACTCTGATGCAGAGGAGAGGCAAAAAGCCATCACGCCCTGGCTAAATCCGGCGCCGGACTGGTCAGCAGGGGCAAGCTCAACCCCGTTCCATCCCGGAGATAGACCGCTGCCGGGCGGCCATTGTTAGCGCCAGCTTGTAGGGTAACAGCGGTGAAGTCAGGGATGGTGTGGAACGCTCCGGCGGTCACCAGCGCCGCCGCCGTCTCGGGCGGGCGCACACCGACACAGGCTGTCCCGGCCGTTACCGCCGCCTGAACCCCGCTGACGGCGTCTTCAAAGACGAGGCAGCGCTGCGGGGGGAGCTGCAAACGCTGCGTTCCTAGCAGATAGCCGTCGGGGTGGGGTTTGCCGCGTTGGATATCGGCGGCGGTCACCAGGGTCTTAAACAGGCCGGCCAACCCTAATTGGCGGATAACCAGTTCCACTTTCCAGGGAAAGGCGCTGGTCACCAGTGCGGTCGGCACACCGGCTTGTTTCAACGCCCGCAGGAGCGCGACAGCGCCGGGTATGGCGGTGTAACTTAAATTAAGTTCATACACTTCCATCCGGTCAAGAATGACCTGTCGCTGCTGCGCGTTAAGCTGTGGAAACAGCGTATCAAAAGTGTGGTTGAGAGAGCAGCCATAGATGTGCTGCTGAAAATCCGCTTCCGTCAACTGCATCTGCCGCTCGTTAGCCAGGATTTGCCAGAATTCGGTAACAGCGTGATGGGTGTCAATGATCACCCCATCCATATCAAACAGAATTGCTTCGTAGGACATCATTTATGACTCCTCTACCTTGATAACAGCGCGGGTTGAATGGGAAATGAGCACCAGCAGGACGCCCAGAGCCAGGACGAGGTCAACCCAAAGGACCATCATCACCACCTGCGGGCCAACCCCCTCGAAAAATTGGCCGATCAGCCAGGGCAAAACCATGCCCCCGGCGCTGGCCCCGACGAAGAACCAGCCGGTCACCTGGCCGGTAACGGTCATGCGGCGCTCGGCCAGGGAGATGGTGGTGGGAAAAATGGAAGCCATGGACAGGCCCACGCCCAGCGTGCCCAGCCAAACGACCCCTAACGAGCCGGGCCAGAGCAACACGAGGCCGACGCTGACCACGCAGCCAATCAGGTCGGCCAGCAGCATATAGCGCGGCCTGACGCGGGCAGCAATCGGGATGGCCAGCAGCCGCCCAATGGTCAACGCGCCCCAAAAACCCGAGGTCAGGTAGGCGGCGACGGCTTCGCTGGCCACGTTTAGCTCGACGGCGTAGGTAAAGATCCAGCCGCCAAAGGCAACTTCGGCCCCGACGTACAAAAAGAAGAACACGACAATCAAGGCGACCAGACGGTGATTGACCTGTCCCGCCGGTCCGCCTTTAGCCACTTTTTGGGCAGCCGGACTGGGCAGGCGGAGCAGCCACAAGGCCACCGGGGCAACCAGCAGGGCCAGCGCCCAATACGCCCAGGTAATGTCGCCGCTCAACAGCACCGTCTGAGCGACGATCAGCGGGGTCAGAAATGCGCCAATCCCAAAGAAAAAGTGCAAGCCGTTCATATACGACCCCACCAGGTGGCGATGGACCCAGACTAACAGCGTATTACCGCCGACATCCAGCGCGCCTTCGACCACGCCTAACAGCAGCAAAACAGCGGTCAGCAGCCACAACAGCGATAGGGTTGGAATTAAGATCAAGGCCAGGGCCATGCCGAGCAGCATGACGGCCATCACCGGGTGACCCGCTTTGCTGTCGTAGAGGCGGCCGCCAAAAAAGGAACCAATTAAATAGCCCAGGGAGCGCGCGGTGAACAAGAAACTGATTTCACGCAGGTGAGTGCGGGTATTTTCGGCCAGGTCGGGCAGGGTCGGCCCGAGGGTCGCGCTGGTCAGCCCCAGGGCGACAAAAGCCAGGTAGTAGGCGGCTGTTTTGGACATGCGCGCGGTGTCCAGGCCGGTCGATTCTTGGGAAAAGGTTGTGCCCATAAGTTAAATTACTCCTCGAATTATCCACAGATGACACAGACTTCGCAGATAATAAAGAAAAAAATCTGTACAATCTGCGAAATCTGCGGATTTTCATTGCTGGGTGTGAACCGCAACCGCAGGTCCCTGACGACATGAAAACTATTCTGACGTGAGCAGCGTAACTTCGGCCAGCGTTTCGCGGCGGCGGGCGGCCAACCGGTTGGCCAAAAAGGTGACGCCGGCGGCGATAGCGGCCAGCACAGCGACGATGCCGTAAGCATTTTGGATACCCACCTGGTCGGCGACCCAGCCCAGGGCCAGCGGGGCAATCAGGATGGCTAATCCCCCACCCATCGAGGCCCGGGCGCTGGCGGTATCGGTCTGGGCCGGAACTACGCCCAGGGCCACCGCGAGGGTTAAGGGAAAGAGATTGGCTACGCCCAGCCCGGCGATGAATAACCCGGCGAGGTTGAGCGGGGCCAGGCGGGCCAGCCAGAAGAAGGGAAAACCGGCCAACGTAATCCCAGCGGCGATGAGCAGGAGCGTGGGGCTAGGCACCAGACGGCTCAAGCGGCTGCCCACAAAGCGTCCGACGACCATAGCTACAAAAAAGACGCTCATCATTGTCGCCGCGTTGACCTGGCTCAACCCGATAACCTTTTCCAGAAAGTCAGCACCCCAAAAAATGAGACACCATTCAATAGATACACCCAGGTAAATAACCAGCCAGTAAGCCCAATAAAGCAGTGGCAAGGGTGGGGCGGCGGCCCGGACGCGAGTCGTTGCTGGTTTGGCGGCGGGCAAAAGTTCGCCATGGAAGCGCAGCGCCAGCCAGGCAAAGACCAGAACGGCCAGTACCATCGCCCCCCGCCAGCCAAGCCCCCAGCGCTCAAAGCTGCCCACTGCCACCGGGGCCAGCATGGCGGCAAAAGCGGAGCCAACATTGGACTCGGTTAAGGGAATCACCCGCTGCTCGCCGTGCCGGTCAGAGAGAGTGGTTTGGATCAGGATCAGGAGCAGCGAGCCCAGGTAGCCCATGCCAAAAATGCTGGCAATGGTCAAGGCGGCCTGGTGGCTAAGAGTCAAGCCCAGCGCGCCGAGGGCCATACCCAGGCCGCCGCCCCAAAAGATGGCCCAGCGGCCCCAGCGTTGGGCCAGGCGGTCGGTGGTCAGGCCGGCCCCAATCATGCCCAGGGCAAAGGCGCTGAGATGCAGACCGGCTACGGTATAATTCAGGGCAAGTTCGCTGCGCAGAAAGGGCATCAGCGGGCCGAGCGCGGCCTGGGTATAGGCGTAGTAGGCCAACAGGAAATAGGCCATCCAGGTCAGGCGATCACGGACAAAAGGGGTGGGTACAGATGCCATGGTCTGAGTAAGTAAACCAACTTTTTTCATAAGTAAAGGAGTGCAAAAGTGCACTTTTGCACTCCTCAATCGTAATTAAGTTGACAACCAGCAAAATACTGCTATAAATTTGCATTATCCCGATTATAACCGCATAATCGTGCAGTGTCAAGCCATTATTTGACCCAAAAAACAAGTAAAAAAATGCACAAACACGTAGAAGAACGCAATCTAATGTTAACCGCCGAACGGCAGCAGTACATCCTGGCCACCCTGCACCGGGAAGGCAAAGTGGTCGCCTCGGAACTTAGCGCGGCCCTGGATGTCTCGGAAGATACCATCCGGCGTGACTTGCGCAAGCTGGCCGAGGCGGGCCTGCTCCAGCGTGTCCACGGGGGGGCATTGCCCAGTTCGCCGGCAACGGCCAGCTATGTAGTCAGGCAAACACAGGCGGCATCGGCCAAAGCAGCGATTGCCCGCGCGGCTGTCCAACTGGTCCAGGACGGGCAGGTAATCATCCTGGACGGAGGGACGACCACGCTGCAAGTGGCGCAGCATTTGCCGGCTGACTTACGGGCGACGGTTGTCACCAACAGCCCGCCGATTGCGCTGGCCCTGGCCACGCATCCCACGATTGAGGTCATTGTGATTGGGGGACGGCTTTATAAGACCTCTCCGGCGACGATAGGCGCGGCGGCTTTGGAAACCATACGTATGACCCGCGCTGACCTGTGCATGTTGGGCATTTGCAGCCTGCATCCTGAGGTGGGTATTACCGTGCCGGATTTGGAAGAGGCTTACGTGAAGCGAGCCATCATTGCCAGCGCGGCCGAGGTGGTGGCCCTGGCTTCGATGGAGAAATTGGGCACGGCGGCCACCTACACCGTCGGGCCGCTGACCGATTTAACCCACCTGGTTACGGAGCCGGGCGTGCCTGATGACCTGCTGGAGCCTTACCACCGCCTGGGTATTACCGTCATCCGTGAATGAGTTAGAACCCTTTGGCTCGACGGAGGGCGACGAGCACCATTAAAAGCAGGCTGATGAGGATAGCCAGGCTGGCCCCGATGAAACGGAAAAAGGCATTCCGGTTTTGGCGGGTCTTTTCGCTGATTGGGCTGGCGCTGGATGATGCAGCAGGACCTTGGGGCTGAGCTTCGGCGGGATTCAAAGCGGGTTCAGCCGTCGCGGCTGGTTCGGCGGGAGAGGCTTCGGCCGGGGACGCGCCTTCGATTTCAGGCGGGGAAGGTAAATTGGGGGCATTGCTGGGAGGCGTCGGGCCGGGCGTAGAAGCGGGTTGGTCAGACGGGGCTACTTCGACGCTGGCCGGTTGGACCAGCGGCTGCCCTTTGACGATTTCGATGCGGTGCTGGCCGCTGGGCACGCTAAAAACGGTGTAAACATCGCGCCCGATACTCTCAGCCTCAAACTCAACCGGCCGGCCATCCAGGGTTACCGCCCGAATCTGTTCCGAGCGCAGTTTCAAGACCTTGATGACCACCGGATCGGCGGCGTTGGTCCCATAATCCAGCCGGGTGACATCCTGGTCCCAGTCATAACTGTAAGCAGCATAGCGGTCGGTGGCGGCCTGGTAGACGCGGATAAAACCGTCATTCAGCCCCAGCCGGGGCTGCAGGGTTAGCCCCTGGCCGTTCAACTCCACCCCAAAAAAACCCTCGATAATGGCGCTGCCCATCGTTCCGGCGGCGGCGCTGTAATAGTGGCTGCCCTCGTGGCGGGGGTCGGTGCTGGAGTGCCACTCGATGATATTGCCGGGGTGTTTCTGCCAGTCGTTGGCCACTTGCAGCAGGTGGACCTGACCCTCCTCGGCAAAGCCGTTCTGAAACTCAGCTTTGATTTGCACGCCGCCCCACCAATCCCACACCCCGCCGTTTTGATAGTTACCGTAGCCCATGCCCAGGTAATCAAAAAAGAGATTAGGCCATTGGTTGGGATAAAACGGATAGAGCGACAGGCCGGGCTTGTTGACTCCCGCCTGAACTCGCGCCTCTTCCAGGCTGTGGAAAACAGCCTGGTTCTGCTGAAAATCGGTCAGCCCGGCGTAGACGGCCAGGGCATTGGCGATGCTGACCATGCTCGACTCGTCGAAGGGATGCTCTAGCGGCGAAATGTGAGCGTGGGTCAGGTAAAAACCTTTATCGGCCTGCCAGAGAACGGCATTGGTTTGCGCTTTCAGGGCCTCGGCTTTGCTCTGCCAGGCGTCGGCCTGCTCGGTGTTGCCAACGGCGGCGTTCATCTTAGCCAATTCGATCAAAGCCAGGTAAGCCAGGGCCTGGTCGTAGATCGAGGCGGTCAGGTGATCCTGGGCTGGGTTGTAGTCGGTATAGCCAGGGCCTTTCTCAAATTTGACATCGCCCCAGTCGGTGGTGTGGCCGCGCCAGAGGAGCTGCAGGTTTTTATCCAAGCGGTGGGTAAAGACCCAATCCGCGGCCCGGTTGAGCCGCTCGATGATGGGCAGGCCGTTGATCTCGCTTTCCAGCCAGGCCGTATCATAGGCCATGTTGTAGTAAAGGTAAGCGGCGTGGATGAGGCTGGTCTCTTCGTCGGTGGTGATGGTTTGCTTGTTGCTGCGGCCTTGTGGCGTGATGATGCCGCCAATCGCCCCGGCGCCGGCCACCACGCCGAAATCGCCATCCAAACTGACCGTACTGGCGGTGTACTGCCGGCGCAGGTAGGCTTCAACCGGCTCGCGCAAATATTCGTCGGGGTAGTAATATTGGGCCGTTTCCATGCCCCAGGCGATGTCGCGGGCATACATTTCGGCGTAAACTTTGCCGGGGCGGAAGCCGTGGATGACCTCCGCGCCGATTTCAAAAATGGCTGCGCCATGAGAAAAATTGTGAGGAATGTAACCGGAGGTTTCGCTCAGGTCGGGCAGGCCGGGCAAGATCCAGGTGGTTTCGGTGTTGTAAGCTAGGTCGGTGGGTAGGGAGCGGTTGGCGTAGATGGGTGGGACGGGGGTAGAAGTCAGGCTGAGGAGAAACAACAGGCAGAGAGTGGTTAGAGCGAGGAGGCGAGGAGGCGAGGAGGCGAGGATGGAAAAATCAGTTTTGGATTTTGTGCGACTTTTCATTGACTGCGCCTTGATGGGTGAGTCAAACTGAATGAACATAAGTAGTATACATAAGAACTGAAAAGTGCGCAAAGAAGCGAGGGCCTACTATATGTGGGGGAAGAGAAGAGTTATCACCTAAATATGGGGGATGAAAGCGCCCGACTCAGATACGGGCCTTTAGTTGGAGCGACACAACCTACTGATGGGTCGAAAATATTCCAATCATGGCAAAGCTTACTGTCCTATTCAGTTAACCCAGCGCCTGTTTGATGTCGTTGGTGTGACCGGCGTCGTGATCGGCCATTGTTTCATAATACTGCTCGATGGTAATTGGGCCGCGGGAAGGATGGCGGCCGGTCAAGCCCCACTCTTCGGGGCCGATGGACTCCAGCACGCTCAAAGTTTTGGCCCGGGTTTGGGCCAGGGCTTCCAGCAGTTCGGCCGGGGTGGGGTTGCCCTTGCGCCCTTTCAGGCCGGCGTTCCACTGGGTCAGATCAAAGCCCTCCGGGACGGTTTCCTTGCCCTGGCGGATTTTGTGGACGTGGATGCTCATGCCGCGCTCATTTTCGACCAGGTGGGCCACAATATCCAGCACGGTCCAGGTATCGCCCTCGCCGATGACGGGAGTCTGCCACTGGGCGTCGGGCAGGGAGGTCAACAGATTCTCCAAATCGGTTCTGGCCTGGGCCAACTTTTGTTTCAAAGCGGTTTTTTTGTCCAGGGACATCGTGACGAACCTCCTCTCAAAATTTACCGCAGAGGGCGCAAAGAACGCAGAGAACTTTTAGTTTTCTCAGCGCTCCCAGCGTTCTCTGTGGTAAGATATATTTCCTCTAAAGATGAAACCTATCCGGTTTAAGGGCGTACCTGGCCGCTGCCCAAAACAACCCATTTGTAGGTGGTCAGCTCTTTTAGACCCATAGGGCCGCGGGCGTGGAGCGGTTGGGTGCTCACGGCGACCTCCGCTCCCAGGCCGAATTGCCCACCGTCGTTAAAGCGGGTGCTGGCGTTGACCATGACCGCAGCCGAATTGACCTCGTTGACAAAGCGCATGGCGGCATTGTAATCTTCGGTGATGATGGCATCGGTGTGGCTGCTGCCGTGCGTGTAGATGTGATCTATCGCCTCGTCAAGATTGTCTACCACTTTGACCGCGGCAGTGAGGGCCATAAACTCGGTGTCAAAGTCGTCGGGACCGGCGGGTTTGACCGCCGGATGGTCCTCCAAAATGGCCAGGGCGCGCGGCTCGCAGCGGAGTTCGACCTGGTGCTCGGCCCAGGCATCGGCCACGCGAGGCAAAATTTGGGGGGCAACGGCCTGGTGGACCAGCAGCGTGTCCATCGCGTTACAGACCGACGGGCGCTGCACTTTGGCATTGACCACAATCGGCGTCACTTTGGTCAGGTCGGCGGCCACATCCACGTACACGTGGCAAATACCAATGCCGCCGGTGATCACCGGCACGGTGGCGTTATCGATGGCAAACTGATGCAGCGCCGCGCCCCCACGGGGAATAATCATATCAATTAAGCCGTTGGCCCGCAGCATCTCCTTAATTAGTTCGCGGTCGGTGGATTCAATTAATTGGGCGCTTTCGAGGGGCAGGCCGGCCGCAGCACAGCCAAGACGCACGGCCTCGGCCAAAGCCCTATTGGAGTGGGCTGCCTCTTTGCCGCCGCGCAAAATGGCGGCGTTGCCGCTTTTGAGGCAGAGCGCCGAAATATCAATGGTCACGTTGGGCCGGCTCTCGTAAATAACGCCGATAACGCCAATGGGGATGCGGCGCTTGCTGACCTGCAAACTATTGGGCAAGCGGCGGCTCTCGAACTCTTCGCCAATCGGGTCGGGCAGGTTGATGATGGATTTGACATCGTTGGCGATGCCTTCCAGACGGTTGGGGGTGAGCAGGAGGCGGTCGAGCAGCGCTTCGCTCAGACCGCTGGTCCGGCCCGCATCAATATCCTTGTCGTTGGCTTCCAGGATGAGCGGCTCTTGTTCCATAATGGTTTCGGCGATAATTTTGAGAGCCTTGTTTTTGGTCGCCGTGTCCAGCGTTGCCAGCACCCGTGCCGCTTTTTTGGCCGCCTGGCCTTTGGTCAGTAGTTCATTATCCATACAAGATTCCTTAATCTACTAATGGCCTTCGAACTCGGTCAAAATTCTTCGAATTTGTTCCGCCGAAATGTCTGTTTGGTCGAGTTTCGAGTAAATCGTCACTAAAATGATGAGGTTAGGAGTTTTGAGGAAATAAATGAGACGGTAGCCAGAACTTTTCCCCTTTTGGATATCACGATTTCTTACACGTACTTTAAACACTGAATGGTGAGTTCTAGTTACGTGGTCGCCAATAATTTTGCCGGCTTGAAGTTCTTCAATGGTGGGTTGAACATCTGATCGGATATGGCGATATCTCCTGGATAGTGCCCGTAGATTTCGTTTGAATTCTGGAGTAAATTCAACCTGAACTTGGGTTGAGTCACTCGGCATCAATATCGCCCCACAATTTGGAGATTGGCTGGGTTTGTCCTGTTAGGGCTTCCTCCCATCCCTGGCGAAAACTGGCTTCGGCTGGTTTCAAAGTAACACTCTCGCGAAACAGTCGAATAAGCTGTAATAAATTCGGCCAATACTCTTGAGGAGTTTCTTTAATCTCATAAATAAGTTGCTTTTCATAACCCGAAACTTGACTGGACATAATTATCTCCTTTTATCCTCTCGGCCTATCCGGCACATATGTCCGCAGAAAGACCGAGGGGACCAATGCTTCGATTTCAAATTCGCCAAGCGCAGCCGGCAGCAGGGTAAAACGAATGGCGGGTAACTCTACGGGCGCACCCGCCCAACTCACCCGGCCCAGGCCCGACATACTGCCCCAAATCTCAAACGTGCTGCCGTCACCATGCCCTTTAAATTTAGCAGACTCTCGCTTAAAAGTCACTCTTTCTACATTAAAATAGGGGCAAGTGGTAATGATCTCGCGGCGCAGGTCTGCATTTTCTTCAATCAGTTGGGGCGAGAAATGCTGCGGCTCAACCTGGGCAAAGTTGATCACGTCAATTGCTTTGTCAAGATGCAGCGGACGGGGCTGGCCATCCGGACCCAACCGGTTCCAATCGTAAACGCGGTAGGTGGTATCGGAGTTCTGCTGGATTTCGGCGAGTATGATTCCCTCCATAATCGCGTGGACCGACCCGGCTGGAATAAAGATAGCATCGCCGGCCTGGACCGGCAGGTGATGCAAACAGGCTTCCAGGGTGCCTGCCTCCAAAGCCTGCCGGAAAGAGGCGGGAGTCACACCGGGTTTGAGGCCGTAGATCAGATAGGCGCCCGGCTCGGCGTGGAGGATGTACCACATTTCGGTTTTGCCCAGCTCACCGTTTTCATGGCGGTTGGCATAGTCGTCGTTGGGATGGACCTGCACGGAGAGAGGCTGGTTGGCATCCAGCAGTTTGATGAGCAGGGGAAACTTGCCCCGGGCCAGCATTCCCGTTGAGCGAGCGCCCACCAAATCCAGACCGAGCATCTGCGTAATCTGCGGCAGGGTTTGTCCGGCTAAAGGGCCACTTTCGACAGCCGTGGGGGAGGAAGGGTGGCCGGAAATTTCCCAACTTTCGGCAATGATGCCGGGGGGAAGCCTCCGGCCAAATTTGGTTTCAAGGTTGCGCCCACCCCAGATGTAATCGCGGAAGACGGGGGTGAAGGTGAGCGGATAAATAGGAGGTTTGTCCATAAATTGATTTTGGCTCAGGATTGTGTTTTGAGCAAATTTAAATTTTTAAGGCTAGTGCAAATTGTAACATTTCGCTTGCCATTTAATTTTCGGCGTGCTATAATCGCTCACCCAAGCCCAAACAAACCCAAATTAATTTCACGTACACGGTCGTAAATAACCGCATCAGCGAGGAAAGGATATTTGGCCTATGCCCAAGAAAACACCTGACGAAATTCAAGCGCAGCGAGAAGCCTGGCTGGCTCGCAAGGCGGCCAGAGCGGCTGGGCAAGATGTGCCCCTTCAAACCACATCCGCCGAACCCACTTCGACAACAGACGAGGCTGTGGCTGAGGTATCGCCCGAAGCGGAAGCCAGCCCAGAGCCTGTCGTGGAAGTGGTTGCTCCTGAGCCTGTAGCCGCTCAAGAGGCTGCGCCCAAGCTACCCCCACAAGCGCCAGCAGCTAAACGAACGCCGGAAGAGGTCAGGGCGCAGCGCGAGGCTTTTCTGGCGGCCAAAGCAGCTAAAGCTGCCGGTATGGCTACTCCCCCACCGGCGCCCAAACCGGTCGAAGCGGCCCCGGTTCCGGCCCCTGCTCCCAAGCCCGTAGAGGCGGCCCCGCCTGCCCCGAAACCCAGGGTAACTGAAGCGGCTGCGCCCAAACCTGCTCCAGCCAAAGCCGAAGCTGTCGAAGAAAAGGTTGATCCCAATATCACCCGGCGTGAATTTCTTAATTATGCCTGGCTGGCCTCGATTGCCCTGCTGACGGTGCAGGGGATTGGTATGGGGTTGTGGTTTGCTTTCCCCAATTTCAAAGAAGGGCAGTTTGGCGGCGCCTTCCCGATTGGCGATGCAGCCGGCGCTTTGCCGGAAGTAAATTCCGGGCCTAAAGCTTACGTGGATGGGAAATTCTGGCTGATTAATATTGACAGCGAGGTCAACGGCGAACCGCGCAAAGGTGTTCTGGCCATCTATAAAGTTTGCACACACCTGGGCTGTCTGTATGAATGGGTGCCGATGACCAATCGCTTTGAATGTCCCTGCCACGGCTCGAAATTCCAGCTTTCGGGGGATTATATTGCCGGCCCGGCCCGGCGCAGCCTGGACCGCTTTGTGATTCAGGCGATTGCTCCTGATGGTTCCGTTAAAGAAACCGATGTTAATGGCGGTCCGTTAGAAATAACCGGCGACGAAAGATTAGTGATTGACACGGGTCGAAGAATTTTAGGTGCGCCGGTTTTGGTTCCGGCCTAAGTCAGGGCGAGTTAATCAAGGAGGATAAGCAGCGATGGATATTCCCGGCATGGGCTTTTTGCACAACCTGACGCAAAAAGGTATTAAGCAGACAATTACCGATAAAATTGACGAAACAACGCGGGCCGTTCTGGCCGGGATTGGGGTTAAAGAAGCGCGCGCCTTGCTCAGAGGCGAACCGCCCACCGAAAAACCCAATCCCCGCTATCGAGCGCAGGTTAAATCATTTGTGCTCCATCTCCGGCCCAAATTTTACCAGGAAGGCTCAACCTGGTTTACCCACACTTTCCGCCTGGGCTTTTTCTCAACGCTTCTGTTTATTATCGAAACCATCACCGGCCTCATTCTGATGGTGTACTACACGCCCTCGCCGACGGTCGCTTATTACGACATGCTCAACATCTTGAGCAATGTCAACTTTGGTAAATTTTTGCGCGATATGCACCGTCTGGGGGCGGAGTTGATGGTTATCGCCGTAACCCTGCATATGATCAGAGTTTACTTTACCGGGGCGTACAAGCATCCCCGCCAGTTTACCTGGCTGACCGGGGTGGTCTTGCTGCTGGTTACGCTGTTCCTGAGCTTCAGCGGCTACCTGTTGCCGTGGGATCAACTGGCCCTGTGGGCGGTGACCATTGGCACCAGTATGGCCGAAGCAGCCCCGTTGGTGGGTTACCAGGTCAACTTGATTTTGCGAGGCTCGCAAGATATTGGAGCCGGGGGATTGCTGAGGTTTTACCTGCTGCACGTCTTTTTGCTGCCTTTGCTGGCTATTGTCTTTATCAGCATTCACTATTATAAAGTTTCACGCGAACACAGCATCTCGCTGCCGGCCGTCATCGAAGAAGGCGAAGCGCCGCCGGAGAAAATTGCTGCCGCCAAGCGGAAAATTGACCTTCTCCCCGACTTGGTCACCAGCGAAATTATGTGGGCAGCAGTTTTGGTAGCGGGCATGATTATTTATATGGCTGTGGCCTATTCAGCCGCCTTAGAACACCACGCCGACCCCTTAAAAACGCCGCTGCATACCACGGCGCCCTGGTATTTCCTCTGGCTACAGGGTATGCTTAAGCTGGGCGATAAAACGCTGTGGGGCGTGGTTATCCCGACGATTATCTTTTTAATCCTCTTTGCCGTGCCCTACATTGACCCCGGCCCCAGCCGGTTAGCGAAAAATCGCAAGGTCGGGATTACCGTCGGGATTCTGACCATCATCTTTATCGTCGTTTTGACCTATATGGGCACGGGGCTGTGGGGTGTCGCCGCGCCGCCGCCGGTTGAATTGGTGCAGGAGTTTGTGCCCGAAGAAGGTGTGGGTGAGGTTAGAGAGATTCCTTATGATGAACTGTTTGTGGGTACGTATAAGGCCAGTGATCCAACCACTTATCCTTCCGGCCGATTAGGCCAGGTTATGGCCGAGATGAGAGAAGCCGTTGACCGGGAGAGCGAGAGACCGGGCGATAACTTTGACAACGGCGATATTACGATGGCGATTGAGGATTGGCAAACCGATCTTAAAAAGCTGACCATCACCGTGTCCTGGGAAGAAGTCCCCGAAGGGGGTGGTGAGAAACAAGCCCGCACCTTCGAAAAGGTACTTTTTATGCATCGTCACTCCGGTTACGATTTACTCGAATCTAAGTTTTAAGTGGATTGATAATTATGATAGACTCAAGAATTTTGGTTGGATTGTTAGCGGTTCTCATCTCCATCAGCGGCATTGTTTATGTTGGGATCGGGGAAGCGGACCGGCAGGCGGAGTTTACCCAGGCTTTTGAGGGGCGTTCCATCGAAGCCGGGGCGGCGCTTTACACCCAGTATTGTACCGAGTGTCATGGTCTTAAGGGCGAGGGCGGCGTTGGCCCTACCCTTAACAGTAAATATTTCTTTGAAAAACGTCTGACCGATATTGGGTATCAAGGAACAATGAAGTCTTTTCTCACCCTGACCGTCAGAGGGGGCCGCCCCGTGATGTCGGACCCGAACTATGGCCGCAATATGCCAACCTGGAGTGTTGACTACGGCGGCCCCCTGCGGAACGATCAAATTGACAACATCGTCACCTATGTTATGAATTGGCAAGAGGCAGCGCCTGACCTGGGCGACCCGAACGCCGAACCAACGCCTGTACCCGGCGATACCCCTGAAGAACGGGGTAAGAATCTCTTCACCGGGATGGGCTGTGTCGGCTGCCATGCCATTGACGGGCAAGGTGGAGTTGTTGGGCCGGAGCTGACGAATGTGATTAGCAAGGGTGAAGACTACGTTCACCAATCTATTGTCCAGCCCAATGCGGTGATTGCCGAAGGATTCCAGCCCAACTTGATGCCCCAGAATTTTTCCCAGCGGATGAGTGAGGAGAATATCAGCGATATTATCGCCTATCTCAAGTCCGTTTCCGGTGGTTGATTACGTTGTGCCTTAATTTAACTCAAAAGGCGACTGCATGGGCAGTCGCCTTTTTGTATCAAGAATCTCACGGGGGAGAGGGCTTCAGGCTTTGTTGCGGTCAAACATATCGGGGAACTTCATAGCCAGAGTCATATCCCCTTGCAATTTGATTTTTCCGGCCATAAATAAGCTAACCGGATTTGCTTCACCCCGCGAAAGGGCGATGTAATCAGTCGCCGTCATGGTCAGGGTTAGATTCGGGGCTGAAACCCGGCCTGGAGTCACGGCGATGGTCCCATTGGCAATTTTGAGAACCCAATCGCCGCCGCCTTCACCAGTAAGCTCAAGTTGAATGGTGGCGTTGAGGTTGGCCGCTTTTTCCGGTAAAAAAGCCTGCGGCATCTTTTCAAAAATTTCGTTGACATCGTCGGCGACACTCATCTGGATAGGCTCCTTGTCAGGCTGGGTTTAGAATAAATAACTTCCCTGAGTATAGCCGACCCCTGCCTTCCTGTCAACGAAAAATGGAGCTATGTTGTAGTTATCTGGTTGACGATCTGCGGTCAAGACAGTAGAATATGGCCCAGCAAAATTTATAATGTAACTTGTTCGGAGAAGCTTATGGAACTGAAAGTAACCCCCTGGTCTGACCAGAACCCGCCTACAGAAGAGGAACTGCGCGATATTTTGACCAAGCAAGAGCTTAAAGTGTACCAATGGTCAAACCGGCCGGAAGATGTCTATATGGGACACACCCACGGCTATCATAAAATCATCTATGTGGTGGAGGGCAGTATTAAATTTGATTGTCCAACCCACCACAAAACTTTTAACCTGAATCCCGGCGACCGGCTGGAACTGCCCGCCGGTATCCGGCACAGCGCCGTGGTCGGGCCGCAGGGTGTTACCTGCCTGGAAGCCCACGTTTACTAATCAGCCTATTTGCTAAAAGGGCCGCCCATGTCTACCGAGTCATCCGCCAACTACCATCCAACCATCCACGATTTTCCTTTGGGCGAGCGTCCGCGTGAGCGGCTGCAATATTACGGCCCCACGGCGCTCTCTAACGCCGAGTTATTGGCCATCCTGTTGCGGGTTGGCACGCCCGGCGAAAATGTGGTCGCCCTGAGTACCCGTCTTTTGACCCAGTTTGGTGGTCTGGGCGGGTTAGCCAGAGCTTCATTTGGCGAACTGGCTACCATTAGAGGTCTTGGGATAGCCAAAACGGCCCAACTCAAGGCGGCCATCGAACTGGGCCGCCGCTTGCTGGTCACTTCTCCTGATGCCCGCCCCCAAATCACCTCGCCCCTCGATGCGGCTAACTTGCTGATGTTAGAGATGGGCAGCCTGGAACAAGAGCATTTACGCACCCTGCTGCTCGATACCAAAAACAGGGTTTTGGCCAGCCCAACCGTTTATGTGGGCAATGTCAACGCCTCCATTATCCGGGTCTCGGAAGTATTTCGCGAAGCAGTTCGAGAAAATGCCACGGCTATCATCGTGGCCCACAACCACCCCTCCGGCGATCCTACTCCCTCTCCCGAGGATGTGCAAGTGACTCGCTCCATCGTCGAGGCCGGCTCGCTCCTGGGCATTGACGTGCTGGATCATCTGGTTATCGGCCACCAATGCTTTGTCAGTTTAAAAGAGCGGGGTCTGGGCTTTGATAGATTTTAACTAAGTGTTATACTTTTGCCGCCGTTCCAGTTACAAAATTACTTCACGGCAGCGAAAGGAGTGCTATGCCTGCGGAAAATGGTCATAACCCCATTGCCTGGCGCATTGAGCAAATGAATGAACGGGTTCGCTCAGCCAAAGAGCAAAACCTCTATCTTTATTTACAACCAGCCGAAGCTGTGGATGGGGTGTATGTGACGATTGATGGGCGTAAAATGCTCCAGTTTGCTTCTTATGCCTATCTGAACTTGCTGCATCACCCCAAGATTCAAGCGGCAGCCCAGGCGGCCCTGGTGGAATTTGGCTCTGGGACACACGGAGTGCGCATCCTGGCCGGAACCACGCGCATCCACGTCGAATTAGAGCAGACGATTGCCCGCTTTAAGGGGACTGAAGAGGCCATGGCGCTTTCAAGTGGCTATGTGACCAACTTAGGCACGATTGCGACTCTCCTGGGACGCAATGATGTGGTCATTTCCGACAAACTCAATCATGCCAGTATTGTGGATGGCTGTTTGCTGTCGCGGGCTAAATTTGTCCGCTTTGAGCATAATGATATGGAAGCGTTGGAAAAAGCACTGGCCGAAGCTCCTAAGAGCGCCGGCAAATTGGTTGTCGTGGATGCTGTTTTCAGTATGGATGGCGACATCATTAATTTGCCTGAAGTGATTCGCCTTTGCCGCCGCTATGAAGCGCTGCTCATGGTTGATGAAGCGCACTCGCTGGGGGTGCTGGGTGAAACAGGCCACGGTATCGAAGAGCATTTTGGCCTGGAAAATGGCATTGACATAAAAATGGGCACGTTGAGCAAAACCATCCCCAGTGTTGGCGGGTACATTGCCGGCAGTTCCGAGTTGATTACCTATCTCAAGCATAGCATGCGCGCTTTTGTCTTTTCAGCCGCCTTACCCCCTGCCTCAGCCGCCGCTGCCAAAGCCTCCTTTGAGGTCATCGAAGCGGAACCGGAGCGGGTCAAAGCCTTGCAGGCCAATGTGAATTACTTTATCAAGGGGCTGCAAGAACGCGGCTTTAACACCCTCAAAAGCGCTACCCCGATTGTGCCGATTATTGCCGGCGACGACGAGCGGGCCTGGATGATGGCCCGGTTGTCGCAAGATGAAGGCGTCTTCGTCCTGCCGGTTGTGGCCCCGGCTGTGCCGAACGGTACCAGCCGTATTCGGGCCAATGTCACCGCCGGGCACACCCTGAAAGAGATTGAACAGGCGCTGGATGTGTTTGAACGGGCCGGCCGGGCTGTTGGCGTTTTACCTCACTAAATTGTGGCCGACAAGATTAAAGTCATCCTCAATCCCTACGGCGGCCGCTTGCCCACAGAGGCCAAAATTACCCTGGTGGAGCAGGCGTTAGACCAGGCCGGCCTGGATTATCATCTGGAGATAACGGTTCGGCGCGGTCAGGGAATTGAACTGGCTCGGCAGGCCAGGCAAGAAGGCTGGCCGGTGGTCGCCGCAGCGGGGGGGGATGGCATGGTCAACGAAGTGAGCAACGGCCTGCTGCAGGCCGCCGGTCAGGCCGAAGCGGGGATTTTGGGCATCATTCCGGTGGGCACGGCCAATGATTTGGCGGAGATGCTGCAAATCCCCTTTGACGTTAAAGCTGCCTGCCAGCGCCTGGCTGCCGGTACGACTCGCCTGATTGACGTGGGTGAGGTTAACGGCCATTATTTTGTCAACAATTCCGCGGTGGGCCTGGAGCCGGTGGTAACGGAAGCTCACGACCGGATGCGCTGGGTCAAGGGCAACTTACGCTATATTTTGGCCGCCTTGAAAACCCTGGCCCAAGCCAAACCCTGGTACATGCGCCTGAGCTGGGGCGACAGCTCCTTTGAAGGGTTTATTAACCTGGTTTCTATCGGCAACAGCAACCGGACCGGCGGTTTTTTTTATATGACTCCTCACGCCAGGCCCGATGATGGCCTGCTCGATTTCATCTACGCCGCCGGTCTGAGCCGCTGGCAGATGCTGCGGCTTTTACCCCAGACTTTCAGCGGGGCGCATATTCAACATCCCCAGGTAGCCTATCATCAAACAACATCTCTTTCAATTACTACTTCTCCCCCCACGTTGATTCAAACGGATGGCGAGATCTTGCCCGGAAATGCCACGGAAATCGTTTATCATCTCATTCCCAAGAAATTACGAGTGATTGTTTGATTGTGTTGCTTCCCCGCTGGCTGATTAAAATTGGTTTTCACCTGCTTTACTACCAAATGGCCTGGACCTACGACGCCGTGGCCTGGCTGGTTTCGTTTGGACAATGGGCGGCCTGGCGGCGGCTGGCTTTGCCCTTTTTGCAGCCCGGTCCTACCCTGGAACTGGCCTATGGCACCGGCGCCTTCTTCGCCGAAATGACCACAGCGGGTTATCAACCGCTTGGCATTGACCTGTCGCCTTATATGGCTCGCCTGGCCAGCCGGCGTCTCCGCCGCCGCAGCCTGCCTCTGCGTCTCAGCCGGGCCAGGGCACAAAAGCTGCCCTTTCCTGCCGATCATTTTGCCAACGTTGTGGCCACCTTTCCCACCGATTACATGTTGGCCCGTGATACGATGGCCGAAATTCACCGCGTTCTCCACTGCGCCGCTGAGGGGCAGCCGCCGGGCCGGTTAATCGTCGTGTTTGAAGGTCACTTGCGCGGCCCCTGGCCTATCCGGCCTTTTATCAATTGGCTCTACGAGATTACCGGCCAGCGCAGCTTGCCCCCGACCAAACCCCTCCACTTGCTCACCAGCGGCGGTTTTGCGGCCCGTTGGGAACTGGTTGAGCGCGATGGGGCCGCAGCACGCCTACTCATTGCCGAAAAGCAGGGATGAAAGGAAGACTGGAAGGCGGAAAGTTTGGAAGAATAGCGAACTGGTGAATTATCAATTGTGAATGAGTCCCCGTTAACAATTAACAATTAACAATTGACAATTCACCCTTGACATTTATTCCGGCTCGTCCGCTTCCCCTCTTCGCATATTTAATGGTATAATGGGCGCTTGTGCTGGTACGAAAGTACGTATCGAATAGTTCCAAGATTTTAATAAGGCCAAATGTCTTACATGGGGCGTGAGATTAACCGTATACGCCACATGGGTCACGCGGAGTTTCGATTTTGACAGATACAACTAATCCTTATCGTCCGGGCGAACCGGTTGCCGATCCAGCCCTGCTGTTTGGCCGGCAAAATGCCGCCGATTGGATTGAACTGCAACTCGTCGCCAACGCCCGGACGCTGGTGCTCAGCGCGCTGCCATTGGTCGGTAAAACGTCGTTGGTGCGGCACGTGGGTAGCCTGCAAAACCTGGACTGTCTCAATTTAGCGGTCACGCTTTCCGCCCCGGTGCTGCTGTTGGAAGCGGGTGATAAACGTTCTCGCCAGGAAGTACGCGGGCAGGGAGCCATCAATGCTGTTCTACAGACGGTCATTGACCAGCTTGTGCCTCAACTCAAACTGCTCAATCTTTCTCCCCGCTTGCCCGAAGACGCCCCGGCGCAGCCGGCCACTGCGCTGCGCCACCTCTTTGCCCAGGCCAATCAGCACCTTGATTCCTCACAGCGGCTGGTCCTCTACTTCGACGACTTGCACACGCTGCTGACCCAGGACAAAGCTCTGATTTCTGCTTTCTTGACCAGCCTGATGCCGCTCCTGGATGAATGTCCCCGGCTGCATCTTGTTTTTGTTGCTAACCAGGATAAGTTGAAACAGATTAGCCATCCTTTGCTGGATGGCGCACCGACCTTCAACCTGGGTGTCCTGACTGCCGACGCTTCGCTCAGCATGATCACTTTGCCCGTCAAAAATGTGCTGCGCTTTGATTATGGCGTCACCAAGCGTATCGCCGAAATCAACTCCCACCATCCTTATTACTTGTGCCTCTTTTGCCATACCCTCCTGAACCGCCAGGTCTTTGACGGCTGGGTCAATCAACGCGACTTTGACGCGGCGTTAGCCGAAATCCTCGACTCGCCGATTGAACCGTTCCGGCAAATTTGGGATCAATCCACCTGGGCCGAGCGGGCGGTGCTGGCCGGTATGGCGGCCATTCAAGGGGCGCATGGCCCAATTACCCGCCAGGAAGTGACCCGGTTTTTGCAGCGGCAGAGCAGCGCCGTTGTGCCTGAAGTGGTTGTCGAGGGGTTGGAGTCTCTGGCCGAGCGGGGAGTGCTGGCCCCCATGGGCGCTCTGAGTTATCGCTTCCATGTCGAGCTGCTGCGCTTTTGGCTGCGTGAACACACTAATCCGGTAGAGATTCTCAAAGAAGTGGATTGGGCCCGGGCTGCGGCTCAACTCAAACCCACTGCCAACATGGAAAGAGCCGCGCTCCCGGCGATTGGTTCTATGGCAGGCCAGTCCCGGAAAAGGGGTAAAAAAGGATTCTTGTGGCCGCTCGCCATTACTTTACTGGTGCTGCTGTGTTTGTTGACCACCGGCGCTGTTTTTGCCTTCCGCTTTTTAGACCTGCCTCTTGCTTTTCTGGCAACCCCCACCGCTGTACAGATTGCTACCCTTGAAAGCCAGGCCGTGGCCCCAGCCGTTCCGCCAACCGCCACCTTGCCGCCGGAACCGACGGCAACTCCCACCCCTACTCCGCCCTTGGTCGTAGCCCGTACCTTACCCTCCCTGACCTACATGGGCCGGGATGTTGACCAGAACTGGCGTATTTATGTAATGAATGCTGACGGCACCGGCGTAACCGCCCTTTCCCCAGAAGGGGAGGATGATACCGCTCCCATCTGGTCGCCGGATGGGCAAAAGATTGCTTTTGTTTCCACGCGAGATGGCAATCGTGAAGTGTATTTGATGGATGCTGACGGGCAAAACGTAGTCAATATAACCCGTCACCCGGCAGATGATTGGACCCCCTCCTGGTCGCCTGATGGCAAACGACTGGCTTTTTCCTCCATCCGCGCCGGTAACTGGGAAATTTTTATCGTGGATCTGGCCTGTCTGAGCAATCCTGAAATCTGCCCCGACCAAACAACTCAACTTACCGCCAACGGCAACGGCAACCTCGGTCCGGTCTGGTCGCCCGATGGCAGCCGGATTGCCTACAGCAGTAAGGCTCCCGGCAACTGGGATCTTTTTACTATGACCGGCGCTGGCTCCGATGTGCGCCAGGTGACCACCGACCCGGCCAATGACCTCTCCCCGGCCTGGTCGCCCGATGGCACAAGGCTGGCTTTTGAAACCAATCGGGATGGCAATGTCGAGATTTACGTGGTGGATGCCAACGGCAGCGCCATTCAAAACGTCAGTAATTATTCTCAGGCCAATGACCACGGGCCTACCTGGTCGCCCGATGGGCAGCAACTCGTCTTCTATTCCAACCGTGAGGGTAACTGGGACGTTTTCACCACCACCCTCGACGGCCAGACAGTTGTCAACCTGACCCAAACCCCCACCCGCGATGAGCAGACTCCGGCCTGGCGGCCCTAATCGGGACGAAATTGAGGTAGGTGGTTAAAGATTGAAGTTTGATGAATCTGCACAGGTTCCTGCCTATTGCTGTTCTCCTCCTTGCCTTCGCCCTTCGCATTATTGCCATTGATCACATCCCTCCCGGTCTCTCCCACGACGAAGCCTACAACGGCGTTACGGCCTTGCAGGTGCTGGAAGGGGCGCAGCGCCCCATTTTTTTTGAAATCAACAAAGGCATCGAGCCGCTCATCATCTACCTGGAGGCCCTGGCCTTCTACGGTTTTGGCATTGGACCTGTGCCGATGCGCCTGGTCAATGTCATCTGCGGCCTGCTGACCGTAGCCCTGGTTTATCCGCTGACCCTACGCCTGTTCAACCGGCGGGTGGCGCTGCTGGCAATGGCCGGGCTGGCCGTATCGTTTTGGGCCGTTTTCACCAGTCGCCTGGCCCTGCGGGCTGTCACCTTGCCGCCGCTGCTGATGTTGACCCTCTATTTTTTGTGGCGCGGAGTCAGTAGTCAGAGGTCAGTAGTCAGTAGTCAGAAGTCAGTAGCCAGTAGTCAGAAGTCAGAAGTAAGTCTTCTACCTTTCGTCTCCAACCCCCTATCTTCTACCCTCTACCCTCTATCTTCTATCTTCTATCTTCCATCCTCCATCTTCTTCTTCGCCTTGAGCGGCCTGGCCCTGGGCGCGACCATGTACACTTACCTGTCCAGCCGCTTTGCGCCTTTCCTGATCCTGGCTATTTTTGGTTATCAATTCCTGCGAAGACAGGTGACCAGGTGGCACTGGTTTGGTTTGATGATCCTGATGGTCATTTGGGCGGTCCTTTTTGCCCCGCTGGCTAACTATTTCTGGCAGCACAGCGCCAGCTTCACCGAACGTTCCAGCCAGGTTTCGACTGTTCCCTACGCTCTCAACGGCGACTTTGGCCCGCTCCTGCGCCACACGCTCCGCACCCTGGGTATGTTCACCTTTCATGGCGACGAAACCGACCGTTACAATCTCGACGGCCGGCCTGTTTTTGATTGGCTTAACGGCTTGTTTTTCTGCCTGGGGCTAATCCTGGTCCTGCTCCGCCTGCGCCGGCCTGTTGGTTTGGCTGGGCCGGCTATGTTCCTGCTGCTGTGGCTCTTTTTCATGCTCCTACCCGGCTTCATCACCGACGACAGCCCTCACTTTCTGCGCACCATCGGCGCCATGCCGGCTGCCTACATCCTCTGGGCATTGGGCTTGGACTGGGCAAGCCAGCGCGTCAGCGAATGGCGAACCCGCAGGGCAAGTGTGGCGAACGATAAAGCCTCACCCTCTACGCCTCACGTCTCACATTTCACATTTCGCGTTTCGCGCTTCATCCTTCTTCCTTCATCCTTCTTCCTTCTTCTCCTCCTTCTCACCGGCTACGATTACTTCATTCGCTGGGCTAACGCTCCTGAGGCGCGTTACATTTATGGGGCAGACATCGCCGCAGTAGCGGGTTACATGAAGGCTGCTCCCAATGAAGGACTGGCCGCCATTTCAGCCGAGTATTACCGTGACCTGGACCCTTTTCGTCTCAGCCTCCACTCGCACGGCCAACCCCCGTTTGTCGTCTGGTTTGATGGCCGGCAGAGCCTCGCGTTTCCGCCGCCGGAGAGCGGCTTGTCGCCGCGCTACATTTTCCCGCTTTCGGCCCCTCCCGCCGACGTTTGGCAGCCCTTTTTGCAGCCTTCCTCCACAGAGTCGGGTCAAGAGTATGTGGTGTACCGCCTGCGGAATGCTGCGGAACTGCGCCAGGCTTACCTGGCTGCCTTTGCCGGGCCTGACACCCTGGGAGTCAATATCAACAATGACCTGATTCTATCGGCCTATCAAGTGCTCGGGTCGGTGGTTAGCGGGGGTAAGTTTCAGGTGTTGCTGAGCTGGCAAGCCCTGCGAGCGCTCCCTCCCGACGCCGATTATACGTTTCTGGTGCAGTTGCAGGATAAGCAGGGCCATGTTTGGGCCGAAGCCGACGGCAACGGCTATCCTCCCAGCAATTGGCAGCCGGGCGTGCAAGGGCTGCAACTGCTGGTGCTGCGCTTGCCCGGCGACCTGCCCCCACGCGCCTACCACCTCACTGCTCAGGTCGTTGACCGGCGCAGTGGCCAGGCTTTACCCGCAGCTACAGGGAAGACCGTTATCACCCTCGGTGTTCTGACGGGCCAACTGGCCCCGACTCCGCGAATCATTGACCCGGCCAAACTTCCGCATCCCACCTCGGCCCTCCCTGGGGAAGGGCCAGGACGGGAGATTGCTTTGCGTGGCTATGATCTGAAAAATTCTACCGTCCATCCTGGCGCAACTTTAGCTGTAACACTTCACTGGCAGGTCTTACAGCCGCCGCAGGCAGATTATCACCTGGAATTTTTCTTGGTTGACGACCAGATGGAGATCGTTTATCGCTGGCCGGCTCTTGCACCAATTAACGGCGAGTGGCCGACCCGGCAGTGGCCGGCCGATTATTGGGTTCAGGACCGGTTGGATTTAGTGGTTGGAGATGATGCGCCGCGCGGGCAATTTACCCTGCGAGCTGCCTGGGTAAGTGAAACTGGCGGGCCGTCCCAGCCGGCTAACCCTGGCGCGTCCTCAGCCAGCTTCGAATTGGAAAGAGTGACGATTACGGATTAGCCCTCAATGCTTGGGCCTATTTAACTTGTCATAGTGATTAAACTGGTGATATAATAGGCATCAGAACTTCAACTGTCATCCTCAAGTGGCCCGGGAGTCAAATCAATGTCAATGCTCGACGATGCTATTCAAGCCATTCGCATGGGCGATAAAGAAGAAGGGCGTCGGTTGTTGGAGGAAATGCTTGAAACCGACGAAGGCAATGAAAACGTCTGGTTGTGGTTAACCGCAGTCGTTGATACCGATGAAGACCGCGAGGTCTGCCTTGAAAATGTTCTGGCCCTCAACCCCAATAATTCCATCGCCCGGCAAAGTATGGCCGCGTTAAAAGCAGGCAATTTTAATCCAGGTGACATCGTGCGCAGCGCTCTTGAGGAAGAGGAAGAAGAGCCAGAGACAGGCGCTACCTTTCTGGACGAGTTTCATCGCGCCGGCGAAGACGAAGAGGATGAAGATGAAGAATTGGTCATGCCCAGCACCATGGCCAAGTCAAAAGGAAAATCGTCGAAGCAGGCCGCCAAAAAGAAAGGTGGCGGGTTCAAGCTCAACCCCCGGCTCATCGTGCTGGCAGTCTTGGTGCTGTTGATAATTTGTGCCCTGGCAGGGGTAGCGGCTTACAACTTGATGGGTGGAGGGCTTGAACCTTCCAGCGGCCAACCGACGCCGGAAGCGCCAGCGGGCGGCGGCGAAGTCCAACCGACTGCCGAACCGGCGGCCACTGATACGCCGGTCGCGCCACCCACCGCCACACCTCTTCCCACGAAACCGCCGCTTGAACTACCCACCCCAAAACCAACCGACCTGCCCACTCCGACCTCGACTCCGGTGGTTCTGCCCACTGTTGGCGGCTCTTAATAAGCGTGTTGCCTTGCTATAAACCGGCCACTCGCTGCGAGCTGGCCGGTTTTTTTATTATTTGATGAGGTATGCCGTTCAAATACTTTTTGACCACAAGTTACCCGGATTGCTTGTTTTTGTGAAATTCGTGGTTAATTTTTTGACTTGCCATCTCCAGTGGCTTGGGGTATACTCGCGCTTTGTTGTTCCTTTTAGAACAAGTAGGAAAAAAAGTGAAACTGCGTTACCTTTTGCTCTTTCTTTTACTGGCCTTGATCTTTGTCTGGCAACCTTCGGTGGGAGCCTTGATGCAGGATAATCCCCCCGATACTTGCCAGCAGTCGGAAAATATACTGCCCAACTGCAACTTTGACAACGGCAAGGACCGCTGGCAGACGTTTACCGAAGACGGCTCGGCTAGCTTTGATGTGCTGCAGGGCGGCGGGGAATGTCACGCGCCGTTATGTCCCGCCGGTTATATCGTCACCGATAATTACTTTGTAGGGGGGATCTACCAACAGGTGCCGGTGGTCAAAGGCAATACTTATTATGCCAATATTGTCTGGTTAGTCTTTGATTCGTTTGTCAACGATAAATCAGTGTATGACCAGGTTGGCGGCATTGGCCGGAAGATGGGCATTGACCCCTTTGGCGGCACCGACCCGCGCTCGCCCAATATTATCTGGGGACCCGAAAATACGCGCAACGATTGCAAAATTTGCGGCAATCAAGAAGTCACCGCGACAGCCCAGGCTGACACGATCACTGTATTTTTACGGATTGACGACCGCTGGCGGCAGCGCGCCGCCGAAAAAGGCTATTCTATCCCCCCTTCCAAGGATAAGTTTTGGATTGACGACATCGGTATGAAGCAGGTCGCCGGCAATGCAGCTCCCGCCGTTGCTCCGACTGAGCCGCCGCCCACCGACACCCCGGTCCCGCCCCCGCCCACCGACACCCCTGTGCCCGAACCGCCCACAGCCACCCCCGCCCCGGCCACAGAGGAGCCGCAAGAGCCGGTCGTCGCGGAGTTAGCCGATGCATCCGTCGCAGTGGCACAGGCCGAGTCGCCCACCGTCGAACCGGTTTCGCCGGTTGCCACGCCGACGCCCGTGCCGGCCAATACCATCGCTCCACCCCCAACCTTGACTCCCTCGGCCACGCCGTCGCCGACTGCGACCTTTGAGCCAAAGAAGCGGTTCCCAGCGACCCCTATCGCCCAGTCCCGCCGTTCCGCGCCGGAATTATCGGTTGCCGGAGTGCCGCCAACAGGGCTGCTGGGTGTCGCCGGGACAACGGCCTGTATCGGCGGGGTGGCCCTGGTCTTTATGGGTGCTGTTGTGGTGGGGCTGGTCTGGCTTTACCGGCTGGGTTGGGGTAAAGTTGACGACGACGATTTTGCCGAAGAAGAAATAATCATCGAAATTAAAGAAGATGACAGGTAACAGGTCGTAGGGGAGCAAGGTTGCAGGGTCGCAGATCGTCTTAAGTTGTCTGCAACTTGTAGCTTGCTACTTGCTACTTTCAGAAGAAAGAAAATACCATGTCCCAACTTAGCCACAGTTCAGAGTCTTCCTCCACGATTTCGCTCCAGTGCCTGCACTGCCACAAATCATATCCGGCTGACGAGGTGCGCTATTTGTGTGAGTGCGGCGGCCAATTGGATGTGTGGCATGATTTAGAGGCGCTGCGCCCGCTGGTCAGCCGCGGCCTTTTTGATGGCCGCTTGAGTGGCGCGCCGGGGCCACGGGTTGTTCCAACCACCAATTCCGGCGTCTGGCGCTACCGCGAGATCATTCTGCCGGCCACCCTGGATACCATCGTCTCTCGCCCGGAAGGGAATACGCCGCTGTACGAGCATCCCCGTCTGTCCAACTGGGTCGGCGCGGATGCCCTCTTCCTCAAGCACGAAGGTGAAAATCCTACCGGCTCCTTCAAAGATCGGGGGATGACGGTTGGTGTAACCCAGGCTAAACTGCTGGGAGCCAGGGCCGTCGCCTGCGCCTCGACCGGCAACACGTCGGCTTCGCTGGCGGCCTATGCCGCGCTGGCCAACATTCCGGCCCTGATTTTTATTCCCTCCGGCAAAATTGCGGCGGGCAAGCTGGCCCAGGCGCTGGCTTATGGCGCTTATACCCTCCAAATCCAGGGCGATTTTGACGATGCCATGACCCTGGTCCAGCAGGTCTGCAATGAGATGGGCGTCTACCTGCTCAACTCGCTCAATCCCTTCCGGCTGGAAGGGCAAAAATCTATCCCGCTGGAAATTTTGCAGGGCTTCAACTGGCAGTCGCCCGATTGGATCGTGCTGCCTGCCGGCAATCTGGGCAACACCGCCGCCTTCGGCAAAGCCCTGTACGAAGCGCAGCAGTTGGGGCTGGTTGACAAGATTCCGCGCATCGCCGCCGTGCAGGCGGCTGGAGCCAGCCCCTTTTACCGGAGTTATCAAACTAACTTTGCCGAACACCACACGATGAAGGCCGAAACTATCGCCACGGCGATTCGCATCGGCAACCCGGTCAGCTATGAACGGGCGATCCGCACCCTCAAGTGGACCGACGGCCTCGTGACCAGCGTCACCGACGACGAAATCATGGACGCCAAGGCGATGGTGGACCGCGTCGGCATCGGCTGCGAGCCGGCTTCGGCGGCGGCAGTGGCCGGGGCGCGGAAACTGATTGCCGAAGGCGTCATCCAGCCCCACGAAACCATCGTCGGCATCCTGACCGGCAACCTGATGAAAGACCCCAGCGCTACCGTTGACTACCACACCGGAGCCTGGCCCAACGCCCAATTCGCCAATCCGCCGGTGCAGATTGGAGCGGAGGTAAGTGAGGTGCGGCAGGTGATTGAACAGCGGTTGTGAAGCCAGCCTGTCATTATCTGGAGTTAAAATCGGAGTAGATACATGGAAGTGCCAACCCAACCTGAGAAGCAATTGACTCCGCAAGCTGTGCGAGTGTTAAACCGTTGTATGGCTGTATTTTTTTCGGAAACGCGTACCCCCCTCACGGGAATAATTGGTTTGTCTGAAATTATGCTGCAAGGAGAGGACAAAATTGGCCCCCTCACTGATACACAAAGACAGCGCTTAACCCACGATATTCATCGATCAGCTAAAGCAGTAATTAAACTTTGGGAGCTCTTTTTTGATATATATCATATTACTTATGGTTATGGGGGTTTGCATATTGAAAGTGTTGATTTGGGTAAACTTATTGAGGAAGCCATATCTAATGCTCAGGTAGAGTTAAATCTTCCTCATCAACTGCCTAATATTTGGGCTGATCATAAACGTATTCAACAAGCTCTAACTTGGATATTAGAAGCTATCACCGAGGCAGTTTACCCCAGAGAAGGAAGTACAATAACACTCACCGTAAACTGTGATGATAATTCAGTTGTGTTTTACGTTGCAGCCGTTGGGAAAGAAAAGATTTATTTTTGGGATGACCCCGATGACCCAACCTTATTTTTCAACCGCTCCATCATCGAAATGCACGGCGGCCAGTTGCAGGTGAAGGTGCAAGAGGAACTCAAGCAGTTGGAAATCACTTTCACCCTGCCAATCCACCAAAACAAACCGCACCCTGAGTAGACCTGAGCAAAGCGAAGGGCGTACACCTGCACTTGCGTGCAGGCGCAAGTGTCGAAGGGTGCGATTTGCCCATAGTAAGGTATTGTAAACTACAATGAGACGGGTCCTGCATAACATTTTCATGATTGGCTTTTTTGCCCCCACCGCCCGCGCGGGCGGGTAGATTTGTATTTTAGCCAAACACCAATTACTTTTGTCAAATGTCGTTAAACCAAAAAATTCGATTTCACCTATAACAACGGAGGATTATCATGTCTAAAATTCGCGTGGGCGTACTCGGCGCAACGGGGGCCGTGGGGCAGCGTTTTGCCCAATTATTAGCCAATCATCCCTATTTTGACCTGACTGTACTGGCCGCTTCTGATCGCTCGGCGGGCAAACCCTACCGCGAGGCGGCCAACTGGATTCTGACCGACCCCATGCCGGCTCGCCTGGCCGAGATGACGGTGCAGGAGATGTCCACCGAGCTGGATTGCGAACTCGTTTTTTCGGCGCTGCCGACCAGCTTTGCCAACGAGTGGGAGCGCAAATTTGCCGCTGCCGGCTACGGCGTCTTCAGCAATGCCGGTACTCACCGCATGGACAGCGATGTGCCGCTCATCCTGCCCGAAGTAAATCCGGATCACCTGGGTTTACTGGAACGGCAGCGAGCCGAGCGGGGCTGGTCGCGTGGCTTTATCGTCACCAACTCCAACTGCACCGCCATGCCGATGGTCATGTCGCTGGCCCCGCTGATGCAATTTGGCCCGCAGGCGGTCATCGCCACCTCGCTGCAAGCTCTCTCTGGGGCGGGCTATCCCGGCGTGCCCAGCCTGGACGCGATTGACAACGTCATCCCCTTCATCGGCGAGAGCGAAGAGATCAAGATGAACACCGAGTCGAACAAGATGTTGGGCCGCCTGAATGGGCAGAGCGTTGAACCGGCCGGCATCAAAATCAGCGCCCACTGCAACCGGGTGCCGGTGAGCGATGGGCACACGGTCACCGTATCGGTCAGTTTCAAAGACAAACCCTCCCTGGGCGACATCATGGAAGCCTGGCAGACCTGGGAACCGCTGCCCCAACAGCTCAAGCTGCCTTCGGCCCCGCAGCCGGCCCTCGTCGTTCGGGCTGAACCCAATCGCCCCCAGCCGCGCCTCGACCGGGACGCTGGCGGCGGTATGGCGACGGTGATTGGCCGGCTGCGCCCCTGCGAGGTCTTGGATATCCGCTTTGTGTGCCTGGCCCACAACACCATTCGCGGCGCGGCGGGCGGGTCGGTTTTGAATGCGGAGCTGATGCTGGCCCAGGGCAGGCTTGAGGCATTTGCCGCGGGGGTCGGCGCGCATGTATCGGCGTAAGAGTCTGGCCGACTTTCTGGGCGACCGGGTGGCCTACCGCAACCTGATCCCGGCTGACCCAGCCCTGCCCCGGCTAGAGAGCTTCTGGCAGGAGATTGGGCTAGACGGGCCTCGCGCGCCCCGCAAGACCGTGCCCCTGTATGCCGCCGTGGTCTATCGCTACCTGCAAGCGGCCCAGGCCCAGCGCGGCCAGCCGTCCCTGGAGCGCCTGCTCTTTGTCGGCGATACGCTGATGAACGACGGGACTGCGGCCAAGAACCTGGGCGCTTACCTGCCGATGCGCTGTTTTATCGGCGCAGACAGGCTGGCCAAGCCGGAGGAAATCAGCACCGACGATTACCTCATGAAGGCCAACCGCTGGCAGGCCCTGGCCGACTTCCTGGCCTGGGTCCAGGCCGACGGCTTTACTCTGGATGGCCGCACCGCTCTGCTGCTGGATTTGGACAAAACCACCCACGGAGCGCGGGGCCGGAATGACCACGCCATTGACCAGGCCCGGATTAATGCCGTGCGCCGGACGGTCGAGGAAGTGCTGGGCGAAACGTTTGACGAAGCCTCTTTTCGCCGCAGCGTTTACGACCGGCTGAATAAGCCGGACTATCACGCCTTCACCGCCGACAACCAGGACTACAAAGCCTACATCAGCCTGATGGTGGCCGGCCACGTCTACACGCCGGAGTGCTTTTGGGCCGATTTAGAGGCGGGCCGGCTGACCGGCTTCAAGCAGTTCATTACCCTTTGCGATGCCCGCCAGGATCAAATGAGCGCGGGGCTGCTGGCCGCTCACCGCGAAGTCGTCGGCAATATGGCCAAAGGCGATCCGACGCCCTTCAAAAGCTTCCGCTTCCGTGAGTATCACGAGACGGTCAATTTAATTGACTACCTCTCGGAAGAGACGCCGGAGGCTGACCTGCTGGCCGATGAAATTGTCATGACTGGCGAAGTAGCCGACTTGGCCGAACAACTGGCCGCTCAAGGCGTCCTCGTCTTTGGCCTGAGCGACAAACCCGACGAGGCGACTTTGCCCCCGCCGGAGTCGGCGGCAGGCGCACTGCCCTTGCACCAGGTGGTGATGCGGGTGGTGGGGAGATTGAAGCAGTAAGGCAACTCCAAGAAAATAATTATCCAAAGTCCGTGATACGTAATGCGTGATGCGTGATGGTATCCAGGCAAGATTTCTTACGCATCACGTATCACGCATCAAGCCGGTGAGAACAATTGGATGATTTAAATCTTGGAACTGCCTAAGACTCAGGCCGCAAGTCATTGCAAAGTTTCACTACAGCAATCATCAAACTTTCCTGACAGACAAGCGGCCTTATCTCGGCTATGATATTAATACATCAAGCAACATGGGAGTGAGATTCTAGCCGGGTGTCGCTTTGCGGTTAGAATCTTGCTCCCACTTTTTTTATCTCGCTCTGGCCAGCTCAGGCTTATCTGGCTCGATCCACTCATCAATCTTAAGTGAATAGACTTGTGAAACCGAGTCATCGCCCATCGAGATACCGTAGAGAGTTCTGGCCGCCTCGATGGTTTTGCGGTTGTGGGTGATGACAATGAACTGAATATCGCGGGCCAGGGCGGTGAGAGCGTCACGGAAGCGGCTGACGTTGGCTTCGTCCAGCATAGCATCTACCTCGTCAAAAATCACAAACGGCGTCGGGCTGATTTTGAGCAAAGCAAAAATCAACGCCTGAGCCGTGAGCGAGCGCTCGCCGCCGGAGAGCAGGGCCAGGCTTTGCAGCCGCTTGCCCGGCGGCCGGGCGGCAATATCCACCCCCGTGTCAATCATATTATCAGGATCAGTTAGCAGCAGTTGGGCCTCGCCGCCCCCAAAGAGCGCCCTGAAGTAGCGCTGAAACTCTTTGGCGACCTGTTGGAAGGTCGCCGTGAACGACTCTTCCATGGCCTGATCCAGCTTGAGAATGACTTCCTTCAAATCGGCGGCGGCGGCCTCCAGGTCGGCCATCTGGCCGGTCAAAAAATCGTACCGCTCGCGCAGTTCCGCATACTCACGGGGCGCATCAAGGTTAATATTGCCCAGGCGGCGAACCTGCACCTTCAGCCGCAGAACATCCTCTTCCACGCCGGGCGGCAGGGTCTCCACCCCCGGCAAATCGGACACCAACGGGCGGATGGGCAGTACCGGCTGCCCAACCTGCTCATCGGACATCTCCAGGCTGACCAGGCCCAGGTCGTCTTGGATCTGGCGCTGCAAATTATCTAACTCGTCCTGCCGTCGCGCGGCTTCTAGGGTCAGCCGGTTATGCTCGGCTTCCAGGCGCTGCACGCGCTGCCGCAGATGGCTCTCGGTTTGTTCCCGTTGGACCTGGCGAGCCGACAATTCAGCTAACTGCTGCTCGGTGGCCTCGATCTGGCCGGTAAATTGACCCAGTTGACCGGCAAATTCCTGGCTGCGAGCTTGCAGTGCCTGCTGCTGTTTCAGCAAGACTCCTCGTTCTGCGGCCAGGGTCGCGGCCCTGGCCCGCTTGCTCTCAATCTGCCGGGCCAACTGCTGCTGCGCCGCCTGCTGGCTGGCCAATAACGCCTGCTGGCTGCGCTGCCGCCCCTGGATGGTAGCAACCGTGGCGCGCGCCTGGCTCAACTCGGCCAGCAGCGTTTCGGCTGAGAAAGCGGCGGCTTCCTCAAGCAACTGCCGGACGGTTTCTGCGGCGGCCTGGCGCTGCTGCTCCATTTGAGCCATCTCCTGGCGGGTGTCGGCCTGGCGCTGGTCGAGGCGAGCCAGTTCAGCCTCAGCTTTGGCCTGCAAGTCTCGCTGCCAGCCGGTGCTGCGGACCAGTTGCTCCACGGCCCGGCTAATTTTGTCCGCCGAAGTCTGGAGTTCCTGGCGTCGAGCATTTATCTGTCGTTGCTCATCGGCTAGCCGCTGCATTTGCCGTTTCATCGCTGCCGCTTGTTCGTGGGCATCGGCCAGTTGGCTGGACAATCCCTGGTAGCTTTGCGCCAATTCGGCAATTTGTCCGGGCAGATCCCGCCACTCGCGCTCGCGGGCCAGAAACGTGCCTTCCTGGCCCTTCTTATTTCTGTCCCGGCCCCCTGTCACCGAGCCGCCGGAGCGCATCAGTTCGCCCTCGCGGGTGACGATTTGAAAGCCGCCCTGCAGGGCGGCAAAGGCGCGCCGGGCGGCGGGCAAATCTTCGACAATCAGGGTGCGATTCAGGGTTGATTCGGCGATAGGGCGCAGGTGCGGCTCAACCGTGATCAGTTCTGAGGCCAGCCCAATCACCCCCGGCGTGTTCGGAATGGTGAGAGCCGGGCCGGGGCGCAGGGTATCGAGCGGTAAAAAGGTGGCTCGGCCGCTGCGGCTCTCTTTCAGGTAAGTGATGGCCGCTTCGGCGTCGGCAAAATTCTGCACGACCACATCTTGCAGGCGGCTGCCCAGGGCGGCCTCGACGGCGATCTCCAAATCGGGCGGCGCCTGGATCACCTGGCTGACTGTGCCGACGACGCCGGTTAGACCGGCTTCCGGCTGCAACACGGCCTTGACGCCCTCAAAGTAGCCGGACATGTCGCTGCGCAATTTGCCCAACAAATCCTGGCGCGCCCTGAGCGTATCCTCCTGCCGCTGCAAGGCCGCCATCCGGCCCTTGAGCTGTTCGGCAGCCTGGTCCAGTTGACTCAGGTCGTCCCGCTCTTTGGTCTGTTGTGATTCCAGAGCGGTGATGGATATTTCAAGGTCAGCCAGCTCGGCTGTAAGCTGCTCGTGTTTGGCCTGGAGGTCATGTTGTTCCTGGGTTAGTCGAGAAATTTCGGCTTCATAATTGGCCTGGTCGGCCAGCAGAGCCGCGCGGCGTTCCTCGAATTGGGCGAGACGGGTTTGCCGCTCGATCAATTGGGTGGCCAGTTGGCTCGCTTGTTTTTCGGCAGCGGCTTGACGGGCCAACAAACCCTGGCGTTGGCCTTGCTGGATGTCGAGCTGCTGCTGGACGGTCCGCATGGCCTCTTCGGCCTGGCGCAACTCCTGGTTAACCGCCTGGAGGGCCGTCTCGGCCTCAGCCATCTGGCACTTTTGCGTTTCCAGGTTGGCGGCCAGCGGCTCCAACTCGGCCAGAATTTCTTCCCGTTGGGCCAGATACTGTCTGGCCCGTTCTTCACTCACGGCCAGTTCGCGCTCAATAGTTTCAGCCTGGGTATGGAGCCGGTTGTTTTCGCTGTACCAGCCGCCCAGTTGGCTGCGCAGTTCCGTTTGTTGGGCGCGCAGGGCGGCTATTTCCTGCTCCAGCCCGGCAAATTTGTGGTGCTGCTCTTTGAGCAGATGCTCACTTTCGCGCAGGCGAGCCGTGGCCTCGCGCAGGTGCAGTTGCCCCTGGCCCCAGCGATAGCCGTACCAGACGCGCAGCAGGCCGTCAAGATGGGTCATGAGCATGTTGTATTCCTGGGCGCGCTGGGCCTGCTTGTGGCGGTGCTGCATGCGCGGTTCAATTTCTTTGACAATATCGTTGGCGCGCAGCAGGTTGGCCCGGGTCACTTCCAGTTTGGCCAGGGTTTCGGCCCGTTTTTGGCGGTGAAAGGTGATCCCGGCTGCTTCTTCAAAGAGCTTGCGGCGCTCTTCGGCGTGCAGGGACAGCACCCGGTCAATTGTCCCCTGGCCGATGACGGTGTAGGTCTGCCGGCTCAGGCCGCTTTTGGCCAGCAGTTCGGTCACGTCTTTCAGGCGGACCCGGCTGCCGTTGAGGAAATACTCGTTTTCGCCGGAGCGATAGGCTCGCCGGGAAATGGTCACTTCGGAGAAGTCGAGGGGCAGCCATTTGTCGGCGTTGTCCAGCACCAGGGTAACGGAGGCCAGGCCAAGCCGGGCGCGGCCATCGGAGCCGGAGAAGATCATATCCTCGGTTTTCTTGCCGCGCAGGTTGCTGTAGCTCTGCTCGCCCAGCACCCAGCGAATGGCGTCGGCCACGTTGGATTTGCCGCTGCCATTCGGCCCAACCACGGCGGTGATGCCTTCGTCAAAGATGAATTCGACTTTGTTGGCGAAGGATTTGTAGCCTTGAACTTCCAGCGACTTTAGTCTCAATAACTAAAAGTTCCTTTCTTGGGCCACACTATAGCATCAACTTAGCTAGCAGGAAAATGGAGCAAGCTGCATGATGCGGCCACGTTTAATTTTTAATTTTTGCCCGTTGAAACCAAGTGGTATTTGTGATAAAATGGAACAAGCGCAAAAGATCCCCAACCAGTTCCATCTGAAATCGGATTTGCTAATCGGTTCTATGAACCCGGCGAGATTTGCGGCCGCGGGAAGTGTCTGCTTTGTGATGGGAAGACCTCTATTTACTGCGTAAGGCCAAAACTATCTATGGAGAATCAATTTCAGGGGCAGCCGCAACGACTGGATGACAGGGATTATAAGCGACTCTTAGAGTCGGTTACTGATTATATATATACCGTTAAGGTTGAAGGGGGACAGGTAGTTGCTACTTACCATGGACCAGCTTCGATCAGGATAACGGGTTATGCCCCGCAGGAGTATGAAGCCGATCCGCAGCTTTGGTACGCGATGGTGTATGAAGATGATCGGCCGGCGGTATCGGAGCAAGCAGCCCAAGCCCTGGCCGGTATAGCTGCACCTTCGTTAGAGCATCGGATTGTTCATAAAAAAGGGCACATTCGCTGGGTCAGAAATAAACCAGTGCTGCGCTACGATGAACAGGGTGTCTTTGTGGGTTATGATGGCCTCATTACCGATATTACCGAGCGGAAGCAGGCCGAGGAAGCGCTACGCCGGAGTGAAGCCAGGCACAGGGCGCTGCTATCGGCGATTCCGGATTTGATTTTTCGGATCACTGTCGAAGGTCAGCTATTAGATTATCATTTGGGGCACCATTGGTATCACGCCTTACCAGCCGACACTTATCTGGGCAAAAATGTGCAAGAAATACTGCCCCCTGATATTGCCTCTCTCATCCTGGAATGGGTTAAAAAAGTTATCAAGACTGGTGTTCCGCAGGAGTTTGAATATCGGCTGGACCAGTCTCAGAATGTGCAGGATTATGAAACGCGGCTGGTGGTCAGTGGGTCGGGTGAAGTATTGGGCATCGTGCGTGACATTACCAACCAGAAACGCCTGGAAGAGCAGGCAGTGCAGTCAGCACGGCTGGCCGCCCTGGGACGTTTATCTGCCACTTTGACCCACGAGATCAATCACCCCCTGCAATTGATCCAATCATATTTGGAACTGATGCTGAGTTATTCGCTGGAACCGGATGAAGAGAAAGAGATCCTGCGAGTCATGGGCCGCGAGGTGGAACGCCTTAACCAGACTGCCCAGCGCGTCCTTGATTTTGCTCGCCCCCAACCGGCGGCGCGCCGCCGCATTTTTGTGACCGACTTGCTACAGGAAGTACTTGCTTTAACCGGCAAACAGCTTCAACAGAGCAAAATTACGGTGACGACTGATTTCGGTGAAGTGCCCATGGTGTTGGCCGCGCCGGATCAGCTTACCCAGGTTTTCCTGAACTTGGTGATTAATGCCATTGAGGCCCTCCCCTCGGAGGGCCAACTGCATCTGTCGGCTTACTCGAAAGACGATCAGGTGATGATTTCTTTTGTGAATAACAGCCCCATCATTCCGCCGGAAGTGCTGCCCCATATTTTTGAACCCTTTTTTACCACCAAGCCGCAAGGGAGCGGGCTGGGGTTGTGGGTCAGCTATAACTTGATCCAGCAGCACGGCGGTTCGTTAATTGCCAAAAATTTAGGAGACGAACGCGGGGTTGATTTTACCATCACTTTACCCGTAGCCGCACCCCTGAAGCCAAGAGATGAAGAAATTGTGTTTTGAAGATGATCCGTACGATGGATTTTCCTCGTGTTTCCGGGCTGGGGCCTAGCCTGTCCTGATTATTACCCCCACAACTCGCGCACATTCTCCCACATGATATAGCCCCCAATTAGCAGGGCAGCCACAATAACAATGGGCCAAAAGAAATCGTAGACGATGAGCAGGGCCGAGATGAGGGCCAGCCCGGCGGTGAGGGAGGTGATGAGGCGGGCTAACTGCCGTCGAAAACCGGCCTCGACAAAAACCATCAGCGAGACCAGGGCGACGACGCCCCAAACCAGGTATTGCCGGCCAAAGAAAACCAGGATGACTAAGCTAATTAGCATCAGACCAATACTTAGGGCGGCCCAGGCTTCGGCGAAACGATTAAACCGCAGCCGGGCCGCAGAGGCTGGATGGTGCGCATGGCGCAGATGAGTGCGAGCCGGGCTGCGCTGGCCAGCCCGCAGCCGCACAGCATACAAGCTCAAAGCCTCTAGCAGAGCCTGGTCACTGGCTAATTGGGCCCGCATTTGGTTAAGCTCCTCGGCCAGGGTGTCAATTCTCTCCTGATGAGCAGCATGCAGTTTATAGAGGTGGGCTTGCCCGCGCATAGCATTGGCTTCCACGCCCAATTTAACCAACTCCTGGCTTTTTTGGGCGATTGTCTCGGCCAGCGCACTCTGCCTGGCTTCGACCTCAACCCACTGTTCCAGAACGTGGCTGAGGGTGCGGTTGGGCGGCGGCAGTTTGTCCAGCCCGGCCCAGCCGAGCGGGTCGTACCAGGACCGGCGCATGGCCCCATCCCGATTGTAGACCGGCCCGGCAGGCGCGTTTTCCCGGGCAAAAGGATCGCGGGTGTAGAGACCCCACAAGCCGCGATAGTGCAAAGCCCAGCGGGGGGGCGGCTCCAGCAAACAAGGATTGGCCCACTCCCTGGCCTGGCCCGGCCCAATCGCCAGACCATCGCCGCGGGCATAGTCTACAAAAGGAATGCGGAAGAAATTAAAGCCTTTGGGCAACTGCTCTTCCTGATGGTCATCCCGGCGCAGGCGCTGCTGCCAAAATTTTTTCTGCCGGTCCACCAGTTGCACCAACGGCAGCAAAAACGGCAGTTCTAACTCGGTCAAATACTCGCCGGGGGCAAAGTAACAGGCATGGGAACCGGCCCCAACGTAGACTACCGGATGCTCGCCGCTTTTTTCCACTTCAGGATCATCCCAGCGGCGGCGGAGATCATCGCCGGAGAAGTCGTGCGAGGCATAGGCCAGCCACTCGGGCCGTAGCTCACCGGCGGCGGTCTCATAGAGGTAGATGTAGATCATCTCCCAGTCTGCTTCGTGGTCGTTGGCTCCATAAAATCCGGAACGCCAGTTATTAAAAGGATAAAAAAACCAGTACTGCAAGGCGACCCAGCCGTTTTGGCGGATAACCCGGCCATAATAGGTATGTCGTTCCTGTTCCGCCATGAGGCGGCGATAGGCCAGGGCAGCGGCGGCGGCGGTATCGCCCGGCACCCGGCCCCGCGCAAACAGAGTGAGCGAGAAAAGCGCATCCAAAAAGCGCGAGGTGTAGCCGACACGGGCCAATCGGCCCGGCCCGGCGTGAAAAACCTCTTGCGGATCCTTGGGGGCAAAACCTTGCTGCAAGGCGTAGGCAGCCAGTTCGGCAATGTTAAGCGGCTCGATAAACTTGAGAAAGTAGACGGCACCAAAATCCGCGGTGCGTGGTTCGGCGAGATTCTCCAGGGTCAGCTCACCTTGGGGAATGAGGCAGACGGGTTTTTTGTTGGGCCGCTGTAGCCACAGGCTGCAATTTTGCACGTAAGTATTCGCGCTCATCGGAAAAAACTGCTCACCGCGGGTGTAGCGGAGCACCGGCTCAAAGCGCCGGAGCAGGGCGCAATCGGCCTGGAGACCGGCGTTCATCCTTCGTTATTTTCCTCTTCCAGGCTGGCAGCCGGGGGTAAAGTGGCGGACGTTTCGAAGTAGTTCAGATAGAGGACCATCAGGATGCTATAGAGCATGATGATATAGACATAGCCAGGACGCTGGTTAAAGTAGAGGACCAGCGCTGCCAGCAAACTCAAGCCTTGCAGCAGCATGGCCATCAGCCAGGCAGCCCGCCACAAGCGAAAGAAGCCAATTGCTGCCAGCAGGGCTAACAACGACAGCGGGATGAAAACAATGCCCATGGCCAGAGAGTTGATCGGCGCGGTAATGAACGCCTCCACGATCAGGCTGCGTTTCAAACCCAGGCCACGGGTAAAGAAAAACAGGCCGAGATCAAATAATCCTGCGGCTTGTAACAGGAGCAGTAACCCTAGGATGGATACGAGCCAGGGCCTGGTTTTGGTTTTCAGGCTGGCCTGAGTCGGGGGGACAGCGGGTTGCGTCTCGATTGTGTCCTGCGACAGTTTGACAAGCGTTTTATTGACCTGACTCATTGGGTTTGACTTATGCGTTACGCAGTTTGAATATTTTAACCACAATTGCGCAGATTTCGCCAATCCTTCTTTTAATTATACCAAATACAAACTGCTTCCATATGTTGATGCAAAGCAGCTTTTGAAAAGTTTATGAAGTTATGCAGCACCTTCCAGACCATCTACTTGTCAAGCACCTCGCGCACCTTCGAGGCGAGCGAGTTGAGCGAAAAGGGTTTGGATAGATACTCAACCTCGGCCGTAAGCAAACCATGCCGAACAATTGCATCGTCGGTGTAGCCGGACATAAAAAGCACCTTTAGTTGTGGCTGGAGCGCCTTTAGCTGTTCGGCCAACTCGCGGCCGCTCATCTGGGGCATGACCACATCTGTCACCAACAGGTCAATTAGCCCCTGATGCTGCTCGAATAGGGACAACGCCGCGCCGCCATGACTGGCCTCTAAAATGGTGTAGCCTTTGCCTTGCAGCGCAGTCCGGGCCAGCTTGCGCACCGTCTCTTCGTCCTCAACCAGCAGGATGGTTTCATTGCCGCCACGAGTGACAGGAGTAGCTTGAGGAACAGGCAGACCGCTCGCGGTGGTTTCGCTGGCGGGAAGATAGATCCTAAAGGTAGCGCCCCGGTCAGGCTCACTATAGACCGTGATGTCGCCCCCGCTTTGCTTGATAATGCCATAGGCAGTAGCCAGCCCCAGGCCGGTGCCTTTACCCAGTTCTTTGGTGGTGAAAAACGGCTCGAAGATGTGGGCCCGGGTTGACTCATCCATGCCGTAGCCGGTGTCAGTAACGGCCAGCATCACGCAGGGCCCGCTGGGAGCTTCGAGTTGAGTTCTGAGATAATTCTCGTCGAGTTGGACATTGCCGGTTTCAAGGGTCAGCATGCCGCCGGTGGGCATGGCATCGCGGGCGTTAACAGCCAGGTTCATGATAACCTGCTCAATTTGGCCAGGGTCGGCGGTGATTGTCCACAGCTCGGGCTGGAGAACGGTCGAAAGGGTGATATCCTCGCCGATAAGCCGCTCCAGCATCTTGTGCAGATTAGTCACCAGGCTGTTCAAGTCGAGGGTGGTGGGCGCCATGATCTGTTTGCGGCTAAAAGCGAGCAGATGCCGGGTAAGAGCAGTGGCTCGCTCGCCCGCCCGCTGGATCTGCTTCAGGTCTTCAAGCAGGGGACTCTCGTCGGGGATTTGAGCTTGCATCAACCCACAGTAGCCCTGGATTACGGTGAGCAGGTTGTTAAAGTCGTGGGCCACGCCGCCCGCCAGGCGGCCAATACTTTCCATTTTCTGGGCCTGGCGCAACTGTTCCTCAAGTTTCGCCTGGGCTTGCTCCGCCTGCTTGCGCTCGGTGATGTCGCGGAGCGCAGCTACCACGCCCACGGGCTTGCCGGTGGTGTCCTTGATCAAGGAGACCGAGGCCAGGATATAAATGGCGGCGCCATCCTTGTGTTTCTGAATCACCTCACCCTTCCAAACTCCACGTTCAAACAATCGCTGTTGCATCTGCTCTAACCGGATGTAAGGGGATTCGGTCTGGAGGATCTCATGGACCGGTTGGCCGATGACTTCTCTGGCTGGCCAGCCGTAGAGCGCTTCTGCGGCCAGGTTCCAACTGGTGATAACAAAGTTCAGATCGGTAGCGACGATAGCATCGGAGACATTTTGCAGGAGATTGGCTTGAAAAAGAAGCTGCTCCTCCGCCTGCTTGCGCTCGGAGATATCGCGTGCAACGATAATGATACCCACGGCTTGACCTTGCGAGTTTTTCAAGCAAGAAGCGCTCACTTCGCTGAAAAAGACAGAACCATCCTCTTTGTACAAAAGGTATTCCTGGTTAGTAATGAAACCGCCGTTTAGTACCATCTCCATCTGGTTTAACGCCTGCTCACGGTAATTGGGGTGAACCCACTCCAAGATATTGTGTCCAAGTACCTCATCCTCGGTTTCATGGCCGTAAAAATGAAGGGTTGTGGGGGAAACATAGGTAATATTCCCGGCCAAATCAGTGGCGGTAATGGCGTCAGGTAAAGTATGGACCAAGGTGCGATAACGTTCTTCGCTTTCGCGCAGGGCCTCTTCCGCCCGGTGGCGTTCCAGGCGAATTTGTTTCTGCTCCAGCGCATGGATGACTGCCTGGCCCAGCCGCTTGATATGCTCTTTGATGACATAATCGGCTGCACCGGCTTTCATACACTCGACGGCCGTATCTTCATTGATGGCGCCGGTCAAGATAATCACCGGGGTGAGGGGAACGCACTCCAGGGCCAGTTTCAAGGCAGTCAAGCCGTCAAAATGGGGCATGCTGTAGTCCGAGATGATCAGGTCGGGCTGGAACGTCTCCAATGCCGCCAGATAATCTTCACGGGTTTCGACCCGCTGGAAGACGCACGATGGGAGTGCCTGGCGGATTTCCCGCTGGGCCAATTCGGCGTCGGTGGGCATATCTTCAACCAGCAGGATGCGAATAGACTCATTCATAAAATTACCTCTCGCTGTGCTGCATTAGCCTCTATCGGAAATAAGGAAAAACCAGGTGACAGGCACTTTTAAATACTAAATAGAGGCAGGTTTTGTTCAAATTAGCCCAGTGAGTAGTCCGATAAGTGCCTGTCACCTTAATCCCTGTTTATTATTCGGGTGGGGATGATGGGTTTACTCATTTGGGTTGCTGATTGACCAGCAGCCAATAGAAGCCGAGCTGGCTCATCGTATCCAGAAAGGCGTCGAAATCTACCGGCTTGACCACATAACTATTGGCTTCCAGCTCATAAGCAGCCTTGATGTCCGGATCTTCAGCCGAAGAAGTCACCATGACCACGGGGATGCTCTGAGTCCGCACATCTTTTTTAATCATCCGGAGCACTTCCAGCCCGTTCAGCTTGGGCAGTTTCAGGTCTAGCAGCACCACTTTGGGGTGATGGCTCACCTCTCTTTGGATGTATTTGCCCTGGCCAAAGAGGAAATCAAGTGCTTCGGCCCCGTCCTCTACGACAAAGAGGCGGTTAGCCAGGTTGCGTTTCTTGAGTGCCCGGATGGTCAGCTCGGCATCATGGGGATTATCCTCCACCAGCAAAATGTCTACTGTGTCAAAATGACTCATCACCAGTCTCCTTTCCCAGGAAGAGTAAAGTAAAACGTGGCGCCCTGGTCCACGGCGCTTTCGGCCCAAATACGCCCGCTGTGACGGTGAATGACCCGCTGGACAATGGCCAGGCCGACCCCGGTGCCTTCAAATTCCTGTTCGCTGTGCAGCCGCTGGAACACACCGAACAGCTTGTCAACATAGCGCATGTCAAAGCCAGCGCCATTGTCACGCACGGAGTAAATAATTTCAGCTTCGCTCTGTTGGCTACCCACTTCGATCATCGCTCGCTCGCGTTTGGCCGAGAACTTGATAGCGTTAGAAAGCAGGTTAATCCACACCTGACGGATCATCGTTGGGTCGCCCAGCGCCGGAGGCAAGGAGGCCAGGTGGAAATCAATCCGCTTTCGCTCTTCCGGGGTCGTTAATTCGTCAAATACGGTGGCGGCCAGTGTCTCTATATTAATTGGGGCCGCCTGTATCTGGGCGCGGCCGAGGCGGGAGAAGGCCAGCAGGTCGTCAATCAACTGGCCCATGTGCTGGGTTTGATGACGGATGACGGCACAGACACGTTTGCCTTCGGCATCCAAACCGGCCTCGTAGTCTTCCACGAGGATGCGGGTGTAGCCGTCAATGGCCCGCAGTGGGGCGCGCAGGTCGTGGGAGACAGAATAAGAGAAGGCTTCCAGTTCCTTGTTAGCGGCTTCAAGCTCGGCAGTACGCTCGCGCACATTCTCTTCAAGGCCGCCGATGAGATCCTGCAATTGCCTGGTCATACTTTTAAAAGCAGTGGCCAGAATGCCCAGTTCATCACTCGGATTGTTTTCAACCTGCACTTCGACTTCCAGATTGCCAGCCGCAACGGCCTGGGCCACGCTGGTCAACTTGAGAACCGGATCAGCCAGCCTGCCGGCAGTCCATAGCGTCACCGGGATCACCACCGCGGCCGCGATGCCTATGACCAGCAGCAACACGAGCGTCAGACGATCTACCAGGATAAACGCCTCGGCTACATCCTGCTTGGCGATCAACGCCCAGTTCAGGTTGCCAAATTTGACCGGCGCATACGTGATGATGACCTGGTGTCCCCGATAATCGGTATCGAACCGCACTTCCTCCCCCGTTTTGCCGGCCAGCGCCTCCCGCACGGCCTTGTTATCCATACCGTTTTTCTGGACTGTGCCGACAAAGGAAGCCTCTACCGAATGCTCGGCAGAGTCGAGGTACGAGTTGGAGCGCATGCGCATGTCTGGCCCCACCAGGAGCGTTTCGCCGGTCTCGCCCATGCCGGTGCGCTCTTGCATCACCGCATCGGTCCAACCTGGGGGCAGTTGCAGAGCCACAACCATCTCGGGCTTGTTCTGATACATCACGGGTGCGGCTACATAAGCGACCGGCTTGTTGCCGGCAGGCAAATAGGGCGCAAAGTCGGCAAAACCAAGCTCGGCTGTACTCACAACCTTTTGGACCAGCCGTCCCAGGTGGGTGTTCTGGTATGGCCCGGTCAGCAGATTCGTTTGATAATCCGGTCCGCGCATAACGGTATGGAACACGTACCCATCTTGAGCCATCAGGAGCACATCCTGATAGCCATACCGCTGCGCGTATTGCGTTAGAATGTACATACCCGCGCCCTCCACTTGGGGCACAATGGCCTCGGCGACGCTTTCCTCGACAATAATAGCCCAATTCAGCCCTGACGCCTCCAAAGGCGCGTACGCGCACACAGAATGAATACCGCCGGGATTCAAAAGCATATCCACGCCGGACGAACCGGCCAGCGCCGCCCGGCTGCCTGGAGTATCCACGCCATTCTTCTCGACCGAACCGGTCAAAGAGGCGACAACCGAGCGGTTAGCGGGGTCCAGAGTGGATTGAGAACGCATGCGCTTATCCGGCCCCACCAAATAGGCCTCGCCGATCAGTTTCATGTCATCAGGGACTTGCATAACCTCATCAATTTGCTGGAAAGGCAGTTGATAGACCAGCACACCGGCATGCGTTGTGCCGTCGTAGATGGACGCGCCCATGAACATGGCGACTTGACCATCGAGCAGGGCCACGTCAGCGAGAGCGATTTGACCTGGCTGGGCCGACTTGAGCTGCTGGTAAAGCCTGCCCAGACTGCTATCTTTATTAGCAGCCAGGTTACGGCCAAGGCTGGCCCCTTTGTTAACAGTGTATACCACAGTCCCCGCCGGATCAATCAGCAAAATGTCCTCATACCCATGAATCTCGATATAGCCTGCCAAGAATCTGTGCCGGTGGGCGTGTGCGGCGCTGTAAGCGCTGTTATCTCCGGCATCTTCCAGGCCCGGCTTGTCCAGGTAGAGCGCCCGGACCCGGTCCACGCCCAGCCCCTTGAAGCCCGCCGAGAGTGAGGCAGCTCCCGCCACGATATCAGGGTTCATAGCCATATCCACAACATCGGCCTGCCAATCGTTAAAGAGACGGATGATGGCGCTGCGTTTGGCATCTCTGAGCGCCTCAAGCCTGGCAAAGGCCTGCTGGCGCAGCATATTAACCAGGTCTGCGGTCGCCTGGGCGGCAGATTCCCTTTCGGCCAAATAGGATTCGATTTGAAACTTTTTGATGGCGCGCACCGCTTCAAGCTTGTCGCTGGCAGCCTGTTGCAGCGCATTCCGCGCCTGGAAATAGGCCAGGAGGCTGACCACAATCAGCGGAATGAGCGACAACGGCAAAAAATAGATGAGCAGCTTGCCGTGCATCGAGCAAAAAAATGATATTTTGTGATGCAGCGAGTCCATATTCTGTCCTACTAATAGGCCGGGCAGGTTTCGCCGGAAGACCGATACATACTCAAGATGGTGTTGATTTCGTTATGTGCGTCCTGTAAGGCTTGCTCCGCCGTCTTGGCGCCGCTAAAGCCGCTCTGCGCCGCCCGGTTGACAATCTCGATAATTTGGGGCCATTCCTTGATCTGGGGCACCAACTGCGACCGGGGCAGTTCAGCGGCAATGACCTTGGAGAACGGATCGTTTAGCAGCGGCTCGAAAGGCTTGACCCCCTTATCCTCCAACCCGCCCGAAACATCCCGTCGCGCCGAGAGCACGCGGGCATCCGTGAACCATTTCTCGTCGGCGGCCTGGCTGGTCATGAATTTAAGAAGCTGCCAGGCCTCTTGAGGATGCTTGGTGTTCTTGTTGATCATCCATGCGCTTATCCAGGCTGTGGTCGGCTTTTGAATATTTTGCCCTGCCTTGAGCGGGATGGGCGCGGCTGCAAGCGTCTCAGCCGCGTTGAGCTTGGGATTAAGACCCGCGAAGATCGGTACGGTCCAGCCGGAGCCTATCTTCATCGCAATCTGCTCCTCTGCCATTTGCTGGCGCACGTGGCCCGGGTTCCGCGTCGTCACGCCAGGTGGCACTACCTTGTGTTCAGTTACCAGGCTGATGTAAAAGTTGAAGGCATCCTTGGCCTCAGGGCTGTTGAGCGCCGAACACTTGTGGTCCGGGGTCAGGTACACCGCCCCGTGACCCAATAGAATGGGCGTAAACCGAAGCTCAAAGCCGGGATCTACCGCGCCCACTGTGCCGAAACCCCACGTGTCCAACTGGCCATCGTTGTTGCGGTCGCGGGTGAGAGCTTTGGCATAGGTTAAAAACTCGTCCCAGGTCCGGGGCGGTTTGTCAGGATCCAGGCCGGCTTCCTTAAACAAGGTCTTGTTGTAGAACAGGACCATGGACATGAAATCACTGGGGAGGGCGTAGTATTTGCCCTGATACCGCATCAGTTCGACGGTTTGTGGATACCAGGTGTCCATGAACTTCCCGCCCCAAGGGGTCTCGCCCTCTTGTTGAATAAAAGGCGTGAGGTCATACAGAAATCCCTTTTCAATAAATGACCGGATCGAGAAGCCGTGAAGATGCATCAAATCCGGCCCGGCGCCAGTTTGGATTTCGGTAATGTACTTGGTCTCTTTCTCCGCATAAGGGACAGGTTCCAACTCCACCTTGATCTGAGGGTTCTCTTTTTCAAAGACAATCATCATCTCTTTGATAGCCTTTTCCCAGTGTGGCTCGGTAAGATGCCAGTCCGATAGGCGCAAGGTCACCACTGGTTGAGACCCTTCAGCGGGCGCCAGCGGCGGTGGGGTGGTTGGCGGTTGGGTTAGCGGCTCTTGAAGGGCAGTAGGCATAGGACCGCAGTTTGTTAGCATCAGCAGCAGGCTGCCTATCAATGCCAGGAATATCAGCCTTTTAGATAGGTTGTTCATCGGGAACTCTCCATTTTTCGCGGCAGGGTAAAGGTAAACATAGCGCCGTGGTCAAGCTCACTTTCAGCCCAGACTCGCCCCCCGTGGCGGTGGATGATCCGCTGGACAATGGCCAGGCCGACCCCGGTGCCTTCGAATTCCCGTTCGCTGTGCAGGCGTTGGAACACGCCAAAGAGCTTGTCCACGTAACGCATGTCAAAGCCGGCCCCGTTGTCGCGCACCCAATAAATGTTTTCCCCAACCTCCGGCCTGCCGCTTACCTCGATCACTGCTCGCTCTCGTTTGGCCGAAAACTTGAGGGCATTGGAAAGCAGGTTGGCCCACACCTGGCGGAGCAGCGTTGGATCGCCCAGCGCCGCGGGCAAGGGTTCGAGTTGAAAATTGAGGCGCTCTCGGTCTGCGGGTGTGGTCAATTCGTAGACCACCGAGGTGACGAGGGTGGTCATATCAATCGAAACAAAGTGCAATTGAGACCGGCTGAGGCGGGAGAAGGCCAGCAAATCATCAACCAACTGGCCCATGCGTTGGGTTTGTTGGCGGATAACGGCACACACCCGTTTCCCTTCGGCGTCCAGGTGGGGTTCGTATTCTTCAGTCAGGATGCGGGTGTAGCCGTCAATGGCCCGCAGCGGGGCGCGCAGGTCGTGAGAGACGGAATAGGAGAAGGCCTCCAACTCGCTGTTGGCTATTTCAAATTGGGCGGTGCGTTCAATGACCCGCTGTTCCAGTTCTTCGTTCAGTCGGCGGATTTCCTCTTCGGCTTGCTTGCGCGCGGTGGCGTCCCGGAAAGAAGCGACCAGGCCGGAAAAATGCCCTATCTTGTCATGAACGGGGAAGGTAATGGCATCAACATAGACCGCACTCCCATTCGAGCGCTTCAGCCGATGTTCCCCGTGCCAGCTACCCGCAATGCCTTCGATGATCGCCACGCGCCCCTTCACCCCAACAGCTCCGGGATCAACATCCTGGTAAAGCGCTTGCCACCAGGCCAGGTCGAGAGCGGTCCCAGGCTCGACTTTGACCTTCTCGCCCCGGCCCAGGATGCCAGGCCCGCCCAGGTAGCCTACGACCGCGTAGGCCGAAATCATCCCCGCCACGGTGTTGTCGAAACCGATGTAGCAGGCAACCTCAATCGTCTGAATTGGTTCCAACTGGTTGACGATAATCACCGGAATGCCCGCCTGGTTAGCTCGCTTGAGCGCCCGCCTGACCACCTCCACCTCAATGGTAGAGAGGACGATGGCATCCACCTGGTCTTGAATGAAGTTGTCAATGATGGCCGCCTGGTCGGCCAGGTCCTCCGGGGCGAGAGGTATCCGGGTGATAACCTCTACGTTGAGCCCAGACTGGCGGGCCGTTGCTGCCGCTTTCTCGAAATATGCGGTGGCGGTCTGGTAAACCCCTGTGGCCGCCATCTGGATCCAGCCGATCACGATCTTCTGCGGCAGCTTCTGGCCGGCCTTGATCCCTTCCCAATCTATCGGCTCCAGAGCCGGCAGTGGATAGAAGAGATCGGCGTTGTCTCTGTATATGGTGCGTGCCCGGATGTCAAAGGTAGGGGGCACAGCCTGCCCCAGGGCCAGCATGACCGCGAACTTGGTGCCGTACCAACCCCACTCTGGAAAGCCATGATGCGTCTCTGCCATCAAACGGCCCTCCCGTATCCGGTCCGTTGACTCTGGCGTCGCATCGTTGCTGAAGACCTTGACCTCATCCTGGCGCCCCGCAGCCTCCACTGCCAGCATCGCGCCCAACCCCATCTCGCTTGAGGCCGCCCAGATGATGTCTAATGTCCCCGGGGGGTTAACCCGCAAGAACTCTATCGCCGCCTGGCGCCCCTTTTCTCGGTTCCAATCGGCGGCCAGTGTGCCGACGACCTCAATGCCTGGATACCGATCAATAATGCTGTGGAAGCCGTTCAGCCGGGCTGCAGAGAAGAAACTGCTGACCCTGGCCCAGTCGGTAATGCTATCCAATAAGGGCAGCTCTTCTTCAAACCATAAGGACGTCAGGCACCGCCCTGTCACATTATGGGCCAGAAGTTGGTTGCAAGCCCGGTTGGAGTAAACAATCTGAAGCTCAGGGTCGGTCATCAGCATAGCATCAATAGAGTTCTCTACGATGTTCTTGAAGATGTAAAATCTCTCTTCCGCCAGCTTGCGTTCTTGCGCCAGGACTTCTTCGGCCTGCTTGCGCTCGCTAAAGAGGCGAGCATTCTCGATGGCGTTCGCTATCTGGTCGGCCATGGTTTGCAGCGCCCTGATGTCCTCGCTGTCAAAGGCGGCTGCCTGGGTGCTTTGCACCGTCATCGCGCCAATAACTTGCCCCCGCGAAATCAGCGGCATTACCAGTTCGGAGCGTGTCGCCGGCAGGAGTGGATTCGCGAAGCGGACGGCTGCCGCACCCACATCGGGCGCGATGCGAGCTTGCCGGTTGGTGATACACCAGCCGACCAGCGAAGCCTCACCGGCTTCCAGCTTATGACCCTGCTCGACCATCTGCCGCCCGGCCTCGCCTGTGCCGGCGTGCAATACAGCATGGTGGCCGCCGGGGTCAAGCAGGAACAGGCCGGCATAGTACAGGTCAAAGTGGTCACGGATGAGATTGACGGTTTGCTGGATCAACTCGTTCGTGTCCAACATGCTGCTGGCCGCGCGAGAGACTTCGGCGGCGGCCTGAAGTTCGCGGGTAAGTCGTTCCTGGGCTTGCTGGGCCAGCTTGAGGTCGGTAATGTCACGGGAGACGCCGAACGTACCGATGATGTGGCCATGCTCGTCCCGCAGCGGCATTTTGGTTGTCAGAACCCAATCCAACTGACCATCAGCCCGCACGTTCATCTCTTCCAGACTCAGCGGCTGGCCGCTTTGGATGATTTGTTGTTCCTGCTCGTATTTGCGCCGAGCTTCGTCCGGAGGGAAAAAATTAAAATCGCTCTGGCCAATTCCTTCGGCAGGATCACTAAACCCCATGTAGGTAGCATACGCCTTGTTTACTCTGATAATCCGGCTATTAAGGTCTTTGAAGTAGATGCGGTCGGGGATGTTTTCCATAAAGGTATCAAGAATGTACTGCTGCCGGACCAGCTCTGCCGAACGTTCCTGTACCCGCTGTACCAGCAGCGCTCCTTGTAAGGCACTGCACAGTTCTCGTCGCAGAACTTCGTAGATGTCGCCATCGCGTGGCCCCACCTCAAAGACCACAAAGCCGAGCTGGTTCTCCTGAAAGTAGAGCGGCTCAACCACCCAATTATATCGCCTTGTCTGAGGCAAGAACTCCTCCGGCACCAAGTACTGCGCGGGAAAACGCCGACCATTGGCGGCTAAGGCCATCCGTCCCTGTTCATTGTAGCCCAAGATCAGCCTGGCCCAGGCAGCGGGCGCTGCCGGATTCTCGTAGAGGGAGAGATAACAGCCTGGGATACCCAGGTGCGGCAGTTTCTCGACCAGCATATCCATTATGCCCCCCAGATCAAAGGTGGTACTCAAGGCGCCCTCGATCTCCGTTAACAGCCGCGCCTGTTGTGTCTTCTGCCAGGCCTGGCGCATTTCGACCCTCTTCACCGTCTCGCCGATCATCACCCGGGCCTGCTGCCAGAGGTCTTCGGCCCGTAACACCTGTTCAGCTTCAAGACAGGGTAAGGTGTGGCGGCGCAGGGCAGAAAGCACGTCATGCCAACCGGTCACATCGCCGCCAGCCGCTGTCACCTGGTGCAGCACCTCATCCAGAGCAAACAAAAAACGAGCGACCGATTTCTCTTCCAGCTCAGCCACAAATGCGTCCAGGAGCTGGACTGCCCAGCCGGCGGGCAGATGGTCAGTATGATCTCCCACTATCTCTGACATCTCCCGGAGAATCTTTGCTCGCCTGGCGGCGAGGGTCGTCTTGAAACTGCCGCCCCCAGCCATAACCGGCCCGGCAGCCGCCTGGATCACCTTCGGGTCCAAACAGCCGCACGATTGCCGGACCACCAGCCGGGTCGGAAGAGTCACTTGCTCAGGCACATGCTCGCCCCGTAACTGGGCCAATACCATCTTGACGGCCTGCTTGAGTTGCTCGGATACGGGCTGGCGTACCGTCGTAAGCGGAGGCATGGTAAAACCACCCTCGTCCGCGTCGTTAAAGCCGGCGACAATTACCTCATCCGGCACGACCAAGCCCCGTGCCTGCAATTCTTCCAACGCGCCAATGGCCATCCCATCGTTGGCCGCCACCACAACATCAAACTTGACCTGGCGTTGATCGAGCAAGGTCCGAATGGCGTGATGTCCTGAGCTTGGATTCCAGTCGCCGGGTGGCGTTACCAGGTCTGGATCGAAAGGAAGGTCATATTCCCTCAAAACATCGGTGTAGGCCCGATAGCGTTCCTGGGCTTCCATATTGCGGAGCGGGCCGGGGATAAAAGCTAGCCGGCGGCAGCCGTGCCGGTCAATCAGATGGTGCATGACCTTACACATCCCCTGATACCCATCTGTGAGCACAGCGGGAATTCCCGGCAGGGCCACCGAAAGATTTATTATTGGCAATGGGCGGTATTGTTCACAGAATGTCCTCAACCCGTCCACCCCCACAAAACTGCTCAGGGCACTCCCACTGACGATCAGCCCGTCTACATTAGTGGGGCTGGCCAGGTTATAAATAGTGTTAGCCTGCGCCTCAAAGGCATAGCGAGTCGCATTCAGATCCCCACCCGGAAAGCAAATCAGATTGGCGTCTTCGGCCTGGGTGGCATCCATGGCTCCCTGCCACAGGCGAATCCCGAATGTATCCCAAATCCCGTGGGTTAGAAACCCGATGGTTGGGCGCTTAGGCTGCATTTGGTTAGGCTTGAGTTTGCTCGGTTCGGACTTGTCTGCCATCTATTATGCTTCTTCGTCTATTGCGTTACTATTCCTTGCCAGATTCTGGGCAGCTTTTCAAAAGTATATCCAGATAATTCTATCATCCTAATTTTTGATTACCCAAGTAGTAACCCAGCCTCCCCAGGGTTACTCCCCCTAGCAAAATGTTTGCTGTGTCCAGATGGCTCATCGTCAGACTCCTTTCCGAGGAAGGGTAAAGTAAAAAGTGGCGCCCTGGTCCACAGTGCTTTCGGCCCAGACCCGCCCGCCGTGGCGATGGATGATCCGCTGGACGATAGCCAGGCCGACGCCGGTGCCGGCAAATTCCCGCTCACTGTGCAGGCGCTGGAACACACCAAAAAGCTTATCAGCATAGCGCATCTCAAAGCCAGCTCCGTTGTCACGCACAGCATAGATGGTTTCGTCGCCCTCCCGTCGGCTATCTACCTCGATAACTGCCCGTTCGCGTTTGGCGGAGAACTTGATCGCATTGGCCAGCAGGTTATTCCACACCTGGCGGATCAGCGTCGGGTCACCCATAGCTAGAGACAAAGGATCCAGATGGAAATCAATTCGCCTCCGCTCTTCCGGCGTCGTCAATTCGTCAAACACTGCGCTGGCCAGCGTGGCCATATCAATGGGAGAAACCTTCATTTGAGTGCGGCTGAGGCGGGAGAAGGCTAGCAGATCGTTAATCAACTGGTCCATCCGCTCAGTTCGATCACGAATGACGGTACAGACCCGCTGACCTTCGGCGTCCAAAACAGCTTCGTAGTCTTCGATGAGGATGCGAGTGTAGCCATCAATGGCCCGCAGGGGAGCGCGCAGGTCGTGGGAGACGGAATAGGAGAAGGCTTCCAGTTCTTTGTTGGCCACTTCGAGTTGGGCGGTCCGTTCGATCACCCGCTGCTCCAATTCTTCATTCAGCCGGCGGATTTCTTCCTCGGCCCGCTTGAGCGGCGTAATGTCGCGGCCTGAGGCTTGTATCTCGATAACCTGACCATTTTCGTCGGTAATACCTTGAAGGATCCAATGAATCCAGCATTCCTGGCCGTCCCAGCGGTAATTCAGGTATTCACCGCTGATCGGGGTCGGATCCTTTACGAAGTTGTCAGTCTCTTGCCGGGCCTGTTCGTGAAATTCCGGCGCGACCATAATAAGATAACTTTGCCCGATCAATTCCTCGCGTGTTTTGCCATAAAACTGGCAGTACGCATCGTTGACAAAGGTCAGGGTGGTATCCGGCAGGTAGCGGCTGATCAGGTCAATCTGGCTTTGGACTAAGGCCCGGTAGCGGGCCTCGGAGGTGCGCAATTCTGCCTCTACCCGCTTGCGCTCGGTGATGTCTCGCCCGAGCGAAGCGACGCTGATGACCCGACCATCTGCACTGACGAGCGGGGCGTTAAACCACTCGCAGATAATGATCTGTCCAGCCTTGGTCAAATTATCGTTGATACTGTAAGTGCCACCCTGTTGTGCCAGTAAGGCTCGCCGGACTTGATCCACCAGCGGCCGCGTGGCTTCGGGTACGATGAGGTCCTCCAGGTAGCCACCTAGCGCTTCTCCAGTGGTATAGCCAAAAATCTGTTCGGCCGCAGGATTCCAGGAAACCACCCGAAAGTCTACATCCCACTCGATCACCGCCAGCGGTGATTGCTGGACCAGCAGCGTTAGCCGCTGCTGCGACGCGCGGATCATCTCTCGCAAGTGGGCGGCGCGTAGGGCCACCGCGCCCTGTTCGGCCAGCGTTTGGTAAAGGTGCTGCTTTTCCCCGTCAAAGTAGCCGAGGGACTTGGTCGTGACCCCGATAAAGCCCATCCATTCGTTCCCGGCCGTAAGCGGGAAGGCGGCGTGACTAATCACTTTATCCGGATGGAACAGTTCGCGGCTGGCCGGGTCAACTCGTTCATCGGCCCAGAGATCGTTTGAGACAAACGGCCGGTCGGCGGAGAAGAGATTGATAGTCGGGAACTGCGCAACCGGAAAGCTCAATCCAATGGGCGGGCCGTTTACAAAGCCGCTCTCAAAGGGATTGTTACGGCGCAGGGTGACCACAACTTCATCTCCCGTCCGGTCAAAAGTAAGGATAGCCACATGCGCCTGGGGATAAAGACCGGCGTGTTGGATCAGCGCATCCAGCACCTCGTCCTCGGTTTCTGCGCTTGCCAGAGCCTGACTGATCTCATAGCGCACGCGGGTTTCACGCAGGTTACGTTCGAACTGCGCTTCGGCTCGTTTGCGCTCGGTCACGTCCATCCCAACGGCCCACATCGCCCAGCCGGGGATCTGCACCTGATTATAGATGGAAGACCAGGCCACCGTTTTGGTCTGGCCGTCTTTGCTCACATAATCAAGCTCCCAATCACGAAAATTTCCTCCCAAGGTTTCAAGTTCGCTGAGTATGTTCTGCCGGTAAGCGGGGTCCGGGTACATCAGGTTAAACACCTGAGCCATAGATTGGCCAATCATCTCGGCGGCGGTATGACCGGTCAGGCGTTCCGCCTCGCGGTTCCAAAATACCAGCTTGTCGTCGGCGTCGAAGGCATCCATGATCACCGGGATATTCTCGGCAACCAGGCGCAGCCGCTCTTCGCTCTCCCTTAATGCTGTCTCGGCCTGCTTACGTTCGGTGATGTCGCGCACAACGGCAAGGACTCGATCCTGGCCGCCAATGGGCGTCAGCCTTAAATTCACCTCAACCCAGAAGAGATGTCCATCCTTGGCCCTTGCTCTCCACTCAAAGAGTTGGGGCCCCTCCTTAACTGCCTTCGCTATCCATGCCACAATTTCGCGGATGGTGTAGGGCGGCTCATTCAAGCTCGTGTCTTCCATCCTGATTTGAAGGGCCTCTTCGTGGGTGTAGCCATACATCCTGCACATTCCAGCGTTGACATCGAGAATAGCGCCGGTTAGGCTATCATGGACGAAAATGGCGTCATCCACCGAATCGAAAATTGTCCTGAAGCGTTGCTCGCTCTCCCGCAGCGTTGCCTCTGCCAGCTTGCGTTCGGTGATGTCCAGAACAGACACCAGTACTTTGCCCAGAGAATTTGCATGGCCTGGGGCAACGCTGAGGTTCAGGACAATAGATCTCTCCTCGCCGCTTAAGGTTCGATAGACCGATTCGCTCTCAAACCATTGACCACCTTCGGCCAGAGTGATTAACTCTTCCCGAAAGACGACGAGCGCTTCATCAGCGAGAGTCTCTGCAAGCCTGGTCAGCAATTCAGCCTTATCCCTGGCTCCCGCAAGAGCCACGGCTGCCTTGTTAACATCCAATATCTTGACTAACCCGGCACAGTGAACCACAGCCTCGGGCTGATTCTCGAAAAAGGCTCTAAAGTCGGTGACGCCTGTGTCCCGCAGATGGTCAAAGTATTCCTTGACCAGGGAAAAATCCTCCTCCCACAATGAAATGGGTGAGTTCTCGAACAGGTTTCGATGGCGTTCTTCGCTTTCCCACAGGGCCGCCTCGGCCTTCTTGCGCTCGGTGATATCTCGGATAAGGCCCTCTGTACCCAGGAGATTGCCGTGGTCGTCATAATAAAAGTGGGTGGTGAACGAGGCGTTAAAGGTGGTGCCGTCTTTTCTCCTCAAGACGGCTTCATAGTCTCTCACACTGCCTGTCGCTTTGACCTGATCAAGAAGCTGCTGGCGCTCCTTCGCATCCGGCCAGAATGAATCGAGCGGCATACCTATCATTTCGTCTATGGCGTCATATCCAAACATCTTGGCCCCTGAGGGACTGCCCATGAGGAGACGTCCCCTGACATCGGAGCGGTAAAACACATCCTGGACATTCTCAATCACACTGCGGTATTTCTTTTCACTCTCCCGCAGCACCTCCTCCGTCCGCCTGCGCTCGGCGATTGAGGTTTTTAGTTGGTCAACCATCAAGGCGTTTTCCAGCGAGATAGCCATCTGGGCCGCTAACAGGTTGAGCAACTCCAATCGCTCGGCAGTAAAAACCTTTGGCGTGAGATTATTTTCAAGATAGATGATGCCATTGAGCCGGCCTTGATGGACCAGCGGCGCACAGAGAACGGACTTGATCTCGTTCTGCCTGAGGTACGGATCGTGGCTGAACTCCTCAGCGCGGGAGGCATCATCTAACACCACGCTGGTGAGGGTCTGGGCGACGTGGGTCACAATAGCGGCCGGCACCGCTGCACTGGTGCGCAGATCGAGGGCTTGCAATACCGGGAAATCGGGGCTGTTCACCTCTCCTTGCGCCTCAATCACCCAGTTGCCAGCGCGTTCCAGAAGCAGGGCCGCACGCTGCGCCCCGGCGTTTTCGAGTACCAGGCGCATCATCTGCTGGAGCAGGCGGGCGAGATCAATTTCGCCGGCAATTGCCTGCGAAGCTTTGATGACCGTGATGAGGTCAAGGGTTGCACTGGCGGTGCTCGTGCTGGGGCTGGTGACATGTTTGCTGGGGGAACGGCGTTTTTTGATAGCCAGACGGGGGGCCAATGATTGGGCATAGTGCTGTTCCAACTGCTCAACTTTGGCAACAGCTCCCCAGCGGCTGTAGCCGTCGTAGGCATCTTGCAGATAGACTTGCGCCACCTTTGCCTTGCCCCAGCCGAGATAGAATTTGGCGGCAAGTTCGTTAGCCAGGGCTTCTTCCTGAAGGTAGCCGTTTTCTTTGGCCCCGGCAATAGCGCGATCATACCCATCCATTGCCTCGATCCACTCATTCCGAACCCGGCACCGTTCTGCCTCGACCAGCTCAAATTTATGCTGATAGTTCATGGGCGCCGCAGCCCCCCAGCGTTTCAGCTTGGCCTGATTCTGGTCAACCTGTTGCAGGATGGCAGCTCGGGTGTCTGGGTCGCTGCGGTCATAGACGGCCAGCTTTGCCAGGGAGTCGTAAAAGTGGTGCAGGACAACCGACACGATGCCAGGCACGCCAGCCAGGTACTGCTCAGACTGGTGGGCCAGTTCCACCGCTTGCTCATAGTCCTCAAACAGGTAGCACAGAATTAGCTTATGCATGAGCAGATTGTGTAGTCCATTAATCTCGCCGGTCTGCCGGTAATGTGGCAGCATCTGGGTCTCATCACAAGCTTCTCCGACCAGGGAGCAGGGATCGTCGGATTTACCCAGCAAGTTGAAGACAGCTTGCAGACAGGAACTACAGTGGTTGTAGGGGCCTTCCTGATGATGGCTGCGAATAGCAGTGCGCAGGACGGCGATTTCTGCTGCCAGGGTATTGAGTTCCTGGCCGCAGAAATAGGCATTGGCCAGGTGATGCGCCACGCAGTAGGCCGCAAATTCCAGGTCGCCGGTCTCCAGCCCGGTGTGATAGCCGTCCAGCAGGGGTGAGAGCGTCTCGGCAATGGCGCCTTTCCAATGATGAATGAAGACATAAAATGTGAAATTGGTTCTGGCCTTGATCTCTTTTGCTTTCAGATGGGATAACAGATTCAAGGCCAGTTGTCCGAATTCTTGACCACCCTCAATGTCTCCCAAGATACCGCACAGCATCATTCCGTAGTTGGCATAGGCGTAAGCGGACGTGGCCGTGTGGCCGTGGTTGATTGAGAGAACCAACTGGCGGGCGATCAGCAAGGGGAACAATGCCGGTGCGACCAGATAGACAGGAGCGCCAATGCTCAGCGTAATCCGCATGGCGGCCAGGCTGACCGGATCGGTCATCAGCGGCAATTGGAACAGTTCTGATACTGGTTTTCCCGCTAGAGCCGTCTGCACGTCCTGGAACGCACGCGCGATCTCTGCCTGACCGGGCTGCTCCGGGAAGGTGACGCCTAACTCATGCAGCACCCGCAGTCCAAGTTGTAGGGCTGCCTTCAATTGATTGCGGGCAATATCAGCCTGAATCTGGATTTCATAAACCTTGATCTTGTCCAGCAGCGTAGTGGCCTGCTGCAAGACCAGCCCAACCCACTGCTCCATCTGCTCAAAGTTACCTGTGAGGTAAGCTACCTCTGCCAGTTCGTTATACAAGGAGAGGGTGAGGGGATAGCGTGTCTGCCAGCCATCGGAGGGCAATAGCTTCAACCCCACCGTAAGATAATCCATGGCGGCGGTATAGGCGGTAGATGTCTTGGCTTTGCGTCCGGCCTGCAAATTGAGGCGGGCCAGGGTGTCTCGTTCAGATGACTCGCTGATCAGACTCAGACCCCTATTCAACTGGCTGGTGATCTCAAACAGTTTCTCCTCCAGTTCCTGCTCCGGCGTGTTACCCAGCAGCAGTCGTCCGATGTTGAGATGGATAATGGGGCGCTGCGCCTCTGGAATCTGGGAGTAAGCCGCTTGCTGCACCCGGTCATGTAAGAATCGGTAGCTGAGGGCCTGGATATTGGCCGGGGCGAAGGGAACCCTATCCGTGCCAGTTCCATTTCTCTGAAAGAATATGTGCAGCTCACTCTGAGGCAATACAAACCCTTCGGCCAGGGCTTGCCCCAGGGCAGCGGCCGTTTTGTCTGGAGGCTGCTGCTGCACAATAGCCAGCGTCCCCAAATCAAACTGGTTACCGATACCGGCGGCTAATTTCAAGACCTCTTGCGTCTCTGGCGGCAATTTCTGCAACTGGATGGCCATAAACTCGACCACATCATCGGTCAGAGCCAGGGCCTTGACCTGAACAAGGTCGCATTGCCAATACTTCAGCTCATCATTGAAGGTAATCAGCCCCTCCTCATCCAGCGCCTTGAGAAACTGATTATTGAAAAAGGGGTTACCCTGGGTTTTTTGATAGACCAATTTGGATAACGGTAAGGCGAGTTCAAGCGAACAACCCAGGCTATCGGCCACCAGTTGATTGATGTCGGCTTGCCGGAGTGGGGTTAAGTGCATCGCGTTGAGCGCGGCCCCCATTTTCTTCATCTCATCTATCGTCAGGAGCAAGGGATGCGAGCCAGACACTTCATTATCGCGATAGGCTCCCAAGAGTAACAGATAGCCCGCCTGGGTCTCGCTCAGTAAGAGGCGCAGCAGTTTCAGTGAAGCCAGGTCGGCCCACTGCAAATCGTCAAGAAAAATGACCAGGGGGTGATTTGGCGCAGTAAAAACCTGAATAAAACGCTGAAACAGTAAATTGAAGCGATTTTGGGCCGCACTGCCGGAGAGTTCGGGCACGGATGGTTGGGGACCAATCAGCCATTCCAGTTCGGGGATCACGTCAATGATGACCTGCCCGTTCTCGCCCAACGCCGACAGGATTTTTGCCTGCCACTGCTGCTGTTGTGCCTCGCTTTCACCCAGGAATTGTCCGATTAAGTCACGAAAAGCCTGGACAAAAGCCGAGAAAGGAGCACTGCGATTGAATTGGTCGAATTTGCCCCTGATAAAGTAACCCCGCTGGCGGACAATCGGCTTGTGGACCTCGTTGATGACGGCGGTTTTGCCGATGCCGGAGAAGCCGGTCACCAGCATCAATTCGGCGCTGCCGGACGCGACCCGCTCGAAGGCCGCCAGGAGGGTTTGGACTTCGGCGGCTCGACCGTACAATTTTTCGGGGATCAGGAAGTGGTCCGCTCGATCCTGCCGGCCTAACTCGAAAGCGGGAATTCTGCCCTCGGTTTGCCAGTGCTGTTCACATAAGTCCAGGTCGTGTTTGAAGCCGTGCGTGCTCTGATAGCGGTCTTCGGGCGCTTTGGCCAGAAGTTTCAGCACAATCGCCGACAGGAGAGGGGGAATAGCCGGGTTCAGGGCGTGCGGGGCAACGGGCGTCTTGGCCAGGTGACAATGCACCAACTCCATGGCGTCAGCCGCCTCAAACGGCAGCCGGCCGGTCAGTAACTCGTAAAACGTCGCCCCCAATGAGTAGAAATCGGTGCGGTAATCCACGGTCCGATTCATCCGCCCGGTTTGTTCCGGCGAGAGGTAGGCCAGCGTCCCCTCCAGAACCTGGGGGTTTTTCAGCAGCGGCGTTTCCCGGCTCAAGGTGGTGGCCAGGCCAAAGTCAATGATTTTGAGTTCCCCGTTGTGGGGGTTGAACACAAGGTTCGAGGGATTGATATCCTTGTGGATGATTCCGGCAAGATGCACTTGGGCTAACCCGGCTACAATCTGGCCGGCCAATCTGAAGAATTGGGCGAGGGGGAAAGCAGGGGTTCCGGCGCTTTGCCACTCCTCCAGCCAGTAGTCCAGGGACACCCCCCCGAAATCCTCCAGGATTAGCACCAGGGTATTGTGATAGGCTTCGAGACCATAAGCTTTGATCACCCCGGCGGCGTCAAGGCGGCGGGTGATTTCATATTCCTGCTGGCAGCGGGTCAGTTTGGCTGGCTGGGGAGCATCGGGTTTGAGAACTTTGAGCACGACCGGTTGTTGGTCTTGCTCGCGGACCGCTCGATAGACCAGCGAGTTGGCGCTTTCGTAGATTTGTTGTCCTATCTGATAGCCGGGGAGAATCAGTCTCTTTGCCGGCTTACTATCCAATTGGCTCATAACTGTTCCTCCCACCTGATAGTACGGTTAGGGCCAGGTTGGGTTATTAGGCTGCTGCGGTCCGGCAAGGGTAATTCGGCCTCACCCTGTTTGTCTTTGAACAGCAAGATGTCTACAAAATTGATCCGAGTCATCGGCTGTTCCTTTCCTGGGGGAGGCTGAAAGAAAAGGTGGCACCCTGATCCACAGCACCTTCGACCCAGACGCGGCCACCGTGACGATGGATCACTCGTTGCACGATAGCCAGGCCAACACCCGTACCGGCGAATTCTTGTTCACTGTGCAGGCGCTGGAAGACACCAAAGAGCTTGTCGGCGTACTGCATGTCAAAGCCGGCGCCGTTGTCGGACACCCAATAAATATTTTCTGCCGCCTCGGATCTGCCATTTACCGCGATTACGGCTCGTTCGCGGTTCGCGGAGAATTTGAGAGCGTTAGAAAGGAGGTTGATCCACACTTGGCGAATCATAGCTGGATCGCCTGCTGCCGGAGGCAAGGCAGTTACCTGGAAGTCGAGACGCTCCCGATCCTGGGGTGCAGTCAATTCCTGGAACACCGAGGCGACCAGTGCCGCCATATCAATTGAAGTGGTCTGCATCTGGGCACGGCCAAGGCGGGAGAAGGCCAGCAGGTCGTCAATCAACTCGCCCATCCGCTTGGTTTGGTGGCGGATGACGGCACAGGCGTGCTTACCTTCGGCGTCCAAAGCGGCCTGGTAGTCTTCGACGAGGATGCGGGTGTAACCGTCAATAGCGCGCAACGGGGCGCGCAAATCGTGGGAGACGGAATAGGAGAAGGCTTCCAGTTCCTTGTTGGCGGCTTCCAATTGGGCGGTGCGTTCGATGACTCGTTGTTCGAGTTCCTCGTTCAACCGGCGAATTTCCTCCTCGGCCCGGTTCTGCGCGGTAACGTCCTGCACCGTAGAAATCATCAGGTCTTGTTCCCAGAGAGGAATATTGGTCGCCGTGACGACTTTGTGGTCGCCGGTGATGGTCGTAAGGGGAATGTTTTCCCAACGCATTTGCGCCGGGTCTCCACTGGCTATATCGGTCATAATGCGCTCACGTATCTGTTCGCGAAACACGGGATCGAGATACGCCGTTTCAAAGAACTCATCTATCCCGTTTACACTATCTCGTGAGATGCCATAGATTTCTTCAAACTTGCGACTCCCAAACACGACCTGGCCATCGCGAATTGTATTTACGGCGAATCCAATGGGCGCATTTTCCAGGATGGCGTCAATAAATCGGTTCCGCTCTTGCAACTTGAGCTCGGCTTGCTTGCGCTCGGTGATGTCGCGGATGGCGGCAATATGAACCGGCCGTCCTTGCCTGATGAAGAAGCGCCCCGTTATTTCTACCGGAAAGACGGTCCCATCCTTCTTGCGATGTAAACGCAATGGAACGGTTACGACCTGGTCGGGGGTCGGCGCTGTCGTTTGAGTCACTCGCTGGGTATCTTCCGGTTCTGCTGATAAGTCAGTATTCTTTTTGGTGAGCAGCTCTTCGCGGCTGTAGCCGTACAGCTCTGAGGCAGCACTATTAGCTTCCAGAATACGACCGGTCTCATTATCAATCAGAAGGATCGTATCTGACTCCAATTCGAACAGTTGGCGATACCGCTCCTCGCTCTCACGCAAGGCCTCTTCCGCCTGCTTGCGCGCGGTGATGTCTAAAACCGTGCCGACGACTCGCTGGGGACGATCCTGACCATTACGCTGGAGTTCGGCTCTCGCCGCTACCGTGCTAATGCTGCCGTCAGGCCGGACAATGCGATATTCGGTTTCAAAAGGGAGGCCGGTCTTCGCCGTCTCACCGATCTGGGCCAGCACTCGTTCCCTATCCGCCGGATGCAGCGACGCAGCGAAGAGGCTATAGGTGGGCTTCACCGTGCCGGGCAGATAGCCAAAGATGTGGAACTGCTCATCTGACCAGTGGTACTTGCCGGTCTGGATTTCCCATTCCCAGCTCCCGAGGTGGGCCTGCAGTTGGGCGTTGACCAGCGCCCGCTCGGCGTACTGAGACTGCTGCAGCGCCTCTTGAATACTGCGCAGAGCCAGATAAAGCACCACGATGACCACTCCAAAATTGATCATCAAGAACACCCACACGAAAGCTGGCGTATTTTCAACGAGTGGCGTGGGCAGCCGGTTGTGCATCTCAGCGTATATCAAGCCCAGCCCAGCTAATGCGCTTAGCCCAGCCAACACAAAGCCTGCCCGCACGCCCAGTAATATCCCGGCGATGATAATGACGGTCATAAAACTGCTAAACGCCGCCGTACGGATACCGCCGGAAAAGACCACCAATATCAGTACCAACACCCACGCCAAGGCTGAGAACAACCCGCTGACGAGCTGCACGGCGCCACGCCGCAGCAGGTAAAGCATGCTCAACCCTAATATAACCCACCCGACCGCAATTATCTCCAAGACCACAGCCATCCGTAAGATAAAGGGGGCTAAGAAAATCATAAATATCGCTGCGACCAGTATAGCCCACAAGATGGTGTTGAGCAGAGTCGCCGCGCGGGTCTTAGCCTCATCAGCAAAGACGGGTGGGGTGGTGAGTTGCCGCAGGTGTTGAAGCATAGGGGTCTCCTTGTCTTTCATTGGGCACGGGATCAACTATGGCTGTGGCGCTCCAATCACCGTGTCTGCCGCCAGGCTGGCCGGCAGCGTAAAGTAGAACGTAGCACCTTTGTCCACTGCCCCCTCTGCCCAGACCCGCCCGCCATGGCGATGGATTACTCGTTGAACAATGGCCAGGCCGACGCCGGTGCCGTTGAATTCTCGTTCGCTGTGCAGCCGCTGGAAGACACCGAACAATTTGTCAATGTAGCGTGTATCAAAGCCTACCCCATTATCATGCACCGAATAGACGTTTTCCCCCGCCTCCTGTCTACCCCTGACCTCGATCACCGCCCATTCTTGTTTAGCAGAGAATTTGAGGGCGTTGGAAAGCAGGTTGATCCACACCTGCCGGATTAGCGTCGGGTCGCCCACTGCGAGGGGTAAAGGGGCCAGACGGAAATCAACTTGCGATCGCCCTTCCGGTGTCATCAATTCCTCGAACACCCCCTTGACCAGGGTGGTCATATCAATCGCAGTAGAGCGAAGTTGAGTGCGGCCGAGACGGGAGAAAGCCAGCAGATCGTCAATCAACTGGCCCATCCGTTGAGTATTATCACGAATGACGGTGCAGACCCGCTGGCCTTCGGCATCCAAAACCGGCTCGTAGTCTTCGATGAGGATACGGGTATAGCCGTCAATAGCCCGCAGGGGCGCTCGCAGGTCGTGCGAAACAGAGTAGGCGAACGACTCAAGTTCCTTGTTGGCGGTTTGCAGTTCCTCAGTACGCTCGGAGACTCGTAGTTCCAATTCGACGTTCAGCCGGCGAATTTGCTCTTCCGCTCGCTTACGCTCGGTGACGTCAATGGAGATCAAGATCACAGCCTCGACCTCGCCGGCGGGTCGAATGGCGGCCAAATGGGTTTCGAACCAGTACTCGCCGCCGGACGGTACATATTCGTGAATCTCATAGTTTTGCGGGGCACCGGTCCGAAATACGGCCTCTACTGCCTCACGGACCTGTGCTTGATACTTGGGATGCAGATAGCTGTACATTGACGTGCCGATGATCTGCGCGATGTCCTTACCGGAAACGGAACGATTTGCCGTCAGGACCCGGCCGTCCGCATCCACCGTCATAATCACGGCCGGCGCACTTTCTACCAGGGAACGCCAGCGGGCCTCGCTCTCTCGTAACAGCGCCTCAGCCCGCTTACGCTCGGTAATATCGCGGACAACAGCACAGTCCAGTTCGCGGCCGCCAAATTCGATGAAGTTAGCCACGATTTCCACCGGGATGATTTGGCCATCTTGGGTGCGGTGCTTCGATTCACGCGTCAGTTTGCCCATTTCTTTGAGATATTTCCAGGTCTTGGGCCATTGAGCGATTGCAAAGTCTGGATCGATATCTGACAGCGACATTCGGGTCAATTCCTCGCGAGTATAGCCCAGTATTCGGCAGGCCGCCTCATTGACATCCACAATTCGGGCCTGCGGGTCAATCCAATAGACGGCATCGGCCACGTGTTCTACCGTAAAGCGGGTCAGGTGTAAGGCTTCCTCGGCCCGCTTGCGCTCGGTGATTTCCCAGGCAAGATCGGCTACATACGCAGCAACCTCAGCATCGGCATCGGTGTAATTCTGGGGTTTGTTGCCAACGCCGAGAATAGCCACGATCCGCTCGTCTCTCAGAATCGGCACAACCAACTCACGCATCACCGGAGCATGGCCTTCTGGCAGCCCTTTGCGATGCGGCAGCGATTGATAGTCGTTGTGAATGACGGCGCGTCGTTCACGAACACAATCTACCCAGACCCCGGCCTGGTCAATGGGATAATGCAGCCCTTGCCCTTCTGCCTGGCAGAACTCGGCAACTGTTCTGGTTGACCACGCCTGTAAGGAGAGGGTCTTTTGATCGGCTTCGACAAAGTGATAGAAACCGATCGGGCTGTTGGTCAACTCGCCAACTTCATCGAGCGTTTTCTGGAGCAGTTCTTCTAGCGAGTGGGTGGCAGCAAACTCCATCAATCTCAGGCGTAGCTGGATGATCCGCTCGGCTCGCCTGCGCTCGGTGATGTCAACCAATTGCCCCATGCTGCGCGGTCTTCCTGTAGCGTCTTTCACGACAGCCACGCTCATTTCAGCATAGCGCACTTCGTTATCGCGCCGCATTACCTCTAATTCGTAGCGGGGGGGAACTTGTTCTCCCCGTTGGCGGCGGATATACCGGTCCGTGACGATGGCTCGACTAGGTTCCGACAGAACCTCGCGGAAGTCTCGTCCGAGCAACTCTTCTCTTGAATAACCTAATAAGCGGCAGAGTTCATCATTGGCATAGATGAAGTGATAAGCCTCATCCACCGCAAAAACACCGGCCAGGGCGTTTTCTACGAGGGAACGGAACTTTTCTTCGCTTTCTTGCAGGGCCTCTTCAGCCTGCTTGAGCTCGGTGATGTCCAGATGCTGAATAATCGCGTGGATCACTCTTTTCTGGGTATCCAGGATCGGCGAGATTGTCACCTCCAAAATTGCCTGTGCGGTTTCTCTAAGCCGCAGAGACCGAAGCTGTGAACTGTCATAGTGGAGGGTGAACCGGACTCTCTCGCCGTGTTCAAAGACCCGTTTCACCAGCGGCATCGCCCCTTGCTCCTCAACGATGTTGTCCGCAAGAATGTTGTACTTCCCGACCAAGTCTTCGTCGGTGACGTGAAGTAGATCCCGGCAAGCTTGGTTCATCCGCATCAGCGTGCCTTTATCGTCAGAAACCCACATCGCGTGGGGACTATACTCGATGATGGTTTCCAGGAATATTTCTGATTCGCGCAGGGCTTCCTCGGCCATGGCGGCTTCCACAACCGTATTTGAGAGGGAATAGGCCATCAGGAGGATCATCGCCAGGTAGACATACTCGATAGCGTAGATAAATTGATACAGGCCATTACTTACAGCCGTATCGTTGACGGAAGCGGCATACATAAAGCCCAGCGCCAGGAGCAGCGGGGCTGCTTCTCGCCTGGACCCGCGCCGGTAGAAGCGTACGCCGTTCCAGACAATATAGGTGGCGGCTACCAGCCCCATGAGACCCTGAAACGTGGTAAACGGTCCCATCGTCACCTCGTAATAGGTGATCTCGAGGCCAAAAGGAAGCAGAATCTCTTTGATGGAGGGGCGATCTACCAGCCAGGTCAAACTGCTTCGGTCCACTATCTGGATGAGAACAGCCAGCAGGAAAAATGCTGAAAAAGCATAGATCGCTCTTTGGGGCTTCTGGCTGGTGTAATCAGCTACAAACCACAGAAAGGCAGTCGTAAAGAACGCCAACGCGATGAACTGCATGCGCTGCCACTGGACGCCCTCGGCCACAGAGGTCGCGCTGTACAGCCCGGCACAGCATACCTCGTACAGACTTGTGGCCAGACACATGAGCCCAAAAGTCAGATCCTCGCGATGCTGCCTCCGCCGGAGGTAGATTAAGAGGTGGTAGAGGCCAACATAAAACGAGATGCTGGCCATGACCACTGTCGGTAAGGATAGCGCGCTCATATCAGGCTCCTTCAGCGACTCTTCGAAAACCCATGTCCATCCCCTTCCTTAAATCTGAAACCTCAGACGCAAAGGGACTGCTGAAGATTCTCTTCTAGTTCGGGGCCTGATTCACCAGCAGCCAATAGAAGCCAATCTGGCTCATGGCTTCGGTAAAGGCATCGAATTCTACCGGCTTGACCACGTAGCTGTTGGCTCCCAGAGTGTACGCGGCCTGGATGTCCGGGTCTTCGTGTGAAGAAGTCACGATGACCACCGGGATGCGCTGGGTACGTGTGTCGGCTTTGAGCGCCTGGAGCACTTCGAGGCCGTTCAGCTTGGGCAGCTTCAAATCGAGCAGGACCACCTTGGGCTGATCAGCCCCCTGCCGCTGGGCGTACTGGCCCCGGCCGAAGATGAAATCGAGAGCTTCCGCGCCGTCTTCTACGGCAAAGAGATGGTTGGCCAGGTTGCGTTTCTTGAGCGCCCGGACGGTCAGTTCGGCGTCGTGAGGGTTATCCTCCACCAACAAAATTTCTACTGTGTCGAGATGGTTCATCGTCAGTCTCCTTTCCCAGGAAGAACAAAATAAAACCAGCAATTTCCACAATGCCTTCGGTCTGGCCCCATCCGCTGCGGCACTGGATAAACGGCTGGAAATTGGCCAAGATATAAATGATCTTTAACCTGCTGGGATTTCCCTCTATACTATACTATATTGAAACAACCCCTAGTTCTGTTTATGTTGCGTTACTCTTCTGTTGTTATTGTGTTTGTTAAAAAAGAAGCGGCAAGCAATATCCGCAAAGGGCTTTGTTCCGGTAGGGGAGGGGGTGAGCCAGGGCTGGATTGTCAAGGGCCAGGTTCTTGTTCGAGTTTAACTTAAATAAAAAACCGGAGTCGATCCCGGCCCGGCCCTTTCTCGGCTGAACCAGATGCGACCCCGGCGTTTGGGCCTAATTGCTCCAGATTTTGGACACAGTACAGCCTGAGTCCATTCGTAATCTCCGCGTTTTAGAAAATCCTCACATTACCCCCCGGCTATCAGCTTTCCAAGTATCCGCTCTTTCAACCTTCCAAACTTCTCACTGGCTCAGTAGCAGCCGCACGTATTGTGCTCGCTCGAAGACGAAGGGGTCGTCGCAGTTTTTCTGGCTGACTCTGCCTCGAAAATCACCCAGGGTGCTGTAGCCTTTTTCGGCCATCCAGCCCTCGATATCACGCAAGATGGTCGAGATGAAGGGGATGCCGTTTTTAAGGACGGACGAGGCGACTTGTACCACTGTAGCTCCCGCCAGTAAAGCACGAATGGCATCCTGGCCGGAATGGACGCCCGTCGTAATCGCCAGGTCCGCCTGAACCCGGCCATAGAGCAAGGCAATCCAGCGCAGCGGCACCCGCAATTCCTGCGCTGAACTGTAAACCATCTCGTTATGTAGCGACTCGGTCTCAACCTCGATGGTTGGTTGGAGGAAGCGATTGAATAGCACCAGGCCATTTACCTGGCGTTTGTCCAATTCGGTGGCCACGTTAACCACAGAAGTATAAAACGGGCTTAATTTGACCGCTACGGGAATTTTGACCTCAGTTTTGACACTCTCGACAATCTCGTATAACTCTTTTTCAATCTCAAGGCCGGACTTGTCAGGGTCGGTGGCTACGGCATAAACATTTAACTCCAATCCATCCACACCTGTTGCTTCCAACTGCCGGGCATAATGGACCCAGGCGCCGGGCGAAACGGCATTTAGGCTGGCAAAGAGGGGCATCCGCACTGCCTTGCGGGTTTTTTCAATCCACATCAAATGCTCGCTGGCTTCACCATGAGCAATGCTGGGAAAATAAGAGAGCGCCTCAGGAAAACTCTCGCTGCCCACCGCCAATTGTTCCATAAAATGCTGTTGTTCCATATGAATCTGCTCCTCAAATAAGGAGCTAATCACCAGGGCGCCAGCGCCCACCTCTTCGGCCATGCGCACCCGGTCTACGCGGTGAGAGATGGTGCTGGCTGCCACCACAATTGGGTTCTTGAGAGGAACACCCATGTAAGTTGTGCCTAAACTGCTCATCGTCGCCTCCTAAGAATAATGCGTGATGCGTGATGCGTAAGGCATATTCTGAACTAATTCTACGCATTACGCATGACGCATCACGTCCAAAAAACGTTTGCTTTCGTACTATCTTACCTTATATCTTCCTTTTAGGATAAGTGACATTCATCCACAAATTTGAGACGAAATTCACTATTTTGGGGTAGAGGGGGATGCTATACTTTCGTTTAGATTTGAAATTGGGAGTAATCGGTACAACGTGGTGCCTGGTGCGTAGATCGTAAAAGGGTTACGGTATACGCAGCATGCACCACGTATCACTTATAAGGAGGATCATTTTATATGAGTGAGCTAAATTCAGCTCGTCGAATAGTAACCATTGACGGCAATACTGCCGCCGCCCACGTTGCCCACGCGGTCAACGAGGTTATTGCTATCTATCCCATCACCCCGTCTTCAGCTATGGGTGAACTGGCCGATGAGAAATCGGCGGCAGAGGAGAAAAACATCTGGGGAACCGTGCCTACCGTGGTCGAGATGCAGTCAGAAGGAGGCGCAGCCGGAGCGGTGCATGGCGCATTGACCACCGGCGCGTTGACTACCACTTTCACTGCCTCGCAGGGTCTGTTGTTGATGATCCCCAATATGTACAAAATTGCCGGCGAACTGACCCCCACCGTGTTTCACGTGGCCGCCCGTTCCCTGGCAGCGCAGGCTCTCTCCATCTTTGGCGACCACTCCGACATCAATGCCGCCCGCTCCACCGGTTTTGCCATGCTTTGTTCCGGCAGCGTCCAGGAAGTAATGGACTTTGCCCTCATTGCCCAGGCCGCCACTCTGGAGTCCCGCGTGCCGTTTATTCATTTCTTCGATGGGTTCCGCACCTCGCACGAAATCCAAAAAGTCGAGGAACTGAGCTTTGCTGACATGCGGGCCATGATTGACGACCGGGCTGTGCTGGCCCATCGCCGCCGCGGCCTCTCACCCGACCGGCCCGTTATGCGCGGTACGGCCCAAAACCCCGATGTCTACTTCCAGGGCCGGGAAACAGTCAATGTTTACTACCAGCAAACCCCGGCTATCGTCCAGCAGACGATGGACCGCTTTGCCGAGTTAGTCGGCCGCCAATACCGCCTGTTTGACTACGTCGGCGCACCGGATGCGGAGCGGGTGGTTGTGGTGATGGGCTCCGGGGCCGAAACCATGCACGAGGTGGTCGAGTACCTGGCCGCCCGCGGTGAAAAGGTCGGGCTGGTTAAAGTCCGCCTGTACCATCCTTTTGCCGCCGATGCTTTCGTCAAAGCACTACCCTCATCGGTCAGAGTCATCGGCGTGTTGGACCGGACCAAGGAACCCGGCGCTCTGGGCGAACCGCTCTACATGGACGTGCTGACTGCTCTGGGCGAGGCGATGGCCGACGGCAGGCTGATGGTTATGCCCAAAGTTTTCGGGGGTCGCTATGGTCTCGGCTCCAAAGAGTTCAACGCCGGAATGGCCAAAGCAGTGCTGGATAATCTCAAAGCCGAGACCCCCAAAAATCACTTTACCGTTGGCATCTTGGACGACATCACCCACACCAGCCTGCCCTGGGACGATAATTTCTCCAGCCTGCCTGACGGAGTTCACCAGGCTATGTTCTATGGCCTGGGGGCGGATGGCACCGTTGGAGCCAATAAAAATTCAATCAAGATCATCGGCAAGGCCACCGATAATTACACCCAGGGTTACTTTGTCTACGACTCCAAAAAATCAGGGGCTATGACCATCTCTCACCTGCGTTTTGGCTCAACGCCGCTGCGCGGTTCCTATCTCATCAACAAGGCTAATTTTGTGGCCTGCCACAACTTCAGCTTTATTGATCGTTATCCCATGCTGGATCAGGTCGTCGAGGGCGGCACATTCCTGCTCAACAGCCCCTATCCCGCCGATGAAGTGTGGGATCACCTGCCGCACGAAGTGCAGCAGCAGATCATTGGCAAAAAACTCAAGTTCTATGTGATTGACGGGATCAAACTGGCCAAGTCTATCGGCCTGGGCGGCCGGATCAATATCATCATGCAAACCGCCTTTTTCCTCATTTCCGGCGTACTGCCCGAAGAAAAGGCCATGGATTTCATCCGGCTGGCAGTGGAAGATACCTATGGTATCAAAGGCCAGATGGTCGTCAATATGAATATTCGCGCGGCCCAACTGGCCAAGGAACGCATCCAACGGGTCAATGTGCCGAAAAAAGCCACCAGTTCGCGCCGGATGCGCCAGGCTGTCAGCGCCGGCATGCCCGAATTTGTGCGTAACGTGACCGCGCCCCTTATGGCCGGCTGTGGCGACCAGCTACCGGTTTCGCTCATGCCGGTTGACGGAACCTTCCCGACCGGCACGACCAAATATGAAAAGCGAAGCATTGCCACCGAGATTCCGGTCTGGGAGCCGAATGTCTGTATTCAGTGTAACCAGTGCGCCTTTGTTTGCCCGCACGCCACCATTCGCACCAAAGTCTACGAAGCCAAATACACTAACGGCAGCTCGCCCGAAGGCTTCAAATCTATCGCTGCAACCGGCAAAGATTTCAAAGAGATGATGTACACGGTCCAGGTAGCGCCGGAGGACTGCACCGGCTGTGGCATTTGTGTCAACATCTGCCCGGCCTTTGCCAAAGACGCCAAGGGCAACAAAACCGAGAAGAAGGCCATCAACATGGTTCCGCTGGATGAAGCGTTGCGCCAGCAAGAAGCGGCCGGTTTTGATTACTTCCTCTCCATTCCTGATACCGACCCCAGTCTGTTCAACCGCTTCACCGTCAAAGGGTCACAGTTGCTGCCGCCCATGTTTGAATTCTCCGGGGCCTGCTCCGGCTGCGGCGAAACACCGTACATCAAATTACTGACCCAGCTTTACGGCGACCGGGCGGTCATTGCCAACGCCACCGGCTGTTCCTCGATTTATGGCGGCAACCTGCCCACCACCCCCTACACCACCCGTCCCGATGGGCGCGGCCCGGCCTGGTCGAACTCTCTGTTTGAGGACGCCGCCGAATTTGGCATGGGCATGCGCCTGACCGCCGACAAGATGAGCGAATTTGCCCGCGAACTGGTGGACAAATTGATCGAGCAGGCCGACGGCCATGCGCCCCTGTTTGAAGCCATCAAGAACTCGACGATGGAGACGCAGGAGGAAATCGAGGCCCAGCGGGTGCGGGTCCAACACCTCAAGGAAATTTTGGGCGAGGATAAAAGCGACGCGGCTCAGCGGCTCCTGCCCATCGCCGATTACCTGGTCAAGAAATCGGTCTGGATCATCGGCGGGGATGGTTGGGGTTATGACATTGGTTATGGCGGCCTGGACCACGTGATGGCCTCCGGGCGCAATGTCAATGTACTGCTGCTGGATACAGGGGTCTACTCCAACACCGGCGGGCAGATGTCCAAAGCCACGCCGCGCGGAGCGGTCGCCAAATTCGCCGCCGCCGGCAAAGCAGCGCCCAAAAAAGATATAGGCTTGATGATGATGATGTATGGCAACGTCTATGTCGCCCAGGTAGCCATGGGAGCCAACATGACCCAGACGGTCAAAGCCTTCCAGGAAGCCGAAGCTTATAACGGTCCCTCCATCATTATTGCCTACAGCCACTGTATTGCGCACGGCATCAACATGACCACGGCCAACGAGCTGCACAAAGACGCGGTTCATGGCGGGTTCTGGCCGCTTTACCGCTTCAATCCGGCTGATTTGGCGGAAGGCAAACCGGCCCTGCATCTCGACTCTAAAGCGCCTGACCAGGATATTGCCGACTTCATGTACAAACAGAATCGCTTCCGGGTGCTGCGCCAGGCCGATCCGCAGCGGGCCAACGATTTGCTGGAGCACATGCGCGAGGATGTGGCCAACCGCTGGAAGGTGTATGAGGAGTTAGCGCGAGGATAATACCAAGAGGGTTCATTGTTAACCGGCGCTCTCGTTCCCTAACCCCGGTTAGGGAACGAGAGCAAGCCAGAGATATGTCCAACTATGGGGTACAGATGAAGCTGTACCCCTTTTTGTGTTATGCAAAAAAATTTGCCGCTTAATATTACAGCGCAATGTTGCTGACAAAATAACTAAAAAGACAAAGGCATGGTATGTTTCTCCAACCACCAGCCAAGTGGGAAGGAGAAAATACCATGCCTAACGAAATTATAACCAAGATTCAGTTTATTGAGACATGTCCTGCGCCGGCGTGTAACTTG